>CAYPTB010000040.1:0-392726 GCA_964413535.1 uncultured Planctomycetaceae bacterium | reverse complement strand
ACCTCTCCGATCACCTGCCCGTCGTCGCCGTGCTCGAGCGCTGAGGACGGAAGGAAGGTACGGTGCCGCGACAAACAACAACGGATTCGCCGGCCGCGATGAGACGGGTTCCAGAACGTTGGCCGGCGAATCCGTTGTTGTTTGTCGCGGCACCGTACTGACCGCCATGATGGGGAGCGTGGACGCGCCTCACCGCGACGAGGGTTCCCGCACGGGCTCGACGAACGCCGCCGCGCGCTCTCCGGAGCACTGGCTCTGCTTCGCGCTCGGGCTCGCGTTCCCGCTCGGCCTGGTTGCCGCGCGCGTCTTCCTGGATCCCGACCCGCGCGGCTTCGGAACCCACGAGCAACTCGGTCTGTGGCCGTGCAGGAGCATGGCGCTCTTCGGAATCCCCTGTCCGGGCTGCGGCGTGACCACGTCGGTCGCGCTCGCCGTCCGCGGACGGTTCTTGGATTCCCTCGCGACGCAACCGTTCGGGACGCTCGCCGTGCTGCTGGGGCTGTCCTTCTCGATCTGGAGCATCGTCCGACACCTAGAGGGGCGCGACTTGCACGTGCTGCTGCGCCGCGAGCGCCTCACGCCTGGCTGGATCGCCCTCGGCGCGGCGCTCGGATTGTCGTGGGTCTACAAGCTCGCCGTCACGTGAGCGGTGCGCCGCCCTCGCCCGAGGGATCGACCGTCGAGTCGTCCTCCGGAGGGTGCTCGAGCTCGTCCAGGATCTGGACGTAACTCTGATAGCGCGAGATCGCGATCTCGCCGCGTTCGACTGCGTCGTACACCGCGCAATCCGGCTCGTGGTCGTGCGAGCAGTTGGGGAAGCGGCACTTCGACTGCAGCGGAGCGAACTCGGGGAACAGGCCGCGCAGCTCGGCCTTGTTGATGCCGTACAGCCTGAAGCTGCGGATCCCCGGCGTGTCGACGATCCAACCGTCGACGGCGTCGAGCTTGTGGAACTGGGAGAACGTGGTCGTGTGCTTGCCCGAATCCCAGTACTTGCTGATCTTGCCGATCTTGAGCTTCAGGTCGGGCTGGATCGCGTTGACGAGCGTGGACTTGCCGGCGCCGGAGGCGCCGTACAGGACCGTCACCTTCCCGCGCAGGAGCTGGGCGACCGCGTCCACGCCGATCCCGGTCGTCGCACTCGTGGCGAGGACTTCGACGCCTACCAGTTCGTAGATCGCTCGCAGCTCCTCTACTGCCACTGGGTCGACGAGATCGACCTTGTTCAGGATCAGGCGCGCGGGGATCTCGTAGTAGGCGCAGGCGGCGAGGATGCGATCGGTACGGTTCGTGGAGAGCCGGGGCTTCTCGACCGAGCCCATGACGAACAACTGGTCGACGTTCGAGAACAGGACCTGCGCGCGCGGATCGTGGGACGACGCGATGCGCGGGAGCCAGTTGTCGCGCGGCAGGACTTCTTCGATGCCGGGCGGGTTGCCGTCCAGGCTCACGCGGACGAAGTCTCCGACCGCGATCGGGTTCTTCTCGTTCGAGTGTTCCTCGAAGAGCTTCCCGCGCGGTGCGCACGCGACTACCTTCCCGCCCAGATCGACGTGGTAGACCTTCGCGTCGCCGCGAACGACGCGTCCGGTGCGGAACTCGCTCATTTCACTTCCGTTCGCCCGCGTCGGGTCGCCGAGCGCGGAATCGAGGCGTGCTATAACAAATCGCGATGGACGAACCGTCCACCATTCGCTCCGCCGCGAACCCCGCTTGGAAACGCGTTGGAGCGGTTCTGGCAGGAAAGGACCGCGATCACATCGTTCTCGAAGGCGATCGGTTGATCGAGGATGCGTTGCGCGCGGGTGTTCGGATCGAGTCCTTGTTCGTCGATGAAGAGCGCGCCGAGGTTCCTTCGTCGTGGGCCGAAGCCCGCCTTCCGTTGCGCTTCGTCGACTCCAGCCTGCTGCGCCGCGAGAGCGGGCTCACGACCGCTCCCGGTTCGCTCGCCGTGGCCGCGCGGCCGAAACGCCGCGAGCTGGCCGAGCTCGAGGTCCTTCCGCGAACCTTGGTGCTCGTCGCCGCCGGCGTCTCCGATCCGGGGAACCTGGGGGCGCTCGCGCGCTCGGCCGAGGCGGCCGGGGCGACGGCCCTCGTGGCGCTCGAGGGTTGCGCGAGTCCGTGGAACCCGAAGGCTCTGCGCGGATCGATGGGAGCGCTGCTGAGGCTGCCGGTGATCGACCGCATGCTCGCAGGCGACGTCGCTCGGGAACTCGCTCTCGTCGGACTGAGACAGGTCCGCGCGGCAACCCGCGGTGGAGCGAGCTTTTGCGACTTCGACTGGTCGGGACCGCTCGCGCTGTGGATCGCGTCGGAGACCGGGGAGATCCCCGCCGAAGCGGAAGCGTTCGCGAGCGTCACGATCCCGATGCGGGCCTCCGTGGATTCGCTGAACGTTGCGGTTGCGGCGTCCATCCTGCTCTTCGCCGCCGGACGCTGGCGAGAGGAACTGGCGTGAGCGTGGATCTGTTCGGCGAGCCCGATGACGAGCTTCGCGCGGGCCGGGCGGCGGATCCCCTCGATCCGGGGCCTCCGGCCGCTCCGCTCGCGGAACGCATGCGTCCGAAGAGCTTCGCTGAGTTCGTCGGCCAGAACCAGCTCGTGGGGGACGACAAGATCCTGCGGCGGCTCCTCGCGCGGGAGCTGCAGCAGAGCCTGATCCTGTGGGGGCCGCCAGGCTCGGGCAAGACGACACTCGCGCGCCTGATCGCCGCCGAGAGCGGCATGCGCTTCGTCCCGTTCTCGGCCGTGATCTCGGGCATCAAGGAAGTCCGCGCGGTGATGGCGGAGGCGGAGGAGCTCACGCGTCGGACGGGTCGCCGCACGCTGCTCTTCGTCGACGAGATCCATCGCTTCAACAAGGCGCAGCAGGACGCATTCCTGCCGTACGTCGAGCGCGGCGACATCCTGCTCATCGGCGCGACGACCGAGAACCCTTCGTTCGAGGTCGTGAGTCCGCTGCTCTCGCGCTCGCGCACGCTGGTCTTGCAGCCCCTCGAGCCCGATGACCTGATCGCCATCCTGCGCCGCGCCCTCGTGGACGAACGAGGACTCGCCCGGAAGGTCCGAGCGGAGGAAGGGATCCTGCGCGGCATCGCGAATGCCGCCGACGGGGATGCGCGCCGCGCGCTCTTGTTGCTCGAGACCGCGGCGAGCTTCTTGCCTCCATTCGGAGGGGAGATCGATCCTGCGCTCCTCGCCGAAGCCGTGCAGAAGAAGCAGCTCGCATACGACAAGAGCGGCGAGGAGCACTACAACCTGATCTCAGCGCTCCACAAGAGCGTGCGCAATTCCGATGCGAGCGCGAGCGTCTATTGGATCACGCGCATGCTCCGTTCCGGAGAAGACCGCCGGTTCCTGCTGCGTCGTCTGATCCGGATGGCCGTCGAGGACGTGGGGATCGCCGATCCGCGCGCGCTGCGGATCGCACTGGACGCCGACGACGCATGGCGAAGACTGGGCGATCCCGAGGGCGAACTCGCACTCGTGCAGGCCGCGGTCTACCTCGCGCGAGCTCCAAAGAGCAACGCCGTGTATCGCGCTTACGGCCGGGCGGCGGAGGACGTCGAACGCACGGCGGCGGAGCCCGTCCCACTGCACCTGCGCAACGCGCCGACCGGGCTCATGCGCGAGGTCGGCTACGGCAAGGGCTATCGCTACGCCCACGACGATCCTTCGGCCGTCGGGGAGATGACCTGCCTGCCGCCGTCCCTCCTCGGACGCGATTACTTCGACGATCCTCGCGCAGGGGAAGATCGATAGGCCGACTCGCGTGCGTCGTGCGCGACGTAGAGAGTCAGGTGCGGCCGAGCTCTCGGTAGAGCTCCAGGTTGGCCTTGAAGATCATTCCCATGAGCTCCCGCTTGAGCTCGTAGTTCTCTTCCTGACGAGACAGCCCCTGGACGCTACGGAAAGCGGAGGACGTGCCCGCATCCGAGGCTCCGGAACGCTCGACTTCCTCGAGCCTCTCGCGCGCGCCCTCCAGGGCCTCGCTCAGTTTCGCGATGCGGCGTTCCAGGAGCTCCATCTCGCGGGAGTGCTTCGTCGTCAGTCGCGAGGAAGCTTCCTCCCACTCGCGGCGAGCGTGGGAAACGGCCAGGTCGACGAGCATCCTGCGAGCGGGTATGTCGTGCGACGCCGCGACGGCCTGAGAGAGTTGCGACTCGACCTCGCGCACGACCTCGTCGGGAAGGGCGAGATCGAAAGGACTCGCGCTCGGAGCCTCGCCGTTCTTCTCCGGTGATGGAAGCGAAGAGCTCGGGGTCTCAGCTTCCCGGATCACGATCTTCTCGAGGGGAGGAACGCGCTTCGCTTCGTCCGGCAACTCGCGGTCGAGCCGGACTTGCACGATGTCGTAGACCTCCGTGTGCACGCAGCGGTTGCCGCCGCCCGAAGCAGCCACCAAGGCTCCTTCCAGCGCGACTTCCACGAGCGTCTCGACGTAGCGAACCACCGGTTCCGTACCGTCGGCGACTCCGGCGCTGATACGAACGGGAGCCGCCTGTTCGTCGACGACGATCCCGCGCTTTCTTCCGTGTGCGATGACGTGACGCGCGAGCGCCTCGGCGCCCGGGACGGGCGTTCCCGGCAGGAAGAGGACGATGCGGTCCCCTTCTGCGAAGCCGTGCACCTCCGGGCCCTCGAGCCCTTCCAGGAGCCAGCCGGCCACTGCGTTGCGCGCCTGTTCCGGCGCGCGCTCGCCCAGAGCAGCGCCGAGCGCTTTCGCGTTCTCGACGACGACGACGAGTGTGGAGAGCGCGCCCTTCTCCCGCCGCGCGAGCCAGAAGGCACGTCGCATGCCCTCGATCACCGCGCTCCTGCTCGGTCCGAGGGGACTACCGGGAAAGTCGCAGGCCAAGTGCTCGACCCGGGGACCTCGAGGAGCTTCCGCAGCGGGCGTCGACCGTCGCGAACTCCGATCGCTACCCAAGATCGCCCGGCTCGGGTGAACCTCGAGTCGGCCCCTTCCTCGAACCGTGACCGTTCAGAGCGCCGAGGAGCGTCTCGCGGTCGATCAGAACGTCCGCCAGCGTGTAACGATCGAGCTCTTCGAAGAAGGCCGTGAGGGCCTTCTCGATGATTCCCTGCACCCCGCAGATGGCCGCGATGGGGCAGGTGTTCGATTCCGGATCGAAGCACTCGACCAGCCGGAAGTCGGGTTCCACGCGAGCGACGACGCGCCCGATCGGGATGTCGTGCGGCGCGACGGCCAGGGAAACGCCTCCACTGCGTCCGCGCGTCGTCTTCACCCAGCCCTCGCGTGACAAGTGCTGCACGACCTTGACGAGGTGGTTGCGCGAGGCGCCGAAGGCCGAGCTGATTTCGCCGATGGAAACGCGGCGATCCGGATGGAGCCCGAGGTAGTAGAGCACCCGTAGCGCGAAATCCGTGTGGCGCGTGAGATGCATGGGACGTACCGAACGTCCATGACTATCGGTCGGGAATCGGTCCTGGATGTGGTGCCGTGGGCGTCTCTTTCGAACTGGACCGAAGTCGCGGAGAATTCGGGTCGACGGCCCCCTGGAAGGCTTTTCCGGGTGTCGCTCGCCCCGAGGCGACGATCCTTCAGAGACCGAGCGAGCGCTTGGCATCTTCGATCAGCCTTTCCTGCGATTCGACGTTCCGCTCCGAGGCCGAGCGCGCGCCCGGATAGACGGCCTCGTGCTGTCGAGGAAACAGCTCCGTGCGCAGATGAGCGAGCATCGCATGACCGATGCGGCGCCGTCGTTCGGCGCGCAGGGCGGCGAGGTGCACCGGACCGACGACGATGCGTTCGCCGGGTCCCGGAGGCGCTTCGGCGAGGATCCGACCGTCGTAGTCGACGAGCATGCTTCCCCCCGGCCACGAGAACGGGGGGTAGTGCGAGAGCGAGGCGCCTTGGTTCGCCGCGACGACGATGGCCGTGTTCTCGATCGCGCGACAGCGGTTCACCACCGTCCACCAATCCGTCGGCGGCGTGGCTCCCCACGGATCCATGTACGCGGAGATGCGCACGAGCACCTCGGCGCCCTTCAGAGCGAGCTCGCGCAGCACTTCGGGGAAGAGCCAGTCGTAACAGGTCGCCACCGCGAGGTTCCCGAGCTCCGTTACGGTGACCGGGAGCGGATCGTCGGGATAGTCGGGGATGTCGTGCGGGCTGGCGTGGACTTCCCAGGGGATCCACGGGTTCACCTTGCGGTACTTCGCGAGCAAGCCATCGGGTCCGATCAGACACGTGGTGTTGAACACCGTGTCGGGCCAGCGCGGATCGACCTCCAGCATGCTCCCCGTCTGTACGTGTACGCCGAGCTCGCGCGCCTTCCGCGCGAAGGCGTCGGTGTGTTCGTTCGGCACTTCGATCGCGAGCTTCTCCAGCAACTCTTCCGCCGTTGCGTAGACGGGAGCCGAGAACGCGAACTCGGGGAAGACGACGAGCTTCACGTCGTGGAAGGGCCGATAGCCGACCACCGCGCTCTCGAGCATCGAGAGCATGTGCGCCGTGTTCTTGGCGATGTCCTGCCGGCGCGCGGGGTTCGGTTGGTCTACCTGGCAAGCCGCGGCATAGTAGAGCTGCACGGCTAGTCGACGTCCTGCTCCGCGGGCTCGCGGTGCACCTTGTGGGAGAGTGCTGTTCGATTCACGGCAGGCCGAGCAATGTAGCCGATTCGACCGGAGAGGTCGGGAACCGATACGCTCTACCCCCGTCATCGATCGCCAGGGGGATCACGCCCGAAGCGGACTTCCCCGCGTGGTCTTGCCCGCGCCGCCGAGGTCGACGAAGGTGATGGCCTGCGGGAGATCGACCTGGACGCGTGGCGTGTTCGTCTGGATGCCGTCGATGCGCGTGATGAGCGAGAGCTGGAATACGAAGGGTCTTCGTCGAGCGGTTACGACTGCGCTGATCGTTTCCGCCGCCGGGTCGTTCGCGTTGCCTGCCTCGGCCCAAGTCTTCCGGCCCGGCACCGAGCAGAGCCTGCCCGAGCCCGGTGACGGTCCCGGCCCCACCCCCGACTGGCACTGGTGGTGGCACTTCAACAAGGACGCCTACCTGAACCTGCGCGAGACCATCTTCAAGGGAGCGCCGACGACGGGTGGGCGCGACTTCTTCATCGGCTTGGGGGAGCGGCGCGTCGAGCGCGACCCGACGAAGCTCTCGGCCTACGAACTTCGCGGTCAGATCGTCCCCGCCATCCTGGCTCAGCTCGAGGACGACGGAATCGATGAGCCCAGCAACGGCATCGTCCAGGCCTGTCTGTTCGCGCTGGCGAAGGTCGGCCGGCCGGGCGAGACCGAGGGGCAGGACTCGTTCGACGAGATCATCGTGGACTACCTCGACCACGATGCGCAGTCGGTTCGCGAGCGGGCGGTGGTCGCGCTCGGAATCCTCGGTAAAGAAGAGTCCATCGGAGTCCTCACGGAGCTGTTGAAGGACACCCGCGACGGTCAGCGCCTGGTCGATTCGACCGAGGTGCCGTACCCGATGCGCGCCTTCGCCGCTTATTCACTCGGAGCGATCGGACATCGAACGAGCGATTTCGGCGCCCGGAGACGAATCCTGCGCGTGCTCGTCGAGGTGCTGGAGCGAGCCAACTTCTCGACGCGCGATGTCGAGGTCGCCTGCATGACCGCCTTCGGCCTCGTCCCGCTCGAGAACAGGGAATGGGAGCCCCGGCCGCGTCGCGTGAACGGAAACCGCCCGCCACCTCCGGATCCGTTGGAGTCGCGTCTGGGGCAGCTCCGTTATCTGGTCGACTTCCTCGGCGACTTCCGGCACCGGCACGAACTCGTGCGCGCGCACGCTCCCATCGCCATCGCACGGCTGCTTGGTGGACAGGACGAACGGACGCGCGAGGAAGTCGCCGCCCCCATGTTGAAGATCCTGGGGCGCTACTCGGACGCTCGGATGGAGATCCAGCAGAGCTGTGTCCTGGCCCTCGGACAGATCGGGAACGCGGGTGAGGGAGAGCTCGATCGCGACATCCTCCGCACGCTCATCCGGTTCGCCATCGACGGCGACCAGCAGTCGGATCGCTATGCCATGATGGCCCTCGGGCGCATTGCGGCGCGCCAGGGAACCGAGAAGGGTTCCTTCGAGTCGGCGTCCCGCTCGATGGACTTCCTGCTGCAGCAACTCGGCCCGCGCGGAGAGAGCCGCATCCGCGCTTGGGCGGCGCTCGCCCTGGGCGTCATGATGCGCGAGTTGGCCGACCAGCAGCTCCCCGTTCCTCCAGAGCCCCTGGGTGAGTTGCGGAGGGCGCTCGAGGGTTGTCGTACTCCGCTCGACATCGGGGCCTACTCGCTGGCGCTCGGACTCGCTCGCGACATCGAGAGCCTCGAAACGTTGGAAGAGAAGCTGGAGCTCTTCAACATCGAGGGCGCCAAGGGCCTCGTCGCCCTCTCCATGGGTCTCGTGGGCCACAACGACGCCGTCGAGCCACTGCTCGAGATCTTGAGGGATTCGGAGTTCCGCGGCGAACAGATGGAGCTCATCGCCATAGCTCTCGCGCTGCTCGATGCCGACGATCGCGTCCCCGTCCTCGCCGACCTGCTCGCCGTAGCCGGGAGCGAAGCCTCACGCGGCCCCATCGTCGCAGCCCTGGGCATGACCGGTGACCGCCGCGCGATTCCCCGTCTGGTCGAGATCCTGCAGGACCCGGACGAGTACACGGACGGGGTGCTCGTGGCGGCCATCACGGGCCTGGGTAACATCGCGGACAAGGATCGGCTCTTGTGGCGCTCCGTGTTCTCCGCGAACGCCAATTACACGTCCACGCCGACCACTCTGCTGACGGCGGGGCAGGGGCTCTTGGACATGTTCTGAAGTCGTTTCGACCCGGTTCCCCTGCGGGGCCGAGATCCAGTCGTCGATAAGGAGGGTTCGGGATTGCGTGATGAAGGTCGTCCTCGCAGGTGACTACGGAACGCACAATCTCGCGGATCAAGGCATGCTCGCCGTACTCCGCGAGAGGCTGATCGAGCGTTTCGAAACGGAGATCACGGTCCTGTCCCGTCATCCGTCGCCGCTCTACGAGCGCCTGTACCGCGTCCGTACTCTGGCCGATCTCCATGACTCGCGCCCTCTGGAGTCACGCGGAAGGTGGTTCCGCGGACTCAACCGGGGCGACTCCCGCGAGCACCTGCACGCCATCGCGGATGCCATTCGTGGAGCCGACATCCTCGTGCTCGGAGGGGGACGACTGTTCGTGGATCACGGTGCGAGCTTCATGCGCGGAGATCTCGCCGCCTACACGCAGCTCGTGACCTTGGCGCACTTCCTGAACACGCCCGTGATGCTGTTCGCCATGAGCGTCGTTTCCGAAGCCTCGGAGACTGCGCGCGAGCATCTACGCTACGTCGCGGAAGGCGCCGACATCGTCACCGTGCGCGAGCTCCAATCACGCGACAGACTCGTCGAGTTGGGCGTCGGCCGCGATCGCGTACACGTCCTGCCCGACCCGACCCTGGGCCTGCCCTATCTCGAACGCGAGGTGAGCTACGGGCTAAGGCTGGGTAGCGAATGGCTCGACGACGCGTCCGCCTTGTTGCGCGCCCTGGAATTCGATGCCGATCGGCGTGTGATCGCCGTCAACTTGCGCAGCTACGCCTGGCGTGACGGAGCCTCTGGCCAAGAGCTGATCGAGGAGAGGATCGCCGCTCTCTTCGATGAAGTCGTGCGGACATCGGGTTGCCAGCTCCTGTTCATTCCCCAGAAGACCTTCGGTGGGATCGAGGAGGAGGACGATCGCGTCATGGCGCAGCACGTCGTCGAGAGGATGGAGGAACGCTCGAGCTGTCGAGACGTCGCCGAAGAGCTCTCGATCTGGCAAGCGCTCGCGATCCTCCAACACGCCTCGCTGCTCATCTCCATGCGCCGCCACGGGCTCACCTTCGGTCTCACGCAGCGGGTTCCTGTGGTGTCGATCTCGATGGACGAGAACACGGAGCACTTGATGTCGAGCTTGGGCATCGGCGCCAACTCGATCAGCCTCGCCCCGGGCAGGCTCGAGCGGTCGCTCGCTCGGATCAACAACATCCTCGACCAACCGGTCGACGCCCGACGCAATCTCCTTGCTCACGTGGAGGAGTGCGCCGTTCGGACGCGCGGCTACGTGGATCTCATCGCCGATACGCTGGGACTCGGGGACTGAAGTTCGAGCGCGCCAATCGGGCCTCGCTCCTCACAGCGGCTTTCCGGGAAATCCTCCAGCCTCGACCGAAGCGAGGCCGATAGCGAAACGACTTCCGCACCCCTCCTCAGTCGTCCTTCTCCGGGACGCGTACGAACCATGCGGCACGTGTACCGAATCGATCTATCGAACTCCTACTACCTTCGTGGCGTCCTGCTCGCGAAGGGAAACGGCGAGGTCGAAGGAAGACTCGTCGACATCTCCTCGCTGGGCGCGTCGCTGGTGTTCTACGCCGGTGTCGACCCGGAGCTCGCCGTCGGTAAAGAAGTGAAGTTGAGCTTCCGAGTCCCAGGCAGCCCCAAGGAGCTCGAGACGAGCGCCACCGTGCGGGCGATCGCGAAGTCGGATGGGTTCATTCGCTACGGGTTCCAATTCGACGACTTCGAGAACTTCAACGACATCCCACTCGTCTTGCGAGCGGTGTTCAACCGCCGTCGAGCCCCGCGCGTCACGCCCGAGGATCCCGCGACTGCTCGGATCTCGGGTGACAAGGGCTCGGTGGACGGAAAGCTCGTGGACTTCTCGGTGTGCGGGCTGTGCGTGGAGATCCCATTCCACACAGTCGGAGCCTTCGATTGCGGCGCCGGCGTCGAGCTCTCGTTCTCGCTGCCCGGAGGATCGGAGCCCGTGCGGATCAAAGGCTCGGTGCGCGACCGTCGGCTCGTCGGACCCGCGATTCACCTGGGGATCGAATACCAAGAGGATGCCGCGACCGACGCCCGCAGCATGGAAGCGATCGAGGACTACGTCGCGAGCCGCGAGATGAGTCCCGATTACGTTCCGGGCTGACGGAAGTCGCGCGAGAGCGCCGAAGGCTCGCCGCGTCTCGCGCGAGTGCGTCAGGCCGTCCGAATCGCGACGGTGCGTTTCGGATCCTTGCGCGCGATGGTCAGGCGCAGGACGCCCTTCTCGAAGGAAGCGTCGATCCGATCCCGATCGAGGTCACCGGAGAGCCGGAACGAACGCTCGAAGCGCTCTGCCCCACCCTCGCGGTGCAGCAATCGATAGCCTTCCGCCGCGATCGGTTCCACGTCCCCACGGACCACGAGCATGTCGTGCTCCAGGGTGACTTCGATGGAACGAGCGGCGACGCCGGGAAGGTCCGCATGGAGGACGACCTCGCCTTCGTTCTCCTTGATGTCGACCCTCGGAGTCCTCACGCATCGCTCCGCAACGGCCGTGTCGTTGCTCGTTTTCTCGCTCATGACGTCTCGTTCCTTTCTCGACGAATGATCAGCTCGTATGGACTTGGATGCGCCGCGGCTTCTCGTCTTCGGCACGCGGCACGCGCAACTCGAGCACGCCGTTCTCGAGACGGGCGTCGACACCCTCCGCGTCGACGCGGAAGGGAAGCTCGATCGTGCGCGTGAACGCGCCCGTCCTGCGCTCGCGGCGGAGTGATTGAAAGCCTTCCACCGTCTCGGATCCCGGGAAGGTGCCCGAGATCGTCAGGCGATCGCCTTCGATCGAGACCTGTACGTCGTCGGTTCCAAGGCCTGGGACCTCCGCGGTGATCCGGAGACCTTCGTCGTTCGACCACACGCTGAGCGCGGGGACTTCTTGCGCGGGGAGCAGGGCCCGCGCGCCCTCGAAGGCGCGGTTGAATTCGTCTTGGAGCTGCCAGAGGCTTCCGAGCGGACTCCAACCGACTCGAGCAATGGGATTCCGTCGCATGGTGTTCTCCTTTCGATCCGGGGGCGCGAGGCGCCCGGGCGAGGCCGCGAAGGCAAGGGGGATGCCGCGCCTTCGAAGGGCCTTGAAGGGGTCTTCCGCTGCGTTCGGGCGCCTTTATGGCAGCCACGACTGTCAAGTTTGCGGGGATCGCCGGGGCCCTCTGGACCCAGGCGATCAACTCCCTCCCGGAGCCACCACGAGCCTCCGCAAGCGCTCCGCCAAGCCCGACTCCCGGTCGCGCTGCTCGGAGTTCGCCAATGCGAGCTCGAGTGCTCGCCGAGCTCCGACGAGGACGACGAGCCGACGCGCGCGCGTGACCGCCGTGTAGAGGAGGTGACGCTGGAGCATCAGGTAATGACGCATGACGAGCGGTACGACGACGGCCGGGAACTCGCAGCCCTGCGAGCGGTGAACGGTGATCGCGAAGGCCGGCTGGAGATCCGAGAACTCGTCCGATGCGTAGAAGAGCTCGCGTTCGGGATAGCGGACGAAGAGCCCGCTCCCATCTTCGGCGATGCTCTCGATCCTGCCCATGTCCCCGTTGAAGACTTCCTTGTCGTAATCGTTTCGGGTGTGAATGACGCGATCGCCCACCCGCCACACGCGATCGCCGCGACGCGCCTCGATCCCGCCGCTCCCCAATGCTTCGCGCAGTCGGTCGTTGAGCGAGTCGACGCCGCACTCCCCGCGATACATGGGCGCGAGCACTTGGACGTCGTCGATCCAGGTGAGCCCGAAGCGCCGCGGAATGCGCTCGGTCACCACTTCCACCAAGCGGTCGGCAGCCGCCGCCTCGTCGTGCGCCGGGAAGAAGAAGAAGTCGGCGGCCGGTTCGCCGCCTTCGGGAAGCTCGGGCATTTCCCCGCACAGGATGCGGTAGGCGTTCGTGACGATCAGGCTCTCGCCCGATTGCCGGTAGATCTGCGTCAGCCGCCACAAGGGAATAGCTCCCGACGCGATCAGATCCGCCAGCACGGAACCTGCCCCCACGGCGGGGAGCTGGTTGGGATCGCCGACCAGGACGAGCCGCGTGGGAGGCTGTACGGCTTTCACCAGATGGTGAGCCAGGACGAGATCGAGCATCGACAACTCGTCCACGACGATCAGATCGGCCTCGAGCGGCGCGTTCTCGTCGTGTCGGAAACCACGTTTCTCGTGGTCGTAGCCGAGCATCCGGTGGATCGTCGTGGCCTCGCGGCCGGTCGCCTCGGCCAGGCGCTTGGCTGCCCGTCCCGTCGGAGAGGCGAGAGCGATGCGGGCGCCGCCCCACTCGGCCAGCTCCACGATCAGGCGCACGATGGTGGTCTTGCCCACCCCCGGCCCACCCGTGAGGAGACCCACGGGAGACCGCAGGAGTCCGAGGACGGCATCGCGCTGGAGCGGGTGCAATTCGATCGCGTTCCGCCGCTCGGCTTCCTGGAGCTCGGCCGAGCGCGCCAGGGGCTCGACCGTACGGCTCGCGAGGGCGGAGAGATTCCGCGACAATTCGACTTCGCACGTGCGGTACATCGGGAGGTAAACGAGCCGCACTCCCTCTCGCAGGTGCGACTCGATCACGATCTCGCCGGCGCGAGCGAGCTCGTCGGCGCGGAGCTCCAGCCCTTCGCGCGGGATCCCGTCGCCGAGCACGGTCGCGGCGTTTCGAAGCAGGTTCTCGGCTTCGAGCAACGAGTGACCGTCCTCGGCTGCACGCTCGAGCGTGTGCAGGATTCCCGCGGCCAGGCGCTCCTTGCTCTCCGCCTCGAACCCCAAGCGCTGCGCGACCTTGTCCGCCGTCAGGAAACCGATGCCTCGCGTTCCACGCGCGAGCAGGTAAGGGTTCTCGCGAACGAGCCGTTCGCAATCCGACCCGAATCGCCGCAGGACCGCGTCCGCCTGCCAGGGACCGAGACCGCAGTCGAGCAAGAACGCGAGCGCTCGGTGGGTGAGCAGCTCCGCCCGCACGGAGCTCACGAGCTCGTCGCGCACCCGCGTCGGGAGCCCGTCGACCTCGGCCAACCGCTGCGGCTCGTCCCGGATGATCTCGAGCGCTCCGTCGCCGAAGCGCTCGACGATGCGCGCGGCGAGCGCCTTGCCCACTCCGCGGAACGCCTTCGAAGAGAGGTAGCGAACGAGGCCCTCCTTCCCGAGCGGAGGCAGGTGCTCGAGAACGTCGAAGCCGAACTGCACGCCGTGCGTCGGATGGCGGCTCCACTCTCCGCGCAGCCGCACGCGCAAACCTGCGGCGGGTCGCGGTGTGTGACCCACCGCCGCGACCCGCGCCCAGAGCTCCAAGGGCTCCCCCGATGGCCCCCGACAACCCCTTTCGGGAACGAGCTTTAGAACTGTGTAGAGCGAAGTCTCGGAGTGGAAGGTGACGCGCTCGACCGAACCCTGGAGCACGCCCTCGGGAGAGAGCGGCGGCGAGCCGGGTCTCGCACTCGACCCCGACGTGGGCTCTTCCGGCGCGTCGAGGGGGGGGCGCACGGCGTCAGGATGCCGCGCGCGCCGAATTCCAGATAAAGCTACCCGCCGAAAACCGCGACCCTATACTCCTCGCCTCCATTCGGGGGCAGGCATTCCGCGCCGGCTTCCGGTTCGTCGCGAGCCACCGCAGCCCATGTCGATCAAGGTCCAGGTCCGACCCAACGAGTCGCTCGAAGGCGCCCTGCGGCGCTTCAAACGTCAGTGCAATTACGGGGGCATCTTCCGCCTCGCCAAAGCACACACGTGGCACGAGAAGCGCTCGGACCGCCGGCGCCGCGAGCGGCGCGAGCGCATCCGGACCATCTTGAAAGCCTCTCGCCGCTCGCAGCGTCGCGCTCAGCGCTCCTGACAGCGCGCAATCCGCCCCGCTCCCTGCAGTGAGGCGTGCTTCGGCCGGCTTCGAGACCGAGTGATAGCTTGGGGTCCCCATGCGGCTCTTCCCCAGGGATCGCGACCTCTCCCTGCCCCCGGACAAGGTCGAGCTCGAAGTGCGCGCGAGCGACTTCCAGCTCCGACCCGAGGAGGTCCGCTTCCGGCTGGACGCGTTCCTCCAGCACTATCTCCACTGGCGCTCGCGAACGTCGATCCAGCGGCTGATCCAGGACGGCTACGTCACCGTCGACGCTTCGACTCCGGACATGCCCCACGGGCGCGGTGAAGCGCTCGTCGAGCGGCGTCCAGGCCGGAAGCTGCACCACGGCTCGCGCGTCGTCGTCGAGATCCCCGAGGATCTGCGCCTGCACGCTCCGCGACCGTCCCTGAACCAAGTCGAGATCCTCTACGAGGACGATGCGATGATCGCGGTCGACAAGCCGGCCGGTATCGCCGTCCATCCTGCCGGCCGCCATCTCACGGACACGATGATCCAGCGGCTCCACGCGCTGTGGCGCGAGCGCTTCGGGGACAACGAGCACTTCGTGAAGCTCTGCCATCGCCTGGATCGCGAGACGAGCGGGCTGCTCTTGTGCGGGAAGGATCCCGAATCCCACCGCATCTTGATGGGACAGTTCGAGGACCGCGAGGTCGAGAAGGAGTACCTCGCGATCGTTTGGGGCCACCCCGAGTCGGACTTCGGGCTGATCGACATCCCGCTGGCATCAGCGCGCGCGAGCCGCGTGCGATTGAAGATGGCCTGCGCGGTCGACGGCATGCCTTCGCGAACGGCATGGAGGGTCGTGAGGCGCCATCGGGACTGCACGCTCGTCTCCTGCTTGCCGCACACTGGCAGGCAGCACCAGATCCGTGTCCACATGGAGGCGATCGGCCACCCGCTCGTGGGCGACAAGCTCTACGGGGCCGATGACGGTCTCTTCCTGCGCGGAGCGGAGAGCGAGTTGTCCCAGGAGGACTCGCGAGTGCTCGGGCTACCGCGCCACGCGCTGCACAACCACCGTCTCGTCGTGACGCATCCGAGGAGCGGAGCGCGCGTCGAGTTGAAATGTCCCCTGGCGGCGGACATGGGCGAATTCCTCGCCAACCGCTGAAGCGCGCTCGGATCGGGCGAATGCGATACAGCGAGAGCAACAGGCCCAGGACGGTCACGAGAACGAGGTGGAGCTCCGACCTGGGCGTCACCGGCGTTTGGAGTCACGGCGCTCGCGCAGCTTCTGTCTCAAGGCGCGCCAGCGGTTGTGCACGATGCGGTGAGCGCGCGTCCAACTGTCCGGATGGTGGGTGCTCTCGAGCGCCTCCGGCGAGATCGAGTCGGGTCTGCAGCGACGCCAATGCTTGAGCACGTGGAAGCGATCCGCGGCCTGGAAGCGACGCAGGATGTAGCGTCCGAGCCGATCGGGGATCAGTCGTTGTCCTCCGCGCCGTTGTTCGCGCGCGGGCCAGTGCCAGGCCGTCTGGAAGTCCACGAGCCAGGGGCGTCCACTCGTGTCGACGAGGACGTTCGCGCACTTCTGCAGGTCGACGAACGCCATGTCGCGCGCGTGGATCTGTGCCACGAGCGACTCCAAGCGCGGGAAGAACGCGTCGTCGACGCGCTCGCCCCGCTCGAGCGAGTGTCCTTCGACGTAGGAGCGAACGAAACGCGTGTCGTCGATCCGCTCACCGTCGCCCGGAACGCCCTCGATGCCGGCGCACCGCGCGTACATCTCGAGTTCGCGGTTCGCGAGCCAGCGGCCGAGCCAATGGAGCGGCAAGCCGAAGAAGCTCGCCTCGCGGCCGGCCTTGAGGACGATGGTGCCCCGCGGCCCGGAGTAGAGTCCCGTGGCGGCGAAGAAGCCGTGCTGCAGCATGCGCGAACGCACGTACCTGGACCCGTCCGCGAGGCGAATCTCCCCCGCCAATTCCCCGTTGCCCAGCGCGCGCAGGGACGCGCCCATCACCGTCCTCGTCCGATCCGCCAGCCGACCCGTTCGATCACCGCAGCTCTTCGAGGCGGGGTACCGAAGTCTATCGAGCCTGCGTCCAGAGGTAGCCGAGCGCTGCCGTGATGACGGCGACGTAGATCGGCTCGCCGTTCTGGACGAGGCTCTGGCGGAAGGACCACTCGCTCCGCTCCCCCGGCCGGTAGGGGCGCAGGCGCGGGATGAGAGCGTGCGTTCCGCTGCGCCACGCGCGCCACTCCTCGGGGAAACGCGACGAGAGGCGCGCGTCCTCGCGCCGGATCGTGGCGGGGTAGAAGAAGAGCGCCAGCGCGATCCACGCGGGAAGGCTCCACCACGTTCCCGACGCGAGGCACAGCCCGATGGCGATCAGGTGGTTCCCGACGTACAGCGGGTGGCGCACGAAGGCATAGGGCCCAGTCGTCGCGAGCACCGCGTCCTTCTTGACGTGGCCGGAAGCCCACAGCCGAACGAGCATCCCGATCGCGGCGAAGACGGCGCCCGTGATCACGAGGCCGCGCACGGGAGACGCGAGCGCGACGACCACGCAACCGAACGCGATGCCTGAAAGTTGGCGGTAGCGGTAGCGCCTGCGGGAGAGTTCGTGGAGGAAACCGGGACTCCGGGCTACTTCCGTCGATGCGTTCATGGGGGGTGCGCGCGGCGCCGAAGGCACCGGGAACGCGACCTTACCCCAACTGGTGCCGCAGCGCACGCCCCGCCCATACCTCGACGAGCAGCAGTGCCAGCGACAAGAGGAGTGCGAGTCCCAATCCGAGGAGGAGATAGGCCAGGATCGAGAGCACGGTGAGTCCGACCGCCAACACGAGCAGGTTGCCACCCGCGTCGAGCCGGGCTCGAACGCGCTCCGGCAGAACCGAGAGGGGCAGGTCCGTCGCGAAGCCCGCGTAGAGACGCCGCAATACGAGCAGCGAGAGCAACGCGCCGGGAACCGCGAGGCGCAGCGCGAAGACGAGGCCGGCCCCGTGCCAGGCGAGCACGAAGAGCACCGCGTAGAGGGGCAAGAGGAAGCGAACGGCCAGCGCCTTCACGGCTCCGTTCGCGATCGCCCCAGCTGCGACGGGAGCCGAGCCGAGGATCCAACGGGCCTCGGCGGACTCGGATACGCAGACGTGGGAGAGCAGGATCGGGAGATAGAGGCTCGGGGTGAAGAGCAAGAGCGCCAGGAGACCTTCGCGTTGCGCCGGGTTTTCACCGGTCGACGCGGCGACCAGGAACGCGAGCGGGATGCCGATCATGGGATACGTGCGCAGCACCACCTCGCGTTCGCGCGGGAGCGCGTCGTACACGAGATCGAACGGTGCGCGCTCGTCCGCTCGCAGCCACAGTCGGGACGCGAGCGCCCGGGCGGGGACCAGGAAGCGCTCGGCGAGTCCGAGGCGGCGCGAGGGCTGCGGCGCGTTGGGTCGAGGCAGGAACAGGACCATGACGAGCGCCAGGGTGGTGCAGCCGAGGGGGAGGCCGATTCCGCCCGTCGATCCGAAGGGGCGAGCGAACCACGCGCTCGGCAGGAGTGCGAGGGGACTCGAGTCGTCGAGTTCTCGGAGGTGAGCCAGGGACGCGATGTGACGCGCGCCGAGCACGATCCCGATGAAGACGCCCGCCACGAGGCCCGTCTGCAGGAGAACGAACAGGCTCTCCGCTCGGCCGGCCAAGAGGCCCTGGAGCAGCAGCAGCAACGCCGCGAGCACGAGGGCGAGGCCGAAGCCCGACACGACGAGCACGAGGCGCTGGACGATTCCCATGTCCGCGGGGGCGAGGAGCGCCGCCGGGAGCAGGGGCCCCGACACGAGGACGCAGAGCGCGGCGACGAGGTGCAACGCGCGGGCGGCCCGGATCTCGCGCTCAGTCAGGGGAAGCGCTCCGACCCATTCGAAGGAAGTGTCCCTGCGCAACAAGTAGCCGAGTTCCCCGAGCAGGGGGATGGCGACGAAGGGCGTGGCCAGCGTCAGGAAGACGAGCGCGTAGGCGAAGCTCGTCAACTCGTCGCGCACGAGCAACGCGAACGCGGACGACGACACCGCCGGCAGCAGCAGCGCGGCTAGGTAGGAATCCGAGGCCTCTCGGCCCGCGAGATACGAGCGCAGCAGGACGAGGGATCGCCGCATCGCAGACGGCGCTACCGCCCGTTCGACGCGAGGAAGCGCACGTAGGTCGACCACTCGTCCTCGAAATCGTTCTGGTTGGCCACGAGGGTGCGGAACGACGACGGCGACGCCTTTCCGAGATAGGCCTGGGCCATGTACTGCATGAAGCCGTCGCGATAGCGCTCGTCGGGATCGTCCAGGCACATCTGGACCAGCGTGTAGGACTGCGCGTAGTAGAGCGCCGCATCCTTCGAGGTGAGGAAGTCCCCGTTCTCGAGCGCCAGCACGCCCTTCAAGTCGAGGGGGCGAGCCGCCCCGGCATGGGCGTGAACGTGCAGTTCCGAGACGTTTCCGGTGTGGAACCAGGTGCTGCCCGGGGGACCTTCGGCCGCGCTCGCCATGTACTCCGCGAGCCCTTCCGACAACCAAGCGGGGATTCCCACGTCACTCGCCCGCCTTCCCGCCGCCGTCTCGTCCAAGATCTGATGCGTCGCTTCGTGAACGAGCGCCGGCCGCACGAGGACGCTCTTCGCATCGACGACCAGTCGACGTATCGCCGACTCGTAATAGGCTCTTCGGCCGTAGCCTATGGCCGGGAACGAGCCGGGATCCCCGTGGAGGTGCACGACCATCCGGTCCTGCACGTGGTGCGCTCCGAGCTCGCGGCCGAACAGCGTGAAGAAGAACAGGTAGAAGCGCTCGAGGTCGAAGGCTGCGTTCAACGCCGCTTGGAGGTCCACGTTCGTGCGCAGGCGATAGTGCGACGTCTCGAGCTCCCACGCGTCGTTCCAATCCTTCGCGCCGGCGAGGCGGTCGCTCCATCGAATCCATTTCGGGCCGTGGGGAACCGAGTAGATGCCCGGAGATCGTTGGCGGTGCCCGAGGCGTTCGTTCGCCCGCTCGTTCGCGGGATCCTGCAGCAGGACGCGCATGTGGAGCAGGTCCGCCTCACCCGAGAGTCCGCGCGCTTCGCAGACGCTCGCGAGATCCAGGAGACCCACGACGTCGTCCGCGCGCACGACCGCGAGGTGCTCGAGGACCCGTGCCAGCCGATCTTCGAGTGCGTCGACGGAGGAGATTTCGTCCGTCGGGATCTCGAGCTCTCGTGAGCCCTGCTGGAGTACGACGCAGTGGTTCGAGCGAGACGTCACGCGACCCTGGAGCTTCTCGCCGCCCAAGAGCTGGACCACGTCGAGCAACTCGCCGCTCCCTGCGGCGGGCACGAGGGCGAGCAGGGTCGAGGCGATCGGCAGCATGACGCGCTAGAACAGGACCATCTGGAGCCGGCGGCGGTACTCGCTGACCAGCGGATTGCCTTCCCCGAGCGCTTCGAACACCTCGAGGATGGCCTTGCGTGCAGCCTGCTCGCCGAAGTCGCGATCCTGTTCGACGACGCCCAAGAGCTCGTCCAGTCCGGCGCGGGTTTCGTTCGCGGCGACGAGCGCTCGACCGAACTCGATCCGGGTCGACAAGTCCTCGGGACTCGCTGCGACGCGCGCGCGAAGCTCCTTCACGTCGCCGCCCTGCTCCATGAGCTCGATGCGCCGCAGGACGGCCGTCCACTCGGGCGGGGGGACACCCTCGTTCTCCGACGGCTCCACCGCGGCCTTGGCTCCCACGAGGTCGCCTGCATCGAGGGAGTACTGAGCCAGCGTTGCGCGGGCTACGAGGTCGTCGGGTTTCCCGGCGACGTGCTCGCGCAGGAGAGCGATGGCTCCGGGCAGGTCGCCGGCCGAAGCGAGCTCCTTGGCTCCCTCGACGACGTCGGCGTCCGTCGGCGGCGTCAGGCGATCGATGAACTCGCGCAGGAACGCCTCGGTCTGGGCGCCCGTGAACCCGTCCGCGATCCGACCGTCGGCCAGGCCGAGCACCATCGGGATCCCTTGGACCCGGAACATCTGGGCGAGCTCGGGGCTCACGTCGACGTTCACCTTCGCGAGGAAGAAGCGCCCCTTGCCCGCGACGGCCAACCGCTCGAGCAGCGGACCGAGCTCCCGGCAGGGCTCGCACCATTCCGCCCAGAAGTCCACGAGGACCGGGGTCTTCTTGGAGCGCTCGACCACCTCCGATTGGAAGGTCTCGCGGGTGACGTCGGCGATCCAGGGAGACTTGTTCATCGCGTGGTTGCGGACGGGTCCCTTCCGCGGGCCCCCAGTGTGGGACACGAGCCAACCGATTGAATCGGAGCGCGACCCTCCGGGCGACCCTCTTTCCTGCGGATTCCGACTTTGCGAACGTGCCGGTCCTGAAGCTGGCCATCCCGGGACCCGCCGGCCTGCTGGAGGCCTTGTACGACCGTCCGAGCTCTTTGGAGCCGCGCGCCGCCGCGATCGTGTGCCATCCCCATCCGAGGTTCGGCGGGACGATGGGGAACACCATCGTCTCCCGGGTGGCGACAGCGCTACGCGATGCCGGGATTGCGACCCTGCGCTTCAACTTCCGGGGAGTGGATGCGAGCGAGGGAGAGCACGACGGCAATGGGGGCGAGGAACTCGATGCCTCGGCGGCCTTGGATTGGCTCGCCACGGAGAACCCGCGGCTCGGCCTGTGGGCGGCCGGCTATTCCTTCGGAGCGCGCATCGTGTGCGCGCTCGCCCTGCGGGAGGAGCGCATCCGCCGCGCGATCCTCGTCGCCCTGCCGGTCCGCACCTTCGACTGCCGCGGGATCGCGGAGCTCAGGGGACCGGCCCTCCTGCTCTTCGGGAGCCGGGACGGCTTCGGCACCCTGTCCGATCTGAACGAGAGCTGCCCGGATCTCTCGCCGGAGCTCGAGCTCGACGAGATCGACGGGGCCGATCACGCTTTCCGCGGCCGAACGCCCCTCGTCGAGGAGCGCGTCCGCGCCTACGCCTTGCGCGCCCTCGGAGAGTCATGAACGAGACCCGGTTTCCCGCGGGAGTCCCCTCGATCTGCGTGGTGATGATGCCGCGCGATGCAAACGCCCTGGGAACGATCTTCGGGGGCGTCATCCTCTCCGAGCTCGACCTCGCGGCCGCCATCGAGGCCCACAAGCACCATCCGGGCAAGGTGGTGACCGTGGCCATGAACCAAGTGGTGTTCAAGCAGCCCGTTCTGATCGGAGATCTGGTCTCGTTCTTCACCGAAACCCTGCACGTGGGGCGCACGTCGATCCAGGTCAACGTCTCGGTCTGGGCGCAGCGGCGCTTCGGCTCGCAGGAACGCCTCCCCGTCACCGAGGCCCAAGTGACGCTCGTGGCCGTCGACGATCGGTTCCAGCCGGTCCCGGTCCTGCGCGTCTACGAGGGCTACGACTACGGCGTGTGAGTACCGAGCCAGTCCAATTCTTCACCTCACCGCGCAAGACCTCTGCGCTCCCCAACACCCTTGCGCGGTGAGGTGAAGAATTGGACTGGCTCGGTACTCACACGCCCAGGATCCTGCGGGCGGCTTCGGCCGGATCTTCGCTCTTCGTGAGGCGAGCGAAGACGCGCTCGAGGGAGCCTCCCTCGCCCGATTGTTCGCGCAGGCGGGCCAAGTCGCCTTCGGCGACCAAGCGCCCCTTCTCCACGACCGCCATGCGGTCGCACACGCGCTCCACGATGTCGAGCAGGTGCGAGGTGTAGAGGACCGCGCCTCCGCGGTCGGCGAAGGCCCGCAAGAGCTCCTTCACCGTCGCGGTCGTGGGGGCGTCGAGGCCGGTCAACGGCTCGTCGAGGACGAGCAGCCGCGGCGCGGGGAGGATCGCGCACGCGAGCGCGGCCTTCTGTCGCATCCCGTGCGAAAAGCCTCCGATGGGGTCGTCACCGCGCTCGGAGAGACCGAACGCCGTGAGCATACGGTCCGTTTCGGAGGCGAGCTTCGCCTCGGGGAAGCCGTGCAGCCGACCGACGAGGGCGAGGTGTTGTCGCGCAGAGAGGTTCGCGTAGAGCGGCGCCCCGTCCGGGACGAAGCCGAGCTGACGCCGCGCTCCCACGGGATCCACCGCGACGTCGATGCCCCCGATCTCGGCCTTTCCCGAATCGGGTGCTACCAATCCACACAGGATCCGGACGGCCGTCGTCTTCCCGGCCCCGTTGGGACCGAGCAAGCCGAACACTTCGCCCTCCTGCACCGCGAGGTCGAGGCCGTCGAGGGCTTGGATTCCGCCGAACGACTTCGAGACGGAAACGAGCCGAGCGATGACCACGGTTCAGGGTCCCGCGCGGGCGGTCACGCCGCGTCCACGGCCGTCCCGCGCGTCGCGCTCAAACCGCGCAGACCTCGCAGGGGATGCCCGTCTTCTCGTTCACCTGAGCGGCTATCTTCGCAAGACGTCCCTTGGTGACGGGCTTCAAGTTCTTCTTCGCGTCGGGCCGCGGGAGCGTGTAGATCTGCACGGCGGCGGGATGCACGTCCGCCACGTACTTCATCCAGGAGCGAAGCTCGTTGTCCGTCGAGTTGTCGGCGGCTCCTTGGACGAAGCAGGCCTGCAAGATCAGGCGATCGATCTCCAGCCGGCTGAGCTGCAGAACGACCTGTTTGAACTCCAGGACCTTCGAACTCGTGAGGGACTTGAAGGTCTTCTGGGAGCCGGCCTCGAGCCGCAGGATGGGCTTGTCGTAGAGCGACAGGGCAATGCGCACGTCCGGCCGGTCGAGCTGATTCGAGTCCGACAACAAGCACAGGCTCGTGCGCGGAAACCACTTGTTGGTCAGCTCGCGCAGGTTCTCGCTGATGGCGCGGAAATCGGGGTGCAGGGTCGGATCCTCCTGCCCGAGCACCACGATGTGGTGGAGCTTCTCGCCGGCCTTCGAGAGCTCGATCATGCGGCGAGCGACGTTCGTGATGACGACCGCCTGGGACGGGAATTGGTTCCTGCGGTGGGTCGAGCACGTCGGCTCGACCAGGAGGCAGATGCCGAGGTGGCCACAGACCTGCGGACCGCGAACCAACTCGTCTCGTGTGGGAAGCATGGCGCCGGTTTCGATGGCGGTTCTCCTGGCGGTAGCGGAGGAAGACGCGGAGGAAGATGGAGGCCGCCCATGGCCTTCCGGACCCGGTCCGGAACTTCCCCAGCATCGTTCGAGCCAAGCATCATAAGGATTTAGAGCGAACTTCCCACCCCTTTCACGCCTCCTCCCTCGGGCTCGGCCGCTGGCGATCGCCCTCGGCCAGGCCCTCTCTGGGGTCGGGGTGGGCCGGGACGCGGGCCCGGGATCCTTCCCCGAAGCCCTCGCCGACGCCCGTCGCAGGCCCCCGATGGGGGCGCACTTCGTCGGCTGCCGAGATCGGGACGGCGATCGGCACGCACGCACGGGCGAGGAGCCAGAACGCCAAGAAGGATCGGATCGGGTGCTCGGCCGCGACTCGCACCCAACGCAGGGGCAGGGGCTCACCCCAGTCGGGCGGCGACCAAGCGTCGACACCGAGCAGGAGGCCGAGAAGGGCGAGAGCCCAGAGCAGCGATGCGAATAGGGGATCCGTGATCCCCTTCGCCGGCTGCTCCTCGAGGTCCAAGCCGTCGAGCGTTGGTCGCGACCCGCTGCGCTGCATGCGAGGACGACGTCCGCCGCGAATACCGGTGTCGCGCCGTTCCTGCATCTCGGCGCGGCGTGCTCCGCTCGCGACGGAACCCGGCAGCCGCGCAGCGCCTACGTTCGGCGCCCATCGACGAGCCGACTGCGCGCCTTGACAGGGCTCGCCGATCGAACCTACCCTTCCCTGCAATTCCTTCGGTACAAAGGAATTAGCGATCACTCTCCGAGCGGTCCTCGTCCGAGGGCCGACCTGCGTCCTCCGCTGCCCTCCGAGCCCCGCCGCCCGCTCGGTCTCACCGCTCCGCGTCCATGTACTTCGACTACCTGAACGTCCTGATGTTCGCCGCGGTCGGGCTCGCGTTCGTCTTCGCGAACCTGATCGTCGCGTCGATCGTGCGGCCCAAGCGCACGGTCACCGAGGGGCTCGAGACCTACGAGTGCGGCGAGCCGGCGATCGGCGACGCTTGGATCCAGTTCGACATCCGCTACTACACGGTCGCGCTCGTCTACGTGATCTTCGCGGTCGAGATCGCCTTCCTGTTCCCCTGGGCGATCGTCCTGAAGGAATCCTTCGCGAACACCGGTGCCGCCGCCGGGGCGGGCATCGGCGCGTTCGCCCTCGTCGAAGGCGTGGTGTTCATCGCGATCCTCTTCCTCGGGTTGGCCTACGTGTGGGCGAAGGGCGATCTGGACTGGGTCCTTTCCTACAGCGGACCCGCCTACCAGCCGCCGGAGCTTCGCGCGCGCTTCCTGCCGAGCGTCCGCCAGCTCGAGGAGCTGAAGGACGCTGCAACCGAGGGCGCCAAGGAGACACAGGAGACCGAAGAGGCCGCCTAGCCGGGCCCTCGGAGAATCGCATGGGATTGCTCGAGAACTCCCTCGAGGAGAACGTCCTCACGACCAAGGTCGACTGGCTCCTCAACTGGTGCCGGTTGATGAGCATCTGGCCGATGACGTTCGGCCTCGCGTGCTGCGCGATCGAGATGATGGCGGTGGGCTGCGCGCACCACGACATCGATCGCTTCGGCGCCGGCGCCTTCCGCGCCACGCCGCGTCAGTCGGACCTGATGATCGTGGCGGGCACCGTCAACTTCAAGATGGCCGAGCGCATCAAGCGTCTGTACGACCAGATGCCTTCGCCGAAGTACGTGATCGCCATGGGTGCGTGCGCCACCGGCGGCGGCCCCTACTACAAGTTCGGCTACACCGTCGTGAAGGGCGTCGACCGAGTCGTTCCGGTCGACGTGTACATCGCGGGCTGCCCACCGCGCCCGGAGGCCCTGCTCGAAGGCCTCATGAAGCTCCAGGAGAAGATCAAGAACTCCTCCGTCATTCGGAAGCCCGCGCGCACGGCCTGATGGACTTCCAGGGTATCGCAGACCGCCTGACGGCCGTGGGGGCTCCGGGATTCCTCGGCATCGACGAGCCGCGGGCGAAGAAGCTCGACGTGAAGGGCGACCTCGGTCGCGCCGGCGATCCGTTCGTCCTCGTCGACCCCGAGCGCATCGATCGCTTCTTGCTCGTCTGTCGCGACGACCCGCAGCTTTGCTTCGAGATCCTCGCGGACCTCTCCGCCACCGATCCTGCGGCCGCCGACCCGAACCTGTGGGTCAACTACAACCTGCTCTCGCTGCGCCACCGCCATCGGCTCGCGATCAAGGGCTGCCTGCCGAAAGCGTCGCCGAGCCTGCCGTCCGCGACGGTGATCTATCGCGCGGCTCAGTGGCACGAGCGCGAAGCGGCGGAGATGTTCGGCATCACCTACCGCGGGCACCCCGATCCTCGGAACATGCTCTTGCCCGACGACTGGGTCGGTTACCCGCTGCGCAAGGACTACGAGTTCCCGAAGGAGTACCACGGGATCTCCTGCGAGTAGGCCGACGAATCGCGCGAGAACGCATTGCCATGGACCGAGAGCTTCAAGGCACGCTGACCCTGCCCGACACGGCGCGCACGCTGCCGTCCGGTGAGAAGGAGTACGTGCTCGACATCCGCACGCAGGACATGGAGCTCAACATGGGGCCCCAGCACCCTGCGACGCACGGCGTCATGCGCATCCTCGTGCGCACCGACGGCGAGCTCGTGACCGGTGCGCAGCCGCACCTCGGCTACCTGCACCGCTGCGCCGAGAAGATCGGCGAGAGCGTCGAGTGGCTCCAGTACCTGCCGTACACGGACCGCTACGACTACCTCGCGGCGATGAACAACAACCTCGGCTACTCGATGGCGGTCGAGGCGCTGCTGGGAGTCGAGATCCCGCGCCGCGCAGAGATGATCCGCGTTATCTGCGCCGAGCTGAACCGCATCGGCTCGCACCTCATCGCCTTCGGGACCTACGGCCTCGACCTCGGCGCGATCACGCCCTTCCTGTACGCGTTCCGCGAGCGCGAGTGGATGATGGCGCTGTTCGAGAAGATCTGCGGCGCGCGCCTGACGTACAGCTACATCCGCATCGGCGGGGTCTTCAACGACGCGCCGCCCGGGTGGCTGGGCGAGGTGAGCCGTTTCTGCGACGTGTTCGAGGAGAAGTGGCGCGAGTACTACGACCTCTTGATCGAGAACAAGATCTTCGTCGGTCGCACGGCGAACGTGGGCGTCATCCCGCCGGCGATGGCGCTCGACTTCGGGCTCACCGGACCGATGCTGCGCGGCTCTGGCATCGACTTCGACCTGCGGCGCGACATGCCGTACTCCTTGTACGGCGAGATCTTCGCCGCCGGCGCATTCAGGATCCCCGTCGGCCGAGGCGAGAAGGGAACGCTCGGCGACTGCTGGGACCGCGTCTGGATCCGCGTCGTGGAGATGATGGAGTCGATCGGCATCGTGCGCTGGTGCCTCGATCACATCGAGCCCGGCCCCGTCATCGGAGACATCCCGAAGACCCTGCGCGTGCCGGCCGGCGAGGCTTACGTCGGGATCGAGAACCCGCGCGGCGAGCTCGGCCACTACGTCGTCTCGGACGGCGGGAAGGTCGCGATCCGCTGCCGCGTGCGTGGTCCGTCGTTCTGCAACCTGGCCGTTCTCGAGGAGATCCTGCCCGGGACCCTGCTCGGTGACAGCATCGCGATCGTGGGTTCCACGGACGTCGTCATCGGAGAGACGGACCGCTGATGTCGGCACACATCGATACGGCGGAGCTCGGGAGCGGAACGAACCTGATCCGCGAACTGTTGGCGCAGGCGCCGCGGCCCGAGTTCGTCCCCGACTGGGCCGTGCCGTTCACTGCCGTGATGATCGGCGTCGGACTCGTCGTCGCGCTCGTCTCGGTGGTCGCGATGTTCAGCGTGTGGCTCGAGCGGAAGGTCTCGGGTCACATCCAGTGCCGCTACGGGCCGATGCGCGCCGGCTGGCACGGCTGGCTGCAGCCGCTCGCCGACGGCGTGAAGCTCCTGCTCAAGGAGGACCTGATCCCGCTCGGGGCCGACCGTCTGTTGTTCGTGCTCGCGCCGGCGATCGTGCTCGCGAGCGTACTCGGCGCGATGGCCGTCCTCCCGTTGGCGCCGGACTTCTTCTTCGCCGACCTCGACATGGGCGTGTTCTTCATCCTCGCCCTGACGTCGACGACGACGATCGGCGTGATCATGGCGGGCTGGTCGTCCAACTCGAAGTGGTCGCTCTTCGGCGCGATGCGCGAGGCGGCCCAGGTCGTGGCCTACGAGATCCCGCTCGGCATCAGCCTGCTCGTGCCGCTGATGGTCGCGGGCACGTTCAACTTGCTGGACGCGAGCGAGCTGCAGGCCGGCGCGCTCGGTGTCGGCGGCTGGTTCATCTGGCCGGTCACCTGGACCGACGCCGGCATCGGACTCGGCAACCCGTTCATGCTCCCCGCGCTGATCCTCGTCTTCGTCGCGATCCTGGCGGAGACGAAGCGCGCGCCGTTCGACCTGCCGGAGACCGAGTCCGAGCTCGTCGCCGGCTTCATGACGGAGTACTCGGGAATCCGCTGGTCCTTCTTCTTCATGGAGGAGTACGCGGCGATGTTCCTGTACAGCGTCGTGGTGTGCTTCTTCTTCCTCGGCGGATTCCAGAGCCCGCTGACCTGGCTCTTCGACGACGGCGGGTGGATGCCGAACGCGGTGCTGTGGAACGTCATGGCCTTCGTCACGATCGTGCTGAAGGGCTTCTTCGGCGTGTTCGTGATGATGTGGGTGCGTTGGACGCTGCCGCGCCTGCGCATCGATCAGGTCATGACGATGGGATACAAGTACCTCACGCCCCTTTCGCTCGCGTGCGTCCTCGGCGCCGGCGTGTGGGAGTGGGGCAAGTGGGCGATCACAGGCTGAGGCCGGGGCACGATGGTCACCGTCTCCAACTACTTCCAGAACATATGGCAGGGCTTCTGGAGCACGCTCGTGGGCATGCGCATCACGGGGCGCTACCTCCTGCAGAAGCCGATCACGGTCCAGTACCCCGACGAGCGTCTGCCGATCCCCAACCGCTATCGCGGCATCCACTACCTCGAGCAGGAGAAGTGCATCGACTGCCTCGCCTGCGCCCGCGCGTGCCCGATCGACTGCATCGAGATGGACGCGGTGCGGCACGGCAAGGAGCTCGAGTGGATCACGTTCACGCTCGACTACCAGAAGTGCATGTTCTGCGAGCTGTGCGTGTACCCGTGCCCCAAGGACTGCATCCACATGGGGACCGAGTTCGCGTTCGTGAGCTTCGACCGCAGCGAGTTCAAGCACGACCTGCTCTCGTACAAGGGCATGTCGCGCGACGCGAAGATCCGCATGGTCGAGGCCCAGAAGCGGAAGGCCGAGAAGGAGGCCAAGAAGGCCGCCGCGGCCGCCTCCGGAGTCGCGGACGCCTCGGGCGAGGACGAGCCGGAGGAGACGCAGGCGGAGCCCGCCGACTAGGTCCGCGATGGAGAAGCCGTCCAAGATCTTCTACGCGGCTCTCGCGCTCCTCGCCCTCACGGCGTTCGGCGTCGGAGCCGGGGCCGCGGGAGCTCCGGGCCTCGCGTTCGCCCTGTTCAGCGTGCTGACCCTGGGCGGCTCGCTCGTGTGCATCTGGGAGCGCTCCGTCATCCGCAGCGCCTTCGCGCTGATGGCCACCTTCCTCGGCATCGCGGGCTTCTTCGTCCTGCTCGAGGCCGACTTCCTGGCCATGGCGCAGATCCTGATCTACGTCGGCGGGATCCTCGCTCTGCTCCTCTTCGGCGTGATGCTCACACCGCCCGATCTCGCGGAGCGCAACCTCCCGCGCGTCCTCGGCGGGCTCGCAGCGATCGGTCTTGGCTTCGCGTGGGTCGGGATGCGTGTGGCCGAAGCGGCGACCTGGGCCGTGACCACGCACGAGATGCCGGAGCACGTGGACAACGCGAAGCGCATCGGCGTCGGTTTCTTGGCCGCGGACCAGTACGTGGTGGCCTTCGAGCTCGCCGCGGTCGTGCTGACCGTGGCGCTCGTCGCGGCCGTTTACATCGCGCGGCGCCGGCGCGCGGACCTCGAGCCGCTCGAGGAACCCGAGTCCATCGGACGTCGACTCGACGCGAAGGAAGGGCTGTGATGGGACTCGGAGCCTACGTGGCGGTCTCGGCGGCGCTCTTCGCGCTCGGCGTCGTGGCCATCATCGTCCGCAGGAACGTGCTCTACGTGCTGATGGGGATCGAGATGATCCTCAACGCGGCGAACATCAACTTCGTCGCCTTCAGCCGTTTCCAGGGCGGGGCGCTCGACGGCCAGATGTTCGCCGTCTTCACGATCATCCTCGCGGCGGCGGAAGCCGCGGTGGCCCTCGCCATCGTGCTGAACGTGTTCTACCTCTTCGATTCGGTGAGGCCGAGCGAAGCGGACCTGCTCCGCGAATAGCGCGTCCGATCTCCAAGCGCCCCCCTTCACCCGATGGCACTCCTCGAGTTCGATCCGGCGACCGACTTCGGGCTCCTGCTCGCCGTGCTGCTGATCCCGCTCGTCGGGTACGTGGTGCAGATCTTCTTCGGGAAGAAGCTGCCGCGGCAGGGAGACTGGCTGCTCACCGGAGGCATGTTCGCGGTGATGTGCATCACCGTGTTCCTGGCCTTCAAGATCATCGCGAGCTCGAGCGGCGGCCACGGGGGAGACGCGCACGGCGCGGATGCATCACAGCTCTGGAGCTCGCAGGAGCACGGCTTCGCGTTCCACTGGCTCTTCAGCGACGCTCCCGGCATCCAGAACGTCGTCGCCGGCATCCTCTACGACCCGCTCGGCGCCGTCATGCTCGCCGTGGTCGGCATCGTGTGCTTCTGCGTGCACCTGTTCTCGATCGGGTACATGCACGGCGACCGCCGCTACCACGTCTTCTTCGCGAACATCAGCCTGTTCAGTTTCGCGATGCTCGGGCTCGTGCTCGCGGACAACATCCTCTTCCTGTTCCTGTTCTGGGAGATCATGGGGTTGATGAGCTACTTGCTCATCGGCCACTTCTCGCAGGACCCGAGCAAGCCGTTCTTCCACCGCTGGGCGACCTGGGCCTCGAAGAAGGCGTTCCTCACGACGCGCGTCGGCGACTGCCTGCTGTTCATCGCGATCTTCATCTTCTATCGCAACTTCACGTCGCTCTGGAGCACGGTTCCCGAGTTCAAGGCTGCGCTGCCGAACTTCCAGCCCTTCGTCTTCCGCGACATGTGGGAGATGGGGCGCCTCGTGGTCGAGCACAACGGCGGCGAGTTCCCGGGCTGGATGACGGCGGCCGGCCTGTGCGCCTTCGGCGGCACGGTCGGCAAGTCGGCGCAGTTCCCGCTGCACATCTGGCTACCGGATGCGATGGCCGGTCCGACGCCCGTGAGCGCGATGATCCACGCCGCGACGATGGTGGCGGCCGGCGTCTTCCTGCTCGGGCGCATGTACCCGCTGATGAGCCCGGAAGTGCTCTCGGTCGTGACGGTGGTCGGAGCGACGACGGCGATCTTCGCCGCAACGATCGGAATGGTCGTCTACGACATCAAGGCGGTGCTCGCCTACTCCACGATCTCGCAGCTCGGCTTCATGGTCGCCGCGGTCGGCCTCGGCGGAGTCGTGGCCGGGATGTTCCACATGGTCACGCACGCGTTCTTCAAGGCGTGCCTGTTCCTCTCGGCCGGTTCCGTGATCCACGGCTGCCACCACGTGCAGGACATGCGAATCATGGGCGGCGTACGCAAGTACATGCCCGTCACGTTCGTCTGCATGCTCGTCTGCACGGCGGCGATCGCGGGCGTGCCGTTCTTCTCGGGTTTCTACTCGAAGGACATGATCATCCTCGCCGGCTGGGCCGGCGTGTTGGACGTCCGGCACTTCGACGGCTGGAAGCTCTACGCCCTGCTCGCGCTCGCCCTGGCGGCGATGCTCACCGCCTTCTACATGTTCCGGCTGATCTTCATGACGTTCTTCGGGGAGTACCGCGGGAACCTCGAGCGGCACATGTACTCCGCCGCACTCGCGGCCGGGGGCGTCGAAGGCCCGAACCCCAACGAGCACGCCGAGCCCGTCGTCGCGCACGCGGTCGCGGGACACGGCGAGCACGGGCATGGTGCAGAGCCCGCGCACGGCCATGCCCATGGTCACGCCCACGAAGCTCCCGGTCACGGTCACGCAACGCACGGCCACGGCCACGCGAAGGCGCACGCCGCGCCCGAGCACGGACACGCTACTCCTTCTCATGCCCACGCAGCGCCCGCCCACGCGCATGCCACGGCTCTGCACGCCGCCCACGGCGACGACGGCCACGGGCATCACGGCGCGCACGTCCCGCACGAGTCGCCGCCCACGATGCTGGTGGCGCTGTGCGTCCTGGCGTTCCTGGGCGTGTTCGGCGGGCACTTCTGGCTGGCCGACCCAGGCCACCTGCTCACCTTCTACAAGTCCGAGCCGTGGTTCACCCAGGTCGCCACGCCGACCTCGATGTACGGCGCCGAGGTGGGCGCCTTCGCCGCCGAGAAGATCTCGGTGGGCATCCTCGACCACACGAGCGACCTCGGCCACGCAGCTCACTTGCGCGCCGTTGTGCTGTCGCTCTTCGTCGCGACCGTGGGCATCGCCGGTGCCTGGTTCCTCTACGTGCGCCGGCGCGACCTGCCGGCCGTGATCACGGAACGCCTCGGGCTCGCCTACACCGTGGTGCGTCGCCGCTACTTCGTCGACGAGATGGTCGACGTGACGTTCATCCAACCGACGCGCAAGCTGTGCACCGTCTTCCGCACGATCGACGAGCGTCTGATCGACGGTTTCGTGCTGCTGAACGGCTCGCTGCACCGCTCGCTCGGCTTCTTCTGGGCCTGGTTCGACAAGACCTTCGTCGACGGTCTCGTGAACTGGGTCGGTCTCGTGTCGCAAGTCTTCGGAGCAGCCGTGCGGTTGCTCCAGACGGGTCGCATCCAGCAATACGCCGCGTTCGCCGTCGCGGGCGGACTCCTCGCAGCCGCCTGGCTGATCCTGGCCTGAGTCTCACGGAGTAGCTGCCACCCCCCATGGCCGATCACATCCTCTCCTGGATCTGCTTCATCCCCCTGATCGGGATGGCCGTCATCCTCGCCGCCCCCAAGGGGAACCGCTCGCTGGTGAAGGGCATCAGCCTCATGGCGACCGGCTTGCCGCTCGTGCTCGCGACGTGGCTCTACTTCGGCCTCTTCGACAAGAGCGTGGCCGGCTACCAGTTCGTGCAGCGCATCGACTGGATCCCGCTCATCGGCGCGCAGTACTTCGTGGGCGTCGACGGACTCTCGCTGGCGTTGATCTTCCTCACGACGCTCCTGCTCTTCATCGCCGTCCCGGCGAGCTTCTCGATCGAGAAGGCGGAGAAGGCCTACTACGCCCTGCTCCTGTTGCTCGAGGTCGGCATCCTCGGCGTCTTCGTCTCGCTCGACTACTTCCTCTTCTACGTCTTCTGGGAGGTGATGCTCCTCCCGATGTACTTCCTGATCGGGATCTGGGGTGGCCCGCGGCGCGAGTACGCGGCGATCAAGTTCTTCCTGTACACGCTGGCCGGCTCGGTCCTGATGCTGGTCGCAATCGTGGCGCTGCGGCTCGATTCGGGGACCTTCTCGATCCCCGACATGATGACGCTCGCCAAGAGCGGCGAGCTCAACGGGGCGAGCCTGCCCGGCGGCGGCGCGCTGATCGGCCTGCCTTTCGCGACCTGGATCTTCTGGTTCCTGTTCGTCGGCTTCGCGATCAAGGTGCCGGTCTTCCCGTTCCACACCTGGCTGCCGGACGCGCACGTCCAGGCGCCGACGCCGATCTCCGTCATCCTGGCCGGCATCCTCTTGAAGCTCGGCGGCTACGGAATGCTGCGCGCGTGCTTCCCGCTCGTGCCGACCGCGTTCCGCGAGTCGACCTATGCGCTGGGCATCCTGGGCGTCGTCTCGATCGTCTACGGCGCCTACGTCGCGCTCGGTCAGACCGACTTCAAGCGCATGGTCGCCTACAGCTCGGTCTCGCACATGGGCTACGTGTTGCTCGGCTTCGCCGCAATGACCGAGTGGGGCTACTACGGCGCCGCGACGCAGATGTTCAACCACGGCACGAGCTCGGCCGTCATGTTCCTCGTCGTGGGCGTGATCTACGACCGCGCGCACCACCGCGACCTGAACGGCTTCGGAGGCCTCGCGCAGGTGATGCCGCGCTACTGGGCGCTCACGACCTTGTGCTTCTTCGCCGCGATGGGCCTGCCCGGCCTCGCGGGCTTCGTCTCGGAGGCCCTGACGCTCGTCGGCGCTTACTCCTCGGCCGATCCGCGCTTCAAGGTGCTCGTCCTGATCTCGGTCATCGGCCTCGTGATCACGGCGGCCTTCCTGCTGTGGTCGATCCAGCGCGTGTTCCTCGGCAAGCTGAACCCGAAGTACGCCGGCTACGGCGACATGAGCGCGCGCGAGATCTTCTGCCAGGCGCCGCTCCTGTTCCTGTGCGTCGCGCTCGGGATCTTCCCCGGCTTCCTGCTCGACTGGATGGCGCCGAGCATGCAGCAGATCGTCGCCTTCCTGAAGACGGCGGGGGCCTGAGCGTGGAGCGCTACCTCACCGACCTCGCGCTCATCGCGCCCGAGATCGTCCTGACGCTCTTGTCGCTCGTGGTCCTGGTCCAGGACCTCGTGACGAAGGGACGCGACTCGCGCCACGTCGGCTACGTCACCCTCGGCGGTCTGGGCGTCGTGCTCTACCTGTTGCTCGGGCAGTGGGGCGACGTCACGGCGCCCGGCGCGCCGACGACGCTCACCGCTTTCGGCATGGTCTCGATCGACGCCTTCGGGACCTTCTTCAAGCTCTTCACCGTCGGCTCCCTCGCCGTCGTGTGCCTGTTCGTCCTGGCGGATCGACGCGAGCGCAAGCACGGGATCGGGGAGTACTACTTCCTCCTCGTCGGCGCGGGCATCGGCATCTTCTTCATGGTCAGCACGAACAACCTGCTGCTCCTGATGCTGGGCCTCGAGCTCCTGTCGCTCGCCTCCTACTCGCTCGCGGGCTTCCACAAGAGCGAGCGCCGCTCGGCCGAAGCGTCGATGAAGTACGTGATCTTCGGCGGGCTCTCGGCCGGGATCATGCTGTACGGCATCAGCCTGCTCTACGGCCTCACGGGCACGATCGACCTCGTGGCCATGGGCACGGCGGACGGCAGCGCGTGGCCCGTCGGCCTCGCCGCGCAGTTCGCCCACGACCCCGTTCCGGTCGCCGTCGCGATCGTCCTGATCCTCGCCGGCTTCGCCTACAAGGTCTCGGTCGTGCCGTTCCACTTCTGGACGCCCGACGTCTACGAGGGCGCGCCGACGCCCGTCACCACCTTCCTCGCCGTCGCGTCGAAGGCCGCGGGCTTCGCGGTGCTCCTGCGCTTCGTCGGCATGCTGTTCCTCGTCGACGGCGTCGACGCCACCGTAGCGCTGTACGGCGAGCGCATCGGCCTGCTGTTCGCGGTCCTCGCCGCGGTGACGATGACGCTCGGCAATCTCTCCGCCCTGCGTCAGACGAGCGTCAAGCGCCTCTTGGCCTACTCCTCCATCGCGCACGCCGGCTACGCGCTCATGGGCCTCGCGACGATGACGCCCGAGGGCATCTCGGCCTCGATGTTCTACCTGGCCGCCTACTACTTCATGAACCTGGGAGCCTTCGGCTTCCTGCTCTACTTCGAGGGCGTCACGAAGAGCGAGGACATCGACGCGCTCGAGGGCATGGGCTGGAAGGCGCCGCTCGTATCGGTCGCGATGGTGGCGTTCCTCGTCAGCCTCACGGGCCTGCCGCCGACCGTCGGCTTCTACGGGAAGCTCTTGCTCTTCTACGAGGGCGTCGACGCGGGCCTGTACTGGCTGGTCGTGATCGCGGCGCTGAACAGCGTGGTCTCGCTCTTCTACTACTTCCGCATCGCGAAGGCCCTGTTCCTGTCCGATGCGCCCGACCGCGAAGTCGCGCCCCAGCCCTACTTCACGGGCCTGCTCGCCCTGCTCGGCGTCGGCACCGTCCTCTTCGGCCTCTACACGCAGCCGCTGCAACACTGGTCCGACACCGGCACGCACAGCCTCGGTCTCGCCGAGAAGGCGGAGTAGTCGAGGAGCTCTTCGAGAAGGCCCGATCTCAGTCTTCGTCCGTGAGCTCGAGCGTCCGACGCAGCAGCGGAAGTTGCGCGCGGTCCTTCTCGCGCCCGGTCGCTTCCTTCAGCTCGATCAGGACCTTCAACGAGAGGACCCGCACGCGCAGACCGCCTCCGAGATCCATCTCGCTCGCGTGCTCGACCAGGTCCACGTAGTCGCGACCCCCGGCGACGGTGCCCAAGATGTCCAACGGGCCATGAGTCGTCGCGAGGAGGATGTGCCCGGAAGTTCCCAAGTCTTCCTCCTTGGGCTCGAGCCTCTTCGACGCGTGCTCGCGCAGTCGCGCATCCAAGGCCCGCAGGACGCCGATCAAGCGCTTGCGGTTCTCGGGCGAGCGCTCGGGAACGATGTCGAGATCGAAGGTCGTGCTCGGCACGCCGCGCAACACCGCACAGACCCCTCCGACGACCACGAAGTCGACCTTCGCGCGCGCGAGCGCCGTCAGGATGGCTTCGAAGTCCACCGGTTGCGGCTGCGCAGCGACAGCACCGCGTTCACGTGCCTTTGCAAGAAAGCGAGCCGTTCACCCGGCGTGAGCGACAGCATCCAGCGGATCAACGTGAGATCGATTCCGTCAGGAGCCGTCGTCGGACGTTGCCCGCTGCTCGTGTCCACGCGTCCATCGTCCGAGCACGAGCTTCGCGGCGCAAGGGGCAGGATTCGCCGGCGAGCTCGTGCCCGTCGCCACGGCGATCCACCTGATCCTGGCCCGCTTCGCGCCCCAGGTGTCCGCGGCATTCCACTTCCTGCGCAACCAGCTCCTGCGCGACAGCGACGGGATGAGCCTCGCCCACGGCTTGGAGCTGCGCGTGCCGTTCGTGAACGGCGCGCTGTTCGACGCCGTGTCCTCGATTCCCGCCGCCCAGCGCCTCCCCCGGGCAAAACGCTCCCTGCTCGACGCCGTGCCAGAGCTCCCGGACGGGATCCGCCGCCGCCCGAAGAGCGCGCTCCTCTTCCCCTACGCGCAGTGGCTCGTTACTCCCGACTGGCGGGCCATCTTCGCCGACTCCCTCCGCGATCTACCCGTCCCCACCACGAGCTGGTACCAACGCTGGAGCGTGTTCGTGTTCCGCCACTGGCGCGAGCGCTGGCTTCGCGCGTGATCAAAGCGTCGCTCCGCCTATTCGCTGATGTCGACGGAGATCGCGATCACCCGGTCGCCCAGTGCGATCAGGAGCTTTCGTTCGCTATCGTCGGAGAAGTACAGGCTGCTGTCGTCTGGGTCCTGCTCGATCTCGATCTCCTGGTTGCGGCCGGCTTCCGCCAGGAACTGACCCATCTTGCCCTTGTCGTACTTCTCGCACAGGAGTGCGACTTCGAGTACCTCGAGCGTTTTGTGTTTCTCCGGATACAGGATGGTCGTGATCACCCCGGACCAGTTGCCCTTCGGGGCGAGCTTCGACCCTTCGAGCGGCAGGTAGAACGCCCCAAAGAGGTCAGCGCCCTCCTCGAAGGCCTTGACGGCATCCTTGGCGTCCATTCCGACGCGCAGATCCTTCTCGTCGGTGAGCAGCGCGTCAGCAGGTGCTCGACGGCCGCCTGCAACTTGTCCGGCTTGGTCGGCTCCGCGAGGGTCGACGAACGCGCGGCGGCGGCCACGGCGAACAGGCCGACACACGAGATCAGGATCCGGCGCATGGGAACTCTCTCCTCCAACTCCGATGGGCGTCCAAGACGGACTCCGATCCTAGCGCGCCGGGGGACTTCGAGGCAGCCGAGCGCGGGGAAGTCGGAAGCGGATCACGTCCGCGTCGGTTCAGTCCCTCACGGCGTGCATCCACAGGCTTCCCGCCGCGTGCATCGCGACGTGGGTCGCCCAATCGGGCGCGTGCTCGGAAGGCTGGAAGCTCGCCTTGTCGCCCGGACCCTTGGGATCGACGACGCGCTTCGTTTCGAAGGTCGTGAAGCCGTTGCGGGCGAAGGCGCGGCGCCACTCGGCTTCGGAGAGGAAGAGCATCGGGAGCTTCATCTTGTCGGCCCAGACGCGCGTTGCGGGGCGCTCGGCGTAGAAGTCGACGATGAAGTCGGCGGCGCCGGTGGGCTTGAGCACGCGGCGGACTTCGGAGAGCGTCTGGTCGAGGTCGATCGCGTAGTAGAGCGACTCCATGCCGAAGACGCGGTCGAAGTCGGCGTCGGGGAACTCGAGGGATTCGAAGCGGCCGACCTCGTAGCGGGCGCGGATGGTGTAGCTGTGGAGCTCCTCGGCGCGCGCGATCATCGCGGGAGCGACGTCGATGCCGATCGCCTGCACGCCCGGCGCCGCGCGCGCGAGCAGACGCGTCGCCCAGCCGTTGCCGCAGCCGAGGTCGAGGATCTTCTCGCCGGCCTTGATCTCGAGCTGCGGGAGCACCGCCTCGACGGCGGGCTTGTGCGAGGACTCCAAAGCGTCCGCGCGGCCGCTCTGCGCCCAGGCGTCGAAAGTGCTCGCAAGCTTCTCGTGGCTCATCGTCGTGGTGCGGTGCTGGTAGAAGGCTTCGGTCGAACGCCCGCGAGGATATCGTCCAGCACGCGCAGGCAGACTTCCCAGTCGTAGTTCTCCTCGACGTACTTGCGCCCCGCCGCGCCGAGCGCATGCGCTCGCTCGCGATCGATGAGCAGGTCCGCCACGGCGCGCGCGAAGCTTTCGGCGTCGTCCGCGACCTCGAAGTCGCGTCCGGCCGTTCCTTCCGTGCCTTGCGTCGCGGGCGTCGTGCCCACGGTGGGGAGGCCCATGGCGAGCGCCTCGAGCACCTTGTTCTGGATGCCGCGTGCGATGCGCAGCGGCGCGACGGCGACGGACGCTCGGCGCAGCCAATCGCGCGTGTCGTCGACGAAGCCCGTGACGGTGATGCCGGGGCGCTGCGCGAGCGCGCGAACCTCCGGGGTCGGGTGCGCACCCACGATGCTGAAGCGCACGTCGGGGACGCGCGCGCGCACGAGCGGCAGGATCGCGTCCGCGAACCAGCGGCAGCCGTCGACGTTCGGGAAGTAATCCATCACGCCCGTGAAGACGACGTGGCCGGGCTCGGCAGAGCTCGGATCGGGCGCGAAGGCCGCGAGGTCGACGCCGTTGCGCAGCACTACCGACGGCGCGCCGGGGATCGCGGAGTCGAAGATCGACTGCTCGAGCGGCGTGCAGAACACGTTCTGCTCGACCTCGTGCGCGAGGCGGCGCTCGAACGCGAGCAGCGTCCTGTGTTCGCGCGCGTAGATCCAGCGCATCGGTGGTCCCGTGCGCTCGGCGTACTGGCGCCACTTGTCGGAGTCGAGCTCCGCGAAGTGCATGACGCGCCGCAGGCCGCGGTGGGGGAGCAGGAAGGCCCCCATGGAGGAGGAGTAGGCGTAGGCGAGGTCGGTCTCGCCGACCCGCCGATCGACGGCGCGCTGCAGCTCGCCCGAGCCGAAGACCCCGAGCGTCAGCGGCTTCGACGTGGCGAGCAAGGGGAGCGCGCGCAACCTCGCCCAGGTTGGGCGGTGGTCGAAGCACTCGACGGAGACGCCCATGTCCGCGAGCTCCCGCGCGCCCGCGCGATCGGCTTCGCCGTGCGCGAAGGCCAGGCAGTGCACCTCGTGCTCGCGCCGCATGCGCTCCAGGAGCCGCCAGGTCGTGATCTTGTCGCCGCGGTTCGGCGGATACGGCACGCGCTGGGAGAGGAAGAGGATCCGCACGGGGCGGGCAGCCTACCGGACGCGTTCGGGCTCCTCACGCCGGAGGTCCAGCGTGATCGCGGCTAAAGTCCTCGTTCGCAGCCGATCCGTGGCGCGTCGTCCTGCCCTTAAGCGGTCCGCTTCCCTCCTCGGAAGAACTCTTGCCGCGGAGTTGGCCGGGTAACCCGTTTCCGTCGACCCCTCGCGTCGGCGAGAATGCGGCGGAGCCCGAACACCGAAGGAGGATCCCATGGCCGAGAACGACACCGCGCCCCAAGACTCACCGCCGGCTGGAGCAGCCGGTCGTCCCACGCAGGAAGAGCGCACCTGGGCGATGGTGGCGCACATCTCGGGCGTCGCGTCCGGCGTAGTGTTCCCGATGGTCGTCCCGATCGTGATCTACATGGTGAAGAAGGACGAGAGCGAGTTCATCGGGGAGCAGGCCAAAGAAGCGATCAACTTCCAGATCACCGTCGGGCTGGCGGCGATCGTGGCATGGGTCTCCTTGTTCTGTTTCGTCGGCTTCATCCTCTTGCCGCTCATCGGACTGGCCAGCCTCGTCTTCGCGATCGTCGCGGGCATCAAGGTCTACGACGGCGAGCGCTATCGCTACCCGTACACGCTGCGCCTCATCTGACGCGCGCGCTGGGAGCTCCCGAGGTCGGAGCTGCCGATCCTCTGGGCGCGGCTCGGGATCCGACAGCGGTCGGATCGCGAGTCGGCGACTTCGTCGTCGCCGCTTCGCGGTCGGCAAGGTGAAGCATTCGCCCCCTGTCGTTTGCACCCGCCCTGAGCGGATCGAGCGCGAGCGCGGCGTACGCATCGTCGAACGTCCGTAAGGACTCGAGCGGAGGACGTGCGCGCCTTGCGGCACCGCGCGCGGCGCTCGTAGAATCGCGATCGCGCTGCGGCGCCGTGCCCGATCGCGAAACGCAGAGCGTTCCCCGAGCGCGTCTTCCCAAGGAGGAACCATGTCCGAGACCCACGAAGGGGACCAAGCCCGTGCGGGCTACACGCGCCGCTCGTTCCTGAGGGGCGCGGGCGGAGTGGCGGCCGGCGGCATCGTCGGGGCGAATGCGCTGGCGGCGGGGACGACGGCCAAGCCCGCGGCGCCGCGCACGCCGCGCCTCGCGGGCGACGTCGAGGTCGAGCTCACGATCAACGGCTCGGCGCAGAAGGTGACGTGTCGGCCGCGCACGACGCTCTTGAACGCGTTGCGCAACCACTGCGAGCCGCCGCTCACGGGCACGAAGCTCGTGTGCGACCACGGGAGTTGCGGGGCGTGCACGGTGCTCGTCGACGGGGAGCCCGTGTGCGCGTGCCTGATGCTCGCGGTCGACGCGCAGAAGAAGGCGATCCGCACGGTCGAGGGACTCGCGCCGGAGGGCGAGCTGTCCGTGGTGCAGCGAGCGTTCGTCGAGCACGACGCGTTGATGTGCGGCTTCTGCACGCCGGGCTTCGTGATGTCCGTCACGGCCTGTCTCGAGAAGGATCCCGGTGCGTCGCTGCCCGAGATCAAGACGGCCTGCGCGGGCAACCTGTGCCGTTGCGGCACCTATCCGCACATCTTCGACGCCGCCTTGACCGCGGGTGGGCGGCTGCGCTCCGCGCCGAAGGAGGAAGGGCGATGAGCGGGCGTCGGCGACGGGTCGCGAAGCCGCAGTGGAAGCCCCGGGCGGAGCTCACGCTGCTCAACACCGACGTGATGCGCGTCGATGGTCCCGCGAAGGTGAGCGGGCGGGCCCAGTACGCCCACGACATGCGCTTGCCGCGCATGGTCTACGCGCGGCTCTTGCTGTGCCCGTTGCCGTCCGCGGACGTGGAGTCGCTCGACTTCGCGGCCGCGCTGGCGTTGCCCGGCGTCGTGGCCGCGAAGCGGCTCCCGAACTCGGAGCGCACGATCTTCCTCGGGCAGCCGATCGCCGCGATCGCCGCCGTGACTCCGGAGGCGGCCGAGGACGGATTGCGCGCCATCGAAGTGCGCTTCGCGGAGCGGCCGTGGACGATCACGCCCGAGCAGTCGCGGGCCGCGGGCGCGCCGCGCGTCTCGGGGCGCTTCGAGAACGTCGTTCCCGACGAGAGGGAGCAGGGTAGCGCGAGCGCGGTGGAGGCCGCGCTCGGGAAGGCCGATGCGGTCGTCGAGGCGACCTACACGGTTCCCGTGCAGCACCACGCTTGCCTCGAGACGCACGGCATGGTGGTCGACTTCGACGGAGAGCGCGCGCGCGTCTGGGCGTCGACGCAGGACACCAACGGCGTGCGCAGCGAGGTCGCCGAGGAGCTCGGCCTCTCCCAGGACAAGGTCGAGTCGTTCGTCGATTACATGGGGGGAGGCTTCGGGAGCAAGTTCAACATCGGTCCGGAGGGACAGGCGGCCTGCCTCTTGGCCCGTGAGCTGCGGAGGCCCGTGCACTTGATGCTCACGCGCGGGGACGAGTTCCTGATGGCCGGGAACCGCTCGGGAGCGAGGCAGATCCTGCGCGGCGGCGCGACGCTCGACGGGAAGATCGTCGCGCTGGGCGCGGAGGTCTGGCGGCACGGCGGCATCGGCATGGGGTCGAATCCGGGCCAGCCGTACATCTACTCGATCGAGCCGGCGCACATGCGGCGCGGATCGGTGCTCACGAACATGGACTCGAGCCGAGCGATGCGCGCGCCGGGTCACCCGCAGGCCTCGTTCGCGATCGAGTCGATGGTCGACGAGCTCGCCTATGCGATCGCGATGGATCCGCTCGACTTCCGCGTGCGCAACCTGAGCGATCCCGTGTACCACCGCCAACTCCGGCGCGTCGCGCAGGAGATCGGCTGGTTCGAGCATCCGCACCGCGAGGTCCCCGGAGTGCCCGCGGGCGGCGTGAACACGGGAATCGGTTTCGGCGTCTCGACCTGGAGCGGCGGAGGCAGACAGGGCTGTACCGTGACGGTGCGCATCGATCCGGACGGCTCAGTGACGTCGAGCTGCGGCTCCCAGGATCTCGGGACGGGCGTGCGCACCTACGTCGGGACGATCGTGGCCGAGGAATTCGGGCTGCGCGTCGAGCAGGTCCTCGGGCGCGTCGGGCACAGTGAGTACGGCCCCGCGACCGGTTCGGGCGGGAGCACGACCACGGGCAGCGTGGCGCCGGCGGTGAAGCACGCGGCGCACAAGGCGCGCGAGGCCTTCGCCGAGCGGCTGGCTCCGTGGCTCGAGTGCAAGGCCGAGGACGTCGTCTTCGCCGGTGGGAGCGTGCGCTCGAAGGCCGACGCGTCGAAGGAGCTCGCGTGGAAGGAGGCGTGCTCCGTCCTCGGCGGCGACTCGCTGCTCGCGACCGGGGAATGGCAGGAGCACCTCCAGGCGCGCGGCATCCACGGCGCGCAGGCCGCGCGGGTCGAGGTCGACACGGCCACCGGCGCGTTCCGCGTCGTGAAGATGGTGTGCGTGCAGGACTGCGGTCTGCCGCTCAACCGGTTGGCGCTCCGGAGCCAGATCAACGGCGGCATGGTCGAGGCGCTCGGCTACGCGCTGTTCGAGGAACGCGTGCTCGATCCGGACCTCGGCGTGATGCTCAACGCGCACTTCGACGACTACAAGCTGCCCGGGACGTTCGAGATGCCGGAGATGGTCGCCATCATCGACGACGAGGACGAACGGCCGCAGCCGATCGGCATGGCGGAGGCCACGATCATCCCCGGGCAGAGCGCGATCGCGAATGCCATCGCGAACGCGTGCGGCGTGCGCATCCGCAGTCTGCCGCTCACCCCCGACAAGGTGCTCATGGGTTTGCAGGAGAAGGCGTAGCCGGAGGGCACGATGAAGGACTTCGAGATGCTGCTGCCCGCCACGCTGGAGCAAGCCGTCGCCGCCCTGCCGAAGACGCCCACGGAGCCCGCGAACGCCGAGAAGGTGCGCATCCTGGCGGGCGGGCAGGACCTGTTGACCGAGCTGAAGGATCACCTGGCCGAGCCGGACACGGTGGTGAACATCAAGCGCCTCGACGAGGCCGTGATGCGCTCCCTCGGCGAGAGCGCGGGCGATTCCGGAGCCGAGCTCACGGTCGGCGCCCTGCGCACGGTCGCGGACCTCGAGCGCGACGCCGGGGTGCGCGAGCACTTCCCCGTGCTGAGCCAAGCCGCCGCGAGCATCGCGAGCCCGCAGATCCGCACGCTCGCGACGGTCGCGGGCAACCTGTGCCAGCGCCCGCGCTGCTGGTACTACCGCAACGAACACACGGTCTGCCTGAAGAAGGGCGGCGACGAGTGCTTCGCCTACTCGGGGCTCAACAAGTACAACGCGATCCTCGGCGGCGGGCCGTCGTACATCGTTCACCCGTCGGACCTGGCGACGGCGCTCGTCGCGCTCGACGCGGTGGTCTCCACGAACACGCGCGCGATCCCGATCGGCGACTTCTTCACCTTGCCCGCCGAGAGCGATCCGACGCGCGAGAACGTGCTCGCGCCGAACGAGATCATCCGCGCGATCTCGATCCCGACGACGCGCAGCACGGCGCAGGGCTGGAGGAGCACCTACGTCAAGTTCAAGGAGCGCGAGTCCTTCGATTTCGCCCTCTCCGCCGTCGCTCTGGGCCTGCGTCTGGACGGCGACCGGATCGCCGAGGCGCGGTTGTGCCTGGGCGGCGTCGCGCCGGTCCCCTGGCGCTGTCGCTCGACCGAGAAGCTGCTCGTCGGGCGCGTGCTCGACGAGGCGCTCGGCCGCGAAGCGGGGGAGGACGCGCTGCGCGGCGCCGAACCGCTCGGGCACAACGCCTACAAGATCCCACTCACGAAGGCCTTGATCGCGAAGGCGCTCGAGGAGCTCGCCTGAGGCCAAACCATGGAACGACGCCTCCCCTTGTCTCCCTTCTGCGCGAAGCTCATGAGCAAGAAGGCCACCTTCCTGCAGGCCCCGCCGCAGACGGCGGGGGATATCCTGGACGGGAGCAACCACTGTTGGTGCGGCGCGACCAAGATGGCCGTCGGTCCCGACCGGGACGTCGTCGCGCCCGCAGAATGCCGCCAGGGACGCGAGTGCTTCGTGCCCTGGGGTCTTTCCCGGAGTTAGCCATGAGAACGCTCTTCACCGTCGCCGCCCTGGCTCTGTGCGCATCGCCGTCTCTCGCTTCGGCGAACGCCGCCGACGCGCCGCTCGTCCGCGACCTTTCTGGAACCTACGTCGAGGCGCGCACGGCGAGCGTCTTCGCCGGCGCCTGTCACTTCGGCGCGGAGTTCACGACCGCCGGGCGCGAGGCCGTGCTCGCCTGGCAGCTCGAGCAAGGGAGTGTCGACGGCGTCTCGCTCGCGGGCGTCACGGTGATCGCCGCCGTCGCCGCCGAGGAGAACCTCGACGTCCCGGAGGCCGCGCGGAGCTCGGTCGTCTACTTGGCCCAAGATCTCGACCCCGCGCGCCGCGAGGCCGTGCTCGCGTGGCTCGAAGCGGAGCACGCGCCCGCGCTCGGCACGCTTCGCGCGGTGCGCGCCGTCGACGTCTCCTTGGTCCTGGCCGACGACGCCTACCGCGTGCGCGCCGGCGAGTTCGTCTCCATCGAAGGAAGCTTGCTCCCCGATCGCGAGTGCTGCCGCATGCCGCAGGAAGTGTGGTACCGGCCATTCGACCGCGCCGTCAGCCATCCGATCGTGGGGCAGGCTGCGCTCTTTTCCTGCACCGAAGTCGTGCTCGAGCGGACCTTCACCCTGCGCGGTGCGAATTGCGTCTTCGCCGGTCGCTTCGGCGACGAGGCGCACGCTTCGGGAGCCTGATTCCGCGGCGTACCCTCACGGAAGGTCGATGCGCACCACCTCTTCCTCGCTCCACAGGTGGAGGATCGAGCCGGTCCACGCGCCGTCCTCGGTCGCGACCGTCCAGGCGTAGCCGCCTTCCGGGGCGCGCTCGAGAACGAGTTCGCCGCGGGCGTCCGTCGTCAGCGATCCGGTGCTCGAATCGATCCGGCCGTGTCGGACGAATTCCGCCACGTCCGAGTCGCTGTCGCGGTAGCGCAGGCCGACCTGGCCTTGGAAAGGGAGGCCGCCCTTCGTCGCGCGGATCTCGAGCGTCGTCAGCCGGCGCGTCGACACGCCGATCTCGAAGGGCTCCGCCGACGCGTGCGCCGGCCAGCGCACGGGCCAGAAGTCCGCGTGCTCGACGCCGAGCACGTAGTCGCCCGGAGCGAGGTTCTCCCAGGCGATGCGACCCTCCGCGTCCGTGTACGCGCCCGCGATCTCGAAGAGCTCGTCGTGGGACCAGAGCTTCGGCTTCAAGCCCGGCACGCCTCCGCGTTCGTCCGTGACGCGAAAGCGCAGGGCCGCGTCCGCGACGAGCTCGACCTCGAGCGCCTCCTCGCCGACCAGCGCAGGCACGTCGAAGCCCAGCCGGTGGCCGTGCGTCGCGTGCGACAGGTAGAGCTTCATGCGCTGCTCGCCCACGCCCGGCAGGCGGCAGCGGCCATCGCGATCCGTCGCTTCGTCCGCCTCGCACCAGCCGTTCCCGCCCGCGAGGAAGGCCCACACGCCGACGCCGGAGAGCGGATCGCCCGCGCCGTCGACGACGCGGACCCAGCGGTCACCGGCTCCCAGGACGAGTTCGAAGCGGTGCTCGCCCAGGCCGACTTCGAACGTGTCGCGCGCGAGCACTGCGAACTGCTCCTTCGCCGTTCCGACGACCTTCAGCTCGACCTTTCCCACGGGCACGTGCTCGAAGACGACCGAGCCGCTCGAGTCGAGCGGCTCCGCCATGCCCAGCCAGCGCCCGCCCGCGGACGCGAGCAGGTGAACCGCGGTGCCCGAGGACAGCGGCGCATCGCTGACGACGCGCAGGCTCACCCGATTTGGGGTCGTGAGGTCGATCGAGACGCTCCAATCGCGCTCCGCGCCGAGCTCCGCGACCGTGCTCACGCTCGAACCCTCGTCGAATTGAATGCTGAAGTCGTGGCGTCCCGCGCACGCCGGAGCGAGGCGCGCCACGCCTTCGCCGTCGAAGCGCACGACCGGATAGACGACGGGGCCGAAGGTCCACAGGCTCAGCGCCGCCGGGTCGAGATCACCGCCGTGCAGCAAGCGCACGGTGACCTCGCCCTCGGGTGCGAGGGCGATCACGCCGAGGTCCGCCTCCTCGCCGCGCTCGCAGCCGACGTGCAGCGTGCTCGGTGAGCGCCCCGCGAGCTCGACGCGCAAACACACCCGCCCGAGGCGCAGTCCCTCGATCGTGAAGGTCCCGTCGGCGCGTGTGGAGACAGGCGCGCCGAGCGGCTCGAAGGGCGCGTCGTCGCCGCTCAAGAACTGTTGGACGAGCGCACCCGCTAGGGGCTCGCGCGTCGCCTCGTCGACGACGACCCCACTCGCCGACGCGTTGCCGGTGAGCTCGACGACGACGTTGGCGAGCGTGTCGGACCGCACGTCGACGGGAACGGGCTCGCTCGTCCCGATGCCCTCGGCGAACGCCACGACGGTCGTCCTTCCGAGCGGGGCATCCAGCTCGAAGGAACCGTCCGAGTGGGCCGTCGCGCGAACGGTCGCGTCCGTGTCGTGCGCGGGCCACGCCACGATTCGGGCGCCGCCGAGCGGCTCGCCATCGCTGAGACACACGCCTTGGAGACGCGCCGAGCGCCAGAGGGTCACGACCCACGTGCGCGGATCCGCCTCGGGCACGACGATGGGAGCCAGGGAGACGGCTGCGTAGCCCGGCGCCGTCACCACCGGCGCGAGCTCTCCCTCGGGAAGGCACGCGATCGGCAGGTAGCCGTCGGCGCGCGGCCACATCTCCTTCACGATCTCGCGCTCGCCATCGCTCCAGCGCAACGTCGCGACGGAGTCGGGCACGGGCTCCCCGTCCGGATCACTGACGAAGAGCCAGAGCAAGTTGCCGGGGCGGATCTCGAAGTCGACGAACGCTTCGCCGCCGGGCGCGGGCGGCTCGAGCACGCGCTCTTCGATGACGATGCCCTCGCCGTCCAGCCGAACGAGCCACGGGTCGGCAGGGAAGGTCGGCAGCTCCACGGGCCCGAAGCCGTCCGCGCGCGCGTCGATGCGCGCCACCTCCAGCCTCTGTCCGTCGACCTCTGCCGAAACGACCACCCACAGCTTGCCGACGTTCGGATACTCGATGCCGAGCGCGCGGTCGATCGAACCGCTCAAGCGGAAGGAGCCTCGCAGGGCGAGCGCGAGGTCTCCGCCCGCGCGTCCCTGCCAAGGCGCGCTCCGTCGACCGCGTGCTTCGGCTGCGAGCGCCACTTCGCCCGCGACGGGGAAGAGCGCGGCGCGACCGGTCTCGTCCGTCGCGACGTCGCGCACGAGCATCCACGCCGCAAAGCGCGGGACGCCGTCGACCGCGAGCCCGCGCAACCGCACGACGGCGCCGGGAGCCGGCTCGCCGGCGTCGAGCACGGTGACCGTCAGCGGCGCGGCGCGCGCGAGGACGTGCTCCTCCGCGGTCTTCCAAGTCGCTTCGTCCTGCGCGAGCAGGATGGGGAGCGCCGTGTGCTCAGCGTGCGTCGCCCAGACCACCGATCCGCGCGCGCCGAACGCCCCCGGCGGATCCTCGAACGCGAACCAGCCGTCTGCGTCCGTTTCCACCTCGACGGACGACGATCGAACGAGACCGACGCGCTCGTGCAGCCACAGCTCCAGCTCGTCGGGCAGCACCGTCCAGGAGACGAGCGCGCCCGCGACGGGTCGGTCTTTCGCGTCGACGAGTCGCCCGGAGAAGGCCCAGTCGCCCGCCGGCTCAGCGGACGTGCACGTGCTCGAAAGCTCGCGCTCGAAGCGCGGCTCGGGCGTTTCGGTACGCGCGTCGCGATTGCGCTCGATGTCGGGAACGCGAGCGCGATCCTCGGCCGCCGGCGGTGTCGATCGATCGCCGGCTCCCACTGCCACGGCGAGCACGACTTCGCGGGGCTCCCCGTCGAGCCACACGATCGCGAGAGCGGAAGCGATCCCTGCCCCGAGGATCCCGAGGACCGCGCTCGTTCGTCTCGATCCCTCGCCCGAAAACCTGCCCCCGCGGCCGCGCGAACGCCCGATCGTCGAAACCATGTCGCCATCCTCCGGGACGAGCGACGCGCCCGTCTCGAGCAAAGGCTAGGGAGCGCACGCCGTCGCGGATCGACGAAGCTCGAGCTTCACGCCTATCCGCGTTCACGCGGTCCCCACGCGGGAGGCGACGTCCCTCGCGCGCGACGTTCGCTCGCGCGAGACCGCGGATTCCCCGCTTCGCGCCGCGCCGTGCGGTGGAAGCTGCTAGTCCTTCGGGTCGCCCCATGCTTCTTCGAGCAAGGCGAGCGCGCGCTCCCCGTCTTGCTCGCGAACCAAGACGGTCTGCATGCTCCGGAACGCCGAGCCGGCGAAGACGGACAGGCCCGAGGCATTCGAACCCTCGACCTCGAAGGGGATGTTCCCGCCCCTCAGCAAGCTGCAGGCGAGATCGACTTCGATCGGATCGGCGCTTTCGAGAACCACGACTTTCTCATCCTTGGACATGTCGGTCTCCACCAGAGTGGTTCGTTTCACGAACCCGACCTGCGCGACGGCTCGACCGGCAGGCGAGCGAAGGAGCGCGATCCGTGGGCTCCCGCCTCGGACTTCGGGGTCCGAGTTCCTCCTCGCACCCGGTCGCTATCCTAGTCGCCCCTGCGACGGACGCCTTGCTCGGCGTCGCGTCGCGCCTCCTCGAACCCACTGGAACCACCATGAAAACGGTCATCCTCACTCTCCTCGCGATTCCACCGGTTGCCCTCGCCTTCCACTCGGCTCCCCCTCCCAGCCCCGAGCCGGTCGCGAGCGCCGCCGCGACGACCTACGCCGTCGACGGCGTCCACTCCTCGATCCTCTACAAGGTGCGGCACATGGGGGTCAGCAACTTCTACGGCAGCTTCGGCTCGATCGGGGGGGAACTCGTCTACGACGCGAAGGATCCGTCGGCCTCGTCGATCCGGATCGAGATCGATGCGAAGAGCGTCGACTCGCGCAACGAGAAGCGCGACGCGCACCTGCGCAGCACGGACTTCTTCAACGCGAGCGAGTTTCCGACCATCGTGTTCGAGAGCACGAAGGTCGAGGGCAAGGGCGACGAGCTCACGATCCAGGGCAACCTCGAGCTGCGCGGCACCGAGCGTCCCGTCACGGCCAAGGCGGTCAAGATCGGAGAGGCCGCAGGCGAGCACGGGAAGCTCGTCGGCTTCGAGGCTCGTTTCACCTTCGACGCGGCGGAGTTCGGCTTGAACTACGTCGATCAGATGCCGGAGACGGTGCTCGGGCGCGAGATCGAGGTCGTGGTCGCCCTCGAGTGCAAGGCACGCGAATGACGCGGGAACGATCGATCGACACGCGCCGGAGTCCGCGCGCGCGCCGATCCCCGCTCCGATCACCGCTCCGATTCCATCTGGCGCCGCGGGGCTAGCGCTCGTGGAGATCCGGCTCGGCACCTGGTCCGTGTTGCCCGCGGCGATCGTCGTCGGCGTCCTGCTGGCACTCGCTTGGTTGCCGCGTCGCTCGCCGCGCTCGGGCGCGACGGCCTCGTCCGCGACGCGTCTCGCCCGCGCGCTCGGCGCGCTCGCGTTCGCGGCGGGCTACGCGGTGGGGCACCAGCAGGGTCACTTCGAGCTCTCCTTCGCACCGCGCGAGTTCAAGGAACGGATCGTGTACGTCGCGCTCGGCGCAGCCATCGTGGGCGCGCTCGAGGCGTTCGAGCGCGTTCCCCGCGCGCTGCGCCCGCTCGTGCGAGCGGTCGTGACCCTGGCGATTCCCTGGTGGCTGCTCCAGAACTTCCTCGCGCGTTGGGAGATCGGCCTCGCGGTATTGGCGGTGGTGGGGCTCGGCTTCGGCTTGCTCGTCTCGTGGAGCGGACTCGACGCGCTCGCGCGGCGTCGCTCGGGACCCGTTCTGCCGCTCGCGCTCCTCGCCGTGACCTCGGCCCAGAGCGTCGCCCTGCTCGCCTCCGGCAACGCCACCTTCGCGCTGTTCGCCGCGTCCCTCGCCGGCTGCCTCGGGGCGAGCGCCGTCGTCGCGCTGCGCGCGCCGGCCCTCGAGCTCACGAGCGGTGCGAGCGCGGTCATCGCGGTCGTGCACGGCTGCCACAGCATCGGCGGCTCCTTCCTCACGACCGACTTCCCGACGGTGAGCGCCGTGTCGTTCGGGCTCGCGCCGCTCGCGGCCTGGCTCGGTGAGTGGGGGCCGGTGCGGCGTCTCGGCCCGCTGAGCGCTGCCGCCGTGGCGATCGGAGCCGCTCTCCTGACGGCCGCTCTGGGACTCGCCTTCGCGCTCGCGAACGCACCGGAGGCGTCGGAATCCTTCTATTGACGGTCCCGAGCTCCGGGGACACGGCCGCGCTCGGAGCCGATCGGGGCGGCGACATCTTCCTGACGGAGGACGGCCGTCAATTCGAACGGCTCTGCTCCATGTGGCGCACGCTCTCGAAGGCGTCGACCGCGATCACGTCCGCCCGCGCGGCGTCCGCGTCGGCGAGCAGCACGAGCTCGGCGTCGGAGACGATGCCGGCGGCGAGCGCGCGCTCGTTCAGGGTGTGCGCGGGCTTCTTGTCGAGCGTCTTGGCCTTGACGGCTTCGCGGACGCGCTTCTTCACGGCGTCGGCGCGCACGACCTTCTCGAGCGCCTCCTCCATGCGGCCCAGTCCGGCTTCGGACGGCGGCGGCAGGTAGATGTCGCGCGTGAGGTGCAGCCGGGCTTCGCCGCTCTCCAAGAGCGAGCGCGCGACCTGGGCTCCCAAGCGGTCCGACGGCGGCGAGAAACGCGCGCCGAACGGGAAGAGGATCGGACGCACCACCATGCCCAGCCACGGCAGAGGGAGGTTGCGCAGGACGCCGAGCAGCGCCTCTTGGATCTCGTACAGCGCGTGCTGCGCGGCCCAGCGCGCGTACGGCAAGTCGCGCTCCTGCTGGCCCTCCTCGACGAAGTGCTTCAGGGCGGCGGAACCGATGTAGAGCCACGCGAAGGCGTCCGCGAGCCGCCCCGTGATCTTCTCCTTGAACTTGAGCGAGCCGCCCAGCGTGCCCATGCAGATGTCCGCGAGGAATGCGAACGCCGCGCTCATGCGTGTGAAGTCGCGGAACAAGGCTCCGGCCGGACCGGAGGTCGGCTTCGACGCGAGCAGGGAGCCCGTGAGGCCGAGCCACAGCGCGCGCGCGGCATTCGTGAAGACGAATCCGACGTGCCCGAAGAAGTGCTCGTCGAACTTGGCCAGGTTGCGCTCGTCGACGGCGCGGATCTCCTGCTGCGCGTGCGGGTGGCAGCGGATGGCACCCTGGCCGAAGATGATCATCGAACGCGTGAGGATGTTCGCGCCCTCGACGGTGATCGCGATGGGCAGCGCCGTGTAGGCGCCCGCGATGATGTTGCGCGGCCCGCGCGAGATGCCCGCGCCGGCGACGATGTCCATCGCATCGTTGATCACCGTGCGCATGCCGTCGGTCAGGTAGCACTTCATCACGGCCGTGAGGACCGAGGGCTTTTCGCCCAGGTCGATGCCGCTGAGCGTCATCAAGCGCGCGGAGTCCATTGCGTAGGTGAGCCCGCCGATCCGCGCCAGCGCCTCCTCGATGCCCTCGAACTTGCCGATCGGCACTCCGAACTGCTCGCGGATCGTCGCGTAGGCGCCCACCGTGCGCGTCGCGAGCTGCGCGGCTCCGACCGACATCGACGGCAGCGAGATGCCCCGTCCGGCCGCGAGCGTCTGCATGAGCATCTTCCAGCCGTGGCCGGCCAGTTCCGGCCCGCCGATGATGTTCTCGAGCGGGACGAAGACGCCCACGCCCTTCGTGGGGCCGTTGTGGAACGGCACGCCGAGCGGGTCGTGGCGCTTCCCGATCTCGATGCCGCGCAGGTTGGTCGGAACGAGCGCGCACGTGATCCCGACGTCGTCCTTCTCGCCGAGCAGGTGCTCGGGATCCTTCATCTGGAACGCGAGACCGATGAGGCTCGCGACGGGCGCCAGCGTGATGTAGCGCTTGTCCCAGTCGAGCTGCAGCCCGAGCACGTCCTTCCCTTCCCACTGACCGCGGCAGACGACGCCGGAGCTCTTGATCGATCCCGCATCGCTGCCGGCGGTCGGCTCGGTGAGGGCGAAGCACGGAATGAGTTCGCCGCGCGCGAGGCGCGGCAGGTAGTGGTTCTTCTGCTCGTCCGTGCCGTAGTGGAGGATCAGCTCGGCCGGCCCCAGGGAGTTCGGGACCATCACGGTCACCGAGAGCCCGATCGAGCGGCTCGCGAGCTTCGTCACGACCGCCGAGTGGGCGAGCGCCGAGAAGCCGAGCCCGCCGTACTTCTCCGGGACGATCATCCCGAAGAAGCCATTGCGACGCAGGAAGTCCCAGACCTCGTCGGAGAGATCGCCCGCCTGTGCGAGCTCGTGGTCGGAGACCATCCCGCACACCTGCTCCACGGGTCCGGCGAGGAAATCGCGCTCGCGTTCGCTGAGCCCCTTCGATTGGATCGCGAGCAGCTTCTTCCAATCCGGTGCGCCCGAGAACAGGTCGGCGTCCCACCAGACGCTGCCCGCCTCGAGCGCGATGCGCTCCGTCTCGCTCATGCGCGGCAGGATCTCGGCCAGGACGGGCATGAGCCTCTGCGTGACGAGCGCGCGCCGCAGCGGCGGAAAGCTCGCGACGAGGACGACGAGCCCGGCCAAGCTCGCGACGATCGCGAACCCCGTCGGATTCGCGCCGCCGAACCACCACCACCCGAGCGCGAGGGCGAGCGGTGCGATCCACGCCCACAGCGGGCGGCCGAAATAGAGGAAGGCGCCCGCCAGGGCGACCATGAGGAAGAGGAGGATCATGACTTCGGTGGGGCGATCTCGACCGCGATCGATTCAGTGTACGGAGAGCCGATGGTCGACCCGGCGGGAGAGGCAAGGGGATTTCGGCAGGCGCGGGCAGGCGCCTTGGGCGGAAAAGAACCGGTAGCTCAAAGGGGCTCGTCCCGCCAGGCGTGGATCCGCCCGAGATCGGCGTCCAACTCGCTGCGCTGGCGACTTTTTTCTGCCTCGCGCCATCCCAGTAGCTCGGCCATGCGCTCTTCGACCCGGGGAAGCGCCGCCCGCAGCACTTTCGCCGGGCCGTAGCCGAGGTCGGTCCGTCGGAACAGGAAGTCGGAGAGCCCGAGACAATCCTCGCGGCCCACGGCCCAGTCGACCTCGCCGACCAAGGTCTCCGCGTCCAACGGGACGTTTCCCCCCTCGAGCCGGTCGCACGCGGCGCGCACGTGCGGGGCGTGGGCCGCATAGCGCTTGCTCCAGGCATGCACGAGCGGCCGGTCGCGTCCCTCGGGAAGCCCGTCCTCGTCGAGCCGCGACCACAGTGGACGCGCGGGAGTGCCCGCGAGCGCGCCGCACAACGCGTGAGTTCGCGTCGGCGACCGACGGCCGCGCCGTCCGAGCGCGAGGTCCTCGCACAGCCGCGCGCTGACCTTCTCGGCCAGGCTGCGAAAGCCGGTGAGCTTCCCGCCCGCGATCGTGTAGACGGGTCCTTCGCGCTCGATGCGCTCTTCGCGCGAGCGTTCCGACGGAGCCGCCGCGGCCGCGAGCAGCGGGCGCAAACCGGCCCAGGTGGAGACGACGTCCGCCGGCGTGAGCTCCGCGTGCGGCACGAGCGCGTTCGCCGATTCGAGCAGATAGGAGACCTCGGCGCGCGTCGCCTGCACGGGCGCCGCGGGATCGGCGTCGAGATCCGTCGTCCCGAGGATCGTGTAGCGCGGCCAGGGGATCAGGAACATGACGCGGCCGTCGATGCGCGAGGGGAAGATCACCGCACCGTCCGTGGGCAGTCGCACGCGCGGCACGACGACGTGCGAGCCGCGCGTGGGCGTGATCCAGGTGCCGGAGAGGCCCGCGCGGGCGCGCAACGCCTCGGTGAAGGGACCTCCGGCGAGCACCACGGCGCGGGTCCGCACCGCGCTCGTCGTTCCGCGCAGGACGTCCTGCAGCTCGAGCGACGCACCGCTCGCGCCCGCCTCGAGGGCGCGGAGCTCGAAGCGCGAGAGGACCAGCGCGCCTGCGCGGGCGGCGCTCGCGACGACCGCCAGCGTGAGCCGCGCATCGTCGGTGGCGCCGTCCTGGTAGTGGCCGCCCCCGCGCAGCCGTTCGGCGTCGAGCCCCGGGACGAGCTCCAGGGCGCGTCTCGGGCCGAGCAGGCCGGGCACGCCCAGGGGGCGCGGGACGGAGAGCAATTGGTAGAGGGCGAGCCCCAGGCCGAGCTTCGCGCGCCCCACGCGGTCGCCTCGGTGCACCGGGAAGAGGAAGGTCTCCGGCCACACCAACCCTGCGGCGTTCTCGAGGAGCAGCGCGCGCTCGAGACACGATTCGCGCACGAGGCCGAGCTCGAACTGCTCGAGGTAGCGCAGCCCGCCGTGGACGAGTCGCGAGGAAGCGCTCGAGGTCGCGCCCGCCCAGTCGCCGCGCTCCACCAAGAGCAAGCGCACGCCGCGCAGGGCGAGGTCGAGCGCGATGCCGGCGCCCGTGATGCCGCCGCCGACGACCACGACCTCGGGCTCGAAGTCCGCGAGCCGTTCGAGTCGCTCCGTGCGAGCTGGCAGATGATCGCGAGAGTCCCGAGAGTCCATGGTGTGGGCGTGAAGGCGTCGCCCCATCTGACAAGTGTCTCGAACACGAATCCAGATGTTGCTTCCTCCAGATGAACGCGCCTTCACGACTCGACAACATGCTGCAAAGGTCGAGATTGTTGTCGCTCCCGCGGCGCGGATAGCGTTTGCTCTGCGCGGACGCGCACCGCTCTCCGCCGGCGCTTCGGCGCCGACGCACCTTGATCGACGGCAGAGCAGACGGGGTGGCGCGCGCTCCATTGGGGGCTCCGCGACGCAGGACCGGAATCATCGGCCCCGGCGCGGATGCCCCCGCTCTAGTTCTTGCGGCCGGAAACGGTGCACCACCTTCCGCGGCGAGAGAGCTCGAGATCGGTGAAGCCGGCGGTCTCGATCGCGCGCCAGGTCGGCTCGAGATTCAGCTCCGGGCACCCGGAGAACACGCACCAGCCGGAGGGACGGACGTGCGCCGCGAGCACACCCGCGTATTGCTGGATCAGGTCGGAGTAGAGGTTCGCGAACACGCCGTCGAAGGGGTCGGCGTGGCCTTCGAGGACCTCGAAGCCGCTGGTCACGAAGCGGCAGCGGTCCGCGACGCCGTTGCGGCGGGCGAGATCCGTGGCGAACGGCTCCGAGCTCGGATCGACGTCGAAGCCCAGCGTGGACGATGCGCCGAAGAGCGCAGCGGCCACGGCCAGGATGCCGGTGCCCGTCCCGGCGTCGAGCACGCGTTGCCCCTCGCGCACCCGCTCCTGCAGGAGGCGCAGGCAGGCGCGCGTCGTCGCGTGGCGGCCGGTGCCGAACGCGCCGCCTGGGACGAGTTCGAGGGCCACGTCGTCCGCGCGCAGCGCGCTCCGCCGGTGCGGCGCGACGACGCACAGGCGTCCGACGCGAAACGGCTTCCAGGTCTTTTGCCACGCGTTCGCCCAGTCTTCCGCGGGAATGGCGCGGAACGCGGTCTCGAGACCGCCGAGCTCCGGCTCGCCCGTGAGGCCGGCCAGGGCAGCCAACGCGTCGCTGAGTGCGCGGCGTGCTACCTGCCCGGCGCGGTCCGGCGAGAGCGCCGTACGCACCCAGACCTTGCCGCCCGGAGCCGGCGGCCGCACGCGACCCACGTCGCCGATGGCGACGGAAGTTCCCGACGCTCGGCATAGGACGTCGGCCACGAGCTCTTCCCAGCCGCGCGGAACGAGCACGAGGACCTCGGTCCATTCAGCGTTCGACGGGGGCGCGGCGGGCATGACCCAGGGTACTTCCGATCCGCGCTCGACCCAGCGGCTCGCGGGCGCCGTAGGTCAGAAGGGCAGATCTTCCTCGGTCAGGTCGAGCGGGCCCTCCGCGTCCGGCTCGGCCGCCGCTGGGGCGGCGCGCTCGCGCAACGCCTCGTGCTTCTTGGCGTCGGCGAGCATGCCCATGTGGGCGAGCGCTTCGTGCAGGCAGCGCTCGGTCTCGCCCCGGAAGAAACGCGCGCGGCTCTCGTCCTCCGCGCGCGGCGCGACGCCGTCGAGCGGGATCTCGCGCAGGAAGGCGCGATGCCGCGGGTCGAGGACGCGCCCGTCGAGCACGAAGACGCAGCCGCGATCGGTCTCCTTGCGCATCAACCGCCCGAAGCCCTGGCGGAACTTCGCCAGCGCGCGCGGCATGTAGATCGAGCGGCGCTGCTCGCCGACGCCCAGCGCGGCGCACTGCGCGTGGTGGTAGCGGTCGGGGACGCCGTAGGGGAGCTTGACGATCACGAGGTACTCGAGCGTTTCACCCGGGAAGTCCGCGCCGTACCAGAAGGTGTCGAGGCCGAACAGGATCGAGTCGATGCGGCTGCGGAAGAGCTCGGCCAGCTCCTCCTTCTCCGTTCCCTCCATGCGCTGGTACCAGAACGGGATCCCGCGCTCGGCGAAGAACGGGACGAGCTCGCGCCCGCAAGCCACGCAGTCGGCCGCGTTCGTGAACAGCACGAGCATGCGCCCGCGCGTGCGCAGGCCGAGCTCGCGCACGAAGCGGCGGGTGTACTCGAGGAAGGCTTCCTTGCTGCGGCTGTGGAACGCCGGCGCATCGCGCGGGACCGCGACCAGGACGCGCGCGTAGTCGAAGGGGGCCGGCGCGTGGAAGGTTCGGAACGGCGTGGGCTCGCGCGCCTCGTCGGGGGCGGGGTGAGCGGCGCGCTGGAGCCCGAGGTAGGCCGCCGAGGTCTCGAAGCCCCCGCCGAGGTAGGTCGTGGCGGAGATGCAGACGCCCGCGCGCAGCTCGGGGAAGTAGTAGCGACCGAGGTACTCGTGCGGCAGGAGCACGCGCGCCGCCAGCGCGTCGCGTCCGCGCGCGTCCGTTTCGACGTCGTAGAAGGTCTCCGGTCGAAAGGCGGCGCCGTTCTCGTCGCGCGGGATCCAGGCCGTGATCCCGAGCAGCGCTTCCTCGAGGTCGGTGCGCGCCAGGTCGAGCGCGCGCCGCAACCGGGGCTTGCCGCGCACGGCGACCTGCTCGAGGTGCTCCGACAGGGCCGCGAGCTCGACCGTGAGCTCGTTCCAGGCCGCGGCGAGGAGCGCGTGGGCCTCGAGCAGACTCTCCCCGCGCTCCGAAGCCGCGTACTCGCGGAAGAGCGAGTGAGCGTCCTTCTCCTCGCGCTCCGCGCCGATCGAGGCGCGCCAGGCCTTGAACGCCTGGACCGACTGCTCGAGGTGCCCGAGCGCGTCCAACGAAGCTGCGTGGAGCTCGGAGCAGCGCGCTGCAGAACCGTGCGCTTCGCTCTCCCCCAGGGCGGCCGACAGCACGCGCTCGAGCGGGCCCCTTGGATCGCGATTCGAGTCGAGGAGAGCGTGGAGGAGCTCGCGCGCCCGCGCGATCGGCAGGACATGGCTCCAAGCCGCGTGCGCCTGGTCGTGCAGGTGCTCGCACTCGTCGAAGACGGCGTAGCGGAAGAAGTTCTTCCGCGAGAGGGCCAGGGCATGATTGGTGATGACGACGTGCGAGCGTTCCGCGCGCCGCCGAGCCGCCTCGGCGGCGCAGGTCGAGCGGTCGCGCCGCTCGCGGCAGCAGCCGGATTCGGCGCGCGTGCGGCGCAGCAATCGGGTGAGCTCGCGCTCGGAATCGCGCGCGTCCTCGAAGAAGAGCTCCGAACGCCGCGGCAGCCGATCGAGGTCGCCGACCGCATCCGTCAGGGCGAACAGCGCGGCGCGCGTCCAGGCGTACGAGCTCGACCCCGCGTCCAGATCGAGGGGCGCCATGAGCTCGAGCGCGCGCCAGCACAGGTAGTTCTGCCGTCCCTTGAGGACGGCGATGCGCGGCGGATGGGGAAAGCCGCTCCGGCGCAGGAGCTCGAGCGCGAGCGGGACTTCGCGGTCCATCGCCTGCTCCTGCAGGGCGCGTGTGAACGTCGCGACGCACAGCCGGACGCCGTTGCGCGCCGCCCACATCGCCGCCGGCACGAGGTACGCGAGCGTCTTGCCCGTCCCGGTCGGAGCGTGCACGAGGAGCAGCTCGCCCGCGCCGAGGCTCTGCGCCACCGCCTTGGCGACCTCGTGCTGGCCGCGCCGGTAGGAGCCGCCGAACAGGAGCGGCAGGTGGTGCCGGAAGGCTTCGTCCAGGCGCCGCTCGTCGTCCGGATCGAGGGGCCGTGGGTCGGGCAGGTCGGGCGGCAGCGGCGGCGAGGCGTCGTTCTCGGGCGTCGTCCAGGGCGGCGTCAGGACGGCGAGCGCGCCCGCGAGGTCGCTGTGCCGGTCGAGAGCCGACTGGACGACGCCCTCGCGCAGGCCGGGATGCAGCGGGAAGAGCTGGTCCTCGGCATCCGCCCAGGCGCGCGGCGCCGCCGCGAGCTCGAGGATCGAAGACAGGGTCCGGGCCGCCCGCGGTTCGATTCGAGCGAGGGAGCGCGAGGCGAGTCGGTAGCCGCGCACGGCCAACGCGATCGCCGCCGGATCGAGCTCGAGGAAGCTACCCACCAAGGCGCCGGCGGCCGCGCGCAACTCGCGCGGACCCACCGCGCGCCGCGCTCCCGTCGAACGCGGAACGATCTCAGCGATCAGGTTCTCGCCCAGGCCCGAGAGTCGCCCCGGGCAGAGCACCTCGGCGATCTCACCGAGTCCGAGCACGTGCTCCGGCCGTGGGTGTGCGCCGCCGAGCACCGCGCTACGCCCCTCGAACTCCGCGCGATCGGTGGTGAGGACCGTGCGACCGGCGAGGAACTCCGCCAGGTGCGGCCAAGCTTCTTCGGCGGTCGGCGCGTCCGCGAGCTCGCCACCCGCCACCCCGTACTCGCGCGCCATGCGCTGGGTGGCCTCGCCGCCGCCAGCAGCGTCGTCGAAGGGCCGGCACAGAGTGTCGAAGACCTGCGCGGTGCCCCCGACCCGGCGCAGCGCTTGGATGCGGAAGACGCGGTCGCGGCGCACATCGGGGCCGGTGGCCCACAGCGCCGCGAAGGCGACGTCCAAAGCGCCTTGGAGCTCGCGGTCGGACGGCGTGTCGGTCTCCGCGGCGCGCAGGATCATCGGCGCGAGCCTAGCTCGGGGAGCATTCCCTGCGAGCCCCCGGGAGGGCGGTAGCTAAGTTCGCGGCCCCGTTGCGCTTAGGCACGATCGTCCGCTGCAACGCGTGCGGGCGGGCAGAGCGGGCGAATTCGAAGCCACAAGCCTTTGTTTGAAAGGAGGTTACGACCTCGACGCGGCAGGGCGACGGCTTGCTGCCGCCCTCCCCGGGGTCCCGGCCTCGCCCGTTGACTGCGGAGGAACCACCTCCAATAAGGAGCCCTCATTCCCCGCGGTCCCCCGCGCTCGAGCGAGCGGCGGCCGGGACCTTCGGAGAACCCATGACGGAAGCAAAGAACCCGAACGGTGGGAAGCCGAGGAGCAAGCAGAGCTCGAAGAAGTCCCTCGTGATCGTGGAGAGCCCCGCCAAGGCTCGCACCATCAACAAGTACCTCGGCAAGGACTTCGTCGTGAAGGCCTCGATGGGCCACATCCGGGATCTCCCCAAAGGGAAGTTCGGGATCGACATCGAGCACGGGTTCGAGCCCGAGTACACGACGATCCGCGGCAAGGGCAAGGTGGTCGCGGAGCTGAAGAAGGCCGCGAAGGACGCCTCCGCGATCTACCTCGCTCCCGATATGGATCGCGAGGGTGAGGCCATCGCGTGGCACCTCGCCATCGCGCTCGAGGCCGCCGACGAAAAGGTCTTCCGCGTGGTCTTCAACGAGATCACGAAGAAGGCCGTCCTCGGAGCCTTCGAGCAGCCGGGCAAGGTCGACATGGACAAGGTCGAGGCGCAACAGGCGCGGCGCGTGCTCGATCGGATCATGGGGTACAAGCTCTCGCCGCTCCTCTGGAAGAAGATCGCCAAGGGACTCTCCGCCGGGCGCGTGCAGTCCGTGGCCGTCCGGCTGATCGTCGAGCGCGAGAAGGAGATCCGCGCCTTCGTCAGCGAGGAGTACTGGCGCGTCACCGCCCACATGAAGGTCGACGGCCAGCCGTTCGACGCCGAGCTGCGCCGAATCGGCGAGCAGCGGATCGACAAGGACCTGGACGAGAGCGGCGCCAAGGCGGTGATCGCCTCCATCGGCGGCGACGCGCTCGAGCTCGAAGAGCTCGAAGTGAAGCCCAAGACCCGACGCCCCACGCCGCCGTTCACCACGAGTCAACTGCAGCAGAAGGCTGCGACCATGCTGCGCTTCAGCTCGCGCAAGACGATGATGATCGCGCAGCAGCTCTACGAGGGGATCGAGATCCCCGGCGAGGGCTCGGTCGGCCTCATCACGTACATGCGCACGGACTCGACGCGCGTGAGCCAGGACGCCATCACGCAGGTGCGCGAACTGATCCCCGCGGAATACGGTCCCGACTACCTTCCCGCTCAGCCGAACGTGCACCGCACGAAGAGCAAGGGCGCCCAGGAAGCGCACGAGGCGATTCGGCCGACCGAGGTTGCGCACACGCCCGATCGCATCGCCAAGGCCCTGAGCGACGATCAGTTCAAGCTCTACAACCTGATCTGGCGCAAGTTCGTCGCGAGCCAGATGGCTCCGGCGCTGTTCAACGTGACGACGGCGACGTTCACGCACGCCGGGGAAGTGCGAGCGCCCGGAACGGAGGACAAGGGCCGACCCAAGTTCGTCGCTCAAGGCGAGGTCACGGTGTTCGACGGCCACCTGCGCGTCTTCACGCAGGAGCGCGAGAAGGACTCCGAGGCGGAGCAGAGCCTTCCGAAGGGGCTCGACCAGGGTCAGCGCTATCCCCCCGAGCAGATCGAGGCTTCGCAGCACTTCACGCAGCCGCCCCCGCGTTTCTCGGAAGCCACGCTCGTGAAGGAGCTGGAGAAGAAGGGCATCGGACGCCCGTCGACGTACGCGACGATCATCTCGACCATCCAGGACCGCGGGTACGTCAAATTGGAGACGCGCCGATTCTTCGCCACGGAGCTCGGCGAGATCGTCACCGATCGGCTCGTGGACCACTTCGGCGACTTGATCAACGTCAACTTCACGTCGCAGATGGAGTCCGATCTCGATCGCGTCGAGGAAGGCAAGCTCCGCTGGTCGAAGGTCGTCAAGGACTTCCACGACGTCTTCTCGAAGGACATGGAGAAGGCCGAGACGGCGATGCCGAGCTTGAAGCTGAATCCGGAGCTCACCGACCGGAAATGCGACAAGTGCGGGTCTCCGATGGCGGTCCTCTACAACAAGCGCGGGAAGTTCCTGGGCTGCTCGAACTACCCGACCTGCAAGAACACGATGCCGATGGACGGTCCGCGCCCCGCGTCGGAGGTCGTCGAGACGGACTACACCTGCCCGAAGTGTGAGTCGCCGATGGTCATCCGCAACGGGAAGCGCGGGCGTTTCCTCGCGTGCACGGCGTTCCCGAAGTGCAAGAGCACGGCGTCGGTCGACGACGAGGGCAAGATCCTCGAGGCGAAGCCGACCGGGATCGATTGCGACAAGTGCTCGAGCCCGATGATCGTCAAGCAATCCCGCCGAGGGCCGTTCCTGGCTTGCTCGAGCTTCCCGAAGTGCCGGAACGCGAAGCCGCTGCCCGACGAGCTGCGCGAGAAACCGCGCGAATCGGGCGTGATCTGCGACAAGTGCAACCGCCCGATGGTCGTGAAGACGAGCCGCTGGGGGAAGGAGTTCCTCGCCTGCTCGGGCTATCCGGAGTGCAAGAACGCCCGCGCCGTTGCCGAGTCGGGGGACGCGGGCGCTCCCAGCGAGGCCGGTCCCGACGACGACAGCTCGGCCGCATGATCGCCCGACAGCCCCTCGCGAGGCCGGGCCGAGAACCCTTCCACGGACCCCGAGGGTTCCTCCTGGATCTCCTTGCGTGCTCCGCGTTCAGGGCCGTCAGGCATGCTGTCCCTGGACGTGAACGCCGACCCTGATAAGCTCCCGCGCCCTTTTTTCGGGGGGCGGTCGGGTCACCGAGCGGATCCCGAGCGTCGTTCGCCCGCGGGAGGAGCGCAGCCCTGATGGAACTCTCCGAGATTCAGGTCGACGGTTACGAGAAAGTACTCCGCTGCCGCGACGCGGACTCGGGCCTGCACGCCATCATCGCAATCCACGACACGACCCTCGGGCCCGCGCTGGGCGGGATGCGCATGTGGCCCTACGTCTCCGAGGACGAGGCCCTGTTCGACGTGCTGCGCCTCGCGCGCGGGATGACCTTCAAGTCGGCCGTCGCGGAAACGGGGCTCGGCGGAGGGAAGTCGGTGATCATCGGCGATCCGAAGACCCAGAAGTCCGAGCTCCTGTTCCGGGCCATGGGTCGGTTCATCGACCAAGTCGGCGGGAAGTACATCACTGCCGAAGACATGAACATCGGCATCCCGGACCTCGAGATCGTCCGCAAGGAGACTCGCTGGGTCACGGGGCTCTCGCGCGAATCGGGGAGCTCGGGAAATCCCTCGCCGTACACGGCTCGCGGCTGTTTACACGGGATGCGCGCCGTGCTCGAGAGGATCCGCGGCTCGGATCGCTTCGAAGGGAGCTGCATCGTCATCCAGGGCGTCGGCGCGGTCGGCGGTAGGCTCGCGGTGCTCCTCAAGGAGGCCGGCGCGCACGTCGTCATCTGCGACGTCAACCTGGAGCGAGTGAAGGAACTGTCGTCGGAGTACGGGTTCGAAGCCATCGGCGAGGAGCAACACCTCGACGTCGAATGCGACATCTACGCCCCGTGCGCGCGAGGCGCAGGTGTCAACGACGAGACGGTCTCGCGTCTCTCGTGCAAAGCCGTGGCCGGCAGCGCGAACAACCAGCTCCTCGAGCCCCGTCACGCCGACGATCTGCGCGCCCGCGGGATCCTCTACGCTCCGGACTACGTCATCAACGCCGGCGGCATCATCAACGTGGCGGTCGAGCTCCTTCCCGGCGGGTACGACGAGTCGGAGGCGCTGCGCCGGATCGACCGGATCTACGACAACCTGAAGCTCCTGTTCGAGATCTCAGAGCAGGAGAACATCTCGACGCGCGAGGCCGCGCAACGCCTCGCCGAGACGCGCATCGCAGAGGGTCGCCGACGCTAGTCGTTGCGCGCCGCTCCGCTCACTCCTTGCGGAGGAAGCGGATCAGGTCCTCCTCGAGTTCCGTGAGTCCGTAGTCGGGCACGGTGAGGCTGCAGTACACGATCCGAGCGAGCTCGTCCGGCGTGTTCGGATTCAGATCCTTCGGCGGCGGGTAGCTCAGGAAGTACGAGAGCGACAAGCGCTCGACCTCTCCGCCCTGCTCGCGACCGGCATAGGGCCACGGCACCTCGTCGAAGGGCAGCGTCCCCGTGAGGATCTCGTAGAGCATCACGCCGATCGCCATCACGTCGGCCTTCTGGGTGCGAAGGACGAGTGGGTTGTAGTGCGGCGTGGTCGAGATGAGTCCGCGGTCGGTGTCGCGCAGGGCTGGATCGATCATCACCACGCTGCCCGACGGCTTGATGATGATGTTCTCCGGCTTGAGATCGCCGTGATAGGCGAGATGGCCCTTCTGTCCGAGCTTCCGCAACGCGCGGATGATCGAGAGGAACCAGTTCAAGCGAATCCCTTCGAGGCCGCGGATCTTCTCGCGCAGCGTCTTCCCGCGCACGTAGTCCATCGCGATGATCGGGCGACCCTCGTGCTCGAAGACTTCACGCACGCGAACCAGGTTCTGGTTGCGAGCATTGATCAGCGTCAGCGCTTCGTGACGGATGAGGTCGTCGATCTCGTGCAGGTCGAGGAAGTCGATCCGCAGCCCGTCGTTGCGCAGGAAGATCGCCTCGCCCGGAGTCTCGTCGGGGCTGATCCAGTCGGGAGAGCGCTTGCTCGTGATCTCGAGGAAGCGCGTGATGTACCTGCCGCCGCCGGCCACGTCGCCGACCTTCAGGGCGACCTTGTTGCCGGCTTCGTCCTCGGCGAGGTAGAGGCAAGCGAAGCCGCCTCGCGCGAGGAAGTCCTGGACTCGGTAGGAGCCGATGTACTCGCCTGCTTGGAGCCTGATCATGGGGGACTCGGTCAGGGGGGGGTAGGGTTCGACGCACGCGTGTGCGCGAGGTCCTTCTTCGAGCGACGGCCCCCGTCGGCATGAGACCGTTTCCTCCCGGGAGGAGCTCCTTTCAGCCCTGCGTCCCGCTCATCTCCCTTGCGCCGGCGATCCCTCTGCGAAATCGCATTCCTTCCCAGTCGCCGGGAGCCGGGCACGACGCGCGACCTCGTCGCCGCGGGGACGGGCGGCTTGCGGCCGCTCCGCGCGCATCGTCCCGCGCCGCGTCCACGGAACAGGCCGGGACGCCCGATGGACTACTGATCTCCTGCCGGGACTGCGCGGGATGCGCGCGTCGTGGGGTCCAGGCCTTCGAGCGCTATCTCGACGAGGCGGCAAGCGGAACTCGCGCCGAGGATGCGGGCGGCACCCGACGCGACGGTTCCCGAGCCGACCCACTGCGACTCCTGCGCGTGTGCGCGGAAGGCCCAGGCGCGGCCCATCTCGTCGACGATTCCGAGATCCTGCTGCCACACGTTCCGGATGCTGAAGAAGGCGTCCACGGCGCCGTCCTCTCCCGGCGTCGAGAACAGCACGACGGAACCGAGCTCGGTCTCGCCGTCCACCACGAGCCAGGCCTGAACCGGCTTCGCCGTGCGAACGAACGGCGTCGGGCTCGCGGACCGAGCCGACTCGGTCACCTGGCACGACAGCGCGAGGTAGGCCGCCAGGATCGCCGTGATGAACCGCATGCTCACCCCAAGATCGGGCGTTCTCGGGTGGGAGCCTGAGGGGCGCGTCCTCCGACCAGGAAGACCACGATCGAGGCGAAGAGCGCCCCGCCCGCGATCCAGACACCCAGACGAAAGCTCCGCGGGGCGTAGGTCATCTCGATCACCGAGCGCCCCTCGTCGACCCACACGCCCCGCAGCGTGTGATCCACGCGCTCGATGGCGCGCTCCTCCCCGTCGACCCGTGCGGACCAACCCGTGTCCCAGCAGTCGGCGAGCACGACCAGTCCCGGGGCTTGCATGTCGGCGCGCAGGACGACGCGGCGTGGCTCGTAGGTCTCGACCCGCACCGCGCCCGGTGGTTCCGAGTGAAGGGCCGCACGCGCTGCAATCGAGGACGAGCTCTCCGCTTCGAGAACGGCCACGAGCGGATCGAAGTCCAGCCGACTCAGCTCGTCCAGTCGCTCGGCCGAATCCGCGATCACGCGCGCTCCCCGCGCGACGAACGCGCGGGGGACGACGTCCGGGTTCTCCCAGACCTGCACGGAACCGTCGAGGACGAGTTCGAGCGGTGCGGGGAGCGGCCCCTTGGAGAGCACGTACTTGACGTTCAAGAGGCTGGCCAGCGGGAGCATGCGATCGAACCAACGCGCTTCCTTCAGCGAGAGCTCCGCGAGGGGATCGGTCGAGAGGCGGGAAGCGAGCTCCACCAGGGTGCGAGGCTCGATGGAGTCGTACCCCGTCAGCATGTCGACGTCGTAGAACAGGTTGGCGTTCGGGAGCAGCATGGATCCCTCGGTGCCGAGCACGCGATGCAGCGTCGTGTCGCCCGCGAGGAAGTCCGTGACGGGGGTCCTGGGCAGGAACGCGGGCGAATCCCGTTCGATGGTCGGGTTGTAGCCGTACCCCCAGGTGCCGAGCTCAAGCGCCGCGATCAGGCACGCCGCGTAGCCGAGACCCTGCGCGAGGACGCTCCTGCGGGCGGCGATGCGGGCCTGCAGTCCGTCCACCCCCACGGCCGCGAGCACGCACAAGGCGAACGCAGCGACGAACAGGATGCGCAGGAGCTTGGTGTTGTTGACGAGCGGCACCGCGCGCAACAGGTCGTACAGCGGCGGCGCCTGGTAGGCCACGAGCACCGCCAACAACCCGATGGTCGCGAAGATCCACACGCGGCGATCCCTGCGACCGAGCACCAGGCCGACTCCCGCGAGCAGGAGCACCGACCGTCCCACCCAGATGCCCACGAGCTCCTGGTAGTTGAGGTGCGGTCCGAGGGGTCCCGTGTAGTCCCCGCGCTGCGGATGGCCGAAGTGATCGGGATCGACCCAGAAGACGAGCGCGTCACCGACGTCGACCGCGCCCGCGATCTCCATCGAGGAAGACACGCTCGCCCCGCGCCCGGCGCGAACGTACTCGAGGAACGGGAGGATCATCGGCATCGTCATGAGGAACCCGACCAGGCCTCCCAGCGCCAGGTGAGCGAGCCCCCGGGCCGACAGGCGCGAGCCTCCGATGCCGATGAACGTGCGGAGCACTGCGTACGCGGCGAGCGCCATGAGCACGTGCGCGGACGTCGGCGGGTGACCGCTCAGGAAGAGCAGCGCAACGAACGGAGCCAGGGCTCCCGCAAGCCGCAACGAAGGCCGTCGCGCCGCCCGCTCCACGAAGAACGCCAAGAGCGGCAGGAAGATCGTCGCGTTCGTGTGGGTGTGGTTGAGCCAGGCGATGTTGAATCCACAGAGCGTGAAGGCCAAGGCTCCGAGCAGTGCTGCGGCTCGCGCGAGTCCGATCTCGCGCAGGAAGAGCAAGGTGAACGTTCCCGCGAGCACGAGCCTCGACCACGCGTGCCATGCGTGGAAGTGCCAACTCGGCCAGGCGAAGTAGATCCAGTGAAGGGGCCAGAAGAGCCCAGAGCTCGGCATCGAGCCCAGTGGATGGCCGGCGTAGTCGTGAGGGTTCCACAGGGGAAGCTCACCGACGGCCAAGCGCTCGGCGCAGAACTCGAGCCACGGGAGCACCACGATCGACTGGTCGAGGAGGATCGGGTTGGACGCGCGGAAGCCTTCGGGCGCCACGGACGCCCACGGCTCGAACAGGAGCAGCGCATCGATCTGCGTGAGGATCTTGCCGCCGAACAAGGCCTCGGAGAGGAAGATCCCGTGGACCAAGCACAGGATCGCGATTCCGGGCAAGAGTCGCCAAGTGCGCGATCGCTCGTCGGACGCAGGAACTTCGTGAGCCGCGACCTCACCCATGAGGTCCGGAGTATAGGTTCGAGCACTCGCGTCCTTCGCAGCCGGATTGCCCGTTCGCGCGCACGTAACTATCCTGCCGTGTCGTGAACGCCCTCGAGATCGATTGCTTTCGACAGGCGGGTCGCATCGCCGCCGAGTGTCGAGAGTGGGCCCGCGCGAACATCCGTGCAGGCGCGACGGTGCGCTCGATCCTGGAGTCGATCGAGGCGTTGATCCGCGAAAGGGGCGCTCAGCCCGGCTTCCCGGCGCAGTCGAGCCGCAACTACGTCGCGGCGCACTACTGCAGCTCGCCCGACGACGATCTCGCCTACGAAGTCGGGGATTGCGTCAAGGTGGACATCGGCGTCCACGTCGATGGCTACATCGCCGACACGGCCTGCACCGTCGATCTCTCCGAAGACGGGCGCTGGAGCAAGCTGATCCGAGCCTCGTCCGACGCCCTGGCGGCCGCCATCGCGACGGTCGGCGACGGCGTCCCAGTCGGTGACATCGGCGCCGCGGTCGAGCGCACGATCATGGCCGCCGGCTTCCAGCCCGTGCGTAACTTGACCGGTCACGGCCTCGCCCGCTGGAAGGTGCACACACCGCCCCAGATCCCGAACTACGCGGAGACCGGCGGGGGGAAGCTCAAGACGGGGATGATCTTCGCCATCGAGCCCTTCGCCAGCACCGGCCGGGGCTACATCCGCGAGCGCGGCAAGGCCGAGGTCTTCATGATGGTGCGGCCGCCCTCGAGAGCGAAGGGCCTCGACCGCGACGTGCTGCGCGAGATCGAGGCCTGGCGGGGACTGCCCATCGCCCGGCGCTACTTCAATCACCTCGAGCGCGAGAGGGTCGAGGAGACGATCGCCAAGCTGACCCGCCAAGGCGCGCTCGTTCGCTATCCGCCGCTGGTCGAAGAGGAAGACGAGATGGTCGCGCAGACCGAGCACACGATCTACTTGGGACCGGAAGGCGTCGAGCTCCTCACCGCTTGACCGAGCCGTTTTCCACCGGACGGGCCGCGATGCCTCCAGTCTTCACCAAGCGTGCTCCGGTTCCTCTCGGAGGCACACGAGCCCGCGTGACCCGCTCTCCAGCTTGAGACTCGCCCTCGTCACCACTCGCGCTTCGGCGCGCTCGGGCATCGGTGACTACACGCGTCACCTGCTTCCGTATCTGAGGGAGCACTGCTCGGTGCGCGTGTTCGTGGACGGCGAGTGCGGCGAAGGGGAGGAGCCCGCCACGCGCGTCGATCCGGCCGATCACGATCGGATCCTCTATCAGTTGGGGAACGAGCTCGGTCACGCCTTCATGCCGCGCATGATCCGCGCCCTCGGCGGAACGGTGATGCTGCACGACTGGGTCCTGTTCGACATGGCCATGAAGGCCTTCCCGGCGCTCGAACGCGGAGGCCTCGCGGGGCACGCGTTCGCGCTGCGCGAGGGCGGGATCGGACAAGCCCGGATCTATGCGCGCAATTGGCTCGACAGGCGGCGTCAGCGAGACAGGCCGGAGCCCGAACCGGGGCCCGAGCGTCTCGCGGCGTCCAGCGGCGTCTTCACCCACGGTTGGCACGCCGCCGAGGATGCGGGTCGTTGGACGAGCGATCGCGCCTACGTGCGCGTACCGGCGCGCGGAGTGCGCGAGGTGACCGTGACCGTCGAGAGCGATCCCGGACGCACGATCGAGCTGCGCCACGCCGGCCGCGTGCTCGCCGCGCACGACTGCTCGCCCAAGGCTCCCTGGGCGCGCCTCGGCGCGAAAGTTCCCTCGCTCGACGAGCCCGCCCTGTGCGTCGCCACCCATCCCGTGAGCGTGACGAGCGAGCAGCGCAAGAACGGCGATTCGCGCCGTCTCGGTGCGTTCGTCCAGCGCATCGAATGGCGAGACGATCTCGGCTCGCACCAGCTCGACATGTCGCTCCGCGAAGAATGCCCGATCGTCCCCGTCACTCTCGCGCGCGACCGCTTCCGCCTTCCGCTCAACCGCTCGGTCGTGCGCTTCGCCGACGCGTTCATCGTCCACTCGCAGCACGTCAAGGAACGCATCCTGCGCGAGCGCAACGCCATGACGCAGGTCGGAGTGCTGCAGCACGGCGCGGAGATCCGCTGGCGCGACGGGGACCGTCGGGAGACGCGGCGTCGCCTGGGTCTCGGAAGGGAGTGGAGCGATTGCCTCTTGCTCGTGAGCTTCGGCGGCGTTCAGCCCCACAAGCGCATCGACCAGGTCTTCGCCGGCGTCGCCCGCGCGCGAGCCGAGCAGCGGGACGTCCGCGTCGTGATGGCCGGCGGGTGGACGGGCGAGGGGCTCGCGCCGCGCGAGCTCGCGCGGCGGCACGGCATCGAGGGCGCCGTCCACGTCACGGGCTATCTCCCGGAGCACGAGGCCTGGGACTGGATCCACGCGGGCGACGCCAGCATCAACCTACGCGGGCCGAGCACGGGCGGGACGTCGGGCGGCATCTTCCAGTCGCTCGCGCTGGGGCGCCTGGTCATCGCCACGGATGCGGCCGAGCAAGCCGAGCTCCCCGATGCGTGCATCCTCAAGGTGCCGCTCGGGAACGGCGAAGTCGAGGCGATCGCGCGCACGCTCGTCGACCTGTGTGACCATCCGGAGCATCGCGATCGCCTCGAGCGCGGCGCGCGCGCGTTCGTCGAGCAGCAGTGCCACTGGGGAATCGTGGCGAAGAAGTACGCGGAGTACCTCGAGGACATGCCGCCGCCGCACTCCAAGAAGCGCCCGTCGATCGCCGCCCGCGCGTGGCGCGAACTCGGCAAGCCCAGGTCGAGCGTGAGGTCGCGCAACTAATGTCCCCAAAGTGCGTGAAGCAGTCGGTGCGTTGCGAGAGGCTGGCAGGCGCGGCGTAGCCGACCCGGCGGACGAGTTTGGAGGGGCGCAACCAGGTCGAGGCCCGCAAGCCGCCTGATCGCACGCTGCCGGCTCACGCGAGCTCTTGCAGTCGCTTCAGCTCGAGCAGTGCGGCGATCGGACTCAGCGAATCGACGTCGAGCTTCGCGAGCTCCTGCTCCAGGCGTGACGGGCCGCCGGCGAAGAAGGTGAGCTGCTTCACCGGAGGTGGAAACGGCACGAGCTCGCCGTTCGCGTCCGTCTTCGTCTGGGCGACGCGTGGAGCGAGGTCCCCCGACTCCTCCTCGATGCGCCTCAGCAACTCCTTCGCGCGCTCGAGCAGCTCCCTCGGCACTCCCGCCAGCCGCGCGACGTGGATGCCGTAGGAGCGATCCGTACCACCCGGGACGATCTTGTGCAGGAAGACGATCTCGTCGCCCCACTCGCGCACGGCGACGTTGAGGTTCGCCACGCCCGGTAAACGCTCGGCAAGGTCCGTGAGCTGGTGGTAGTGGGTGGCGAAGATCGTGCGCGCTCCGATCTCGAGACGAATGTGCTCGGCGATGGCCCAGGCCAACGCCAAGCCGTCGAAGGTGCTCGTGCCACGGCCGACCTCGTCGAGCACGACGAGCGAATGCTCGGTCGCGTTGTTCAGGATGTTCGCGATCTCGACCATTTCGACCATGAAGGTCGAGGAGCCGCGGCTGATGTCGTCGCCGGCTCCGACGCGCGTGAAGATGCGGTCGCAGACGCCGATGCGCGCCTTGGCGGCCGGCACGAACGAGCCCGTCTGCGCCAACAGGACGATCAGCGCGACCTGGCGGATGTAAGTCGATTTCCCGGCCATGTTGGGGCCGGTGAGGATCGTGAGGTTGTGCCCGGAGCGGTCGAGGCGAGCGTCGTTCGGCACGAAGGCGTCGCACGACGCGGAGCGCTCGATCACGGGGTGGCGGCCCTCGGTGATCTCGATCGCGTCGGAGTCGTCTACTTCCGGCGCGGTGTAGCGATTGTCCGCCGCGCTCTGCGCGAGCCCGCACAGGACGTCGAGCTCCGCGATCGCGTCGGCCGTGTCGAGGATGCGCCCGGCTTCGAGCGCGACCTCGTCGCGCAGGGCGACGAAGAGGTCGTACTCGAGCTCGTGGGAGCGTTCCTCGGCCTGCAGCACCTTCCCCTCGTACTCCTTGAGCTCGGGCGTGATGTAGCGCTCGGCCGTCTTGATCGTCTGCTTGCGGATGTAGTGCTCGGGAACGCGCTCGATCTGACCGCGGGGAACTTCGATGAAGTAGCCGAAGACCGAGTTGAAGCCGATCTTGAGGCCCGGCAGGCCCGAGCGGGCGATCTCGGCGGCCTGGAAGCGCGCCATCCACGACTTCCCGTCGCCCGCGATCTGGCGCAGCTCGTCGAGCTCGGCCGAAACGCCCGCGCGGATCAACCCGCCCTCCCGGATGGCGATCGGCAGCTCGTCGGCGAGGGTTCGCTCGATCGTGTTCGCGAGCTCTTCCAGCGGGTCGAGGCGCGCGGCGACGTCGGCCAACGCCTCGGAGTAGACGCTCTCGAGCTTCGTCCGCAGGTCCGGCGCCGCGGCGAGCGAGCGCCCGATCGCAGCCAGGTCGCGCGCGTTCGCGCGACCCGTCGACGTCTTCGCGACGAGTCGTTCGAGATCTTGCACGGTTCCCAACCGCTCGCGCAGCTCCTCCCGCAGGAAGACCGACTCCACGAGCTCGCCCACGCCCGCCAGGCGCCGTCGGATTCGCCCGACGTCGCGCAGCGGTGCGAGCAGCCACTCGCGCAACACGCGTCCCCCCATGGGCGTGAGCGTCTCGTCGATGGCGTCGAGCAGGGAGCCTTCGCGCCTCCCGCCGAGCTGCGTCTCCGTGAGCTCGAGACAAGAGTGCGTCGCGCGATCGAGGACGAGGTGATCGGCGGGCAGGACGAGCTGCATCGTCCGGAGGTGCTGGCAAGCCGAGCGCTGCGTCTCCTCGACGTAGTCGACGAGCGCGCCCGCGGCGGGGACGACCTCGGAGTCGTGCTCGATGCCGAAGCCCTCCAGCGTCGCCACGCCGAAGTGCCGCTCGAGCGAACGGCGCGCCGTGTCGCGCCCGAAGCGCCACGCATCGCGCTCGGACTTGCGATTGCCCAGCGTGCGTACGAGCTCGGCCGCGAGCTCGGGATGCGCCTCCTCGAGGCCCGTCGGCCACAGGAGCTCGGCCGGCTGGAGGCGCGCGAGCTCGTCCGCGACCGCCTCGCGCGCGATCTCGCTGACTCGGAAGCGTCCCGTCGAGAGGTCGACCCACGCCAGCCCGGCGCGCTGGCGCCCGATCCACACGCTCGCGAGGTGGTTGGGCGTGCGCGCGTCGAGCGCGTCCTCCTCGGTGATCGTGCCGGGCGTCACCACGCGCACGATGCCCCGATCGACGATGCCCTTCGCCTTGCGCGGATCCGTGAGCTGCTCGCAGATCGCGACTTTCACGCCCTGACGCACGAGGCGCATCAGGTAGCCCTCGGCGCTCTTCACGGGAACCCCCGCCATGGGGATCGGGTCTTCGTTCTTCGAGCGCGTCGTGAGCGCGATCCCGAGCCGCCGGGAGGCCTCCACGGCATCGTCGTGGAAGAGCTCGTAGAAGTCGCCCATGCGGAAGAACAGCAGGGCGTCGGGTTGCTCGCGCTTGGCCTTCCAGTACTGCTCCATCATGGGCGAGCTGGAGCGCGGGTCCCTGGCGGCTCCCGGCGGGGCGGGGAGTGCGGAGTCGCGGGGCATCGAGCGCAGTGTATGCGTCCCGGGCGCCGCGGTGGATGTTTGCGCGGACCACGCCTGCGTCGCGCGCTGCGCACGCCGAAACGTCGGCTCGGGATCCGGGCAAGCGTTTCCTCCCCGCCCGGACTTCGAGACGGCTCCGTTCGGTTCGCGACGCCCTCCGGCTGGGAAGCGGGACAGCTTCTGGGTGTCCTTCCTCCGGAACGAATGGGGCGAAGCGGGTCCGCGGCTGCGGGCCCGCTTCTTTTCGAAGGAGCGCCAACCGTCCGGGGCGCTCTCGCGTAGATCCGACCGCGCCGGGGTCCTTCCTGAAGGGGACCTGGCGAACTAGGGGACGTCCACCGAAGCTCCGGCCTGGCCACCGGAGCTTCGTCCTTTTCTGGGCTCTGCGCGCGAGGCGCCGATCCCGGTTGGAGGGAAGATCGGCGGGACCGAGGCATCCGACGGCGGTCGGAAGCCTCCGGGACGAATGTCCGCGAAGCTGGCCGGCGACTTGCCCTCGCGGCGCGCCCCCCTAGCATTCCCCCCGTGGCCCTCTACCTCGTCACCGGCGGCGCCGGCTTCATCGGCTCGCACCTCGTCACCGCCCTCTGCTCCCGGGGAGATCGCGTGCGCGTCCTCGACGACCTCTCCACCGGTCGCGCAGAGAACCTCGGGCAGCTCGAGCTAGGCGAATGGGGGAGCGGAGCGCCGGTCGAGCTCTTGCGCGGCAGCGTCACCGATCCCGGGGCCGTGGAGCGCGCGTGTCGGGGAGTCGCGGGCGTCCTGCACGAGGCCGCTCAGGTCTCCGTGCCCCAGAGCCTCGCGGACCCCGGGCGCAGCTACGAGATCAACGTGATGGGCACGCTGCGCATGCTCGAAGGCGCTCGCCGGGCTGGGGTCGAGCGCTTCGTCTTCGCGGCGTCCTCCGCCGCCTACGGCGATTCGCCCGAGCTCCCGAAGGTCGAGAGCATGTACCCCGAGCCGCTCTCGCCCTACGGATCGGGGAAGCTCGCGGGGGAGCATCTGCTGCGTGTGTTCGGCGCGAGCTACGGCATGCGCACGGTCTCCCTGCGGTACTTCAACATCTTCGGCCCGCGTCAGGCGGACGACAGCCCCTACACCGGGGTCATCGCCCTCTTCGCGCGGGCGCTCCTGTCGGGGACGCCTCCGACGATCTTCGGCGACGGGGAGCAGACGCGTGACTTCACCCACGTCGACAACGTCGTCCGCGCCAACCTGCTCGCCCTCGAGGCCGACGTGTCGCCGGGCGAGGTCTTCAACGTCGGAACCGGCGTCCAGGTGACCGTCAACGAGCTCTACGCGCGCATGGCGGAGCTCGTCGGATCGGGACTCGTTCCCCAGTACGCGGACGCGCGACCCGGAGACATTCGTCTCAGCGTGTGCTCCCCGGAGAAGGCTCGCCGCGGTCTCGGCTACGAACCCCGGGTGGCCTGGCGCGACGGCTTGATCGAGACCGTCGCTTGGTACCGCGAGCGCTTCTCCGACGCGACGACTCGAACCGCGGTTCCCGGGAGTCGCGACTAGTTCACTTGGCGGGTCGGCAAGAGATCGGCGAGACGCTTCTCGTCGATCTGCCGAGCCTCGGCACGCGTGACCATCTGCATGTGGTCACAGTAGGGCTCGGGGCAGGTCAGCGCGATGATGCGCCGCTTGTTCCCTTCGACGGCATGTACAGGCACGAGTGCGTAGTCGCACCTCGGGCAAACGTAGTTGTCTTCTCGTTTCATTTTCTTCACTTAGGTTGAATTGTCTCGAGTTCCTATCGGTGCCGAACCCCCTCGGCTGAAGGGAGCAGTTGCCGAAAGTCGCGACTCGCCAAACGCGACTTGGACGCTAACCGTCGAACGTCGAGGGAGGATCAAGGGGTCTTCAAGCGCGTGCTTCGAAACGACCGGCCGAATCCACGAGCGAACGGGTCGGAAGCGGCGCTCCTGGCTCCGCATACCCGGTCTCCACAGGGGCGACTACCCAGCCGGCGCGAGTTCCAAGTCTTGTCGCTCGAAAGGGGGCGAAGTATCCTCTTCGCCTTCCTTTTTCGAGGCTCCTCCTCGACGGGAATCCGCCCGCGCCTTCCCCTTCCAAAGCCTCCCCCGGAACCACCGGCGCCGGGCAAGGAGTCCCCATGGTCACCGCGCAAGAGCTCGACGGCCTGCTCGGCCTGAAGAACCTCTCATACAAGGTCAACCTCTCGAAGGATGAGCTCTTCCACGAAGCGATCGCTCACGATCGCGGGCGCGTGCGCAAGGGAGGTCCCGACGACGAGCAGAAGGCCTACGCGACGAAGCTCGGGGTGAAGGGGCCGCTCGTCTACTACACCGATCCCACCTGCACCGGCCGGCCGGTCCAGGACACCTTCGCGGTCGCGTGGCCCGAGGTGATGGACAAGCTGTGGTGGAAGAAGGACTTCCAGAAGTTCGATCCGGCCAAGTACCAGGCGCTGCTCGAGCGCGTGGTCGCGCACTTGAACGGCCGGGGTCGTCCGCTCTACGTCAAGGAGGTCTACTGCGGTTGGGATCCGGCCTACGCCGTGCCCTATCGCTTCGTCGGTGAGTACGCGACGCACGCCTTCTTCGCCCACAACATGTTCCCGAAGAAGGTCGCGGGCGTCCGGGACGAGGACGCGAAGCGCTGGACGATGCTCAACGTGCCGAGCTTCCGCTGCGAGCCCAGCCGCGACGGGACGCTCTCGGAGCGCGCCGTCATCATCGACGTCAAGAACAAGATCGGCCTGGTGGTGGGCCGAGCCGACTACTGCGGGGTGGTCAAGAAGACCATGTTCACGGTGATGAACTACCTGCTGCCCGAGATGGACGAGCTGTCCATGCACTGCTCGGCGAACGTCGGGAAGCGCGGAGACGGCGCGATCCTGTTCGGGCTCTCGGGAACCGGCAAGACGACCCTGTCCGCCGATCCGAACCGGGAACTGATCGGCGACGACGAGCACGCTTGGACCCAGGCCGGCGTGTCGAACTTCGAGGACGGCTGCTACGCGAAGCTGATCGATCTCGACAAGGAAGCCGAGCCCGTCATCGCCGCCGCCCTCTCCATGGCCGGCACCCTGATCGAGAACGTCCCGCCCCCCCCGGGCAAGCAGCTCGCGGACCTCGACCCGCAGGAGCTGGACCTCACCGACCGCTCGATCACGGAGAACACGCGCTTCTCCTACCCGCTCACCTGCAACCCGAACGTGGCCAAGGGGGCGCGGGGACCGCACCCCGAGACGATCGTCCTGCTCACGGCCGATGCCTTCGGCGTCCTGCCTCCGGTCTCGGTCCTCGAGGGCCGGGACGTCATGTACCACTTCGTCAGCGGCTTCACGGCGAAGCTCGCCGGGACGGAGGTGGGGGTCACCGAACCCCAGGCGGCCTTCAGCGCCTGCTTCGGGGCACCCTTCATGTCGCAGAAGCCGTCGGTCTACGCGAAGCTCCTGGCCGACAAGATGGCGAAACACGACGCGCGCTGCATCCTGCTCAACACGGGCTGGTCCGGCGGTCCCTACGGCACGGGCAAGCGCATCTCGATCAAGCACACGCGCGCGCTGCTCGACGCCGCGCTCGCCGGCGACCTGGAAGCGGGGAAGGTCCAGTACGAGACGCACCCGATCTTCAACCTGAGGATGCCGAAGAGCTGCCCGGGCGTTCCCGCCGCCATCCTCGATCCGCGCAACACCTGGACGGACAAGGCGGCCTACGACGTTCAGGCCGTGAAGCTGCGCGACATGTTCCGCGAGAACTTCACGACCAAGGGCTTTGCCGCGCTCGGGATCGAGCCCGTCATGTAGGCTCGTCCCGGGACGGCGCGTCTGCGTCGTCCGAGCGATCCAGGACCCCGGGGAACCCGAGCCATGGCCGAACGAGTGGAGCACTACAAGCGGGGCCTGAAGCTCTTCGGCGAGCAGAAGCACGTCGAGGCGATCGCCGAGTATCAGAAGGCTCTCGCGCTCTCACCCGACTGGGAAGACGCGCTCCACGCTCTGGCGATGGCCTTTTCGGCCTCGGGCAACCACGACGAGGCGATCACCGTCGGCAAGCGGATCCTCGAGCTCAATCCCGAGGACGCGTTCGCCCACACGTCGCTCTCGATGTTCTACCAGCGCAAGGGGATGATCGACGCCGCGGAAGCGGAATCGGCCAAGGCGCGCATGGCCTCCTGGAAGCAGGAGCTGAAGAAGAACCCCAACGCGGCTCCGCCCGGTCCGGCGGGCAGCATGGACGTCATCCAGTAGCCGGGAAAGCGCTACAGATCCTCGTCCCCTTCGTCGCCGCCGATCCCCAGGATCGCCCGGCCCTCGGCGGTGATCATCTGCGGGGACCAAGCTGGCGCCCAGACGACCTCGATGCTCGAGCTGTCGATCCCCGGGAGCCCCTCCGCCCGGCGCTTGACCTCGTCCGGCAGGCTCTTCGCCGCGGGACAGCTCTGCGAGGTCAGGGTCATGCGGATGTCGCACTTGCCGCCGTCGACCTTGACCTCGTAGATCAGCCCGAGGTCGACGATGTTGACCGGGATCTCGGGATCGAACACCTGCTTCAGCTCGGTGTAGACGTCTTCGACGGTGGGCATGGGCTCTCGTGGCGAGGGGCGTGGTTCGAAGGGGTCGGGTCGTCCCGACCGCCGTCTTCGAACGAAGTGGCGCCAGAGTCTACCAGCGGCCTTCCCGCACCGGTTTCGAAACCGGGCCCCCGAGGAGGAGGAGTGGGGAGAGTGGGAAGGCCGAACGGGTCCGTCCTTGGTAGCTCCTCTGGCGCCGGGCCCTCATGGAACCGGACCGGCGGGCTTTCCAGTCGTGACTCGGACACTCCAAAGGAGCGGGCCGAGGAGGCCGCTCGATTCTGCGCAAAGGAGCGTGCGGTCCGCCACGTCGGAGAGTCCGACCGCTCTCGTCGAGCCCGAGCCTCCTGACCCTCGCTCGATGTCGAGGCGGATCGATTCCGCTTGCCGGGGCTCGAACGCCCACGGACGGCGTGGGCGGGCGCCCATAGAATCGATTGGATGATTCGCTACGAGGGGCGTCTCTACCGGCCGCCGTCCGAGGCGCGGAGCCTGATCCTGCAGGCAACGATCGGCTGCAGCTACAACGAGTGCACTTTCTGCGGCATGTACCGCGACAAGCGCTTCCGGGTGCGGCCCTTCCAGGAGCTCGCCCGGGAGATCGAAGGCGCGCGCGACGTGGCCCGCGACCTCGTGCAGAAGGTCTTCCTGGCCGATGGGGATGCCCTGATCGCGAAGGCGAGCTTCCTCGCGCGGGTCCTCGACGCCCTGCGCGAGGCCTTTCCGAACCTCCGCCGCGTCTCCTGCTACGCCTCGCCGCAAGCGCTCCAAGTGCGCAGCGTGGAGGAGATGACCGAGCTTCGGGCGAAGGGGCTCACGCTCTATTACCTCGGGATCGAGAGCGGCCAGGACCAGGTCCTCGCGGGCCTTGCGAAGGGCGTCGACTCGGCCGAGATGATCCGCGTGGCGGGCAAGGCCCACGCCGCCGGCGTGAAGCTCTCCACCATGATCCTGCTCGGCGCCGGAGGGCGCGCGCTCTCGCTCGAGCACGCACGCGCATCGGCGCATGTCGTGAACGCGATCCAGCCGCGTTTCGTGAGCACGCTGGTGATGACGCCCGTCGAGGAGACGCCCCTGTGGGAGGCGGACCGGCGCGGCGAAGTCGACCACCTGACACCCATCGAGCTCGCGGCCGAGCTACGCGAGTTCCTGGCCGCGACGGAGCTCTCCTCGACGATCTTCCGCTCGAACCACGCGAGCAACTACCTGACGCTCGCCGGCAACCTCCCGCGCGACCAGGAGGCTCTGGTCGCCGCCCTCGACCTCGTCCTCGATCACCCGGAGAACGCGCGCTTCGTACCGGACTGGCTGCGCGGATTGTAGGAGCGTCGCCGCGGCTCACGTACTCGCGAACGCGAACCAGTCCGGTCGCGCGACCCCGATCCAGTCGTCGAGCCCCATCACGATCGAAGTCGTGAGGGATCCGGCGTTGAAGGCGATGCGCGCGTTCGCGCGCAGGTCCGGGTCGCCGTGGAGCGGGAGGTCGAGGATCGGCCGGCCGAAGGGCGGAACGGAGCCCGGCTCGAGGCCGGTGAGCTCGAAGAGCTCGTCGCGCGTCGCGAAGCGCGTCTTGCGGGCGTCGAAGTGCCGGCGCACGGCCCCCGAGTCGAGCTTGGAAGCGGCCGAGAGCACGAGCAATCGGAAGACGTCGTCGACGCGCACGACGAGCGCCTTCCCGCCCGTGCGCAGCTCCTCGCCGCGCGCCGCCGCCGACTCCTCCGAGGTGCGCGTGGGCGCGTGCTCGACCACGCGGTAGTCGATCCGCCGCTCGTCGAGCAGCGCGCGGATCGCATCGAGAACGCTCGTGCGCGTCATGGGCGACAAGCGTAGCGCGCGCCGCCCGCTCGCGAGCTGCAGGCAGGAGGCGCCGCGAGCGGGCAGAGGGCGTGCGCTCCGACTACCATGTCCGGTCATGGACACGAAGCAGATCGACGTCGACTGTCCGTGCTGCCGGAGCCGTCTCTCGATCGACGTGCGCACGGAAAGGGTGCTGCGCTGGTCGCCCCCAGGAGGGGTCGACGAGGGGGGCAAGCCCCTCGTCCGCGAGGAGCGCTGGGACGACGCGCTCGGGCGCGTGACGGGGCGCGAGAAGACGGCCGGCGACAAGTTCGACCAGGCGCTCACGAAGGAGAAGGGGCGCGCGAAGGACCTCGACGAGCTCTTTCGAAGAGCGCAGGAGAAGCTCGAGGGCAACCAGGATTGAGCGTTCTCGGTGCAGGAGCGGCGCGTCCGCAGCGCGGCGCGGTCTGGGCTCTCGCGCTCCCCGCGGTGCTCGCCGTCGTCCACGTCTGCCTCTTCTACTCCATCGCGTTCGCGCGCGTGGGCTATCCCTTCGAACTCGAGTGGATGGAGGGCGGCATGCTCTCGATGGTCGAGCGCGTGCGCGAAGGCCTGCCGCTCTACGTGGAGCCGAGCGTCGAGTACGTGCCCTTCATCTACACGCCGCTCTTCTACTACGTCTCGGCAGCGGTGAGCGTGTTCGCCGGGATCGACTTCGCGACGCTGCGGCTCGTGTCGATCGCGTGCACGACGATCCTCTTCGCGTTGGTCGGCTGGCGCGTGTGGCGCGAGACGAAGAATCCCGCCGCGGCGATCCTCGGTCCGGGCTTTCTCGCCGCCGCCTTCGTCCCCACGGGTCACTGGTTCGACCTCGGCCGCGTGGACATGCTCTTCATGGTCTTCTCGTTCGGCGGCTTCTTGCTCGCGCGCTCACGAGCGGACCTTGTCGGCGCCGCCTGGGGCGGCGTGCTCCTCGGACTCGCGCTCCTCACGAAGCAGTCGGCGGTGTGGCCCGCGGCCGGCATCGGGCTCGGCCTGCTCGTGTCGGACCTACGACGAGCGGTTTCGTTCGGAGCGGGATTCCTCGCCGCGGGGCTCCTGCCGAGCCTCGTCGCGGACTGGCGCAGTGACGGTTGGTTCTACTACTACACCGTCGATCGCCCGAGCTCTCACTCGTTCGACCGCGCGAAGCTCGTGGAGTTCTGGACGAACGACCTCTGGTACGCGAGCCCGGTCCTGTGCGTGCTCGCGGCGTGCGGTTTCGTCGCGCTCGTGATCCAGGCCTGGAAGGACCGATCGGCGCGCGTCGAAGTCTTCTTCTTCGCCGCGCTCGTCGGCTCCTCCTGGACGTCGCGGCTCCACGTCGGCGGCTGGTTCAACGTGAACATCCCCGCGTTCCTGGCGATGAGCCTGCTCGCCTCGCGCTGGCTCGCGCGGACCGCCGAGCGTGCGAGCCACGCGACTCCGCGGCCGGCCGCCCTGCTCGGGCTCGCCGCGCTCGCGCTGGCGCCGGCACTCCACCTAGCGCCGCCAGCGGTCGCGGAGCGCATCGCGAGCGCGCTCCACTTCGAGCTCGCGATGCGCTGGCCCGATCGGAGCTTGCTCGTGCCGGGTCCGGCCGACGAGCGCGACGGGGAGCGCATCGTAGAGATGCTCCGCGACGCGCCGGGTCCCGTCTTCGTGATGGAGAACCCCTACCTGGTCGAGCGCGCGGGAAAAGAGGGCCACGCGAACGGGATCGCGCTCATCGACGTCCTGCGCACGACGTCCAAGCCGTTGGAGGATCCCCTCATGAGGGAGCTCCTGCAGCGCTTCGCGGACCACCGTTACTCCTTGGTTCTGATGCACAAGGCGTGGCCGATCATCGAGACCTGGTACACGAACACGGGCAACATCGAGTACGAAGGCAAATGCTTCATGCCGGCCATCGGCCCCGAGGGCCGGCCGCGAATCGTCTACCGCCCGAAGCCGTAGGACCAACGCTCTGGCGGGTGAGCGGCGATCGGAGTGCGAGCACTCGACGCGCACTTTCGCCCGGGTTCGCCGCCGAGGCGCGTGCCGCGACGCTGGATTGCGCTGGCATAGGTGGTTCCGCAGCGATACCAAGGAGGCATGAGTCAGAGTCGTTTCCGCCCGATCAAGGCCTACGACAATCCGGGCTTCCTCAACAGCCGCCAGGCCCGGGTCCTGCGGATCCTGGCCGAGTACGTCGAGCCGGAGAGCCGCTTCGAGGAACTCGAGGTGCGCGACACGATCGTCGTGTTCGGGTCCGCGCGGATCCCCTCGCGCGAGATGGCTCTGGCCGAGCTGGCCAAAGCGGAAGCGGCGAGCGGCGAGGGGATCGAAGCCGCGCGCAAGCGGCTCGTGCTCTCGAAGTACTACGAGGCCACGCGCGAGCTCAGTCGGCGGTTGACGGAATGGTCGAAGGCGCTCGAGGGCACGGAGCGGCGCTTCGTGATCTGTTCCGGCGGCGGGCCGGGGATCATGGAAGCCGCGAACCGCGGCGCATCGGAGGCGCGCGGCGAGAACATCGGGCTCAACATTTCGCTGCCCTTCGAGCAGAACGAGAACCCGTACATCACGCGCCGGCTCTCGTTCATGTTCCATTACTTCTTCATGCGGAAGTTCTGGTTCATGTACCTCGCGAAGGCCTTCATCGTGATGCCCGGCGGATTCGGCACGCTGGACGAGTTCCTCGAGATCGTGACGCTGGTCCAGACGCTCAAGATCAAGAAGAAGGTCGCCGTGGTGCTCTTCGGAACCGAGTACTGGAAGGAGATCATCGACTTCGGTCCGATGGTCGAGTGGGGGACCGTCAGCCCGGAGGACATCAAGCTCTTCTTCCGCACCGACTCGGTCGACGATGCCTTCGAGCACATCAAGGACCACCTCGAGGAGCACGCGCTCGAGCTCCCGAAGGGCGACTACCTGACGATGTGAGCGGCTCTTCCGCGGGCGGGAGAGCTATCATGCGCGCGCTCGAGCGGGGCTCGGTCGTTCCGATCGGAACCGGCGGTCTCCGCGAGCAGAACGCGGGATTCCGCCGGAGGCTTTCGTGGCCGACAAGATCGACTATCAGCTCCAGGGCGACGACTTCCAGGCCGTCGTGATCACGCTCGACCCCGGGGAAGCGGTGCGCGCCGAGCCGGGCTCGATGATGTGGATGGAGGACGGCATCGAGATGGACACCTCGACCGGCGGCGGCCTGATGCAGGGCATCAAGCGCAAGCTCGGCGGCGAGAGCTTCTTCGTGACGACCTTCACCAATCGCGGCAGCCGTCGCGCTCAGGTCGGCTTCGCCGCCGACTACCCGGGCAAGATCCTGCCCGTCGACCTCGGGCGCGGGCCCATCCTGTGCCAGCGCGACGCCTACCTGTGCTCGGCCCACGGGATCGAGGTCAGCGTGGCCTTCACCAAGCGGCTCGGCGCCGGCTTCTTCGGCGGTGAAGGCTTCATCCTCCAGCGCCTCACCGGCGACGGGTTGGCCTTCATCCACGCCGGCGGCTACATCATCGAGCGCGAACTCGCGCACGGCGAGCGGCTGCGCGTCGACACGGGCTGCATCGTCGGCTTCGAGGAAGCCGTCGACTACGACATCCAGATGGTGAAGGGCGTCAAGACGATGCTCTTCGGCGGCGAGGGTCTCTTCTACGCGACGCTGGGCGGCCCAGGGAAAATCTGGATCCAGACGACGCCCTTCTCGCGCTTCGCCAACCGTGTGATCTCGGCCGCCGGCTCGAGCGTCGGCCAGCACAAGCGCGGCGGCAACCTGCTCGGCTCGCTCCTGCAGGGCGAGTGAGCGTCGGCGACTAGCTCAGTTGTCGCCGAGATAGCCCAGGCTGCTCATCGCGTTCAGCGTCGCGTCGTCACCCGACTTCTCGGCGTCGCTCCGGATCTTCTCCATGATCTTCTCTAGCTGCGGCGTCTCGGAGAAAGCCTTGATGCCCGCGTCGACGACCACGACCGCCAGGAGCGGCTTCTTGGCCGTTGCGAGCAAGCCGCCGATCCGGCCGTAATCCTCGGGGCCCATCGTCGACGAGTTGGCGCGCGCGAGGGCCAGGAAGTCGTCCTTCGCCTTCTCCGCGTCGACGTGCACGTTGGCCTCCACGAGACCGAGCGCCGCGCGCAAGTACTGGTCGCTTTGCGTGTCCGACCCGAGCGCCGCCAGCGCAGCCTCGAAGTGATCGGCGGCTTCCGCGTGCTTGCCCGAGTTGAGAGCCTGGTAGCCCTCCTCGTTGTGCGACTTGGGGTCGGCGGCGCCGCCGCAGGAAGCGAGCGTCAGAGCGAGGGGGAGGAGCAGGCTCGGTGTGCGCATGGTTGGGATCCCGATCGATGGAGGCGTAGCGGAAGGCTGAGTTCGGAAGGATACCGCTCGTTCCCGGGCCGAGCCGGACGCGGCGACCGTGAGAGGGCGCCCGGAACGAGGGGACGGAACTCGAGGGCTGAGGGAAGCGGGACGAGCCCGGCGGTCCCCGGTGAGCCAGCGCAGGGTCCGGCTACGCTGGCTCGGGGCTCCCCGCGAACGCCCAAGGGTGCGGAGAGCTCTGCAAAGGGGGGCGGACGCCTCCCCGACCGAGGCGTTTTCCGGGAGGTAGCCCCTGGCGCGACACTCCAATCGGAGTACCATTGGAGTGTCAGCGTGGTCGTCAGCGAGTTAGCAGGCTCCGATCGGAGCCTTTCCGCCGGCCGCGCTCCTCCTTCCGGGCTCCACCAGCCGAACTCCCAACCCGTGCGCGAGAGCAAGGTCACCGTCAAGATTCCCCGTCCGCTGTACCGCAAGGTGCAGCAGGTGGTCGAGGGATCGGGCTTCAACTCGCCGACCGATTTCATCGTGTACGTGCTGCGCGACCTGCTCGGGGAATCCGACGGGAGCGAGGCCAAGGAGTTCAGCCCGGAGGAGATCACCGACGTGAAGCGCAAGCTCCAGAACCTGGGCTACCTCTAGCGCGAAGCGCCTCCCCTCCACGACCTCGCCAACCGCGCGGGAACCACCCTAGCCATGACCGTATCCACCACTCGCGTCGCACCCGTGCACGGCGGCCTCGAGAAGCCCGTCGCCCGTATCGTCCCGAAAGCCGACCCGGGGTGGTCGAAGCTCGCGCGGATCGCCGTCGACGAGATCGACCAGACGACGCTCTATCGCATCGCCGACGGCACGTTGAGCCCGCTCAACGGTCCGATGACGGAGGCCGACTACCGCAGCGTGCTGCGCAAGGCGGCGATCGAGCGCAACGGAAAGTGGTGGGCGTGGGGTATCCCGACCATCCTTCCCATCGCGGACGACGAGGCCGACAACTGCAAGATCGGCGACACGCTCGCCCTCGTGCGCGCCGGACGGATCTTCGGCACCATCAAGGTCCGCTCGCGCTTCGACTGGGACAAGGCCGAGTTCATCCAGGCCTGCTACGGCACCCACCGGATCGACCACCCCGGTGCGCGGCTGTGGACGGAGGACCCCCGCACGAAGCTCGTCGGCGGCGAGATCAACCTCGTGCCCTTCGTGGACGAGCGACCTTTCGCCCACCGCGTGATGTCGCCCGTGCAGACGCGCGCGTTCATCGAGGAGCGCGGCTGGGAGCAGTCGATCGCCTTCCAGACGCGCAATCCGCTGCACCGCGCGCACGAATACGCGCTGGTCTACGGCGCGGAGGTCATCCTGCGCGAGACCGGGCGCAAGACGGGCGTGGTGCTGAACCCGTTGGTGGGACAGCTCAAGAGCGACGACGTTCCGGCCGACGTCCGGATGCGGACCTACGAGCGGCTCGTGGACGAGCACTTCCTCGGCCAGGGCGACAAGGACGAGGCGCTGTGGAAGTCGAAGGGCCAGGACTTCGACGAGCAGGTCGCGCTGATCGGACTCGACATGCGCATGTACTACGGTGGACCGCGCGAGGCGATCATGCATGCGGTCTACCGCCAGAACCTGGGGTTCACGCACTTCATCATCGGCCGCAAGCACGCCGACGCGCCGTTCGACGACAAGACCAACATCTGGGGCGATTTCGACGCCCAGGAGATCTTCACGAAGCTCGGTGGTCACCTCGCCATCAAGACCGTGAACGTCGGCTTCGCCGCGTACTTCGAGGAGATCGGCCGCGTCGGGCTCGTCTCGGACAACAAGGACAAGACGGCGGTCAACATCTCCGGCACGAAGATGCGTGAGACCCTCGACAAGGGCGAGCTGCCCGACGCGCGCGTCATGCGTCCCTCCACGGCCGAGATCCTGGCCGAGTTCTACTCGAAGAAGCGCTGAGGCGCCCTGAAGGGGCGAAACCATGGGTCTGTTCGACATCTTCAAGAAGAAGGAACCCGTCAAGCGGCCGCCCATCCGGCCCTCGTTCAGGCCGGGACTGCCGCCGCATCCGGAGCCGCAGGCGGACAATCACTTCATCATCGTGATCCTGGATTCGTGCCGCTACGACTCGTTCATGGCGGCCGACCCCAAGAACATCTCGAAGCTGTCGGGCGGCAAAGTCGAGGCGCGCTACTCCTACGCGTCCTGGACGGCGCCTTCGCACTACAACCTCCTGACGGGTCTGCTCCCGCACTCGAGCCCCCAGAACGTGTATGCGTCGGAGTACTACAAGGAGGACTTCTACAACTTCAACGCTCGGCTAGGCTCGAAACAGAAGAGCGTCGATTTTGCCGCGATGGTGCCGGGGCTCTGGCTGCCGGACTTCCTGCGGAACAAGCTCGGCTACGAGACCCACGCGCGCGTGTCGCTACCGGTGCTGAATCCAAAGACGGGCATCAACCGCTCGTTCGACAGCTTCCAGCTCATGGACAGCCACAACGACATGGCGTCCATGCTGCCGACCATGAAGTTCAGCTCCGAGCGTCCGGCGTTCTACATGCTGAACATCGGGGAGACGCATTATCCGTACGCGAAGCCGAACGAGGACTCGTCCATGTGGCCGCGGATCAGCGGCGTGAACGGCGTCTTCAAGAAGCTCGGCGAGCAGGTCGATCCCAACGCGCCCAATTTCAAGGAAGACTTCCAATTCTTCGACCAGGAGAAGTTGGATCAGTTGCGCGAACGCCAGATCGACACCGTGCGCTATCTCGACCGCGAGGTCTTCCCGAAGCTCTACGACATGGTTCCGGAGAACACCTACGTCATCGTCACCGCCGATCACGGCGAGTTGTTCGGAGAGAAGGGCTATTTCGGGCACGGCCCGATCATGCACGACAAGTGCTTCGAGGTGCCGTACCTCGAGGGCAAGATCCGTTAGCAGGAACGAACGAGTCAACGAGTTTCGGAGGAGGCGCCCGCCGCGCGTGTATTCCTGACTCGGGAAACCATGGAACCTGAGGACGCTGGAAGGCTTTTCAAGATGACCGATCGCAAGGGATTCACGCTGTGGTTCACGGGACTGTCCGGTGCGGGCAAGAGCACGCTGGCTCAGTTCCTCATCCCGACCTTCCAAGCGATGGGATGCAAAGTCGAGTGCTTGGACGGCGACGAGGTGCGCGAGAACCTGTCGAAGGGGCTCGGTTTCTCCAAGGAAGACCGCGACACGAACATCCGCCGCGTCGGCTACGTCGCGAACCTCTTGTCGCGCAACGGCGTGATCGCCATCACCGCGGCGATCAGTCCCTATGCCGAGATCCGCAACGAGGTGCGCGCGGCTTGCGAGAAGGGGAGGGCCGCGTTCGTCGAGGTCTACGTCGAGGCTCCGCTCGAAGTCGTCGAATCGCGCGACACGAAGGGCCTCTACAAGAAGGCGCGTGCGGGCATCATCAAGCAGTTCACCGGCATCAGCGATCCCTACGAGGCTCCCGCTCACGCCGAGGTCACGGTTCACACCGGCAAGGAGTCGATCGAGCAATCGGCCCAGAAGGTGCTCGACTACCTGCACGCGAAGGGACTCATTCCGGCGGACAAGGCCGTGAAGGCCTGAGCCTCCCACCAGCTCGAACGAGAGCCCCCGGCGACCTCCCGCGCGCGAGGCTCTTGCATCGTCCGGGCATTCGATCGTCCCCGCGGAAGACCCCGGAGGAGGCCTCTCTGGCGGCCGCGTGCGCGACTCCCGATACGGGGTTGCTCGGCAGGGGCGAGCTCGGCTCTGGCGCCCGGCGGCCACGGGCGAGTGCAATACGGTCGTTGCCTGCTCGACGAACCGTGGGAACGCCGCCCGAGAGGACCGACCGTCGCAGATGGAACCTGCGGACGGCGCGGACAGGGTCCATCGAGGGGAAGCGCGACGCGAGCGGAGATCCGAGGTCCGGTCGATGACCTTCGACTCCGCGACGACCGCACTGGGAGCGACCGCCGTCGCGCTCGACCTGTTCGTGATCTATCGCGCAGTCTCGCGCGACCACGGGGTGGAGCGAACGATCGCTTGGATCTTCGCGATCGTGGCTCTGCCGTGGATCGGCGCGCTCGCCTACCTCGCGTTGGCCAGTCCGAGCATCTCGCGCACGACACGGCGCAAGACGTTGACCGCGGAAGTCGTTCGTCGCGCCGTCGCGAAGAGCCTCGGGACCGCCAGGGGTCGGGTCGAGGGCGCGCGGTCCCTGTTCCAGCTCGCCACGCGCGTCACGGGGCTCCCGCCCACGAAGGACAACCGTGTGGAGCTGATGGCGGGCAACGAACTCGCGTTCGAACGGATCGAAGAGGCGCTTCGCGATGCGCGCGAGAGCATCTGGGCCGAGTACTACATCGTGCGCAACGACGCCACGGGGCGTCGCTTCCTCGCGATCCTCGCCGACAAGGCGGCCGAGGGACTCGACGTGCGCTTCCTGTACGACGCCGTAGGCTCGATCCGGATCGACACCGCTCGCCTGAAGGCCATCGGCGACGCGGGCGGCCGAGCGGTGATGTTCCTGCCCCTCAATCCGCTGCGCCGCCGCTGGTCGGTCTACCTGCGCAACCACCGCAAGCTGATCCTGATCGACGGGGAGCTCGCCTTCACGGGCGGGATGAACATCGGCGACGAGTACTCGGGTCGCCTGCGACGGCGCGGCATGCAGCACTTCCGTGACAGCCACCTCGAGCTCGCGGGGCCGATCGTCGATTCTCTGGCGCAGGTCTTCGCCGAGGACTGGGTCTTCGCGACCGACGAGCGCCTCGACGTCCACCGCGATCCTCCTTCGACGCACGGTGAGGGAACGGCCATCGTGGCGGCGCTGCCCAGCGGTCCCGATCAGAGGTACAACGCGAGCTGGGTCGTCTTCTTCTCCGCCATCGCCAGCGCGACGAAGCGGGTCTTCCTCTCGAGTCCATACTTCATCCCGGACCTCGCGTTGGAGCGGGCGCTCGCGACGGCCGCCCTGCGCGGTGTCGACGTGCGCATCCTCCTGCCCGGGCGTTGCGACGTGCGCTTCGTCGACTCGGCTGCTCGCTCCTATTGCCGCGCGCTCCTCCGGGTCGGTGTGCGCGTGTTCCACTACCAGCCGAGGATGCTCCACGCGAAGACTCTGCTCGTGGACGACGATCTGTGCATCGTGGGCTCGGCCAACGTCGACATCCGCAGCTTCCGGCTGAACTTCGAGCTCGGCACGCTGATCGAGGACAAGACGTTCGCCCGCGAGCTCGAGCGGCGCTTCGAGCGCGACATGTCGGACAGCGTCGAGTGGACCCTCGAGGCCGCGTCGTCCAGCGCTCTCTCTCGCCTCGGCGACTCCGTCGTGCGCTTGTTCTCGGCCCTGCTGTAGCCTGAACGGCTGAGCCCCACCGACAATCGCATGCACGCGCTCTCACTCGCCATCGCCCTCGTTCCCCTCGCGAACGGCGTCCACGCCGTGCGCGACGTCACCGTCGTCGACGTCGAGCGCGGTGAAGCGCTGCCCCACCGGACGGTGCTCGTCGAGGGCGAGCGCATCACCGCCGTGGGCCTCGCGGAAGAGGTCGACGTTCCCACGGACGCCGTCGTGATCGAGGGTGCGGGGCATTGGCTCATGCCCGGCCTCTCCGACATGCACGTGCACTACTTCCATCCGGAGAGCTACGGTCCGCTGTTCGTCGCCAACGGCGTGACGCTCGTGCGCGACACCGGCGCCTTCACCGCCTCGATCCTGGCGTTGCGCGCGCGTCTCTCGTCGGGAGAGATCCTCGGGCCCGAGCTCGTCTGCACCGGTGCGATCGTCGACGGCGCACGGCCCATCTGGCCCTTCTCCGAGGCGTGCGCGACGCCGGAGGACGGCCTGCGCGCGGTGGAGAAGCTCGCCCTGGCGGGCGTCGATCAGATCAAGGTCTACAGCGGCCTCGAGCCCGACGTGTTCCGAGTCGTCGTCGAAGAGGCGCACCGGCGCGGATTGCGCGTGACGGGCCACATCCCGAACGCAGTCCCGCTCGACCTCGCGCTCGAGGTCGGCATGGACTGCAACGAGCACCTGATGGGCTTCGGGAAGACGCTCCACGCCCTGGCGCACGAGCCGAGCGAGCTCACGGGGTTCGCGTTGCTCGATCTGGACATGGGCGGCGGTTGGCTCGCGCTCGACCTGGTCCCCGACGAGCGTCTCGAGCGCCTGTGCGCCCAGGTCGTCGAAGCCGGGATGATCCAGAGCCCGACACTCGTGGTGATGGATCGCATCGCCCGCCTGAACGATCCCGCACTGCGTTCGGATCCGCTGCTCGAATACGTCCCCGACTTCCTCGAGTCGATGTGGACGCCCGAGCGGGACTTCCGCTTCCAGGACATGGACGAGGAGGACTACGCGCTCCAGCGCGATGCGAACGAGCGTGCGCGAGCGCTCCTCCTGCGTCTGTGGAAGGCCGGCGTGTCGATCGTCAGCGGCACCGATCTCACGAATCCGTACCTCGTGGCCGGTTTCTCGCTGCACGACGAGCTCGAGCTCTACCAAGCGGCAGGCCTTCCCCCGGCGGCCGTGCTGCGCACGACGACCCTCGCCGCGGCGAAGCTCGCGAGCCGCGGCGACCTCCTCGGAACGGTGGAGCGGGGGAAGGTCGCCTCGCTCGTCCTGCTCTCGGCCGACCCGCTCGCCGACGTCGCGAACACGCGCGCGATCGAAGGCGTCTTCCTGCGCGGCCGCTGGTTCGACCGAACCGCCCTCGACCTCCTCCTCGACCGCGCGCGCGCCGCCGCCGGCTCCCCGCCCCGCGCACCCGACGACACGGACGCCGAGCGCTGACGGGTCACCACGGCCCCGGCGGGCCGCCCTCGCCTCCGCTGCGACCGCGGCGGCAAACCTTGGGGTGCCCGCGCGGTCCGTGGTCGGACGACCGCCACGTGCAGGTCCTTCCGCCGCACGCCGGGGTTCGAAGTCCGCGCACATCTTCCCCACGCGGCGCCCGGTGAGGCCGTAGAATCCCGGACTCGTTTCCCCTCGGTCGTTCGACTCCGGCACCACCTATAGGTGGATCCGCGGCTCGTCGATGAGAGTCTGGGAGCCGCCGGGTCGCCTCCTTTTCGCCGCATGGCGCCCTGCCCGTTCCAGGCCTTCGGATCCACTCTTTCCCCGCCCCGCCCGGCGGTTCCGCGCCACGCGAGCGCGCACCCTCGTCCTCGAATGAAGCGTTCCCTTCGACTGGCGGTCCTGACGGCCGCCCTTTCCGCCGCCACCGCCGGTCCCGCGCTCGCCTACATCGGGCCGGGCGTCGGGTTCGCCGCCGCGGGCAGCGTGATGGTGCTGATCGGCACCTTCTTCCTCGCGGTCGGGATCGTGCTCCTGTGGCCGCTGAAGGCGGTCGTGCGTTTGGTGACGCACCGGAACCCCGGCAAGCCGAAGGTCAAGCGCTGCATCGTCGTGGGGCTCGACGGCTTCGATCCGGGACTCGCCAAGCGCTTCGGCGAGGAGGGCTTCATGCCGAACTTCGCCAAGCTCGCCGCGGAGGGCTGCTTCCACGAGCTCGCGACGGCTTGTCCCTCGATCTCGCCGGTCGCCTGGTCCACCTACGCGACGGGCGTCGACGCCTCGCGCCACAACATCTACGACTTCCTCACGCGCGATCCGTGCAGCTACCTGCCGACCTTGTCCTCGGCGGACATCCTGACCCTGCCGAAGACGCTCAACCTGGGCTTCGCCAAGGTCCCGATGGGCACGAAGGCCGTCTACAAGTCGAACCAGAAGAGCCAGCCCTTCTGGAAGCTCCTGGGTCTCTCCAACGTGTGGTCGTCGATCATCCGCGTGCCGATCACGTTCCCGCCGCAGAAGTTCAAGAACGGCACGCTGCTCAGCGGCATGTGCGTGCCGGACATCCAGGGCACGCAGGGCTCGTTCTCCTTCTACTCGACGAAGTCGCGGCCGGCCGGTCAGCACATCGGCGGGCAGCAGTACCAGATCCGTCGCAAGGGGAACGTGGTCGAGTCGAAGCTCACCGGTCCGACCGGCAAGGACAAGCTCCCCATGAAGAGCCCCTTCACGGCGGAGTTCGACGACGCGCAGCGCAAGGTCACCTTCACGGTCGGCAAGGAGTCCTGCACCGTGGGCTTCCGCGAGTACACACCCTGGATGGTCGTGCCCTTCGACGGCGTGCAGGGCATCGCGCGGCTGTACGTGCAGACCTGGGACGCGCAGGACGTCGAGATCTACTGCACGCCGATCAACATCGACCCCGGCAGCCCGGCCATCCCGATCTCGCATCCTTTCGTCTACGCGATCTACCTCGCGAAGCTCCAGGGTCCCTACGCGACGCTCGGGCTGGCCGAGGACACCTGGGCGCTCAACGAGCGCGTCGTGGACGAAGAGGCCTTCCTGAAGCAGTCCTGGCTGATCTTCGAGGAGCGCAAGCGGCAGCTCTGGGACGTGATCGAGAAGACGAAGAAGGGCTTCGCCACCGTCGTGTTCGACACGACCGATCGCATCTCGCACATGGTCTACCGCTACCTCGATCCCGACCACCCGGCCAACGCCGGCAAGGACGTCCTGCAGCACAAACACGCGATCCGCGACACCTACGCGCGGATGGACGCCTTCCTGGCCGAGGTGCGCGCGAAGATCGGAGACGATCCGGACACCGTCCTGATGGTCATCTCCGACCACGGCTTCTGCAACTTCACGCGCGGCGCCAACCTGAACTCGTGGCTGCGCGACGAGGGCTACCTGGTGCTGAAGGACGGCAACACGTCCCGCGACTGGTTCCAGAACGTCGACTGGACGAAGACCAAGGCCTTCACGCTCGGGCTGACGGGCATCTTCGTCAACCGCAAGGGTCGCGAGGCGCAAGGGATCGTGGAGGAAGGCGCCGAGCTCGATCGCCTGTGCGCCGAGATCAAGGGGAAGCTCGAGGCGTTGCGCGATCCGAAGAACGGCGACGCCGTGGTGCGCGAGGCCTTCCTCACGAAGCACCTGCACGACGGTCCCTACGCCGACATGGCTCCCGAGATCCTGGTCGGCTACCACAAGGGCTACCGCCACTCCTGGGACTGCGCCACGGGCGCGGTATCGGTGGAGGTCTTCAGCGACAACACGAAGTCGTGGTCGGGCGATCACTGCGTCGATCCGCGGCTCGTGCCCGGCGTCTTCTGGTGCAACCGCGAGATCAACACGGAAGCGCCGAGCATCCTCGACCTCGCGCCGACCGCGCTCGACCTGTTCGGCGTGCCGATCCCGAAGTACATGCAGGGGCGGGCGCTGTTCGGTGAGCGCACGGCCGAGTCGCGAACCGCGCGACGCGCGGCCCCGGCCAAGGTGGCTTCTTGATCATCCCGCGCTGGACCGTCTATCCCGCGCTCGCGCTGCTCATCGGAGTTCCGATGGCGATCGTGATGAGCCACCCCGTCGCCGATCCGCATCCCGGCGCGGCAGCCCGCGCGCGCGCGGACCTCTCGCCCGCGAAGTACCCGCGCATGGTCGTGCTCGGCATCGACGGGCTCGACCCGGACCTCTTGAAGGAGGCGATCGAGCGGTTCCCCGAGGCTACGGCGAACTTCCAGTGGCTCGCCAACCAGAGCGGGATCCACGAGCTCGGGACGTCGACGCCGCCGCAGAGTCCGGTCGCCTGGTCGAACTTCATCACCGGCTTGAACCCGGGCGGCCACGGGATCTTCGACTTCCTGCACCGCAACTTCGAGACGCGTCTGCCCGCGCCGTCGACCGTGGAAGAGGTCCATCCGGACGACTTCGAGCTGTGGGGCGACTGGAAGCTCCCCATGACCGACGCGGCGGAGACGAATCGCACCGGCGAGGCCTTCTGGAGATTGCTCGAGAGGAAGGGCGTGCCCGCCGACCTGTGGCGCATGCCGATCAACTTCCCCGTCGAGGGATCCCACGGCGTGTCGTTCCCCGACATGATGACGCCCGCGCTCGACTCGGCCTACGGCGAGAGCACGGTCTACACCGACGACGCCTTCGCCTTGGCGGAGACTTCATACTCCAAGCTGCGCATCGTCAAGGAGTTCGGCGGCAAGATCGACACGTTCCTCGAGGGTCCCCCCAACGCGTTCAAGCAGGGAGATCCGCACTCGCAGAGCTCGTTGAAGCTGTTCGTCGACCGAGCAGAGGGCGCCGTCGCGGTGGATACGGGGAGCGACGTCGCCGTGCTGCGACCGGGCGAGTGGAGCGCTTGGCTCACGACGACGTTCGACATGCAGCTCCCCATGGGACTCATGAACATCGGGGGCATCGTTCGCTTCCACCTGCGTTCGATCGAGCCCTCGCTCGTGCTCTACGCCTCGCCGGTGAACATCGATCCGAGCGCGCCCGCGATGCCCGTGTCGGAGCCCGAGAGCGCGAGCGCCGACCTCGCGCGCGTCATCGGCCGCTACTACACGCAGGGCATGGCGGAGGACGTCAACAGCCTCAAGCGCGACCTCTTGAGCGTCGAGGAGTTCATCGAGCAGGTCGAGCTCGTCTACGACGAGCGCGTGAAGATGCTCGACTACGCGCTCGATCGCTACGTCGCGAACGAGGACGGGGGGCTCTTGTTCTTCTACTTCTCCACCGTCGACCTCACGAGCCACATGATGTGGCGCCACGGCGACGAGTTGCACCCGCACCACGACCCGGCCATCGCGGCGCGCTCCAGCGAGGAGTGGACGGAGCGCGCCGGCAGCACGTGGAAGGACGCGATCTGGGACGTGATCCTGAAGATCGACCCCGTCATCGCGAGGCTGCGCGAGCGGCTCGGCGAGGACGTCGTGTACGTCGTGATGAGCGACCACGGCTTCGCGCCGTACCGGCGCGAGTTCAGCCTGAACACGTGGCTGCTCGAGAACGGCTACATCGTCCTGAAGGCTCCGGAGGAGATCACGGACGAGAATGGAGTGAAGACGCTGCGCACCTTCGACCGCGAGCTGCCGCGCAGCGACCTGGGCTTCGCGAAGGTCTACCTGCCGCAGGTCGTCGACTGGTCGAAGACGCGCGCCTACGGCGTCGGCTTCAACGGGCTCTACCTGAACCTGAAGGGCCGCGAGAAGGACGACCCCAAGACGGAGGACGTCGACGAGTCGGGCATCGTGGAGCCCGGCGCGCAGGCGGACGCCTTGCTCGCCGAGCTGAAGCGGAAGCTCGAGGCCGTCGTCGACCCTGTGACGGACACGCGGGTCGTGCTGCGCTGCGACCTCGCGCAGGACGTCTACACGGGACCGCGCACCTCCGAGGCGCCCGACATCCTCGTCGGCTTCGACACGGGCTTTGGGAACTCCGACGCGTCCTCCGAGGGACGCATCCCGAACGCCGTGCTCAAGGACAACCTGGGCGGCACGTTCAACGGCAGCCACCTGATGGCGCCGGACGTGGTGCAGGGGATCCTCTTGTCGAACCGCGCGGTGCGAGCGGGCAAGCACGCGCTCGAGGACATGACGGTCGAGATCCTCGGACGTTACGGCGTCGAGCCCGCTCCGGGGATGACCGGGAAGCGCGTCCTGGTCGATTGACCTGACGACGGACGGAAACCGAAGGAAAGGAAAGAACCATGTTCGGCGGTGGAAACAAGATCAAGCTCGACAAGGACCTCATCGAGCGGGTGAAGCAGATCGCAGAGGTCGCCGGCTACGCCTCGCACGAGGAGTTCATCACGCACGTCATCGAGAAGGAGCTCGCGAACTTCGAGGGCGCCGACTCCGACGCGGACATCACCGAGAAGCTGCGCGGCTTGGGCTACATCAGTTGACGGCGAGTCTCCAGCGCTCCCACTCGGACTCCCCGCTCGATTCCCCATGAACTTCGTCAACGGTCTCGCCACCAAGCTCTTCGACCTCCTGATGACGCCCCTCGAGTACCTCGGGCTCGAGGTCCTGCTCGTCATCGTGAGCGGGATCTTCGGCGTGCTCGGCCTCTTGGTGTTCAAGCACATCAGTTGGCAGAAGGGCATCGCGACGACGAAGGACAAGATCAAGGGACACATGATCGAGATCCGCATCTACCAAGACGACCTCGTCGTCGTGGGGAAGGCCGTCGCCAAGGTCCTGATGCGGAACCTGCAGTACCTCGCGCTCAACATCGGGCCGTTCGTCCCGCTCTCGATTCCCTTCGTGATCCTCTTGTCGCAGCTCGTCGTGCGCTACGCCTTCGAGCCGCTCCCCGTCGATCGTCCGTTCACGCTGACGGTCGAGCTCGACGAGGCGAACGCCGCGCAGGTGAAGGACCTCGTGGTCGAGGCGCCCGATTGGGTCTCGCAGGACGAGCTCGTCGTCGTGCGAGCGCCGTCCGAGGGACGGGCCTTCGTCTCCGTCCGCGACGCGCAGGAAGGCGTGTGGGACTTCCGCTTCCGCGTCGGTTCGGGAGTCGTCGCCTCGAAGCAGGTCGTCATCGGACATCCCGCCGATCCGCCGCGCCACATGCAGCCCGAGCGCGTGGGGAGCTTCTGGGAAGCCTGGCTCTGGCCGGCGGAGGACACGCTCGATCCGAGCTCCTCCATCCACAAGATCTCCATCGTCGGCGGCTATCCGCAGCACGCGTTCGCCTTCCTGCCCGACGGGATCCTCGGACTGCTGGTGGGGGTGATCCTCTACTCGTTCGTCTTCGGCATCCTGGCCCTGAAGCCGCTGGGCGTGACCATCTGATGGTGTACTCCCGTCCCATCGAGATGGCGTTGGAAGTCGCCGTCACCGCGCACCACGGCCAGATGCGCAGGGGCTGCACGACGCCCTACTCGGTCCATCCGATCCACATGGCGCTCATGATCGCGCGCTTCGGGTTGGACGAGTGGGTGATCCTCGCCGCCATCCTGCACGACGTCGTCGAGGACTGCGCCGAGTGGGACGTGGCGCGCGTCGAGCGCGACTTCGGCGGCCGCGTGGCCGACATCGTCTCCGAGCTCACCGAGGACAAGACCAAGAGCTGGCGCGAGCGCAAGGAAGCCGGCATCGACAACATCTCGCGCATGTCGGCCGAGGCCGCGGCCGTGAAGGCGGTCGATCAGCTCCACAACCTCGAGAGCCTCTACCACGCGCTCGCGACGGCCCCCGACCCGGGGGAAGTCTGGAGTCACTTCCGCGGCGGTCGCGAGGGCACGCTCGAGGTCGCTGCGCGCAAGGTCGCGGCGCTCGAGAAGCGCGTCGACTTACGGCTCGCGCACGCCCTGCGAGCCGTGCTCGCGCGCATCAGCGACTTCGAGGGCGTGGGAGCGTAGGACTACGCGAGCCACGACGTCGCCACGCACCGGATCCCCGCACGGTCGATGCGCAGGGATCGACCGAGCGCCTTCCTGCGTCACGTCGAGAGCCTGAAGCAGACGGGGCGGACGGCGAAGCGGCGGCGGACTGATCCGCCGCACGCTTCCATGGCGCAACGGTCACGGCCTGATCTCTGGCGGGACGGACGAGACCATCGGGCTGGGACGGCGGTGGTCGAGCGTCGGGATCGGCTCTGGTCGTGAGAGAGACTTGGAGCTCGAAGTCGCGGTGTCCCGACAACGATGGGCTTTGCCTGGGAAACCGCGCGACGGCTACTGCGCCTCGAGCTCGGCGAGCTTCTCCAGGGCCTTGTCCAGGTCGGCGACGCAGCCGCCGAGGGTGACGTCCTCTCGGCCCGTGCTCACCAGGAACGCGCCCGGACGTCCATCGGGGAAGAGCGGTCGCAAGGTGGTCGGCAGGCGACGCGTGTCGACCTTCGAAAGCCGGAGCGACACGAGAACCTGGAGTGCTGCGTGGCGCTCGAAATCGCTGGGCAACGAGATGTCCAACGGGATGCGGCGCACGGCGGACTCGTCCGACGTCTGGATCCCGAGCAGCAGCGGGCCGCTGGTGCACAGGAACGAGAGCGTGAGCCCGTGAGCGTGGAGGATATCGCTGACGAAAGCGTGCACGTCGTCCTCTAGGACGCTGCGCTCGGTGGTCACGGGCCGGCTATCTCTCAGGACGACGCTCGCCTTCGCGGAGACCGCGGGGCTCACGCCGGCGATCTCTCCATAGCGCTTCACGACGTCGAGCAGCGAACCTTCGGAGCCGAGCTCGAGTGGCCTCGACGGTCGAGGGAAGAGCGTCTCGACGCTCGCGCCGAATCCAAGGTCGGCTGCGCTCGCGTCCAGGACGTCGAGGAGCTTCAGGAAGTCGGACACGCAGGCTCCACGTCCCTCCACCACCACGCCGCCTTCGGTCGAGCTCAACCGCTGGTCGTCGGAAGGGAACATCGGTCGAAGGACCGTCGGGAGCTGGCGCGAGTCGAGCTGGTCGAGCGGCGCTGTGACGCGGACACGCAGGGCCGGGTGGTCGCCGAGTTCTCCGGCGGCGGCCTCGGACACTTCGAGCGGAGGGAGGCGATGATCGTTCGAGAGGTGCACGACGAACACGGGCGCGTCCCCGCTCGAGAGCTCGGTCAGCCCGAAGCCGTGCAACGCGAGCAGGCTCTCGACGACGGGCTGGAGGCGCGCGACGGGCACCGACAGATCGGCGACGAGCCCGCTGGTCGCCGTGGCGAGTTGTCGGGCTGCAGAGCTCTCGAAAGTGACGACGTCGTCGGAGTGCTCGACCCACGCGGCGATCACGTCGTCGAGGCTCGCCGCGGCCGCGATGACGACCTCCTGCGATGCAGGGGAAGGACGCGCTCCATTCTGCACGTGCGGAGCGACGGCGGAAGCGAGCGCTAGGAGGGCGGCGAACGACTGGAGAACCATGGGATTCCTCTGTCTAGGGTCGAAGGTTTGGTAAGGCATCCTGCGACGCTCGACGCATAACGCTCTTCCCAGGAAGCGACGCGGATCCAAGCGCTTCCAGGCCGTGGGCCCGAAGCAGATCGCTCCGCGCTCGAGGGCCAAGCGCCTCGCCGCTCACCCCACTTCATGGGCAAGACCAACGACGCCATCGCGGGACTCGAGCGCGCGCGCTCGATCCCGGAGCGCATGGCGCCCGAGGCCCCGCACGTGCAGACCTACCTCTCCCTCTCACGGCTGTACGAGCGCAAGGGCGACATCAAGCGCGTGCGCGACGTGCTCGCGGCGAGGCTTGAGAGAGGCTGCTCGCCGCGCTCGGCGAACTCGAGAGCGGGAGCGCAAGCCGCGCACGACCTGCCGCCTGACCGCGAAGGGCCGCAAGGTGTTCCTTGCGTCACGTCGGGAACCTGAAGCAGATCGCCGCCGACGGCGCCGGAGAGCCGGAGTGAACCGGGGGACTGCTCCTGCTCCGACCGAGCCTAGTTAGCCGTCATTTTGTCCGACATAATGATGGGAGGGTCTCCAAGGAGCTCTACCCCCGTCTTCTGACCGTCGCCACGAGCAGCGCGAGCCTGCTGAGCGCGAGTCCCACGCTGGCGAGGGTACCGTCTCTCCGTCGCAGCAGAACCCCGAGGGCGGCGTCCTTTCTGCGTACCCTCACTCCGGATCTCCCGTGAGCACCCACGCAGCCCAGTCGCGCACGGGCGCGCCCTCCTCGCGTAGCGCGCGCTTGGCTTGCCAGAGGGCCTCGGCCTTGGGCAGCCCGTCTTCCCAAAGGTACGTGTAGAAGAGCTCGAAGAGCCGCCGCGTCGCCGCGTCGTCGACCTTCCAGAGCGACGTGATCGAGCTGCGCGCGCCCGCGGCGTAGAGCGCCGCCTGCAGCGATTGGATGCCTTGCCCCGCGCGGCGAACGCCGACGTTCGTCTCGCAGGCCGAGAGCACGGCGAGCTCGCAGTTGCTCAGGTCCAGGGTTGCGAGCTCCTCCGCCGTCAGGATTCCGGGCGCGCGGCCAGACGCATCCGCGCCGCGGTTCGCGCCGGCGAGGGCCAGCCCGCAGAGAGTCTCCGGCGCGAAGCCCCTCAAAGTTTCGCTTGCGCGAAGCAGGGAAACCCGGACGTTCGATCGGGCCAGGTCGTCGAGCTGTGACCGGAGTGCGTCCTCCGCGAACCAACCGTGAGTCGCCACGTGCAGGAAGCGGGTCTTCGACGCGGCCGCGCGGAGTGCATCCCTGGTCGCCAAAGAGCCCGAGAGAAGGCCCGCCTCGTGCCCGAAGGCAGCTCTGTAGCGTGCGGCCACCGATTCGACCTCGCCACCAGTCTCCGGCAGGGCGGCGAAGGTATGGGTCCCTCCCGAGCGCAGCTGTGGGACGAACGGTGTCGCGGCGCTCGAGCAGAGAAACGCGTCGGCGCTGGGCTCGGCGTCGTAGTCGATGCCCCCCGCAGCGGTCAGCCCACCTCGATCGACGACTTCCACGCGCTCGTCCAGGAGCCGCGCCAGCGTGACCTCGGATCGAACTTGGAGACGCTCGCCGACGAGGCCCTCTTCGAGCGGCAGCGCGTCGAACGGTATCACGTGCAAGAGATCGTCGAGGACGACGTGCAGCGTGCCCGGGTTCCCGGCCGCGCGGACCACGGGGTCCAGGACTCGGGCTCGGAGGTGACGCCCGAGCGACTCCAACCGAGCTACGGACTCGGCTTCCGCGGAGACGCCGATTCCTCGGCCGCCGAGGGAGCGTCCCATCGCGCTGCGCCATTCGGCGACGAGCGAGTCGATCTCCGCCGCGGGGCCCAGCTCGACGCGCCGCACGCTCCCATCGGACTTGACGACGAAGGAGAGGAACGAGTCCACGGTCCCAGGCCCTTCGCCGAGGGACCTTGGGTAGCGCAGGAACGACGCTGCAGCCGAGTCGCGCGCGAACCGGGTTGCAACGGTATCGGCGGCAAGCTCGCCGGCAAACGCCCCTGCTTCTGCCAGCTTCCGCCGCAGCGCGCGCTCCGCTCGATCCCGCTCTTCGCTCAGGGACAAGAGCGCTGCACGCCAGGTCTCGACGGAGCCATCGGCTCCGACGGCCACGAGATCGTTGATCTTCGAGCGCCACTCTCCGACGGCGCGCGCCAAGTCGGCGAGTTGGGGATTCGCGGCGAGCAGTCGCGCTGTCTCCGGGGCCGCCACGGAGGCCTGGCGCAGGCCCTCCAGTGCTGCGAACAGCTCCGGATCGAGCACGCCGTCCGGATCGGCGCGCTCGGTCAGGAATAAGGCGGTGAAGAGCAGTGGGAGAGCGGTCCGAACGCCCTCCCGCGCTGGGCGGGCCGCCTCCGCTCGCAGGGCCACTGCCCTGTCGCGCAAGCCGGAGAGGAGCCTCGCCGTCAGCTCCCGGGCTCCGTGGAGATCGCCCAGATCCAGCCGCACCAGGGCGAGGTTCCTCCTTGCATCCAGTAGGTCGCCATGATCGGACGGAAGAAGCTGTTCCAGAGCGCCGTGCACGGTCTGGAGGAGCTCGCTCGCCCCGCTGTGGTCATCGAGCTCACTCCGTGTGACGGCGAGGTTGTGCCGTGACGAGATGAGATCCGGGTGATCACGGGGGAGAAGACGCGCACGGGCCTCCAGGACGGTTTCGAACAGCTCGCGCGCTCCTTCGAAGTCGCCGAGTGCGTAACGCGCGACGGCGAGGTTGTTCCTTGCCAGGAGGAGATGCGGATGGTTTGGAGGTGAGCTGCGCTCCCGAGCGGCGTGCACCTCTTCGAAGAGCGCCAGCGAGCCCGCCCGGTCACCGAGTTTCCGGCGTGTCGCGGCGAGGTTCCCCTTCAGCGCGAGCAGATCCGGATGATCCGGCCCCAGTAGCTCCCACGCCTCGTGAACGGCCTCTTCCAGGACAAGCGCTCCCTCCGGGTCGCCCAGCTCCCTGCGAACGTCCGCCAGGTTCACCTTGGCTCGGAGTAGATCGGGGTGATCCGCCGGCAGAAGGCGCGCCTGGATCGCGTGAGCTTCCTCGAGGAGAGCCTGTGCGCCGTACAGGTCTCCTAGTGCTGCGCGAGTGGCCGCCAAGTTCACCTTCGCTACGAGAAGGTCGGGATGGTCCGGCGACATCACGCGAGCGCGAGCTGCGTGTACCGCTTCCTCCAGCACGAGCGCACCGGTCAGGTCCCCGAGCGTCTTGCGCGTGACGGCTAGGTTCCCCCGGGCCCTGAGGATGTCGGGATGTTCCGCAGGAAGCAGCCGCTCGCGTGCGGCGAGCACCGCTTCCTCGAGCGCGAGCGCTCCCTCGAGGTCGCCGAGAGTCCTGCGTGTGTTGGCGAGGTTCCCTTTTGCCCGCAACAGATCGGGGTGGTCGGGAGGGAGCAGTCGCTCGAGCGCGGCGAGAACCGTCTCCTCGAGCGCGAGCGCTCCCTCGTGGTCGCCGAGCTCCGCTCGCGTTGCGGCGAGGTTTCCCTTTGCCGCCAGGAGATCGACATGATCGGGAGGCAGCAGTCGCTCACGAGCCGCGTGAACGGCCTCCTCGAGGGCAAGCGCTCCCCGCAGGTCGCCGAACCTCTTGCGCGTCACGGCGAGGTTCTGTTTCGCCGAGAGCACATCCGGATGATCCGGCGGAAGCAGACGTTCCCGGACCGCGTGCGCGTGAGTCCAGGCCGCATCCGCGGCAGCGAAGGCAGACAGCGCGTGAGCCGTGAGCCCGGCCCGCCAGAGCGCCTCGCCGACTCCCCCGCTCGTCCTCGAGCCGGAGGCCGCAACCAGCCGATCCACCAGCGCCGCCACGCGCGTGCACGCTTCCTCGAGCGCTGATTCCTGTCGCAGGCGGTCGATCTCGTCGAGCTCCTCCAGCGCGTCCCTCCATGTGGTGCGGGTTGCCTCCGTCTCCGGCGCAGCGACGACGTGCAGCTCTACCCGGCTAGCGGCCGAGCCCCGCCCGAGCACGGCGATGGAGACCGTGTCCCCCGGTTGGACCCATGTTGAGATCCAAGCCGTCGTCCCCCCGCCGCCATCGTCGTCCAATAGCTCTTCGCTCCCAGCAACCACGACCACGAGCCGAGGGTCGACCGCGTCGGACCACGCCCAGATCGAGAGCGCGCCGGTGAACCGGACTCGGTGCTCGATCCGTGCGCCTTCTGGCCCGAGCTCGAGCTCGGCCAGCGAATGGTGCGGGTCGTCGTGATGCACGCGAAGCCCGTCTTGGCTCAGGGCGCAAGCGATTGCGACTGCCAGCCACGTCATCTCCTTCCTCCTCTCCAGTCCAACCAGCGGTGGCCGGGCGTCACTCCGGATCTCCCGTGAGCACCCACGCGGCCCAGTCGCGCACGGGCGCGCCCTCGTCGCGCAGCGCGCGCTTCGCTTGCCACAGGGCCTGCGCCTTCGGCAGGTGCTCTTCCCAGAGCTTCGTGTAGAAGAGCTCGAAGAGCCGCCGCGTCGCGGCGTCGTCGACCTTCCAGAGCGACGTGATCGAGCTGCGCGCGCCCGCGGCGTAAAGCGCCGCCTGCAGCGACTGGATGCCCTGACCCGCACGGCGGATGCCGGCGTTCGTCTCGCAGCCGGAGAGCACGGCGAGCTCGCACGACGAGAGGTCGAGCGAGCACAGCTCCTCGGCCGTCAGGATCCCGGGACCGCGGCCGAGGGAATCGATCGGGTTGTTCGCGCCGGCGAGCGCCACGCCGCAGAGCAGCATCGGCGCCATGCCGCTCACGCGCTCCTCTACGCCCATCGAGGCCCAGCCGCGCTCGCCGGGCACCTCATCGAGCGTCGACTTCGTCGCCTCGTCCACGAACCACCCGTGCGTCGCGAGGTGGAGCCAGCGCTTGCCCGACGCCTGCTCGAAGAGTGCTGCCTTGGTCGCGTCCTTCCGCGTCAGCACCACCGGCTCGAGCCCGAGCAGGTCCTCGCACAGGGCTCCGGTCGTCTCCGCCTCGAAGCGCGTCTGCAACAGGCGCGAGAACTTGTGCGGCATCGCGCTGCGCGTGGGGCTCGCCGGCTCCTCGGCCGCTTCCGTCTCCGCACCCGCGTCGTAGTCGACGCCGCCCAGCGCGAGCAGGCCTCGGCCATCTTCGACTGGACGGCTCGGCGCGACGAGCCGCGCGCACGAGACCTCGTTCGCGAGGCTCCAGCGATCGCCGATGCGTCCTCCTTCGAAGGGCAGCGCATCCAACGGCACGAGGAACACCAGATCGTCGGCGCATACGTGCAGCCGCTCCACGCCCTCGCCGAGCACGGCCAGCACCGGATCGAGCAGCCGCGCTCGCAGCGCCTCGCCCGCCGCCTGCTCCCGGTCCCCCTCGTCTTCCTCCTCCGCGGCGAGTCCCCGCAAGAGCGGCGCTCCGACCGCCGAGCGCCAGGCCGTCACCAGCTCCTCCAGCTCCGCCGCCTCACCGAGATCGATGCGCAAGAGCGACCCGTCGGGGGCGAGCGCGTGCGCCAGCAGGTGATCGCTCCTCGCCCGGATGAGACCCTTTCCCTCGACCAGGTCCCAGTGCTCGATCCGACGGTAGGTGACCAGCGCCGCGTCCTCTCCGAGCGCCTGCGCGAGCGGGCCGATCTCGACTCCGCGCGTCGCGACTTCGCGCTCGGCCTGCAGACGGCTCGCTTCGCGTTCGAGCCGGTCCCGCTCCTGCATCAGGCGCGTCAGCTCCGCCGAGAATGCCGCGGGATCGAGACTAGACGAGCGCGAGCTCAAGTCGCCCAGCGCGGCGCGGACCCTCCCCGCCTCATCCAGCCGCGCGCGGATGTCCGGATTCTCCGCGCCGCGCAGCGCCCGCGCCGCCTCGCCCGTCACCATCCGCATCGTCTCCTGGAGCTCGAAGACGGAGGCCTGCCGATCTGGATCGCCGGTTCGGGTCAAGAAGAGGACGTTCGCGAGCAGGTAGGCCGCGGCTTCGACGGCCTCCGTCGCTTGGCGCGGCGCCAGGGCGAGCGAGCCCAGGACGAGCGCGCGCATCCCTGCGACCTGGGGGCCGATGAGACCGCGGGCGCCGGGGAGGTCGCCCACCTCCAACATCGCGCGGGCCAGGTTGTGCCGGGCACCGAGCAGGTACGGGTGGTCGGCGGAGAGAGTCCGCTCGCAGGCCGCCAGCACCGCTTCTTGGAGCGCGCGGGTGCCGGCAAGGTCGCCCATTTCCTCGATCGTGGTGGCCAGGTTCGCCAGGGCAGCGAGGAGGTAGGGGTGGTCGGCGGGGAGCGTCCGCTCGTGGGCCGCCAGCACAGCTTCCTGGAGCGCGCGAGCGCCGGATAGGTCGCCCATGTCGGCCATCGTGGTCGCCAGGCTCAGCTGAGCATTGAGCAGGTAGGGGTGGTCGGCGGGGAGCGTGCGCTCGAAGCCCGCCAGCACCGCTTCCTGGAGCGCGCGGGCGCCGGGGAGATCGCCCATCTCCGTCATCGTGACGGCCAGGTTCTGCCGGGTGCGAAGGAGGGCGAGGTGGTCCGCGGGGAGCGTCCGCTCGCGACCCTCGAGCACCGCTTCCTGGAGCGCGCGGGCTCCGTGGAGATCGCCCAACTCCCTCATCGTGAGTGCCAGGTTGTCCCCGGCAGCGAGGAGGAGCGGGTCGCCGGCGGGCAGAGTCCGCTCGCGGTGGTTCCGCACCGCCGCCCACGGGGCGCGAGATGACGCCAGATCTCCGGCCTCCCTCCCCAGGAACCCGAGCTCCCAGCACGCCCCCGCGATCGCCTCGCTCTCTCTCGATCCGGACGTCGAGAGGAGCTCCGACAGGAGCTCGGCGATCAGGCTGCGGGCCGCGTCCGGGTTTCCCTCCTGCTGCAGACGCTGCACCTCGGCCAGTCCATCCGTGGCACGCAGTGCCGCCTCGCGGGTGGCCTTGGTCTCGGGCGCGGCGACGACGTGCAGCTCGAGCGGTCCGAGCGCCTCCGGTCCCGTCGAGGCGATCAGGACGACGAGTCGCGCTCCCTCCTCGACCTCGCGACGCACGTACGGCACGTTCCCGCCGCCCGAGTCGTCGTCCTCGGCGAGCAGTCTCCCGTCGCTCGTGTCCTCGACGCGCAAGAAGAGATCGAGCTCCGAGCGCGTCCACAGGTGCAGCGTGCCGCTGAACTCGATCTCGAGCTCGACCATCACCGTCGGTCCGCGGCCTTCGACGAGCGCCGGATCGTCGACGGTGAGCTCGAGCACGTAGACCTCGTCGTAGGGCGACGGCGGGAGGGTCTCGGCGTGCTGCGACGCGGCGAAGATCAGGAGGGCGAGCGTGTACATGGGAGTTAGGAAAGCGGGCAGCCCGGATTCGTGAACGATCCGAGGGCAGTCTAGTACCGATCATCCAGGAGCGGCCGTCCGCCTGTATTCCCATCGCTCCGTCGTCGTCGTCGTTCCCGTCGACCGCCTGACGGACCCTGACCGAGGAATGCTGCGCCCGGAACGCGACACCGGCTAGCGCGGATCGCCGGAGAGCACCCAGGCTGCCCAATCGCGCGGCGAGCCGACGTTCGGCGAAGGACGAGTGAGCGAACGGTCGGCGATCCTGGCTCGGCTCGTGGGCTCGTCGTGTTCCTGGTGTCGGCCTCGCCCGAGGCGTAGCCTGGCCTGCGAGAACGCGCATGAGAATCACCGTCCTGGCGTACTTGGGGAAAGGCGAGAGCGAGCCGGACGTCGTCGTCGCCCACGTGCGCGCGGCACTCGAAGAGAAGGGACACGAAGCGACGGTCCTCACCGTCCACGACGACGTGGCCGGGCTCGTCGCCGAGCTCCGACGCACGAAGCCCGAGCTCGTGTTCAACCTCGTCGAGGATTTCGGCGACGAGATCATCGGCGGCCTCATCGGCGTCACGGGCGTGCTCGACCTCCTGCAGATCCCCTACACGGGCGGAGGACCGGGCGAGCTCTACCTGCAGGAGGACAAGGCGCTCTCCAAGAAGCTCTTGGCCTTCGAAGGCGTGCTCTATCCGGACTTCGCCTCGTTCGCGGCCAACGCGGAGTTCGAGACGGGCGGGAAGCTGCGCATGCCGTTGTTCGTGAAGCCGCTGCGCTCGGATGCATCGATCGGCATCGATCAGAAGTCGCTCGTCACCAACACGAAGGAATTGATGGAGCGCGTGCTGCACATCCACAAGACCTTCAATGACGTGGCGCTCGCCGAGGAATACATCGAAGGGCGCGAGCTGTACCTCGGCGTGCTCGGGAACATGCAGCCGCGGGCCTTTCCGGCGATCGAGATGGACTTCTCCAAGATGCCGGAGGGCCATGCGCACATCGTCGACAACAAGGCCAAGTTCGACGAGTCGAGCGCACAGTACAAGGGCACGCGCTCCGTCTTGGCGGAGCTCGAGCCCGAGCTCGGGGCGAAGGTGAAGAAAGTCGCCTTGGATGCTTATCGCGCCTTGTGCGTGCGCGACTACGGCCGCATCGATCTGCGCCTCACGACGTCGGGGGAGATCTACGTCATCGAAGTGAACGCCAACTGCTACCTCGAGAGGGAGGGGGAGTTCGCGATGGCGGCCGCGGCGGACGGACTCGAATACCCCGCGCTCATCGAGCGCATCGTGGAGCTCGCGGTCGAGCGGCAGGGCCAGCGTCCGGGCATACGCGTGAAGCGCAAGGTCAAGGCGAAGACCAAGGCGAAGGGGAACTCGGGGCCACCCAAGCGCGCTGTCTGAGCGCGCTGTCTGACGGACTCGGGGCTCGAGGCGGCTAGGGCGTCGTCGGCGCGCTCGACGGACCCTCGCGGGACTCGGGGAAGTACGCTCCGCGGTGGACGAAGTTCATCGCGAGCGACGCGACGAAGATGGTCAGCGCGACGACGACCTCTTTCTCCCGATCCTCGGGATACACCTGCTGCAGGGCTTCGGCTCGACGCACCAAGTGCCGCAGCAATCCCCGCGTGCGTTCGGGTAAGTGGCCCGTCCAGCGGTACACCTCCGCGATCAGCGTCATCTCGTACCGCGTCATGAGCGACGCGGCGCTCGAGCTCCCGGCAGCCGATCGCTCTCCCCCGGAGTCGTCCAGGTCCTCGAAGATGGCGAGCAGCGCTCCGTCGAGACCCGCCGCGAGCTCGGCGTCGTCCGACGGGAACATCTCGTAATACTGCTGCAGCGAATAATCGATCTGGCCGACGTCCTCGTCGAGTTCCGCATTCGTGACGAGAGGGTCGAGTGCACTGAGGCGCGCCATGGTCCGATCGCAGTACTCGAGCTTGGCCAGCGCCACCGCCCAATCGCCGTAATCCTGTCGCCAATCGTGGCGCGGGGGCGTCAGCCAGACGGCGAAGGTCTCCGACCAATCCTCGTCGGGGTGCTTTTGCGCATACCAGCCGGGCAGGTGGCGGACGAAACGGCGGCTGAAGGGTTCAGGGCGGTAGTCGTCTTCGTAGGGGCGCGTCATCGCGCCGAAGTGCTCGATCCAATCGGGGTCCTCGTAGAGCTTGTAGGCATAGTTCACGACGTGCCCCATCTCGTGCCGCAGGTAGCGGAGGATGTCCGAGCGGTTGAAACCCTCGACGTGTCCGACTTCCTCGCCGTGGAGCGCCGTCAGATCGGGGCGCGCCAGGTAGAACGGGATGCCGATCGCAATCGTCCCGAACGGCACGCCCCACTCGGTCGACAAATAGAACGTCGGCCGCAGCCGAGTGATGCCCTTGGCGCGCAGCTCGAGTTCGAACTGCGCCACGATAGGCTCGAGGCGAGTCCCAGCGATGGCGAGCCCGAGACTCCGGATCGGACTCCCGCTGTACAAGTGCGACTCGCGAAAGGATGGAAGCGGGAGGGGCATGGAGGTTCTCTGTCGCAGGGTATGCGGCGGATCCCGGAGTGCGCAAATCGCCGTACCTGAGTCACGTGCTCCCTCGCGATGGCCTGAGTCCGCTCGATCGGTATAGACTCCCGGGCCCGACGAGCACCGCGTCCGAGATCTACCCATGCACCACGCACGAGCCTCGCGAGTTCCCGCATTCCTCGCCATCGTCGTTCACCTCGTATTGGCGTGTAGCACCTCCGGCCCGCCAACCAGGATCGGTTCGCCCGCGGCTTCGGACACGTCGGCCGCCATCGATGCGCAGGACCTCCTCGCGCACACGGTCGAGCTCTCCTCCGACCGCTACGAGGGGCGCGCGCCCGGCTCGCGCGGCGAGGAGCTCACGGTCGAGTACCTGACGAAGCACTTCCGCGAGCTCGGGCTCGCGCCCGGCAACCCCGACGGCACCTACGTGCAACGTGTGCCGCTCGTCGGCTTCCGCGGTCAGCCGTCCTTCACGCTCGAGCTCCCCTTCGGGGAGAAGACGCTCGCCTTCCCCGACCAGTTCGTCGCCCTCACGAGGCGCCCGGTCGACGAGGTCAACGTCGACGCGCCGCTCGTCTTCGCCGGCTACGGCGTCGTCGCGCCCGAGTTCGGCTGGGACGACTTCGAGGACGTCGACGTGCGCGGCAAGACGCTCGTGATGCTCGTGAACGATCCGCCCGTGCCCGACCCGAGCGATCCGGCGAAGCTCGACGCGAAGGTCTTCGGCGGCCGCGCGATGACCTACTACGGGCGCTGGACGTACAAGTACGAGATCGCGGCGCAGAAGGGCGCGGCGGCGTGCATCCTCGTGCACGAGACGGGACCGGCCGGCTACCCCTACCAGGTCGTCTCGGGCAGTTGGGGGCGCGAGAACTTCGACGTCGCGTCGAGCGACGGCGCGAGCCGCGTGCAGGTCGAAGGCTGGATCACCGAGGAGGTCGCGCGCGAGCTCTTCGACGCCTGCGGGCTCCCGTTCGACGAGGCGAAGCGCAAGGCGCTGCGCCGCGACTTCCGCCCGATCCCGCTCGAGGGCGCGAAGGCGCGCCTGCGCGTCGAGCGCACGGCGCGCGAGGTCGTCTCGCACAACGTCGTCGCGCGCATCCCCGGCTCCGATCCGAAGCGGAAGGACGAGCTCGTCGTCTACACCGCGCACTGGGACCACCTCGGCCGCGACGAATCGCGCGAGGGCGATCAGATCTTCAACGGCGCCGTCGACAACGCGACCGGCATCGCCGGCATGCTCGAGATCGCCGAGGCCTTCACGCGGCTCGACGAGCCGCCCGCGCGCTCCGTGCTCTTCCTCGCCGTCACGGCGGAGGAGAAGGGGCTGCTGGGCGCGAAGTACTACGCGTCGCACCCGCTCTACCCGCTGGCGAAGACGCTGGCGGTGATCAACATGGACGGCCTGAACACCTGGGGCAAGACGCGCGACGTCGCGAGCATCGGCCTCGGCAACTCGACGCTGCACGACGTCCTGATCGCCGCCGCGCGCGAACAAGGCCGCGTCGTCGTGGGCGACAGCGAGCCCGAGAAGGGCTACTTCTACCGCTCCGACCACTTCGAGTTCGCCAAGCGCGGCGTCCCCGGCCTGCACTTCGGCAACTCGCTCGACTTCGTCGACCGCCCCGCCGGCTACGGCGAGCAGAAGTCCGCCGAGTACACCGAGCGCGACTACCACAAGCCCTCCGACGAGGTGATGCCCGACTGGGACCTGTCCGGCGCCGTGGAGGACCTGCGCCTCTTCTTCGACGTCGGCCTGCGCGTGTGCGCGACTGACGAGTGGCCGCGCTGGACGAAGGGCGCCGAGTTCGAGGCCGTGCGCGAAGCGTCGCTCGGGACGCGCTAGGCACAGTGGCCTGGAACGAGTGCCTCGGATTCTCCGCAGATCGGCCGCTGGAGACCGTGAAGTCGCGCCTGGAGACGAGACCGGGTCGGTTCTGTGCTGGAGTGCTGCGCTGGGAACCGTTGGATCCGCGCTCGGTCGCGCAAGCCACGCAACGCCGGGCCGAACGCGTAAACGTGTTTGCTCCGCCCACTCAGCTCGATCAATCGCCCGACACGCCGTCCCCACCTGGCGCGGCGTCGCTGGCTCGACTGCTCCCAACGCGGCGGAGCTCATCGAGCCGCGTGCGTGCGACCGCGTCCTCGGGGTCGAGCTCGAGCACGCGCTCCCAATCGGCCATTGCGCGTTTCTTGTCCGTGAGCACCTCCCAGAGCGCAGCTCGCCGCCGCAGGTCGGCGGACGCGAGCTCCTGATTACCCCGCCATGCACGATCCACGAGAAGCGCATATTCGGGCTCCTCGGAAATGCGCGAAAACGTCGACAACCACATGCGCTCGTCTGTCCTGAGATCGGGCAGCGAGGAGAAGTAGCGGATCCCAGACATGGCTCGCTCTCGGATCGCGAGGTCACCGGCGAGTCGATACACCGTGCACTGGCACAAGGTGGCCAACAGCCGAGCCGCCCGCTGTATCCCCGGCAGGAAGGAGTTGGCCTCGCTCGCGCGCCGATAGAGCTCCTCCGCCTCGCGCTGCTGCGACTCGTCCGCTCCGGATGGACCCACTGCGAGGACGCAAGCGGCCTCGAAGAAGGCGAAGGCTCCATCGGGATTTGCTGCCCATGCCCGGGCGAGGTGCGGCCGAGCACGCGCAAAGTTGTTCGCCGGGGGAGCATTGACTGGCCTCTTGCCGAAGTTCGCGAGCAGGTTGCCGACGTCTATCATTGCTAGCAGTCCCTGGAAGCCAGCTCCCCAGGAGGCTGCGATGCACGGCAGGTTGGGGACCCCGAAGCTGGCCAGGACCTCCGGAAGGTCCGCCGACCTCTCCCACCAAAGCGCGACGATACGCTGCTCGGCTTTGCGTCCATCCGGATCCTCTCCGCCGATCATCGCGCTCGGGCTTTGCGCATCTCGAAATTCGCGCACGAAGCTCACCAGCCACTCGAGGTTCTCGAACTCCTGCGAGCGCAGCTTTGCGCGGGCGCGCCCCAGAGCTGCGTCGGCTTCGTCCTCGCGCGCGAGCAGCGTGAAAACCACGGCGTCCGCGAGATCCGGAAGAGCATCCTCGGGGTAGAAGGCGCGCAGCACACGCGCCTCCTCGAGGGCCTCAGCGTGCCGGCCGCCGACGACGAGCAGGACCAGCAGCGCCGTACGCGCCCCATGGTGGAAAGGCGCCAGTGCCAACGCCGCGCGCAGCTCCTGGACCGACTCGGGCACAGTGGGGGCGAGCAGACCGCGAGCGTATGCGGCATGGCTGGGTGCCAAGTCGTGCTCGAGCGCATCTCGAATCAGCGCCTCGGCTTCCTGGGGCTTCGCGTACTCCTCCATCGCGAGTGAGCCGCGCTCGAGCAGGGCCCGCCCGCGGTGCGCTCCAAGATCCTCGCGCGCGAGCAACGCATCGAGCATGCCGACCGCTTCGTCGTGCCGCGCGAGCGCGTGCAGCGCTTCAGCGCGCCGCAACTCCAGGTCTATCTCGTCAGGGAAGCCGGCGGACCGCGCGGCTTCGAGCTCCTCGAGGACCTGTTTCCAGCTACCGCGCTGACGCGCGAGGTCCGCGCTGCGCAGATGGGCCTCCGCCAGGTTGAGGCGCACTTTGCGCTCGGCCAACTCGGCGCGCTGGGCTTCCTTCTGCGCGATCTCGGCTTGCAGCTCAGCCTCGTCCTTGCGATCTTCAGCGAGCCGCGCGCTCTCTGTCGCGTGCGCCCGGAGGCCCATCGCGGTCGCAAGCCCGCCTATGAGTAGGACGAAGGCTGCACCGATCGCAGCCGCGGACAGGCGGTTGCGGCGGGTCCACTTGATGAGCTCGATCCACGCTCCTGTGCGGTGCGCTTGCACTACCCGGCCCTCGAGGAAGGCGCGCAAGTCGGAGGCGAGCTCGATCGCGCTCGCGTAGCGGTCCGCGGGCTTGCGCGACATCGCTTTTTCGGCGACCGCGATGAGCTCGGGCGGCGCTTCAGAGGCTAGGCGCTCAAGCGGTGTGGGGGGCTCTTTCGCGACGCGCCGACGCAGCTCCTCGTCCGTCGAGTCACCGCGGGGATGGGGCGGACGGCCGGCGAGGAGGTCATAGAGCAAGGCTCCGAGCCCGTAGACGTCCGTCCGCAAGCTGATCTCGGCCGTGTGCCCGACGGCCTGCTCCGGCGCCATGTACTGGGGCGTCCCCGGCACTAGGCCTTCGCGTGTCGCGAGCGGCGAGCCCTCCTCGATCGCGCGTTGGCGATCGGTTCGGACGGGCATCGGCGTCGCGCCTTCCTCGCCGAGTACGCGGGCAAGTCCCCAGTCCGTCACGTACACCTGGCCGAGCCTCCCGACGCGGACGTTGTCCGGCTTGATGTCGCGGTGCACGACGCCCCGCTCGTGAGCGTAGGCGAGCGTTTCCGCGACGCGCACGAGGATCTCGACCGCGCGCACGAGCGACCAGCCTTCGCGCCCCTCACGCGCCTTGTCGAACACGCGCCCGAGGTCCTCGCCCTCGACCTTCGCCATCGTGTAGAAGGGCTCTCCGCGCTCGTCGACACCGATGTCGTGCACCGGAACGATCCCGGGGTGCTCGAGCTGCGCCGTGATCTGCGCCTCGGCAAGGAAACGGTGCAGGAGATGCGCACGCACGGCCGCGTCGCCTCCCTCCTTCGGCGGCAGTCGGTCGATCCGGATGCGCTTGAGCGCGAGGCGGCGGCCGAGGTCGGCATCGAACGCCTCGAGTACCTGTCCCATGCCGCCTCGGCCGAGCTCGCGGCCGAGCTCGAGGCGGCGGCCTGCGCGTGCTCGCGCGGCGAGGCTCGCCAGGCGCTCCTCGGGCTCGGGAATGGGCGTAGGGCAGATGGACGCGGCCTTCCCGCTCGCCTTGCTCGATCCCTCGTCCAACGCATGCGAGCTCAGCACTGAGGGTGCTAGCCCGAGTCCGCGCCGCACACCCTCGGCAAGGCGGTAGCCCGCGCATATCTCGCCTAGCGCGAGCGCGAGCTCTGGGCGCTTGCGGCACAAGGCCTGAACACCCGCATCGATGTCCTGCTCGCCGTGGCTGAGCAACTCTGCGAACAGGCTCTCCGCCTCCGAGCCGAACTCTCTCGATTCCATTCTTCCCTTCTTCCTCTTCTGTCCCGCTCCAGGACGATGCGGGGGATTGTAGACCCGCCCATTCGGCGCTGCGTCGTCACGCGCGTGGGCTCGGGACTCTTCCATCCCTGGAGAAGAGTGGGGCCGGCAGTCGGTTCCCGAGCACACCGAGCCCAGGAGGTCACCGTGAACCGTGCCTTTCTCCTCTCGAGCGCACTCGCGCTCGCCGTCCCGACGGCCTGCCGCACCGTCGGCGGCATCACCGGCAATGAGTACGCCAAGCCGCAAGCGGCCATCGAATGGGTCGCCCGGCCCGAGCTCGACCAGCCGCGCTCGGACCGCCCGACGGTTTGGATCCGTCCCTTCAAGGACGCGGTCGGTGCGGGCCTCGACCTGACCAACGAGATCGTTCGCGGCGTAGCATCGGCCGGCTACGAGGTCGTCGACACACGCGACGCTGACTACCAGCTCGTCGCGACGCTGCGGCACTTCGACAAGGCGAAGACCTTCGACGGCGGCGAGTCCGCCATGCAAGCCGTCGCCAAGGCTGCTCCGCTCGCCGGCGCGGTCGGCGGGGCGGTTGTCGGCGGTGAGCGTGGAGGCATGACCGGCGTTGTCGTCGGCGGGATCGTCGGCGCTAGCGTCGGCACATTGGCCGGCTCGGCGATGGAGAACTTCTCCAAGGTCTACGAGTGGGACCTGATCCTCGACCTCGAGCTCTCCGAGCGAATCGAGGGCGGCTTCACCGAGTCGCGTGGACGCGAGGAGGCCGCCGCGAGCGGCTCGAACGTCGCCCGCGGAACCGAGAGCGGGTCGCGCACGACACAAGACGAACGCAGCGCATCGATCGAGAGGGAGCAGACGCACTGGCGCAACACCTTCCGTCTCGTGGCGGTCACCTACCAGATGCGCATGACCCGCGAAGAGTCGTTGGCGGCGCTCCTCCCGCGCATCCCGAGCTCGGTCGCCAGCGTGCTGCCGTAGCATCGAGTCTGAGAGCGAGAGATTCGGCCGCGGCCGCTGCGATGCGGTCGCGGCCCTTTCGTTCAATCTTGCGCCGCCCCTAACCGCAGCGGTCGGGTGCTCGATTGCGGATTCCGCATGGGAAGTCCGCATGGAGCTCCCTTCGAAGGTCAGTGACGTGCTCGACAGTTGCCGGGCTCACCAGACCCGACCGTCTTCAACAGCCCGCCGAGGAGGCTCTCCCATGTTTGCCACAGTCCGGCACGGCTATGTTGCGGCTCTCAGCGTTGGCTTCGTCGCGATGGTGATCCCCCTCGTCGGCTGCGGAAGCGGCGGGGGCGGCGGCGGTCAAGGGCACAGCGCGCTGACGTTCAGCTTTGGAGCAGCGAGCTCGCTGGAAGTCGACGCCTCGACGATGACCTTCGTCATCGAGCCTGGGGATCTCTCATCAGTCTCCCTGGTGGAACCGGTGTCGGTGCAAGGGATCGTGCATGACGGGCGGTTCTACGTCTGGGAGGTTCCCTTGCTCCCTGGCAGCAACGAGTTGCGTTTCGAGGGTCGCCGACCTGATGGATCCAGACTCCATCAGAAGCTCTTGATCGGGAACTCCGAGCTGCCCTCACCCGCCGTCAGCCTGAGCTTCGATCCACGGCAGTGCGACCTCGGTGCGGGCACGACAGTCCTTGTCTCGATCCGGTCCGACATCGACGCGGCCGAGTTCCTCCTCGACGTCGATGCGGACGGAGCCATCGACGTGTCGATGGCTCCGACAGACTCGATAGCGCTCGCCTCCGTCCCTCCGGGGCATCACAAGCCACGCCTGACAGTGCGCACGGCGCAGGGGCTGTACTACTCCAGCGACGCGGCCAGCACTCCTTTCCTCTCGTCCCTGCCGGCGCCGGCGCCAGCTACGGCGTGGAATCACCCCTCGATTCTGTCGAGCGTCGCCGACGCGGAGCTCGACTCCGCGACCGAGCGCGTGTGGGTCCTCGGCGGCCAACCGGTGTCGCTGTTCGGATTCGATGTGCAGGGCTCCCTCGCGATGACGATTCCCCTTCCGGAGGTCTCGCAGCCGGGCGGTTTCTGCATCGCACCGAACGGGGACATGTACGTCGTCGATCGAAGCGGAGACCGCGTCATCCGGCTGCGGGCGAGCTTGGGACTGTCCTTCGATCCGACCTTCGCCGGAGACGGCTTCCTCGGAGCGACGGGCTCACAGGCCGGCGACCTCCGGGGACCCAGCGACGTTGCGTTGGTCGAAGACCGTCCCACCGGATCGACGGTGCTGTGCATCAGCGACACGGACAACGATCGGCTGCAAATGTTCGAGCTCGACGGGACCTTCCTGCGCGAGCTGCGAGGTCCTGTCAGCGATCCGCTGTCCGCTCCGGGGAGGGTCGTCACCCTGTCCGGCGGCTCGGTCGCGGTCGCGTGCCCGGAGCAGGGACGCATCCGCACCTTCGCGGCCTCGGGCGAGGAGCTCCGGGGCTGGGGAAGCGGCGCGTCCCGCATCGGATCGATAACCCCAACCTGCCTGTCGGTCGAGCCCGGGACCCTGCGGATCGTGTTCCATGACGCTCGAGCCGGAGAGGTCGTGATCGCCGAGAGCAACTCCGAGATCATCCGTCGCGTTCGCGCCAACGGTCCGCTCGCGAGCGTGCTCACGCTCGAGCGGAACGGCGAGACGCTGCTCGTCCTGGGCCGCGATGGATCCTCGGCTGCGGCGCTCGAGGTCCTCTCGCTGGTCGGCGATCCCGCGGGCGGTAGACCCCACGACGTCGTGCAGGGCTTCTTCGCGGCGATCCTGGCGGATGCGCTGCCGGCGCTCGAGCCGCTGGCAGCGCCGGAGTTCTACGAAGAGCTCGTGATCCTGGCCGCGGACATCGACGCCTGGGAAGTGCTTCGCGCGACCGCTGCGCAGCTCATCGCATGCACGACCTCCTATCAAGGCCGCATGCATGCCGGAGCGACCTGCGTGTTCGAAGCCGATCAGGACAACGTGTCCTTACGGATGCGACTCGTACGAGATCCCCAATGCGGACGCTGGCGCGTGCTCGGCCCGTAGTGCCCCGACAACCACGACTCCGAGGAGACATCACCATGGAATCTTGCCCGACGTCGAGCCGAGCCGTGCTTGCGCTCGCGGCTTCGGTCGCGCTGTCCGCGTCCGCCGGTGCCCGGACCCCACTACACGAGCAGCCGGCGCACGCGCAGATCACGCGGGACGCCATCCGTAACTCCGCTCGGTTCGATGCCGCGCTGGCGGAGGCCGGATTAGCCGAGATGCCCTTATCCAGTGCATGGACCGATCTCGCCCAGCGCGTTCCCGGGATCCGGTTCGACGGCCAGGCGGCTCGCGACATCGTGATCGCCGGAAGCGTGCTGGAGGACGGCGTACCCGGCGGTGCCGGAGAGCTCACGAAACACCGTTGCCTGCGGCACTTCCAGGACACAGGAGGGAGCGGCTGGTTGACCTACACCTCGGCCCAAGCGTGGGCCTTCGGCGCGGATGGCTCGGTGCTCAACTCGTTCACCTGGCACCGGGCGCTCGCGGAGTACGCGCACAGCGTCCTCGGGTCGACGTTCGACGAGCGTCGGCAGGCCCTCGAGCACGCGCTCGTCGCGCTGGGCTGCAACCTGCACCTGATCCAGGACCAGTACTCGCCCGCGCACACGCGCGACGACCCGCACCCCGGGCATCATATCCCGCTTGGCGAGTTCTTGGCGGGATCGAGCCTACTCGAGGTCGAGGGCTCCGATCTCGTGGTGAGTGGAATGTTCTCGGAGCCCGTGCCGCTGATCGCCCTGGGAAAGCATGCCGATTTCTTCAAAGACGCCGTGCAATGGACCGCGAGCCGGTTCTTCAGCGACGACACGATCTTCGAGCTGGGCCAGCCCCAGGTGACCTACACCGATGACGACACATGCTCGGATTGGCTCGGCCTGCTCGACGACGAATACGCGCTGTCGACGATCCCCGGAATGGTCCCCACCAAGCTCGCCTACCGGCAGTTCTTCTTTCCCATTACCCCGGCCTTCGGGTGGTCCTTGCAGGGGAGCTCGTGTGACGAATCGTGCGACGGCTGCGGGGGGGACGCCTCGCTGGCGATCGTCCACGACAACCTGAAGGTCCTCGTGCCCCGCGCGATCGGGAGCTCGGCCGGATTGCTCGACCACTTCTTCCGTGGACGGATCGAGGTCGGCCAGAACGCACAGGGAGACCTGGTCCTCACGAACCGCTCGTCGTCGATCGGCACGCCTTGGAACGCGTTCGAAGGTGGACGGGTCCGGATCGCGCTACAACGTCCGGGGACGCTCGACCGGGTGATGCTCCACACTCACCAGCCAGGCGCCGGAACGTGGATGGCCGGCGACGAGATCGTCATTCCAGCCGCAGAGATCCAGGCCGGGGGTCCGTTGCCCGGACCGGTCGCCAAGCTGTGCATCGTGTACGAGGGGAAGATCGGCGCCGAGGACGGCTTGGTCGCGGCGCTGTTCGACTACGTCGTCCCGACTGATCTCTGCAAGCAGATCTGTGTGGAGTACGGCCACAGCATCCTCGCTCCGGCTGGCGACGTCGATGCGGACGGGGCTATGGATCTCGTCCGCAGCGACCGCCTCGCCTGGCTCTTCGGGGGGCCGTGGACTGCGGTCTACTCGTCGAAAGGGTGCCAGCAGGTGTTCGAGATCAGCTCGGATCGCTTCGCGGCACAGGACTTCTATCCGACTACGAGTGACACTTACGGGATCGGCGACGTCGATGGCGACGGGCACTCGGATCTGCTGCTGGTCGGGGAGTCGGCGGCCGGAGTCGTGAGGTCGATGTGGATGTCCGGTGCGACGCAGCAACTGGAGGAAGCCATGCCCGATCCATGGGGCTACCTCCCAGGTCCTGCGGGCTCTCTCGGAGATCTGGACGGCGACGGGAAGGACGAGTTCTTCTTGAGAAACTCCGCCGTCTTCTCGGCGCAGCCCATCACGCTGCGATGGGGTACCGGTGCGGACCGGCTCGACCCGCTCGCGGACTTCGATGGCGATGGCGTGATCGATCTCCGGAGCTGGCATGACGTCGGTGAGTCCTCTCTCGTGAGCGGTGCGACCGGCGACGCCATCATCCTTCCGCTGGGCGACGACCCTTCGTACGAGATCTACTGGTACGAGAAAATCACCGTGGTCCAGGACATCAGCGGCGACGGCGTGCCTGATCTTCTGGGTGTCGGAGGTGGAATCCACGGGAACGTCGGGGTGTTCTCCGGTGTTAGCGGAGCATCGATTTGGGTCCACGAATTTCCTGACGTCTCGTTCCTCTGGCTGGGCGATTGGGATGGAGACGGCTTCGACGACTGCCTGATTCGAGAGATCTCGGGCGGGATCCAATACCGGATGATCTCGACGGCCAAGAAGTCGGACACGATCCCGCCCGTCACCAACCTACCCTCGACCTTCTATTGCCTTGTGGCTTCCCAGAAAGTCGGCGACATCAACGGCGACGGGAGACAGGACTATCTTTGCGGCCAGCATTACCCCCCGACTGAAACGTGCTACCACTTCCTCTTCGGAGGCACGCAGTGGTGACCTTGGTCTGCCAGCGAATACGGAAGAGCGCGATTCTTGGCGCATTGAGCGGGCCCAATTGGCGGCTCGGAACGAGTCACCGGGTCGTTCTAGGTACGGTCATCTGCAGGGGAACCACGAAGCAGATGCCACGAGGCTTTTCACCGGCGACATGGCCCTGATCGGACCACCTCGCTTGGGGAGATGACGGCCCCCGAATCGGGAGGAGTGCTACCGTGAAGTGTCCGGTGGGCACAGGAGACCCACGATGAGCCGGGAGACAGCGTGTGGGGACCCGCCGGATGTCCCTCAGAGCCTCATGGACACCTTATCCGATGAAGGTCGGCGAGACGACGCCAAGGGCCGCGACGAGATTTCCCGCACCGGAGCGGAGCGGGCGCCGGAGGTGTCGGCTGCCCCCGACCCTGACCTTGCCGAATCGATCGAGCTCGTCAGGCGCGCCCAGGCGGGCGACGGCGAGGTTCTGAACCGGCTCTTCGGGCGCTACCAGGAGCGGCTGCACCGCATCGCTCGTATCCGCATGGGCGCGCGTCTGCGCGAAGTGATGGAGTCGATGGACCTCGTGCAACAGGCGAACGAGGTCGCGGTGCGCAAGATCGCCGGCTTCGAGCTCCGCGAGCACGCCGGCATCGTCCACTGGCTGGAGAAGATCCTGGAGAATCAGATGCGCGATGCGCGCAAGGGCCTGCGGGCGCAGAAGCGCGACCGCGATCGCGAAGTGCCGCTCGCCGAACTCGCGCCAACTCGAGGGGAGCCGACGGGCTTTCACCCTGAAGACCGCGGTCCGACGCCGAGTCAGGACGCATCGCGCGCCGAACGCGAGCTCCTCTACGACGCCTGCATCGAGGAGCTCGAGCCCGAGCACCGCGAGGTGATTCTCCTGCGCGACTACGAGGGAGGCTCTTGGGAGTACGTTTGCGAGCGCATGGGCCGGCCGAACGTGCATGCGACTCAGGAGCTGCACCGGCGCGCGCGCGTCAAGCTTGGCCGGATCTTCGGACAGCGCTTGGGTGCGTTCGGCGGCTCGGGGACCCCGCAGGCCTAGCTCCAGATCAAGGCAACAGGTTGAGTTCCCCTGCGGCGAGCTCGACCGGCACGGTCGCGATGAGCTCCTCGCCGCGCCAGAGCACCAGCGTGCGGGCGCTCTCGGAGACCAGGTAGACGAGCGAGCGGCGCACGAGCGGCGCGCGCCAACAGGGGGGATTCACCCGGTTCGCGTCGTCCTGCAGGACGAGCGGCAGGTCGCCCTCGTCGCGGAGCTCGAAGTGCGTGGCGGTCGCGTGCTCGACGACGACGCGCGCGCGCTGGGGTACGAGGATCTCGAGCTCTCCGGCGTCCGCTCGAGGATCGAGCGGAACCTTGAACGAGTCGAATTCTTCCCCTTGCACGTTGACGAGCGTGCCGCCGCGCGCGATCGGCGGCAGTCCGAACGCGCCGTCCTCGCCGACGGGGTGGAGGCGGCCGCCGTAAGTCAACCGGAAGGAATACGGATGCCACGGACGAGGCAACTCGAGGACGTCGCGCATCGCGACGACGCTCGCTCCGACGAGGGGACGGCCGTCGAGCGTCAGTACGCGTCCAGCGACGCGGGGGAAGACGTCGGAGGTCGCGATCGAGATCACGACGGGCCTTCCCGATCCAGCGCGCACGGGGTCCGACTCGCCCAACGCGAGCGTCTCCCGCACCATCGCGCGCACGACGTAATCGCGGTCGAGCAGACCGTCGATCGCGAAGCGGCCTCGAGCGTCGGTGAGGAAGCAGATCCAGTACTTGTCTTCACGCTCCGAGACGAGACCCTCCACGTGCAACGGGACCTCCGTCCCAGGGATCACGGCGCCGCGCATGCGCCCGAAGGGCGTGGGATCGGCGACCCAGATCCATGCGCCGGCGATGGGCTCGCCCGCGGTGCTCCTGACGGTGCCGTGCAGCATGAGCGGCACTCCGCCGAGAACGAGCTCGAGTGGTTCGGGCCACGCATGCGGGCCGTCCGGTTCGTCGCGCAAGGGCTCGACGAACGCGGGCAAGGAGCCGCGCTGCGCGGCGACCAGGCGCTCTGCGCGCGGCCGATCGGGCAGCTCGAAGATTCCATCGGTTCCGCTCTCGACGGCGTAGTCGCCGAGGCTCACGAGCGCGCCGGCGGCGGGCATGCCGTCCGCGCGCAGCACGCGCCCGCGCACGAAGTCGTCCGCGCGCGCGAGCACGATCTCGGCGAACCCGCTGAGCTCGTCGTCGAGCGCGAGGCGCGCGGGAGCGAACCCGGGCGCCGTGACGGACAGGCTCAGTCCCGTCAGCCGGAAGGCGTCGGCGAGCTCGAAGCGGCCGAGCTCGTCGGTTCGCACGGAAGGGAGCGGCAGCCCGGCGCGCTCCTCGCTGAGCGAGGCGGGCAGGTCGGCGCAGGCCAGGGTTGCGAGCTCGAGCGCGAGCTCGGCACGAGCGATCGGCGCCCCGTCCGCGCCGGAGACGAGCCCTGCGAGCGGGCGGCGCGGCTCCGCGACGAGCACACGCTCGCGCTCGCAGTAGAAGGTGTGCAGGCGCGCGCGCACGGCGGCGACCCAATCGGACGAGTCGACGGTGAGGCACGCTGTGGTCTCGGACGCGGTGAACAGCTCGAAACTCCCGTCGGCCGAGGCCTCGGTCGAGCCCACGATCGCGCGCGGCTCGCTCGGGACGAACCCGACGGTGGCGTCCTTCGAGCCGCGGTACACGCCTTCCAGAGCGACGACGCGCACGTGGGGGATCGGGCGTCCCGCGAAGTCGACCACTCGGCCGAAGTAGCGCACGTCGCCGGTCCGCGCAGGCGCGGATTCCGTCACGGCCGCGACGGTGCGCGCCGCTGCGCTCTCGGACGCCGCAGGGATCTCGCCGGCGGTCGCCCCGCCGTCGGCGGCGACCTTCACGCGGACGTCCGACGCCGGCTTCGCATCCCGCCCGAGCCACGCGACGAGGCCCAGGGTGAGTACCGCAGCCGCACCCATCACCGCGACGACCGAACCGGCGCTGCTCGCTGCTCCGCTGCGCGGCGCGCCGAGGTCGAAGCACACGACGAGCCCTGCGATCCACTGCCGCCGGTCGCCGCCGCTCTTCCGATCGAGCTCCGCCCGCATGAGCCCGAGCCCGCGCTGGAGCTGCGCATACACGGTCTTCAGCGGGATCCCGCGCAGCTCCGCGATCGCGCGCGGCGAGAGCTCCTGGTAGTAGCGCAGGAGCAACGTCGAGCGGTACGGCTCGTCGAGCCGCTCGAGCGTCTCCACGAGCTGGCGGTGCATGGCCAGGCGCTCGGTCGCCTCCTCCAGCGCGGGCGCCTCCCCGAACCGGGCCCGACCGAGCTCCGCGGCGACCCGACTCTCCTCACCGCGGTGGCGCTGGCGCGCGAAGTTGCGCAGCACGAGCGCGAGCCAGCGGCGCAGCGGCCGATCCCGCGGTGGCGGCCGGCGCAGCGCGGCGAGCCACGTCTGCTGGGCGAGGTCCTCGGCCGCGTCCTCGTCCCGGACCAGCCGGCGCGCGAGCTCCCGGATCCAGCCGCGGTGCTCGAGCAGCGCCGCGTGCGTCTCGTCGAGGGGCTCTTCCATGCTCGGACCGTCCGGATGCAGCCCGGGTCCCATCCTCCTGCGCGAATCGCGCGCTGGAGGCAGCTGTTACCTGTCTCTTACCGACTTGGCCTCGGACGATCGAGCGCGAGCCGGATTCGGAAGGTCCGACTCACCGACCCGCGTCCCCATCGGAGACCCACATGATCCGCTCCATCGCGCTCCTCTCCATGGCCCTCCTCGCCTCCCCCGTGCTCGCCCAGAGCGTGCACGTCGTCGACGCGAGCGGCGGCGGCGACTTCACGACCCTCCAGGACGCGGTCGACGCCGCCGTGAGCGGAGACATCGTCCTCGTGCGCACGGGCGTCTACGGCGGCTTCCGCGTCACGAAGTCGCTCGTGGTCGCGGCCGACGAAGGCGCGCAGCCGATCGTCGATCTCGACGAGCCCGCGATCGAGCAGGTGGTCTCGGTCGCCGCGCCCGGAGGGTTCGTTTCGCTCCTCGGACTCGACATCCGCAAGCAGACAGGGATCAGCGCCGAAGGCGACATCCTGGTTCGCATCGTCAGCGGATCGGCGCTCATCCAGGACTGCGTGATCCACGTCGAAGCCCAGGGCGTCTTCCCCTCTCGATTCACCGGCGTGTTCCTCGGGGGCCCCGGCTCGGCGACGCTCGTGCGGACGACGGTCGACATGCGGCTCGCGTCGGGGGCCGACGGAGACGCGCTCCAGTTCCATTCGGGCCACGCAGCCCTCGCCCACTCGGGCTCGCTGTTCCTGTACGACTGCGAGCTGTTCGGCGCCCAAGGGGATGCCGCGTTCTTCGTTCCTGCCCAGGCCGGTCGCTCGGGTGTCCACCTGCGCGTGGGAGCACGCGGCTTCGTCCTGGGCTGCACCATCACCGGGGGTCGAGGCGGCGCCGGCGCTGCGTCCCCCTGCTCCGAAGGTGGGCCGGGCGGGTCGGCCGTGAGGCTCTCGAGCGGCCTCGGGAGCGGTCCAGCGCTCGTCCTGGTCGACACCGTGCTCGTGCCCGGCGACGGCGGGAGCGCGACCGCGCCGTGCACCGACGGGTCCGCTGGAGCACCGACTCAGATCCAAGGTCCAGGCACGATCACTCCGCTTGCGGTCGCTCCGCGCTCGCTCCTGACGAACGGGGGCGTGATCGGCGACGGCTCGACGCTGACGGCCACGCTGCACGGAGAGCCGTTCGATCTCGCCATCCTCGCCATCTCGATCGTCCCGCGCCAACCGGCGTGGGCCCCCGCGTTCACCGGGGCGTTCTACCCCGGCGTCCCGTTCATCACGCAGTCGCTCGGCTTCCTCGACGCGAACGGCGAGAAGGTGCGCACCTTCCAGAACGAGGATCCCGGCGTCGACGTGCCGCTCTACCTGCAGACGATCCACTTCGCCGCCGATCAGACCGTCACCCTCTCCAACCCGCGCTTCGTGCTGCTGCGGGAGGAGTGACGTCCGAACGCAGCGCGAGCTCCTCGCAATCGTCTCCGGAGTCGGCTCCGCTCGCTCAGCCGCCGTAGCCGAGCTTGCGCACGCCGTCGAGCTCGTCCTGCGTGAGCACGGCGCGCTCCATCTCGGCCGGCGGGAGCCGCCAGCTTCCGAGGAGCGCGTCGAGCGTCGCGCGCAGCGCCGCGCTCGCGGCCTCCGCCTCCGGCGATCGTCCGCCGCCCGGCGTCTCGCTCGGGTTCGCGACGAGGTCGATGAGGCGCTCGTCGCCCGAGAGCGCGCGCTCGGGCGCGATCCGGCAGCCGTACTTGAAGCGCTCGCCGCGCAGTACGCCGACCCACTCCGCCGCGCCGCGGTGCTCGACGTACGGCTCGGGCAGCTCGCGCGGCAGGTCGAGCAGGTCGAAGCGCACGGTGCCGCCCGGCAGGAGCGAGCGCAGCCCGGCCGCGCGCAGGAGCGTGGCCGGGACGTTCGCGAGCGACACGGGCTCGGCGATGCGGTCCACCGGCCCGCTCGGCCGGCGGTGCACGACGAGCGGCACGCGCGCGACCGGCTCGAACGGCATGCAGCCGTGGCCGAAGATGCCCGCCTGCTCGCCGAACATCTCGCCGTGGTCGGCGGTGACGACGACGAGCGCGTGCTCGAGCAGCCCCTGCGCCTCGAGGCGCGCGAAGAGCTCGCCGAGCGCCTCGTCCTGCACGAGGAGCTCGCGGTCGTACTGGTCGACGGCGTCGCGCAGCGTCTCGGGCGCGAGCGGAGCGGCCGGATCGCGCCCCTCGAGCGGCGGCACGACCGCGAGCTCGCGCGGCTCCTCCGGGAACGGGTACTCGCGGTCGGGCGGAGCACCGTAGGGCGCGTGCGCGTCGAAGTAGTTCACGAACAGGAAGAGCGGCCGATCCGGCGGCCGCCGCTCGAGCGCGTCGAAGATCCACGCGTTGAGCTCGCGCGCCGGGAGCTCCCAGCGCTCGCCCGGATCGAGCCACTCGTCGAAGTCGCGCAGGAGCCCGTAGCGGTGCGACGTGAACGGCCCGCCGACCGCCGCGAGCTGGTGGTAGCCCGCCTCGCGCAAGACGCCCGTGAAGAGCGGTGTCTCCGGGCTCACGGTCGGGATCCCGTCGGCGCCCGCGTCCTCGAGCCGCTGCCAGCACCCGTGCTCGTCCGGATCGAGCCCCGAGAACATCGAAACGTGCGACGGCAGCGTCCACGTCGCGCTCGGCACGGCGTTCTCGAACACGCGGCTCGAGTGCGCGAGCTCCGCCAGGAACGGATCCGTCCCGCGCCGGTACCCGTACGTCGACAGGTGGTCGGCCCGCGTCGTGTCGAGCGACACGAGCACGATCGTCGGCAACGTCCGCTCCGGACCGCAGGCGAGGCAAGCGACGCTCGCGAGCGCGAGCGAGGCCAGAGGCGCGAAGTGGGGCGCTAACGCGCGACGCCGCTCGCCGCGCGCGCGCCGCCCACCGACGAGATCCGCGGGACGCATCGCAGCGGGTCAAACTAGCACGCGCGAGCCCGCCGTACGCTTGGGACGGTCGAGGTTCGAGAAGCCTGCTGCGAGCGGCCGACGAATTCGAGGAGCGAGCAGCTACCGACGATCGTCATCGTCGGTAGCGTCCCCTCCCGTTGCGGCTCCTCCGGTTCCAATCGCCGCGCTCGGCCCCGGGCCGGCGAAGACGTACGCCGTATCCTCGTCCGCGACGATCAGGTCGGGCCAGCCGTCGCTCGAGACATCCGGGAGCGCCGCGACGCCGTGGCCCATTCCGCTCATGGTGCCGGGCTCGCCCCACACGCCCATCAAGGGGGCACGCGTGCGGCCGGAGTACACGATCACGCAGCCCGAGTGCAGATGGGCCGAGTTCCAAGGCTGGCTTTCGAGCAGAGCCGCATCGGCGAGAGAAAGTAAGTCGAAGTCGGGTTCCAATTGGTTCCCGCCTCCCAGGTTGAACTCGGCGTCGGAGAGCGCCAGGTCGTCGACGCCGTCTCCGTCGAGGTCGCCCAGCGCGACCGGGAACGGGTGTTCCGAGCCCCGATCCGGATAGGGCAGATCGAAGAGCACGGCTCCGGTCTTGCCGTCGAGCATCTGAACTCGGGGGATGAGGTAGCCACCCATCGCGGGCTGGACTTCGTCTCGAAACAGGTCGCCCACCCCATCGCCGTTCAGGTCGCCGGCTGGCGATACGTCACCGCCGAGATTCTCCAAGCGCAGGAGCGTGCGACCGTCCGCGCTCGAGCAGACGAGAACGGGAGTCGACGACTCGCGCGCGGGCTGCGCGATCACGTCTCGCTTTCCATCTCCGTCGAGATCCGGCACGGACACGATGCGCCTGGCGAACGCATGACCGGCTCGCTCGCCAGCTACGTTCCAGAGCTCTTCACCGGTCCGACCCGAGTGGAGACTCAGTCGGCCCGGAGGCCCGCCTCGAGCGTCGAGGTTCTCCGTCAAGATGGAGCGCAGCTCGCGTTGGGTTCCATCCTTCGAGACCACGAAATGCACCCATGAACCGTCGACGACACTCGAGTCCAAGCGGCCGGGAAGTGACTCGAGCCCCACGCGCGGGTTCTGCGAGACCCCGAGTGCGTAGTCCGTGACTCCATCGCCGTCGAGGTCGTCGACGAAGCACACCACGACAGTCTCGGCCTGCGCCCCGGAAACGGGCCGACTCCACAGGACGTCCCCGTTCGAGCCTGCGACCGCGACGACCTCGTTCAACCCTTGCTCGCTGCGCCTGGCGATCAGCAGATCGGGAGCTCGGTCGAGGTCGAGCCTTCCGCCCACGCTCCATGCCGACGCCCACGGAGCGAGGATCCGCAGCATTCGCCGTTCCGCCGTCGACACGAGCGCGATGCCACGCGGCCCAATTCGGCGGGAGACGACGAGGTCGACGATACCGTCGCCATCGAAGTCGCCGGCCGGAACGATGTAACCCGAGACCTTGGGGATCGTGAAGAGCGCGTCGCTCACGCGCAGGGGGCGGGCGAAGTTCGGCGGGAGGGTTGGCGTCGCGCTCCGCTGCAGTGCGGGGCCGGTAGGGGCGTTCGACGGAGAGCACGCGCTCGCGATGACGGCGGAGGCGAGCGCGATCCGCATGGAGGAGTCACGGCGTCGCGCTCCAACGGGACGACAACGGCCGGATCGGTCGCAGCATGCCTGGTGCTCCAGCGGCATCGGAGGGAGATCGAAGGGTTTCGATCGGCTCTTCCCGTGCAGGAAAGGCTACCGCGGATGCCAGCGGGTTGCTTCAACCAGCGGAGAGCCGCGTGGTCCCTGTCTTCTCGGCCGAGCTGTGTTTCCTTTTCCGCAGACGAGACCTACCCGGCGCGCGCCGAGCCCCGCATCATCTTCGCCATGCCGAACTCGATCCACCGCACCGGCGCGCGCCGCGGAATGCTGCGCGCGATCTCCATGCTCCTGACCGCTCCGTTGCTCGCGGGGGGCGTTCTTGCCCAGGAGAGCGACGTCTGGACGCCGCATGCGGTGGCGCGGATGAAGACCGTGTCGGACGCGATGATTGCGCCGGACGGGAGTCGCATCGCGTACGTACTGAGCGTGCCGCGCGATCCGCTCGGGGGCGACGAGGACGGGGCGCCGTGGCGCGAGCTGCATGTCATGGATCCGGCGACGGGGGCGTCGCTGCCGTTCGTGACGGGCGAGGTGAGCGTGAGCGGGGTGCAGTGGACGCCGGATGGGAAGGCGATCTCGTTCCTCGCGAAGCGCGGCAAGGACAAGACGACGGCGCTGTGGATCGTTCCGCTCGGCGGCGGCGAGGCGCGGCGCGCGCTCGCGCTGAAGAGCGACATCGGGGGGTACGCGTGGAGTCCCGACGGCGCGCGCGTGGCGCTGCTCGCGCAGGAGCCTGAGCCGGAGGACGTGAAGAAGGCCAAGGAGAAGGGCTTCAAGGCCGAGATCTACGAGGAGGACTGGCGGCCGACGAAGGTCTGGATCGGCGTGCCGTTCGACGAAGAGACGGAGCCGCGCGAGCTCGGGGTCGACGGGCACGCGTACGCGCTGCGCTGGAGCCCGGTGGACGAGCGCATCGCGGTCGCGCTCGCGCCCACGGCGCTCGTGGACGACAGCTACGTGAACCAGCGCATCCGGATCGTCGACGCGGGGAGCGGAGAGGTGCTCGTGAAGGTGGAGAACCCGGGCAAGCTCGGTTCGTTCGAGTGGAGCCCGGACGGCTCGGCGCTGGCCGTGATCGCGGCCGCCGATCCGCACGACACGGTGGCGGGGCGGCTGCACCACGTGCGCGCGAGCGATGGCGCGCTGACGGAGCTCATGGCGGGGATGGAAGGCGACGTCGCTGCCGCCGAGTGGGCCGGGATGGAGCGCATGCTGTTCCTCGGCGAGAGCGGCGTGCGGACGTCGCTCAGCGCGTTCCGCACGAGCTCGGACGTGGAGCGCTCGCCCGGCACGCGCGAGGACCTCGTCGCGGAGGCGGCCACGGTCTTCACGGCGTTCAGCGTCGCGGCCGACGGGAAGCGCGCGGCGCTCGTGGGGCAGACGCCGGCCCACGGAACGGAGCTCTTCTTCTGGGAGGAGGGGAGCGGCGCGGCGCGCAGGCTGACGCACACGAACGCCGAGCTCGACGCCCTGCGGCTGGGCGAGCAGGAGGTGGTGCGCTACGCGGCGCGCGACAGGCTCGAGATCGAGGGCCTCCTGATCCATCCGCTCGAGCGGGAGGGGGACGAGCGCGTGCCGCTGATCGTCGTCGTGCACGGCGGGCCGGAGGCGCACTACTCGAACGGCTGGCTCACGAGCTACTCGATGCCGGGCCAGATGGCGGCGGCGAAGGGCTACGCGGTCTTCTACCCGAACTACCGCGGCAGCACGGGGCGCGGAATCGAGTTCGCGAAGACGAGCCAGGCGGACCCGGCGGGGAGCGAGTTCGACGACTTGATCGACGGCGTCGACCACCTGATCGCGACCGGTCTCGTCGACGGGGAGCGCGTGGGCGTGACGGGCGGCTCGTACGGAGGGTACGCGACTGGGTGGTGCTCGACGCGCTACACGGACCGCTTCGCGGCGGGCGTGATGTTCGTCGGGATCGGCAACAAGCTCTCGAAGGTCGGCACGACCGACATCGCGAACGAGGAGTTCATGGTGCACGCGCGCATGCGCGTGTGGGACGACTGGCAGTTCTTCCTGGAGCGCAGCCCCATCTTCCACGCGGGGGACGCGCGCACGCCGCTGCTCATCCTGCACGGCAAGGACGATCCGCGCGTGGATCCGGGGCAGTCGCGCGAGCTCTACCGGCACTTGAAGCTGCGCGGGAAGGCGCCGGTGCGGCTCGTGCACTATCCCGGCGAGGGACACGGGAACCGCAAGGCGGCGGCGCGGCTCGACTACTCGCTGCGCATGCTGCGCTGGTTCGACCACTACCTCATGGGCCCGGGCGGCGAGCCGCCGGCTTTTGCGATCTCCCACGCGGATCCCGCGGCCGAGGAGGACGAGGAAGCCGAGGAGGACGAGGAGCCGGCGGAGGAGCCCGGGAGCTGACGTCGGCCGCGGCGCGCGCGCGTTCGAGCTGGGGGCGGTAGGATCGCCGTCCTGGGAGGACGCGCATGCTCGCTCGACATCGGCCGTTCGCTAGGCACTGCACGCAGGGCTTGCTCCGCTCGATCCTCGGCGCGCGACGTGCCGCCGGGGCGTTGGCGCTCGCTGCGCTCTGCGCGGCGGGCGCGGGCTTCGCTTCGGCGCAGACCGAGGCCGAGCTCGAGCTCGCGTTGGGCGAGGTGCGCGCGCTGATGCAGAGGGAGAAGTGGGCCGAGGCCAAGGCTCGGCTCGTGTCCGGGCTCGAGGCGCATCGCGAGAGCGACTACCTGCCCGCGCACTGGACCGAGATCGAGGAGGACGTGGCGCGCTGTACGTTCGGGTCCGACTACGAGCGACCGGCGCCGAAAGAGCTCGTCTCCGGCGACGTGCGCTCCTGGAACCCGCGCACGGGCGCGATCTCGCTGCGCTATCGCACCGGCGAGCGCGGCTTGGCGGCGGCGACCGAGACGGATCCGCGCGCCGGCGATTTCTTCCGCATCGAAGGCGAGGAGTCGGGCAGCGACGTCTTCCTGCACCCGATGCTCTTCAAGGGCCCGTACTCCGTGGAGCTGCGGGGCAAGGAGCTCGGGCGCGGTGAACTACCGATCGTCTTCGTGGGCTGGGACTGGAACACGGTGTATGGCGTCGTGTGCGGGATCGCGACGCAGGTCTTCCTCGTGGAAGGCGGCGCCACGCGTCTGCTCGGCGTGGAGACGGCGTCGGTCGGCTCTCCGTACCGATTCAACGTCAGGTTGACCGCGGACAGCGTGTCCGTGTTCAGCAACGACCGGCTCGTGCTCAAGGTCAAGCGCCCCACGGGCGACTTCGGTCACATCGGCTTCACGAGCTTCAGCGGCCTCGAGGAGGTGCAGATCAAGGGGGAGATCGAGCCGTCCTGGATCACGGGTCTCGCCGATCGCGAGGTGCAGCACGCGTGGACGGAGTTCCGCGCGGGCTTCGACCCGTTCGCGGAGCTCCCGAGCTGGATGAAGGATCGCGTGGTCGGTCAGGGAAGGAAGGCAGCCGACTTCATGGAGGCGGCGCCGGGATCCGGCGACGGCAGGACGGCGAAACACCTGCGCAAGGCGAAGGAGTTCTACGAGAAGCAGAAGTTCGCCGACGGCTTGGCGTACGCGAGGGACCTGGACGACGACGACGCCTCGCAGGAGACGCGCGCGTGGCTCCTGAGCCTCTTCTTCTTCCTCACGGGCGAGACGGAGCAGGCGCTCGAGCAGTGCGAGCGCGTCTGCGAGGCGCAGCCGTCCTTCTACGAGGGGCGTCTGCTGCGGACGCGGCTCATCGGCCGATTGCGCACCAGGGCCGACGCCAGGAGCGAGCTCGAGACCCTGCTCGGCGAAGCGCCGGAGTACGTCGATGGATACGAGGACCTGGCGACGCTGCGCTTCGTCGACGGCGACCTCGAGGGCGTGGAGAGGGTGATCGAAGCGGCGCTGGCGAACGGGGTGCCCGCGCAGTCGTTGGTGAAGATCGGGCGGAACCTGTTGCGCGCCCGGCACGGACCGCTCTGGACCGAGCCCGCGACGTACTCGTCGAAGCACTACGAAGTGGTCTCGGACATGGAGCGCTCCACGTGCTTCGAGATCGCGGGCGAGCTGGAGGAGTTCTACAAGAAGTACAACGTGCACCTGCGCCGCGTGGGCGGATCCGCGGACCGCAAGTTCCGCGTGTACTTCTTCTCCGGCGTGACGGGATACGAGGCCTACTGCCAGGATCTCTTCGGATACGAGCCGGAGAGCACGCTTGGGCTCTACAGCCCGTCCGTGAAGCAGCTCCTCGTCTGGAACTCGCCCGACAGCCGCATGGTCATGCGCACCGTCCGGCACGAGGGCTTCCACCAGTACCTCGACTGCCTCACCAGCGAGGCGCCGCACTGGCTCAACGAAGGCCTCGCGGAGTACTTCGAACAGGCCACGCTCGTCCGCGGCAGGTGGAAGGACGACCAGGTCAACGAGCAGCACCTGGCCGTGCTGGCCCAGTACGAGTGGACGCCGCTCGAGGAGCTCGTGAAGGCGGACGCCGCGGCCTTCATGAGCAAGGTCGGACTGCACTATCCGCAGGCCTGGGCCTTCGTGCACTTCCTCCTGAACGGCCGCGGCCAGAAGAAGGCGCTCTTCGACCCGTTCATCGACCGCCTGATCGGCGGCGCGAGCCGGAAGGAGGCCCTCGACCGCGTGTTCGGCGACGTCGACTGGAAGGCGCTGGAGCGCGAGCTCCGCGACCACGTCGCCACGGTGGCATCCGACCGGTGAGCCCGAGTCGGCCTCGCAGGTCTTACTCCTCCTTCGTGGACCGCGGCCGCCACACGGCTCATGCTCTGCGCGCGCTCCGGGTCGGAAGCGCGGAGGAACTCGCATGAAGATCGCCACACAGCCCGTCTCGCTCGGCTTGCTCCTGGCCGGGTGCGCCTCGATCCCCGCGGCGTGCCGTGCGCCCGAGGCGTCGCGCGCCGAGCCCGTGTTCGGGTCCTTCGGGCTCGACCTCGCGGGCATGGATCGCGGCGTGGCGCCGGGCGACGACTTCTACGCGTACATGAACGGCGCGTGGGCCGAGCGGACGGAGATCCCGCCCGACCGCTCGAGCGTGACGTCCTTCGCCATCGTCGACGACGTGGCGAAGAAGCGCGCGCGGGTGATCGTGGAGGAAGCGGCGGCGGACGAGGGCGCGCGCGGGGATCTCGAGAAGATCGGCGACTACTTCACCGCCTACATGGACGAGGCGGCCATCGAGGCGCGCGGGCTCGCGCCGGTTCGGGCCGCGCTCGACGCGGTGGAAGGCATCGGGGACGCGCGCGCGCTGGCCCGTTACCTGGGCGGCACGCTGCGCGCGGACGTCGACCTCTTGAACGCGACCGATTGGTACACGGACCGGCTCTTCGGGTTGTGGGTGTCGCAGGACCTGGAGCGGCCGGAAACGTGCTCGCCCTACCTGCTGCAGGGTGGGCTCGGGCTGCCGGACCGGAGCTTCTATCTCGACGACGGGATGGCCGAGACGCTGGCGCAGTACCGCGCGCACGCCGAGCGCGTGCTCGCGCTCGGCGGTATGGCCGACGCGGGCGCGCAGGCCGCGCGCATCGTCGCGCTCGAGACCGAGATCGCGCGCGTGCACGCGAGCTCCGAGGAAACGGGCGACGTGAAGAGAGGCGCGAATCGCTGGCGGCGCGACGAGTTCGCGGCCAAGGCGCCCGGGCTCGACTGGGCGACGTTCTTCGAGGCCGCTTCCCTGGGACGAGTGGAGTCGGTGTTCGTGTGGCAGCCCGGGGCCGTGGCGGGCATCGCGCGGCTCGTGGGGAGCGAGCCGCTCACGACTTGGAAGGAGTACCTGGCATTCCGGGTGCTCGAGCGCGCGTCGCCGCTGTTGCCGAAGGCGTTCGTCGACGAGCGCTTCGCGTTCTACGGCGCCGTGCTGAGCGGCGCGCGCGAGCCCGAGCCGCGTTGGCGGCGCGCGCTCACGAGCGTCGACGGCGCCCTGGGCGAGGCCGTCGGGCGCATCTACGTCGAGCGCCACTTCGGCGCCGAGGCCAAGGAGCGCGCCGACCTGATGGTGGCGAACTTGTTGGCGGCGTTCGGGCGGCGTATCGACGCGCTCGAGTGGATGACGCCGACGACGAAGGCGCGCGCGCGGGCGAAGCTCGCCACGATGCAGATCGGGATGGGGCATCCCGAGCACTGGCGCGACTACTCGGCGCTCGAGGTGCGGCCGGACGACGCGCTCGGCAACGCGGAGCGGGCGAGCCTGTTCGAGTACCGCCGCAACCTGGCGAAGCTCGGGCGGCCGGTCGACCGCGGCGAGTGGTACTTGCTGCCGCACCAGGTCAACGCGCTGAACGTGCCGATCGAGAACCGGCTGATCTTCCCCGCGGCGATCCTGGAGGCGCCGTTCTTCGACGCGGCGGCCGACGACGCGGTGAACTACGGCGCCATGGGCGCGGTCATCGGGCACGAGATCACGCACAGCTTCGACTCGAGCGGAGCGCTGTTCGACGAGCGCGGGCGTCTCGCGAACTGGTGGACGCCGGAGGACCTCGAGCGCTTCGAAGCGGCGTCCGCGGCGCTCGTGGCGCAGTTCGACGCGTACCGCCCGTTGCCCGACCTCGCCGTCAACGGCGCGCTCACGCTGGGCGAGAACATCGCGGACGTCGCCGGCCTCGCCACGGCTTTCGACGCCTACGTGGCCTCGCTGGGCGGCCGTCCCGGACCGACGCTCGAGGGCTTCACGCCCGAGCAGCGCCTGTTCCTCTCGTGGGCGCAGATCTGGCGCTTCGAGGTGCGCGAGCCGCGCTTGCGCACGATCCTGCTCACCAATGTTCACGCGCCGGGCGACTGCCGCGCGCGGACGGTGCGCAACCAGGATCCGTGGTACGCGGCCTTCGGCGTGGAGCCGGGCGAGGAGCTGTACCTGCCGCCGGGAGAACGCGTGAAGGTGTGGTGAGCCCGGAGCGGGTCAGTCGACGAGTGCGCCGCAGGCATTCAGGGCGGCGAGCACGCGCTCGAGCAGCGCGGGACGGCAGACGACGAGCTCCTGGTTCCTGAAATCGCGGCGGTTGTAGAGGTGCGGCTCACCCGAGAGCTTGCAGACCGACCAGCCCAGGGCGCGCGCGACGACCTCCGGCGCGCACGTGTCCCACTCCTTGAGGCCCTTCTTGTGCACGTACACGTCGGCCTCGCCGAGCAGCAGCAGGGCGACCTTGTTGCCGACGCTGCCCGAGCGCACGCACGCGGTCGACTCGATCTCCGCGCAGAAGCGCTCCATCCAGGGCGGCGTGTGGCTGCGGCTCATGACCACGCGCAGACCGTCCGGCGGTCGCGAGTCGCCGCGCACGAGCGAGCCTTCGCCGTGCATCCCAGAGCTCTCACGGCCGGGCAGCGAGATGCCCCACACCGTGCGCTCCTGCGCGGGGAGTGCGACGGCGCCGAGCGCGGGACGGCCGTCGAGGGTGAGGGCGACGTGGACGGCCCAGTCGTCGCGCTGGTCGCGGTACTCCTTCGTCCCGTCGAGCGGGTCGACGATCCAGGTGCGCTGCTTCGAGAGCCGATCGGCCGAGTCGCCCGTCTCCTCCGAGAGGATCCCGTCGTCGGGATGGCGCCCGCGCAGGAATCCCTGCAGGAAGCCGTCCGCGGCTTGATCGCCGATGTCCGCCAAGAGCGAGCCTTCCCAGCGCCCGGTGGCGCGCAGGCGCACGACGCGCCGTCCCGCTGCTTCCGCGATGTGGATCGCGAAAGCGAGGTCGCGCTCGAGCTCGTGCGAGGTCGGCGTGTCGCTCACGAGGGTTTCACCACCGGCCCCGACCAGGATTGGATGCCGCCTTGCAGGTTCATGAGGCCGGTGCGGCCCTCGCTCGCGAGGAACTCGCAGGCCGCGGCCGAACGCCCGCCGCCCGCGCAGTAGACGAGCGTGGGGACGCCGTCCTTGGGGATCTCTCGCGCGCGCGACTCGAGCTCGTCGATCGGGACGAGCAGGGCGCCGGGCAGGATGCCGCCGTCCGTCTCGCGCGGCGTGCGCACGTCGAGCACGCGCAGCCCACCGGCGGCGAGGATCTCGGCGGCCTCCGTGGGGAGCACGTCGCGCCACGTTCGGCCCTCGCGGACCATGTCGGCCGTCACGGGCTCGCCCGCGACGAACAGCGCGAGCATTTCACGCAGCTTCGTGATCTCGCCCTCGAGCTCCTCGCGCAGGAGGTCGTCGCAGCGCCGCGCGTCGGAGCGAACGTCCCCAAGGGCCTCGGAATGAGACTTGGCACCGCGGAGACTCGCGAGGGCGACGAAGAGCGCCAAGACGGCGACGGCGAACGCGACGGCGGTCATGGATGGGAGCCTACCCGTCCTTGTCCTTGCGCGCGCGGAAGACCGCGACGGAGGCCGTGAATCCGTGCAGGAAGTTGCGTCCGCCCACGGGCCCGATCTCGCCGGCGGCGAAGAAGCCCGCGACGGGTACGTTCGGCGCGAGTCCGTCGCGCACGCAGGTCACGTCGTGGTCGGGGACGCTGAACATGTGCGAGCCGCGGCCGTTGCAACTGAAGAGGAGCGCGCCGGCCGAGTGGGCGCCCGCGCCCGCTGCCAGCGCGCCTCCGCCCTGGGCCGCCATGAGCAGGCGCAGGTCCTCGCCGGCCGATTCCGCGTCGCGCACGAGGAACTGGATCGTCTGTCCGCGACGGACGTGGTCCGCCACGAAGAGCGAGCCCTCGGGGCCCTGTCCGATGATCCCGCGCACCAGGAAGTCGCCGCGTGCGAAGGTGCTCTTCTTGGCGTCGATCGCGAGCCCGACGAAGGGCTGGCGCCGCAGGAGCTCCTGCTCCTTCGAGGTGAGCGACATCAGGGTGGCCTTGAAGGCCTCGAGGGGCGATTCCCCGCCGAGCTTCTTCACGAGGTTCTTCTCGCAGGCAGTCACGACCCACGGCTTCCCGACCGGACGGCAACCCTGGCTGACGACCGAGCACACCTCGACGTCCCCTTCGAGCACGACCCCGAGCGCGCCGCCCTCGACCAGTCCGCGCGCCGTGATCAAGTGGTTCTGTCCCGGTCCCATGCCGCCGCTCGCGAGACCTCCCACGATCGGGACACCCGCGAACTCGTCGTTCATGCGCGTGAGGAACACGTCGACGGGAAAGGTGTAGGGATCGGCGAGCAGGAGGATCGACGCGCGCGAGGGATCCTCGATCTCCGGCCCGCCGACGAGCAGGGGCGCGCCGTCGGGTCCGGCCACGACCGACACTTCGAAGGGCCGCACGGTCGTGCCGGGCAGCACGGCCGCCAGGGCCGACAGGCCCGCCTGCCCCTCCACCTCGCGACCCGAACCGATGACGCTCTCTCCGGTGCAACCCATCACGACGCGGGCGGCGAGCGCGGATTGGAGTCGGCCGCCGAGATCCTCGAGCGCGGGACCGTGGTGATGCGTGGCGAAGACCGCCAGGAGATCGGGCTCGGCGCCCCCCAACGCGCTAGCGAGGTCCCGGCGGACTTCCGCCTCCGCGTCGTCGGCATCGTTCTTCGTGGAGAGGGCGCAGGCGAATCGAACGTCGCTCATGTGTTGGGCCGAGGAGGTCTCCGGGACGCGCGCAAGCGCGCCCGCGAGGCACTGGTGGGTGCTCTCGGGTGCGCCCATAAGATACGGACTCGATCGCCCGGAGGTGCGCAACGCGCCGCCCCGTGGCAATATCTTGCACGAGTAGGCTCGCGCGGCGGGCAACGGCGGGGATCCGCGACCCTCCGCTGAATGAAACGGGCCCGAACCTCGCGACTACGGGAGCCTCCATGACTCGAGAAACCGGTACCGAGCTGCCCCTGCAACAGCAGGAGCGGGTCGTGATCCGCTTTGCCGGAGACTCCGGCGACGGGATGCAGATCACGGGCAATCAGTTCACCGACACGGCTGCCGTGGTCGGCAACGACCTCGCGACCCTACCTGACTTCCCGGCGGAGATCCGCGCTCCCGCCGGGACGCGTCCGGGCGTGTCGGGCTTCCAGATCCAGTTCAGCTCGCGCGACATCCACACGCCCGGCGACGCGCCGGACGTGCTGGTCGCCATGAACCCGGCGGCCCTGGTCGTGAACCTGGGCGATCTGAAGCAGGGCGGCATCGTGATCGTCAACTCGGGCAGCTTCAAGGAGACCGACCTGAAGAAGGCGCGGCTCGGGTCGAATCCGATGACGGACGGGACCCTCGAGGGCTTCCGGGTCATCGACATCGACATCAACGACCGCGTGCGCCGTGCCCTGGAGGGCTCGGGGCTCTCCGCGAAGGACGTGCAGCGCTGCAAGAACTTCTGGACGCTCGGGCTCATGTACTGGCTCTACAGCCGGCCGCTCGGTCCCACGATGAACTGGCTGTCGACGAAGTTCGCCAAGCAGCCGGAACTCGTCGACGCCAACCAGCGGGCGCTGCAAGCCGGATACAACTCGGGCGACATCCACGAGATGTTCCAGGGCCGTTACGAGGTCGCGGCGTGCACGACGCTCGCGCCCGGCACCTACCGCAACATCATGGGCAACCCGGCGTTGTGCCTGGGGCTCGTCGCGGGCAGCGAGCTCGCCGGACTCGATCTGTTCCTCGGCGCCTACCCGATCACGCCGGCCTCGGACATCCTCCACCAGCTCTCCTCCTACAAGCACTTCGGCGTCGTCACCATGCAGGCCGAGGACGAGATCGCGGCCATCTGCGCGGCCCTCGGCGCGTCGTACGCCGGATACCTCGGCGTGACCGCGACCTCGGGTCCGGGGATGGCGCTCAAGACCGAGGCGATGGGCCTCGCTGTGTCGACCGAGCTCCCGCTCGTCATCATCGACGTGCAGCGCGCGGGCCCGTCGACCGGCATGCCCACCAAGGTCGAGCAAGCCGATCTGCTCCAGTGCATCTTCGGGCGCAATTCCGAGGCGCCGCTGCCGGTCCTCGCGGCCTCCACGCCCTCCGACTGCTTCGCGATGGCCATCGAGGCGGTGCGGATCGCCGTGCAGTACATGACGCCGGTCATCCTGCTCTCCGACAACTACCTCGCGAACGGTTCGGAGCCCTGGAGGCTCCCGAAGCTCGAAGAGCTCGAGCCGTTCGAGGTGAAGTTCCGCACCGACCCGGTGGACTTCCAGCCCTATGCGCGCGACGAGAAGGGCGCGCGGCCGTGGGTGAAGCCCGGGACGCCGGGACTCGAGCACCGCATCGGCGGACTCGAGAAGGAGCACCTGACGGGGAACATCAGCTACGACCCGCACAACCACGAGCTCATGACCAACCTGCGCCTCAACAAGATCATGGCCGTGCGCGACTCGATCCCGACGCCGACGGTCTTCGGGGACGAGTCGGGAGATCTGCTCGTGTGCGGTTGGGGCTCGACCCTGGGCCCGATCACGGGAGCCGTCGAGCGCGTGCTCGCGGAGGGAAAGAGCGTCGCGCGCATGCACCTCCGCCACATGTGGCCGTTGCCGCACGGGCTCGACGCGATCTTCAGTCGCTACAAGGCCGTGCTGGTGCCCGAGTGCAACATGGGCCAGGTCGCGCGCCTGCTCAGGAGCGAGTACCAGAACCACGCGTTCCACAGCTATCCGAAGGTTCAGGGCAAGCCGTTCACGACCCACGAGATCTACGCGAAGATCCTCGGCATCCTGGAGAGCTGAGATGATCCAGAGCCAAATCAAGCTCACGAAGAAGGACCTGAAGTCCGACCAAGAGGTGCGCTGGTGTCCGGGGTGCGGCGACTACGCCATCCTGAACGCCGCCTACGGCGCGCTCGCCGACCTCGGGATCGCCAAGGAGAAGTTCGTGTGGGTCTCGGGGATCGGCTGCAGCAGCCGCTTCCCGTACTACGTCGACTCCTACGGCTTCCACACGATCCACGGCCGCGCGCCGGCCTTCGCGACGGGCATCCGCACCGCGAATCCCGAGCTCTCGGTGTGGCTCGCGACGGGCGACGGCGACGGCTTCTCCATCGGCGGGAACCACTTGATCCACGTGCTGCGGCGCAACGTGAACGTGAAGATCCTCCTGTTCAACAACGAGATCTACGGGTTGACCAAGGGGCAGTACTCGCCGACGTCGCCCGTGGGGCAGCGCTCGAAGTCGACGCCCTACGGCTCGGTCGACCGGCCCTTCAACCCGCTCGGCCTCGTGCTCGGCGCCGGCGCGACGTTCGTCGCGCGCACGCTCGACAACGACGTCAAGCACATGACGCAGACGATCCACCAGGCCGCCGCGCACAAGGGCACGGCCTTCGTCGAGGTCTACCAGAACTGCGTGATCTTCAACGACGCCGCGTTCGACGAGGTCTACGACAAGAAGGTCCGCAAGGAGAAGACGATCGACCTCCAGCCCGGCCAGCCGATGGTCTACGGCGAGAACGGCGACAAGGGCCTGCGCCTGCGCGAATTCCACGTCGAGCGCGTGCCGGCGGCCGAAGCGGACGTGTGGGATCCGACCGAGATGTCGCCGGCCAAGGCCTACCTGATGGCGCAGCTCGACGACGATCCGAGCATGCCGAACCCGATCGGGCTCCTGCGCCGGGTCGAGCTGCCCGTCTTCGAGGAATCCGTCCGTGCTCAGGTCGCGGAGACGACCAAGAAGAAGGGGCGCGGCAAGCTCGCCGACCTGATCTACACGGGCGATACCTGGGAAGTGCACTGACGTCCGCCGGGACCAGAACTTCAACGCGTGCGCGCGTCTGCATCGCCGTGGACTGGTCGGGCGACCAGGTCTCGGCTCGCCGGCGCATGTGGCTCGCGGAGTCGGGCGAGAACGGCCTCGTCCGGGTCGAGCGCGGCCGTGATCGGGACGAAGTCGTGCAACACCTCGTCGAATGCGCCGAGCGCGAGCCGGAGCTCGTCGTCGGCCTCGATTTCGCGTTCTCCTTCCCGAAGTGGTTCCTCGACGAGCGCGGGCTCACCCGCGCGCGCGAGCTGTGGGAGCTCGTCGCTCGCGTGGGCGAAGGGTGGCTCGACCAGTCACCGGCGCCGTTCTGGGGCAGACCCGGCTGCCCGCGCACCCCGGCGACGGACGGCCGGAGCCCGTGGAGGCTGACCGAGAGCGACGTGACGCGCGTGCGCGGGGTGGGGCCGAAGTCGATCTTCCAGATCGGAGGCGCCGGATCGGTCGGCACCGGTTCGCTGCGCGGCATGCCGTACCTCGCGCTACTGCAGGACGCCGGGTTCTCGATCTGGCCGTTCGACCGCCCGCGTCTGCCGATGGTCGTCGAGATCTACCCGCGCTACTTGACCGGGGCGGTCAACAAATCGAGCGAGTTGGCTCGCGCGCTCTACCTGCAGACGCGTCTCGCGCGCGAAGCCCCGGCTCTGCTCGATCTCGCCGCGAGCTCCGAGGACGCTTTCGACGCGGCCGTCTCCGCAGCGTGCATGCAGCGCTTCGCAGACGACTTCGGGCGCCTCGAGCGCCGGCGACGGGAGCTCGATCGTTCGGAGGGGCGGATCTGGGCGCCGATTCGCGACCCGATCTTCGAGCGCTGCTGACGCCGCACGTCGAGCCCGGGGCCGCCGTCGTGGGAGCGTCGCCGAACCGCGGTGATCGCTTCTGCGACAGGGAGCCGTAGGATCTCTCGGCGAGCCGGACGAGACGGGGCGTGACTCCGTCCGGCGAGAGCGCGGTCAGGATCCAGGAGAGACCACCATGAAGAAGACGATCGACGTCGATCCGATCCCTCCCGAGGGCTGGCCGCCCAAGAAGCGGACCAAGAGCTCCGCGGGCCATCGTTCCCACCTGGGGGTCGCCGCGGGAGCCGTCGCGGTCTTGATCGTGCTCGTCGCGCTCATGATGGGGGTCTCGGGCAAGCTCGGCATCGTCCCGGTCGCCGACGACGAGGTCGCCGTGAAGGTGAACTACCTCACGCACGACTACGAGGTCATCTCGACGCCCGGCTACAAGATCTACCTGCCGTTCATCGAGGAGGTCTTCCGGTTCGACAAGAGCCCGCAGAAGTTCCTGATGGAGGGCAATCGCGACGTGGACGACAGCCACGTCCCGCACCTCTCCGTGCGCGCCGCCGACGGCTCGAACTTCCGCTTCGACACGCTCGAGATCCAATATCTCTTGATTCCGAGTGGCGCCGATTTGGTGCTCGACGACTCCGGACCGGGTGACGCGTTCAAGGGGCGCTGGGTCAAGGCCTATGCGCGCGCGATCCTGCGCGACGAGTTCGGCCGCTACTCCTCCGAGGAGGTCGCGAATCCGACGACGTACGGCGCGGCGCGCGACGACAGCACGCGCCGGTTGAACGAGCTCCTGCGGCCGCACGGCATCGAGATCCTCCAGATCGTGACGCCCAAGCCGCGCTTCGACGACGTCTACGAGCAAGCGATCGAGGACCGCAAGGTCGCAGACCAGGACGTCGAGCGGCTGATCGCGATGGAGGATCAGCTCGTGCGCGAGCGCGAGCAGAGCCTGGCCCAGGTCGAGAAGGAGAAGGAGATCGAGATGAGCAGCTTGCGCGGCGATCTCGAACGCCTGCGCCTCGAGGCCGAGCGCGACGCCATCCGGATCAAGAAGGCGGCGGACGCCTACGCCGTGGAGCGCCGGGCGCAAGGGGAAGCCCAGAAGGCGCAATTGACCGCCGAGGCGCGGGGACTCACGGAGAAGTACACGAAGGAGGCCGAGGGTCTCCTGGCGCAGGCCCAGGCGCTCGAACAACGCGGCGAGGTGGTCGTGCGCGAAGCCCTCGTCCGCAAGCTCGCGAACATCCGCTTCACGCTCTTGCCCTACAGCCGTGACGCGTCGCCGTTGAGACTCGAGCACGTGGAGACGGCGCCGGCGGCCGGGCCCAGGGTGCAGGAAGCAACGTTGACGGGCGAAGGGAGTCGGTGAAGGACATGAAGAACGCACCGCGTCTGTTCATCGCGATCGTTTCCCTCGGCCTCCTGGCCGTGTTCGTGATCGCCCTGTTCTTCGAGCGCGTTCCGCCGGCGACCATCGGCGTGAAGATCGCGCAGTGGGGAGGCGGCGTCGTCGAGCACGATTACGACGCCGGTTTCCGCGTCGGGATCACCGGCTACCACCGCTGGATCTTCCTCGACAAGCGGACCCACTTCCTGTCCTTCTCCCAGACCGACGAGAAGTACTCGCCCACGCAACGTCCCAACCTGGACATCCGCACGAAGGACAACAACCAAGCTTACGTCGACGTCACCGTGACCTACCGCATCCGTCCGGGAGAGGGACACCAGATCATCGCGGACGGCTACCGCGACTCGTATCGCGACCGCGTCACGTCGACGGTCGAGAGCGTGCTGCGCGAGGAGCTCGCCCAACTCGGTTCCGAGGACTTCACGAGCACGGAGAAGCACATCGCGCGCGCGAAGGAGACGCTGCCCATCCTCGCGCAGGCCATGTCGCCGTTCCACGTGGAGCCGCTCGACATCCTGATCCGCGCCGTGCGCTTCCCCGACCAGTACGAGGTCAAGCTCCAGCAGAAGCAGCTCACGCGGCAGAAGGCGCTGCTCGCGCGCGCCCTCGAGCTGGTCGAGAAGCAGCAGCAGGTCACGGGCGTCATCAGCAAGGAGACCGAGGCGATGGAGAAGGAGAAGCGCGCCACTTGGGACAAGCTCCTCCAGGATCAGCGCTCCGACAACGGCATCTCGGTCGCGCAGATCCTCGCGGAGGCCGAGGTCTACGAGAAGACGACGCGCTCCAACGCGGACGCCGATAACGTGACCGCGATCGCTGACGGCGATCTCGCGCTGGCGCGCGCCGAGGCGCTGCGCAACGAGCTGCGCAACCAGGCTCTCGACACCGTCGGCGGGCGGATCCTGCTCGCCATGCAGGCCGCCGAGAACCTCCAGATCGGCGAGGTCACGCTGAACTCGAACGATGCGAGCGTGCCCTCGGTGCTCGACATCGGAGAGATGGTGCGGCTGCTCCTGGGAGCGGAGTGAGCTGAAGCCTGGCCGGGCCGGCCTTCGCGGGCGCGAAACAAGCGCCCGGGGCGCCGGCTCGATTCCCTGGAGGTGTCCGTAGCCTCTTTTGGGCCAGGTACTTGTGCTTCTCGCCAGCGCCTCGTCGAAGGGTTCGGGTGAAATGGATCTTCCTGGGTTGCGATCAGGACGATATCACTTAGAAACCATGCCCGAGCGTCGATCGGGCGTCCAGGAGAACTCCTTACATGAGCCCTCGTGAACTGTCCCGCGAAGTCGTGTTCCGCGCCCTCTCCGGTTGGGGGATGCTCGTCGCGCTCCTGCTCGTGCCCGGCTTATTGGTAGCGCTCGGATTCTGGGTCGTCGGCCACGCTCACGCGCTGGACGAAGCCGCGTCGAGCGCCGCGGCGGGGGGTCCCGTCGCTCTCCCCGGAGACACGTGGATCGGTTGGTACATCGCCTTCACCGTGGTGTCGGGCCTCGTGTGGGTGACCATGTGGTGCGGGTTCTTCATCGTGGAGCCCAACGTCGCGCGCGTGCTCGTGCTCTTCGGCCGCTACCGCGGGAGCGTGCGCGAGAACGGTCTGTACTGGACCAATCCGTTCACGCTGCGCCCCAAGGTCTCGCTCAAGGCCCACAACGTGGCGAGCGACAAGATCAAGGTGAACGACCTCTTGGGCAACCCGATCGAGATCGGGGCCGTCGTGGTCTGGCAGGTGTTCGACACGGCGCAGGCCAAGTTCGACGTGGAGGACTTCCAGGACTACGTCAACGTGCAGATCGAGACGGCCATACGGCACTTGGCGAGCTCGCACCCGTACGAGGAAGCGATGCTCGATGGCGCCCAGCAATCGCTGCGCGGCAGCACCGAAGAGCTCGCCACCGAGCTCAAGGGCGAGGTGCAACGTCGCCTCGAGCGCGCGGGCGTCGAGGTCCTCGACACGCGCATCACGCACCTCGCCTACGCACCGGAGATCGCCGCCGCCATGCTGCAGCGGCAACAGGCGACGGCCGTCATCGCCGCCCGCAAGTTGATCGTGGAGGGCGCCGTCGGGATGGTCGAGCAAGCGCTCGAAGATCTCGGCAAGAAGCACGTCCTCGAACTCGACGAGGAACGGCGAGCCACGCTCGTGGGCAACCTGCTCGTCGTCCTGTGCAGTCACGTGGCCCCGGCTCCGGTGATCAATACCGGAAGCCTCTACAACTGACCTCGGCCCCGGGAGGTGGGACGATGAAATCCTCGATCGCAGCCGACTCCCCCTCGTTCGTCGCGAGCGCCGCCGCGGTCGTGGAAGGCCGGCCGGCCGACTAGGAAGAGCTCGGAGCGCGCCGGCTTCGACCCGGCGCGCTCCGCTCCGTGCACCATGTCCGATCCTTCCACCCGCCCGCCCGAGGACGAAACGAGCCGCCCGAAGCGGGAGCGCAAGCCCTTCCTGCTGCGCGTCTCCCCGCAGCTCATGGAGGACCTGCGCGCGTGGGCCGCACAGGACATGCGCAGCCTGAACGGGCACATCGAATGGCTCCTGCGCGAAGCCGTGAAGAAGCGCACGGGCAAGGAGTGAGGCGGCGACGGGAGCCGGACCTCAATCGTCCCCGTGCTCGAGCGCGCGTAGGAGCTCCGCAGCGACCAGCGCGTGACCGGCCGTGGAGATGTGGTGCTCGGAGTGCCAGTAGAGATCGACGTTCGCTGCGCGGAAGGTTGGGCGCAGGTCGAGCACCTCCACGCCCGCAGCGGTCACCGCGCGCATCCAATCGTCCGCGAGGCGGTCGGTGAGCCCGAGCTGTTCGCGCGAGAGCTCAAGCGCTTCGGCCACGTTCGACATCACGGGCTCGTAGCGCGCGCGTTGCACGTCGCCGAGCGGCGGGAGATAGACGACCAGCAGCCGAACGCCGGCTTCGCGGCAGGCGTGCTCGATCGCGAGCGTGACGTCCTGCGCCGCCTCGAGCGCGACGTCGCGCTCCGCGGGGAAGCGGTTCAGGAAGAAGAGCTGCAGGAACCCCTGCGAGATCGCGGGCTCCGAAACCGCCATCGCGCGCTCGATCGCGACCTTGTAGGCCTCGTCCGAGCGCGAACGCCGCGTACCGGCGAAGAAATGACGAACGAGCAGCGAATCCAGGAAGTCGTTCCCGCCGTAGACCACGACGACGAACAGCTCCGGCTCCAGATACAGGAACTTCTCGAAGACGCCCAGGTAGTTGTAGAAGCCGAAGCCGCCTACCGCGGCGTTCACGACTTCCACCTCGCGCTGCGTGCGTTCGCGCAGCCCCGCTTGGAGGCGCGCCGTGAAGCGCTCGTCCAACGGACAGGCGCCTTCGGTGTGCGAATCACCCGTCACGAGGATGCGCTGGTCCGGGTCGGCGAGGAACTCCTCTCCGCGCAACCCCAGCGAGTTGGTGCGAAACTGCCATCCGCCCGAGGGATGCTCGGGGAAGCGCGTGCGGTAGCTGCTCCCGTACTTCCGCGTGAAGAGACACAAGGGATCGTAGCGATGGCCCTTCAGCAACTGCGGGAAGAGCTCGCGTGCCCAGTCCTTCGGAATGGGGAAGCGTCCCAGCGCGTCGTCGTGGCCCAGATCGGGATCCTCGGCGAGCAGTCGATCCCGGCCCTCGAAGACCGCGTCGATTCCGGGCGCCACCACCGTCACGACCAGCGGAGTCGGCTCGGGCTCCCGGACGAACGCGAGCCCGAGGGCGAGCGCGGCGAGCCCCGAGATCACCACCGCGCCGAGCTTGATCCAGGGCTTGTGACGAGTGGCCAAACGCATCGAGTCGTGCCGGTCGGCGCATGGCCGCGGAGCGCTGCGCGAATCCTAGCAAGCCGCATTGCGCCGTACGGCGTCTAAGCGCGGCACCCCCCCGTCACCGTCCGCGCTCGAGCTCGCGCAGGACCTCCGAGGCGACCAGGGCGTGGCCGGCGGGCGAGATGTGGTGCTCCGTGCGCCAGTACAGGTCGACGTCCGCCGCGCGAAAGGCCTCGCGCAGGTCGAGCACCTGCACGCCGGCCGTGCGCACGTCGGAGAGCCATACGTCGACCATGCGGTCCGTGAGTCGCAAGTCCTCCTCCGACAGCTCGAGGGCTCGAGCCAGATCGCCGATCACCGGCTCGTAACGCGCGCGCTGCACGCTCCCGAGCGCAGGCAGGTACACGACGAGGAACCGGATACCGCCGTCGCGGCACAGGCGCTGCATCTCGAGCGTCACCGCCCGCGCCGCCTCGAGGGCGACCGCCTGTTCGCGAGGCTCGTGACGGAAGTAGAGGAGCTGCTGGAACTCCTGCGAGAGGGCGGGCTCGAAGACCGCCGCCCCGCGCTCGTTGGCCGCCTTGTAGGCGCGGCCGGGCGGAGTGCGCCGCGTCCCCGCGAACAGGTGGTGGAGCAGCAGCGAGCCCATGAAGTCGTTGCCGCCGAAGACCACCGTGACGAAGACGTCCGGCTCGAGCGGGAGGAGCTTCTCGAGCATGCCCACGTAGTTGTAGAAGCCATAGCCGCCGATGCCGGCGTTCACGACCTCGACCTCCGACTCGCCGCGCGCACGCAGCGCGTCCCCCACGAGCTCCGTGAAGCGCTCTTCCTCGCGGCAGGCGCCCTCGGTGTGCGAATCGCCCGTCACGAGGATCCGCCGCTTCGTGTCGGGCGCGAGCTCGTCCTCCCGCAGGCCGAGCGAATTCGTGCGCACGATCCAGCGGCCCTTGGGATGTTCGGCGAAGCGCACGAACAGCGCGAGACCGAAGCCCTTCGTGTAGTAGCAGTGCGGATCGAACTCGAAGTAGTCGCGGGTCAGGGGCGGGAAGAGCTCGCGCGCCCAGGCCTCGGGAACCGGAAAGCGACCGAGTGGATCGTCGTCACCGAGCTTCGGACGTTCCGCGAGCAGGCGATCGCGTTCGTCGAAGACGCCCTCGATCCCGTGCGCCTCGACGCGCGCGACCAAGAGGTCCGCATCGCGGCCGACGAGCAGCGCGAGCGCCGCGCCGAGCCCCGCGAGCGCCGAGCACGCGGCCACGAGGAGCTTCACCCGCGTGCTCTTCTGCATGCCGCCGTCCCTACCGAAGCCGCGGCGCCCGTTGCTGCGCCGGGCGGCGATTCGCTCCCGCGCCCCGTGAACGTCCGACTCCGGCTACGCCGTCGCCGCCGACCCACGGCGCGCAACCGGCTCGACCGTCGCTCGCCGCGCGAGCACCGCGAACGCGCCACACGCCCGTCATCCGACGTGTCGGCGCGTGAGGTTCTGGTGGCCGCCGGCCGTGACCACCACGTCGTCCTCGACCCGCACGCCGCCGAACGGCGCGAGCTCCGCGACCCTCTTCCAGTCGACGAGCTCGGCCCGCGGCCCCGCGCGGTGCTCGCGCAGGAGCATGTCGATGAAGTAGACGCCGGGCTCGATCGTGAACACTTGGTGCTCCTCGATCATGCGCGTCGTGCGCAGGTGCGGCGAGTGCGCGGGCGGCGGCGCGCTGCCGCCCGCAGGATCCTTCTGCCGGCCCGACACGTCGTGGACCTGGATCCCGAGGAAGTGACCGAGCCCGTGGGGGAAGAACGGGCGCGTGAGCCCGAGCTCGAACGCCTCCTCGCCCGCGATGCGCAGCACGCCGAGCGCGTGGAGCAAGTCGCCGATCGAAACGTGCGCCGCGCGGTGCAGGTCGGGGTACGGCAGCCCGGGTTTCACGGCGTCGCACAGCTCGCGCTGCAGCGCGTCGACGCCCGCCACGAGCTCGCGGAAGAGCGGGGCGCACTTCGCGCTCGTCCACGTGCGCGTGATGTCCGACCCGTAGCCCAGGTGACTCGCGCCGGCGTCGATCAGGAGCACGCGGCCGTCGCGTCGCGTGCGCTTGCCCGTGTAGTGCAGGATCGCGCCCTTCTCGTCGTGCGCGATGATCGTCGAGTAGGGCAGCTCGGCCTCGGTGCAGCCGACGGCCGCGAGGTACGCGTGGTGGATCTCGAGCTCCGAGGCGCCGCCCTCGAACGCGCTCTTGGCCGCGTGGTGCCCGCGCGCCGCGACCACCCCGGCCTCCTCGAGGCATTCGACCTCGTAGGCCGTCTTGAAGCTCCGGTCCCAATCGAGACGCGCGACGAGCGCCGCCGGCTCGATCGCGCCCGCCTCGATCCCGTGCGCGCGCGCCGCGTTCCGCTCCGAGCCGACGTAGGCGACGCCCAGCCCGTTGCCGGCGAGCTTCCAGGCCGCATCGACGCTCCCGACCTCGTGCAACTCGAACGCGTGCGCCCAGAACGGATCGCCGAGCGGCACCTGCTCGTACCAGTAGTCCTCGGGCGCGACGCGCACGAGCCGCGGGCGCGCGCCGGGGCGGATCACGAGCAAGTGGTGCGGCCCCTTCAGCGGGACCCAGTGCGCGAAGTGCGGCGTCTCGTGGTGCGGCGCGTCCATGTCGTCCGCGAAGTATGTGAACGGCGCGCCGCTCGAGATCACGAGCGCGTCGTACCCGCCCGCGGCCAGCGCGGCTTCCGCCTTTCGCTGCCGTTCGGCGACGTGGTCCGAGTAGGAGCTCTTCATGACGCTCTAGTGTCCTCCCGTCGGAGCGTTGGCGCCGCTGCGCTCCATCATGCGCTTGATCGGGATCACGAGCGCGAACATCAAGAGCGCCATCACGATGCCGCTCGCCGCGACGACGCCGAACAATCTCTCCAACGAGAAGTCCTCGTAATAGCCGGACACCGTGCCGCCGAGGAAGTTGCCCACCGCGGCCGCGAGGAACCACACACCCATCATCAAGCTCACGACGCGCACGGGCGCGAGCTTGGTCATCGACGAGAGCCCGACGGGCGAGAGGCACAGCTCGCCGATCGTGTGCAGCAGGTACACGCCGAACAGCCAGAGCGGGCTCACCAGGCCGCCGTCGTTCGCCTGTCTCGCGCCGCCGACGAGCAGGAGGAAGCCGAGGCCGGCAAAGAGCAGCCCGACCGCGAACTTCGTGGGGTAGGAGGGGTTGTTCTTCCGCAGCGCGATCCACATCCAAGCGAAGAACGGGGCAAGGATGATGATCAGCAGTGCGTTGACCGACTGCCACCACGACGACGGGAACTCCCATCCGAAGATGTAGTTGTCGGTGCTGCGGTCGGCGAACAGCGTCAGCGTCGACCCAGCCTGCTCGAAGATGCCCCAGAAGATGGCCGCGCCGCAGAACAGCACGAAGATCGTCACGAGGCGCGCGCGCTCGGCCTTCGTCCAGTCGCCGGCCAGGAACAGCTTCCCGAAGAAGCCGAGCACCGTCAGCACGAGCAGCCACGTGAAGCCGGTGTGGATGTTGTCCGTGCCGAGGCCGCCGATCTTGACGTCCTGACCCGTGAGCTCGCCCGAGGTGCGCTGCGCGGCCACGGCATCCGTCAGGACGGCCTTCGCGATCGGAGTCTTCAGGCTGCGCACCTCGGCCGGGAAGCCGGTCGCGAGCTCGTCCGGTCCGACCTCGGCCAACAGCACCTCGAGCTCGGGCTGCTCCATCGGCTTGCCGACGACCCGCAGGCGCCCGTCGACGGTCGAGAAGCTCACGTCCCCGATCCGAACGGTTTTGCGCGGCGCCACGAGCTCGCCGTTCAGCGGACGAACCATGGTCTTCTCGATGCGCAGGAACACATCCGCGAGCGACCCTCCCACGCGGCCCGCGACGAGCTCCTCGCGCAGCACCTTCATCTGCATGGCCCCGGCCGCGTCCTCACCGACGACGCTCGGCAAATCCCCGACCCCGATCGCCGCGCCGTCGCGGATCGCCACCTCCGCATTCGAGTCCGCCTCCTCGCCGCGCACGACCAATCCGGCAGCCGTCGACTCCCAACGCACCGTGTCGAGGTGCTTCGCCGTTCCGTCGAACACGAGCAACGCGACGATGGCGACCAACGCCGCCGTGGCGCCGATGCCGAGCGTGCGGCGGTGGCTCTTCGCCACCTCGGGGGTAGCGGGCGGAGTGGGACGGAGACCGGCTTCACCGAGGTGTTTGCCGGTCAACAGGTACTGCACCAGCCCGAAGAACATCCCCACCGCCGCTGCGCCAAAGCCCCAGTGCCAGGAGCTCACCGGGTCCATGCCCGAGTCCGTCAGCATCTTCTTGAAGGCTTCGTCCTGCGCGAGCCAACCGCAGATCAACGGTGCCGAGAAGGCCCCGACGTTGATGCCCATGTAGAAGATCGAGAAGCCCGAGTCGCGGCGCTCGTCCTTCTGCGTGTAGAGCTGTCCGACGATCACACTGATATTGGGCTTGAGCAGTCCCGTGCCGATCACGACGCAGCCGAGACCGAGGTAGAAGGTCGTCAGGCCGTGCATCGCGAGCAGGATGTGACCGATCATGATCACGATCCCGCCGTACAAGACCGATCGCCGCTGCCCGAGGAAGTTGTCCGCGAGCCACCCGCCCGGCACCGTCGCGAGGTACACGAGCGACGTGTACATGGCGTAGATCGGCCCGGCCTTGTCCGCGCCGAACCCGAGCCCGCCATCGATGACGGCCGCCGTCATGAACAGCATCAGGATCGCGCGCATCCCGTAGTAGCTGAAGCGCTCCCACATCTCCGTGAAGAACAGCGTCATCAGCCCGCGCGGATGACCGAAGAAGCGCGTGTCCAGCGGCTCGGAAGCGTTCGATTGGGTCATGGAACGTCGTCTCGCGGGTGGATAGGGGCGAACCGTGTCGGTGTCACGGCATATATAAGGAGTGCAAGGCGGACCCTCGCTGCCCCGAGTCCGGCGCGCGCGCTCTTCTCGAGCGCGCCGGACGCGGAGGATCGGCCATGCGAGCTCGGGCCGGATTCCGACCTCCGCACCCGCATGCGCAGCCGAGGGCGCGAGAGTGTAGCGCCCACCCCCGCGGCGCGCCGGACGCGGCGGGATCGACCGAGGCCACGCCGGGCGTTCGGGACCAGCCCAAGCACTTGCTCGCGCGACCCGCGGCCGAGCAAGACGGGAAGAGGCTCGACCTCCTGGACTCGGCTGGCGTCGGTGAGGGCGGCGTGGGTGCTCACGGGTTCACCCGATTCGAGGCATGCGCTGGCGAGAGACGTTCCCCTGCTCTCACACGCTCATGCCCGCTCGCACGAGTTTCTCTTCACGACGTCCAATCGCAGCGGCCGACCGCGTGGCCGTCGGCTCGTCGGCGAGCCCGCGCACCGCTCACGAGCCGCGCAGGACTGCGTCCGCGGCGTGACGATCGAGGTCGAGCATTCGGCGGACGGTCCACAGCTCGAATCCCAATCCCGAAAGGTGTGGCGCCACCGAGCGCGGACCGCGAGGCGTCCTGCGGGTGAGGGGTCGAGTACGATCATCAGGCGTCTCCGCCGCGGGCGTCGCGCGGTGGTCTCGCTCGGCCGTCCCTGGGTGAGAGTCTCGCGAATGGACCCCACACGACAGCTCTTCTTCTTCTTCTTCTTCTTCTTCGTGGCGAGCATGGTCGCGCCGCTCGTCTGGGCGCGGCCGTCGCCGCCGACACAAGAGGCGAGCGGCGCTGCGCCGGCGCCTGATCTCTCGATCCAGCGCACGCTGATCGAGGAGTCGAACACCGCGCGGAACGCGGGCGACTACGACACCGCGCGCGCGCTGGCGCTGGAGGTGGTGACGCACTTGCTCGCGCGCCCGGCGGCCGAGCAGGACGCGGCGTGGCTCGCGCTGTTGAACGATGCCGGATCGGCGGCGTACTACGCCCAAGACTCCAGCACCGCGAACGCGGCCTGGAAGCGCGTGCACGAGGTGCGCTTGGCAGCCCTGCCCTCAGACCACCCCGATTTGCAGGCAACGCGGCACAACCTGGCCGCGACGCTCCACACGCTGGGCGATCTCACCGGCGCGCGGGCGCTGGAGGAGCAAGCGCTCGAGGTCTTCTCGCGCACCCTTCCGGACGACCACCGCGATCTGCAAGCGGCGCGGTTGAGCCTGGCATTGACGATCAAAGCGCTGCGCGATCTCGCCGGCGCGCGGGCGCTGGAGGAGCAAGTGCTCGAGGTCCTCTCGCGCACGCTGCCCGCCGACCACCCCGATCTGCAGGCAGTGCGGTTGAACCTGGCCACGTCGATCACGGCGTTGGGCGATTTCGCCGGCGCGCGGGCTTTGCAGGAGCAAGTGCTCGAAGTCTTCTCGCGCACGCTGCCCGCCGACCACCCCGATCTGCAGGCGGCGCGGTTGAACCTGGCCGTGACGATCCAGGCGATGGGTGATCTCGCCGGCGCGCGGGCGCTGGAGGAGCAAGTGCTCGAGGTCTTCTCGCGCACACTCCCGGACGAACACCCCGCTCTACAGAAGGCGCGGGGGATCCTGGCGCTGACGATCAAAGCGCTGGGCGATCTCGCCGGCGCGCGGGCGCTGCAAGAGCAAGTGCTCGAGGTCTTCTCGCGTACACTGCCCGCCGACCACCCCGATCTGCGGGTGGCGCGGCACAACCTGGCCGGGACGATCGCGGCGCTGGGCGATCTCGCCGGCGCGCGGGCGCTGGAGGAGCAGGTGCTCGAGGTCTGCTCGCGCACGCTGCCTGCCGACCACCCCGAGCTGCAGACGGCGCGGGGGAACCTGGCCGTGACGCTCTACACGCTGGGCGATCTCGTCGGCGCGCGGGCGCTGCAGGAGCAAGTGCTCGAGGTCTTCTCGCGTTCGCTCCCAGACGACCACCCCGCTCTACAGACGGCGCGGGGGAACCTGGCCGCGACGCTCCACACGCTGGGCGATCTCGCTGGCGCGCGGGCGCTGCAAGAGCAAGTGCTCGAGCTCCGCTCGCGCACGCTGCCCGCCGACCACCCCGATCTGCAGGCGGCGCGGCACAACCTGGCCTCGACGCTCTACGCGCTGGGCGATCTCGCCGGCGCGCGGGCGCTGCAGGAGCAAGCGCTCGAGGTCCGCTCGCGCACGCTCCGGGACGACCACCCCGATCTACAGACGTCGCGGTTGAACCTGGCCGCGACGATCAAAGCGCTGGGCGATCTCGTCGGCGCGCGGGCGCTGCAAGAGCAAGTGCTCGATGCCTACTCGCGCACGCTGCCCGCCGACCACCCCGCCCGGCAGGTGGCGCGGTCGAACCTGGCCGCGACGCTCAGCACGCTGGGTGATCTCGCCGGCGCGCGGGCGCTGGAGAAGCAAGTGCTCGAGGTCTGGTCGCGCACGCTCCCCACCGAGCACCCCTATCTGCAGCAGGCGCGGAACAACCTGGCCGCGACGATCGCGCGCGAACAAGCGCGCTCCGCCGGCTCTCCACGGGGCGAGGGAGAGAGAGCAAGAGCGAGGGAGGGGCGGAGGGAGCTCTGCAGCGAGCTGATCGGCGCGCTGTGCCGCGCACAGGTGTCCGCGGCGCGCGCAGCGATCCTCACAAGTGCCGCTCGCGGGGCCGAAGAGCGCTGCGCGAGCTTGGCGGAGCAGCTCGACGTGTCCCTGTCGTTCGCGCGTGGCATCGGTGTGTTCGAGCCGCTGCGTGACTTGGAGTCACCCGCGTTCGTGTACGCGGAGACGACGCGTGGTGCGGCAGTCGCTTCGGCCGAGCTCACGCGCAGGGCTGTGCACTCCCCGAAGTACAGAGAGCTGCGCGAGTCGCTGGGCGCGGCGAGCGAAGAAATCGCAGACCTCGCGCAGAAGGGCACGACGAGCGCGGAGTTCGACCGCGCGCGTGTGAAACGCGAGTCGGTGGAGAGGGAGCTCCTGGCGCTTGCGCGCGAGCTCTCGGGCGGAGCGGGGAGCGTTGTGGAGTTCGACGTGGAGTCGCTCGCGGCGCGACTGGTGGAGCACGAGGCGGCCGTGGCCTTCCGGCGCTTCACGGACTTTCGCGCAATCGTGGTCGACGAGTTCGACTCGACGGGCCAACCCGCGGTGCGCACGGTCTCGACCGACAACCTGTGCGCGTTCGTCGTGCGCAGCTCGACGGCGCACTCGAAGGCCGCTCTGAATGGCGGTGCGGCGAGTGACGTCGAGGCACACTCGTCGCTGACGCTGGTCGATGTGGGTCCGATCGCGCCGATCGAAGTGGCTGCGCGCGCATGGCGTGAGGCGATCGGCGTGAGTCTCGAGCGCGGCGTGGGTGTGGTCGGTTCGGAGACAGACCAGGTGCGAGAGCGCGGCGACGAGCTGCGCCAGCTCGTGCTCGACCCGTTGCTCGCGGCGCTCGGCGATGCGGAGCGACTCGTGGTCGTGCTCGACGACATCCTGCACCTCGTACCGCTCGAAGCGCTGCCGCTCGCGACGACGGCGCAGGACGGGACGAGCAAAGACCAGCTCGTCGGCGATCGCTGGACGATCGAGACGCGCGCGACGCTGACAGAGCTCTTGATCGATTCACCCGCACCGACGGGCACGGCGCTCGTGGCGCTGGGCGGTGCGTCGTTCAACGTGCCTTCCGTTGCGCTCTCGGCGGACGAGATCGCGTCGGTCGAGTTCGCAGCGTCGCGGGAACCGGCCGCGCGGATAACACAGGCCGCGCTGGGCGAGCAGTCCGCGTCCGACGATGTCAGGGAGCCGACGCAGGCCGCAGCGATCCTGCGCGGCACCGCTTGGGAGCGCGGCTTCGCGCCGTTGACGCACACGGGCGACGAGGCGCGCGGCATCGGCGCGCTGTACACGGAGATCTTCGAGGACGTGCGTCCCGCGCTCGTGCTCGAGAAGCGGAGGGCCTCGCGTGACGCGTTGGTCGAGCTCGCCCCGAAGGCGCGTTTCCTGCACATCGCGACACACGGCTGGTTCGCTCCGGAGTCGATCCGGTCGTGGAGCGATCCGGAGCCGCTCGACGTGCAGAGCGGGCTCGGGAGGCGGATGAGCGGTGAAGAGCAGGTGAAGGGCATGAGCCCGATGCTCCTGTGCGGACTCGCGCTCGCAGGCGCGAACTTGCCCGAGGACGCGGTCGGTCGCGCGCCGGGTCTCGTGACCGCGGACGAGCTCTCGACGCTCGATCTCTCGAACTGCGAGCTCGCGGTGCTCAGCGCCTGCGACACGAACGTCGGCGAGCGACGCGCGGGTCAAGGCGTCGCGAGCTTGCAGAAGGCGCTGCAGATGGCCGGCGCGCGCTCGGTGATCACTTCCCTATGGAAGGTGCCCGACGAAGCGACCAAAGAGCTGATGCTCGACTTCTACCGCCGCCTGTGGGTGGAGCAGAAGTCCAAGCACCAAGCGCTGTGGGAAGCGAAGACGAGGCTGCGCGAGGCGAAGGACGAACGCGGCGAGCCGCTGTACACCACGCGCGATTGGGCGGCGTGGGTCCTGACGGGCGAACCCGAGTAGCGCGCTCCTACTTCACCCGCTTGATGATGTGCCAGCCGTACGGACTCGCCGTCGCGTCCCACGGCGCGACGCCGATCTCGCCGACCTTCAGCCGGAAGCCGACGTCGCCGAAGGCTTTCACCATCGAGCCGCGGCCTCGCTTGGTCATCGGGTAGATGCCGGGGGCGCTGTCGTCGGTGTGCTGCTCTACGAGCGCTCCGAAGTCGCCGCCGCCGATCACCTCGGCGTAGACCTTCTGCGCCAGCGCCTTCGCCTCTTCCTTGCTGCGCGTGATGCCGCTCATGCGCGGCGCGCCCTTGAACGCGATCAGGATGTGCTGGACCTGGATGCTCTCGTCGGCCTGTTCGGGCTTCGCCATCAGCTCCGCGATCGCCGCGTCCATGTCGGCGTCGGCCGGCGGCTTCGGGCTCTCGGCCGGCGTCGCGGCGGGAGCGGAGGCGGCTTTGGCCTGGGTCGTCGTGTCGCCCCCGCACGCGGACAAGAGCAACAGGGAAGCGAGCATCGAACGAGCGATTCGTTTCATGCCGCGCAGGTTAACGCGGCCGGGTCCCGTCGCGCCACCAGGGAGTCGCCGGTTCGACGCTCGATCCGCTCGGGTCGTCAAGCCCACGGCCGCGCCCTCGATCCAACGGGGGCGGGAAGACTAACGTGGCGCGATGATCCGACGCGACGTCCTGCGCTTCGACACGGAGACCGCGTGGCTGCGGGCCATGGCGTTCCTCGAGGGGCTCTCCTACCTCGTGCTGCTCTTCGTGGCGATGCCGCTCAAGTACGGGGCGGGGATGCCGCTCGCGGTGCGGCTCGCGGGCACGCTGCACGGGCTCCTGTTCGTCGTGCTCGGGCTCCTCGCCCTACACGCGGTGTGGCAGCGCGGGAAGTCCGTCGGCTGGGTCGTGCGCTTCGGGATCCTCGCGCTGATCCCGTTCGGGACCTTCTTCCTCGACCCCGAGCTGCGCGCGGACGACGAGGCCTACCGCGCCGGGCACGGCCGCTGACGCGAGGGGAGGAGCGGCATCTAGCCGTCCGTCGGCCGCCCACGATTCCGGGGCGTTCGCAGCGCAACCGCCAGTGCGAGGCGTCAGGGCCTCGTGCACCACCCGCGATCGGCGGGGAACCCCCTGTTTTCGCCCTGAGAACGAGGGTTGGGGGCGTCGGCAATATACCTGCTCGTATCCTACTGGGTGCGGCCGCTGATGACAGGGAGCTGCCAGACGCCATAGCCCTCGGGGCTTCGGATGCAGGCGATCATGGCGTCGAAGGCCGCGCGGGTCTCCGTCAGGGAGAGCTCGGTCTCGCGCGCGATCGCCTCGGCATACCCGTCGCGCCAGGCGCTCCAGATCTCCGCGAAGAGCTCGCGCGGCACGCGTGTCGTGTCCACGACGACGTAGTCGACGGAGAGCTCGCGCACGCCCAGGCGGTGGAGCCAAGCGTGGATCTTCCGGCCCGAGCGCAGGTCGCTCCCCGTGCGCTCGGCGAACGCAATCGGCCCGCGGCGCCAGAAGTCGTCCGTGTCCACGTCGACGGGGTGGAAGTGCATCATCGCGTAGTCCTCGGCGACGACGTGCACGACTCCGCCGGGACGCGTCACGCGTACGAGCTCGGCGAGCACCGCCTCGGCGTCGGGGATCGCCTGCAGGAGATGCCGGCACACCACCAGGTCGAAGGAGGCGTTTTGGAACTCGAGGGCGAACGCGTCTCCGCGCCGGTAATCGATGCGATCCCCGTGTTCCGCGGAGCGCGCGCGGGCCTCGAGGAGGTGCGCCTCGTGGACGTCGACGCCGACGAGCGTCGCCGCCGGCAGGAGCTCCGCCAGACGCCGCGTGATCTCGCCCGTGCCGCAGCCGACGTCGAGCACGCGCGCCGCCGACGGTAGGTCGTAGCGCAGGCAGAGCTCGCGTTCCTGCGGCCAGATCGCCTGCGCCTGCGCAGCGAGGTTGCGGACCATCGACTCGTCCGCCATCTGCTCGGCTTGCGGGTTGCGCTCGGACGCGGATCCGGTGCGGCGGGGGTGGCTCATCAGCGGAGGAAGAGGATGGATCCCCCCCCATGTACTCGTCGACACGGAGGCATCGCAAGTCGACGAGCGCAAGTTCTGCTCGGGACTACGCGGTCGCGGTGCCAGCGTCTGCGCGGCCGTTCTGCTGCGGCTCGCCCTCCGTCGGTGGTCGCTCGGCGGCGGGTGCGCGCGCGCAGCTCAGCAATCGAGCCCTGGCTGCTGTTTTCCGGGCACGGGCAGAGTGAAACGGAAGGTCGTACCCAAGCCCGCTCGGCTCTCCACGGCGACCCCTCCGCCATGCGCCTCGACGAACTGCTTGACGATCGCCAACCCGAGGCCGAGGCCTGTCTTCTTGTCCGGATCGGTCTCGAGCTTGTCGAACACCTTGTCGATGAGCTCGGGAGGGATCCCTGCCCCGTCGTCGCGCACGGAGCATTCGACCGTTCCCATCGCATCGATCGACGCTTCGACGCCGACGACTCCGCGGGGCGAGTACTCGATCGCGTTCGCGATCAGGTTCTGGAAAACCTGTGCCAGGAGGATCGCGTCGGCGTGGACGACGAGGTCGAGGGGGACACGATTCTGGATGGTCGTGCCCGAAGCTTTGGCGAGAGGCTGCAGATCGACGATCAACGCCTGGACGAGCGGCCACAGGTCGAACTCCCGTAGCTCGACCTTGACCATGGCATCGGTGCGTAGGTTGTCCTGCTCCTGGATGACGCGCAACACGATCGCGTCGAGGCGCTGGACGTTGCGGCGCAAGCTCTGGAGCATCCGTTCGGCCTCTTGCTCCGAGGCCTTCCCAGTCAGCACCTTCTCGAGGACGTTCGTGGCGAGCGAGATGGCCGACAGGGGCGTCCTGAGATCATGGGCGACGAAGGTCAGGTGCTCCTCACGGCGTGCCTGGACCTCGAGCGCCCGCTGCGTTGCGTAGGACTGGACCGCGACGGCGATCGCCTCGTCGAGCACCCGATTCATGATGTGGAAGGCTTCGCCCTGGAGGCTCAGGTCGTTTCGTTGAGCCAGGTCGTGCACGCAACCGCGCAAGATGTTGTATTCGGCGACGACCTCGGTGATGTCGAAGCCGTCGCGCAGCCGCGCAAGGCCGTGCGCGGGCGCCGTTCCGTCGAGGACATTCTCCGCGATCGTTTCATCCAGCCGGGCTTCGAGGGCTGCGGCGAGCTCGAGGATCAGATCGGGAACGTGATCGTCGAGCGTCGGGCGGTCGAGATCCTGAGCGCCAGGCAGGAGCCTCACCTCCTCTCGCCATTGCGAGAGCAGTTCGGCCTGCTTCGTGCGAACCAGACCTGCAAGGCTCTTGATGTTGCTCATCGTCATCGCCGTTCGTGCGCACCCAGTAGATCACCGTCAGAGGTGCGTGAGGATCCTCGCCGACGCTCCTGACTGGCTAGCGCCAGCCGAGGCCTCCCTCGAGCGTCCGCTGGACGGTCTTCCTCAGTAAATCGACCTGCTCGCGCTCGATGCCGAGACCGTCGAGGTCGATCGTCACCGCGCGCAACCATTCCTCGCGGGCGAGCGAGTAGCCGAGCTCCGTCGTCAAGCGCTCCTCGAGGTCGCGCATGTGCGCCGCGCCGTAGATCACGCCGATCGTGCGGGGCGGGGGCTCTTGCGCGAGCGCTTCGCGCAGGTCCCCGATCACGACGTCGTTGCGCGCGTGGATGAGCACGCCGAGCATCTCCTCGAGCTCGGGCGGCGCGTTCTCGAGCAGCTCGTCCGCGCGCGCCAGGACCTCGATCCCGAGCACCTTGAGCGCCGCGCTGCCGTAGGAGAAGCGCGAGACGAGCTTCAGCACGAAGCCAGCGGCCTTGGCCAGGAAGGCTTCGCCGCGCAGGTTGCCGAACAGGTCCTCCGTGTCGACGTCCGTGCCCGAGAAGCGCGCCTCGACCTGGTCGATCGAGAGGTCGCTGTTGCGCCAGTTCGCTCCCGAATGGTCCATCGCGTCGAGCTGGAAGACGAGCCCCAGCGCGTCCGCGAGATCCTTCTGGATGCCTCCCGACGCTCCGAGCTCGACGTCCGTGAGATCGGCCTGGTCGGCGAAGCACAGATCGGCGTCCGGCCCCGTGCCGCCCAGCGCGCCGTCGGCGCCGAGGCTCTGCACGTCGAACGGACGCTTGGTGCGCGCGGGCGCCGCGGTGAGCGCGAGCGGGCGTCCCCAAGCATCTTCGAGGGACTTCGCAGCGAGCGCGGCCAGGTCCTTGGGCAAACCGGCGGGGAGCTCGGCCAGACCCTTCGGCCAGCTCCCCTGCAGCTCGTGATAGCGGTACAAGGCCTCCGCGACGAAGCGGATGCGCCCGCGCGTGATCTGGGCGCGCTGAAGGTCGGTGAGCGTCCCGACGTCGTGCTCCGGATCGCCGGTGCCCGGCGGCTTGACGCTCTCGAAGAGCACCAGGTCCAGCGCGTCGAGCTCGGCCTGCAAGCTCGCGTAGAAGCGGGGCTCCCCGACGTGCATCGCGCTCGCGAGCACGATCGTCGGACCCGAGCCGTCCCGGGGCGTGAAGTGCCGCACGGCGAGGTCGAGATGCAGCGTGTCCGCCTCCTCGACGAGCCGCAGGGTGCGCCGCGGGCCGTCCGACTGGGCGTCGGCGTGCACGGCCAAGAGGACCGAGAACGCGCAAACGCTCGAGATCGCGCGCGAGATCCGCATCGTTCGCATCGGCCTCGAGGGTTCGCTTCGGTCGTAAGGGGATGAGGACGGCCGGCCGCGGGAGCTCCCGGCCCCGACCGTCTGGGGATCGACCGCGGGTCGCGCTAGGATCGCGTCGCGGAGACGACCCCATGATCCCATGAAACGGCGCGATTTTCTCCATGCGACCGCGGCCTCGTCGCTCTTCCTGTTGCCGGGCTGCGTGACGCGCTCCCCGCGCAGCGACTGGACGCTGCTCGGCAACACGCCCCATCCGGAGCTGCGCGAGCTGGCTCTGGTGGCGCTCGACGCCGCCCGCGCGGCTGGGGCGAGCTACGCCGACTGTCGCCTCGCGGACTACCGCAGGCAGCGGCTCGCGGCGCGCGAAGAGCGCGTGAGCTCGCTCTCGGACGAAGAGGACCGCGGCTTCGGCGTGCGCGTCCTCGTCCAGGGGACCTGGGGCTTCGCCGCGAGCTCGACGGTCGAGAGGGACGAGATCGCCCGCGTCGCGCGGCAGGCGGTCTCGATCGCGCGCGCGAACGCGCGCATGCAGCGCGAGCCCGTCGAGCTCTCGCCCGTCGTGGCGCAGGTCGGCGTCTGGAGCACGCCCATCCGCACCGACCCGTTCCGCATCCCGCTCTCGCAGAAGGCCGAGACCTTGCTCGGCATCGCCCGGACCGCGTTGGCGCGCCCGGGCGTCTCGTTCTGCAGCTCCTCGATGGACTTCGTGCGCGAGCACAAGCTGCTCGCCACGACCGAAGGAACCTGTGTCGAGCAGACGCTCCATCGCTGCAACCCGACCTTCACCCTGACCTCCGTGGACCGCAAGCGCTCGAGCTTCCAGACGCGGGACTCCTACGCGACTCCGCAGGGCCTGGGCTACGAGTACGTCGAGGACTACCCGTGGTCGGAGGACGTCGAGCGCGCCGCCCTGGACGTCGTCGAGAAGCACGCCGCGCCCTCCGTCCAACCCGGCCGCTACGACCTGATCCTGCACCCGTCCAACCTGTGGCTCACGATCCACGAGTCGATCGGGCACCCGACGGAGTACGACCGCGCGCTCGGCATGGAGGCCAACTACGCCGGCACGAGCTTCCTCACGCCCGACAAGCTCGGGAGCTATCGCCTCGCGAGCGAGCTCGTGCACATCGTCGCCGAGAAGACGAGCCCGGCGTCGCTCGCCACCTGCGCTTGGGACGACGACGGCGTGCGCACGACCGAATGGGACCTCGTGCGAGACGGGATCTTCGTCGACTACCAGGTCACGCGCGACCAGGCGCCGCGGCTCGGTCGGCCGAGTTCGAACAGTTGCTCCTACGCGCAGAGCTGGCGCGACGTGCCGTTCCAGCGCATGCCGAACGTGAACCTCCTGCCGGGCCGGACCCCGCTCTCCCTGAAGGACCTCATCAGCGACACGGAGGAGGCGATCCTCGTCCAGGGACGCGGCAGCTACAGCATCGATCAGCAGCGCTACAACTTCCAGTTCGGCGGACAGACCTACTGGCACGTGAAGAATGGGCGCCTGGTGGGGATGCTGAAGGACGTCGCCTATCAGGCGCGCACGCCCGACTTCTGGAACGCGTGCGACGCGATCTGCGACGAGCGCGAGTACGGCGTGGGCGGCTCCTTCTACGACGGGAAGGGCGAACCGAGCCAAGTCAACGCGGTCAGCCACGGCTGCTCGCCGGCGCGCTTCCGCAAGATCGATGTCCTGAACACATCGCGCGAGGTCTGATGCGATGCTGAGCCGCGAGGAATGCCGCGCCATCCTGGACGAGGTCGTCGCGCTCTCGAGCGCCGACGAAGTCCACGTCGCCGTCACCGACGAGGAGACCTCTCACCTGCGCTTCGCGCGCAACACTCCCTCGACCAGCGGGAGCGTTCGCGCGCGCACGCTCGAGGTGCGGAGCTCGATCGGCAATCGGACCGGACGCGCGCGCGTCAACCAGCTCGATCCCGCCTCGCTGCGCCGAGCCGTGCGGCGCTCCGAGGAGATCGCCCACATCGCGCCGGACGATCCGGAGTTCGTCGAAGCTCTCGGCCCGCAGGAGTACGCGACCGTCGAAGCATGGTCGGACGATACGGCGGAACGCGCGTCGGAAGTCATGGCGGCGGGATCCGCGATCTGTCTCGAGTACGCGCGCGCGGCGGGGCTCGTGGCAGCGGGCTTCAGCCAGGCGGATGCGCGCGTGGAGTGCCTGGGGAACTCGAAGGGTCTCTTCGGCTACCACCGCTCGACGACGGCATCCTTCACCGAGACGGTGCGCACGCCCGACGGCACCGGATCGGGATGGGCGAACGACGCAGCCACGGCGGTCGGAGCGCTCGACTACGCGGGCCGCGCGCGGATCGCGATCGACAAGGCGAAAGCCTCCGCGCAGGCGCGGCCGCTCGCGCCCGGCAAGTATCCGACGATTCTCGAGCCCGCGTGCGTGGCGAGCCTGCTCGACCTCTTGCTCGGAGCCATGGATCGCCGCCGCGCGGACGAAGGCCGCAACTTCTTCGGGCGCTCCAACAATGACGCGCTCGAGGGCACGCGAGCGGGCACGCGCTTGGGCGAGAAGCTCTTCCCCGACTCCGTGACGATCGCCTCGGATCCCGCCAACGGCTCCGCACCCGACCGACCCTGGGACGCGGAGGGGCTCCCGCGCCGGCGCACCGAATGGGTGAAGGGCGGCGTCGTGGCGAATCTCGCGACCAGTCGCTTCTGGGCGCGCTCGAAGGGACTCGAAGCCGTTCCGGAACCGTCGAACGTGCTCATGTCGGGCGGGCGCGGCTCGCTCGCGGATCTGATCCGCTCGACCGAGCGCGGCGTGCTCGTCACGTCGATGTGGTACATCCGCTCCGTCGACCCGCGCACGCTGCTCCACACCGGTCTCACCCGCGACGGCGTCTTCTGGATCGAGAAGGGCGCGATCGCCTACCCCGTCAACAACTTCCGCTGGAACGAGAGCCCCTTGCGCGTGCTCGCCGGCGTCGAAGCCGTGTCGCAGCCGGTGCGCGTCGCGAGCCGCGGCTCCCGCGCCGCCAACGCCGTCGTCCCCGCCATCCGCGTCGCGAGCTTCGACTTCACGAGCGTCTCGGAAGCGGTGTAGCCCCGCGGGCCGACGGGAGCGGTGTCGCTCGCCCACCTCGCGGAACGCCCGGGACTCGCGCGCGCCGGATTGCAGTCATCCTCGCGAAGCTGGCGCGGCCTCGAACGTGTGGCCTTCGGCCTCGAGCGCAGTGCGTGCCGCCGCAAACGTGTCGGCCGAGACGAGCAGCCAATCGGTGTCGTAGGTCGAGAGCGCGAACACCGGTACGCGGGCGCGCGCGAGCGCGGTGCACAGAGCCGCGAGGATGCCGATCGTCGTCATGGGGACCGTGCCGGCGATGCCGAAGGCGATCTTGTCGCGCTCCTGGACGACGTCGGCCGGCACGCGGTCCTGCGCACACACGATCGACAACTCATCGGGCGTCCGAGAGATGTTCAGGAACGAGCCCGGAGCCCACTTCGGAACGGGCGCGTCGCGATCCAGACGCGCGATGGCGAGGCGCTCGGGGTGCACGCGGAAGAGAAAGCGCGGAGGGGTCATGCCCGTCACGGTACGCGAAGGCTCGCCGCCCTTCGATTCCCGAGCCCCGAGCGCGAGCACACCTCGAGTTCGCGCACGCCATTCGTGTGTAAGGACTGCCACCGAGCGCGCGGCTTCTTGAAACTTGTTCGTCGCTCGCGCTCCGTCGTACGCCTTCGCGCAGCGTCAGGCCTCGATTCGACTCCCGGCACCGTTGTTGCCTTTGCCCGCGCTCTCGAACCCCGGAGCACGACCATGACTTCCAATCCCCGACCGAACGAAGCAAGCTGCGATCCCTTCGGATCTGAATCCGCTGGATCCAGATCCGCGCGCGAACCGCGCCCGCAGCACGAACACACATCCGAATCCGAGGTCCGCGAGCGCCTGAAGGAATCCGCAGGCGCTGTGGGCGGGAGGTTGAAGGAGCAAGCGGAGCGTTTGGCTGCCAAGCGCGGGACCCAAGCGGGGGTCCTCATGAGCGACATCGGCTCCGCCGTACGCGAAGCCGCGCGCTGCCTGGAAGAGCGTGACGACCCCACGGTCGCGTCGTGGACGAACGGGCTAGCCGACCGAGTCGAATCCTTCGCTGAGGATCTCCAGGACGGCGATCCCCAGAGGCTCACGCGCTCCATCGCAGAGTTCGCCCGCCGCCGACCGGAAATCTCCATCGCGAGCATGTTCGTCGCCGGCCTCGGCATTGCGCGTTTCCTCAAATCGTCCGCTCAGCACATCGACCGCCATCAGAGTTCCGAGGACGAGAGTCCGGGTGACGAGGGTTCGAACGGCCAAAGCCCGACCCGCCGATTCGAGCATCCGTTCAGTTCGCAAGACACGGGCTACCCCGAGGACGGCTACGGCCTCCACAGCGCAATGCTCGGCTCGCGCGCCAAGGGCGCCCCCGACACGCACGGCGGACCGCCGCAATCGTCTTTCGCGCCGCCGTCCGCGCAAGGGGGACGACCGTGATCCACGACGGCATTCGAACCCGGGAGGGCGTCGCGAGTCGCCCGATCTCGGCCCTGTTCCGCGATCTGCGCGAGGAGATCGCGACGCTGTTCCGCCAGGAAGTGGAGCTCGCTCGCACCGAAGTGTCCGAACGCATCGGGAGCACCGCAAAGGATCTGGGCAGACTCGCCATGGGAGGCTTCGTCGCCTATGCGGGCGTGCTCTTGCTCCTGGTCGCGGTCAGCATCCTGATCGGCTACGCCCTGCTCTCGACGTTCTCGGCGGGTATCGCGTACACGCTGGGGTTCGCCATCGTGGGACTCGTCTTTGCGATCATCGGCTATGCGCTCATCCGCACGTGCCTGAGCAACCTGTCGTCCCGGAACTTGCTCCCCCAACAGACGGTGGAATCGCTGCGCGACAACAAGGAATGGATCAAGGAAAAGGTGTCATGAACAAGCGATTCGAATCCAACTCAGGCAATGGCGGGAACGGCGATGCAGGCGATGGATGGGACCCCAAGGCGATTCGGTCGAACATCGCCGACACGCGGGCGGACATGGACCGCACGCTCGACGAGTTGGGAGAACGTCTCGATCCGCGGAACCTGTTGGACGATCTGCTCGACTTGTTCCGCTCCGACTCTTCCTCTGGCAAGGACACGCGGCGAGTTCTCGGATCGGCGGGTCGCGGCCTCGCGACGACCGTGCGCAACCATCCCGTGCCGTCGCTGCTCGTAGGAGCGGGGCTGTGCTGGTTGCTCGTGGAGGAGAAGGCATCGCGCGAGGGGGATGGTTCGAGCCCGTTGGACGACGGGGGGCAAGGCGTGGGCGAGAAGCTGTCCGACGCGGCGGCGACGATCGGCGAGAAGACGTCGGCTACGATGAACAAGGCCAAGGACGCAGCGCACGACGTGACCGACAAGGCTCGTAGGACGGGCAAGCGAGTGGCGAGCGCCGCTCGGCGTGGCGCAGCGGGTGCGGGCGAGTCCCTGCGCCACGCCCGCCAGCGATCCATCGAAGTCCTCGAGGACTATCCGCTCGGAGCCGCCGCGGGAGCGTTGGCGTTTGGAATCCTCGCGGGCCTGCTCCTTCCTCCGACGCGCACGGAAGACCGCCTGCTCGGCGAAGCCGCCGATACAGCGAAGCGCCGGATGCGAGAAGGCGGAGAACGCGTCCTCGAGAAGGGCGCGGATGCCGTGACGGCCGCGATGGACGCGGCCTCCGAGGAAGTCGAACGGCAAGACCTGGCTGCGGGTGACGTCGCCCAGAAGGCGAAGAGCATTGCCACAAAGGCGTTCGACGCCGCGCTCGAGGCTGGATCCGAAGAGTCTCGAGCGGCGAAGGAGCTCGACGGCCGTCGAGGCTTCGGCCCTGGCGTCTGACAGCCGGGGCGTCTGAAGAACCGACTCGGTTACGAGGTCCACGAGGCGGCACCCCTCGAGCCCGGGAGCATGCGTGGTCCCCCCGGTCGCGGGGAGGAGCCGGAGCGGCTCCAAGTCCTTGCGAGACCGGTGACTGAGTCGATCTAGAGCTCGATTTCGATTCCGACCTGTCGAGTCGACTCGCGCGCGCGCGTCGTCGAGAGTGACGGCCGAGAAGGAACCGGCCGCGAAGCAGCGACCACGGCTCTGGGACGCAGCGGACACGCGCGCTCCCCGGTCGGGCTCCAACCCCCGCAGGAACGAAGGAAATCATGCGCTACTTGCTGATGATCTACAGCGACCCGGCCTACTACGCCAAGGCCACCCCGAAGGAGATGGGCGAGCTGATGGCGGGCTACAAGGTCTTCACGAAGGAGATCCTCGGCTCGGGGGCGATGCAGTCGGCCGAGCGTCTGCAGCCGGTCGAGACGGCCACGACGGTGCGCGTCCGCGGCGGGAAGACGCTCGTGACCGACGGACCGTTCGCCGAGACGAAGGAGCAGATCGGCGGCTTCTACCTCGTCGAAGCGCCGGACCTCGACGCCGCGATCGCGTGGGCGAAGAAGATCCCGACGGTGAAGTACGGCTCGATCGAGATCCGCCCGATCTGGGAGGAAGACGCCGACCAGACGACGCCTCCGGAGCGCTAGCCTTCCGGAGTGGAAGAGGCGAGGAGCGCTGTCGACGCCGTCTATCGGAAGGAGTTCGGCCGGCTCCTCGCTCCGCTCATCCGCAGCGCGGGTGGGTTCGCGCTCGCCGAGGAAGCACTGCAGGACGCGTTCGCGCGCGCGCTCGAGCGCTGGCCGTCCGACGGCACGCCGCAGAATCCGGCCGCGTGGATCGCGACGACGGCGCGCAATCGGCTCACGGATCTGCTGCGCCGTACGAAGCTACAGGCGGAGAAGGAGGCCGAGCTCGCTTCCAACCTCGGATCGGATGAAGCGGAGGACGCCATGGTCGGCTTTCGCGACGACGAGTTCCCGCACGACGACGATCGGCTGCGCCTCGTCTTCACGTGCTGCCACCCCGCGCTCGCGCAGGACGTGCAGGTGCCGCTCACGCTCAACGCGCTGCTCGGCCTCACGGCGGCGGAGATCGCACGCGCCTTCCTCACGAACGAGCGCGCGATGGCGCAGCGGCTCGTGCGCGCGAAGCACAAGATCCGCGAGGCGGGCATCCCGTATCGCGTGCCGCACGCGGCGCTGCTCTCCGAGCGCCTGCCGGCCGTGCTGACGGTCGTCTACCTCGTCTTCAACGAGGGCTATGGCGCGACGCGCGGCGACGAGCTCGTGCGGCGCGAGCTCTCGAGCGAGGGCATCCGCCTGGGCCGCATGCTGGTGGAGCTCCTACCCGACGAAGCCGAAGTGCGCGGTCTGCTCGCATTGATGCTGCTCCAGGACTCGCGCCGCGACGCGCGCGTGTCGCGCGCAGGCGAGCTCGTCGTGCTCGAGGAGCAGGACCGCGCGCTCTGGGACCGCACGGAGATCGCCGAGGGCCTCACGCAGCTCGACGCTGCGTTCGCCCGCCGCGAACCGGGTCCCTACCAGATCCAAGCCGCGATCGCCGCCGCCCACGCGCGCGCGGCGCATCCCGCGGACACGGATTGGCGCGAGATCGCTCTGTACTACGACGCGCTGCTCGCGCACCAGCCGTCGCCGGTGATCGAGCTCAACCGCGCGGTCGCCATCGCGATGGCGGACGGCCCCGAAGCCGGCTTGCGCCTCGTCGAGCGCCTGCGCAACCAGCTCGACGGCTACCTCTACTTCCACGCAACGCGCGCCGACCTCCTGCGCCGCCTCGGCCGCCCGCGCGAAGCGCGCAAGGCCTACGCGCGCGCCATCCAGCTCGCCGACAACGCCGCCGAGCGCCGCTTCCTCGAGCGCCGGCTCGCGGAGCTCTAGGCACGCAACAACACGTTCGAGAGCCTTGGGCTCGTTGAGATCTATCGTTACGGGATTGAGTGAGACGCCCTCTCGATATTCAAATCGAGACCGGAGCAGAGCATTCCGTGCCTCCGCTGCAGCAGCGACGGGGCATCCAGATGCTCCCTAGAGGTGTTTCCCTGACGCCTACTGCGACATCCGACGCCGCCGGAGGAAGGTCGTTTTCCATGGAGTGAGACTCCGCCTTCCTCCTGTTCGCTGGGGGGGTTGCGGTATCGGGAAAGCCGCGGCATCCTCGCACTCGCCTTCGACTGGAGAAAGGATGCTCGCTCGCTTGCACACCCCGCGCTCAGCGGTTTGCTTGCCCTCGCCCAAGCCTTTGGCTCGCAGGCGTCCGTTCTTGTGGTTCTCTTGCGTGCTTGGCGCCATTACCGCGTCGAGTAAGCGGGAATCGCGGCCTGCCGTGCTCCTGGACTCGCCGGACTTCAAGGCATGAGTTCAGCACAGATGGACAAACACTGCTAACAGGCACCAGACGTGACCATGCCCAACTGTAAAGTCATGATCAGCCAATTCCTTGCCTCCATGGCCCTAGCATCGTCATTGGCTGTGCTTGCAGGGAACTCGAGCACCAGCACTGCTGGGCATCTTGTCTACACTCACCAAGACGAAGGTTCTCAAAGCGAGGATCCCGACGAAGAGCGTGGACAGTTCGAAGGTCACTTATTGGGGCGCTCGTGTTCGTTTTCCGAGATCTATCCCACTCACGTGACGACCGAGTCTGGCGAGAGAGTCGAAAACAACCTGCACTACTGGCCTCCCGGAGAGCGAGGCAAGGAATGGCTGTTGGGAATACTCGATCAAGCAGGAGTCGAGCACAACAGTATCAAGTTGTCAGTCGGCAGCGTTGACAATGCCCTGGCCACGGTAATCGGAGAACGTCGATACATCTTCTACAACCAAGCGTGGATCGAGAAGGCGATCGACAAGTCCAATAAGGACTGGGCGGCGATCGGATTAATCGCCCACGAAGTCGGCCACCACCTGAACGGACACCTACTTGTAGAGACGGATGATACCCAAAAGCGTCACCAGTTCGAGTTGGAGGCGGATCGCTATAGCGGTTCAGTGCTCTTCAAGATGGGAGCAACGGTCGTAAATGCAATCTCTGCGGTAGAAACTTACGGATCCAAAGTTCCGACAAAGACGCATCCGGCAAAAGTCGCCAGGGTCGGGTCCGTTACCGACGGTTGGAACTCGGCCAAGAAGAAGGCGAGTGGACAGATTGTGAAAGCCACCTTCGGCGCTAGCAGCACGAGCGGAGTGGCACCCCTGGAAGTGCAGTTCACCGACCACACGCAAGGTACGGTCAATTCATGGAACTGGGACTTCGGCGATGGTGGATCGTCGACTGAACAGAACCCTCGTCACCTCTACGCGACTCCCGGTACTTATGAGGTACGTCTAGAAGCGGAAGGTCCTCTAGGCGCAGACGCGGAGATTCGGCCTGCGTTCATCCGAGTATACGGCTCTGTGAAGGTCAGCCTGGACGCGCTTCCTCGCAACGGACAGGCGCCCCTGAGAGTCGCATTCCGCGATACCTCTACAGGCGAGATCACTGAGCGCCACTGGGAGTTCGGTGACGGCTCTGATTCGTCCGAGATAAACCCCGTTCATACTTACACGCAGCCTGGATCCTATGAGGTCCGCTTGGAGATCAATGGACCCGCCGGAAGGGACGTGGGCCGAGTTCTCATCCAAGTCGAATCGGCAGTCGAATCGACGCCAGTCAAACCCGAACCCAAGGATCCCAAGGCGGTAGTCAGTGTGTCCATGTATCACAACCTGCCGTGGTTCCCTGCTGGTTTGGCAATGGGCGTTGGCTTGAATGGAAGCCTCAAGAACGCACAAGGCAAGACCTGCCAGGTGACAGCCTATTTCGAGTACATTCACCCCAACTCAGGTCAGCGACTCCCACTCTATGCCAACCCGATGGAGTTCACTTATCGCGATGAAAATGGCCTCGTCGTTACGGAGTCGGTCCCTTTCGAGGTGCTCTCTGACAACATCGATCTTTCGAACAGGGACAAAACTCCGCAACTCCGTATGTCCATGCCATATTACGCACTCAATCTCGTCAAACCTACACCATTTATGTTTACCTATACGATCTACACGCGTGTAAAGGTCGCAATCGATGGTAAAACAATCTGCACCTCGGAGTGGATATCGTGGCCCTACACACTCTGACCTTCATCACTGTGAGTCTCTGCTCCCAGGTGGAGTCTCCGCGCGAAATCTCGCCCGCAGAGCTGGTAGGCAGCTGGGAGGGATCCTGGGAGACTCGCTACCTCGGCTCGGAGGCGACGGGAATCGTCCGTATCGAGTTCGAGCTAAATGGTAGCGTCCGCACCTTTTTCCCCGATGAGGAACACGGCACCTACACCTTGGATAAGAACTGTGTGTCCGTGTTCTGGGATATGGGACGCAACGGCATCTTGCTCCTAGAGGATGTGGCCATCGAGGGTAGAACTCTGACGGCGAAGGTAGGTATCGAAGGTGGGCCCCTTGGACTCGCGGTGGAGGATCGAATCAAGCTCGCCGCCACTTCCAAGCCCTTCACCTACGTGGCGAAAGAATGTGCTGATTGCGACCGGTTTCTCCTCGAGCATCTGAATGGATACTCGCTGGAGGTCCCCCTTGCCCCTGCGGCGACGCTGGGGTGGCTCGACCGGCAGCTATCGGCACAGGCACTCGAGCGAGGGCTCGAAGATGCCATTAGGGAACAGACCGAATTCAGAACGCTCCAACCCAGTGCGTTCATGGTCAGAGGCTTGTCGGATCAATTCCAAGTCGTCGTTGATGGAAGCAAACTCGAGGAAGGACCATGGGGCTCGCGCTACCGAGACCTACTCATGCAGCGATTGCGAGAACTGCTACTACCTGTTTTCGGGGACGAGAGCGGATTCTCGGTCGAGGTCAAAGATCGCACAAGCGGGCTACAGGCCTTTGGTAGTATTCCTCTGCTAGACTTGAATCCAAAGTTCGTTCACGAGAACGGAATTCGGTTCGAACATATCTGGGCGGAGGCTGTCGAAGCCATCGAGAGACTTCCAGACGTTTCCTTGGATGGAGCGTCCTTGGAAAAGGCAGAGACTCTCCGCAAAATCTCCAGCACTTGGCGGCTCGTTCCCAATGCACCGAAGGGAATGGTCGAGGTCGAGAGGCTGGTGTTGAAGATGCAGAGCGATGGAGATGGAAAGCTAGAGGAAGGAGTTCTGCACGTGCACGTGAACTATGAAGTCCACCGCAGGCGCGCTTCCTCGCGTACGTGGCACACTGTTTCGATCATGCGAAGCGTATCCCTCGCGGCCGTCGAGGACCGCGAAAACGAGTCTGCAGAGACGATCCCGTTCGACGACTATGGACTCATGACCATCATGGACGTGTTGACGAGAAAAGAGACCCAGTGAGGCGCACAAGACGCATGGACCAGACCCGGTTGCGCCTTCTTCTCTTCGGGTTTTGGATCTTTTTCTGGATGATCGCTTGTGTGATCCTCGTCGCCTCGGCCTTTCGCCGGGACGAGGCGATCAGCATCGGTCAGGCAATGGCCGGAATCATGACGGTGTCTGGAGTTTGGATTCCGCCACTGACTTGTTTTGCCGTCTATTGGTTTCCACGGGAATCACCCGAGGATGCGCAGGCATCCCACGTGGCACGAGAACGAGCCATCGGGGCCATCGTGCTGACTATTGTGTATCTCCTTCTTGTCGACGCCTTCGTTTTCTCGGCCGCGTTCATATCTGATTTCCCTACCGACCATGCGGAGCTCCTGTCCTCAGAGAGCTTCGAGGAGCTTCTTTCACAAGTAGTAAAGATCGGGCTGCTGGTCAGTCCGGTTGCTCTTGCACCGACGGCCTGGGTCACCAAGAGTACTGACAGCAGTCTCGCTGCCCCCCGCGCTCCGGACCACGCTGCCGAGTGACGGGGATTCTCACCAGAGAGAAGTCGTTAATCCCGAATAGTGCTGCCCACCTCGGTGTGGCTTGCCATTGCCAACGGACACTAGGTCGCGGTGTTTTCTATAGATGAGTTTGCGCTGCGAAAGCACACTTGCCGACTGCACCCGCGCACTGCGTTGGATCGCGAGCGCTGCGCCGCTCGAATCGCGCCGCACGGGACAAGTTTTCGATCCTGGGTCTTCGCACGGACGCGTTCGTACGCGAAGTGCGCGGCAGTCCACGGCCGCAAGTGGGCCGGAGCAACAAGCGATGAAGGCCGCGATGGCGACCACGGGATGGACGGACGCGGCTCGGTAGTGGGTGGGTATGGGGACGGACCCAGTACCCGTGGCTCGCGCGTTCCTCTCACGGCTTCGGAGCGAGCACGATGGAGTCGGCGCTCTTGCTCGCGGAGCCGTTCGCCACGCAGAGCTCGATGCCGGCCAGCATGCGATCGCGCGCGGCGGGTCCCATGCGTTGGTAGCCGAACTGGCGCCCGACTTCGCGTGCGAGGTCGTCCTGGGGCACGCTCACTTGAGTCTCCAGAACGGCGAGCGCGGCGTTGCGGATCTCTTCGGGTGGGATCTCTTCGGCGGAGCGCTGCGCCTCGGTGTGGTCGCCCGGGAGGCGGAAGGCGGCGTACGTGCTCGGATCGACGTCGAGCGGCCACAGGAAGAGGTCTTCGCCGTGCTGCACCGTCCGCACGGCGTCGCCTCGGATCAGCTCGCGGATCCGCTCCTGGGCCTTCGCGCGCACGCGCTCGAAGCCGAAGTGCGCTGCCGCGCGGCGGACGGCGAGGTCGACGTGGATCGGACCCTCGTGCGCGACGATCTGCGCGAGCACGCGGCGGATCTTCGGCTCGGCGGACGCTTCGTAGAAGTCCTCCTGCGATCCGAGCGAGACCACGCGCTTCGCGGAGTAGGTGGACGCGCCCCCGTGCGAGGCGGGCGAAGCGGGCGAGGCGCCTGAGCCCTTCGCTCGATCGACGGACGCGGACGCAGGCGAAGGGACTGGGTAAGAGAAGCTCGCGGCGCCGGCGCCGGCGTCGGCGCTCGGTGCGGCGGAGGCACTGGGTCGATCGCGGGTGGCGCTGGAGTTTTCGGACGCGGCGGCGATGCCATACGCTTGGTGCGGCGAGCGCTCTGCAGGTGCGGGGGCTCCCGTTGCCGAGCGGTTGCGGTCGATCGAGGCCTGGCTCGCGTCCTCTCCCGTGCTCGTCGGTCGCTCGTCGCGGCCCTCGCTGCTCCCCGCAGTCGCGGCGGACTCCAGTGGGGGAGTGGGAGCCGATTCGAACGGCGCCGCCGAAGCCGTGCTCGCTCGGCGCGAGCGCGCGCGCGCGAGTGCCGCCTCGACGCGCTCGAGCTCCTTCGCGGGATCGGTCCACCAATCCGTCGACCAGATGCGGTGGAGCTGCCAGCCCAGGCCGCGCAGCACGCCCTCGCGCAGCTTGTCGCGGTCGCGCGCGGTCTTGGCGCTGTGGTAGTTCGCGCCGTCGCACTCGATGCCGAGCAGGTAGCGGCCCGGGGCGTCCGGATCGACGACCGCGAGGTCGACGCGGTAGCCGGAGCAGCCGACCTGCGCATGCACGTCGAAGCCGCGCTCGACGAGCGCGCGGCAGACGTCGCGCTCGAACGGCGATTCGCAGTCCGCGCCGGGCGCGACCGACGTCGCCTCCGCGATGGCCGCGAAGCCGCGCTGCGCGAACTCGAGGTAGGCCTTCAGGTCGCGTGCGCCCGCCGCGCGCGTGCGCGTGAGGTCGATCTGCTCGGCGCGCAGCGTCGAGAACACGACCACTTCCTTGCGCGCGCGCGTCACGGCGACGTTGAGCCGCCGCTCCCCGCCGTCGCGGTTCATGGGACCGAAGTTCATCGACACCTTGCCCGCGGCGTCGGGGCCGTAGCCGATCGAGAACAGGATCACGTCGCGCTCGTCGCCCTGCACGTTCTCGAGGTTCTTGACGAACACAGGATCGACGGCGTCCTCGCCGCAGCGCCGATCGATCTCCGGGTCGGCGCGGCGCAGCGCCTCGAGCAGGTCGAGCACGAGCGTCTGCTGCGGCGCGCTGAAGGTCACGACGCCGATCGAATCGGCGGAGAGCAGCGGATCGCGCAGGCGCCGCGCGATCTCCGCCACGACTTCCTCGGCCTCGCGGCGATTCGTGCGCGAGAGGCTGCGGTCGTAGACGCCGTCGGGGACGTGGCGCCACGAGACGCCCATGCCCTCGCGCATGGGCGAGGGGAACGTGTGCAGCCGATTCTCGTAGTAGTGGTAGTTGCTGAAGGTGATCAGGCTCTCGTGGCGGCTCCGGTAGTGCCACGCGAGCGGGAGCGCGCGGATCCCGGACGCGAGGCAGTCGTCGAGGATGCTCTCGAGGTCCTCGAACACGAGCGTGTCCTCGACGTCCTCTTCCCCTTCGTCCGTCGCGCGCTGGAAGAAGCTCGTGGGCGGGAGCTGCTTCGGGTCGCCGACGATGACGGCCTGCTTTCCGCGCGCGATGGCGCCGATCGCGTCCCACACGGGGATCTGCGAGGCTTCGTCGAACACCACGAGATCGAAGGGCGGCGAGTCGGGGTCGAGGTACTGAGCCACCGACATCGGGCTCATGAGGAGGCACGGCTTCAGGCGCGGGAGCAGGTGCGGGATCTTCTGGAAGAGCGTGCGGATCGACTTGTGCCGGCGTTTCTTCTGGAGCTCGACGCGCAGGACGCCCATCTCGGAGCTCGCGAGCAGCGTTTCGGTCGCGCGCGGCACGCGCGCCGCGAGGCGCGCGACCACGAGCTCGCGCGTGAGCCGCGCGTGCTCCTCGTCGAGCTCCCGGAACTGCTGGATGCGCCGCTCGTGCTCGGGACGGGAGAACGCGGCGAGCGTGGGCTCGGACGCGACGAGGCTCTCGGTCCACCACCCGTAGAAGCTCTTCTCGAAGGCGCGCGCGAGGGAGCCGCTCTCGAGTTCGCCGCGCTCGAGCGCTTCGATCAGCGGCGCGAGGCCGTGCTCGAGCGCCGTCGCGCGCGCGCGGCGCCACGGGCACCAGTCGCGCAAACGCGGAATGGCGTCGGTCCACTCCGTGAGACGCGCTCGCGTGCGCTCCAGCGCCTCGCGCGCCGAGGTCGCGCCCCACGCTCGGAGCGGATCGAGCTCCGCGAGCGCTTCCAGCGCCGCCTGCGCGTCGCGCCAGGTGGCGAAGGTCGCCCGAACGCGCGCGAGGACGCGACCGAGGCTGCCCTCGGCCGCCAGGAGCTCGGCTCCCTCGTGCGCGAGGCGCGCCCAGCGCTCGCGCAAGAGCGCGGCGCGATCGAGATCCGTTCCCGCCGCGCGGCTCGCGATCGAGCGCACGGCGCGCGCCCACTTCGCGATCGCCTCGAGCTCGTTCCAGTCGGCCTCGCCTTCCTTCCAGTAGCGCCCGAGCACACGCCGCGCCTCGTCGTTCGCCGCCGCGAGCGCGCGCTGCTCCGCGCGCAGCTCGAGCGCGGAGGCGACCTCGTGCTCGAGCTCCTCGCGCGACGGGTCGCGGCCGCTCACGCGCACGGCGGCGAGCGCTCGTCGCACGGAGCGGCGCTTCCACCAGGCGGGGAGCCACCACGTCCGCGACGCCGCATCCAGCGCGGCGCGCAGGGGGTCGAGCTCGAGCTCGAGGAGCGCCGGGGCGTATCGGGCGAACAGCGCGGAGCGCAGCTCGTCGCGCTTGCGGCCGCGCGCGATCCAGCTTGCGAGCGCGGCCAAGAGGGCGTCTGCGTCGGGACGCGCCACGAGCTCGACGGGCGGCGACGGCGCGCCGACGAGCGCCGCGCACAGCTCGCACAGGAGTGCGAGCTCGTCGAAGCTCGGTTGCTCGGCAGCGAGGGTCAGGTGCGGTGCGGCCTCGACGGCCGCGGCCTGCAGCGCGTCGAGGCTCGTCGCGGCTCTCGCGAGCGCCGCGGCGACGTCGCGCTCGAAGGCCGGGCTGCGCTCCGATCGGCGCGACGCGGCCCACGGATGATCGTGCACGCCGCCGGTTCCGTCGGCGGCCGTCGCGAGGCTCGCGACGACGTCGCGCAGCGCGGCGAGCCGATCCGCGTCGAAGGACTCGGGCTCGGACCAGCCCAGCGCGACGGACGGCGAGTCGCGCAGGCCGATGAGCTTCGACGTGCCCGCGAAGACCGACTCGCCGGTGGAACGACGCTGGTGCAGCGCGTCGACGTACGCGTTGAGCCCGTTGCGCAACGCGTGCAAGCGCCGCGACTCGCGCTCCCACGCTCCGCCGGGCGCGCCCTTGGTGGAAGACCCGCCAGCGGGAGACGCGTCTCGACCTCGCGAGGTGCTCCCGCTCGACGGCGCGCGAGCGCGGGAAGAGCCGGCGCTCTTCGACGCGCGGTCGTCGGGAGCTCCGGCGCCCGCTTCGAGCGCGCGGCCGAGCTCGGCCACGACCTTGCTCTTCTGCGCCTCCTTCGAGTGCAGCTCGAGGCAGAAGGGACCGAGCCCGATCTTCTCGAGCCGCGCGTGCACGACCTCGAGCGCGGCCATCTTCTCCGAGACGAACAGCACCGTCTTGCCCTCCGCCAGGCAGTGCGAGACGAGGTTCGCGATCGTCTGGGACTTGCCGGTCCCCGGCGGCCCGACGAGCACGAAGGTGCGGCCCTCGGCCGCCGCGAACACGGCGGCGAGCTGGGAGCTGTCGGCGGGCAGCGGCGAGAAGCACTGCGACGGCGCGCGCTCGCGGTCGAGCTCGCTCGGCTCCGGGAACGCCGCATCGGGCTCGAAGGCCGCGCCCGTGCGCTCGACCAAGTGCGCCACGACCGGGTTTCCGAGCAGCGAGTCCGCGCGCTGCGCGAGGTCGCGCCACATCAGGAACTTCGCGAACGAGAAGAAGCCGATCGCGGCCGTCTCCACGACGTCCCAGCGGCCGATGTCGCGCACCGCCGCGCGGAAAGCGCGCAGCACGGCTGGCACGTCGACGCCGGACTCGTCCTCGGGCAGCGGATCGAGTCCGGAGACGTCGAGACCGCGATCCTGGCGCAGCATCTCGACCAGCGTCGCGTTGACGCGCGGCTCCTCGTCGGCGAGCCGCAGCGTGAAGCCGCTCTTGATCGACTTGCGCGAGAGCTCGAGCGGCAGGAGCAGGATCGGCGCGCGGCGCTCGACCTGCGACGCATCGGACTCGAACCACGCGAGGAATCCGACGGCGAGGTACAGGGCGCTCGCGCCGCCTTCCTCGAGCTCCGTGCGCGCGTTGCGGTAGATCGCGAGCAGCCGCTCGTCGAGCTCTTCCTTCTGCAGGTCGGCGCACAGTCGGCGCGCGGCGAGCTCGTCTTGAAGAAGCGCCTTCTGCGCGTCCTCGCCCGTGCGCGTGCGGTGCAGGTCGGCGCTGCGCGGATCGGACGCCGCGAAGTCGCGCGGGAGCGGGTGCACTTCGAACGCCGCTCCGTCCGCCAGCGCGTCCTCGAGCAGCGCGAGGTCCGGACAGACGAGGGGGATGCTCTGCTTCGTGCTCCGGAAGTTGAGCAGGCGGTTGCGCAGCGAGAGGTCGAGCAGCATCCGCTTCCAGCGATCGAGGCGCGTTTCGGGCGTCTCCGCGGGAGCCGCCGCTGCGGCGGTGTCTTCGCCTGGACCCGGCGCCCGTACGTCGTGCACCGACGCCGACGGAACGGCTGCTGCGGCTCCGGGGACGGAGATCGAGTCGGACGGAGCGCCACTCTCGGGCACGCGCTCCGGCAGGGGCCGAATGCTCCCCTTGCGCGCGCGCCGAACGTCGACGGCGCACAGGAACTCCTCGGGCCGCTCCAGGCGCCGCCGCCCTTCGCTCATGGCGCGCTCGAAGTCGTGCGCCGGTCGCGCGGTGATCCCGGTCGGATCGAAGACCACGATCTCGTCGAGCTGCACGCGCTTCCTGATGCGCAGAGCGTCGTCGGTCGCGGGCTCCGGGAAGCACTCGTCGCGCAACCACACGCCCGCGAAGGCGTGGCCGCGCACGAGCAGGACGAGCGGATGCAGGCCCGCTTGCTCGAGACAAGCCGCGGCGAACAGCGCCAGGTCGAAGCAGGTCGCGAGGCGCGTCTCGAGGATGCGATCGGGGAAGCGCACCTTCTGGCCGTCGAGCTCGAAGCTCGCGGGCGGCGCGCTGTACGTGACGTCCTGCCGGCAGAGCGCGTAGTGCACCGCGGCGGCCGTGCGGACGACGCGCGCCGGGTCCCCGGACTGGTAGCCGCTGAGCGACGGATCGCCGGTCCACTCCCCCAGGACGCGCGCGGCTTCGCCGAGGATGCGCTCGACCGCCGGGTGGTTCGGGAGCACGAAGGCCGCGAGGATCTCCGGCAGGGAGCCGAGTCCGCTCCACTCGTCGCTCGCGAGGCACTCCACGGGCTCGGTGTGCTCCGCGAGCAGCTCGTCTCGGCGCGAGAGCGTGATGCGGAGCTCGCCCGCCACGCGCTCGCGCAGCTCGGCCAGGAAGCGCGGCGACAGGTCGAGGTCGATGTCGCGCACGTTGAAGGTCGCTCGAGGCTCGATGCGGTCGATGCGGAGAGACCACTCGCGCGCGAAGGCGGGCTCGGACCGGATGGAGAGCTCGAGCTCCTCCAGCGGCGCTTCGCCCTCGTTCGCGACGCGCAGCACCTTCACCACCGGCACGTCGTTCTGCTGGAGCGCCCAGTTGATGCGCCGATCGAGCTCGACCTCGATCCGGACCCCGGACATCTGTGACGCCGCGGTCGCCTTCGGCATCGGTGCTTGCCTGTCCGTGTCGTCCATCATGATGCAGTGAGCCCAAGTCCTGCGCTGCGGGTCGCAGATCGTAGCCGGACGAGGTCCGAACCCGAGCCGTCACGTCTGACGCGACTCGGAGCACCTAGCGAATCCGAACCGTGCTTGCGGGCGGTAGGGGCCGGGACACTTCGGGTCGACGCGACGCTGCCACTGACCTTTGGCGAACCTGCGAGGCCATGGGCATGCTTCGCGGGGCCACACCTTGACACTTTCCCGACGAGTGCGACGATCCATCCTGCCGTGCACGTTCCCATACCGATGGAAGAGCTTTCGTTCCCGAGGGGGCCGCTGTGCCGTGCGCGCAAGCGTGGCCGTTTCCGCTCGCTCGAGATCGCAGGACTACTGCGATGAACGCGACGGCCGTCCTCGGGATCGTTCTCGTCACATTCGTGAACTCACCGAGATCGTCGACGCCGTTGGGCGTGACGGAGATCACGATTGCGTATCACTATCGGGGTTGTGGCGGTTCCGGAACGCTGAGGGAAGTCCTCGTGCGGGATGACGCGAATGGCGTATTCGTCTCCGACGATCGCAGCATCGCGATCGCGTCGCTCGACGACGTGGCGAGTTCGCTGCGCAGGACTTCTTCTCTCCCCAGGGATCTGATGGTCCAGGCAGGGATCGACGAGTACGTCTTCGACGCTCATCGGACCGACATCCTGAAGGCGGCACTTCCACGTGCCTGGCGAGAAGCGCCGCCGCTGGACGAAGAGACCCTGTCATCGATCCTCGATTGGTCGAAGGTCGAGGGATTCGTTCGCGCCGAGATGCTGGGAAGGAATCGCCGCGGAACGGGCTCGGTGGAGGTCAGCATCCGGTTCGATGGCGACGATCCGATCTCGTTGTCGGCGCGGGCGCTCGGCCCGACACCGCGGCACGTCGTGTGGAACATCGAAAGGAGTGGGGAGACCTGGCAAGTCATCCATAGCTCGCTCCCGCGCGACCTTCGTCTCCTCGCCTCTCCCGACGACATCGCCGACGTCGAGGGGTTCCTCGGTCCGGAGTATTGGACGACGAGGTTCTGGACGGACGAGGACGCATGGAGCCGGCTGGTCGGACGCGAACTCGACTCCGTCTACTCGGTCCGTGCCCTATCGGGCAGCCAGGACGAAGCCGCCAAGGCGGCGTTCTCCGCCAGTAATGTACGCACTCACGTCGCGGAGCTGTCCGCCGATCTGGCTTGTACCGATACCTCGATCGTCGACGTAGTTCACTTGGAGGCAACCGTCCGCCGAGGTGGAATAGAAATCGATTGGAAAGCAATCAGCGGGTTCGTGAAGGCGGCCGACTCGGCCCTGTCACGGAAGCCGTGGTTGAACCAGTGGGCATCGAGCGCCGGTCGCACGGTCGAGCTGAACGCTTACGCCGACGAGAAAGCCCGTGACTTCGAGGAAGTGCTCGACAGCGGCGCCTGGAAACGCGCAGGTTTGATGGGTGATGCAGAGTTTTGTTTCGGCCTGAGCGACGCCTCCGGATACCGCGCGACGGGTTTCGCATCATCGCAAGAGATGAGGGTTGTTCTCGTCCTCGTTTATCCTTCGGACGGCGATCATTGGCTCGACGAGTTGGACTTCCTGTACCACCCGTTGGGTGGAGCGTACGCTGTCGTCGACGCCCATGGCGACGTCGCGGTAATACAGTGTCCTTGAGAAGCTGCGGGCGAGTCTTGCGATTGCGTATCCAGTATTTCCGAGCGGCTTCGCGCCGCAAGATATCGATGCCGTGCCGCTCCAGCGCGCGCGAGACAATCAGGCGCAAGCGCAATTCCATCGCCGCTGCATTCATCGGAGGGCTATCCATCGTCCTCACGGTGCCGGCGTGCGCGGCGTCGCCGGAGCGCGAGCTCGCGGAGTGGTGGGAGGCCGAGCCGATTCCGGCAGTCGACGTGTCGTTCGCTCCGGACGGCCTCGTGCCCCTGCCCGAGGGCTGTCATCCGGCGCTGCGGGCGAGCTTCGCGAAGTACACGAACCTCGTCGCGCCGAACGGGAAGCCGATCCACTTCCTGGCGGAAGGGGGAGTGAGCGACGAGGTGCTGGTGCGGGCTCGTGAGCTGGCGCGTTTCTTCCTGACGGACGTGCCCGGATCGGTGCACGGCGCGGACAAGGCCGCGATCGCGAACGCGATGGCCGATCGCAGGGCGACGCTCGCTTGTTTCAGCGATGCGGGAGCCGCGGATCGCGCGCTCGCCGGTCCGCTCGGCGTGCTGCCGCTCTACTTGCAGTCGCTGTGCGCCGATGCGTCGGTCGTCGAGGGCTCGAGCGCGTATCTCGACGGCTCCGTGCGCGATACGACGCTGCAGGAGGTCTTCCACCTCGTGTACGGCGCCGGCATCCACTGGGCGCGGCGGGACCTCGAAGGCGAGCTCGAAGGCGCAATGCGCGCGGCGATCCGCGAGGGACGCTGGTCCACGCGACTCGGCTGGGTGCTCGAGCGTTCGTCGGCCTTCGAGTACGCGACGAACGTGCTCGACGTCCACTACGGCCTGTGGGCGCACGATCCCGAGGGGACGGGCGCGTCGTTCGGCGGCGAGTACCGCTTCTGTGATCGCGCTGGGATCGAGCGCGGCGATCCGCTCGGCGTGCGCGCACTGCGGACGTTCTTGCCCGACGCCCTCGCCTTCGCGTGCAGCGTCGCGCCCGACTTCGAGGGCGACTTCTCGCTCGCTCACGATCCCGGGCTCGCCTACACCGAGAAGTCGCGCTACCTCGTCGACGTGCGCCTGACCGGGACGAAGCCGAGCGGAATCGTCGGGAACGAGCGCGACAACGTACTGGCCGGCAACGCCGGGGACAACCGCATCGACGGCGGCGGGGGACACGACGCGGTGAGGCTCGCGGGGAGCCGATCCGAGTACGACGTGAGCCTGGGCGACGGCGTCGTCGTCGTGAGCGATCGACGGGCGGGCCGCGACGGGACCGACGTCCTGCTCTCGATCGAGTGCTTGCACTTCGCGGACGGCGCGCGCGCACTGGGCGACGAGCCGTGTCCCGGGGGCGCGGCGCTCGCGCTCGCCGGCCCGCTCTCCCGCGGCCGGGCGCAGCCGCCGGAGTTCGAGCTCGACCTCGCCGCGCACATCGACGCCGTCGCGGAGGAGATCGCGATCCTCTACGACGCGGACGGCGACGGCATCCTGCGCGCGGAAGAGGTCCCGGCCGACTTCCGCAGGCTCCTGTCCTTCGCCGACGTGAACGCGGACGGCAGCACGAGTCGCGACGAGCTCGCTCAGGGCGTCGGACTGGCGCTCGCGGGGCCCGGCTTCGTGGAGATCGATCCGGACCGCGAGGTGCAGCGCGTCTTCGCCAACCTGGACGCGAACGGTGACGGTCGCATCGAGCGCGAGGAGCTGCCGGAGGAGCTGCTCGCCGGCTTCGACGGCGTGGACGCGAACGGCGACGGAGCGATCGTGCCGAGCGAGCTCTTGCGTTCGTTCGCGCGCGAGCGTTAGCCCCGCGGGCAGCGACTCGCCGGCGATCCTAGCTCGAGGGCGCTCGAGCGGTCGGGGGGCGCGTGCTTCCCGCGACGAGCCAACGCTCCATGGCGGAGAGCAGCAGCTCGTAGCGAATCGGTTTGGAGAGGTAGTCGTCCATCCCGGCTTGCAGGCAGCGCTCGCGATCCTCGGCCATGGCGTTGGCCGTGATGGCGAGGATGGGGATGTGCCGATCGCTCCCCGCTTCCTTGCTGCGGATGATCCGGCTGGCTTCGTAGCCGTCGAGGACCGGCATCTGGCAGTCCATCAGCACGAGATCGAAGGGGACCTGATCCAGGCAGCGGATCGCTTCGCTCCCGTCGGCTGCGATCTCGCAGTGGAAGCCCATCTTCTGGAGCTGTCGGACGATGACCTTCTGGTTCACGACGTTGTCTTCGACGACGAGGATGCGCTTCTTCGAGCGCGCGAGCGCGTCGAGCATGCCTTCCCCGGCGCCGACTCCGTCGTGTAGGCGCAGCTTGGAGCCCATCGCTCCGCCCGCTACATCGGCGACGAACGTGAGGAGATCTGCCGGACGCACCGGCTTGCTCAGGCACGCCGCGAAACCCTTCCCGCGCACGTCGGCGGTCTTCAAGAGCCCGACGACCGAGGTGAGCAGGAGGAGCGAGATCTCCGCGAGCGCGGGATCGGACTTGATCGCAGCCGCGAGCTCGAGTCCGTCCATCTCCGGCATCTGGAAGTCGAGCACCCCGACGTCGAAGGGCTTGCCCGCCGCGAGCGCGGCGCGCAGCACGGCGAGCGCTTCGCGGCCGCCTTCGACCTCTTCCACGGAGTGGGCATGGCGCTCGAGGTGATAGCGGATGATGCGGCGGTTCGTGGCGTTGTCGTCCACGACCAGGACCCTGAGCGCTTTCTCCTGGGGCGCGTGCGGCAGCGCGGGCTTCTGGGACTTCTCGAGTCTTGCGGTGAACCAGAAGGTGGAGCCGTGGCCGATCCGACTCTCGACGCCGATCCGACCTTTGTTCATCTCGACGATGCGCTTCGCGATGACGAGGCCGAGCCCGGTGCCGCCGAACTCGCGCGTGTTCGACGCGTCGACCTGCGAGAACGGGCGGAACAGACGGTCGATGCGACTCTGGGGGATGCCGATGCCCGTGTCGGTGACGGAGACCCGCACCGTGACCGCATCCTCGGACTCGTTCTCGGCGCGCACTTCGACCGCGATCTCGCCCTGCTTCGTGAACTTCACCGCGTTGCCGACCAGGTTCAGGATCACCTGACGCAAGCGTCCCGGGTCGCCGACGAGCATGCGGGGGACGTCGGCGTGCACGAGGTGGGTGAGCTCGAGCTCCTTCTTGTGGACCTGCGACGCGAGCAGGTCGCACACTTCCTCGACGAGGAGCTCCACGTCGAAGTCGATCTCCTCCAGCTCCATCCGGCCGGATTCGATCTTCGAGAAGTCGAGGATGTCGTTGACGATGGAGAGCAGGCTGTCGCCGGAAGTGCGGATGATGCTCACGAGCTCCCGCTGATCCGTGTCGAGATTCGTGTCGATCAGGATCCCCGTCAGGCCGAGCACGGCGTTGAGCGGAGTCCGGATCTCGTGGCTCATCGTGGCCAGGAACTCCGACTTGGCGCGGGCCGCGTCGAGCGCCTGCGCGCTGGCTGTTTCGACCTCGACGTTCTTGCGCTCGAGCTCCACGACGGCTTCCTCGATCCGCGCCCGGCTGGCGCGGAGCTCCTCCGTTCGGTCCAGGACCTGCTGCTCGATGGAGGCGTTGACCGCTTCGAGGTTGGCCTGACGCTCGGCGATCAGGTGCATCTCGGAGCAGCTCTGCAGGCACGACTTGATCAGGAAGACGTCCTCGAAGATCACCCAGCCGGCGTGCTCGACCCAGCGCCACGAGCTCGCCGAGAGGACGCCGAAGACCGATTGGGGCCAGAAGACCCCGCGCAGGAAGTGGTCCGCGGCCACGACGACCGTGGCCGAGAGCAGCACGCGCCAGTCGCGATAGAAGGCCAGGAACGCGAGCGATCCGAAGACGTGGAAGTGCGTCTCGATCCGGCCGCCCGTGATGTGGATGAGCAGGGCGGAGGTGAGCATTTGCCCGACGGCGACGGCGTGTCGCGTGAGCGCGTGACCGGGGCGCAGGATCGCCAGGGCCACGGGCGGCGCGGTGATCAGCGCCCCGAGCAGCGTCGCCGCCCACACGTGCGGGTGCGTGCTGGCGGTCGATCCCGACCACGCGTAGGGCGAGATCCAGATCGCGGCGAGCACGCCGAAGACCCACTGCGCGACCATGAGCCCGGCGAAGAGCCGGTCGGTGCGAGCGTGGATCTCCGCGCGGTGCGCGGAGAAGAGCTCGTTCGCGCGGACGCTGACCGGGGGTGCGACGGCCGACGTCATGGAAGGCTCCGGCTCTCGTCGCAGCATGTGTCCGGGGTCGAGAGCGAACACCCGAAGACCGGACCCTCGGCGTTCTCCGCCGCCTCCCCGCCCACGAGGGCCGCGATCGTCGCGCGCCCTGCGTTGTCGCCCGCGTGTCCGCGCGACGCTGTGATCCCGCCGCTGAAGAGGAGCTCGCCGCTCGAGCCGTAGAGCAGCACGTGTCCCGAGGTCTCTGCGCCGAAGAGCTCGGCCTCGCGTCCCCCGCGGTCGCACACGACGCGCACGCCGGGGATGCGCTCGGCGGACGCCCACAGATCCGTCTGCTCGAAGCCGGTCTCGCCCTCCGCCGGTGCGTAGAACAACACGCTCGCGTCGACCAGGTCCGCGCACCACGCCATCAGCTTCGCGAGCTCCTCGATGCTCGCGCGCGTGCACGGGCAGCGCGGGTGGGCGAGCATGACGAGCGTCGGCCGATCGACGCTTCGAGCGAGCGAGCTGGCGACCGGCCAGCCTCGGGGAACCTCCGCCCGAGCTCCCGCTCGCGTCTGGTAGTCCCAGAGGAACGAAGACCCGACCCCGACCGAGAGGATCCACGCGCCCAGGCTCGCGGCGACGACCAGGGACCTCGGGAGTGCGCGCGGCATGACCCCGCATGGATCGGCCCGATCCAAGGGCCTCTTGAGACCATTCGCGGGCCTATCCCGCTCCGTCCGGGGGGCGGAGCCTCAGCGCGGCTCGCGCGCGGCGCTCAGACCGGGTTCGGCGTGACGCCCGAGGTCCGATCGACCTTGATCGCGTCGCGTTGGGTCTGACCCGTGAGCTTGACGTACAGGTCGAAGAACTTCTGCTCGACCGGCAACGTGTAGTTGCCGCTCTTGAGGCGCCAGCCCGAGATGTTGCGCATCAGCTTGCGGATCGGACCGGAGCCCTCGTGCACGTGACCGTCGTAGAAGGAGGCCGTGGCGACGTAGCGCTGCCAGGTCTCGAGCACGTCCTCGGGCAGACCGATGTCGTTGAACGCGAGCTTGTACTCGAGGCAGTTGCCCCACTCCTCGAACGTGCGCGGCGGCTCGTACCCGAGCTCGATCGCGCGCGTGTAGTCCTCGGTGCCCGGGATCGCGCGGAACGGGAAGATGTCCGAGGCCGAGACGGGGAACTTGTGCTTCATCAAGGCCGCCATCCGGATCGTGCCGAGCATCGATTTCCGCTCCTCGCCCGGATACCCGATGATCCACGTGCAGCCCGTCTGGATGTTGCGGTGGTAGAGGCGGCCGAGGGCGAGCTCGAGGTTGTGGTCGACGTCGATGAACTTCTTGACCTTCGCCTGCTGCTCCACCGTGCCGGCCTCGGCGCCGAGGATCACGAGGTGGCAGTTCGAGTCGCGCAGGAGGTCGCAGGAGCTCTCCTTGTAGCGCGCGATCGTCTCGATCTCGTAGGTCGCGTTCCACCAGAACGGCGCGCCGTTGTCGATCAGCGTCTGACAGAACTCGTTCGAGCGCTTCTCCGCCACGCCGAAGTTCGCGTCCTGGAAGCGCACGGTGTTGAACCGGAAACGCTCCTGGCACTCGAGCAGCCGCTCGGCCGTGAGCTTGCCCGTCAGCGCCTTCCAGCGGCGGTTGGTCACGAGCGGCGAGCAGCAGAACGTGCACGGCTCGGGGCAGCCGTAGCTCGAGTAGTAGCTGAACCCGCGCCAGACCGTGCCCGGCTTCATGCCCCACGGATCCGGCAGGCGGTGGCGCAGCTTCGCGCGCCCGGGATGGTTCTGCAGCTCGACGTAGCGATCGAAGTCGAGCAGGTGCCACGGCACGTCGGGGATCTGGTCGAAGCCGATCACCGGCCGGTGCGGCGTGTGGTGGAGCTTGCCGTCGCGCCACAGTGCGAGCCCCGTGACGTCGTCGAGCGAGGTTCCGTTGTCCACGGCCTGCACGAAGTCCCAGAAGGTCGCTTCGCCCTGCCCCAGGCCGACGGCGTCCGCGATGCCCTCGCGCAGGTAGAGCTCGGGGATCACGCTCGGGAACCAGCCGCCCCAGATGATCGGGAGCTTCGGGAAGCGCGCGCGCACCGCGCGCGCGACGCGCGCTCCGTGGGTCACCTGGAAGCCCAGGATGCACGAGCTCGCGAACAGGAGCGCCCCGTCGCACGCCTCGAGCACGCGCTCGAAGTAGTCCTCGTGCACCATCGCGTCGATCAGCACGACCTCGTACCCCTCGCGGTCGGGGATCGTGGCGATCTGCAGGAGCTCGAGCGGCAGGAGATCCGGGCTGACGCGCACGCCCTCGTCGGGATCCGCCCGGTGCGGCAGGAACAGGACGAGGCGCTTTTTCTTCTGGATCATCGCAAATGGCGGCCGGCCGAAGGCCTGCGGGCGATTCGACCCGCGACTCGACCCCCAAAGTGGCGCGCGCGGGGCTCGAAGGGACACCTCGGGCGGTGGAGTGTACCCCCTCTTTCGGACGTTGCGGGCCAAAAGTAGCCCTGCGAGTCGGACCTGCGCCACCGGCAGGCTCTCCCCGGGCGCAAGCCACGGGGCAGCGCGTGCCTACGCTCGGGGCCCGATCGGTCGGACGCGACCGACAGGGCGCGATCGAAGGCTCAGCCCGTCTCAGCGCGTCAGCGCGTCCGTCTCGGTGCGCGAGTGCGCGCGCGCCGGCTCGATGCGCGTGTTGAGGGGGGAGAGCAACGAGGGGTGGGTTTCGTCCAGGGGTTGCTCGGGCGGGTAGTTGCCCATGTCGGCGAAGGGCAAGGGCTCGACTCCGTCGGGGTTCGACGAGAGCGGGCACATGTCCTTGCAGTAGCCGCGCGCGGAGAGCATCCAGGTCGTCTTCGTGTCGGAAGAGACGTCGCCCGCGGGCGGGTCGAAGCGAAGCTTGATTTCCTCGCCGCGGCCGAAGATCGCGAAGCGGTCGTCGGCGTCGAGCACGAGCTCGAGCGCGTCGCCGAAGGCCGTGTACACGCCCGGCATGCTCTTGAAGTCGCTCGTGCGATCGCGGTTGGAGTAGTCGAAGAGGTCGGGCTCGGCGCCGTCGGGCGAGTAGACGCGCGGGAAGCCGCAGAAGTCGACCTCGGCGGAGATGGGCGCGAGCTCGTGCACGGCGACGAGGTCCGTCGCGGAGCGGTCGACGCCCAAGTAGAGCTCGTCGAAGTAGACCGGCAGGTTCGTGCGCAGCCGGAAGACGAGGGTGTCTCCGCGCCGCCACGAGTCGAGCTCGCTTCGCGACGTCGCGTCGAGGCCTTGCTGCGCCATCGCCTCCAGGTACTCGCCGATCGGCAGCACGAGCGTGCGCGACTTGCCGCCCATGTAGCCGAACTCCGCTCGCACGGTGCGCCAACCGCCGCGGCCGTCGGGCACCTCGAGGCTCGGCGGCTCCGCGCGCAGGCCTTCCTGGGCGGCGGCGTAGTTGAGGCGCGAGTAGGGATACTCGACCCAGCCGTGCGCGAAGAGGTGCACGGCTCGGCGTCCTGCATCAGCGGAAGGGAGCGCATCCGCGGGGAAGGCGAGCTCGAGCGCCCAGTTCCCCGCGTAGCCGAGCAGGCGGCGGTGCAGGAGCGGGGGACCGACGAACGAGCGATCCACGCGAGCGAGGCGCAGGACGAGATCGTCCTCGGTCGCGCGTTGCACGGGAGTGTTCGTGGCGTCACGGGTCGGAGCGCGCGAGGTGCTCGCGGTGACGTGACGCCGTCCGTCGAACGGTTCGAGGGAGGTGACGCGCGCGCCCTGCGGGCGGACGAGCTCGTCCTCGCGCACGACGAGCACGCGTCCGGTCGCCGGACGGCCGTCGGTGGCGAAGCGCTCCTCGGGGATGGCGAGCGTTCCCGGCGCGTGCTCGACCTGCAGCAGGCGCACGCGGTCGAGGAAGCTCGTCTCCTCCATCGGCTCCGTCACGCGCACCTCGAACGCGCCGTCCTTCGGCGCGAGGTCCTCGCCCAAGAGCAGCACCTCCTCCGGATCGGGCTCGCCGTACACGCCCGGAGCGACGAGGAAGCCGAGGCCTCCGCCGCCCAGGAAGTCGGCGCAGTACGCGAAACTCCGCCCGTCCCAGTAGAAGACGACCGGGCACGACGAGGCCTCGCGGTCGACCTGCTCGATGTCGTGCACGCGCCCGCCGGCCAGATCGACCTCGGTCTGGAGCACGAGGTCCGCCCAGCGGATGCGCACGTCGGCGCGCTCGGCGCCGGCCAGGCAGAAGTACAGCGTCTCGGGCGCCACGGACGCGAAGCCGCCGCCGAGGGCGGAGTACCCGCGGTACGTCGTGCCCGCGGCGACGATCTCCACCGCGGCGCCGGGCCCGAGCGAGCGGCCGCGCGCGGCGGAGCGGTCCTTGACGCCGCGCGGGAGGACGCCGATCCAGTCCGCCCGCGGGCCCGTTTCGGTCTCGTTGCGCACGAAGAGCGGCGTGTCGCCGTTGCGCACGACGAACAGGTCCAGGTCACCGTCGCCGTCGGCGTCGAACGGCACGCTGCCGCGCGCGCTCGCGAATGCCGGGGCGAGCGCCGCGAGCCCGCTCTGCTCCGTCCACGTCGACCACTCTCCGTCCGCTCCGCGCAGGAGGAGCCCGGGCTCGGCTCCGACGGACAGGACGTCGAGGTCGCCGTCGCGGTCGACGTCGAGGACGAACGCCGAGAACGCGGGCGGAGGCCCGGCGGCGGCGAAGGACGCATCGGCGACGTAGGTGCCGTCGGGCTGCGCGAGGTACAGCTCGGTCGGCTTCGAGGGGTTCGAGACGAGCCAGTCCACGAGCCCGTTCGCGTCGACGTCGCCGAGCGAGCAGGACGCGAACGTCGTGCGCCTTCCGAACTCGTCGCGACCGGACTTGTGGAACCGCAGGAGCCGCTCGTTGGTCACGACCTTCGCGACGGGGGAGCCCGCGACGAGGTCCAGGTCGTCGTCGCCGTCGACGTCGCCGAGGAGCATGCCGAACGCCGGACCGGGGGTCAGCGCGTTCGTCTGGCGCGTGACGTCCTCGAACGCCTGGCCGATCCAGCGGTAGAGCGCCGGGCCGCCGTGGCGGCCGACGAGCAGGTCGAGGTCGCCGTCGAGGTCGACGTCGCCGACGGCGGCGGAGAGCGTCGGCTCGTCCGGTCCCTCCGTGCCGCGGAACACGCGCGAGAACGCCCCGGCCGCCCGCTCGCGGGCGAGCACGAGGTCGGCGCCGTCGCGGCCGACGAAGAGGTCGCAGAGACCGTCGCCGTCGAAGTCTGCCGCCGCGAGCGCGATCGTGCGCGCCGGCCCCTCGCGGTCGAGCTCGAGCTCGCGCGCGCGGTCGGCGAAGCGGCCGCCGCCGTCGTTCTCGAGCGCGAGCACGTCGGGCCCCTCGCCCCAGTGCGCGGCGAACACGTCCATGTCGCCGTCGAGGTCGTAGTCGACCGCCGCGACGCCGCCCGACGTCTCCGGGCCGTAGTCGCCGCTCACAGCAGCGTTCGCGAGCCACGCGGAGAAGAAGCCCTGCCCGGGGCCGCCGTGGCGCAGCGATGGGACGTCGAGGCCGGCCTCGCGGCTCGCGTCGGCGAGGATCACCGCGTAGGCGGCCGCGGGAGGACCCTTCGGCGGCGGCGGGAGGTCCCAGGCGTCGGGACCGATCGGGTCGGCGTAGAAGCCCATCTTGCCGAAGACGATCGCGCGCTCCTCGCCGCCCGCGCCCTCGCGCAGGGCGCCGAACTGGTTGAGCGCGATGCGCCGGATCTCGTCGTCGCCCGCGGCCTCCGCGGCCTCCGCGAGCGCGTACCAGGCCGACACGAGCAGCGGGTTGCCCGACAGCGAGCGCTTGAGCGTGTCGACGGCTTCGGGGAACCGCTCCGTAGCGCTGTAGACGAGACCGAGGCGCAGGAGCGTGTCGGGATCGTCGCCGTCCGCTGCGAGCACGGCGCGGTAGTGCTCCTCGGCCGAGTCGAGATCGCCGGCCTGCTCGTCGAGGATGCCGAGGCAGTAGTGGGCCCAGGGCGTGCCGGGAAAGGCGTCGAGGACGTCCTCGAACACGCGCCGTGTCTCGTCCTCGTGGCGCTGGCGGTTGAGCAACGCGATGCCGAGGTTGATGCGCGCCGTGTACCAGGAGGGGACGAGCTCGATGACCTTCCGCCACTCCTCGCATGCGGCTTCGAACTCGTGCTGCTCGCACAGCCCGATGCCGCGCGCCCCGAGCCGCCAGACCTCGGCGACGTCTACGCCGCTCCAGGGGTCGACGGTGCGCTCGGGCTCCTTGCCGCAGGCGCCGGCGAGGAGGAACAGCGCCAAGACGATCGAGGCGAGCCTACGGTCCCGTGGCCCATGCGTCAGGCTTTCGTCCGGCATGTGGGGCGTCACGTTACCAAGGGACGAGCGCGCCCGCCGTCTCGGGAACGGCGCGCTACAATCCCCGGCACGATGCGCTCGTCGACGCGGACCGTCGCCGTTCTCGCGGCACTCACGGTCGCGTGCGCCGACCGGGGATTCGCGCCGTTCTTCGACGTCGACGGCCCGACCGTCCGGCGACAGCTCCAGCGCAAGGCCGCGTCGGTCCCCGCCCGCGAGCTCGCGAGCGCCGGGGAGACGGGAGAACGCTCCGCCCTCGTGGGCGACGCCCTGCGCCTCCCGCTGACGTCGCCGGACAAGGCCGAGCTGGGGCGGACGAGGTGGGCGGAGGAGAGCTTCGCCATCGAGCTCACGGGCAATCAACTCCTCCTCCTGCGCCGCCTCCTCGCGGGCGACGCGGGCGCCGGCGTCCTCGAGCGGGTCTTCGCGCCCGGCGCGCGGATCGCTCCGCTCGAGCTGTCGCTCGCGGACGCGACCGTGCTCGGGCCCGGAGTCGCGCGGCGCGCGTGGACCGCGCCCGACGCGCGCCGGCTGGACCGCGAGGAGTGGTCGCGCGAGGCCGAGCGCTGGCGCGGGTCGTTCGCGCGGCTGCGCTGGGCGACCTTCATCCCGACCGACGTCGACTTCGAGGGCGGCCGCGCGCTCGTGGACGTCGAGTGGCAGGTGAACGTGGAGCTCGAGGACGGCGGGATCCGCCACGACCGCGGCACGTGGTCGAGCGAGTGGATTCCCCCCGGGGGCGCCGCGCCGTCCCCGCGCCCATCGTCGTCCGAGGGCTGGCTGTGCGTCGCCCTGGAACCGCGCACGGGCGAGACGCTCGTCGCGGACGCGCCGGCCTTCGTCGACGTGACGGGCGACAGCCTGGGAGGCACGCCCTGGTCGCCGCTCCTGCCGCGCCCCGAGGAGTGGAAGGAGCACTACCGCGGCATCGCGCTCGTGGACGTCGACGGCGATCAAGACCTGGACATCGTCACGGCCGTGCCGAACAGCCTCCTGCTCGGCGACGGCGAGGGGCGCTTCGAGGACGTGACCGAGCGCGCGGGCATCGCGCGCGAGCGCGGCTACACGGGCGTCCAGGCCGCGGACTTCGACCGGGACGGGGACATCGACCTCGTCTTCTCGGGCAAGCGCACCCACCTCCTCTTGTACTCTCAGGTCGAGCCCGGCCGCTTCGAGGCCGTCCCGGTGACGGTCTCCCGCAACGACAACTTCCCCACGAGCCTCACGTCGCACGACGTGGACGGGGACGGCTGGCTGGACCTCCTGATCTGCGGCTACGGGCCGCTCGTGAACCCCGGCCCCAACGACCCCGAGAACTCGACGAACGCGCGGCACAACCAAGTGCTGCGCGGCGGGCCGAGCGGGTTCACGGACGTCACGGAGGCCTGGGGTCTGTGGCGCGAGGCGTCGCGCTGGTCGTTCATCGGGACGTTCGGCGACGCCGACGAGGACGGGGACGCGGACCTCTACCTCGCGAACGACTTCGGGCCGAACGTGCTCTACCGGCGCGTGCGCGGGTCGCCGCCGCTCTTCGAGCCCGAGGTCGAGTCGAGCGAGCGGATCGCGACGGGCTTCTCCATGAGCGCGACGTGGGCCGACCTAGACGGCGACCTCGACCTCGACATGTACGTCTCGAACATGGAGTCGGTCGAGGCGCGCCGCCTCGAGCGGTTGCCCGGGAACGCCGAGACCGAGCCGTGGGAGCGCGAGCTGCGCGAGATGATGTCCTCGGGCAACACCGTGCTCCTGCAGGAGCAGGTGGGGGACGAGCGCGTGCTCGTGGAGGCTCCCGACGCCGCCGGCGGCCGCGACGCCAAGTGGGCCTGGGGCGCCGTGGTCTTCGACTGGGACGAGGACGGCGACCTCGACATCCAGTGCGTGAACGGCTTCTTCTCGGTCGGCATCGACGACGGACGCGACTGGGACACCATGTGGTGGCGCTACTCGGTCGGGGACATGAAGCGCGACGCAGTCTCGTCCGCCGAGAGCTTCAGCCGCCACTACCCCGAGAGCGCCGCCTACGGCTGGTCGTGGGACGGCCACCAGCGCTCCGTCTTCTACCAGAACGACGGCAGCGCCGCGTTCCAGCAGATCGCCCCCGTCCTCGGGCTCGATCAGGTCGCGGACGGCCGCGCCATCGCGATGGGGGACATCGACCAGGACGGCGACTACGACCTCGTCGGCGGGAACGTGAACGCGCCGCACCTCTACGTTTTGCGCAACGACACACCCGGCCGCCGCTTCGCCTGGGTGGAGCTCGTCCCGGCCGACCGGCGCTCGGCCGCCGGTGCGCGCATCCTGCTCACAGCGGGCGGGCGGACCCAGCGGCGCGACGTCGTGCTGGGCGAGGGCTTCCTCTGCCAGAACGAGCTCGCGCGCCACTTCGGGCTGGGCGACGCGCGGCGCATCGAGCGGATCGAGATCACGTGGCCCGACGGCCAGCGCACGCTGCTCGCCGATCTCCCCGTCGACCGGCGCTTCCGCGTGACGCAGGGCGTGGACGGTTGGGAGGAGCTGCCGCTCCGCCAGCGCAACTGGAACGCGACGCGCCGCCTCGGCCCGGTCGAGTGGACCAACGACCCGCACCAGATCGCGCTCGTCGACGACTCGCTCGACCTGGCGCTGAACGCAGCGGTCGCGCCGCCCCCGCTCGCCGCGGAGCGCGGGACCGCGACGACGCGCGCCGTGGTGCTGTGGGATCCGGATCGGCCGGGCGCGCGGGCGAAGCTGGAGGTGTTGGCGGAGCTCGCCGGCATCGAGGCGCTCGAGGTCGTGATCGTCTCTCCTGCGGGCGTGGCGCCGCCCGAGCTACCGCTCGAGCTCTCCGTGACCCACGCCGTCTGGTCCGGCGAGGAGGGCCGAACGGGTCTCCTGCGGGCGCTCGACCGCTGGTGCGGTCCGCGCGAGCAGCCCTGGCCCGTCGTGCTCTACTGCGCCGGGGAGCGCGTCGAGGGCCTCTCGCGCGGCGCGATCGTGGCCGACCGCGTTCGCGCCTACTGCGCCTCGCGCTGAGGGCCCTTTTCGCGGAACGGCGCCGGGCGCAGCTCGCGCACCTCGAGCTCGCGAGCGCCCTCGACGACGCGCACGAGCCGGTCCAGGGGGACGTCCTCGAAGCGCTGCAGCTCCCCGGTGCGCGGCCAGCGGATCTCGAGCGCCGCGATGCGCCGCGCGTCGCCCAGCCCGATCTCCTGCCGGCGCTGACCGCTGCCGAAGCTCGACACGCTGCCGACGGCCCGATGGATCTCCCGCTCGCCGTCCGGCGTCTCCACGATGACGCGCACGCGCGCGCCGATCGCGGGCCGGTTGGAGACCGTGCCCTCGAGCTCGAGCTCGAGGAAGTGGTTGCCGTGCCCGGGGTTCTCGAACAGGGCGTTCGCGAAGCCGTCGCCCGGGTTGAAACCGCCCAGGTCGTGGTAGACGTCCTGGTCGCCGTCGTTGTCGAGGTCCGCGAACGCGACGCCGTGCCCCTTCTGCAGGTGGCCGAAGCCGCCGGAGCTCGTCACGTCCTGGAAGCGCTTCCCACCGTCGTTGCGCAGGGCGACGTTCGGCATGAGGACCTCGTAGTTCGGGTTGCCCGTCCCGAGGTAGACGTCGAGCCAGCCGTCGTTGTCGAAGTCGCCGTAGCTGCCTCCCATCGGGAGCAGCGGCCGATCGAGCCCCGCTTCCTTCGCGACGTCGCGGAAGCGCCCGCCCTCGTTGCGGTAGAGGCGCGGACGCGTGGCGCCGTCGGGGCGGCCGAGGTGATGGGCGGCGAGGTCGGCCACCTTCGCGTCGTAGCCGACGAGGAAGATGTCCAGCCACCCGTCGTTGTCGAAGTCGAAGAACCAGGTCGTGAAGCTCCAGTTGGGCCCGTCCACGCCCAGCTCCTGCGCCACGTCGTCGAAGTGCGCGGCGCCGTCGTTGCGGTAGAGGCGATTGATGCCGAGCTCTCCGTCACCGATGTTCGAGACGTACAGGTCGAGGTCGCCGTCGTTGTCGTAGTCGCCGGCGGCGACGCCCTTGCAGTAGCGTTCGTTCGGCGCCTCGCCGGAGCGGCTGAACGAGCCGTCGCCGTCGTTCAGGAAGACGTGCGAGGGCAGGCCGTGGTGCTCGAGGGTCTCCTCGTCGCGGTACGCCTCGCTGCCGACGTAGAGGTCGACGTCCCCGTCGCCGTCGTAGTCGCCGAAGGCGGCCGAGTGGGTCGGGCTCGCCGGCTCCGCGACACCCGCCGCGCGCGTGACGTCGGTGAAGCGGGCCTTCCCGTCGTTTTGCAGGAGCGAGTCGCGGATGCGGCCGTTGCCCAGGAGCCACGAGCCGCGCAGCACGTAGAGGTCCGCGTCCCCGTCCGAGTCGTAGTCGCTGGAGACCAGGTTCAGCCCGCCGAGCTGGTCCGCGACGCCGGCCTCGACGGACGCGTCCCGATAGCCGCCGCGACCGTCGTTCAAGAGGATCGTGAGCCGCCCGCGCGGGTCGGAGTCGGAGATCGCGACGTCGAGCAGCCCGTCGCCGTCGTAGTCGTCGACGGCGGTCCCGCCGGCCAGGCCGAACACGTCGGCGCCGACGACGACGGCCACGTCGTGGAAGCGTCCGATGTCGAGCTCCGAGTCGAAGGCCGCGGAGGGGATCACGAGCTCGTCGGGCAGCGCGTCGGGGTGCTCACCCAGCGCCATCGCGAGGATGTTGCACATCCAGCGGTGCGAGAGGTTCTCGGGCTCCTCCGCGGCGAGCTGCATGTAGATGGAGAGAGCCTTGCGCGCCGGCGCGTCGACCGCGTGCACGCCTCCTCCCTGGATGGGGAAGATGCAGCAGTCGCGGTTGTGGCGCTCGATGCAGTTCTCGACCTCCGCGCTGCGCAGGTAGGCCTGCGCGCGCGTGTTCAGGATCCGCCGGCGCTGCAGCGCGGCGTCGGGCGTCGGCGGCTCGCCGGCGGGCAGGCGCTCGACGGCCTCCCAGGCCGCGTCGGCCAGCGCGAGGGCCTCCTCCACGTCGCCGACGCGCAGGAGGTGGGTCGAGAGCCTCCCTTGTAGCGTCGCGCGGCGCAGGGCCACCGTGGGTCGGTCGAGCTCCCCGCCGAGGCCGGCGATCTCCGCCCAGAGCGGCGGGATCTGGGCGCGACCGACGTAGGGATGGTTGCTCGCCTCGAGCCCTTCGGCGATCGCCGTGAACTCGTCTTTCACCGAAAGCTGCGCGTCGGCGCCGACGTCGTCCGCCGTCCCGTGCGTCGCCTCGCCGCTCGCGCCGGCGCCGCAAGCCGCACCCGACGCGAGCGCCGCCAGCAAGACGGCCGCTAGGCCGAGCCTCCCAACCGTCGTCATCTCGATTCCTCGGGGCATCTTCGTGTCGTCGTTCGCGGCGCTCGCCGGCCCGCCGAATCGCGGGCGGCGGACCGTGCTCGGAGCCTCGTCGAACGCATGCTGCATGCCGGTCGTGGGAGAGCGCCGATCCGTGGACCAACCTACCGCATGAGCGTCGATCGCCGCCGCCGCGCGGGTTCCTTGCGACCGGACCCGCCCGCCGGACGGGCCCAGGCAGCTCATGTTGCGGCCGTCGCGAGCTCCGTGCGAGCCTCCGCGAACGCCTCGACCGGCGGGCAGGTGCACTGGAGGTTGCGGTCGCCGAAGCCGTTGTCGACGCGCGCCACCGGCGGCCAGTACTTGTGCACGAGCACCCACGGCGCGGGGAAAGCCGCCTGCGCGCGCGTGTACGGGTGCTTCCATTCCGCCGAGGCGATCTCGGTCGCGGTGTGCGGCGCGTTCGCGAGCGGATTGTCGGCGCGATCCATGCGGCCCTCCTCGATCGCGCGGATCTCGCCGCGGATCGCGATCAACGCGTCGCACAGCCGGTCGAGCTCGGCCTTCGTCTCGGACTCGGTCGGCTCGATCATGAGCGTGCCGGCGACGGGGAACGACATCGTCGGCGAGTGGAAGCCGTAGTCCATGAGGCGCTTCGCCACGTCCTCGACCGACACGCCGGCCGACTTCTCGAAGGGCCGGCAGTCCAGGATGAACTCGTGCGCGACGCGCCCGCGTCGGCCGCGGTAGAGCACGGGGTAGTGCTCCGACAGACGCTTCGCCATGTAGTTCGCGTTGAGGATCGCGACCTCCGTCGCACGCGTGAGTCCCGCGCCGCCCATGAGCTCGATGTACACGAGCGAGATGAGCAAGATGCTCGAGCTGCCCCACGGAGCCGCCGACACGGCGCCGACGGCCTGCGCTCCGCCCACGGGGGCGAGCGGGTGCCCCGGCAGGAATGGCGCGAGGTGCTGCGCCACCGCGATCGGGCCCATGCCGGGTCCGCCGCCCCCGTGCGGGATGCAGAACGTCTTGTGCAGGTTCAGGTGGCACACGTCCGCGCCGAAGTCGCCCGGCCGACAAAGTCCGACCTGCGCGTTCATGTTGGCGCCGTCCATGTAGACCTGGCCGCCGTGGGCGTGAACGAGCTCGCAGATCTTCGCGATCTCCTCCTCGAACACGCCGTGCGTCGAGGGATACGTGACCATCAGCGCCGCGAGCTTCGGCGCGTGGCGCGCCGCCTTCGCCTCGAGGTCCGCGAGATCGACGTTGCCGAGCGCGTCACAGGCGACGGGCACGACCTTCATGCCGGCCATCACGGCGCTCGCCGGGTTCGTGCCGTGCGCCGACACCGGGATCAAGCACACGTCACGGCCGCCCTCGCCGCGCGATTCGTGCCACGCGCGGATCACGAGCAATCCCGCGTACTCGCCCTGCGAGCCGGCGTTCGGCTGGAGCGACACGCCGGCAAAACCCGTGATCTCGCACAGGTCCTCCTCGAGCCGGCGGAACACCTCGCGATAACCGCGCGTTTGCTGGGCGGGCGCGAAGGGATGCAGACCCGAGAACTCCCGCCACGTCACGGGCAGCATCTCCGACGTGGCGTTGAGCTTCATCGTGCAGGACCCGAGCGCGATCATCGAGGTCGTGAGCGAGAGATCCTTCGCCTGGAGCCGGTTGAGGTAGCGCAGCATCTCGTGCTCGGCGTGGTAGCGCTGGAAGACTTCGTGCTGCAGATAGCTCGAACGCCGCGCGTGCCGCTCCGGGAACGCGACGTCGACGCGCCCCGCGAGCGCCTCGAGGTCGAGCGCGTCCGCGGCGTCGCCCGCGAGCACCCACAGGACGTCGCGCACGTCGGAGAGCTCCACCGTCTCGTCGAGCGACACGCCGAAGGCGTTCCCGCCGAGAGGGCGCAAGTTGATACGCACATCCTTCGAGCGCGCGAGGACCGCCGTTTCGTCGCGCGCTTCGATGCGCAGCGTGTCGAACACAGGTCCTGCACCGACCGCCAGCCCGAGCTCGCGCGCACCGGCGGCGAGGCACTCCGTCAGCCCGTGGACGCGCGTCGCGATCGCGCGCAGCCCATCCGGGCCGTGATACACGCCGTACATCCCCGCCATGATCGAGAGCAGCACCTGCGCCGTGCAGATGTTGCTGGTTGCCTTGTCGCGGCGGATGTGCTGCTCGCGCGTCTGCATGGCCATGCGCAGGGCGGGATTGCCCGCCGCGTCGCGCGAGACGCCGATGATCCGACCGGGGATCTGGCGCTTGAACTCCTCGCGCGCCGCGAGGAAGGCCGCGTGCGGACCGCCGTATCCCATGGGAACGCCGAAGCGCTGCGACGAGCCGATCGCGACGTCTGCGCCGAACTCGCCCGGAGCGCGCAGGAGCGCCAGGGCGAGCAGGTCGGCGGAGACGACCACGAGCGCACCGTGCGCGTGCGCGCGCTCCGCGAACGGCGCGAGGTCGAGCACGCGCCCCTCCGACGTCGGATACTGCACGAGCGCTCCACACACGGGATGGGCGGCGAAGTCGAAGGTCTCGGGGTCGCCCACGATCACCTCGATGCCCGCCCACTTCGCGCGCGTGTGGACGACGGCGATCGTCTGCGGGTGGCAGTGCTCGGCCACGAAGAAGCCCGAGCGTCCGTCGCGCGCGACGTCGTGGCAGAGGTGCATCGCCTCGGCCGCCGCCGTCGCCTCGTCGAGCAGCGACGCGTTCGAGAGCGGCAGGCCCGTCAGGTCCACCACCATCGTCTGAAAGTCGAGCAACGCCTCGAGGCGTCCCTGGGAGATCTCCGCCTGATAGGGCGTGTAGGCCGTGTACCAGCCGGGGTTCTCCAGCACGTTGCGCTGGATCACCGGCGGCACGATCGTCCCGTGGTAGCCCATCCCGATGTAGGAACGGTGCACCTCGTTCTTGGCGGCGATCCCCGCGAGCTCGCGCAGGCACTCGTGCTCGCCGCGTTCCGGACCCAGCGCGAGGGGCTCCTTCACGCGTATGCGAGCCGGAATCGTCTGGGCGACGAGCTCCTCGAGCGAGGACAGACCCAGGGTCTCCAGCATGGCTCCGACGTCCGCCGCATCGGGTCCGACGTGCCGGTGGACGAAGGGATCGGTGGGCTCCAGGAACGGAGTGCGACGCGCGTTTTTCGACACGGGGACGACCTTGGGGGCGAGGGGCTCCGCGATCCGGCTCGGGGGGGGACCGCCGTGGAGATGGAGGGGGGGGATTCTAGCCACGCGCTCCGCCGCCGCGATTCGGGTAGGACTGCGTAGCGCGCCGTAGCCGTAGGGGCCTTGGCCGCTTCGTGCGAGTCGGCGTCGCTCGCCCATTTCCCGGAGAAGCCTGAGCCGGCTGGCGGGCGCCCTGCGGATGTCCTGCACCGTGCGGGGGCACGGGGGCGACCGGACAGGTGTCACTCGTGCGGATCGAAGCCGGTCGTCCTTTCGGAGAGAGCGCGCCCGGCCCGGGGGGGTCGGGCGCGCGCTTCGGCTCGGGTTCCGGGCGCGGATCCCTGTCCCTGTCGGGGTAGATGGAATGTGTATCCGGACTGCGCTCCCTACGATAAGGGAGCGTGCGCGGGCCTGGGAGGCTTGCGTTCGTCCCGGAGCCGCTCTCCGGGCGCTACCCGAGTCCCAGGAGAATCCGCATGCAGCGTATCCCTCGCGATTGCCGCGTTCCCGCGACCGGCCAGCGGCCGTCCGCGTCCTTCGGCACGAGCCGCGCGCGGCTCCTCGCGCTCGCCCTCGCCGTGGGCCTCGGGTGGATCATCCAGGGCTGCAGCAGCGGCAGCAGCGGCAGTGGCGGGGGTGGTGGACTCTCCTACATGTTTTCCGACTTGCGCGTCGGCTTCGCGATCGCGTCGGTGATGCCGACCGTCGTCATCCCGGCCAACGCCTACTCGATCACCGCCGGCGAGCTGCCTGCGGGCCTCGAGCTCGACGCCACGACGGGCGTGATCAGCGGGCGGCCGTTGGCGGCCACGGACGGTCCGCAAGCCGTCACGATCGAGGCGACGGACGGAACGAGCACGGTCTCCGTCGCGCTCGCGATCAACGTCGCGCCGCCGCCCGCGAGCCGCTTCCTGCTCGCGACGAACTCGTTCGACGACACGCTCTCCGTGACCTCGCTCGACTCCTCGAACGGCTTCCTGCGCCACGAGAACTACGCTCCGACCGGTGACGATCCCCTGGCCGTGGCCATCGCGCCCGACGGGAGCTTCGTCTACACGGCGAACTCCGGCTCGGACGATGTGTCGGCCTTCGCGCTCGACACGACGGGCGAGCTCACGGAGGTTCCGGGCTCGCCCTTCGCGTCGAGCTCCGGCCCGCTCGACGTCGCCGTCGATCCCCTGCTGCGCTTCGCGTACGTCCTGTGCGCAGACTTCGGCACGCCGGTCGTGCACATGTACACGATCGCGGGGAACGGAGCGCTCGCGCCGCTCGCGACCGCTACGATCCTCGCCGGTTCCTCGGCCGAGCGTATCGCCGTGGAGCCGCTCGGGCGCTTCGCGTACGTCACGTTCGGCGGCGCGGCCGGCATGCTGCAGAGCTTCTCGATCGACGCCATGACCGGCGCGCTCAGCGCGGGTGTCGGCGCGCTGGCGGGTGATACGCCGCGAGCGGTTGCGGCGCGGCCGGGCGGTGAATTCGTGTACGTCGCCAATGCCGGCTCGGACGACGTCGTCGTCTACTCGATCGACGCGCTGACGGGCGAGCCGACGCAGGTGGGAGCCGTGGTGCCCCTCAGCGGCGGCACGGCGCCCGAGGACCTCGCGATCACGGCGGACGGCGACACGCTGCTCGTCGCGCTGTCGAGCGGCGCGGTGCAATCGTTCGCGATCGCGGCCGGGGGTACGCTCACCTCGAACGGAACCTTCGCCTCGGTTGGAGCGTCGCGCGTCGCCGTGGACCACGGCGGCGACTTCGCGTTCGCGCTCGACCAGGTCGGGAACGAGCTCGCGCTCTTCGACGTCGCCGCGAACGGCACGCTTTCCCTCCAGACCGTCGAGCGCATGCGCTTGCGCGGGGTTCCGAGCGACCTCGTCATGGTTCCGGGTCTCGCGCCGGTCGCGTATCGGACGAGCTTCCTGTACGCGAGCAATTTCGTGAGCGAGGACCTCGATGCCTTCACGGTCGGCGCGAACGGCTCGCTCGCGCCGCTCGCGCTGCCGGCGGTCTCGACCGGGATGCTCCCGAACTGGCTCGAGGTGCATCCGCGCATCCCCGCGCTGTACTCGGTCAGCGGCGAAGGCTTCACGAACGCGGTCGAGGTGTTCGAGCTCGACGCGGCAGGCGTCCCCACCTCGGTGCAGATGGTCGGACAGAACGGCACGTCGAGCTGGTCGCTGCACTTCGATCCTTCGGGACGCTTCGCCTACGGCACGAACAGCTCGGCCGGCGAAGTGATCCCGTACACGGTCGCCGCGGACGGCATGCTCACGGCGAACGGCAGCCCGTTCCTGATCAGCGCCGTCTCGAGTCCCGGCGCGGGCGCAGTGGACCCGACCGGACGCTTCTTGTACGTCCCGCGCAGCAACGACGACACCGTCCAAGCCTTCGACATCGATCCCGTGGCAGGGACGATCTCACCGATCGCCTCGGCCGTCGCGACGGAGGACGTGCCGCTCGCCGTGGCGGTCGATCCAACCGGGCGTTTCGCCTACGTGGCCTGCTTCGGGGCCGCGAACGCGATCTCGGCCTACACGATCCACGTCGAAACGGGCGAGCTCACCGAACTCGCTTCCTCGCCCTTCTTCACCTCCGGCGATCCCATCGACCTCGTGGCCTCACCCGACGGCCGGCGGCTCTACGTCTCCAACCGCGGCGTGTCACCCAGCGTGCAGACCTTCACGATCGACGTGGACTCGGCGAACGCGACGGACGACGGCGCTCTCGCGTCCGTGAACGTGCGTGCGCTCGCAGCCGAGCCCTACAAGATCCGCCTCGGCGGGAGCGGCCGCGTGCTCTACGTCGCGCACGCCGCAACGGCCGGGGCGGTGCAGACGTTCGCGCTCGACGCGAACGGCATCCCGGGCCCGATCGACCTCGACACGACGGGCGACACGACGCAAGGTCTAGCGGTGCTCACGGCGCTCGAGTAGCGCGAGATCAACGCGGCTCCTCCGCGTCGGGCGGGACGTCGACAGGAGGAGCGCGATCGGATTCCAGGGCCAGCTCTCGGACGGCCGACTCGACGAGGTCGACCGCGTAGGCGTCGACATCGGACGGATCGGTGACGAAGCTCTGTTCGCCGGTCGCTTCCCCGGAGTACGCGGGGTCGTAGCCCAAGAAGAGAGCGAGAGCTGCGGCGACACAGCCGAAGAACAGCATCACGACGAGCCCGATGCCTGCCACCACGGCCACCACCTTGAGGGCTCCAGAGCTCTTCGTGCGAGCCGGCGGGGGCGGCGGCGCGCGATGCGGGCGGCTCGTCGCGATCGCGTCGACGTCGGTTCTTATCGCGACCGCCGTCTGGTAACGGCGATCCGGCTCCTTCGCGAGCGCCTTGAGCACGACGTCGTCGAGCCGCACGTCGATGGAGACGCGCTGCGAGGGCGGCTCGAAGCGCCCGAGCGGCAGCTCGCCCGTCAAGAGCTCGTAGAAGACGACGCCGAGCGAGAAGAGGTCCGCGCGGTGATCCACCTGCAACGGGTGCTCGATCTGCTCGGGCGCCATGTAGTGCAGCGTGCCCATGGCCTGGTTCGAGCGCGTGAGCGGCGAGATCGACGGCGCGACGCCGAGCATCTTCGCGAGGCCGAAGTCCACGATCTTGAGCTTGCCCGTCTTGTCGAGCAGCACGTTCTCGGGCTTGATGTCACGGTGCACGACGCCGTGCTCGTGCGCGTACTGCAGCGCCGCGCACATCTGCGAGACCAGCGCGAGGGCCTCGTGGGGCGAGAGACGCCCGGCGCGCAGGATCTGGCGCAGATTGGCGCCGTCGACGTACTCGAGCACGAGGTAGAAGAACCCGCCGGCCTCGCCGAAGTCGTAGACCGCGCTGACGTTCGGGTGCGAGAGCGAAGCCAGGGCGCGCGCCTCGCGCGTGAAGCGCTCCGCGAAGGCGGGGTCGCCCGACGCCTCCATGGACAGGATCTTCAAGGCCACGTCGCGCCGCAGGTTCTTCTGGCGGGCGCGGTAGACGGATCCCATGCCGCCGCGGCCGACCAACTCGAGGATCTCGAGCTGCGGGAAGTGCGGGGCGAGCTCCGCCGGCGCCGGCGAGCTCCCGGCTGCGGCGCTCTCGCCCTCGTGGAAACCGAGCTCGAGCAGGCAGCGCGGGCAGGGTGCGTCGGGATCGCGGCCAGTGGGCAGGGCGACGCCGCAGCGGGGGCAGGAGTGGGGTCGGTTCATGGGCTTTCTGTCCTCCGCCCCCCCACTGAAGGGCCTCGCGCGGGAGGTTACACGCGATCTTCGATTACCGACGGGGCTTCGCCTCGATGCCTCGCTCGTCCGTCCGCCTCACTGCCCGGATCCCGACCTTCCGCGCGATGCGCGGGCACGGGAGGTCAGCTCCCCAGGGCCGCGAACAGATCGGAGAGCTCGTCCTCGACTTCACTCGGGTCGCCGAGAGTGTCGGCGATGGCGCGCCTCAGGCACTCGCCGAAGCGCTTGCGCGCGCGGTGGACCGCGACCTTGAAGGCACCCTCCGACATCTCGAGCCCGCTCGCGAGGTCCCGGTAGGGCGCGTCGTGGTCGGCCGTGAGACAGCGCGCGACCGCGTCGAACAGCGGCGCACGACCGGCGCGGACGTAGTCGTCGCGCAAGTCGGCGAGCGCCCGGTCCATCAGCACGAGGGCCCAGCTCCGATCGAACACGACCTCCGCGGTGCGCTCCTCGACGGGCTCGACGCGAAAGCGCCCTTCGGCTTCCTCGACGTCGAGCGAGAGCACGCGTGCGCCTCCTCCGCGCTTGTCCGCTCGAGCGCCCTTGCACTCGTTCGCGAGGAAATGGCTGAGCGATCCCAGCAGATACCTCCGGAATCGGCCGCGCGCGTGATCGGCGCCGGCGAGGTCCTTCTTCTCGAGGAGCCGCGCGAAGAAGCCCTGGACGAGGTCGCCCGCCTCGTGCACGTCGTAGCCGCGCCGACGAACGTACGCGTAGAGGGGGTACCAGTACGTTCCGCAGAGCGATTCGAGCGCGACCAGCGCAGAAGGCGTGTCCGCGCGACCCGCGGCCACGACCATGCTCCAGCGCGTGGTCGCGAAGGAGCCCTGCTGCCGCGCTGGCAGCCGGACCGGTTCGGGCGAGTCGGTCATGCCGTTGTTCATGGGCGACGGCGAAGGAGATGCTGCTCCCGGACGGATGCGCGCCCCGTCGCAGACCGGTCGGTTCCGCTCGCGCGTCCGAGGAAGGCTCGGGTGTCGAGGGACGTACGCACACGAGAAATCGAGCAACCGATCCGCGCGGGGACGTCCAGTATGGCGCGAGCCTCGGGAAGAGCACGGGCCGGGACGGCGGTTCCGAAAGCGCGCGGGCCTGGTTCGCGACGTCATGAATGCAGCTCGAAACGGAGCACCGGCCGAGCCGCGCCCAACGGATGCATGCCACCCGCTCTCGACCTCGAAGGTGCCCTCCCGGCATGGCCAAGGGGGGTGGCGCCGAGGTGCCCCGTCTGCCAGGCAGGAAGTCCGCGAACATACGCCTCAGGACCCGTTGACGAATCTCGAACCCGGCTCAAAATGCTCGATGGCGTCGTGTGGGAGTCCTGCCCACGGTCTCCGCCCCGGCCAGCGGCGATCACGACGAAACCCGGATCGTTCACCACCTTGTCCCGCAACGACGCTCTGTCCCGGAGACGTCGGCTCGAGCCTTCCCCGCTCGGGCATTCCCCTCGGAGGAGAATCATGGCTTCGCACGCGAGGCTCTGCTTGCGCGTCACGGGCGCCACGCTGATCGGCGTCGCTCTTTCCAGCTCGCTGGCCGCTCAGAACCCCAAACGCTTCTTCGTTGGCCCGAGCTTCTTCGGAGGGATCGATGAGTACAAGAAGATCTTCGATCCCGCTGCCTCGTGGCCGCTCGTGAAGCGACAGGGCGACGTCTTCGAGGTTCACGTCAACTCGCTTCGTCCCGATCCGTTCAACATCGCCTACTTGGACGACAACACCCTCGAGGACGCGGTCCACACCCTCGGGTCGGCCCAACTCGAGGTAGGGGTGTTCGCCGGCGGGTTGCGGCACTTCCCGGGCGGCGCCGATCCCGCCAACTGGGCCAAGGCGGGTGAGACTCTCGCGAAGATAGAGGGTACCGGCTACGGCCGCTGGACCCATCTCGGCGGCACGATCGACGTCCTGATGCTCGACTCGCCCTTCGGCTATGCGCTCCAGGACATGGGGATGCCCTGGGACGTCGCGGCCGGAGAACTGGCGGACTACCTCGACCAAGTGGTGGGCTTCATGCCCGGGGTGGAGATCGGGCTGATCGAGCCGGTTCCCCACTACGTCGTCGGCCAGTACCCGACGTGGGGACCCAAGCACCTCGGCAATCTGCCCGATCTGCTCGCGACCGTGTTGCCGATCCTCCACGCCCGGGGCCATGACGTCTCGTTCTTCCTGGCCGACTCGCCCTACACCTACACCGATCAGACGCCCGGCGGTTGGAAGAAGCTCGTGCTGCTCGAGAAGGTCGTTCGGAAGCTGGGCCTTCGCTTCGGGTGGTTCGTCAACGACAGCAAGGGCGGCAGTCAATCGGATGCGCTCTTCTTCCTCAACAGCATCAACGGCCTCAGGAAGCTGCACGAGGCCGGTGGAAACCCAGACGACTTCAATATCCGGAGCTGGTACGTCTTTCCGAAGAAGACGGTTCCGGAGAGCTCCCCCCTGACGTTCACGGGCATCACCCGGAAGCTGATGGAGTATGTCTACGGTCACTTCGAGGCTCCCAACAAGCTCTCGCACACGGTGTCGTTCGACGACGGAGCGCTCGAGCCGTTCGTTCTCGACCAGGTGAGCTCGACTCACATCGTGAACGGTAGGCTCGCGATGTCTTCCGCAGGCAAGTTCAAGCTGCCGCGGCACCTCTACCAAGAGCCGACGATCATCGTCAGGGGAAGCATGGTAGGCATGCTGCCTGGGTCCAGCGCCGACGTGGTTCTGCGGGCGCCGAAGGACTCGGTTTCCTACGTCGTCTCGCTCGTCTCGCAGGCTGGTGGCAAGTGCTACGTCCAGCTTCGGTCCTCCGACGCGCAGTCCGGCGCTTCAGAAGTCTTGGCGGTCGGGAAGACCGTTCCAGTCGACCCGCTCCAGGACTTCCACCTGATCGTTCGTCAAGCGGCAGGCTTCCTTCGAGTCGACGTGAACAAGTACACGTCATTGGTTCACCCCAGCCCGATCACCAAGCCGTCCCTGATCGCCTTCGGAGCGTCATCCCAGAGTCCGTTCGTGGGGCAAGTCCTCTTCGACCTGATCGACATTCGCGAGAAGAGAGCCATCACGAACATCACCGTGGACAAGAAGGGCCGCATCGTCTTCTCCCTCGTTAGCGAGGACTTCCTCCCCGCTTTCGACAAGAGCTACTGGCTGAACGTCTTCGACGGAGAGATCGTGTCCTTCGACGACTTCTCCTCGAAGGTGATGCCGGCGATGGAGGTCCTGGCGCTCCGCAACGATTACGTGGTGATGCGCACGCTCCAAGCCGTGCCTCCGGGCTCGATCATCAGCCTCGTCTACGACGGTGACTTCGAGTCGATCTTGCTGAAGTAGGCCGGAATCCGGGCGAGCCGGTGACGAGGCCCGGCTCGCTTTCGTTCCTACCCGCAGCTCAGATGCTCTCGAGCTCGAGCAGTGCGCGCTTCGTCGCTATCCCGCCGCCGTATCCGGTCAGATTTCCGTTCGAACCGACCACGCGGTGGCAGGGGACGATGATCACGATCGGATTCGTCGCATTGCAACGTCCGACGGCGCGCACCGCCGTCGGGCGCCGCACACGCCTCGCGATCTCGCCGTAGCTCACGGTTCGACCGAAGGGGATCTTCGCGACTTCCTGCCAGACGCGGCGCTGGAATCGAGTGCCGCCGGGCGCGAGCTCGAGCGCGAACTCGCGTCGCCGTCCGCGGAGGTAGTCGCGCACCTGCCGTTCGACGTCCTTGCAGGCATTCCTCTGCCTGCGAACCGCGTATCCACGGCGCGAGAGCTGCTCCTCGCGCTCCTCGCGGGAGAGACCGTCCGCGAATTGGAGCTGGACGAGGGCCGAGTCCTCGTCCACCGCAACGAACAATTCGCCCACGGACGTGGAGAAAATGTGGGTGGAGAGCTTCATCCTGGTTCTCCCAGTCGATGCCAGAAGTGGAGGCAGGCGAGACTTCGCCAAGGGCGGAACGGTTGCATACGTTCTCGCGTTTCGGCGGGACTCGGTCGCCTCGCGAGTCCGAAGAACTCCTTCAACGAGAGCATGAGTCCCGAGTCTCCTACCGGGAGGCAGTCCGCGAAACCGAACCCGCGCAGCATCACGTAGTTCGCCGACCAGGGACCGAGACCGCGTCGAGCGAGTAGCGCGCGTTCGGCGTGTACGGCCGAGCCACGGGCGAGTTCCCGGAGTGGGAGTTCGCCCGAAACGATCGCGCGTGCAAGGTCGACGACGTACTCAGCTTTGCGGCGCGAGAACTGGAGCGGGAGCAGATCCCCGTAGTCGAGCTTCGCGACTTGCACGGGTGTCGGGTGCGTGCGCAGGCCCCAGGCCGCGCGCGACCCGCAGAGCTCGACGAGCCTCCGCCGCAGCGCGACTGCGAACGCGAGGTTGACTTGCTGCCCGACGACCGACCACACGACGCTCTCGAACGGATCGGCGGTGAGCGGGACGCGCAGGCCTCTACGCCCACGCAGCAGTCGCCCCATCCCGACGAGCCTCCGCACCCGGCGCTCGAACGCTCCGGGATCGCAACGGAGCCCGAGCAGCGCCACGGCCGCCACGTGCGCGCAGCGCATCGCCGCAGGTGAGGGGTGTGCCCGCGACTCCACGCGGCACAGCGCGAACCCGCGCGCGAACTCGATGGTCAGAACTGCCTGCTTGCCCTCGAGCAGGAGCGCCTTCGCCGCGCGCATCCCTTCGCGCCGTTCCGCGACCCCTTCCGGGTCGCGCTCGAAGAACCGCAGCGTCTCTTCGGCTCGAAAGTCGTCCGGCAGGCGCAGTGCGAAGTCCCTGGCGCGTGTCATCGCGCGGTACTCGCCCGGTCGCAGGAAGGTCGATCGACGGAAATCCTCGTCGAAGGCGGCCGGGCTCGCGAAACCGACCGCGCGCGTGATCTCGGGCGGCGAGGCGTTCGTCTCGCCGAGAAGCTCCTCCGCGGCTCCGACGCGCGCGCGGATCAGGAAGGCCTCCGGGGACTCGTGGAAGTGATCGCGGAAGAGCGTCCCGAGCTCCGTCCTGCCGAGCCGCGCCGCCGCCGCCAGGGAATGCGCGTCCGAGTACGCCGAGGGGTCGCGCCGCACGGCGCGCGCGAGCTCCTCCGCGGTCTCCAGGCGGGGATCCAGATCGCGGTGCGCCGGCGCGAGCAGCGTCTCCGGATCGAGGGTCATGGGCGCATGATCCTCGCCCGAGTCGGGTCCGTGTTCCGGATTCCGTCCGGCGGCATTCGCAACCGCGCTTCCCAGTTCGGCGCAGTTCGTTCGAGCGCCCACTGGGCTCGGATCGGCGAAGCTCCCCCGCGGAGCGGATCACCGCCTCGGGCTCGCGCTGGACGTTCGAAGCGCCCGGTGCGTGCGGGCGCTCTTGTCACGAGAAGCTCGGGCTCAGCGCCGGGCCGGTCGCCCGTGCGCTCACCGCTCGCTCGGGAGCGGGTTGCCGTCCAGGTCGAGCTCGGCGACATCGCCGTAGCCGAGCTGCGTCAGGCCTTCCCGCACGCTGCTCTTGTCGCCCACGACCAGAATGACCATCTGGTTCGGCGAGAGGTGCTTGCGGGCCAGGGCCCGGAGCTTGTCCGGAGTGAGCTCGTGCAACATCGTCACGCGCTGGGCGAGGAAGTCATCGGGGTACCCGTACTTGCTGATCTCGTTCAGGAACCCGGCCAACGCGCGCGTCGATTCGTAGCCACGCCCCATGGCCTGCTCGAGTGCCTGACGCGTGAACTCGAGCTCGGCGTCGTCGACTCCGTCGAGGATTCGGCCGAGCTCCTTCATGAACTCGACGACCGATTCCTTCGTGACGTCCCCGCGGACGCCGCCCGAGGCGACGAAGGTGCCGGGGAGGAGACCGCCGGTGAAACCGGTGCGCGCGCCGTAGGTGTAGCCCTTGTCCTCGCGCAGGTTGAGGTTCACGCGACTCGAGAACGATCCGCCCAGGATGTAGTTGAGCACGTACAGCGGGAACCAGTCCTCGTCGGTCGCCGCGACGCCCAGGTGGCCGATGCGGATCTGGGACTGCGATGCGTTCAGCTTGTCGACCAGGTAGACGTTCGGAACGCTCTTCAACCCTTCCATCTCGCTGCGGAAGGCCGCCGGCAGGATGCCCGATTCGGGTGCCTTCCATCCGGCGACCAAGGACGACAGCAGATCCTCGACTCCGGCCGCATCGAGATCGCCAACCACCGTCAGCCGAGCGCCGGCCGGGATGCCGTGGCGTTGCCAGTGCGCTGCCACGTCGTCGCGCGTGAGCTTCGCGATCGTCTCCTGGGTGCCTTGCGACGGCATCCCACGGACGGTGTCACCGAAGATCAGCCGGTCGAACACGCGGCCCGCGGTCTGCCCGATGCTGTCGCCGCGCGTCTGGATCGCGACCAAGCGTTGGTTCACGATGCGCTGGAAGTCCTCCTCCGCGAAGCGCGGATTCAGGATCACGTCCTCGAGCAAAGAAACCGCGCGCGGCAGGTGTTTCTGCAGTGTGTTGAGCGAGAAGGCGATCTCGTCCTCGGTCGACCTTATCGAGAGCTGCGCACCGATCGCGTCGAGCTCCTCGACGAGCTCGGTCGTCGAGAGCGTCTGCGTCCCCTCGTTGAGCATCGCGGCCGTCAGGGAAGCGATCCCGAGCTGGCTCAGGTCCTCGTGGATCTGTCCGGCCGGAACGAACAGGTCGAGCTGCACGATGGGTAGCTCCTTGTAGCGGGTGCCCGTGACCTCGACTCCGTTCGCGAGCTCGCCGTGCCAGACGCGTGGCGAGCGAAAGGCGGGCTGCGGCCCCGGTTCGGGGATCTGGGTGCGCGCGAGCGCCGCTTCGGCCGCCAGGGCCGAGCGCGTTCGGCCGGAGGCCGCGAGCTCGAGCTTGCCCTTGGGGACGGTGCTCACGATCGCCGCGGGCCGAGCGACGAGGTAGCGCTCGAGAACGCGCCGCACATCGGCCGGCGTGACGGCCAGGTGCACCCTGAGGTTCTCCGCGGCGTAATCCGGCGTCCCCAGGAAGGTGTTGTAGTGCGCGAGTCGGCTGGTGCGCGCCGAAGTGGTCTCCAGCGCCCGCACGGCGTCGGCTTCGAAGCGGTTCTTGGCGCGCTGGAGCTGCTCGGCGTCGACCCCGTTCTCCAGGAGCTTCGACAGGAGCTCGCGGCACTCGTTCTCGAGCTCGTCGAGGGTCACGCCCGGCTTCGCGCGCAGGGTGATCTCGAAGGTGCCGGCGAGCTCGGCGCCGTTCTGGCTGCACGACACGCTGCTCGCGAGCTCGCGGTCGATCGTCAGCGCGCGGTTGAGCACCGAAGCCTTGTTGGCGGAGAGGATGCGAGAGAGCATCTCGAGCGCCGGCTCCTCCTCGCTGAAGGAGGGAACGCTGTGCCAGGCGAACGTCACCTGCGGCAGCTCGACGTTGTCCTCGATCGCGACGCGCACGTCGCCTTCGAGCACCGCCGGGCGCGGAGCCGGCTTGGCGACGTCCGGACCGCGCGGGATCGATCCGAAGTACTTCCGAACGAGCGCCAGCGTCTTCGCCGGGTCGACGTCGCCGCCGATCGCGAGCGTGGCGTTGTTGGGCCCGTACCAACGCCGGAAGAATGCGTGGACGTCTTCGAGCGAGGCGGCGCTGAGATCTTCGTGCGAGCCGATCGTGATCCAGCTATAGGGATGATCCGGCGGGTACAGGGTCTCGGCGAGCGCCCCGTACTCGCGTCCGTAGGGCCGGTCTTCGTAGGTCTGCCGGCGCTCGTTCTTCACCACCTCGCGTTGGTTGTCGAGCTTCGCCTGCGTGACCGACGGGAGCAGGAACCCCATGCGGTCCGCCTCGAGCCACAGCGCGAGCTCGAGCTGGTTCGACGGCAGCGTCTCGAAGTAGTTGGTGCGGTCGAGGTTCGTCGTCCCGTTCAGCGTCCCGCCCGCTTCCTGCACCAGCTTGAAGTGCTGCTCGTCGCCGACGTTCTGCGAACCCTGGAACATCATGTGCTCGAAGAGGTGCGCGAAGCCCGAGCGACCCCGCTCCTCGCGCGCGCTGCCCACGTGGTAGTAGACGTAGACCGCCACGACGGGGTCCGAGTGATCCTCGTGGATGACGACCTCCAGGCCGTTCTCGAGGACGTGCTTCTCGAACGGGATGTCGATCTCCTGGGCCATGGCGGTCGAGGTGAGGGAGAAGAGAGCGGCGAGCAGCGCGGGTTTCGTGAGCATGACGTCGAGGATCCGAGAGGGTGAGGCGGCGCCGCGACCGGCGGCGCGAGGTGGACGACCCACAGCCGATGCGTCGGCGCGGTCGCGGGCGACAGGATAGCCCGGCTCGAGGGGATGGGTGGCCGCGACGGCGGCCTTTCCTGGGCAATGCGCGCGACACGGGGTACGAGCCACGCGCGTGACGGGTGAAACCAGGGCATGCCCGAGCGTCGACGCGGCGCGCCGACTTGTCGGTTTCGCGGGACGGGGGGATCATCGGACCCATGCAACCGGCCCTCCCCCAGAAGTCTCCCTACGTGCAACAGGTCGGTCCCGGCGTCTACGCTTGGTGTCGTTGCGGCAGGAGCGCGACCCAACCCTTCTGCGACGGTTCCCACGCCGGAACGGGCATGACGCCCGTGACCGTGAAGCTCGAGTCGAAGAGGACCATCGCCTGGTGCGGCTGCAAGCGCACGAAGAACCCCCCGTACTGCGACAGCACGCACACGCTCCTGTGAGTTTGGACCGCGGTTCGGGTAGTGGCGCCTTCCTCGCCCTGGCCGAACACAACGCGCAGCGTGCACTGGGTGCACTTGCAAGTGGGCGATGACCACGGCTTCACCTTCTGCGTGTCGACGCGCCTTCGCCCGAAGCCATGGTCGGAGGTTTCGCCCCCCGAGCCACCGAGTATGCTCGTGATGCCCTGGCTCGGTTGCCCCGGAGCCACCATGGCGAGGGCCAGCGACTTGACGGGCGTCCGGGCTCTTCTCAGTTCGAAGTCTCGTGACTGAGGGCAAGGCCATGCGAAACGAGCGCTTCACTCCGTCGTTCGTGCACGTAGTCGTCGCGAGCCTCTCGCGAGCTCGGTCTCCGTCGCTCAGGTGAACGCGGGCGGCTAGAAGCTCAGCGGCCCACAGCTCGGCACGCCCGACACCGGGGACGATGCGGGCTTCGCCAGCAGCCCCGACGGAAAGCCTCGTCGTCTATCAGGCCGATCGAGAGCGCGACGAGGTCTTCGAGCTCTACAACGCGCCGTCCGATTCCTGTCTCCGACGTCCGGGCCCGCGAGCGCGCCCGAACCCGTGGCTCTCCATGGTTCCGGCTTCACACCGGATTGCACGGTCGCGTTCGAGGGCGTGCCCGCGCAGTCGGTGCAGTTCGTGAGCGCGATCGAGCTCCTCGCCGTTCCCCCGGTCCTCCCGCCCCCCGCATCCGGCAAGAACGCGTTGCGCGTCGACGTCAGGGTCTCCGATGGCGTGAGCGAGCACGTGCTCGGGGACAGCTACCTCTATCTGTTCGACATGTCGCCGTCGCCCGCTGGCCTCTGACGCCGGCACGCCCTGAAGACCGTCCAACATCGCGTGGCGGCGTTCCTTGACCCCCAGCTCTTGCGCTGGGAGCGGTCGAATCCGCCCGCGGACGGGGTCGTTGGGCTGAGGGCCACCCCCTGCAGGGAATCGGGATGAGAGCTCGCTCACGGATTCCCAGGGCGGGTCGGAGGGGCCGGGGATTCAGGGTCTCTTTGTAGTTCCTTCCAGTAGTTCTCTCCAATCGGAGGCTCGTTCCGCGGCCTCCCGGCCCCCGCGCGGCCCCGTGGCCAGTGGAGCGTTCCCTCGGGGCGCGGCCTGCGCGGACGGTATGGACCTTGCCCTCCTCGCTGCACACAGCGCGAGGTAACGGGGTGAATACGAACACGAACGCACAGGAAGTAGCAGGGCGCGAGGTCCACGCGACGCCCTCCGACGTATCGGAGTTTCCGCTCCGGCGCGCGGCCCATCCGAGGGTGGTGGCGGAGCGCGGGCGCGCCGCGCAGAAGCTCGCGCTGTACCAACGGCACCTGCGTGCGCTGACCGCGGAGCTCCTCCTGACCGAGGAGCGCGAGCGACGGCGGCTGGCCGTGGACCTGCACGACGGATTGAGCCAGACGATCGCGCTCGCTCAGATGAAGCTCTCCGCTCTGCGCCGTTGCGTCGATGGGCCGGTCTCGGAAGCGGTCGACGAGATCGAGGACCTGATCGAACAGGCCAATCGTTCCGCACGATCGCTCACCTTCGAGCTCAGTCCGCCGGTGCTGCACGACCTCGGGCTCGAGCCGGCGGTGCGGTGGCTGGTCGAGCACATCGGCTCGCGCTACGGCATCGAGATCCGGCTCCAGGACGACGGGCAGCCCAAACCCGCCGACGAGACCATGCGCGTGATCCTCTTCCGCTCGATCCGCGAGCTCCTGATCAACGCGGCCAAGCATGCGGGATCGCGCTGCGTGCACGTATTCCTGTGGCGCGACGGTAACTGCGTGGGCGCCGTGGTCGAAGACGACGGAGTCGGAATGCAGGGCGACGTCTCGGAATCGCACGGCTCCGGTCTGTTCAGCATTCGCGAGCGCCTCGATCACGTCGGAGGGCGCATGCACATCGAATCGGCCCCGGGCCGGGGAACGCGGATCAGCCTGCGTGCTCCGCTCGAGACCGCCACCACAACAACGAGAGCGAAAATCGGAGCATGAGCATCCAAGTCCTGCTGGTCGACGACCACCAAATCATGCGCGCTGGGTTGAGCGCCCTCCTCGCCGACGAACCCGACATCGAAGTCGTGGGCGAAGCATCCGACGGCCGGGAAGCGCTCGGTCTGGTACGGACCCTCTCTCCCGACATCGTCGTGATGGACGTCGGGATGCCGGAGATGAACGGAGTCGAGGCCACCCGACGGATCAAGGCCGAGCACCCGCGAGTGAAGGTGATCGCGCTCTCCACACACACAGACAAGCGCTACGTGCACCACATGCTCGATTCGGGAGCCTCGGGCTACGTCCTCAAGCTCGCCGCACGGGAAGAGCTGTTGCGAGCCGTGCGCGCGGCGAGCGCGGGAAAGGTCTACCTGAGTCCGGAGATCGCCGGCCTGGTCGTCGAGCGCTCGACGCATGGAGAGGCGGGAGTCGAGCCGTCCGTCTACTCGATCCTCGGCGCACGCGAGCGGGAGGTCCTTCAGCTCGTGGCCGAAGGCAAGACCTCCGCCGAGACCGCGAAGGAGATGCGGATCTCGATCAAGACCGTCGAGACCCACCGGCGCAACATCGTGACGAAGCTCGGCTTGCACGGCGTCGCCGAGCTGACGAAGTACGCGGTGCGCGAGGGGTTGACCTCGCTGGGCGACTAGCGCGGCGTCGCGCAGCTCTACACGCCGATCAACCTCCTCCAATTCGATCGGTAGCGCCTGCCTCGCGGGTTCCGCGCTGTCCGCGCTGCGACGGGGGAGAGCACCCTCTAGCGCCTCCAGCGCGCGCTGGAGCGTGGGGCCGGTTCAGGTGCCCTGTCAGCCCGTCGGGCGGATCGGACGTGCTGGGCGTTGCCGAAGGGCCCGCCGGAGGACCCCCGACCCCCGACCCTCGAGCCCGGAGCCCGCTGCTCCTGCCGACGAGCGCGTGCCGGAGGCCGGCGCGCGGCGCGGAACGGCCGGCCTCTCGATCGCCCCGCGGGGGAGTCCAAGCCCGAGCCGGCTTCGGTTTACCTCCCCGAGGCACTCGTCCGAGGCTCGGCAGCCGCTCCCTTCCAACGGCCCTTTCCAGCGTGGAGCGGATACACTCGGCCAGCGGAGGCTTCCGGCACCATCCCTTGAGCATGCTGGGTTTCCTGCTGCGCTCCACGCTACCCCTCCCGGGGACCGCGTTCCTGGTCGCCGGCGTCGTCTTCGGACAGACGACGCGGCTTTCCGGGCCGCTCGTGCCCACGCCTGGAACGGGCGATGTGGTCGAGTTCGAGGTGAGCTCCGACGGCCTGCGCACCGTCTACCTGGCGGACGCGGAGGTCGATGGTCAGGTCGAGATCTACAGCGCGTCACTCGTCGGAGGGGGGTCTCCCGTCAAGCTCAACGGGTCCTTGGCGCCCGGCGGGGAGGTCCACGGTTTCTGGTTGAGCCCCGACGGCTCGCGTGTCGTCTACCTGGCCGACGAAGACGGGCCGGGCCAATTCGCGCTCCATACGATCCCCATCGCCGGCGGCGTCCGGACGCAACTCACGAACACGGCCCTGGGCGTCATCGATCACGTCGCGATCTCGCCCGACGGCTCGCGCGTCGCATGCAACGCGCTCTCGAAGCTTTGGACGATGTCGATCGACGGCAGTCAGCCACCCCTCGACATCACGGCGACCTCGCTCGACCTCGAGTATCGCTTCAGCGACGACGGGGCTTGGGTCGTCCTGCGTCGTCTAGGCAGCCTCTACAGCGTACCCGTGGGAGGCGGCGGCGAGCTGCAGCTCAACGCGCCGCTCCCGTCCGGTGGAGCGGTGCAGACCTTTCGCATCGGTGGGCAGAGTCAGCGCGTGGTCTACCTCGCGGACCAGGAAGCCGACGGGCGCATGGAGCTCTTCAGCGTGCCCATCGACGGAGCTTTGGCGCCCGTACCGATCAGCATCGACGCCGATCTCCAGGACGAGCTCGAGGTCCAACCCGACTTCGAGATCTCGGGGGTGCGCGTCTACCACCGCGCCCGCGTGAACGCGTCGACCAGTCTCTTCGTGGCCTCCCTCGACGGAAGCACTTCGCCGTTCAAGCTCAATCCCCCTGCCGGGTCTCCGACGATCCTCGACTACGTCATCGATCCGAGTGGTAGCTTCGCGGTGTATCGCTCCCGATACGGTCCTTCGGGCGCGATCGATCTCTACGCCGTTCCGACCGACGGAGGCCAGGCGGCGGAGAACCTCACCGGGCTCGTGGCGTCCGACGTCGAGCCTGGCTATCGCGTCGCACCGCTCGGCGGACGCATCGCTCTTCGAGCGGGCGACGACGTGTACGCGGCGACGCTCGACGCCGGCGAGTTCACGCCGCTCTCGAGCACCCCCGAAGCGAAACCGAGCCTGTCGGACCTGGCCCTCAGCTCGGACGGCGTGCACGTCGTCTGGCACGCCGGCAGCTCGCGCGATCTCTACTCCGCGCCCATCGACGGTAGTCTCGCGCCGCTGAAGATCAGCGGAGCGCTTGCTCCCGGCGGTCACGTCGAACGCGGGTTCGCCCTGCTCCCGAACGGCCCCGGCGTCGTCTATCGCGCCGACCAGGACCAGCAAGGCCAGGTCGAAGTCTTCGGCGCTCCGCTCACGGCTCCGACCTTCTCCGTTCAACTCAGCGCCGAACTCGAGGCAAGCGGGTACGGCGACGTGAAGGATGCGCGGCTCTCCACGAGTGGAGGGTGGAGCGTCTATCGCTCCGATGCCGGCCAACAGGATTTCGACCGGCTCTTCTCGGTGCGCACCGACGGTTCGGGGCCGCCGATCGAGCTCGCGAGCCTCGCGGCCGGCAGCACCGTGCTCGACTTCGCGATCGCGCCGGACGACTCGCTGGTGGCATTCCGCGTCCTGACGAGCGAGTGCGAGATCGAGCTGCACGCCGTTCCGATCGACGGAAGCCCGACACCGGTCAGCTCGTTGGCCGCGTCGTCCGTCGCGGAGTACCGCATCGCGCCCGATTCCGCGAGCATCGTGTTCGTAGTCGACGACGCCTTGCATGTCGCATCTCTCGACGGCAGCGGCCGCTCGTCGGCCCTCGACGGTCCTCCGATCGCGTCATCCTCCTCCGAGCCGCCGTTCGCGTTCGCTCCCGACGGCTCGCGCGTCCTCTACCGCTCGTCCGAAGCGGGAAGCGTCGTGCTCTACTCCGCGAGCATCGACGGCGCGACGGGCCCCACCAACCTGTCCGGGCCGCTCGTCGCGGGCGGCGGGGTGCGCGAGTTCCAGATCGACCCCGTCTCCGGTCGCGTGGTGTACGTCGCGGATCGCACCGTGGTCGAGGACTACGGGCTCTTCAGCGCCCCGATCGATGCTTCGTCGGCGGCCGTCGAGCTCGATCTCCCGATCGTCGGCGGGAACGACGCACAGTCCGACTTCCGTTTCGGGGCGGACGGCCTCGTTCTGTTCCGCAACGGGCTCGACCTCTTCTCGGTCCCGATCGACGCGTCGGGAGCGCCGGTCCTACTCGTCGACGGGGTCCTGTCGTTCCGGTTGAGTCCCGACGGCTCGCGGCTCGTCTACCTGCGCGATGACGAGCTCTCGAGCCAGACCCTCCCCGGCGTCGCTTCCTTCGCCTCGACCGTTCCCGGCGAGGCCGTCCCGGCGCTGCTGGCGACTGGCGTCGAAGACGATTATTCGATCAGTCCCGACGGCGCACGCGTCGTCTTCCGCAGCGCGTCGACGGGAGCTCTGTCGAGCATTGCGATCGACGGGAACGGAGGCGCGGTGGAACTCTCCGCGCTCCAGCCGGCGTGGCACGTCGCCGAGGTGGAGCTCAGCGCCGATGGACGTCGCGTTGTCTATCGCGTGGACCACGGCTCGGGCGACGTCGATCTCTACGCGACTCCGATCGCGCACACCCAGCAGGACCTGCCCCTCACGAGCGCGGCACCTTCCACCGCGGACGTCGCTCCTGACTTCGCCCTCACACCCGACGGAAGCCGCGTGCTCTTCGTGCACGATCCGCAGGTCGATGGAGCGTTCGAGCTCTTCGTCGCGCGCCTGGGACCTCGTGCCTTCGAAGTGAGTCCCGGCCAGGGACTCATAGGCAGCGGGTTGCCAGTTCTCGTCCGCGGGTCGGGTTTCGTCCCGGGCATGACCGTGAAGATCGGCCGGCGTCCGGCCCAGCTCGTGGAGTTCGTCGATTCCTCCGAGGTGAAGGTCGTTCCCGTCCCACCCGCGTTCCCGCCGCTCGGCTCCTTCAAGGTGGACGTGGAAGTCTCGGACGGCGTCGTCACGTCCTTCTTGCCGAACGCATTCGTCTTCTTCTCGAGCCCGATCGATCCCTTAGGAATCATCGTTCCCTAAGGCGGCGTTGCAGCTGAAGGCGGCGCTCGAAGCGCGCGGAAGCTCAGAGGGATCGCATCGACGCAGTCGGCGAAGCCGTCTCGCCCCCGAGTTCGTCCGGGCTCGGAATCACGCCGCGCCAACCCCCGGTCGCCGTTCCGCGCGCCTCGAGGAACGACCTGAGGCTTTCGAGTCCCTCGCCGAGGCGGCGTTTCGGATAGCCGACCAGATCGGTCACCTTCGCCAGGAACCCCGCAGGCTCGTGATCGACCTGCAGCGTCACCTTCGAGCGCCCGGAGGAGAGCCTGTGGATGGTCACCACGCCGGCGTTCCACGGGCCGGAGATCGAACGCCACGCGATGCGCTTGTCGGGGATCTGCTCGCAGATCTCGGTCACGCATTCCAGCACCCTTCCACCCACTCGAGCGCGCCATCGAAAGCGCCGCTCGTCGAGCTGAATCACCTCGTGCACCACGGGCAGGATGCGGGGGAACTCCTCGAACTGGGTCAATTGGTCGTACGCCGTTCGATCGGGCACATCCAATTCGATGGATGCTTGCATCGAGCTCTTCATGTTCTTCCTGAGTTCAGTGTGCAGTCGCGGCGCGGGGCCCTCGGCGAATCTACAACTCACCAGCTTGGAGTCGTTCGGGGGCTCCTCGGCGCAGGGCTTCGTTCCCGGAAACCCCCGCGCGTCCCAAGCACTCCACGTGTTCGCACTCGCAGCCCTCGAGCTGTGCCTGCGGATGCTTGGCCGCGGAACGACAGGACGTCGAGCAGAATATGTGCTCCGGTGGCATGAGACAGGTGCAACCGGGATACCCGCAATTCTTCTCGGCCATCGCGCCCTCGACGAGTTCCAACATCCGTGCCTTTCGCTGCAGCGCGGTCGAGCTCGGATCAATCGCCAGGCACCTCGTAGCTCAGAGCGCGTTGCACGTAGTCGTGAGCGGAACGCGGGTTCGGCGCGCAACCGGCGCCAAGGGCCCGTGGCGTGTCACCGGCTCGCCTTCACCCGGGAGGAAGCTCGAAGGATCGAGCACCCGACTCGGTCAGGATGCGGTCGGCCTCGCTCGCCGGAGGGACGTCCCCTTCGCCCGCGCTCTCGACCGCGACGAGCACTTGACCGCTCTGCAGGGCTTGGTCGTAGAAGTCCGCGATCTCGGGTTCCAGACCGCGCGTGGTCATCGCACCGATGAATCCACCCGCGACTCCGCCGCCCGCTGCGCCGAGGAGCAGCGGACCCGCCACGAGGAGTCCGGCGCCGCCCGTCGCCGCCGCCAGCGCCATGCTGAAGCCACCGAGGACCGCGCCGATGGCTCCTCCCGTCGCCGCGGCGCCGCGCGTGTGGGCGCCGGAAGGCTCGACCCGGTGCGTGCCTTCGAATTCGTCCACGCTGCACGTCGGGCAGACGACGCTGATCGAATCCGGCGGGAAGCCCGCTTCGATGAGCGCGGCAACCGCCCGATCCGCCGCCTTGACGCGCTCGAACACTCCGACCCGAAGCTTGTTGGAATCGATCATGGCGTCATCGAGCGGCGGGGGAACGCCGCAAAGGGGTTCGACTCGGGGGATGCCGCCCTTGCGAGGCGAAGACCATGCCGCACGTGCTGGTGGGGCGAGCGTGCCTCGCGCTCGGGAAAATGTAGAAAGGTGGAGCTGGCCTCAGGGGGGATTGCCGTCCCATTCGCTCTTCCGGGACGAAGTCGCAGCATCGCTTCCCTCGAGCGGCAGGTGCGACTCCTGCCAGGCCTCGACACCGCCTTCGAAGGCGAAGACGTTCTCGAATTGCGCAGCCTCCAGTTTCTTGGCCGCTCGCAGGGAAGCGTCACACTCGGTGTTGGCGCAGTACACGACGACGTTGGTGCTTTTGCTCCCCGCGACGTCCGCGACTTGCTGCACGAAGTCCGCTTCGCTCAGGGGAACGTTGACGGCGCCCGGAATGTGCCTCTTCGCGTAGTGCTCGGAGGGCAGGACGTCGATCACGACCAGGTCGTCATCGATCATCTGCTCGAATTGACGAGTCGAGAGCTTCTTCATCGGGGAGCCTCCAGGGTCACCGTCGATTGCGGGTCGAACGACTCGGTGCCGTCGCAACCGCAGTGCCGATCGAGTTCTACGTGGCATGCGGGTTGCGCCGCCGCATCACGTCTCGAACGCCATGTCGAATCACGCTTCCCACTCACGTGTCTCTGCCGGTCAGGCACATCGGCCGAGTCCGGTTCGGCCACTGCACGGCTACCCGGTCGAAAATGGGGAATCGTCCGAAGTGCGCGACAAGCTGCGCGATCTCCACCGAGCCTTGCTCGCCCTGGAGAAGCGTTGCGAACAGGTCGCCATGGACCTCCGGCAGTCGTGAAGCCGCGAGTGCCCTCGGATCCTTCCCCAACGCCTCCGCGGCTCATTCGGTGAATCCGGACGAGAGCGGTTACCTACCTTTCTCCGAGCGGCCTCTGCGTGTACTCCTGCTTGCCGGCTCGGGACGCCGGCAGTACAACTGCCCTGGTGTCGACTCGAAGGCGCGCGCTCTCGTGCTGAAGTTGCGCGAGTCGTGAGCGCGACGGAGCGCCTGCGTGCCGTGGCGAACGCTTCCGTTGCGCGTTGGATCGGTATCGGCGTGCTGATCGCCGTGTTCGTCGCGGCGTCCTACTGGCTGCCGATCGAGAGCTTTGTTGCGGATCTCCGACAGCGGTTCGAAGGGCTGGGTCCGTTCGGAGCCATCTCGTTCGCGGCGATCTACGTCGTGGCGGCGTTGCTCATGGTGCCGGGTGCGGCCCTGACGCTCGCGGCCGGCGCCCTGTTCGGCCTCGTCACGGGCACGCTGCTCGTCTCCGCCGCTTCCACTCTCGTCGCCGCGCTCGCGTTCCTGATCGCAGGCCGAGTGGCGCGCGAGCGCATCGAGCGCATGGCGCGCGCCTACCCGCGCTTCGACGCGATCGATCGCGCCATCGAGACGGGAGGGTGGAAGGTCGTCCTGCTGCTGCGCCTGTCTCCGATCGTGCCGTTCGGCCTCGCGAACTACCTGTTCGGCCTCACACGCGTGCCGTTCTGGCCCTACGTCCTCGCGAGCTGGGTCGGGATGCTGCCGGGAACGCTGCTCTACGTCTATCTCGGGCACGCGGGCGCGGAGAGCCTCGGCGGAGGGGAGAAGAGTCCGCTCGAGTGGGCCCTGCTCGGTGCCGGCCTCGTGGCGTCGCTGATCGCGGTCGTCTGGATCGGCCGCGTCGCACGGGGCCATCTCGTGCAACGCTCGGGGCTGACCGCGTGAGAGTCCGACGCGGCGGCGAACGCCGAAGGGTTCGGCCCTGTCGGAACGCTCGCTCAACGTCCGCCGCGAGCGAGATCGCGACGCAACGCGTGCGCCTCCTCCCACGCTTCGAAGCGCAGCTCCGCGGTGATCTCCTCGCGGTCCGGGAAGCGCTCCTCGAGGAGTGGCAGGACGCGTTCGTCGCCCGTGGCGGCGAGGACGCCGTAGAGGCGGTGCTCACGCGGGTCGTCGCGGCGCAAGTCGCGCGCGAGGGAGATCAGGGCGTCGAGGGACTGCGGGCCGGCCGCAGCGATGCGCTCGAGCACGTCCTGTCGGTGGTCGCCCGCGTCCAGGAGGTCGAGGACGTGGGGGAAGACATGGGGCTCGCCCAGCGCGAGCAATCGTCGGTGCCGCAGCGCGACCTCCCACAGCGCGTCGAGCTGGATGATCCGCGCGCCGAGCGAGGGACGGCCGGCGAAGCGGGTCGAGAGGGCTTCGATCAGGCTCTCGCGCCGCGGCGGCACGCCCGCATCCTCCCAACCCTCGAGGAGGATTTCGATCCAACGGCAGGACGGCTCGAAGGATCCGCCGTCCGTGATGCGCGCGGCGCACAGATCTTCGAGCTCCTGCGTGCGGCCGAGCCCGATCAGACAGCGGGCGCGCAACAGAGCCGTCGTCTCGCGCAGGGAAGAAGCCGCCGAGCCGGCGCGTGAGTCGAAACCGCCGGCTCCCGGGACCACGTTCTGGACGTTGGGATCGAAGTCGGCGAGCCGCTCGAGCGCGCGCTCCCACTCCTTGGCCGCGCACAGCACACGGGCAGCGTCGCGCACAGCGAGCGCGCGCTCGCCCTCGAGCTTCGCGCCTCCGGGCGGGAGCATCACCGCGTCCAGGAAGCGCCGGGCTCCCTCGGTCACGCGGTTCTTGGCGAGCACGAGCGCGAGCTCCCGGTACACGCGCACCAGGTCTCCGGTGGGGACGGGAAGCTCGCGGCGCGCGAACTCCCCCAACGCCGCGGGCGGACAGGAGGCGGGGACCGAAACCATCCAGGACGGCCCACCGTCGTCGAGCGACCCCCACCCGTGCAAACGCCGGTGCTCGGCGAGGGATTCGAGCGCCGAGGCGGCGAGAGGACCCTTCCCGTGCTGGTCGACGGACAAGGCCTCGCAACGCCATCCGCGTTCCGCCCACACACACCGCGCGGCCAGCCCTTCCGACGGCTCGATGCCTGCCGCAGAGACGAAGAGCAGCAGGGCGACCGTGTGCAAGATCGGTTTCATGGGGTTCCGGTGGCGCGCCGCATCACTGCGCTTCCGGCTCGGGAACGAGATGGTAGTTCATGTAGCCCGCGAGCCTCTCGTAGGTGCCCTGAACGACGCGCTGGGTCGGGTCCGGGTTGCTCGAATTCCCCGCGGAGTTGTCGAACAGCGCGTGGCATTCGATCAGCGTGCCAGCCGGCAGGAGCTTCGGCTCGGCCAGGTGGTAGGACCTCGGCCAATCGAAGTCGTAGTTCGGGACGGATAGCAGCACCTCGACCGAGCCGTCGGGATAGTGGGCCTCGTAGCGCACCTCCCTCCCGCTGTAGTGCATGAGTGGGACGAGGTCGAAGAGCAGCGCGTCGCGCAGGAACCTGTGTTCGCCCGTCGCTCGGTAGTGCGCCTCCCCGGGAGGTAGGTCGAGGTCGCGCTCGACCGCCGCGGTCGACTCGAACGGGACGGGCGGCGGCGCGTCGAGCAAGTAGAGCCCGAGCCTCGGCCTGTGGATCTCGGGTCGACCGGTGGGCGTGTAGTGGAGCTGGAAACGGATCTGCGCGCCTGTGGGGACGAGCTTGCCCGTCCCCTCCGGGAACATGCGCGGCCGCATGCTCGGAGCGCAGAACGCGAAGAACTCGGTCACGTCCGAGGAGTCCGGACGCTCGGGGTCCTCCACCAGGATCAGCGCGTGGTGCAGCGCCGGCGCGTTCGACGGCGCGAGGTGAACTCCGCGCACCCACGCGTCCTCCGGGAACTCGAACTCCGCTACGACCTCGCGGGAGAAAACGATGCCGGAGGCGGGAACGTGCTGCTCCGTGGCCTCCACGACGAGGTCGGGTGGTCCGAGCGGCCACTCCTCCGCCGGCGGCGGCCGCTCGAGCAGCGGATCGGGTCCGTCGCCGCGCGGCGATCCCGCTTCGATCCAGCGCACGAGCGCGCCCGCTTCGAGCGGCGGGAGCGAGGCGTCGTTCTCGAAGACGCCGATGAGCGGGTCGGCGTGCCAGGGCGGCATGCGCTTCGTCCGCACGACCTCGCGCATCGCCGTAGAGCGACCGCTGATGCGCTCGAAGGAAGTCATCGCCCAGGGCGCGAGGCCGCCGTCGGTGTGACAGGGCACGCAGTGCTCCCTCAGGATCGGCGCGATCACGGCTGGATAGGAGGGAGCCGCCGCGTCCGCGTGCTCGTAGAAGATCATGCAGCCCTCCGCCTCCGTGCGGGGGACCGCGATCTCGCGGTCGACCAGGAATGCGTCCAGCGCGAGGCCGAGGTGTTCCACCGGCGTCCTGCCGGTCTGCCCGCCGTAGGTCGCACGATCGTCGATCTTCCCGCGATACGCGACGTGCCAATCACGCGGGTCGATCAGGATCGCTTCGGCCGTGCGCCGCACCTTCAGCCCGGAAAGCACGAGCTGCGCCTCGTCTGCCAGGATCGGCACGCTGATCCCGAACTCGCGCACCTCTTCCGCCAGGGAGGCTCGGTCGTCGTAGGGACTCGCGTCGACGTAGAAGAAGCGCACGTCGCGGTCGGCGTAGGTCTTCACGAGCTCTTCGACGCGCGGCAGGCTCCAGCGCAGGATCGGGCAGCCGATCGTGTACGAGACGAGCACGATCGCGCGCGCGTCGCCGTTCGCGTAGAGGCTGTGGTGTGCGCCCGTGTGATCGAGGAGTGCGAAGTCGTCGACGATCTCGGCTCGTGGCGCCAGCCGGGTCTCGGCAGACGCGCTCGCGGGGGCGGACGGAGCCTCCGGCGCGCCCGAGCGCGCCACGCAACCCTGGGAGACGAGCACGGCGAGTGCTGCGGCGAGGAGCGGTGCCGAAATGCGTGGTGTCCCGCCGAGCTGGGTCATTCGAAATCGACCGGCGCCCGGTCCTTCTCGTCCGGCGCGTGAGGCACTGCGTGGACCTCCATGTTCCCGATGAACATTTCGTCCGTCGTCAGTTGGCCCCAGACGACTTCGCGCGTCGGATCGGGGTTGAACGGGTTCCGCGCCGAATTGTCGTACACGGCCTCGCAGACGATCGACGTTCCTGCCGGAAGGAGCTTCGGCTGCGCCAGGCGATAGGTCGTCTGCCAATTGAAGTCGTAGCGCGGCACGGACAGCAGGATCTCGTGCGTCCCGTCCGGGTAGTTCGCGCGGTAGTCGAAGGCCCGTCCGCGGTAGTGCATGTGCGGGTTCAAGTCGTGGAGCAAGACGTCGCGTTCGAAGCGATGCCGGGCGACCTCGACGTGGTGCGGGTCGAGGGGCGGGATGCGCAGGGTCCAACCGACCGCGTTCTTCAACTCGAACTCGAGCGGGGGAGGCGAATCGAACAGGTACAGCGCGAGCTTCACCGAATCGCTCTCAACTTTGCCCGTAGTCGTGTAGTGCAGTTGGAACGCGATCTTCGAGCCTGCGGGGATGCGCTTGCCCGTCCCTTCCGGATAGACGTGTGGCGCGACGCCCGGGACGAACCAACTGAAGACGTTCGTTCCGTTGAACGGCTCCTGCTCGTCCTTCAGCTCGTCGGGGTAGCGGATGAAGATCTGCGCGTGGTGCAGGATGCTCCGGTTGGTCGGTCGCACGTCGGTCGCGCGCACCCAGACGTCTTCGGCGATGTCGAGCTTGACCGTGTCGTAGAGGTAGGGGACGAGACCGGCTGCGGGGATGTCGACGCGCTTCGTCTCCACGACGATGTCGGGCTCCCCGAGCGGCCACTCGGGATGGGGGCGGGAAGCGAGCGCGGGCAGCTCGTCCGCACCGTCACCGCGCGGCGAGCCGGCCTCGATCCAGGCGAGCAGCGTCCGTCCCTCGAGCGCGGTGAGCGAGCGGTCGTTCTCGAAGGTCCCGAAGTGCGGGTCGGCGTGCCAGGGCGGCATGCGTCGCGTGAGGATCGCCTCGCGCATCATCGGCGACCAGCCGCGCACGCGTTCCCACGAGGACATCGCCCAGGGCGCGATCCCGCCGTCCGAATGGCACTCGAGGCAACGGCGCTCGAGGATCGGCACGACGTCCGCGGCGAAGGCCGGCGGCGGGAGCTCCTCGGCGGCGATGGGCTCCGCATCTTCCTCCCCGGGGGTCCGCGCGTTGGCGACGGGCCGATCCGCGAGGACTGCCGCGAGCGCCAGGTCGAGGTAGGCGTGCTCGCCGTCCCGGATGCGCCCGCGGTAGGCGACGCTCCAGTCGCCGGTCTCGACGACGAGCGCCTCCGCCACGCGCTCGAAGCGCAGGGTGTGCTGAGTCCACTGGGCCGGGTCGCACAGCACAGGGATCGTCGTTCCGAGCTCGCGCGCGGCCCGCTCGATCTGCAGGCGTCCGTCGCGCGGCAGGACGTCGACGTAGAAGAAGCGCACGCCGCGCTCGCCATGGGCGCGCGCCAGTTCCTCGACGTGGGCCGCGTGTCGCGCGACGACGGGACTCCCAACGGCGAAGGAAACGAGCACCACCGCGCGCGCGTCCGCTTGCTCGTAGAGCGCGTGGAAGCGGCCGCTCTCGTCCAGGAGCGCGAAGTCGTCGAGGGTCTCTCGAGCGAGGGCTCCGGGCGACGTGTGCTCGCCCGCAGTCCGGTCGCTCCGCGCCCCGGCGGACTCGCTGCGCGGCTCGCTTTGAGCCGTGCACGAAACGAGGGCGGCGAGGACGAGGAGGAGACCTTGGCACTGCATGGACGCGGAGCGAGTCATGACTACCGTACCAGGTTCTCGCCGCCGGTCACCGTACGGCCCTGTGGCCCCTGGCCGGGCGCGACTTCGGCCCTCGTCGGCATCGTCATTCGAACTCTGCAGCGGATTTCTTCCCCTTGCGCGAGTTCGCCTCCACCGGCTCGTTCGTCGCGGGGAGCACCTCGTGGACATCCATGATGCCCATGAGCATCTCGTCCGAGCTGTGTGGGCCCCAGGGGACTTCGCGCGTCGGATCGGGGTTGAAGGGATTGCGCGGCGAATTGTCGTACACCGCCGTGCAGACGATCGACGTGCCCGCGGGCAGGAGCTTCGGCACGGCCAGACTATAGGTCGTTTGCCAGTTGAAGTCGTAGCGCGGTACCGAGAGCAAGATCTCCTCCGTCCCGTCCGGATAGCGCGCACGATAGTTCATCGCTCGGCCCCGGAAGTGCATGTGCGGAGTCATCGAATGGAGCAGGAGATCGTGGTCGATGTGGCGCCTGGCGATCTCGACGTGGTGGGGCTCGAGGGGGGGGATGCGGAGGTCCTTCGGCATCGCGACCATCGATTGGAAGAGGACGCTCGGAGGCGAGTCGAGCAGGTACAGCGCAAGCTTCGTGGAGTCGCTCTCCGCCTTGCCGGTCGTCGTGTAATGGAGTTCGAACAAGATCTTCGAGCCGGCCGGAATGCGCTTGCCCGTGCCTTCCGGATACTCGCGCGCGGGAATGCCCGGCACGTACCAACTGAGCGCGCTACTGCCCCTCAACTCCGGCTGCTCGGCCCTCGTCTCTGTTGGGCGACGGATGTAGATCCGCGCGTGATGCAGGACACTCCGATTCGACGGGCGCGCGTCGGTCGCGCGCACCCAGACGTCCTCGGTGATGTCGAGCTCCACCGTCCTGTAGACGTAGGGGACCAGCCCGGTGGCGGGTATCTCGACCCGTCTCGCCTCCACGACGATGTCGGGCTCACCGAGCGGCCACTCGGAGTGGGGGCGTGAAGCGAGCGCGGGCAGCTCGTCAGCACCTTCGCCGCGCGGCGCGCCGGCCTCGATCCACGCGAGGAGCTTGCGTCCCTCGAGCGCGGTGAGCGAGCGGTCGTTCACGAAGGTCCCGACCTGCGGGTCGGCGTGCCAGGGCGGCATGCGCCGCGCGAGGATCGCCTCGCGGATCATCGGCGACCAGCCGCGCACGCGCTCCCACGACGACATCTCCCAGGGCGCGATCCCGCCCCTCGAATGACACTCGACGCAACGCCGCTCCAGGATCGGGACGACGTCGGCGGCGAAGGAGGGTGCGGCGAGTTCCTCGAACACCACCGGCTCTGCGTCCTCGTCAGGAGCCGACCGGGCGATCGAAACGGGCTGCGCCGCGAGGAGCGCCGAGAGCGCTTCGTCGAGGTACGCGCGCTCGTCGTCTCGCACGCGGCCGCGGTAGGCGACGCTCCAATCGCGGGTGTCGACGAGCACGACCTCCGCCGTGCGCTCGAAGCAGAGCGCCGTCTGGACCCACTGGGCCGGGTCGCACAGGACGGGGATGGTCGCGCCGAGCTCGCGCGCCGACCGCGCAATGGCCTCGCGCGTGTCGAGCGGCGAGCTGTCGACGTAGAAGAAGCGTGCGCCGGCTTCGCGCTGGGCGCGCGCGAGCTCCTCGAGGTGGGCCGCGTGACGCGCCACGGCGGAGCTGTCCACGGCGAAGGAGACGAGCACCACGGCGCGCGCGTCCGCCTGCTCGTAGAGCGCGTGGAAGCGACCGCTCTCGTCCAGGAGCGCGAAGTCGTCGAGGACCTCGCGCTGCGCGGTCGCATCGCCGCCCGGCGTCGTGCTGGCGGTCGTGCCGGCGGCGCAGGACACCCCCGCGCACGAGGCAAGGGAAGCGAGGGAGGCGAGGATCCAAAAGCCTTGGGAGCACGGCATGGACGCAGCGGTAGCTCGGTCGGAAGAGCCTACCGCAAGTGCTCCAGCCCGCGCTCGGCGTCCAGGGCCGAGAGCTCCGAGAAGCCGCCGATCACCTCGCCGTTCGCGATCACGACCGGGACGGTCGGCCAGTCGTACTGCGCGCGGATCTTCGCGCGCAGCGCGGGGTCGCTGACGTCCACCTCGCGGTACGGGACGCTGCGCTCGGCGAGCAGACGCTTCGCGCCGATGCAGTAGGGGCAGGTGGGCGTCGTGTACAGGACGACCTTGGCGGTGGAGCTCATAGGAGGTGCTACCAACTGAAGTACTCTCGGGCCAACCACGTCTCCGGGATCCGCGCCGCACCTGCGATGACCTCGTCGACCCCCTCGGGTCCGACGCCTTCGAGTCGGCCGAGCAGCACGGACGCGAAGCGTCCCCGCTTCTGGGCGAGCTCCGCCCGCAGCGCCGCGAGCGCTCCTTCCGCACCGTCCTTCTTCACACGGCGCAAGTGTCCCTTGAGGTACTCGCGCACGCCGTTCCATTCGACCGCGCCCGGGCCGGCGGTGACCGAGCGCAGTTGCTTCTTAGTGCGCGCGTCGAGCTCGATCCCGAGCACCTTCCCCCACTCGAGGAGCACGTCGAGCGCCGGCTCGCAGCCTTCGCGCTCGAGCGAAGCCACGGTCGAGTCGACCGATGCGAGCGCGCTCTTCAGCGCGGCCAGACGCGTCTGCGCGTCGAACACGTCCGTGTCGCCCTTGGCCTCGAAGCGCGACGCGGCCTGGAGGATCGGTTTCGCCTTCGCGAAGTCGCCGTCGTGCATCGCCGGCAGCGCGACCTGGGTCCAGTCGGAACGCCACGCCGAGAGCGCGCGCAGGTTGCGGCGCCCGACGAGCTCCTCCAGCGGCGCGTCGAGGAAAGTCGCGCCGCCGGGAGACCAACGCGACCCGGCGCGCAAGCCCGGATCGCCCTCCCACACGACGCGCGCGTCGATGTCGAGCAGGATCAGGCGCGGGAGGTTGAACACGCCGATCCCGTAGGCCTCGAACGTGTCGCCCAGGTTCACCCCCGCGCCGTCGAGGCCCACGACGCCCGGGAACGGGCGCCGTTCCAGGTAGCTCGCGACGCCCTGCGTGTCCTCGACGGACGCGATGCACACGACCGCGAGCCCCATGTCGCGGTACTTCTCCTCGAGCCAGGCGAGCCAATCGTTGATCGGGATGAGGTCGTTCTGGCGCTGGCTCCACATGACGAGGAGCTGCGGGACGGGTCCGACCTCCTTCCAGCTCGTGCGCTCGCCCGCGAGCCAACCCTGCACCTTCGGGAACGGCGGGACCTTGCCGAGCCAGCTCCCGCCGATGCTCTGCTCCTCGCCGGCGTAGGCCTCCATCTTCACGGCGCGCTCGAGGCGCGCCCCGGGATCGCGCGGCGAGCGCGCGAGGTAGCGCACGTTGCGATAGCGCGCCTGACCGCGGCCAACGATCAGGCCCAGTCCGCCGCTCGCCGAGCGCGCCGAGGGGAACTCGTGCACGACCACGAGCTCGCCGTCGATGTACACGTCGGCGAAGGGCCCCGTCACGTCGAGCCGCAGGCGCTTCCACTCCGCGTCGGTCACGCTCTCGCCGGTCTTCGTCGCCGCCGCGACCGGGACGTGGCGCCACACGAGCGGCGCTCCCCCGCGGAAGCCCGAAAGGTCGAGGAAGCCCGAGCCGGCGAGTCCGCCCGAAGCTCCCTTCCCGGGCAGGTAGATCAGCGCGTTGAACGTCGATCCGCCGGTGAGCCCGAACACGATGCCGGAGAATCCGACTTCGCCGGATCGCGCGAGCACGTCGACCTCGATCGAGTAGTCGCCGGCCGTGACGATGTCCATGGGGAGCACTTCGTAGCCGAAGTCGTCGGCCGCGTAGCGCCCGAGCGACGCCTCGAGGACTTCGCCCTTCGGCAGGAAGGACGTGCTGGCCGGGGCGCTCCAGCCCTCGAGGTCCTTCTCGTTGTAGGCGAGCTTCCACAGGTGCAGCGACTTCTTGCTCTGCCGCCACGCCTGCTCGTAGTACGGCATCAAGTCCGGGACGCGCAGGTCGGCCGTGAAGCGCCAAGCGAGCTCCATCGCCATCATGTGGCGCCCCGCGGTCATGTAGCGCCGCACGATGTTCTGCGCGACGCTCCACAGGTCCGCGTGGATTCCGTCGAGCGTCTTGCGCGACGGATCCCACCCCCCGAGCAGCTTCTCGGCCTGCGCGATGCGCGTCTTGTCCGGCTGCTCCGCGTCCTCGAGGACGCGCAACGCGCGCAGGACGAGCTTCACGGCGCGGTCCACCTGCTTCTGCGACGCGAGGAACTCGGCGAACGCCACGAGCACTTCGGGATCGTCGGACGCGGCGAGCAGCGCGTCCTCGAAGTGCTCGGCCGCGATCTCGTACTCCTTCCGCTCGACCGCGTAGCGCGCCCACTTCAGGTAGGGACGCTCCACGGTGAGGCTGCCGTCGTACTCGTCGCGCAGGCGCAGGATCCAGTCCTTCCAGATCGGATTCAGCTCGGCGACCGTCTCCGGCAGCGGGAAGGACGATTCCACGCCCGGCGTCGGCGCGAGCGGCTTCGCGAGCACGACCTCCTCGAAGTTCGCGACGGCGCTGTCCCCCGAGCGCCCGCCGGACTTGTTCAAGAAGTCCGCGAAGGCCTTCCGGTAGACGAAGCGCCCGTCCGCCGGATCCTGGTAGTTGTAGCAGAAGTACACGACGCCCCAGGTCGGCGCGTACCACGCCGGTCCCCACGTGTACGCGTTCTCGAGCACGAGATCGAATCCGGGAGCGGTTGAAGGGATCCGGTTCGGCTCCTTGTCGTCCGTCCCGTCCTTGGCGTCCTTCATCCACCCGCGCTCGAGGCGCTGCGTGAGTGGCGCGAGCCGGTGCAGTGCGGGCAAGTTCATGCGCACCGTGCCGTTCGCGAGCAGCCGCGTTCCCTCGAAGAACGAGGCGAGGCCTTCGTTCAGCCAGCCGCCCGCCGATGTCGCGCGGTTCACGAACTGGTGGCCGGCCTCGTGGAACAGCGTGCTCAGCGTTTCCTGGAAGCCCCCCTGGTGGACGTAGGTCTCGACGGCGCCGCCGGTGAACTGTCCGCCGCTCCATTCGCTGGGGCTCGACCCGAGCTTCAGGTACTCGTCGTGCGTCCTGAAGATGAGCAACTCGATGCGGGCCACTGATCCTTCGACGCCGAAGAAGCGCTTGTAGAAGACGTGCATCTTGTCCATGGCGTCCGCCGCCTGGATCAAGATGCGGTAGCCAGCATTCGTCTTGACGTTGTAGTACTCCGACTCGAACGAGGCCTTCTTGCTCCACGTCGCGTGCTTCTCGTCGTGCTCGCGGATCCATTCCTCGCTGACGTCCTCGAAGAGGTCCTTCGGCGTCGCATCCTCCGCCAAGCTCGGATCGGGCTGCGAAGCGATACGTTCGATCGCCGCTGCGGCCTCTGCGTTCTCAGGATCGAGTGCAATCACCTCGCGATACGCAGCAATCGCCGAGTGCGGCCGGCGCTCCTTTTCGTAGCTTTGCGCGACGTCGAACAGCTTCGACGTGAACGATTGCCGCATCCCGAGCAGGTCGCCGCTGATCGGATCGGCCGCCGCGAGCCGCTCGCGGATCGCGGCCTGCTCGTCCTTGGGCCGGCGCTGCGCGATCGCGAGCCCGAGCATCTTGTGCAGCGCGTAGACGAGCTCGTCCTCGTCCTCCGCGGTCTGCGCCCAGCGCGCGTGCAGGTCCCAGGCCGCGATCGACCGCGGATCGCGCTCGAGCGCGCGCTGGATCCACGCCCGCGCGCGCAGCGGCTCCCCGCGCTCGAGGGCGTCCGCCCCCGAGCTCAGCGCGCGCTGGAAGGGCGACTCGTCCGCGCCGAGCGCGGCGAAGGTGGAGTGCGCGTGCCGGACAACGGCGGGCGGCGAAGGCGGCGGTTGGATCGCCGCCCCGACGAGGGCGAGGGCGAAGAGCATCATCGGCGAGGGAATAAAGGCCTGCGGGGAGCCCAGGATACTGGCTCCGCCGCGCGCTGGCCCAGCTCCCGTCTCTCAGCCGGTCCTGCGGTAGCATGAGCTGAATGCTCGCCGCTCTGCTCCTCGCGGCCCTTCCGGAGGCTTCGCTCCTCGACGAGTGGATCCTGAAGGCGGAGCGGATCGCTCTCGGTCGTGTCGAGCGCGTGCTCGATCTTCGCTCGCCGGCGAGCGGCTCGACTCGCGAGACGGGCCGCATCGCCGTGGTTCGAGTCGAGCGGTGCTTGGTGGGGCCCGAGCGCGAGAGCGTGCTCCACGTGGTCGACACGTACCCCCGGAGCGCTCCCCCGGTGGGTGCGTTGGCCCTGTTCTTCGTCGAGCGCTGGGAGGATCGACACCTGCCGACTGCCGCCCGGAAGGAGATCGCGGAGGGAGTGGGCGGCGCGTCCGTGTGGCAGCCGCTCTCGAATTGGAGTTGGCTCGGAGGATCGCCGGAGCTCGTCTTGCCCCACTGGCTCGCCGAAGAGCGCTCGAGTGCCGGGGAGAGCCTGACGGTCGAGCCGGTGCTCGTGTCGATGGAAGCGGCGCTCGCGCGTCAACTGCCGCGAATCCGCGCAGAATCCGGCGCGCACGGCGGACGGACCTGGCGGCTGTCCCTGGGGCCGGATCGCGCGATCGTGGAAGGCGGTGCGTCTTCGGGAGAGCTCTCCGTTGAGCGCTGGAACGAGATCCTCCAGCTCGTCGACCGCGCGGACTTCTTCGATTTGCCTGAGGGCGTGGGGCAGAGCTCCGGACCGGATCGAGCCGTCGCCACCATCGAGGTTCGTACGCGCCGCGGAGCGCACACCGTGCGCATCGAGGAAGGCGCGCCGAAGTCGCCCGAGGAGGTTCCCGCCTGGAATCGCGCGCGCGAGCTGTGGAACGCCCTGCCGGGGGACCACAGGAGTCTCTGACGGCGGCTCCGGGCCGACCGAACGGACGCGCGCCGCGTGGCGGCGCGTGTGGAGGCGAGGAGCGGCGGGCGGCTCGCTCCGACTAGAATCCGACGCGTCGTCATGCGCGCACCCCTCCTCCAGGCTGCGTTCGCTGCCGGCCTCTGCCTGGCGGCGGGTTGTGCGGACGCGAAGCAGCCCGCGAACGTCGTCCTGATCGTCGTCGACACGTTGCGCGCCGACCTGGGCAAGGGCATCGAGGACGTGGCGACGCCAGCGTTCGACGCGCTCGCGCGCGACGGCGTGGCGTTCTCGCAGGCGTTCAGCCACGCGCCGATGACGCGGCCTTCGCACGCGGCGCTCTTCTCGGGCCGTTCACCGCATCTGACCGGCATCGTCGCGAACGAGTGGGACGACGTTCCCGAAGACCTGCCGTTGCTGGCGGAGCACTTGCGCGAGCAGGGCTTCGCCACCGCGGCCGTGGTGAGCCTGTGGACGCTGGGCACCGACTCGCGCTCGAGCACGTTCGAGCGGGGCTTCGAGCGCTACGACCGCGATTACTTCGGCCGTATCGTGCAGGCGCCGGCGACCTTCGAGCGCATGGAGCGCGTGCTCGACGACCTCCAGGGGCGTGGGCCCTTCTTCCTCTTCGCGCACTTCTCCGATCCGCACGTTCCCTACAACGCGCACGAGCGGCCTGCGGGACGCATGGCCGAGTTGCTCCTGGACGGGGAGCGCGTCGCCGAGTTCGACGTCTCGAACCTCGTCGAGTACGAGCAGAGCTTCGATCTCGCGCCGGGGGAGCATCGCTTCGTCCTCCAATCCGAGCACACGTTCAGCTTCGATTCCCATGACGAGGCCCACCCCGATGGAGTGGACGTCCAGGCTCTACCCGAGGAGTTCCTGCGGGGCAGCGAGAAGAACTGGCGCCGCATCGCTTCGAAGGTCACCAACCGGAGGGACGCGCCGATCGCGTTCCCCGTCCACTTCCAACTCGCCGAACAGCCGTCGAACGAAGAGAAGCGCGCGCGCTATCCCGGCGAGGTCGCCTTCGTCGATCGCTGGGTCGGAGCGCTCGTCGATTCGCTCTCCCGTCGCGGCCTGTACGACGACGCGCTGGTCGTCTTCACTTCGGACCACGGCGAGGCTTTGGGCGAGCACGGCTGGTGGGGCCACAAGGAGAACCTGTACGACGAGCTCCTGCACGTGCCGTTGGTCGTGAAGCCGCCGGCGGGACACGCCGCGCAGCGCGGGCTGGCTGCGACGCGGGACCGGCTGGTCCGGCACGCCGACGTCGTGCCGACCATGCTCGAGATCCTCGGGCTCCCGAAGCTCCCCGGACAGGAGGGGAAGTCGCTGCTCGTGGACGAAGCCCGCGAGCTCGTGGCCGTGACTCGGCTCCTGCGCGCCGTCGAGGGCGGTCGGTTCGTGACGCGCGAAGACCTGGTTTCCTTGCGCGACGCGGAGTTCAAGCTCGTCTACCGCGCGCTCGCGGACTGCTTCGAGATGTACGACTTGCGGAAGGACCCGGGCGAGCTCGTCGACGTGTTCCTGGAGCGGCGTGTCGAGCGCAGCGGCTGGGAGGCGCGTCTGCGCGAGATGGCTCGGACCCTGCCGGACACTGCGGACGACGCGGTCTCGCCCGAGGACCTCGAAGACTTGCAGGGTCTCGGCTACGGCGGCGTCGAGAGCGCCGAGGCCGCCCCCTGCTCAGAAGGCTGAGCTCGACGGCGAGCGTGGGGGAGTCCGCGTGCTCCCGTCACGTTCACTTCTCGACCTTGGTCAACAACCCCGCGAGATCGTCCGCGTGCTCTTCCTCCATCGCGAGGATGCCTTCGAGCATGCGCCGCGTCGTCGGGTCGTCGTCGCCGATGAAGTGGATCATCTCGGAGTACGAGTCGATCGCGATGCGTTCGGCCACGAGGTTCTCGCGGACCATATCGAGCAGCGTGTCGCCCTCGACGTACTCGGCGTGGCTGCGAGAGGAGAGACCGTCGGGAGCGAAATTGGGTGCGCCGCCGAGCTGCACGATGCGAGCGGCGAGCAGGTCGGCGTGGCCCTGCTCCTCGTTGGAGTGCTGGAGGAACTCCTGAGCGACGGGATCGGCGTGGATGCCCTCGGCCATGAAGAAGTGCCGCCTGTAGCGCAGGACGCACACGATCTCGGTCGCGAGCGCCTCGTTCAGGAGTTGCAGTACCTTGTCGCGGTCGGCGCGATAGCCCTGCGTCACGGCGCCCTGCTCGATGTGCTTGCGCGCGCGCTTGCGCAGCGTCTCGATGTCGGAAGGCAACTTGTTCTCTCGCATGGCTCTGCCTCGTTTCGGAATCGGGAGCTCGATCACGCTCTTCCGGCTGGAAGTCGATCGGGCTGTCACCGCTGCAGCCACTCGATCTCGATCCTTTCGCGTTCGCCGAGAGCCGTGCGCCCCAAGGTTAGCAATTGCGCGCGGCCCGTGCTCCGGTCGACGAGTCCACGCGCTCGGCTCTAAGTAAGAATGCGTATCCGTGCCCAGCTCGAAGGCGGGTCGATCGATCAGCGCGTGTAGCCCAATCCCTCGATCTCGCGGGCGAAGTCCTCGTCCATGATGGGCTCCGAGCCGAGCGTCAGGGCGTCGTCCAGGAACTCGAGCACCTCCGTGCGCAGGCGCTGCGCGAGCTCGGCGCGCTCGCCTGCCACGTCGCGCACTTCGCCTGCGTCGACGCTCTTGTCGTACAGCTCGAGCCGTTGCGCTTCGACCGTTGCGCCCTTCGTGAGCCGGCGATCCGCCAACCCGAGGATCGCGAGCCACTCGCCGCTGCGCAGCGCGACCTGTGTCCCGTGGTCGCTCTCCGCGAAGACGCGTTCCCGGTCGATGGGAGCGCCACTCTCCATCTGCGGCCGCAAGCTCCGTCCACGCACCGGACCGGCGAGCGGTAGGTCGAGCCAGTCGAACAGCGTCGGATAGACGTCGAGCGTGCTCGCGAAGCCGCGCACGATCCGCGGCTCGACGCCGGGGACGCGCACGAAGAGGGGAACGCGCGTGGTGGTCTCGTGCAGGCCCTTGTGGGAGAACGAGATGCCGTGCTCGCCGAGCGACTCGCCGTGATCGGAGGTCACGGCAATCAGCATCCGATCGAGGATCCCGAGTCCTCGCAGGTGCCGGACGAGCTCGCCGAAGTGGTGGTCGAGGTAGGCGATCTCGCCCAGATACTGCGCGCGCGTGAAGACGGGGTTCCTCCGCGTCACCCGCCAGGAGGGCTTGGGCCACGCCTTCGCCATGTTCGGCCCCGGGCCAGGCGGGAACAGTGCGTTGAACGGATGCGGCGGATCGTAGGGCCCGTGCGCGTCGTAGTAGTGCACCCATGCGAAGAAGTCGCGGTCGCGATTGCGCGTGAGCCACGGCAGCACGTCGCCGTTCACGTCCTCCGCGCGGCGCTGCGTGACGCGCGCAGGATGGAACTCGTCGAAGAGCTCGTCGAATCCGGTCTTGCCGGGCTCGAAGTTGTGCGAGGCGACGAAGGCCGCCGTTCGGAATCCGCGTCCGCGCAAGGCCGAGACGAGGTTCGGGATCGCGGGCGAGAGCTTCATCAAGTTGCTGCGCACCTCGTGGTCCTTCAGGTGCAGCGACGTCAGGATCGACGCGTGCGACGGGTTGGTCACGTTGCTCGCCGACCAAGCGCTCTCGAAGCGAACGGAGTCGGCTGCGAAGGCGTCGATGCACGGCGACCGAGCTTGCGAGTTCCCGTAACAGCCCAAGTGGTCCGCACGCAACGTGTCGAAGGTGACGAGCAACACACGCCGAGCTGCGGCAGGCGGTCGCGTGAGCGCGAGCTTCCAGCGCGCTCGCGGCCGCAGGATCACGACCTCGGGCTCGTCCGTAGCGGCGAGGGCGTGGGGCCGCGCGACGGAGAGCTCGAGCCGCTCGATCGGCGCGCCGGCCCGCAGGTCGACGCGCCCGCGGAACCAGTGCCGCGTCGGTTCGCCCCGCAGCGAGACGAGCACGCGCTCGCGGACCATGGACCCGTCGCGTGCGCGCGCCGCGACCAGCGCCTCGACCGACTCCGGCTCGCGCCGCCCCGCGCCGAGCTCGAGCCGCAGCTCGAAGTCCACCGCGCACACGGCCGGCAGGTCGAGCCCGTCGAGCGCCAGGACCTCGTCGAAGCCAAGCACCGCGATCTCGTCCGTGTACTCCGTATCGCGAAAGCCCAAGGCGAGCTCGCTCTCGGCGCCCGGCGCGCCGACGACGCCTGCGAGCAGCGGCCGCAGCTCCTCGACCGACCAGCTCTCCCCGGACGAGCATCCGAGGCACACGGCGAGGAGGAGCGTTGCGATCCGCGGCACGCCGGGGATTATGACCGATCCGGGCCTCGATTCACGGCGGCCGCGCGCGCCCATCGACGCCGCCCATCCGGGAAGCCGCCCATCCGGCGTCGCGGACGCGGTCGGGATCGCGGGTGCCCAGTTGGCCGTCAGTCGTCCGCGTTGCGCTTGGCAAGTGGGAGCGGCAGGACGAGGGGAGCGCTCTCCGTACGCAGTTCCCAGTCGGCGAGCGCCCCGCGGAGCTCCGCGAGCTCGGTCGCGTGCGCGGGGTCGGCGGCCACGTCGCGCATCTCGCCCGGATCGCTCGTGAGGTCGAAGAGCTGCTCGCTGCGCACGCCGCGCTTCTCGTGGAGCGTGTACTTGAAACTCCGACTGCGCGCCATCAGCGTGCGGCCGGCTGGCTGGCTCGGGATGCCCGTCTCGGCGAAGACCACTTCGCGCCACCCCTCGGCGGTACCGTCGAGCAGTGGGACGAGGCTGCGACCCTGCATGCTGGTGGGCACGGGCACGCCGCACAGCTCGAGCAGCGTGGGCGCGAGGTCGACGAGCTCAACGAGCTCCTCGTGCACGGCGCCCGGTTGCGAGAGTCGAATCCGGTCGGCCCCCTCGACGGCGCCGCGAACGCCGGCCGGCACGCGCGCGATCAACGGCACGCGCACGACCTCTTCGTTGAGGAAGTAGTACTTGCCCCACACGCCGTGCGCGCCGGCCATGTCGCCGTGGTCCGACGTGTAGACGACGATCGTGTCGTCGGCGAGCTCGAGCTCGTCGAGCGCGTCGAGCACGCGGCCGACGTTGTGGTCGATCTGCGCGACGAAGGCCAGATATAAGGCCTTCGTCCTCTCGTGCTGGAACTCGCCGAACGATCTGTAAATCGCGCGAGCGGAGTCGAGCTCGGCATTCCCGCTCGGGCCGGTATGGTTCCAGCTCGCGGGAAGCTGCACCTTGCGGTCGCGATACAGCTCGGCGAACTCGGGCGAGGGTGCGATGGGCGTGTGTGGACCGTGGAACGAGAGCCACAGGCAGAAGGGTCGTTCGCGTGGCTGGCGCAGGAACTCGATCGCGCGCGTCGCGAACCAGCCTTCGCGGTGCTCCTCGTTCGAGGCCCTGCTCGTACCGACGTGGCCCGGCACCACGCGACGCGCGAAGTCGAGCCATTCGCCGCCTTGGTTCCAGTGCGGAGCGTTCGCCTGCGAGCGCCAGGCATCGAAGTCGTCGAAGTCGACCACCACGTCGAAGCCGTGCTCTGCGAGCGAGTTGGTCATGTGGTGCTTCCCGATCGAGGCCGTGACCCAGCCCTCGGATCGCAGGATCTCGGCGATCGTCGTCTGCGTGACGTCCTCGGGCACTCGGTTCGCGCGCAGCCCGTGACTCCTGCTGTAGCGCCCCGTCCAGATGGTGTAGCGCGACGGCGAGCACTGCGGCGTGTTGCAGAAGGCGTTCGCGAAACGCACCCCGTCGCGCGCCAACCGATCGAGCGCCGGCGTGTGCGCGTCGCGATCCCCCGCGCACCCGAGCGCGCTCGCCACGTGCTGGTCCGAGAGCAGGAACAGCACGTTCGGCCGGCGCTCGACCTCGCGCGAGCAACTCGCCGCGACGAGGAGGCTGACGACGAGGAGGCGAGGAGAACCTTGGTCGCCGGGCATCAGTCGGGATCCTCCGCAACTCGGCGCCGCAGGGGTAGGAAGGAGAAGACGATGTCGCGTCGCGCGCGGACGCGTCGGGGCTCGCGGTCGATCAGCCCGAGCTCCTCGAGCACGCTCGAGTCGTGTTGTACGGTCTTCGTCGTTCTGCCGACGTAGCCCCGTGCGAGTCGCGCGGAGAGTTCGGTGATCGCGGCTACTCCAACCCAGTTATTCCCGAGGTCGAGGGCTAGATGGCGTTGTCGTGTTGCGGCGACGGAAGTTCCTTCGAGAGGTGCTCGCACTTCGAGGCCGCTTCTCCGAGCAGGATCCACAACTCCGCACCCGCGTGCCGCAGGTCGACCTGGAACCGGATCCACGGATGCGTGTCTTCGATACCCATGACTGTCCACTTTTGCTCAGGCGCAAGGGTCTGTAATACAATAGCTTACATCGACAGAATGCTGGAATTGTCCCGATTCATGTCCACCAAGATGTCCGGGGCTCTTGGCCGTGCGTGGCCCGGGGAACGCCAGCGGGGGATCCGGAAGGAGGCGCCCGAGGGGCACTGTGCGCCTTGCGGTCGGGTCGTCTTGCCTCCGAGAACCGTGCTTCGAGAATCCAGTCGCCCGAGACCACTCCGTCCCCGAACGACTTGGGTGACGACAGCGCTCGAGCGGCTCCCCGCGCACTTGCATCCAGAGCGCCCAGCCTTGGAGGGGCCCAGCCGATGTTCGCGGATGGGCTGGCTAGACTCCGCGTGCGTAGCGAGGGCTCCTCTTGGCCGACGCACCACCGCCGACTTCCGACAGGCAGAGCGAGCGCGCATTCGCGGTCTTCGCGTTCGCGTGGGCGCTCTCCGCGATCGTCAACACGAGTGCGCGGCTCGATCCGGACGCTGACCGGCTGCTGTTCTTCGCCAAATCCGCGACGATCGCCTGTGCGGCGCTCGTCCTGGCTCGGCCGAGCTCGCTCGCGCGGTTCGTCGCGCTCGCGCTCGTGCACGCGGCGACGCTATGGGGCGAGATGCCGAACGTCAACAACCACGGCACGCTCGTGTTCGTGCTGCAGGTCGCGGCGTTGGCTGTGTTCGCCACGTCTCGTCGTTTCGACGGTGATGGCAGCGCAGCCTTCTACGCCGCGTTCGCGCCGATCGCGCGCATGTCGCTGCTCGTGCTGTACGTGTGGACGACCGTGCACAAGCTCAATTGGGGCTTCGTCGACCTGGACCTCTCCTGCGCGTCGAGCGAACTCGCGAAGCTGCGCGAGCACACGGTGTTCGGCGTTTCGCTCGCGTTTCTCCCGGGGAATCGAGCCGCGGAGTTCGTTTCCATCTGGGGCACGCTGATGGTCGAGGGCGCGATTCCGGTCCTGCTCGCGTTCCGCCGTACGCGGCTCGCAGGGGTCTGGCTCGCGGCGCTGTTCCACTACCTGCTCGGCTTCTCCTATCCGGGCTTCTCCGCGATGCTCTACGCGGTGCTGACGCTGTTCCTGGCTACCTCGACCTGGGACGCGCTGCGCCTCGGCGCCGCGAGCAACGCTTCGCGGTTCGTGCGGCTCCTTCGATCGGGCCTCGAGCTCTCGGCGCTCATGTGGATTGCGTTCGCCGTCATCACGGCGTTCTCGGAGGATGCGGGACCGGTGTCGCCCGAGCCCGACGCGTTTCGCTCCTTCTGGCTCGTCTACGGCGTGCTCGGGCTCGGCGTGCTCGCGTTCGTCTCGCGCCGAGCGCTCATCGTCCGCGATCCCGAGCCCGCGCGGGCGCAGCGCATCGTGCCGCGGCCGATCCTCTTGCCGTTCGTCGCCCTCGTCTTCGCGAACGGCCTCTCGCCCTACGTCGGCCTGAAGACGACGCTCTGCTACGCGATGTTCAGCAACCTGCGCACGGAGGGCGGGCGCTCGAACCACATGATCATCCCCGAAGCACTGCTCGTGTTCGACGTCGAGCGCGACCTCGTGTCGATCCACTCGAGCTCCGACGCGGCGTTGCACGCACTGTCGGTCCCGAGCTGGTCCGGCGCGCCCAACAACGAGACGTTCGTGGCCTTCTTCCGCCCGACGGAGGCCCAGAAGCTAGGGCTCCCCCCCGCGTGGAAGCTGCCCTACCAAGCGCTGCGCCAGCGCGTCACGTTCCTCGCCGAGCACGGCGCCACGAACGTGGCGCTCGTCTTCGAGCGCGGCGGCGTCGTGCACCGCTCGACGAACGCGGAGCGCGATCCCGAGCTCGCGAGCTTCCCGTACTTGGCGTCGAAGCTCCTACGCCTGCGCGCCGTCCCCGACGTCGACGAAGGCTGCTGCCTGTGGTGAGTACGGTGCCGCGACAGACGACAACGGATTCGCCGGGTTCTCCTCCACGGCTGCCACCGGCCGGAAGGTGACGATCAGCACGACGCGATCGCCGTCGCCGTGGTTCCAGGCTTCGTGCTCGAACGTGTCGTCGAACGCCAGGCAGTGACCGGGCTGCCAGCGCCGCGTATCGCCTCCGACGCGCAGGCCAAAGTCGCCGCTCGGCACGACGAGCGCGAAATGGCAGCGCAACACGCCGCGCAGCTCGCCGCGGTGGGGATGGAGGTGCGTTCCCGGACGCAAGAGCGAGAAGCCGGCGTTCACCAGGCCCGGGACCGCTGCGCTGGCGGTCGCGGTGAACGGGCAGCGCGCGCGGTTGCCCTCGAGGCCTTCCTCGCCGTGGAGAGCGAAGTAGCGCCAGCCCGTCTCGTCGTAGCCGCCGGAGACGGTCGTCAGAGAGTCGGGGCTCTCGACGAAGTCCGCGTGCCCGAGTGCGCCGAGCTCGCGCAGGATGTCGCCGAACGTGGCTTCGAGGCTCGCGACGAACGGGAAGCTATGAGGGTCGTGGAACACAGTTGCGGTCCTCGCGCGACGCGCTCGCGCTCGTCGTGTCGCCAAGGTACGCCACGGGGTGCGCTGACGAGAAGGCGGCAGCGATCGGTGGCGTTTGCAGCAGGACGCGCGCGTCTCGCCCCTCCGACCGCCGGGGTCGGTCCGCGCCGCTCGGTCTAGCCGGGCTCGACCTCGCGTGCAGCGCCGCGCCGGGGTTGGAAGGACTCGGCCAGCAAGATCCAGTGGACGACCGTCGTGACGATCGCCGCGGCTGTCACCCAGTTGTAGTTGGTTCCTACCCGGAAGAGCGCCAGCGCGACGACCAACAGCAAGATCGATGTCGCGAGCCGGAGGAGTTCGCACGCGTCCACGCGACGGGCGTCTCGAGCTTTGCAACGCGTCGGTCGTCGATCGTCCTGGCGACGGCGAGCACGGCGAAGAAGACGCACGGCACGACCAAGAGCCACAGCGGAAGGGACCAGTGCAGGCCTTGTCCCTGCCAGGTCGCTCCCGAACTGCCCTGGACGGCGCCCGTGATCACGACCGCACTCACGGCCGCGTGCCACAGGATCAACAGCGGATGGAAGAGCGCGCGCGGTCCGCGGTACGCGCTGAACAGGAGAGCGAGCGCGTAGAGCGTGAGCAGGACGAACAGCCAGTAAGGACCCTCGGTCCCCTCGCCGGACAGTCCGAGGATCGACCACCGATAGCCTTCGGGCCGCCCCAGGATGCGAACGAGCGGCAGCCACGCGAACACGGTCGTCACGACCGTCCAAGTCATGAGCGCGTCGAAGAGATGCCTGCGCCAATTCCTCGTCGTGGAGTCCTCCGCCTTCCAGGAATCGCGACCTCTCGGTCGCGAGCATACTCGGCAACGAAGGCGCCCGAGGGCCGGAGCGTCCGCGAGCGACGATTTCAGTCCGGTTCGCCCGTCAACACCCACGCCGCCCAGTCGCGCGTCGTGTACTTCGGGTTCCCGCGCTCGTCCACGGCGTCGCGCAGCCTCTTCTTCGCCGCCCACAACGCTTCGTGCTTGGGCTCGTTCAGGACCCAGATGCGCCGGTAGAAGTCGAGCATCAGTTCCTTCGTCGCCTCGTCGGGCACCTTCCACAAGGAAGTGATCACGCTGCGCGCGCCCGCCATGTGCAGCGCGCGCTGCAGGCTCGCGACGCCCTGGCCCGCGCGGCGCTCGCCGACGTTCGTGTCGCAGGCCGACAGCACCGCGAGCTCGCAGTTGCGAAGATCGAGCGTACAGAGCTCCTCCGCCGTCATCAGCCCGGGCGCGCGGCCGAGCCCGTCTTCCGCGAGGTTCGCACCGGCGAGGGCCAACCCGCACAGGAGCATGGGGGCCATTCCCCTCACTCGCTCCAGCTCGTCCTCGTGCGGGCCCGAGTCGCTCGCCGCGTCGGACTCGGGATCGAGCATCGAACGGATCGCTTCGGGCGCGAACCAACCGTGCGTGGCGATGTGCAGGAAGCGCGCTTTGGGTGCGGCCTCGTCGACGGCGGAGCGCGAGGCCTTGCGCTTCTCCAAGATCAGCGCAGGGCGCTCCTCGTCGAAGGCCTCGGCGTAGAGTGCCGCGATGCCGCGCGCTTCGAGCCCCGAATAGGTCAGTGGCTCGAAGCCGTGCTCCCAGGGCCCGCCGCGCAAGAGCGACGCCATCCGCACGGGCTCCGCACGCTCGTCGAGAGCCTCCACATCCTCGGCCGAGAGCGGCAGCGGTTCCGAGTTGAACGACGGACCGCCGAGCGCGACGAGCGAACCGCCACGGTGCGGTGCGTCCTCCTTCGTCACGAGCTCGCCCAGCGTGCAGCGTGTCTCGAACCGCCAGCGGTCACCGAGGAGATTCCCTTCGCTGCCGGCGACAGGCGGGACCGGAGTGACCGGCTCGTCGCCGTTCGTGGATCGCGACGGCAGCGCATCCAACGGCACGAGGTGCAGGACGTCGTCGAGCAGCACGACGAGCCGCATGGCGACTGCGATCGCGGGCTCGAGGGGATCGAGCACCAGTGAGCGCAGGCCTGCTCCGCGATCGAGCTCCTCTCGAGCGAGGCTCACTGGAACGTCGATTCCCCTCTCCAGGCGCACGCCGATCGCATCGCGCCAGGACTGCACGGCGGACTCGATCGTCGCGGCCGGCCCGAGCTCGAATCGGTCGAGCCGCGATCCGGAGCGAACCACGAAAGCGCACAGGCTCTGGACCGAGTTGAACCGGCCTTCCGAGTCCACGCGGAACCGCTCGTAGCGTCGATACGCGACGATGGCGTCGCTCTCCGCGAGGCTCGCCGACAGCCCGACGAGGTCGAGCCCGAAGAGCTCCGTCTCGTCGGTCTTCGAGCTCCTGGCAAGGTCTACCAGCTCGCGTTCTGCCGCCTCGCGCCGTGCACGGGCGCGGTCGAAGTCGTCGGATCCCGCGTGCTGCTGCGCGAGACGCGCGAGCTCCGCGGTCGCCGAACGGATCTCCTCGCGCAGGACGGAGTAGCGCGGATGCGCGGCAACCCGCCGGACGAGACTCGCCGACGCGATGGGCGCGCTGCGCGTGCACTCGGAGGCGATGAACGCCAGGCGCTCGAGCTCCACGTCGCGCTCGAACGCTCCCACGCCTTCGGCGAGGGACAGCGCACGGCCGACGTCCTCGGTCAGGTTCGCGCAGCGCTCTTCGGCCTCGCGGCTCGAGCTCGACAGCAACGCCTCGCGAGCCGAGCGCCCGAGCGAGAGGATGAAGTCCCGGACCAGGCTCGCGAACGCAGCGCCTTCGCCGTCGTTCGCCGCTCGTCCCGCGTCACTCTCCACGGCTCGCTGGCGTGCGATCGTGGAGGCGAGGTTCGCGCGGATCTTCTGGAGCCCGGGGTGGTCGGGAGGCAGGGTCGCCGTGCGGAACTCGAGCACCTCGTTCTCGAGGACGCGCGCGCCCGCGAGGTCTCCCATCGCCTTGAGCGTCACTGCCGTGTTCACGCGGGCGTCCTGGAGGCTCGGGTGATCCGCCGGCAGCGTGCGTGACAAGAGCCCGAGGACTTGCGCGAACAGCTCGTGCGCGCGAGCGAAATCGCCGACCTCGTGCAGCCCGTATCCAACGTGCATTCGCGCGCTCACGAGGTCGGGATGATCTTCGCGCAGCGTGCGCGAGCGAACGGCGAGCACTTCTTCGTCGAGGGCGAGCGCTGCGGCGTGTTCGCCTCGGTCGTGTAGCAGACGGGCATGGCGCGAGCGTGCCGCGAGAAGGTCCGGGTGTTCTGCCGGTAGCGTGCGCGAGAGCACCTCGAGCGCTCGCTCTTGTAGTGCGTGCGCACCCGCGACGTCGCCCAGCATCTTGAGCGTGCTCGCGAGGCTCGTGCGCGCCTCCTGGAGCTCGGGGTGATCCTCAGGCAGCGTGCGCGAGAGCGACCCGAGGGCTTGCTCCTGGAGCGCGCGCGCTCCCGCGAGATCTCCGAGCTTGCGGATCGTGCCCGCCAGGTTGAGTCGTGCTTCCTGGAGGTCAGGATGGTCGGGAGGCAGCGTCCGCAGGGCGACCTCGAGCACCTGCTCGTCGAGCGCCCGCGCCGCAGCGAGGTCGCCCAGCGCATTCAGCGTCCCGGCGAGGTTCGCGCGTGTCGTGTGGAGCGTCGGATGTCCCTCGGGCAGCGTGCGCGTGAGAACCTCCAGCGCCGCTTCCTGCAGAGCCTGCGCGCCAGCGAGGTCGCCGAGTCTCTTCAAGGTGCCGGCGAGGTTCACGCGCGCGCGTTGGACGGCGAGGTCGTCCGGTGACAGGGTCCGGCTGCGAGCTTCCAGGACTTGCCGATCGAGCGCGAGCGCTCCGCTCAGATCTCCCATTCGTCCCAGCGTGCTGGCAAGGCCCTCGCGCGCCCGTTGGACGTCGCGGTGGTCGGGGGAGAGCGTGCGCGAGACAGTCTCGAGCACTTGCTCCTGCAGCGCGCGGGCGGCGTCGAGCTCGCCGAGCGCGCTCAACGTGCCGGCGAGGCTTCCGCGCGCCAGTAGCAGGTCACGGTGGTCGGCGGGCAAGGTGCGCGAGCACACTTCGAGCACCTGTTCCTGGAGCGCGCGTTCGCCGGCGAGGTCACCCAACGCACCGATCACGGAGGCGTAGTTTCCGCGCGCCTCCTGCAGCGCGTCGTGGTCGGGGGGCAGCGTGCGCGATCGATGCGCGAGCGTCAGGCGCCAGGCCCGCGCCGTGGGATCGAGGAGTTCGAGATCGTTCGTCTGGTGCCCCGCCCACCAGATTTCCTGCATGACGAGCTCGCTGGCGCGGGCGTTCTCGACGCGCGCGAGGTGCTCGACGAGTGCGGCCGCGCGCGTCCTGGCGTTCGCGACGTCGCCGGCGTCGCGCAACGCCTCGATCGCGTCGAGCTCTTGCACGGCGAGCGCGGCCTCCGCGCGCGTGTGCTCCGTCTCGGGCGCGGCGACGAGGTGCAGTTCGACGTCGCCGAAGGTTTCCGGCTTCGACGCGGCCACGGCGATCGCGAGGAAGATCCCGGGCTCGACCTCGACCTTCACGTACGGAGCCGGCTTGCCGCCCGAGTCGTCGTCCTGGCCGAGAGGCTGCTCAGCGCCGTCGACGCGCAGGAACGTGTCGAACGCATCCTCGACCACCGTCCACACGTGCAGCGTGCCGGAGAACTCGGCGACGTACTCGACCCACCGGCAGGGACCGTGACCTGCGAGCGCCGGGTCCGCCGCCGAAAGCTCGATCGCGACGACGCGATCGAACGGATGGATTGGACTCTCCGCAAGAGATGGGTCGCCAGAGCCCTGGAGGACGACGAGGAGCATCCACGTTGCTAGATCCACCGTTGCGCCCATGCTCAGAGGAGTTGAGTGAAGTCTTCCACGGAGACTCCGGCCTCGCGGATGATCACCCGAGACGTTCCCTTCGCGATCTCTCGATGATCTGGAACGGTGAAGCGTCGGAAGGTGGTCGCGACTGCCGCAGGATCATGTGGCGATGTCGATGATCTCTTCGCCGATCGAAGGGGGTATCGGGTCGCCGTGATCGCGGAGGCTCTCCAGGTACCCCTCGATCGCTTCGCGAACGTTCACGACGGCCTCGTCGCGCGTGGTTCCCTGGGACACGCACCCGGGAAGAGTCGGCACCGTGGCGAGGAACACATCCTCATCCTGCTCGATGATCACGCGGAACTTCATGGCGATGGGGTTGCTCGCAATCGCGTCGATCGAGAGTAACCCAGGAGGCGCGTGATGGGGAGTCCCTGCGACCCGGGCTGAGTCGAGCGAACCGAAGAGGAAGCTGCATTGCCACCGAGCTCGCCCCTTCGTCACCTCCATCGCAGCTCTCGCCGGCCGAGAAGAGTCGTCGCGAAACGCCGAGTCTGGCGTTGGGATCAGCGGTGAGGCGATCGGAGGCGAATTCACTCCTGCTCGCCAGTCAACACCCACGCCGCCCAGTCGCGCGTCGAGTACATGGGCTCGCCGCGCTCGTTCACGGCGTCGCGCAGCTTCTTCTTCGCCGCCCACAGCGCCTCGTGCTTGGGCTCCTTCATGACCCAGATGCGCCGGTAGAAGTCGAGCATCAACTCCTTCGTCGCCTCGTCGGGCACCTTCCACAAGGAAGTGATCACGCTGCGCGCGCCCGCCATGTGCAGCGCGCGCTGCAAGCTAGCGACGCCCTGACCCGCCCGCCGCACGCCGACGTTCGTGTCGCACGCCGACAGCACCGCGAGCTCGCAGTTCGAAAGATCGAGCGCCGAGATCTCCTCCGCCGTCATCAGTCCCGGCGCACGGCCGAGCTCGTCCTCGGGGAGATTCGCCCCCGCGAGCGCGAGCCCGCACAGCAGCATCGGCGCCATGCCCTTCACGCGCTCTTCCGCGTCCATGCGCAGGCCCAAGCCGCTCTCGCCGCCGATCGGCTCTGGATCGAGCATCGATCGGATCGATTCGGGCGCGAACCAGCCGTGGGTGGAGATGTGAAGGAAGCGCGAATTGCGCGCGCGCGCGGCAAGACTATCGCGCGTGGCGTGAGGACCCTCGAGCAACTCGACTCTGCCGACTCCCACGCGCGACGACTGCATCAATGCTGCGATGCCGCGCGCTTCTACAACTGTCGCCATGAGGGGGGAGAAGCCCTCTTCCCACGGAGTCCCGCGAAGGATGCCAGCTCTTCCTGCGGCATGTGAAGTGCTCACCGGCGCTACGATTGCATCGCTCGCGCGCGACGTGGATCTTCCTTCGTAATCCACACCGCCAACGACGACCAAGTTTCCGATGGGAGGTAGTGGCTCTCGCGCCAGCAGCTCCTGCACGCTGGTCCGAACCTCGATCCGGACGAGATCGCCGAGAAGCAATGGCGCATCGCCGTCCAAGGCTGCCTCATCGATCCATGCGCCGCCAGCCGGTAGAGCATTCAGCGGGACCAGGTGCAAGACGTCGTCGAGGAAGATGACGATCTGTTTTGCGCAGGCGAGATGATCGGCCAGAGGATCGAGCACCATGCCCCGCAACGCGTCCCCGGCGGAGCCGGAGTCCGTGACCGTTGTGGATACGACGCCGATTGCACGTGAGAAACCTATTGCATGCAGGCCGATCGCGGCGCGCCAAGCATCGACGGCTCTCTCGATAGGCTCGATCGGTCCCAGCTCGATTCGATCAAGTCGCTCGTCCGAGCGCACGACGAACGCGCACAAGCTCTCGGGAGAGCTTTCCTTGCCGTCGGCATCGATCCGGAAACGCGGATACCGGCGGTATCCGACGAGGGCCTCGTTCTCCGCGAGCTCTGCGGACAGACCCGGAAGATCGAATTCCAGCAAACCTGCATCCCCTCCCAGAATCTCCTTCGCGAGTCCCAAGAGCTCGCGCTCGGACACCTCGCGCCGCGAACGAGTGAGGTCGAACTCGTTCGTACTCGCGCCGTCGTGAGCAAGGCGCGCCAGCTCCTCGCTCGCCGAACGAATCTCGTCGCGCAACTCGGCATAGCGCGGATGCAACGCCGCCCCACGCGCGAGGCTCGCGGACTTGAGGGGAGCTCCGCGCGTGCTTTCGGACGCGAGGAACACCTCGCGCTCGAGCTCCTTCACCCGCTCGAATACGCCGAGGCCTTCGGCAAGCGACAGCGCTCGTCCGAGCTTTGTCGACAGGTTGGCGCAGCGTTCTTCGGCTTCACGGATCGAGCCCGAGAGCAACGCTTCATGCGCCGAGCGCGCAAGTGAGCGGACGAAGTCGCCCGTGAGCTCTTCGAACGCGCGCTTGCGGTCCTTTGCGTCTCCGTTGCGCTCTTGCTCTCTTCGCGTCTCGCTTGCGTGCTCGCGGGCGAGCGTGCCTGCGAGATTCCCGCGCGCGACCTGCAGGGCGGGGTGATCCTCGGGCAACGTACGTGAGCGAACCTGGAGGACTGCCTCCTCGAGCGCGCGAGCACCGGCGAGGTCACCCAGAGCTCGGATCGTGACTGCGAGGTTCCCCCGCGCGACCTGCAGGTCGGGGTGATCGGCAGGGAGCATGCGCGAACGGACTTCGAGCACACTCTGCTCGAGCGCTTGCGCGCCAACGAGGTCGCCTAGTACCCGGAGTGTGATGGCGAGGTTCCCTCGCGCCGTCTGGAGGTCGAGGTGGTCGGCGGGCAGCGTGCGCGAGAAGACCTCGAGCGCCTGTTCCAACAGCGCGCGGGCGCCGGCGAGGTCGCCCATGGCTGCAAGGGTGGAAGCGAGGAACTGCCGCGCCAGTTGGAGGTCGGGGTGGTCGGCTGGCAACGTGCGCGAGAAGACCTCGAGCGCCGCCTCCTCGAGAGCCCGCGCACCGGTCAGGTCTCCCAGGCTCTTGATTGTCGTGGCGTAGTTCAGACGCGCCGCCTGTAGATCGGGGTGGTCGGAGGGCAGCGTGCGGGAGCGGACTTCGAGCACCGCCTCCTCGAGCGCGCGCGCGGCGGTGAGGTCGCCCTGGGCCTTGAGCGTACCTGCGAGGTTCTGCCGCGCGTTCTGTAGATCGGGGTGGTCGGAGGGCAGCGTGCGCAGTCTGACCTCGAGCACCTGCTCCTCGAGCTCCCGCGCGCCGTCGAGGTCACCCAATGCCTGGATCGTGCCAGCGAGGTTCAGTTGCGCCGCCAGAAGATCGGGGTGGTCGGAGGGCAGCGTACGCAGTCTGACCTCGAGCACCTGCTCCTCGAGCTCCCGCGCGCCGTCGAGGTCACCCAATGCCTTGATCGTGACGGCTAGGTTCTGCTGCGCCGCCAGAAGATCGGGATGGTCGGCGGGCAGCGTGCGCAGTCTGACCTCGAGCACCTGCTCGAACAGCGCGCGCGCGCCGGCAAGGTCGCCCAGGGCGATGATCGTGCCGGCGAGGTTCTGTCGTGCCGCCTGCAGGTCGGGGTGATCAGCGGGGAGCGTGCGCGAGCGGACCTCGAGTACTGCCTCTTCGAGCGCGCGCGCGCCGGTGCGGTCGCCCAGTGCCTTGATGGTGACGGCGAGGTTTCCCTGCGCTGTCTGGAAGTCAGGGTGGTCTCGAGGGAGCGTGCGCGAGAAAACCTCGAGCACTGCCTCCTCGAGCACGCGCGCGCCGGCGAGGTCGCCTTGAGCCTTGATCGTGCCGGCGAGGTTGATTCGCGCTGCTTGGAGGTCGTGGTGGCCTTGGGGTAGCGTGCGTGAGAAGGCTTCGAGCACCTCCTCGAGAAGCGCGCGAGCGCCGGCAAGATCGCCAAGGGCGGACATCGTGGCCGCGAGGTTGCTTCGCGCTGCTTGGAGGTCGGAGTGGTCTTGGGGTAGCGTGCGCAAGCGATGCGTAAAGACGGACCGCCATGCACTCTCCGTGTGCCCGAGTTGTGAAAGAGCATGCGTTTCGAATCCCGATAGCCAAACCTGCTGCGCCACGAGTTCGCTCTCGGATCCGTCTTCCACGTGGGCGAGATGTTCGAGCAGCGCGACCACCCGATCTCTCGCGTTCGAAAGATCCCCTCCTTCGCGCATCTTCTTGATCTCCGCGATCTCCTGCTGCGCATGCAGAGCCTCCGCGCGCGTGCTCTCCGTCTCGGGCGCGGCGACGAGGTGAAGCTCGACCTCGCCAGTCTCCCCGGTCTTCGAGGCCGCGACAGCGATCGAGAGTTTCGCCCCCGGCTCGACCTCGAGTTTCACGTACGGAGTCGGCACGCCGCCCGAGTCGTCGTCCTCGGCGAAGAGCTTCCCGTCTCCGTCTTCGACGCGCAGGAACGTGTCGAACGCTCCCTCGACCTTCGTCCACACGTGCAGCGTGCCGGAGAACTCGGCGACGTAGTCGAGCCACTGGCAGGGGCCGTGACCTTCGAGCGTCGGATCCGCCGCCGAGAGCGCGATCGCGACGACGCGATCGAACGGCGAAGTTGCGAGCGCGTCGGCGTAAAGGTCGGCCTGCGAGGCGGCGGGTGCGATCGCGAATGTCGGCTCCTGGGCCGGGACGAGCGAACACAGTGCGAAGACTGCGGCGGCGAGCATGGCTCCCAGGATAGGAAGTGCTCCGACTCACACCATCCCACGAATCTCGGCCTCGTCCGGTGATCGACGAGCTCGCCCTCGAGCCAAGGTGGAGCCCGCGTGCTCACTGCGCGTGGGTTCGGTCCTAGTCCTGCTGGCCTGTCAACACCCACGCGGCCCAGTCGCGCGTCGTGTACTTCGGCTCGCCTCGCTCGTCCACGGCGTCGCGCAGTTTCTTCTTCGCCGCCCACAGCGCCTCGTGTTTGGGCTCGTACAGCACCCAGATGCGCCGGTAGAAGTCGAGCATCAGCTCCTTCGTCGCCTCGTCGGGCACCTTCCACAGGGACGTGATCACGCTGCGCGCACCCGCCATGTGCAGCGCGCGCTGCAAACTCGCGACGCCTTGGCCCGCCCTACGCTCGCCGACGTTCGTGTCGCAAGCCGACAGCACCGCGAGCTCGCAGTTCGAAAGATCGAGCGTCGAGATCTCCTCCGCCGTCATCAACCCAGGGGCTCGGCCGAGCTCGTTCTCGGGGAGATTCGCACCGGCGAGCGCGAGCCCACAGAGCAGCATCGGCGCCATGCCCTTCACGCGCTCCGCGGTGTCCATGCGCAGGCCGAAGCCAGTCTTTCCCTCGAGCGGCTCGGGATCGAGCATCGATCGAATCGATTCGGGCGCGAACCAACCATGCGTGGCGATGTGCAGGAAGCGCGCCCTGGGCGCGAGCGCGACGAGACTCTCGCGCGTGGCGTGTGCGCCCTCGAGCAACTCGATGCCGCCGACTTCCACGAGGGATGCCTGCATCAACGCCGCGATCCCTCGCGCTTCCTCACCCGTCGCCTCGAGTGGAGTGAAACCGGTTCCCCAAGGGGTATCGCGCAGGAGGCCCGCTCCGCGGGGGGCGTTCGGGGCACTCGTGATCGCTGCCAAGGCGACCCTCGCCTGCGAGGTAGCCCTCCCCTCGTAGTCCACGCCGCCGACGACGACTAAGTCGCCGGTGAGTGGCCTTGGCCCTCGCCCGAGGAGTTCCATGATGCTCGTCCGTATCTCGATGCGCACGACGTCGCCGACGAGCCGAGACGGGTCGACGTTGCTCGAAGGTGTAGCCGTGCCCCATGCACCGCCCGCCGGCAACGCAGCCAGCGGAACCAGGTGCAAGACGTCGTCGAGGGCAACCACGATCCGCTCCGCGCCTTCGAGGTGATCCGCCAGCGGATCGAGCACCATGCGTCGCAACCGGTCTCCGGCCGCGCCGAGATCCATGATCGTTGCAGGCTCGACACCGACTCCACGCGCGGAGTCCGCTGCTCCAACGCCGACCGCAGTACGCCAAGCCTCGACCGCCTCCTCGATCGGCTCGATCGGCCCGAACTCGATCCGATGAAGTCGCTTGCCGGAGCGCAGGACGAACGCACACAGGCTCTCGGTGGAGCTGTCCTTGCCGTCAGCTTCGACACGGAAACACTCGTAGCGGCGATACCCGACAAAGACATCGCCGTTCGCCAGGTCTCCGGACAGCGGCGCGAGCTCAAGCCCCAGCATCCTCTCTACCTCACCCAGCATCTCCTTCGCAAGTCCCACGAGCTCGCGCTCGGCCATATCGCGCCGCGAACGCGCGCGGTCGAACTCGTCTGCGCTTGCTCCACCCTGCGCCAAGCGTGCAAGCTCCACGCTCGCCGAATGGATCTCTTCGCGCAGTTCGGCATGACGCGGGTGCGCGGCCGCTCGACGCGCGAGGCTCGCCGATGCTAGGGGCGCTCCGCGCGTGTCCTCCGAGGATAGAAACGCCTCGCGCTCGAGCTCCTCGTTCCGCCCGAACACACTCAGGCCCTCGGCGAACGAGAGCGCGCGGCCGATGTCCTTCGACAGGTTCACGCAACGCTCCTCGGCCTCACGACTGGAGCCCGAAAGCAGCGCTTCGCGCGCCGAGCGCGCGAGCGAGCGGGTGAAGTCGCCGGTCACTCTCGCGAACACCTCTCGACCTTCCAGTCGCTCCCCCTCCCCTCCTTTCGAACTCGTGCGCTCTCGGGCGAGCGTGAGGGCGAGGTTCGCCCGCGCCATCTGAAAGTCGGGGTGATCGACGGGGCGCGTGAGAGCGAAGACCTCGAGTACCGCCTCCTCGAGTGCCCGCGCGCCGGCCTGGTCGCCCAGCGCGCTCATCGTGGCGGCGAGGCTCAATCGCGCTCCTTGGAGGTCGGGGTGGTATGCGGGCAACGTGCGCGAGCGGACCTCGAGCACCTCCTCGAACAGCGCGCGTGCCCCGCCGTAGTCCCCGAGCGCGTACATCGTGGCGGCGAGGTTCCCGCGCGTCGCCAGGAGGTCGGGGTGTTCGGCGGGCAGCGTGCGCGAGCGGACCTCGAGCACCTGCTCGCAGAGAGCGCGTGCGCCTGAGAGGTCGCCCAGGGCTTTCAACGTGCCGGCGAAGTTCAGCCGCACTGCCTGTGTGTCGGGGTGGTCGGCGGGCATTGTGCGCGAAAAGACCTCGAGCACCTGCTCCTCCAGAGCGCGCGCACCGCCGAGGTCGCCGAGCGCTTTGATCGTCAGGGCGAGGTTGCCCCGCGCCGTTTGGAGGTCAGGGTGGTCGGCGGGCAAAGTGCGCGAACTGACCTTGAGCACCTGCTCCAACAGCACCCGTGCGCCAGCGAGGTCTCCGATCGTGAACATCATGAGGGCCAAGTCTTGCCGCGCCTTCTGGAGGTCGAGGTGCTCCTCCGGCAGCGTGCGCGAAAAGACCTCGAGCGCTGTCTCCGCGAGCGCGCGCGCGCCGTCGAGGTTGCCAAGCGCATGCATTGTGCTGGCGAGGTTCAGCCGCGCCTTCTGGAGCTCGGGGTGGTCGGCGGGCAGCGTGCGCGAGCGGACCTCGAGCACCTGTTCCTGGAGCTCGCGTGCTCCGGCGAGGTCGCCCAGGTCCCTGATCGTGAGGGCGAGACTCTGTCGTGCCTTCTGGAGGTCGGGGTGGTCGGCGGGGAGCGTTCGCGACCAGACCTCGAGCACTTGTTCCTGGAGCTCGCGTGCTCCGGCGAGGTCGCCCAGGGTCTTGATCGTGATGGCGAGGTTCAGTCGCGCCGCTTGGAGGTAGGGGTGGTCGGCGGGCATTGTGCGCGAAAAGACCTCGAGCACCTGCTCTTCGAGAGTACGCGCACCAGCGAGGTCGCCAAGCGCTGAGATCGTGCCGGCGAGGTTCAGTCGCGCCGTTTGGAGGTCGGGGTGGTCGTCTGGCAGCAAGCGCGAAGAGACCTCGAGCACCGCCTCTTCGAGCGCGCGCGCCCCGGCGAGGTCTCCCATGTCCTTGATGGTGAGGGCGAGGTTCAGTCGAGCCGTCTGGAGCTCGGGATGGTCGGCGGGCATCGTGCGCGCGCGGACCTCGAGCACCATCTCCTGAAGCACACGCGCTTCAGCGAGATCGCCAAGTTTGTAGCTCGTGATGGCGAGGTACTCCCGCGCCGCTTGGAGATTGGGATGGTCGTCGGGTAGTGAGCGCGAATCGACCTCGAGCACCCGCTCGAAGAGAGCGCGCGCGCCAGCAAGGTCACCCATGTCCCTGATGGTGAGTGCGAGGGCCTGGCGTGCCCTCTGGAGATCGGGGTGATCCTCAGGCAGCGTACGAGAGAAGACTTCGAGTACCGCCCCCTGAAGCGCGCGCGCGCCAGCAAGGTCACCTAGCGCCCTCATCGTGTCGGCGAGATTCCCCCGTGCCCTCTGGAGATCGGGGTGGTCCTCGGTCAGCGTGCGAGAGTAGACCTCGACTACGGCTTCCATGAGGGCACGCGCGTCGGCAAGGTGGCCCTGAAGTTTCAACGAAGAGGCGAGGTTTCCCCGCGCCATCTGGAGGTCGGGATGGTCCCGAGGGAGCGTGCGTGAGAAGACCTCGAGCACGACTTCCTCCAGCGCGCGCGCGCGGGGGACGTCCAAGTCCTTGACAGTTGTGGCTAGGTTCAGTCGCACCAACTGAAGATGCATGTGGTCGGCGGGCAGAGTTCGCGAGAAAACTTCGAGCACCTCCTCCTCCAGCACGCGCGCTCCGATGCGGTCACCTAGAAGTTTGATGGTTGCAGCGAGGTTCAGCCGCACTCGCTGTAGGTCGGGGTGATCGAGGGGCAGCGTGCGCAAACAGTGCAACAAGGACGTGCGCCAAACCCTCTCCGTTGGCCGAAGCAGGGCAAGGGCATGCGTTTCGAAGCCCACTAGCCAAGCCTGCTGTGCCACGAGCTCGCTAACGGATCCGCCCTCCACGCGCGGGAGGTGCTCGACCAAGGCGACGGCCCTCGCCCTGGCGTTCGACAGATCACCGGCCACGCGCAGCTTCACGATCTCGGCAAGCTCCTGCTCCGCAAGCAGAGCCTCTGCGCGCGTGCTCTCCGTTTCCGGCGCGGCCACGAGATGAACGTCTACTCTCCCTCCCGCTCCCGCTTGAGATGCCGAGACGGCAATAGCGAGCCCATTTCCTCGCTCGACCTCTAGCATCACGTACGGGTTCGGCGTGCCGCCCGAGTCGTCGTCCTCGACCAGGAGAGTCCCCGCGTCGTCCTCGATGCGCAGGAACGTGTCGAGTGCTCCCTCGACCTTCGTCCACACGTGCAGCGCGCCGGAGAACTCGGCGACGTAGTCGATCCACCGACAGGGGCCATGACCCGAGAGAGTCGGATCCGCCGCCGAGAGCGCGATCGCGACGACGCGGTCGAAGGGCGAAGACGCGAGTGCGCCGACGTCGAGGTCGGTCAGCGGTGCGGCGGGTTCGATCGCAGGCGCCGGATCCTGGCCGGGGAGAAAAAGACACAGGCCGAGAACGGGCGGGGCGAACATGGTCCCCAGGATAGAACCTGCTCCCATTCGCGGCCCCCCCGCGTCGCCGCATCACGCCCCCTCGACCCTTGCCCTTGATCGACGAGGGCGTCCAATCGTCAGGAATCGTCGAGACAGGGACCCGCGTTCTCCGCGACACCGTTCGGCAGCCAATCGACTGTTGGCGTCCCGGCGTCGACGCCGCGCCTCACATAGGCGGCTCGGGGATCCAGTCGCGCGAGACCACGTCGCCGAAGGTCATGGCCAACAGGATCACGAGCCACAGGAAGCCGGCGGCGGCGAAGACCCAGACGAGCTTGCCGCTCCAGCGCACGTGCATGAAGTAGAGGAGGACGAGCGTGCCCTTCACGACGGCGATCGTGAGCGCCACGACGGTGTTCAGCGCGCCGAAGTCGAAGTAGGCGGCGACGACGGTGATGGCGGTGAGGACGAGCAGGGTGCCGAACACTCGGTAGTAGAGCGCGAGCGGGACGACGGGGTGGTCGCTCACGGGTGCCTCCCGAGCAGGTAGAGCAGCGGGAAGAGGAAGATCCACACGATGTCGACGAAGTGCCAGTAGAGGCCGCAGGCCTCGAGCCACGTGTGGTGCTCGGGGGTGAAGCGGCCGCGGCGCGCCATCGCGATGAGCACGAGGAACAGACCGATGCCGATCACCATGTGCAGCGCGTGCATGCCGGTCATCGCGAAGTAGAGGCCGAAGAAGAGCTCGGTCTGCGCGTGCTCGAAACGGTCGGTGAAGTGCGCGCCGGGCACCAGGTGCTCGTGGAACTTGTGCGCGTACTCGAAGGCCTTCACCACCAGGAACGCGCAGCCGAGGCCGATCGTCGCGAGCAGCCAGCGGACGATGCCGCGCGAGTACCCGCGCGAATCGCCGGGCGAGTGCTCGCGTGACTCGCCGCGCCGGTTGCCGCGCTGCGCGCTCGCGATGGCGAGGACGACCGTCAGGCTCGAGCCGATCAGTATCGCGGTGTTGAGGCCGCCGAGCGCCACGTCGAGCGTCGTGCTGCCCGCGAGCCACGCCTCCGGGTAGCGCCAGCGGTAGACGGCGTAGGCCGTGAACATGCCGCCGAAGAACATCACCTCGGTCGCGAGGAAGGCCCACATGCCGAGCGTGGCGGAGTCCTTCTGCTGCTCGATGTCCTCGAAGTGGTGCGCGAGCGTGGGCGGATGGGAGGTCGCCATGGTCAGCGTTGCCCTCCCGCGCCGACCTCTTGCTCGTCCGAGCGCGACCGAGCGCGCGACGCCGCCGACTCCACGAAGCTCGCGTCGGTCGCGTAGGCGTAGGCCTCCTCCGTGACGACCGGCATCGCGTCGAAGTTGAACGTCGGCGGCGGCGACGGGACGTTCCACTCGAGCCCCTTCGCGCGCCAGGGGTTCGCGCTCGCGACCTTGCCCCACCACAGCGACCACACGAGGTAGCCCATGGGGATCAAGTAGCCGAAGCCGAGGATCGACGCGCCGGCCGTCGACATGACGTTCAGCACCTGGAACTCGTCGGGGTAGGCGTGGTAGCGGCGCGGCATCCCGAGGTAGCCGAGCAGGAACTGCGGGAAGAACGTCAGGTTGAAGCCCACGAAGATGATGACCGCCGCGAACTTCGCGATGAGCTCCGGGTACATGCGCCCCGTCATCTTCGGCCACCAGAAGTGGATGCCGGCCAGATACGCCATGAGCATCCCGCCGACCATGACGTAGTGGAAGTGCGCGACGACGAAGTAGGTGTCGTGGACGTGCACGTCGACGGCGAGCGTCGCGAGGAAGAGCCCGGTCAGACCGCCGATCGTGAAGAGCCCGATGAAGCCGAGCGCGTAGAGCATCGGGGTCTCGAACGAGATCGAGCCCTGGTGCAGCGTCGCGACCCAGTTGAAAACCTTCACGGCGGAGGGGATGGCCACCACCATCGACAGGAACGAGAACACGAGCCCGGCGTAGACCGACTGGCCGCTCGTGAACATGTGGTGGCCCCACACGAGGAAGCCGAAGACGGCGATCGCGAGGGACGAGAAGGCGACGAAGCCATAGCCGAAGACGCGCTTGCGAGCGAAGCAGGCGATGACCTCGCTGATCACGCCCATGCCGGGCAGGATCATGATGTAGACGGCCGGGTGGCTGTAGAACCAGAACAGGTGCTGGAAGAGCAGCGGATCGCCGCCGAGCTTCGGGTCGAAGATGCCGATCCCGAAGCCGCGCTCGAGGCCCACCAGGAGCACCGTGATGGCGAGCACAGGCGTCCCGAGCACCATGATCAGGCTCGTCGCGTAGTGCGCCCAGACGAACAGCGGCAGCCGGAACCAGGTCAGGCCCGGCGCGCGCATCTTGTGCGTCGTGACGATGAAGTTGAGCCCCGTCAGGATCGACGAGAAGCCCGTGATGAACACGCCGACGGCCACCGTCATCACCTGCGTGTTCGCGTAGGTGCTGCTGTAGGGCGTGTAGAAGGTCCAGCCGGTGTCGACGCCGCCCGTGATCGTGGCGTAGAGCGTGAAGAGCCCGCCCGTGATGAACACGTACCACGAGAGCAGGTTCAGCCTCGGGAAGGCCAGGTCCTTCGCGCCGAGCATGATCGGCAGCAGGAAGTTCCCCAGCACCGCCGGTATCGACGGGATGAGGAAGAAGAAGACCATGATCAGCCCGTGCTGCGTGAAGAGCTTGTTGTAGGTCTCCGCGTCGAAGAGATCGCCCTCGGGCGTCAACAGCTCCATCCGGATCGCCACGGCGAACGCGCCGCCGATGAAGAAGAACACGCTGATCGAGATCAGGTAGAGCAGGCCGATGCGCTTGTGGTCCGTCGAGAGGAGCCACGACTTGATGCCATAGTCGGCGGTCAAGTAGTTCTCCGGCGGGCGAACGGGGGTCGCGGAACTCGGTGCGGCGGATGTCATTTCGCTCCGTCCTCTCCGCCGGCGTTCGCTGCGTTCGCGCCTGGGGCGTTTGCGCCGCCGGCGATCGACTTCAGGTAGGCGATGAGTTGCAGGATCTGCTCCTCCGAGAGCTGGCCTTCGTAGGTGGGCATCAAGGGCTGGTAGCCGCGGGCGATCTTCGCCATGGGCGTGAGGATCGACTCGCGCACGTACGCTTCGTCGAAGGCGACCCGCGCGCCGCCCTCGAGCTCGACCTCGCTGCCGAAGAGCCCGGCGAGGTCCGGCCCGCGCGAGCCCGAGCGCGCGTCGTGGCAGGTGTTGCAGCGCTGGCGCTCGAAGAGCTTCGCGCCCGCCGCGACGGGCGTGTCGCCGGCCTGCGCGCCGGAGAGCCACTGCTCGTACTCCTTCGGCTCGAGCACGTAGACGGTCCCGATCATCCCGGAGTGCTTCGCGCCGCAGTACTCGGCACAGAACAGGTGGTACTCGCCCGTTCGAGTGGCTTCGAACCAGGTCTCCGTGTAGCGGCCCGGCAGCACGTCGCGCTTCATGCGGAACGCGGGGACGTAGAAGCTGTGGATGACGTCCTCGGACGTCATCGTGAGCCGCACCGGCCGTCCGACCGGCACGTGCAGCGCGTTGATCTCGCGCTGCCCCTGCGGGTGCTGGAGCTTCCACATCCACTGCTTGGCCGTCACGTAGATGTCCATGGCGTCCGCCGGCGGCTTGCTGACGTCGAAGTAGACGACGGCGCCGAAGCCGAACGCCGTCAAGGCCAGCACGAGCGGGATGGCCGTCCAGAAGATCTCGAGCGACAGCGAGCCGTGGATGTCCGCGCCGCGTTCGCTCGCGTGCCTGCGGCGGTAGCGCACCGAGAAGACGACGATCAGCGCGGCGATGAGCAGCGCGAAGAAGATGCTCAGGATCACCAGGTACAGGAAGATCCCGTCGATGGCCCCGGCCATCGTCGAGGCGTTCTTCGGGAAGAGCGGGAAGTCCTGCCACATGGCTAGACGCCGCTCCTCGCGGGGGAGAGCGCGCGCGCCTTCCGGCGATCGCGGCGCAGCATCAGGAGGACGAACCCGGCCAGCACGAGGACGGTGAGCGCCCCGGCGAGTCGCACGATGTTCATGATCGCGAGCCCGTACCGGCCGCTCACCGGGTCGTAGTGGAAGCAGAACAGGAGCACGTGGTCGACGGCGCTGCCGATAGCGCCCTGCGACGCCTCCACGAGGCCGAGGCGCACGTCGCGCGGCGGGTACTCGAGTCCGAGGACGTAGCGCGAGACCACGCCCTGCGGCGTGAGGAGCACGATCCCTGCCGCGTGCGCGTACTCGCCCGAGGCGCCGTCGTAGACGTAGCGGAAGCCGACGGCGTCGGCGAGCGCGGCGATGGACGCCTGCTCGCCCACGAGGAAGCTCGCGCCGTCCTCGGCGCCCGCGCGCCCGTACGCCGCGAGGAACGCGTCGCGCTTGGCGGCGGCGAGCTCGGGCGTCTCGCTCGGGTCGATGCTGACGGCCACGATGCGGTAGTCGGGACCCACGTCGAGTGGTACTGCGCGCGCGCAGCGCAGCACGTCGTTCAGGACGAGCGTGCACAGCATCGGGCACTCGTAGTAGACGAGCGCCAGCAGCACGGGCTCGGCGCCGAAGAGCGCGCCCAAGCGGATCGTGGCGCCGTCCTGGTCGGTGAACGCGAGGTCCAGCGGCACGGACGCGCCCAGGCGTTGCTCGTAGTCGACCTCGTCGAGAACGCGAGCGGTCTCGAGCGGCGTGGACTGCGCTCGCGCGGTCTCGAGCGTCGCCGGCGCGCGCGTGGGCGCGGCCCCGACCGCGATCGCGGGCGCCGCAGCGGCGGCCAGGAAGGCAATGGCGCTGGCGCGGCGCATGGCGTTACTCGGCCTCTCCTTCGCCTTCGACCGCTGCTCGAGCACCGCGCTGGGGGAGGCCGCGTTCCACGGTGAGCTCCATGGCGCGCTCGATCGGGAGGCGCACGATGCCCGCGTCGCGGTCGATCCAGCCGTAGGTCGAGAGCCAGCGCGCTTGCTCGGCCTGGAACACCTCGAGCTCCGCGCGCGGCTCGACCTGGAGCCGCGGCTCGGGCGGGATCTGCCGCTCGCCGGCCATCGAATGGGCGCCCGCGTCGCCGTCCACGCGAGCGTCGAGCGAGCGGAAGAGCGCGTGCATGCCGAACATCGAAGCGGAGAGCAGCGCGAAGAGGGCGGCAGTCGCGAGCGCGAGCGGCACGACGCGCACGTCGCGGAGCTCGTAGCCCGCGCTCCGGGACTCGACGCGCTGGGTCGAGCCGGCGGCGGCGCGATCCGCGGAGGAGGGCTCGTGCGTGCTCATGCGTGGGAGGCGGCTTGCACGGCGCGCCCAGGGGCTTCGCTGTAGAGGGGACCGGAGCGCAAGGCGTGGAGGAAGGCGCCGAGCCACAGACCGCCTGCGGCCACGAGTGCGAGCAGATCGACGGCGAAGCCGAGCAACGCACTCTCGCGCTCGAAAGCCGGCACGAGCAGCCAGTGCAGGTCGGCGTAGCGGAGCACGAAGAGGAACGCGGCCAAGGCGGGCAAGAGCGAGCGGCTGCGCTTCGTCCGGCGCGAGAGCAAGAGCGCGAACGGCACCGCGAAATGGAGCAGCAGCAGGCAGAGCGCGAGCCCCTCCCAACCGTGTCCGAGGCGGTGCAGGTACCAGGGCGTCTCCTCCGACAGGTTCGCCGACCAGATGATCAGGAACTGCGAGAACGCCGTGTAGGCCCACAACATCACGAACGCGAGCACCAGGTTGCCGAGGTCGTGGAACTGGCCGGCACCGAAATATCTCGCGATCGGCTCGCGGCGCGCGAGCCAGCCCGCGACCAGGATCGAGAAGCACAAGGTCGAGAGCGCCTGGCCGACGATGAACAGCACGCCGTACATGGTCGAGAACCAGTGCGGCTCGAGCGACATGCCCCAGTCGATCGCAGCGAACGTGAGCGTCGCGCCGAACACGGCGATTCCCGGCGCGCTGATCGCGCGCAGGCGTCGTCCGCTCGCCTCGGTCCGCTCGCGCTCGTTCGTCCTCCCCAGCGCGCGGCACAGCGCGGCCAGGCCGATCCAGATCGCGAAGTACAGGACGCCGCGCACCCGGAAGAACGGCACGTTCAGGTAGGCGGCCTTGTGCTGCAGGATCGGATCGGCGGCGACGACGGCTGGGTGCGCCCACTCGTAGAGCACACCCGGGAAGACGAGGAACGGCAGGGCGAAGAGCGCCGTGACCGGCAGCGTCTTCGTCCCGGCCTCGAGCACGCGCCGCACCGCGTGACCCCATCCGCCGCCCGTCACGTTGTGCAGCATCAGCAGCGCGAGGCTCCCGAGCGCCACGCCGAACCACAGGAAGAAGGCGACGAGCCAGGCTTGCATCGCGCGCTCGACACCCGCGAAGGCGATCACCACGAGCAGCGCCGTCGCGCCCGACCCCAGGACCAGCGCGCGTCCCTGGAACGCGCCCAGACGTTCGCGGACGGGGCCATCGTCCAGGACCGCGCTGCGATCGGCGTCGCCGGCACTGCGTGCATCGCTCGCGCTCACGAGCCGTCACCCTCCAGCGCCGCGCGTGCCCCCGGTTCCGCGTCCGCGAGGCTCGCGTTCTGCGAGAGCTGCAGCGCGCGCACGAACGCGACGATCGCCCAGCGGTCGCGCGGTTCGATGCGATCGGCGTAGTCGAACATCGCCCCGAAGCCGTTCGTGACGACGTCGAAGAAGTAGCCGGGCGGCGCCTCGCGCAAGCGCTCGACGTGGAACGAGGACGGCGCGCGCAAGCCGCGCTGCACGATCATCCCGTGGCCGTTGCCGAGCTGGTCGTGGCACGGGGCGCAGAAGATCGCGTAGCGCTCGCGCCCGCGCTCCATGATCTCGGCCGTGATCTCGAAGGGGAAGCTCGTCGCGAACTCGCCGCCGACGCGGCCGAGGAGGAGGTGCTCGTCCTGCGCGAGCTCGCCGCGTGCGACCGTGCCCTCGACCTGCGGGCGCACGGAGCGTCCGTCGGCGAAGAACGCGCTCGGCTCGTACGGCTCGTAGCGCGGCTGGTCGTGCATGTCCTGCCGGCACGCGGCGACGAGACCGAGCGCGGCGAGGGCGGCGATGCGCAGCGGCGTGCCCATCAGTACGGCACCTCGTGCAGCGAGAGCGGCGTGCGGCTCGCCAGGATCGTTCGCGCGCGCTCGAGGTCGAAGACCGGATCGCGCGACAGGAGCAGCAGGAAGAAGCGGTTGCGGCTCGCCTGCTCGAACACGTCGACGTGGAAGACGGGGTGGTAGGGCCGCGGCAGGCCGTTCAGCGCGAGCATCCCGAACACGGCCGAGAGCGCCGCGCACAGGATCGTCATCTCGAACATCACGATCACGAACGCCGGCCACGAGTTGAGCGGCCGTCCGCCGACGTTCAGTGGGTAGGCCTCGACCGACATCCAGTACTGCATCGCGAATCCGCCCACGGCGCCGACGATGCCGCCCGCGAGCACGATCCAGGGCAGCCGGTTCTCGTGGCCGATCGCGTGCACGACGTCGTGCAGCGGCAGCGGCGTGTAGGCCTCCATGTGCCGGTAGCCGTGGTCCTTCGAGTGCTCGATCGCGCCGATGAGCTCGTCCTTGCCCGCGAACTCCGCGAGCACGCCGAAGACCGGCGGGCGATTCTTGGGGACGCCCATCTACGCTTTCCCTCCGGGCGCGTCGTCGCCCTTGCGCTCCCCGATGCCTCCCTCGTCCGAGGGCTCCACGAGCATGCGCATCTCGGAGATCGAGATCATCGGCAGGAAGCGGATGAACAGGAACAGGAGCGCCACGAACAGCCCGAGCGTTCCGACGTAGGTCGACCAGTCCCAGAACGTCGGCCAGTACATGCCCCACGACGACGGCATGAAGTCGCGGTGCAGGCTCGTGACGACGATCACGAAGCGCTCGAGCCACATGCCGACGTTCACGACGATCGAGATCACGAGCAGCAGCACCACGTTGCTGCGCACACGCCGGCTCCACAAGAGCTGCGGGATCAGGACGTTGCACAGGATCAGGGCCCAGAACATGGGCGCGTAGGGACCCTGCGCGCGGTTCCGGACGAGGAACATCTCGGTCGGGCTCCCGCCGTACCAGGCCGTGAAGATCTCCATCGCGTAGCCGTAGGCGACGATCAGCCCCGTGGCGAGCATCACCTTCGCCATGTTCTCGAGGTGGCGCAGCGTGATGAAGTCCTCGAGCCCGTAGACCTTGCGCAACGGGATCGCGAGCGTCATCACCATCGCGAAGCCCGAGAAGACGGCGCCGGCGACGAAGTAGGGCGGGAAGATCGTCGCGTGCCAGCCGGGGAGCTGCCCCACGGCGAAGTCGAAGCTCACGACCGTGTGCACCGACACGACCAGCGGCGTCGCGAGCCCCGCGAGCAGGAGATACGCGGTCTCGTAGCGGTCCCAGTGCCGCGCCGCTCCGCGCCAACCCATGGCGAGGATCCCGTACCCGATCTTCCACGGCCTGCTCTTCGCGCGGTCGCGCAGCGTCGCGAGATCGGGGATCAAGCCCACGTACCAGAAGAGCAATGACACGGTCGCGTAGGTCGAGACCGCGAACACGTCCCACAGCAACGGGCTCCGGAACTGCGGCCACATGCCCATCGTGTTCGGGTACGGCAGCAGCCAGTAGGCGAGCCACGGCCGCCCCATGTGGACGAGCGGGAAGATCCCCGCGCACGCCACCGCGAAGAGCGTCATCGCCTCCGCGAAGCGATTGATCGACGTGCGCCACTCCTGCTTCACGAGCAAGAGCACGGCCGAGATCAGCGTCCCCGCGTGGCCGATCCCGATCCACCACACGAAGTTGATGATCGCGAAGCCCCAACCGACCGGCACGTTGACGCCCCAGATGCCCGTGCCCTTCACGAGCAGCACCGTGAGCGACCACAAGAGCAGCATCACGAGCAGGAACGCGATTCCCAGGCCCACGAACCAGCCGCGCGGCGTGTGCCGGCGCAGCACGATCGTCGAGATCTTGTCGGTGATCGTGGACAGCGAGTGCCCCGGCCCGATGATCGCGGCCGTCGGCGCGAACCCGTCGTCCTCGCGCGACGTGCGGCTCACGCGCGCTCCTCGCGTCGGCCGACGCCGCTCCGATCGACCCGCTCCCTCACCCCTGCTCCTCGCCTTCGGCTCGTTCCGCGTGCGGCGTTTCGAGGGCGACCAGGCGCGGATTCTCGTTCACGACCTTCCCGAGGTAGGTCGTGCGCGGCCGCGTGTTGAGCTCGAGGTCGAGCAAGCCGTACCCGTGCGGCTCCACGCGCAGCGCCGACACCGCGCTCGCCGGGTCGTGGATGTCGCCGAACGCGATGGCCTGCGTCGGGCACACCTGCTGGCAGGCCGTGACGACCTCGCCGTCGGCGATCGGCCGCCCGTCCTTCTTGGCCGTGATGCGCGCCGCGTTGATGCGCTGCACGCAGTACGTGCACTTCTCCATGACGCCGCGGTAGCGCACCGTGACGTCGGGATTGCGCAAGAGCGCCAGGCTCTTCGTGTCGTAGTCGGCGTACTGGAAGAAGTTGAAGCGCCGCACCTTGTACGGGCAGTTGTTCGAGCAGTAGCGGGTCCCGACGCAGCGGTTGTAGACCATCTCGTTGAGACCCTCTTTGCCGTGCACCGTCGCGCCGACGGGGCACACGAGCTCGCACGGCGCCTCTTCGCAGTGCATGCACGGCACCGGCTGGTGGTGGGTCTTCGGCGCGTCGAGCGAGCCCGTGAAGTAGCGGTCGACGCGGATCCAGTGCATCTCGCGGCCGCGCGCGACCTCCGCTTTACCGACGACGGGGATGTTGTTCTCGGCCTGGCACGCGATCGTGCACGCGCTGCAGCCGATGCAAGCGTTGAGGTCGATGACCATGCCCCACGCGTGTCCGTCCCAGGCGTGCTCGGCGGGATCGAGCAGCGTCTTGCGGCCGCCCCCGTGTCCATCGGCGCCGCCGGCGCCGTGCCCTTCGCCCGCATCTGTGCTCCCAGCGTGCCCGGCCGCGCCGATGCCGAGCCCGACGCTCGCCTTGAAGCGATCGAACGTCTGCACGCGCACGAGCTCCGCGGCGCGCCGGCGGATCTCGTCGCCCGTGAAGCCGGGCTCCATGCCGTGGTGGTCCTGCGTGCACGCGAGCCGCGCGCGCCCGCCGGTCTTCGCGAGCGTGACGCCCGTGCGCGCGAAGCGCGCGTCGCTCGACTGCAACCGATAGGCGTCCACCCCCGCTCCGACGGCGAGCTTTCCGCCGTGCGTGCGCCCGTAGCCCAAGTGCAGCGTCACCGAGCCTTCCACATGGCCCGGCACGATCCACGCCGGCGCAGACAGGCGCGCGCCGCCGACGGCGAGCTCCACGACGTCGCCGTCCGCGAGCCCATAGGCCTGCGCCGTGCGCGGACCGACCAGCGCCGCGTTGTCCCACGTGAGCCGCGTCACGGGCTTCGGCAACTCCTGCAGCCAACCGTTGTTCGCGAAGCGACCGTCCCACACGTGCGCGTCGGGCCGCAGCGCGAGCTCCAGCGTCCCGGCGCCGTGCGGGTCGGCTGCGTCGCGCGTCCCGGGCTCGCCGTCGCGCGAGCGCAAGATCGTGACGTCGATCTCGCCCGCCCGCGCGAGCTCGAGCGGTGGGAGCGCCGTGCCCGGCACGACGCCGTCGTGCAGCGCGCGCTCCCAGAAGCCCTCGAAGTCCTCGCCGTGCAGGTTCTCTGCGCGCCAGTGCTCGCGCACGAGGTCGTAGGCCTTCGCGCCCGCCTGACCGGCGAGCGCCGCAACGAGCTCGTGGTCGGAGCGCCCGTCGTACAAGGGCGCGATCAGGGGCTGCAGAACCGTGGCGGTCCCGTCGTGGCCGCGCACGTCGCCGAAGCTCTCGAGGAAGTGCGCCTGCGGCACGTGCCAGTGCGAGCGCGCGGCCGTCTCGTCCACGTAGTGCCCCAAGTGCACGCGCAGCGGTACGCGCTCGAAGGCGCCCGCGAAGTCGAGGTCGCCCGGCGTCTCGTACAGCGGATTCGCGCCGAGCACGACCAAGACCTCGACCTCGCCGGCCCGCATGGCGTCGACGAGCGCGCGCAGGTCCGCCATCTGGTCGACGGGCGCAGGCTCGAGCGGCTCGGTGCGCACGACCGTCGCGCCGACGTTGCCGAGCGCTTCGTTCAAAGCGTGCACGAGCGCGTGGACGGCGGGCTCCCCCTCCGGCCCGGCGAGCACGAGCGAGCGTCCGCGGTGTTCTCCGAGATCCTTCGCCGTCTCGCGCACCCAGTCCCAGTACGGGAAGTCGCTCGGCACGCTGCCCAGGACGCCGTTCACGCCCAGCGCGCGCGCGAAGGCGAGCGCGAGCCCCGCGAGCTCCGAGGGCCGCACGGCCAGGCGGTGATCGGCCGCGGCGCCCGTGAGACCGGGCGAGCACTCGACCGCGTACAGCCGGTTCATCGCCGTCGCGCCGCTGCGCGCGCGCCGGCCGGCCGCGAACGCGCGCGCGCAGACCGTGGCGCCGGGACCGCGCGCGAGGAAGTCCGCGTCGAGCGCGAGCACGACGTCGGCCCGGGCGAAGTCGTGGCGCAGCGCGACGTCGCGCCCGAAGGCCTGCAGCGCGCCCGCGCGTTCGGCGTCGCGGTTGATGGGCTCGTACTGGTGCCAGACGGCGTTCGGCAGGAGCGCGAGGAGCGCGGCGCGCTGTCCCGCGAGCGTCGGAGAGCTCACGGTGCGCGACAGGATGCGCAAGCCCGCGCCGCCCTTGGCGCGCTGCACGTCGAGCGCGCTCTTCTGCGCCGTGAGGAAGTCGGCCCAGGTGCTGATTCGTCCGTTCTCGAGCACGGTCTGCGAGCGCTCGGGGTCGTACAGGCCGAGCACCTGCGCCTGCGCGAGCGCATCCGTCGCGCCGAGGCTCGAGGGATGCAGCGGGTTGCCCTCGATCTTCGTGGGCCGGCCCATGTGGCTCTCGACGAGCAATCCTTGCCCCGCGACGCCGAGCGGGAAGGCCGTGGCGAAGAAGCGCGGCACGCCCGGCACGCTCGACTCGGGCGACGCAGCCCAGGGCAGGATCGTCTCCAAGGGCTGGCGCGTGCACGCGCCGAGCCCCGCGAGCGAGAGCGAAGCGCCCATGAGCTGAAGAAACGAGCGGCGGTTCACGGGATCGCGCCACAGCGCTTCCTGCGACGGGAAGGTCGCCGCGAGCTCCGCCTGGAAGGCGGGGGAGTCCGCGAGCTCCTCGAGGCTGCGCCAGTAGGTGCGGCCCTTCGAGCTCGCGAGCTTCGCGCGCAGCGCGTCGAGGTCGAGCCGCCCGGTCGCGCTCACGCTGGCGTTCGCGTCGGGACTCGAGGGCGCGTTCGCACGCACGCTCGCGCTCTCGATCTCCCGCGCACCGCCGTTCGGGTGGGTATTCATCGGTGGCACACGCTGCAGTTCTCGAGCTGTCCGGTGACGATGCCGTACGCCTCGACCAGCGTGGACCCGAGCTCGGCCTGGGTCACGGGGTCGCTCGCGACGCCGCGCCGCTCGAGGGCCGCGCGCACGTCCTCTCCGAGCTCGGCGCGGGCCACGGGCGTCTCCCAGTCCATGTCGAACACGCGCTCGCGCGGTCGGACGAATTGCTCGGGAGCGCGGTGGCAGGCGAGGCACCACTCCATGTCGAGCGAGTGCTCGCGCCACACGAGCGGCATCCCGTCGACGCGCCCGTGGCAGCTCGCGCAGCCGACGCCCTTGGCGACGTGGATCGAGTGGTCGAAGTAGGCGAAGTCCGGCAGGTCGTGGACGCGCACCCATTCGATGGAGCGGTCGCTCTGCCAGCTCGCGCGCACCGGCTCGAGCAGCGGCGCGTCGGCGAAGAGCTGGCTGTGGCAGGTCATGCAGACCTTGGTCGAGGGCAGCCCCGCGAACCCCGCCGTCTCGACGCTCCCGTGGCAGTAGCGGCAGTCCAGTCCCAGCCCCTGCACGTGGTGCTTGTGGCTGAACGGCACCGGCTGCTCGCGCGCCATCTGCGTCTGGTTGACGTACGACGAGCGCTGGACCCGGTCGGCGATCCACACGCCGCCCGCCAGGAAGAAGACCGCACCGAAGATCGTGGTCTTCGCCACGAGGTTGGCGCTCGGGTGGAAGATCTGGGCCATGGTTCGCGCGCGGCCGCCCGCTCCGGTGCGCCCCGCCGCCGTCCCGCGCGCCGGCTCGGCCGCTCGCGCTCCCGCAGCGACTCTCGAGCGTCGACCCGCGGCACGCGGACCTCGCGCGCCTCCCGAAGCCGCCGAACGCGAGCATGCTAGGAGCCCGCCGTCGAGCCGGCCAGTGGCAGAATGCGACCCGTGGAAGGTGCTGCGGATCCAACGGTCGACCCGGGACCGGGACCGTCCGTCTCGGCAGCCGGATTCGCTCCGACGGAGCGTCGGGCCCGTCCCGGGCGACCGCTTCGGCGTGGACCCGTCCGGGGCGAGAGCGCCGCTTCCTGCGCTCGGCGCGCGCGACGAGCGACGGCTCGAGACGGAACCGCGCCGGAGAAAGCCCGCGAGCTTCGAACCCGCGGACCTCGGCCCGCCTCTACACGGACGGAGACCCGGATGACGCCGACCCGCCAGGAGGCTCTGTGGGTGCTGCGCGCTCAATCCGGCGACCGCGAAGCCATGAACCAGCTCTTCCTCGCCGTGCAGGACCCGCTCTACCGGTTCTTGCGCTCGCTCGGCGCCGACGCGCATCGCGCCGAGGACCTGCTGCAGGAGGTCTTCGTGACGATCTACGGGAAGCTCCGGTGGTTGCGTGAGCCGGCGCTCTTCCGGCCCTGGAGCTACCGCATCGCGCACCGCGCGGCGCTGCGGCGTCTCGCGAGCGAGCGCCGCGAGTTCGAGCGCTTCGACGAATCAGCAGAGATGGAGGAGGTGCTCGCGAACGCGGAGCCGGCCTCGTTCCCGGAAGGCGACCTGTCCGAGCTCCTTTCCAAGGCGTCTCCCGGAAGCCGCGTCGTCCTCGCCCTGCGTTTCGAGCACGGGATGGAGCTCGCGGAGATCGCGGATGTCCTCGAGCTCCCGCTGGGGACGGTCAAGTCGCGGCTCGGCTACGGCCTGGCGACCTTGCGCAAGAGGCTCGCCGAGCCCGATGCAGGAGCCTCACCGACATGAGGAACGCCCGCTCCGAGAAGCTCGCGCTGATCGTCTTCGCGATCGTCGAAGCGCTCGTGATCTTCGGCGTCGTCGTGCCGGCCATGCTCGAGACGATCCCCGCGGGCGATCGCCCGCATGACCCGCAGCCCTATCACCCGCATCACGCGGTAGGAGACCGCCATGAATGACCGTTCCGCCCTCGACCGCGCGCGCGAATCGGCCCTCGACCGCATCGACCGCGCGGAGAGCCGCTTCAAGACCGCGTTCTACGGCGCGGCCGCCTTCGAGGCCCTGTTCACCGCGACCTTCCTGCTCGCGGCCGACCTGCACGAGCGCACGCACGTCCTGATCCTGCTCGGCACAGTCGGCGCGTACGGAATCGTCGTCCTCGGCCTCTTCGCCCTCGGCGCCCACGTCACCCGCTGCGCCGAACGCGTCCTGCGCGCGATCGACATGAAGGCCGCGTGAGGGCGGCCTGCGGCGTTTGATTCGTGGACGTGCTGCGCGCTCGGCCTGGGCAACGAGCATCGACGCGATCAGGCAGCGTCTCGAATGAGTTGGGTCCCTACCTGCGACGAGCAGTCTCCCCAGGCTGCGTTGGGCCAAGGCTCACCTTGGCACTCTGGAGCCGAATTGCCTGGCTACCCCAGGTCCGCCGGCTTTCTCGCCACTCTCGTAAGGAGCCACGGGCTTCAGCGGCGACAGTCGCGTCGAGGCGTCTGGCCTCTCGGGTGTGATCTCGGGAGCAAAGGCCCCTAGCGTGCCGGCGAGCAACATCTATTCTCAGGGCCGACTCGAGGAGGAGCCGTAGCTCGTGTCTTCGGCGCGAGGGTCGAGCCGTGCGAGACAACCCAGTTCAGTTCGCCGTGGTGCGGGAGGATCCGCTCCTCGAGGCGGAAGTCCTCCGTCATCATGCGTGCCGGCGTGCGCTCCTGATCGCGTCGGGAGGGTGCACGGGGTTGACCCTCGCGGGGCTGTTCCCGGAGCTCGAGATCACGCTCCTGGATCCCAATGTCGCCCAGCTCGACCTGGTGCAGAGGAAACTCGAGGCGCTCCTGGGCTTCGACGAGCCCGCGCGTCTCGAGCGCTTCAACGTCGAGGACGACGACCCGGAAGGGCTGTCGGAGTGCGGCAACTTCGAAGCGCTGTTCCGCGGACTGCGGACATTCGTGCACGACATGGTGTGGCCGCGCGAGCGCTGGCGCAGCGCTTTCGAGCAGGGATCCCTGGACGACCTGGCTGCTCGCGTCTTCGCAGGACCCTACTGGTCGGTGGCCTTCGAGCTGTTCTTCTCCGATAGGCTCTTGAGCACGATGTTCGGTCCCGCTGCGACCCAACACGCGACACCGGGGAGCTATCCCCGCTACTTCCAGCGGCTCTTCGAGCGCGGTCTCTCGCGCCCGGACGCAGTCCACAACCCATTCTTGCACCACGTCTTCCTGGGCCACTATCTGCGCCGCGCCGAAGCGCTCCCTTCGTTCCTGCGCAAGCCGCCACGGGCTCCTCGCTTCACCTTCGTCGCCGGCTACCTCGAGGCGGGTGTGGACCTCGCCGAGTTCGATTTCGTGGGCCTGTCGAACATCATGGACTGGATGCCGGGGGCGGACGTAGCGGCGCTCTTCGAGAAGGTCCGCCGGGAGATGCGCTCCGGTTCCGTCGTCATGTGGAGGCAGCTCAACAACGCCCGCGATCTGCAAGGGGCCCTCGGGCCCGGCTTCGCATTCGACGCAGACCGGCAGCGCCGCCTCCACGCCTCGGACAAGAGCTTGTTCTATTCGAGCATCCACGTAGGAGTGTGCCGTTGAAGGACTTCATCCGCAGGGTCCTGGACGAGACGGACTACGCGAACAATCCGTACTTCAGCGCGCTGCGCGACGGGAGCTTCGCGAAAGAGGACTTCGTCGAGACGCAGATCCAGTTCTACAACGCCGTGACCTTCTTCAGCCGCCCCATGGCGGCCGTTGCGGCGAAGATCCCGAGCGCGAAGGCGAGGGTCGAGGTGCTGCGCAACGTGTGGGAGGAGCACGGCGAGGGCGCGACGATCGACCAACACGGCGCGACCTTCCTCGAGCTCCTGCGCAGGCTGGACGCGATCACCGAGGCGGACGTCGACCGGCGTGTGCTCTGGCCCGAGGTACGCATGTTCAACACGACGCTCGTGGGGGCGTGCGTCCTGGACGAATACCTGGTGGGTGTCGGAGTGATGGGCACGATCGAGCGCATGTTCGCGGAGATCTCCTCCTGGCTGGGGGAGATCATCGTCGAGCGCGGCTGGCTGTCGGCCGACGAGTTGATCCACTACAGCCTCCACCGCGAGCTCGACGTGCGTCACGCCGCGGACTTCTTCGAAGTCCTGCAACCGGCGTGGGAGTCGCGCGAGGACCGCTACTACGTCGCCCAGGGCATCCGCCTCGGAGCGCACTCCTTCGACACGCTGTACCGCGGACTCTACCGCGCCCGGGAGCGACGCTGGATGCGCGATCTCCTCGTCCGTCACTCCCGCACCTGAGCGGATCGAGATGGGACTCGCGGTCCACGAAGTGGCGCTCCACGAGCGGGCGGAGTTCGCGCCGCGCATCGCCGACTTGGAGCGTGGTGTGCTGTATCCGCTCGGCCTGGACTGGTTCGAGGTCGATCACGGACGCGACTACTTCGCCTTCTTCGACCGTCTCGGAGAGCTCTCCTACCTGTGCATCCTCGACGGAGAGCGCGTCGTCGGGGTGTGCGCCGCGGTGTTGCGCAAGGTGCCCGCCCCGGGAGGTCGTCTGCGCCGTGCGTGGTACCTGGGGGACCTCAAGGTGCGTCCCGAGCACCGCGGACGGCGCCTGACCGCGCGGCTCGTGACCTGGGCCCTTCCACGCAAGTACCCGCTCTGCCCGCGCGGCTACGCCGTCTCGATGGATCCCGGCGACGGCGGCGAGAACCGCGTCGTCGCACTCCTCGGTCGCCTGCCCTGGACGCCGCTGCGCGTAGCCACGACCCTCGTCTTCTATTCGTTGGACGAGGCGCGGATGCGTGCCTTGCGTCCGGTCCTCGAAGCGGCGCGCGGGCCGCTCTCGTTCCTGTCCCTGAACGGCAAGAAGGATCTCGTCCTGAAGAGCACGGGAGCGCCGATGCCTCTGCTGCACGTGCAGTTCGGCGCCCAGGCCGAGCCAGGTCACCCGGAGCCGCTCGCGGACCACGTGCACATGTTCTGCGCTCCCGGCGCGGATCCGCTCGTCCCGAGACTCCAGGCCCTCGGGCACTTCCCGTCGGCGACGGCCACGCTCCTGCATCACAGGATGGCGGGCTGGGACTGGCGCTTCGTCCTGACCAGCGACATCTGAGACCCAGCTCGAGCTCGTCGCCGCGGTTTCAGCGCGCATTGCACGTGCTTTCCACAGTCTCTCCACCGCTTCCTCCCAGGCTCCCCAACAGGTTCTCCACCGAGAGCCGAGGCGCTGCTCGAGCGAGCTCCCGCTTGCCGAAGGGCCCCTGGGCCGCCCGCTCGAAGGCAGGCCGGACCGCGTTTGCAGGTTGCCCCGGCGCGTTGACAGCATGGGGCCATGGCGGATCCCGCGCGCTGGGTGGTGGCGAAGTTCGGCGGCACGAGCGTCTCCTCGGTCGCGAACTGGCAGAACATCGCGAGCGTCGTGCGCGCGCGGCTCGCCGAGGGCGTGCGACCCGTGGTCGTCCATTCGGCGCTCTCGGGTGTCACCGATCGGCTCGAAGAGTGCCTGCGGCTCGCGACGAACGGCGGCGCAGCGATCCGCGAGCCGAGCTCGGCGCCGGTGCTCGCGGCGAGCCTCGAGTCGACGAGTGGGCCGAGATCCGGGTCGACGGCCGAGGCGGGACTCGAATCGGCGCCCGAGCGAAGATCCGAGTCGATTCCCGCCTACGACTCGATCTTGGCGGAGATCGTCGCGCGCCACCGCGCGTTGGCGGCCGACCTCCAGATCGAGCCGGGTCCCGCCTTCGAGGAGCTCCTCGCGAACCTGCGCCAGATGCTGGCCGGCATCGCGCTCGTCGGCGAGGTCGGCGATCGCGTGCGCGCGCGCTTCCTCGCGAACGGCGAGCTCCTCGCGACGCAACTCGGCGCGCAGTACCTCGCGAGCTTGGGCCTCGACGTCGGCTGGATCGACGCGCGCACGGTGCTCACGGCCGAGGCGAGCAAGCACGGTCGCAACCGCACCTCCTATCTCTCTGCCACCTGTGATTTCGCTCCCGACGCCGCGCTCGAGCACCGCTTCGCCGCCGCGGGCCAGGTGATCGTCACTCAGGGCTTCATCGCCGGCGACGGCGCGGGCCACACCGTGCTGCTCGGCCGCGGCGGCTCGGACACTTCCGCGAGCTACCTGGCCGCGAAGCTCGGGGCCGAGCGGCTCGAGATCTGGACCGACGTGCCCGGCATGTTCAGCGCCGATCCGCGCGCCGTTCCTGCCGCGCGCCTCCTGCGCGCGCTCGAGTACGACGAGGCGCAGGAGATCGCGAGCAACGGCGCCAAGGTGCTGCACCCGCGCTGCCTCGCGCCCGTGCGCCGCGCCGGCATCCCGCTGCACGTCTTCGCGACCCAGTCGCCCGCGCTCCAGGGCACCGTCATCGGCGCCGGCGGGCGCGACGGCGGCGCGCAGGTCAAGGCCGTGTGCATCAAGAAGGGCATCACGCTCGTCTCGATGGAGACGCTCGGCATGTGGCACCAGGTCGGCTTCCTGGCGGACGCGTTCGCCGTCTTCAAGGAGCACGGCCTTTCCATCGACCAGGTTTCGACGTCGGAGACGAACGTGACCGTGTCGCTCGACCCTTCGGCGAACGCGGTCGACGAAGAGGTCGTGGCGGACCTCGTGGCGGACCTCTCCGCGATCTGCAAGACCAAGGTGCTGGGGCCCTGCGCCGCGGTGAGCCTCGTCGGGCGCAACATCCGCGCGATCCTGCACAGGCTCGGCGACGCGCTGCAGCTCTTCGAGGAGCAGAAGATCTACCTCGTCACGCAGGCCTCGAACGACCTGAACCTCACGTTCGTCGTCGACGAGGCGCAGGGCGACCGGCTCGCCAAGCGCTTGCACGAGCAGACGATCCGCGCCGTGCAGGGCGACCTCGTGCTCGGCGCGACCTGGGAGCAGCTCTTCGGCGCGCGCGCGGGCGCGGCGCACGAAGCCGAGCCGTGGTGGGTCGGCAAGCGCGAGCTATTGATCGAGCTCGCGCGCGAGACCGGCTCGGCCTTCGTCTACGACGGGAACACCGTCGCGAGCCAGGCGCGCGCGCTGCGTGCGTCGAGCGGCGCCGACCGCGTCTTCTACGCCGTCAAGGCCAATCCACACGCCGAGCTCCTGCGCATCCTGCGCGCCGAGGGCATCGCCTTCGAGTGCGTGTCGCAGGGCGAGCTCGAGCACGTGCGCGCGGCGCTCCCGTCGCTCGAGCCGCCCGAGATCCTCTTCACGCCCAACTTCGCCCCGCGCTCCGAGTACGCCTGGGCGCTCGAGCACGGGATCCCGGTCACGCTCGACAACCTGCACCCGCTCGTCGAGTGGCCCGACCTCTTCGCCGGCCGCGAGCTACACGTGCGCGTCGACACGGGCTTCGGACGCGGCCACCACGCGCACGTGCGCACGGCCGGCACGCACTCGAAGTTCGGCGTGCCCGTCTCCGAGCTCGAGGAGCTCGCGCAAGCCGCGCGCGCCGTCGGCGCGACCGTCGTCGGCCTGCACGCGCACACCGGCAGCGGCATCTTCGACGTCGAGAATTGGCGCGAGGTGGGCGAAGAGCTCGCGCGCCACGCGGCGCTCTTCCCCGACGTGCGCTCGCTCGACCTGGGCGGGGGTCTCGGCGTGCCCGAGCGCCCCGGCCAACCCCCGCTCGACCTCGCCGCGCTGCGCGCCGTGCTCGAGGACCTGCGCGCGCGTTACCCCCGATTCGAGCTCTGGCTCGAGCCCGGCCGCTACCTCGTCGCGCAGGCCGGCGTGCTCGTCGCCGAGGTGACGCAACTCAAGGGCAAGGGCCGCGCGCGCTACGTCGGCATCGCGACTGGCATGAACTCCCTCATCCGCCCCGCGCTCTACGGCGCGCACCACGAGATCGCGAACCTCACCCGCTACGGCGAACCCGCCACGGATCTCGTCGACATCGTCGGCCCCATCTGCGAATCCGCCGACCAACTCGGCAGCGACCGCCTACTTCCCCCAACCCACGAAGGCGACGTCCTCCTCATCGCCAACACCGGCGCCTACGGCCGCGCCATGAGCTCGCACTACAACCTCAGGCCCCCCGCCCCCGAAGTGGTGCTCACGGTACAACACGATTGAGGATGATATGTGATGGCGCTACTGCTTCAGACTCAACTTGACTTGGACAGATGTCCACATTGCAACGTCGATAGACCAACAATGCCGTTTTGTCACCAGATCCACACTGCTGACTTCGCCGGCGCAAACCGTCGCTATTGGTGTACCTATCGCTGCAATCGTTGCGGAGGCCTCATCATGGCCGCATCTCCAACTGCGGGTGGAGCGATCACCGAGCTTTTCCCTCGGGGTGCCGTGATCGACCCAGCGATTCCGGACAGAGCGCGGGCCTATCTGGACCAGGCACTGAATAGCCTCAGTTCTCCTGCCGGTGCAGTAATGTTGGCGTCCAGCGCTGTGGACGCGATGCTGAAATCGAAGGGATTGCAGGAGGGATCTCTCTATTCCCGAATCGACCAAGCTGCAAGGGAACACCAGATCACCGCAGACATGGCGGCTTGGGCCCATGATGTAAGGCTTGACGCGAACGATCAGCGTCACGCAGACGATAAAGCGGCACTCCCCGGACTCGGAGATGCTCAACGGGCTGTGGAATTCGCTCTTGCGCTGGCGCAATTCATCTTCGTACTGCCAGCCAGAGTTCAGCGAGGTATTGAGGACGCAAGAAAAGGTTAGGTGCTTCCGGAGGCGCTCTCGGGCTCGACTCCGGTCGGGGTGATCCTCCAGCTGGGCTCGACGCGGAACACGCCGTGGGAATAGAGGTGCTCGTCGCGATCGTTCGTGCTCTGCGCCTGTACGAGCCACGCATCCCACCAGGCGAGCAGCTCTTCCCAGGTCAGGTTGCGTAGGTCCAGGTCCTCTTCGCTCAGGAATTCGCTCACGTCCGAATCCTCTCGGGGAGGACCCCCGCGGCGCTGGCGACCATTCGCGCCTGGGCGTCGAGCAACGGAAGTCGTTCCATCTCGGCTGCGAGCGACGGCCAGACCTCGGCCCATCGAGCCGACGCCTTCCGGTAGGCCGAGAGGCGCCGCTCGTTCTCCTCCATCAGGTCGAACATCTTCTTTTGGAGAGCCTCGGCCAACCTCCGTCGTCCCGCAGCGATTCGCGCGAGCAGCAGGCGTCGTGCGATCAGGTCTTGCACGAGATCTCGAGCACGGATTCGGGGGCGTCTTGCCACGACTGCAGCACGTGGAGACGTTCAGCAGGAGTCAACGAGAGCATCCAACGGATCAAGGTCAGATCCATCTTGGCTCCTCGGCCGCGGGGGCGAAACCCGGAACCTCGGGGCGAAACGTGGAGGACGCGTTCACGGGCTCGCGCCTGTCACCGCTGAGATCTACGCCGGTCTTGTCAGGCTCATTGCCACGGACCTCGCGGCCTCCAAGTTCGAGTCTGCGTGGTTCCGCGCCGCAGGTCTTCGAGGATGGGCAGGAGGAAAGGACGGACCGCGTGCAGAATCTCCGTACCCGGCTCCGGTCCGACGCTCAGGCCTGTGCGACGCGCGAAGGCTCGGATCTGCGGCGCGCGCAGCGGGTTCTCCCAGTAGTCCGGTGTCAGGCCGACCGGTACTTGCTCCGGGATCGGCGTACCGCGGCGCGCGAACGTTCGGCGGATGGCTTCGGCGAGCTGCGGTCCATCGAACTCGAAACGCTCGGCGAGGTAGCGCAGGTCGAAGTAGTCCTTGATGCGGCTGTTGCGGTCACCGAGCACGACGATCGCCTCCAGCTTTTCTGCGATTACGGTCTCGGGCAGGTAGGCGAGCACCACGGGGCCGCGAACTCGAGAAGCGCGGGATAGGTGCGCGTCTCGGGGGGCGGGAAAACCGCATCGCCAAGACCCATGTCGACCTGCAGGATGTTGCGAGCCTTACCGCTGCGAGCGAGCAGCGTGGCGCGCGTCCCGACGTACTCCTCCTCGGCTCGGATCGGCTCGAGCTCGATCGAGGTCGTGTCGAACTCGATGCCGTCCGGTTCGACTGCGGCGCCGCAGATCGATTCGAGGTCCGCCCGGATCGCGTCGGAGGAGCCATCGGCGCATCGCAGGAGGTCGAGGTCGCGCGTCGCTCGGTAGGGCTGGTCCGACCAGAGGCGCAGCAGCATCGCGCCCTTGAGCACGAAGTGATCGCAGACGTCCGACACGCCCAGTCGGTAGAGGAAGCGCTCGCACACGTAGGCGGCGAAGAGCACCTGATAGTCCTCGCCCGTCTCCTTGGCGCGCCGCAGCAGTCGAGCCTGAACGGACGCTGCGAGGTCTTCCTTGTCGCGCGCGGGACTCATGCGATCGAGTCCAGGTAGGGCTGCATCACGCGCGTCACGCGGCAGACCCTCGCGTAGCGGGCGAGCTCGTTGGCTCCGCCGCGGTGCTTGCGCGTGAAGTCACGCAGGGCTTCGACCGCCACGTCGGTGCCGACTTTGTTGCGGAACTTGAAGCAGTCGGCGACGGTCTTCGCGGCGCTGAAGACCTTGACCCGCACGCCTCCGACGTCGTGCTTCTCGATGCCCGCGCGCAGTGCAGCTCCGGAGAGGTAGACGAGGCGCAGGCGCACGCTCCGCGACCGCGGCCTCCAGGACTTCCGATCGATCGCGAGCCACACCTCGTGCGGGTTCTGCGTCGTTAGACCGTGGAAGCGCAGGGCCGAGAGCAGGCACACGACGGCGCCGGGTACCTGCCGAGCGGCTTCGGCCAGGCTATGGCGCTCGGTCAGGACCGCGCCGGGAAGGGAGTAGAGCCCGCGGCCGACGCGCTCCACCACGCCTCGCTCGCAGAGCCGGCGAAGCTGGGTGCGCGTCACACCGTGAAGCTCCAGGTCGCGCGTGCGCGCAAGGCCTGTCTTCCGCAGCAGGCGCTCGGCATCCTTGGCTGGAGAGGGTGTCACAAAACCTCGGCAGTTGTGCAGAAGTGCCGAGGAATTGTGACAAGGCGGAATCCGCCCGACAAGGAGTTACTTCGGGCCCTTGTCGGGGTCGATCCACGCCTGGGGGGCGTGGGGCTCGACCTCCAGCTCGATGAAAGTCACACGTCCGACTCTTTCCTCATCAAGACAGCTGTCCCATCTTGCCGGTCTGGTAGTCCTCGATCGCTTGGCGGATCTCCTTGTGCGTGTTCATCACGAAGGGGCCTTGGCCGACGATCGGCTCGGCGATCGGTTGGCCGCTGAGGAGGATGGCTCGCGCCGCTTTGGCGCTGTCGATGCGAATGCGTGAGCCGGCGCGGTCGAAGAAGCCGACCTCGGCGGATCGGATCGGTTCGGAGTCGCCGATGGTGACCGAGCCCTCGAGCACGACGAGCGCGGTCGTCCAGCCGTCGGGGACGTCGAGGTCGAGCGGCGTGTCGTTCACGAGGCACAGGTCCCACACGTGCATGGGCGTGAAGGTCTGCGCGGGGCCCTTGGCACCGTCGAAGTCGCCCGCGATGACGCGCACGGTGCCGTGGTCGTCGGGCAGCACGACCTCCGGGATCTCGCTCGCGAGGATCGCCTGGTAACGGGGCTTCGTGAGCTTGTCCACCGCGGGCAGGTTCACCCAGAGCTGCACCATCTCGAACGTGCCGCCGCGGCGCGCGAAGTCGCGGCCGTGGAACTCCTCGTGCACGAGGCCCGACGCGGCGGTCATCCACTGCACGTCGCCCGGGCCGATGCGGCCGCCGCCGCCCGAGGAGTCGCGGTGCTCGACCTCGCCCTGGTAGACGATCGTGACGGTCTCGAAGCCGCGGTGGGGGTGTTCGCCGACGCCGAGGCGCTCGCTCGTCGCCGGGAACTCCCGCGGGCCGGCGTAGTCGAGCAGCAGGAACGGATCGATGACCGCGCCCAGGTTCGGGTAGGCGAAGAGCGTCCGCACGGGGAAGCCGTCGCCCACCCAGTGGCGGTCGGCGCTGCGCTGGATGGCCCGGAGCTTCTTGTCGGGGTGCTCGCTCATCGCTCGTCCTCCGCCATGGCGCCGACCTCGTCCTGCAGGCGGCGCACCTCGTCGAGGATGCCGGGCAGCGGCGGCCGAAGGGCGCGAGTGTACTCGACCAGAAAGCGGCTTCTCGCCCGCGACGGTGCGCTGCAGGATGTCCGAAGCGCAGCATCTTCGGCCAGGTGTTCCACGTCGACTACGGAGCGAGCTTTGGCGGAGCTCGAGTGACGTCGCCGAGCCGTGGAGCACTGCGCTCGGCGGCGCGCGATCAGCTCGCTCGCGTGCGTACGAGCACGACGGCGTCGGCGTAGTCGAGGCCCTCGCTCGTCGCCCGATCGGGCAGGTGGTGCACGGTCGGTTCGTAGGGCGTGAAGCCCGCGCGCCGGTAGGCCGCGATGGCCCGTTCGTTCCGCGCGGACGGCCGGATGACGAGCGCTTCGACCGTCGCGTGCTCGAGCAGGTGGAGCGCGAGCTCGCGGATCGCGGACGAGCCGAAGCCGTGCCCCCAGTCGGCGGAGGATCCGATCCAGACGTCGAGCTCGGCGACGCCGCGCCAGCCGTCCAGACCGTCGTAGCTCGCGCATCCGATCGCTCGTTCACCGGCGACGATGACGAAGAGCCGACCGTAACCGTCGCCGTCAGGGCTGAAGAAGCGCTCGTGGTAGTCCGCGCAGAATTCCTCCCACGTCGGGATCGGGTGATCCGGGAACGACGGCGGCCCCATCATCGTCGGCGTGGCGTCGGACGCGGCGAGCCACTCGTACGCTCGGCGCCGATCGGCGAGCGTAGTCGGACGCAGCACGGAGGGCGTGTCGGACGCTTGCATGGCAGCCGATGACGCGGGCGCTCGCGATCGCCCGTCGAACCGACACGTTAGCGCAACACTCCCGTCCGCTGCGGAGTCGACCGGGGTCACGCGCTCTGTGGTGGTCTGCGCGCGAGCACGAGGACGTGGCCCCCCGTCGCGACGATCTCGGGCCGGCGGGCGAGATCCTCGACGAGCCGGTCGACTTCGGCGCGGCGCGCCGCGTCGAGCCGCGCGACCTCCGCTCCGAGGCGATGCGCGACGGACTTCAGGGAGAGGCAATCGAGCACGCGCAGACCGCTCGCCTCGAGCAGCGCTTCGATCTCCCCCGGCGGTGGATAGTAGCCCTCCTGGAAGCCCGCGTCCGACGCGTTCCGGAACACGCCGGTCTCCGCCGCGGTTCGCAGGGCTCGAGGCGGCACCTGCTCCGGGCGCTGCGCGGCGCGCTCGACGAGGCCCAGGATGCCGCTCAGGCGCGGGATGTACGCGACGAAGGCGAGTCCGCCCGGCCGGAGCACGCGGTGGAGCTCGCGCGCGGCGGCCTCGCGCTCGTCGGGGGTGATCAGGTGATAGAAGGGTCCGAACGCGAGCACGGCGTCGAAGGACTCGTTCGCGTAGATGGCGAGGTCCACGGCGTCGACTTCGTCGATCGATTCGACGTTTGCCGCGACGTCGAGCTCCCCGAACCTCCTTCGCGCCTCGTCGAGCAAAGCTGGCGAGACGTCGGCGAGCACCACGCGGTGACCGCGGCGGGCGAGCTCGGCCGCGTAGCGACCCGGCCCTCCGCCGAGGTCGAGGACGCGCGACGCGGGCGCGAGGTGCTTCGAGAGGAGGTCCAGCGTGCGACGGTGCTCGAGCGCGCCTTCCGGCGAATCGAGCCGGCTCCACTCGTCGAACGACGCGTAGTACGCGCGGATCCGGTCGCGTTGCGTGCTCATCGCCTCACCGGGCTCGGTTGTACGTCGCAAGGGCTCTGCAGCGGCACCCTCGCTCCAGGTCGTGCCCTCGATGTGAACGAAAGCGTCCGCAGAGCGGGTGAGATGCTCGCCTACGCGTCGACGAGGACCTCGAAGCCGCCGTGGGACATGCGCTGCACGTCGAACGGCATCGCCTTCGGGTCCATCATCTTCGCCAGGCGCGGATCCTGCATGACCTTGGCGTTCACGCGGTCGCGATGCGCGCGCGACTTGTACAGGATCCAGGAGACGACTGCGGTCTCGCCGGGTTTCAGGGCGAGCAGACGTGGAAACGGCGTCCCGCACTCCACCGCCAAGTCCTCGCCGACGCACTCGAGGTACTCGAGCGCGCCGTGCTCGCGCCAGATCTTGCCCGCTTGCCTTGCGAGCTTGCGGTAGGCATCGAGCTTCTTCTTGGGGACCGGCAACACGAATCCATCGACATAGCGCGCCATGGGAGCTCCTCGCTGGTTGGGTCGGTCGTCACGCCGCTCACCGCGGCGGCCCCAGGATACGAGTCAGGAACGACGTGCTCGAGCGGGCGGCTTCGTCCTAGCGGCGCGTTGCGCGGCGGTAGAGGATCGCGGCGAGGGCGATCGAGAGCGGCGTCACGGCGGCGAGGGCGAGCAGACGCAGGAAGGCGTGGTCGACGACGTCGCGCACGCCCGCCTGCACGTCGGAGACGGCTGCGCGGAGGGGCACGGAGTCGCCGTCGCCCGCGGCAGAGCCGAGGAGGTCGTCCAGGCTCCGTGCGAGCGCGGTCAGTTGTTCCGCCGCGTCGCCCGTGCGGGCGACCGCGGCGTCGTAGTCGGCGAAGACGTTGCGTTGGGGCTCTTCCGGATCTTCCGGCTCGGGCGGCGCGTCCGGCGAGCGGTCGAAGCGTGCGGCGAACGCGTCCGCGGCCTCGATCGCCTGCGTGAGGCTCGTGGCGGTCTCGTCCGTGACTTCGACCGCCTCGCGATAGTGGCTCAGCGTGCCGTGGAACTCGTCCTGGGCGCGATCGAGGTCGGTGAGCGTCGCTTCGCGCTGCTCGTCGAGCGCTCCGATCGCGTGGTCGATCAAGCCGCGACGTTCGGCTGCCACGCGGTCGAAGAACTGATCGAGCGCTGCGGTGCGCTCGGCCGCGAACTGCTGCGGCAGTTCCTCCGCCACGGCGGAGATGCGGGCCATCGACCCGGTCGCCTCGTCGAGCGATCCGAGCAGCTCTTGCAGCTCCGGGGCGCCGAGCATGCTCTGGTACAGGCTCTCGACCTGCCACTTCAGGACGAGCGGGGAACGGCTGGCGTAGAAGAAGATGCGTTCGCCGAGCATGCGCGACTTCTGCACCTCGCGCTGGGCGGGGTCCAGACCTGCGAGCGGATCGATCGCGAGGAGCGAGAGCACGTTCTCGCGCGCGTCATCGGCTGGGAGCAGCGGCTGCTGGCGAGCGTTCGCGAAGTCCTCGAACCGCACGTTGGAGACGTAGGTCGCGTCCGGATGCTCCGCGCGCCACTCGGCGATGAGCTGCGCGAGCTGTTCCCGTTGCACCTCCGTCATGGCCAGGGCGGCGATCTTCCAGATCTTCTCCTCCTGCGCGCGGTAGGTCTCGAGCAACTCGTCGACGATCGCCTCGCCGAAGAGCTCGAGCGCCGGAGGCGACTCGAGAACCATGCGCTGTAGCGTTACCATCGTGACCATGTCGGCCAGAGCCACGGTCGGGTTGGGGCTGGAGGCGATGGAGAGCGTCGCGGAAACCGCGGCGAGCTTGTTCTCGAGCGCCGAGCGCCGTAAGCGGATCGCGCGTTCCGCGTCGGCATCGGGCACGTCCCCGTCGACCTGGGCGCGCGCTTCGGCGGCGACTTGGTTCCATGCCTCGGCGATCGCGGCGTTGAACGTGTCGGTGAACGACATGACCTGCGACTGGATCGCGGCGGCGGTCAGCTCCCCAGGCCCGAAGAACGTCTCCTTCGGGATGCTGACGATCGGCGAGCGGATGCGAAAGCCCAGCGTGTCGCAGCCAGCGGCGCCACAAGCGAGGAGCGCGAGGGCGAGCGCTTGTCTGCGAATCGGACGACGTCCCCACCACGGTCGTCGGTGCGGGCCGCGCCGTGCGGCTGCATCCCCTCTCGGGACTGCCCGCCCAGTTGGGCCCGACGCTTGGAACGATCCCCTCATGGCGTGAAAACGCGCGACTTGGATATAGACCGCTCGTCGTGAGCGGAAAAGGAGCGCGTTCCATCGAGCGTCGCCGTCACTCGGACGCGCAACCGTGACCGCTACCGAGAAATGCCGACGTTCGCCTGCCGAGGACGCAGGGGTCGCCGCGAGGCTGGCCGGGTCCCAAGCGAGCCCTGAAAGAAGGGTTGAGCTCGTCAACGCCGCGGACGGCGGACCAGGATCAGCACGCGGTTCTCCGGGAAGCCGTCCTCGACCGCGAGCGGGATGCGCTCGACCGCATGGAACGGTCCGCTCTTCAACGTGGGAGCCGAGGCGGGCTGGACGTAAGCATTGGCGTACGTCGGCTCTCGATCGTCGAAGAACTCGGCATCCACCATGCGATCGTGACCGGGAGTTCCGAGGCGTACGTTCGGGACGGCCTTCACCACCTCGCGATCGACGATCCCGTACTGGTCGTGGATGACGAGCTCCGAGTAGTAACCGACGCCGCCGATGGTGCTGCGCACGAGGGACTCCCCGGGTCGCGTGTGGAGCCCGAGAGCTCTTCCCAACTGCGCCCAGTTGCGCGCGCGGTCGCGCATGTCGGCCCACATCTGGTACTCGGTGACGTACCGTTGTCTCCAACGAAAGTCCCAGGACTCGCGCAGGGCGAGCGGCGCGACGTGCAGGTCGAACGCGGACGGGAGTGACAAGCCGACGATGGCGAGCGTGGTCGCGAGAGCGATCCGAGTCCGTCGCGGGGTTCCCAAGCCCGCGATCCGGTCGACGATGCCGCCCGCGAGCACGGCCAGGAACGCCCCGGCCGGGACATAGAAGCGCGCGCTCGTCATGAAGTCGCCGCTGACGAGAACGCCGTAGGCGAAGGTGGCCGCGACCATCGCCGAGGCGAGGAGCATGGATCGAACGCGCCGGAAGAGACCGATTCCCGCTCCGACGAGGAGGACCACCGCACTGGCGGGAACCATGAGCCAGTGGCTCACGAGATAGTGGAAGCCGCGGTTCGAGCTCTGCAGCGAGAACGCGACCTTCGCCCGCGCCGTGTTCGGCAACCAGTCGCCGTGGTAGCTCTGTCGCCAGAGCGTGTGCAGCACGCTGACGAGGACGACCGCCGAGGTCACGACGACGATCGCGCGCAGGAGCCGGCGGCGTCCGACGGGATCGAGCGTCCGAAGCTCCAGTAAGGAAAGCCCCGCGAGCGCGGCGACCCAGAAGATGCCGTCCGCCCGGAGGAGGATCAGGCCGAGCGCGAAGAGCACTGCCGAGCGCGTTCGTGGGCATCCGCGCGTGCCGAGCAGCCGTTCGAAGGCTCCGAAGACGAACAGGGCGAAGGGCAGCGTTCCGAGGCCACCGGTAGTCCAGACCAGGAGCGGAGGCCAGGTTGCGAGGAAGAACGCGCAAGCGAGCGGACCCGCGAAGCCGCGTGGAAACGAACGCCGCGCAAAGGAGACGACCCACAGGAACAAGAGCGCTCCGCAAGCGGTGCTCGTCGCGCGGGACCAGAAGGTCGGATCCGCGCCGAAGCGCTCGAAGAGCGCCATCCACAGCACCCAACCGAGATCCGTGTAGCCCTCGACGGGCGGAGATTCACCGAGGTTGAAGCACAGACCCGCGCCGGTCGCGAGATGTCGCGCGTAGCGGAAGGAGATGTACGCGTCGTCGCAGACGAAGCTCTGACGCGCGACCAGGACGCAGTAGACGAAGAACGCCAGGGCGATCCCGAGGCGGCCGATCGTTGTCCATGCGGCGGGGAGATCCGCGTCCCGTGCGAGCGTCGTATGCAAAGCGGCTCACCCCATGTGACGCTTCCGCTCGACGGTCGAAGGGAGGATCCGCCGCAGCGTCGTGGGGCTTTGTACACGCTACAAGCGAGCGCGGAGCCGGCCACCTTCGCCGAAGGCTCCGTCGCGGAGCTCGCGAGCACCTCGAGGCGGCACGGGGGCGCCCCCCTCGTCCTCCCAGCGCGCCGTTTCCTCGGGGCTGGGAGGCGGGAAACCCCTCTTGCGCCGCGGCCCTCGAAGAGAGCTCACGAGCGTGGCGAAGGCCATGACCACCATGAACGTCCGGATCAGCCTGCGCATGGGGGGCTCCTTCGGCAACCGACGTGCCTCGGCCATGCGATTCCCTCGACGCGACACGGCGCGCGAGCGTCCGAGACGCTGCGCGCTGGAGCGGAGAGTTGGACGAGCGAAGCGCGAGGAGACCGAGCCCGAGAGCCCTACGGGAGATCGGTACGAATACAGGGTGCGCCGACGAGGGCGCCGCGGAAGATCCGAGAATCTGCGAAGGCTGGGCGCGCCGCGCGGCACTACCCTCGGGACCCTCGCGCCCCCATGGTCGAATCCTCCGCCGAGCGCACGCACGAGCTCGAGCTCCGCGATCGGATCCTCGCGGGAGACCGAGCGGCGGCGGAAGGGTTCTTCCGGCAGCACTTCGACGCTCTCTTCGAGTTCGTCCACTACCGTGTGGGCGGGAAGCGCGCCGTGACGGAGGACGTCGTGGGGGAGACGATGCTCGTGGCCGTCCAGCGGTTCGCGAGTTTCGACGGACGCTCGAGCCTGTACACGTGGCTGTGTGGCATCGCGAAGAACAAGATTCGCGCGCACCGGCGTGAAATGCGCGCCGTGCCGATCGCCGACCTCCTGGAGGAGGCCGACTCCGACATCGACGCGATCCTCGCGGCCATCGACGAGGAGCCGCTGCCCGAGTGGATCCTCGAGCGGCGCGAGACGCGCGAGCTCGTGGGCGCGACACTCTCCTCGCTCTCACCCGAGTACCGCCGCGCGCTCGTGGCGAAATACGTCGAGGGGCTCCCGGTGTCGGAGATCGCCCGGCGCGAAGGCCGGGGCGAGAAGGCGACCGAATCGACGTTGCATCGCGCGCGGCTCGCGTTCGCGCGCGTGTTCCAACTCTTGGCGGGCCGGCGCGGAGGCTTCGAGTGACCCCCGATCCGCGCATCCTGGAGCAGAATCTCGCGGCGCTCGTGGGGCGCGCCTACGAGCCCGTGCTGGCGGACGAGGAGTTCCGCGAAGCGCTCGTTCTGCGCGTTCTCGAGCGCGTGACGGCACGCGTCGAGCACGACGGTGGGGGGGCGCGGACGGCCGGCGTGGAGGAGACGGTGCAACGCAGGGCGGACCGAGAGCGCAGCCTTGGGCGCCGATTCCCGTTGCGCTTCGTCGTCGGAGCGGCTGCGAGCCTCGCTGCTGCGACCGTGCTCGCCATCGTCTTCTTCGCTCGCGGCGGGAGCTCCGACGCGCTCGAGGATCTGCTCGCAGGTGGTCGCGGCGCCTGGCGGCCGCTCGGCGACGCGGGAGCAATCTGGCGCGCGCTCGATCGACCGCTCGGGGCGTCCGAGATGCCCTTCGCAGCCGAGACGCCGAAGGGCGCGAGCTCGAAGGTCCTGCAGGTGGGGACCCGCGTCGCGACTCTGGCGGCCAACGCTGGCGTTCGCGTCGAGCGCGAGCCGGACGGAGGTGTCGCGTTCGAACTCGGGCGCGGGGCTCTCGAGCTCGCCTCCGAGCCCGCGGCCGGTGAGCCGACCTGGCGCCTCGCGGCCGGCGCTGCGCGGGTGCACTTCGCGCACGGCCGTTTGCGGGCGGAGGTGCTGCGCGGAGATCCGTCGAGGCTCCTCGTCTTCCTCGCCGACGGGTCCGCTTGGGCCGTCGTCGAGGGAGTGCTCGTCGAACTCGCGCCGGGAACGAGCGGGGTCCTCTCACCGGACGGATTCGTCCGCGGCGGGCGCGTGGCTCGAGGCGCCCCCAACGTCGGGAGCGCCGATGCAGGTGCGGAAGTCGCGCTTCCTTCGGACTCCGGCTCCGATCGCGCCGAGGTCGTTTTGTCCGACGAGCACGGAGGCGCCGACCCGGCGGCCGTCGACGCTGCGCAGGAAGGGGGGGCGACGCTCGTGCTCGAGGTCGTGGCTCCCGCAGGGACAGACCTCTCCGCAGCCGGGCTAGCCTCGCTGCGGGTCGGTCTGGTGCGCGTCACGCCGCTCATGCTGCTCCAGGACCCGGAGATCGTGCGCCCCGCGCGCCGGGCGGACGGCGCCTTCGCGGTCGGTGGCATCGCGGCCGGCTCCTACACCGTGGACGTCGCCGTCGACGGTTTCGCGCTGTGGAGGGGCGGACCGTTCGAACTCGATCCGGGAGCCGACTTCGTCGCGGTCGTCTCGCTCGAGAGAGGTTCGCTCGTGCGCGGCGTCGTAGTCGATCCCGCCGGCCGCCGGATCGCCGGCGCGTGGGTCGTCAGCGAGAGCGAAGCGCCCGAAGTTCCGCTGGCGATGTCGCGCGACCAGCTCGTGGAGTTTCTCGCGGGGATCGCGGTCACGGATGTCGAAGGACGGTTCGAGCTCGCGCTCCGTTCGGGCGAGCACGTGCTGCGCGCCGCGCACGCGGAACACGCGCCGGGATGGTCGCCGAAGTTCGCCGTGGGCGCAGGGACGGTCGCGGAGCAGCACATCACGCTCCAGTGCGGCGCGACGATCCGCGGCACCGTCGAGCGCGTCGACGGATCGCCGTGGACCGGTGTCGACGTCGTCGCCAGCACGGCCGACATCCTGCGCGAGCATCCGCGCATGAGCTTCAGCGGCGCCGTGACGGACGCGGAGGGGCGCTATGCCATCGAGAACTTGCCGCCGGGGAGCTACGCGGTGTTGCACTTCGGCTCGCTGGGCGAGCGGGTGGATGCCGGCAAGCCCGAGATGCGCATTCTCGATCTGGGCGCTTGCGACGAGCTCCAGGTCGACTTCACGCGCGCATTCACGGGGGCCCGCGTCTTCGGACGCGTGACGACACAGGACGGCGCGCCGGTCGCCGGGATGGGGCTCTCGCTCGTGCGCGAAGGTTCGAACGGCCGCGATCAGCACTACTCCTACACGGGTCCCGACGGCGCCTTCGAGCTCTTGGAGGTCCCCTTCGCGAGCTACTCGATCTTCCTCACGCCCGATGAGGGCCGGACGGTCGTGAAGGTGGACGATTTCGTGGTCCCCGAGTGGGTGGCCATCGAGCGCAACGTGAGCGTGTCCAGTGAAGCGGCGACCGGCATCGTGCGCGACGGCGTGTCGGGAACGGGGCTGCCGCGCTCGGTCGTGCTCGTCTTCGCGATCACCTCGCCCGGCGATCCGGGCAACTTCGTCGGTCGCGTCCTCACCGACGACGCGGGGCGTTTCCGATTCCCGCACCTCGTCCGTGACTACTATCGCCTGGCCGTCTTCTCGACGCTCGCCGACTTCGGACAGGAGTACGTCGAGGACGTCCTGCCGAGCGAAGACGGGCGCCCGATCGAAGTCGACCTCCATCCCGGGGGGCGGCTGCGCGTGCGCGTCGTCGCACCGAACGGTGCGCCGATCGCCGGCGCGAAGCTCGTCTTCGTGAACGAAGTCGGCGTGCGCGTTTCCTTCGCGGAAGACGACTCGACCGACGCCGCGGGGCTGCGCCTCGCGCGCGGCGTGAAGCCCGGCGCTTGGACCGTGCGCGCTTCGGCCGCAGGCTATGCCGACGGAGAGCGCGTCACGGAGGTCCGCGCGAACGAAGAGGCGGTGCTCGAGATCGTGCTCGCTGAACGTGGGCGCTGATCGGGCTCCTCGCTCGAGGACCGCACCCTCCGGGGACGCCGGAGATCCGCTCGCAGGGGATACAATGTGCGCTCATGCTCCCGCCCGGCGTTGACCGCGAGGACGACCTGCCAGCTTGCGTCGCCGACGTTCTCTGGGACCACGTTCCGGGCGCGGTGTGCTGGTCCCGGGATCGCTCCTATCTGATCGAGCGCGTGCTCGCGCACGGTTCCTTCGAAGCCATTCGCTGGCTGCGCGAGCGCGTCTCGAACGAGGAGCTCGGCCGACTCATCCGGAAGACGCGCGGCCGCCGGCTCTCGGCGAGGCAGTTGCGCTTCTGGCAAGTGATCCTCGACCTTCCCGACGACGAGGTCTCGTCCTGGCTCGGCGACGCAGGGCGACAGGTGTGGGACCGCCGGACGGGATGAGCAGGTCGGAGAGCGCCTTCCATCCCGAGGTCATGCCGGAGCGGCAGCGAAGCGCGCTGCGCCGGATCTCGCGAGCCGCCGATGAGCACGGATTCTATCTCGCGGGAGGAACCGCCCTCGCCTTGCGGCTGGGACACCGCCAATCGGTCGATTTCGACTGGTTCCGCTCCGAAGCGATCCCCGACCCGCTCGGCCTCGCTCATTCCCTGCGCGAGGCATGTCCCGACCTCGAGGTCGAAACCACGGCGCGGGGAACCCTGCACGCGCGTATCGAGCAGGTCCGAACGAGCTTCTTCCAGTACGCCTACCCCTTGCTTCGACCGCCTTCGCGCTGGGCGGACTTCTCCTGCGCCATTGCCGCTCGAGAAGACATTGCCGCGATGAAGCTGGCGGCGGTTGCCCAGCGCGGCGCTCGCAAGGATTTCTTCGACATCGCGGCCCTGCTGCGCAGCGGCTTCGAGCTCGGATCGATGCTCGATCTGTACCGGGAGAAGTTCTCGATCGGGGACAGCGGCCACGTGCTCGTCGCCCTGACCTGGTTCGAGGATGCCGAACGGGATCCGGAACCCGTCTCTGGATCGGTCACGAGCTGGGAAGACGTCAAGGCGCTGATCCGTGCAAGGGTCCGCGACCTGGTCGGATAGGAGGTTTTGGAGCTCGCGGGCTGCGTGGAGTCCGTTCGGAAAAGAGAGAAAGTTCGAAGGGCCGCGGTTCGAGCGCCCACCATGCCTGAGAAGTCGAAGACCCCGAGGATCCGCACCCACCCGAACCATGAAGCCGCTGTCCGTCATCCTGTTGTCCGTAGTCTTGTCGGCCGGCGCGGCCGGTCTCGTCGTCACCGTCCTCTCGCCGACGAGCGAGCTCGAAGTTCGGGGGGGTGAGTCCGCGGGGGCGCGTTCGTCCGAGGTGGACGATCTGCGGCGCGAAATTGCTTCGCAACGCGAGGTCCTGTCCCAGCTCGCTCAGCGGCTCGAGCAGAAGAGCGAGATGAGCGCCTCGTCGCCGTCGGCGCGGATTCCGGTCGGCGAGGACGTGGAAGCGGTCGTACGGCGCGTGCTGGACGAGCAGACGATGGCGAAGACTGCGACCGCATCGAAGGCGGAGGGTGGATCCGCCTCGCCGTTCAGCATCGAGGGCGCGGCCGCGGAGATCGCAGCGCTGTTCGGGAACGCGGGCGGATACGAGGGGGTGGAGAGCTACTGGCAGAAGCTGCGCAAGCAGGGCGTGGCCACGACCGACATGCTCAGCGCCTTCGAGAGCTTCGCTGCCGCGCATCCGAACGATCCCGAGGCGCAAGTGATGCTCGGGAACGCCTACATCCAGCGCCTGAACGAAGCGAAGACCGGTCCTGAGATGGGGCAATGGGCGATGAAGGCCGACGGCGCCTACGACGGCGCGCTCGCGCTCGACGACACGAACTGGAACGCGCGCTTCTCCAAGGCCATCTCGCTCTCCTTCTGGCCTCCAATCTTCGGCAAGCAGGGCGAGGCCATCCGCCAGTTCGAGGTCTTGCTCGACCAGCAGCGCGAGGCGCCGGCGCAGGCTCGGCACGCCGAGACCTACCTTCTGCTCGGCAACCTCTATCAGCAGCAGGGCGACCTGGACAAAGCGCAGGCCCTCTGGCAAGAAGGCCGGGATCTGTTCCCCGACGACGAGGACCTGAGCGAGAAGCTGAGCGGCAAATAGCAATAGCGTGTCGAGGCGCGCTCCGCACGTCGGGAGCGCGGCCGCCGCGAGGTGCCCGTTCAGCCGTCGAGACTGCCGCGCGCTTCCTTGCGCACCTTGGGGTCCGGATCGATCTCCGCAGCCTCCTCGAGCGCCGCGCGCACGCGCGCATCGCCCACGAACGTCCCGAGACTTTCAGCGGCTTCCGAGCGCGTCTCGGCGTCGGGGTCGTGGAGCAGGGCCTGTAGCATGGGCTCGACGAGCTGGGGGTCCTTGCAGTCGTCGAGCGCCTTCCAGATGTGGCCGCGCTGCTCTGCGTCGGCGTAGGCGAGCATGTCGATCATCGCCGCCGCGAGCGCTCCCGTGCGCAGGTCGTCGTCACCCTTCTGGCCGTAACGCAGGAATTTCGCGGCCTGGATGCGTTCGTCCACCGTCAAGGAGAGATCGAGTGCCAGCGCGCGCAACTCCTCGGGCGTGAGCGTCACATCGATCTTGGGTCGCGTCGATGGGACCTCGCCCGCAGGATCAGCGTCCAAGACGCTCCTCTCCTCCTGCTCACTTTCCGCGGCGAGTTGCTCGTCCCGATGTGCGACGTCCGACGGGGACGAGGGAGCGGGTTCTCCCTCGACCGAGGTCTTCCTGGGTCTCGCCGCCTCCTCCTTCAAACTCGATGCCGGAACGGTGGTACTCGCCCCCACCTCCTCTCGAGCACTCCAGCGCCAGATTCCGAAGACCACGAGGACCAGGATTGCGGCGAGGGCAAGGACGGCGCGCATGGACTCTGCCTTTCGTTGGACGAACCGGGCCCTTGTTGGGCGGTAGCAGGATCCAGTTTCAGACCGGCGTCACCCGCGGAGTCGATTCTCACCGCTTCCTGCGGCTGCATCGAACGGAAGTGGACGGGCTACGGCCGGCCGACGCCGTGCTCGCGCGCAAGGTCCAGCGTGGCGCGCTCGGTCGAGCAGATCGCTCCGAAACGCTCCGATCGCATCACGAGCCAAGAAAACGCCGAGAATCGCGGTTCGGCTCGCAATGCGATCGGATGAGAATGGTTTGGCCTCGCGCTACCTACCGGGTCTCTTGTCGCCACCGCGGTTGGCTTCGATGTCCAAGCGGCGAGGCTCATCGGGTTCGTCGTCGCCAAAGCGCGGGAGGCCTCCGGGACTCCTCACGTCCGCGTCGTCTCCGGGGGGTTCATCCTCGATCTCGGGCTCGCTCCTGGAAGCCGTCTTCTTTCGGATCGGGCCCTTTACTTCGTCCTCCGGACGGGAGCTCTGCCCCGCAGGATCCTGCGAGTTCGGTCCCTTCGACTTACGATTGGCGCTCATGTCTTCTTCTCCTTGTACGAGGAACGTCTTCGTTCGAGTGCTGCCCGATCGAAGTCGATCGAAACGCTCTAGCGCCGATCGATCGTTCGGGCGCCTTTCCGGGCGCGGAGAAAAGATGGGATCCGTCGCCGTGGGGATCTAGATCCCGAAGCACAGGCCGAGTTCGAGTCCGTGCTGCTGAGTCTCCAGGTCGAATTCAGCGCTTCCAAGGCCGCCGTCGTCGATCTCGGCGTCGTCGACGTTGACGAAGCGATAGCCGATCTGGAACGCAGTGGTCTCAGCGAAGTGCCACGTGAACCCGGCTCGAGCCTGCCAAGCCAGGAATGGCCCGTCTTCGTCGTCGAACCCGCTACTGGTGCCAACGTCGAGCCAGGCCGGTCCGATCCCCAATCCTCCATAGATAGAGAAGCGCTCTGCCAGGTGCAGATCGAGCAGGCCGTTCAGGAACAAGGCCCCGACGTTCAGATCCTCGACGGCCATGATCAAACCGTCGTCATCCGCATCCTGGTCGGTGTACAGGCCCTCGAGCTCGAGGTTGAAGTGCAAGGGGCGATCTCCCGACGTCACTCGTTGTCCGACGGCAAGCGCAATCAGCCAGCCTTCGTCGAAGTCGATTTCCTCGGAGCCTTCGTCGACGTCCTCGGTCGTCGTCAAACCAAGGTTCACTCTCATGTACCAGGGATCGTCGTCGTTGCGAGCGACTGCAAATGGCGCAATGAGTGAAATGGGGGGCGGCGTCGGGACCGGAGCCGTGGAAGGCTCACCGAGTGAGGCATCGGGTGCGGCGAGCAGGGCTAGGGAAAGCAGTGGGAGTTCGATCATGATGATTCACCGGACATTCGCTCGGGTCGAAATGCATCGAGCGGGTTCTTACGCAAGCCCCTTTTCTCGCCGCATTCCGCTCCACTCGGCAAACGGCGCGCCGCGTGCACCCCACAAAAAAAGAAGCGGAGAGCCCATGCGTCGCGCATGTGCTCTCCGCATCCGGAGCCCTAGTTGCTCAAGGTGTTTCTATCGTGTTGTGGTCTCGGGCAATCCGGAGAAAGCACTCTGTTTCGAAGCGCTCAATCCTTGGGCTTACCTTCGGGATTCTTGTGGGCTGAGGCAGGCGTGGTGCCGCTGAAGTAAGGATCGACAGCGTAATACCGCGAGATCTCATCGACCCACGAGGACGAGCGCATCTTGTTCCAGTTCTTGGCGTCGTATTCCGGAGCTTTCGACAATTGCGTCTTCGTGAGCTTGGAGCGGACCACCAGGTCCTTGTCGTCGTTGCGTGAGAACTCGGTCACCTGCCACGGCAAGGCATAGTGCTTCTCTCCGAGCCCGAGCACGCCGCCGGCCGACAAGACAGTGTACGCGACGAATCCGTCGTGCATGTCGAGTACGATTTCTTCGATTTCACCCAAGTCGTCGTCGGCCATGTTCTTGATGTTCGCGCCCTTCAGCTCGCGAGCGCAGGTCCAAGTAACGCGCATCTGTTCGTCAGCGGCCTGCTTGTAGTCCGCTTTCGCGTAGGGCTCGTCGCGCCGTTGGAGCTTCCCTTCGAGATGCTCATCCTTCTTGTATTCGGGAGCATTCTTGATCTGCTCCTCGGTGAGCGTCGTCGTAGCGAAGAGATCGCCATCCGCGTTGCCAACCGTCTGCGATGCGAAGCGGATGCGATCCCAGGGCACGGTGCTCTTCGACTCGCCTACGCCCAAGATGCCGCCGCGCTCCAGAATCACGTAGTCGATGCTGCCGTCGCTCGCGTCGAGGATCAGATCGTGGATCTCCGCGACTTCTTCCCCCTCTGCGTTCTTCACGTCGAGACCGAGAAGTTGATCGATCTTCGACAGAGGGCTCCTCTCGGGCATCGTCGTCGAAGCGGGTTTCTGGGTACGAGGAAACGTGCTGTCGGTGCGCGCGAGACCGAGCGTACCGAAGGCGACGATGGCGGGGCACAGCAACAAGAGATCGGCTTTCATGAGGGGGGCTCCTTCTTCGGCGAGCCGACAGGGGTCGGCGCATGTACAGCGCGAGATTCGATCCCGCGGCGGTGTTCTTTTCGTCGAGCCCGATCGGAGTGATCGCTCTCGCGGGGCCCGATCGAGCAAACGACATGCCTCGTCCCCGAGAGCGGGAGCACGCGCGCCGACTCTTCGATTCCCACCAGGCGAGCGCGCGAGCGGGTGCCGATTGAAGAAATTACGAGAGGTCGGCTCTCGGGTAACGAAGGTCGTGGCCCCCGAACCACTCGCGCCGCCGATCTCTCGAACTACCGGGATCTGCGGAGTGGATGCGACCCCTCACGCTCCATGCGAGCGAGTCCCCCTCTAGGCAGGCTCGGGAGAAGCGAGGATCGCGAGCACGACGTCCGCGTCGATGGGCTTGACCATGTGGTGATCGAAGCCGGCTTCGTGCGACCGTCGGCGATCGCTGGGTTGGCCGAAACCGGTCATGGCGACGATGGACAATGCGCCGCCGCGACGAGATCTGAGTTCGATCGCGACGTCGTACCCGTTCTTCTGAGGTAGACCGATGTCGAGGATGACGAGGACGGGGCGAAACTCTTCCTCGACGACAAGGGCGCTCAAGCCATCGTGCGCAACGCGGACTTCGTGTCCGCGGAGCCGCAACAGAATGGCGAGGCTCTCGGCCGAGTCCTTGTTGTCGTCGACGACCAATACCTTCATGGGGCCGAGCGGCCGTCCCACTCGCTCGAGGACCGGGCTCGGTAGGACATCGGGCTTCCCCGGTGGGCTGGTATCACGCGGAAGCCGGACGACGAACTCGCTGCCGCGACCCAGGCCGTCGCTTCGGGCCTCTATTCGCCAACCGTGCAAGTCGACGATCTGACGAACGAGCCTGAGCCCGATGCCCAAACCACCTTGTGCGCGCTCCATGGCGTGCTCGTGCTGCCAGAACATGTCGAAGATGTGCTCCAACATCTCGGGCTGGATTCCAATGCCGTCGTCGCGCACGGAAATGACGATCTCGTCTCCCTCGAGGGAGCAGGTGAGCCAGATGTGTCCGCTCTTCTCGGTGTACTTCGCGGCATTGTGGAGCAGGTTGGCGAGGACTTGCTCCAGGCGGATGGGGTCCGCATCGACCAAGACGCGTTCCGAAGGAACATGCACGACGAGCGTGTGTCCCGAGGCGGTCACGGCGGCACGAGTGATCTCGAGCGCGCGACCGACGACATCCGCCAAGTCGATCGTCTCGCGTTTGAGGGAGATCTTGCCGCGTGTGATGCGCGAAACGTCGAGGAGATCGTCCACCAGGCGGATCAAGAGCTCGAGCTGGCGGTCGATTGCGGCCAACGCGCTCGTGCTCGCCGCGTCGCTGACGTCAGGAGTGCGCAGGATCTGGACCGCGTTCTTCAACGGTGCGAGAGGATTGCGCAGCTCGTGCGCCAGAGTCGCCAGGAACTCGTCCTTGCGTCGATCGCGATTGTTCAGCTCCTCGACCAGCCGAGAGTTCTCGATCGCAACGGAAGCGACCCGCGCGAGCTGAGTGAGGAGGGCGAGATCGCGCTCCGAACGCTCGCCGGTGAGCTTGCCTCCCGACATCACCACGTGGCCGATCACGCGCCCGTTGGCTCCGACCAGCGCCTCGCACAGCCGTCCTGGCGCCGAAGGCGGTTCGCTCTCGCCGAACGATACGGTCGTGGTTGCCTCGAGTATGCGGGTCGCCTCGTTCTTGAGGACGTCGACGACGCTCTCGCGGGAATGGCCCGCATTGAGGGTGGCCGCCGCCGCGGCGATCTCGCGCAGCCTGTCCGACGTCTCGCGTTCGGTTTCGAGGAGCTCCTTGACTCGTTGCTCGTTGGCCCGCGTCATCGTCACGTCCCGAACGGCGAGGACCGCGCCCTTGAGCTTCCCGTCGTCTTCACGCAAGAGCACCGCGGTGTCCTCGATGGCGATGGACTTCCCGTTCTTGTCGACGAGAATTCTGTTTCCCGAACCGATTCGCATCGCCCCGGCGCGCAGGGCCTTCAACGCGGTGCTCTCCACCGAACGCCCCGACCTCGCGTCACGAAGATCCATGACGTCTCCGATGGGTAGGCCACGAACCGCTTCAAGGTCGACGCCAGCCATGTTCTCGGCCATCGGGTTCATGTAGGAAACCGAGCCTCGACTGTCGGTGACGAAGACGCCTTCGACGATGCTGCTGAGGGTCGCCCCGAGGAAATTGCGCTGTTCGGCGAGCTCCCGGAGCGCCGTCGAACGCGCCGCGATGTTCTTGCTGAGCAGGATCATCCCGATGACGAACATCAAAAACGTGCCGGCGCTGGTCACCATCGTGCTGCGAGCCGTTTGCAGGAGAGCGCTCTGCGATATGGCGGTGCGGTTCGCCAGGTGCGTCCTCTCCTCAGCGTTCATCTCCTCGATCAAGGAAGCGATCGTCTTGCTGATCTCGGCGCCCACTCCGGTCATTACCTGCTGACGGGCGGCGTCGAACCCCATCTTGCGTCGCGTCTCGATGGTGAGTGCCAGCTCCTGCAGTTTGGGCGCGATCTGGGCCGTCAAGAGGCGAAACCGTGTCCGCACGAACGCGTTGTTCAGAGTGAGGGAGTCCAGCCTCTCGATCTGCTTTTCCAGCTTCTGGATACTCGCCGTGTAAGGCTCGAGATACTCCTCTTTGCCGGTGATGAGGAAGCCGCGCTGGCCGCGCTCGACGTCCCTCATCGCCAAACGTATGGAGGAGATCGTCTCGAAGAAGTCCGACGCGTGCTGTACGTCTTTCTGGTACTCGCGCTGACGATCCAGGGTGCGATAGCTCAGAAGAGCGTTGCTGCCCAGGAGGACGGCGATCAACAGCAGTGCGAGGAGGTCGCGATAACTGACACCTTGCAACATGACGACTCGACGGCGATCCAGAGGAGGACCTGAGCCCTTCTCGAGATGAAGACCAGGATAGCAATGCCGCGGTGTCCCGTTCGTGCCCGTGAACGGCGACGCACTCGCATTGGGTATGTCTTCGACCACGCTCGCCGTAAGCGGCGAGATCGCGGAGGAACTGCCGCGACGGAGAGCCTTGGACCGCCGGCGCTTCACCATGCGGAGGGAACGTGCAACCGCAAACCTGCACTCGCACCCGGGCGACCCCAGAGGCCGAGTCCGCCTCCGCGACCGCGGATCAGATCCTCGGCCAGGGCGAGTCCGAGGCAAGCATTCGAAATCTCGGCACCGGGGGAGGGCGTTGCGAACGTGGTGGTTTCCACGAACGCCGGCTCACCTTCCTCTCGCGGGCCGACCCACAGGTCCAGGACGCATTGGGGAGTTCCCTTCCGCACCTCGAGATCGAGGTCGAACGAGCGGTTACCGCATGCGTCCGACATCACCGTCAAGAAAGCTCGCCAAGCGAAGGAAACGAGCTCGACGTCGACGACGATGCGCTTCTCGGAGGCGGGGGCTCTTGCTGGGAAGCGCGCGACCAAGTTCTGTTCGGCGATGACCCTCTGCAGCAGAGCGCCAGCGTCGATCTCGACGGGTTCCGAGTCGTGCTCCACTTCTATCGCCAGAGCCTCGGCCATCCATTCCAGCATTCCCGCGGCGCGCATCGAACTTGCACGGATGCGGCCCGCGAACGTGCGGACGTCCTCGAGGACGCCGTCGACCTGGAATTCCAGGATCGCTGCGTAGTTCGCGATCGTGCCGAGGGGAGTGCGGAGATCGTGGGAGATGACACGGCGAATCCTCTCCAAGACCGCGCGGTCCGGGGGGGAGGAGCTGTGATCATCGCGTGACATGGAATGCGTGTACGGCAAGGCTCGATCGACCCAACGCGTGCAGGAGCCTTTTCAGGGATCCAGTGAACAGGCAAGCGCCGAGCAGAGAGTGTCGACGAGCATTCGCGCGCGTTGGAAAATGTCCAAAGTGCAATGCAGGTTGCGAGAGCCTTCGGCGCCGAGCGAGGGCGACTCTCTACTCTCTCTGGGCTTCGTAGACGTTCAGCCTGTTGTACAAGGTCTTCAGGCTGATACCGAGGATCGATGCTGCTGTCGGCTTGTCGCCGCCGACGTTGCGCAGGGTCGAAACGATGAGTTCGCGTTCGGCATCGGCAATCGAAGTGCCCAACTGGACAGTGATGCTCCCGTTGGAGTCCACCAGGAGGTCCTGCTTGCGCGGTGCAGCGTCCTCCGGCCGCAGGATGTCGTCCGCGAGGATGAAGGCGCGCTGAACGGCATTCTTCAACTCGCGAACATTTCCTTTCCACTGTCTCTGGGCGAGGGTTTGGAGGGCGTTGGCGGCCCAACGCTTGTCGGTGCCGTGGGCCTCGTTGAGCCTGTCGAGGAAGTGCTGAGCGAGGAGCTCGACGTCGCCGCTGCGCTCGCGCAACGGCGGGAGGATCACGGGGAACACCGCCAAGCGGAAGTAGAGGTCTTCGCGCAGCTTGCCGTTGCGAATCGCCTGCTCCGGGTCCTGGTTCGTCGCGGCCAACATGCGGACGTCGGTGCTGATCGGTGCCGAGCTGCCCACGCGCTGGACCTGACCCGTCTCGAGGACGCGCAGGAGCTTCACTTGGAGCGGCGCGGGCATCTCGGTGATCTCGTCGAGGAAGAGCGTCCCGCCGTTCGCGCGTTCGAAGAATCCTTTGTGCTGCCGATCGGCTCCCGTGAAGCTGCCCTTCTCGTGTCCGAAGAGCTCGCTCTCGATCAGGGTCTCGGGAATCGCGCCGCAGTTCACCGCCAGCATGGGCATCTCGGCGCGCGCGCTGAGCGCGTGGATCGCGTGGGCAAGCACTTCCTTGCCGGTGCCGCTCTCGCCCTGGATCAGGACGGAAGCATCCGTCGGAGCTACTCTCTCCACGAGATCGTAGATCGGTTGCATCACGGCCGATCGTCCGGCCACGCCCGCGAAGAGACCGCGTCCGCGCAGCTCGTCTCTGAGGAGAGTGACTTCACGCCGGAGGGCGCGAGTCCTTTCGATGTTCGCCAGTGTCGACGAGAGCTTCGCAGGATCGAGCGGCTTGGTCAGGTAGTCGGAAGCTCCCAACTGCAAGGCCTCGACAGCTGAATCGATGGTGGCGTGACCCGTGATCACGATGACTTCGGGCGAGGCGCCTTCCGTCTTCGCGAGTTCCAAGCCGCTTCCGTCGGGCAACTCCAGATCGACGAACAACGCATCGAAAGTGCTTTCGCGCAGGATAGCGCGTGCACTCGTCAAGCTGTCGGCGCCAACGACCTGATGCCCTTGCCGATCCAGCAACGCGAGGAGACTCTCGCGGAAATCGAAGTCGTCGTCGACAACGAGGAAGACGAGAGGTTGGGTTCGCACCGGTGAGAAGCGCCAGTTTGGCGCGTTCAGATCTTATAGCAGATTCGGCCGGTTTCGCGGCAAGGGCTCTTCCGCGGAACCCGCGTCCAGCGTCCCCCGAGCACGGAATGGGACTTGCCAATCTCGGCACGTCTGCTCGCGAAAGGTCTTGGAAGAACGGAGTCACCACCATGAACTGGGATCGTGTCGAAGGGAACTGGAAGCAGTATCGGGGCAAGGTTCGCGAGAAGTGGGGGAAGCTGACCGACGGCGACCTCCAGGCGATCGAGGGGCGCCGCGAACAGCTCGAAGGCCGCATCCAAGAGCTGTATGGAATCGGGCGCGACGCTGCGAAGAAGGATGTCGACGACTTCTGCAAGACTCTGTGAAACATTCGTCGGACGCCTGTGTGCACAGGGCAGCTTCTACAAAGGGGCGCACTCGGACCGTCTCCCCGCCGGGCGAGAAAGAATCGCTTCGCCAAACAAAAAGGGTTTACTCATGACTCCGTCGAATCCCAAGAGCCACAACACTTCTTCAGGCGCTCTCGCCGGTCTGGCCGAACAGTCCGGTCGGATCGTCGAGGAGGTCCAGGAACTCGGTCGTGTCGCGATCGAGAGCGCGAGCGAAGCTGCCACGGCCTTGCGCGACAAAGGCCGCGGCGCGCTCGAGGACGGGCGCGAGCACGCCGCGAAGGCGAAGGGCCAGCTCGAAGACTACGTCACCTCCCATCCGACGAAGGCGCTCTTGATCGCCCTGGGAGCCGGTGCCGCGTTGGCCCTTTTCCTCAACCGCCGCAACTAGTCGGGGTCCATGCACCCTGACTCGGATTCGGCCGGCATGCGCCGATCTCCGATCGACGCGGAGCCCCGTACGAACGGGGCTCCCGCCGACCGATTCGAGGAGCAATGGGGCGTCCTGCGGAGCGAGATCCTGCGGATCTTCTCGGGGACGCAACGCGCGGTCGCCATCGAGCGGCACCGTGCAACCCTGCTGCTCGTCAACGGGATCTTCCGAGCGGCTTTCGCCATCAGCCTCTTCGCCTTCGGACTGGCGGCTTCGGTAGCGGCGGCGCTCCTCGTCGTTCGCGGCATGAGTGGCGGGTTGCGCGCCTGGAGCGGAACGGATTGGGTTGGAGACCTGGCGAGCGGCGCGCTCCTGATTCTCTCCCTCCTCGGTGGGGGCCTTGCCGTTCGCGCGCAGTTCCGCAATCGGCTGGTTCGCCGCGCCCGCAAGGTCGCGGCAGGAGCCGAGTGACTCGATGGATCGTGCCCGACACGAGTTGCGCGTCCTGAGCGCACGGGCGTGGAGCAACCTCGCCGTGGACGTGCGCCGCGCGAAGGAAAGCGCGGTGAGTACGGGGGTCGCCCTCGTTGCCGAGCGCCCCACGCTGACGCTCGGTTGCGGCGCGCTGCTCGGCTACCTGGCGGCCTCGAGTTGGTCTCGCAAGGAGAACCCCCCGCCCAACAAGCGCCCGCGACGGGGCGGACTGGTGGCGACTGCGGGGAAGGCGCTGCCCGGCTTGCTGAGACTGCTCCTTTCCTGAAGCGCAGGGGCCCTCCGCCGCTCCTCCCGAACGGGGGTGGAGCAGACGTCCGGAAGGGGTTTCCGGGTTGCCGAAGTGGAGGGGAGCCCTCGAGCCGGGACGTCCCAAAACCGTGCTAGACTCCTCGGGACGGCCCCCTCGGCGCCCCCCATTCCGTCTCCCTACTCGACGAGCACCCTTCGACGAGCACCATGACGCGCAACCGCAGTTCGGCAGACGGCCAAAGTTCCGTCGCTCCGTTCCTCGTCGCCCTGGGCCTCTCGGCCGTTTTCGAGAACGCCGCCTTCGCCCAGTGCGAGGTCGACAAGTTCATCGGGACAGGAATCCACCAGCAGGACCAATTCGCCTACTCGCTCGCCGCCGACGGGCTCACGGTAGTCGCAGGTGCCTACAAAGCGGACAGCAAGGGCGGTGAATCGGGAACGGTCTTCGTCTTCGAGTACGACGGCTACGGCTGGAACGAAACCGCGGTGTTGTCGGCATCCGACGGCGCTCCGTTCGACCACCTCGGGTTCGACGTCGACGTCGTCGGGCAAATGGCGGTCGCCGGAGCACCGGACGAAGGCACGGGGAGCAACAAGCCCGGCGCCGCGTACTTCTACCTCCACTTTCCGAGCGCCTGGCTCCAGTACAAGAAGCTCGTCGCGAGCGACGGGGCCCACGGAGATCGTTTCGGCGCTTCCGTGGCCGTGAGTGATTCCTTCATCTTCGTTGGAGCCCCCGACAAGGCCGGCGGTGGCGCCGTCTACGTGTTCGAGATCCAGGGGGGGGTAGTCCAGGTGCAGAAGCTCACCGCCCCGGATGCGATCTCCGGCGCGCAGTTCGGCTTCGACGTGGCATGCGACGGAGCGACGCTCGCGATCGGCTCGCGCCGCTGGGACTCGCCCAGCGCGCCGGGAGCCGGAAAGGTCTACCTGTACGGGTTCGACGGCGTGCATTGGGCGTTCCAGGAATCGCTCACGGCCTTCGACGGCAAGCAGGGCGACTTCTTCGGCAGCGCAGTGTCCGTGAAGGGGGACCACGTCCTGGTGGGTGCCCCCAACGACGACGATCAGGGCTTCAATACCAACTCGAACACCGGCGTCGGTTTCTACTTCGCGCGCACGGTTCGCGGTTGGAACTTCGTCGAGAAGGTCAAGCCGCCGTCGACGAGCCATGGTTTCGCGACCTCACTCGAGTTCGACGGCAATCACCTGCTGGTCGGCGCGTTCCTCGACAAGCAGATCGGCATGGATGCGGGTGCGGGCCACGTGTTCGAGCTCGTGAACGGAAACTTCCAGCATCGCTACAAGATCACCACCAGCGATCACATCGCCTTCGACGAGCTGGGCGGCGCCGTGGCGCTCTCGGGCGACCTCGCACTGATCTCCGCCGACTTCGACGACGACGCGGGTTGGAACGCGGGCGCGGCCTACGGCTTCTCGGTCTCCGAGCGCAACTGCAAGCCGCTCTACGCCTGGCCGGACACGGTCTCGCTCGCTGCCGGTGGAAGGCAGGATTGGACGCTCGAGGCCGGGGGCGCGTACGGCGGCTTCGTCTATTGGGTCCTTGGGAGCCTCTCCGGCACGGGTGGCTTCCCGTACCAGAACACGTTCGTCCCGCTGAAGCCGGATCCCTACTTCTACCTGACCCTGAAGACGAAGAACGGCCCGAACTTCCCGAACTCGCTCGGCCTCCTCCATCCGGACGGCTCCGCTGGCGCAGCCTTCCAGATCCCGGCCAACATGGATCCGGGCCTGGCGGGCGTCGAGCTCTACCACGCCTTCGTGCTCTACGATCCGGTGTCCTTGATCGCAGAGTACGCGAGCAACTTGACCAAGGTCGAGTTCGCTCCCTGAGGACGGCGGTCGGCGAACGGGGCTCCTTCGCAGCCGAGTTCGTCGATTGCGTGGATCGGGTTAGAGAGCCGACCTCGAGATTCGGCCTGGGGCAGGATCGGTCACTTCCCATCCTCGCGAGGGTCCAAGTGCCTTTCGATCGCGTCCGCAGTCCCTTCGAGCCCGCCGGTGAGGCTTCCCACGGTCTGTTCGAGACGCCGGGTCCAGTCGTTCTCGAGCGTGTCGAGCTGTCGGCGCAGGTCGTCCAGCGTCTCGCTGGGAATCGAGGCTCCTCCGGCGCTGAGCGAGCTCGACAGGATCACCTGCACGACCTGCGAGACGAGTTCGCCCATCGACAGACCGCCGCCGGTCCCCACGTCGGTGAGCTCGATGCTCGGCACCGTCACGTCGACCTCCGTGAGCGCGCCTCCCGCGGGCAGGAGACGCAGATGCGCGGTGATCTCGCGGATGGTGAGGCTCTCGATCACGAACTTCTTCCGCCCTGCCTCTTCAGCGGGCTCCTCGCCGGACTCGAAGCGCTCGAGATTGGCGAGGATGACGCCATAATTGGTCTTGCCCCCCGCGTGCTCGAGGTTGACGTCGATCCCGGAGAGCGTGAGCCTCGGCACCACGACGAGGTCGTTCGTCAACGTGGAAGGATCGACCTGTGTCTCGGCGTGACGGAGCTCGAGGAAGTGGTCGGTCTCGAAACCCTCCGGATTCGCCACGCGCATGCCCTCGAGCTCGAGCTCGCCCGAGAACAAGCCGACGTCGACCTCCCGCAGAGTCGTGTCGGCGCCGAGGGCGTACGTGCCGCCCCGCTGGACTGCGTTGGCCGTCAGCGAGTCGATGGCGAACGCCGCCGCCACGACCAGGAGCAACAGGAGGACGGCGAGCACGCCGGCGAGCTTGATCAGGAATCTCATGCTGTCTTTCTCCGTCAGGTGATCCCCGAGAAGAGCAATCCTCGAACCACGGCGGAGCGTCCGTGGGGCGGAGACCCCCGCCCTGCCGCGACTCCATGGATTCCCTTACCGATACTCGCGCCGGGGCGACGCTCGCGCAGCCGGAGCCGAGTGGCGCAAGCGGCCGCGGACGCCTCGACGAATCGCACCCGGCTCGTTGGCCGCGCCGCGCTCGGCGAGGACGCGCCGTGAAGACGCTCGATCGGTTGCTCTCGCGCGCCGGTCTGTGCTCGCGCACTCGAGCCCACGAGCTCATCACCGAAGGCAGGGTTCGCGTCGACGGGCGCGTCGTGCGCGATCCCGGGACCTACGTGGACGGGGGGAGTTCGAGGGTCGTGGTCGACGGGCGGCTGCTGACCCGCGCGGAGTCTCTGTACGTCGCTCTGAACAAGCCCAGCGGCTACCTGACGAGCTACGGCGATCCGGACGGACGCAAGACCGTGTACGACCTGCTCGGCGAACTCGACGCCTGGGTCGGCCCCGTCGGGCGCCTCGACCGCGACACGAGCGGCCTCTTGCTCCTAACGAACGACACGGCGCTCGCGGAGCGCGTGTCGAATCCGCGCTCGAAACTGGAGAAGGTCTACCGCGTCCGCACGGCGCGGCCGATCGACGACGAAGCGCTCGAGCAATTGCGCGCGGGTGTCGAGCTCGACGATGGGCCTACCCGGCCCGCGCGAGTCGAGTGCCTCCGACGCTACAAGGGCTACGCGCTGATCGAGCTCACGATCACCGAGGGCCGAAACCGCCAGGTGCGCCGGATGCTCTCGGCGGTGGGGAACAAAGTCGCACGGCTCGCGCGCGTGCGCGTCGGACCCGTGGAGCTCGGCAAACTCGCGAGCGGAGCGTGGCGTAGGCTGTCGAAAGCCGAGCTCACGGCGCTGGGAGTCGAGCGCAACCCGCACCGTCTGATGGACGATTCATGACAACCGCCCTCCCGCCCCTGTTCTCGGTGCTGATCCTCGTCGCTTGCCGCGCAAACCCTGCTGCACAGGTGCTCGAGACCCGCCAACCTCCGCGCGTTCAGCATTGGGGCGCGATGCGCGAGGTGATGCGCGAGGGCAAGACCGAAGGGCGCGTCGAGCTCCAGCGCTTCGCGGAGCGGGGCTGGTACGCCATCGGGGCGCTCGCTGGTCTCGACGGCGAGATCACCGTCGAAGATGGAGCGGTGCTGATCGCGCGCGAGACGCCCGAGCGACTCGACGCCGACGTTCACGACGCGCGTGCAACGCTGTTCACCGCGGCGTACGTATCGACGTGGCGCGACCTGCCGCTCTCGCCCGGCGCGGATCTCGCGGAGATCGAGCGCGCGATCGCAGCGGCCCTGGACGTGCCGTTGGACGCCCCGACACCGCCCACGCCGTTCCAGGTCGTCGGCTCCGTTCAGAGCCTCGACCTGCACGTCGTGCGCGGCTCCTGCCCGTTCGCGAGCGACGCTCCCGAGGAACAGCCGGCGCGCTGGTCGGCGCAGAGCGGCACTCCGGCGCGCTTGATCGGCTTCTTCGCGCCAGGACGCGCGGGCGAGCTCACGCACCACGGCACGCGCTTGCACGCCCACGCGCTCGTCGACGCGCCGGACGGCCGGCGCATGGGGCACCTCGACGACGCGGCGTTCGCCGCGGGCGCGATCCTGCGCGTGCCGGCGCGCTGACTCCGCCAGCCGCGCCGCGCCCTTCGTGTCGCGACTCCTCGGCGGGGCCCAGCCTCAGGGCCGTGACCCGCCGGAAGGGCGCGGTCCGCCGGCAGCGTTGTGAGCCGGAGCGCGTCCGCCGCAGCCCACGCCTTCAGTGGCGCACGAGCTGCATGTCCTCGGGGAACTCGATCTCGGTCTCGAGCTGGATCACGACGTTGCCTTCCTTGGGCACCCTCACGATCCAGGTCAGGAGGTTCTTCTCCTCGCGCTCCCTGCGCCAACGCGCGTCGTCGGAGGGCTTGGGTTTCACCTGCGCGATCGAGACCCGGATGCGGTCGTCGGTCGGGCGCGGCAGCGCTTCCTGCACGATGACGTCCACCGAACCGTCGGGGCGCCGTGTGAACGCGGCGTGGTTCTCGACCGCGATGCGCCAGGACTCGCGCTTGGTCGCCTTCGAGCTGAAGACGCCCGACTCCTCCTGCAGGTCCTGGAGCATGGTGCGCTCCACGACGAGGCCCGGATCGGCCCCGAGGTGCAGCGTGAACGGTTGGCCGAGCTGCACGGCGTCGAAGTAGGCGTGCCCGACGAAATCCGCGCCGAAGTAGACGGCCGCGCGGCCGGGCAGGAGCACCCACTCGCTCGTGTTCTTCGCCTCGGCGCGCAACCACACGGTGGGATCGAGGGCCGGCACGACGTAGTGCTCGGGGGTGAGCGCGAGCTCCGCGCGGCCGACGAGGACGGTCGTGGGCTCGGGGCGCGATTCGATCGTCTCCTTGCGCGGCAGGCGGAAGCGCACGGAGAGCCCTTCGCTCTCGACGGCGGCGAAGACGGGCGCCGGCGCCGCGGCCGCGGGAGCGTCGTTACCGGAGTAGCCGAGGTTCTGGAGGGCCTCCATCTCCCGCGCCGCGCGAGCCCCCCGTCCAGCCCCTGGGGCCTTGGGATCGACGATCGACAGCCAGACGGGTTGGGCTTCCGGTCCCTGCGCGCCGCGTTGGGGCTGCGCCGTCGAGAGCAGGATGTCCGCGTCGCGCCAGTCCTCGCCCGTGCGCTGGTGGACCTTGGCGCGGTAGGCGAGCTCGACGCCGGAGAGGTCCTTCTTCGCGCGCAGGTCGTAGTAGGGCTCCCAACCGGCGTTCCCCACCACGTAGTCGAGCTCGAGCGTCCCGCCCGCTCCCACCACGTCCACGATCACGTCGGCGAGCTGCACGCTGCCCGCGGACTCGAAGCGACCGAGCTCGAGCCGCAGATCGTTCAGGACCAAGGTGCGCTCTTCCTTGCGCAGCGCGAGGTCGCGCAGGGATTCCTTGAGCGCCTTCAGTTTGCCCGCGAGGTACACGAAGTTCGCCTCCCAGGCCTCCGGGTCCACGCGCCCGCCCTGGACCTCGTCCGCGTGCACGCCCTCCTCCTGGCGCAGGAGCCGCTGCACGTGGTCCAAGAGCGCGCTCGACACCGCGCCCTCGTCCTCGAGCACCGCGAGCTCGCGGATCACCTCGCGGATGCGGGTGCGCAGACCCTGCACGCGCTCGTCGGGCACGTTCGGCTGCAACCGCTTGCGCACCTCGACGCTCACGACCTCGCCGCCGGTCGATCGAACGCGCACGCTGTCGGGATCGAGGCCCGCCGGCAGTCCGCGCAGCGCGAAGAGGCCGCCGCCCGCGGGGAGCGCTGCGCTGCGCAGCACGGACGCCGAGCCGCCGTAGACCGTCACCTCGGTCACGCGCGATTCGAGGGCAGCGGGTTCCTGGAGAGCGAACGACAGGAGCAGTGGGAGCAGGGAAAAGGCGGTCATGGTTCCTCCTCGGTGGAGCGTACTCGCGGTCGACACAGGATAGGCGACGCGGCGGGTGAGAACGCCGAGCAGACCATGCCTCTTGGATGCATTCACTCGGACGCGTGTGCTCGCGTGGATCTGCGTCTTGCCCCGCGCCGGGACAAGCCGTAGACCGTGCCTGGATCCCCAACCGTGCTCACGAGCCTCCTCGCCAGCTTCGCCGCGCTGTTCGTCGTCATCGATCCGCTGGCGACGGCGCCGCTCTTCGTCTCGCTCACGGGCTCCCTGTCGGCTTCCGAGCGCGCGCGCACCGCCAAGAAGAGCGTCGTGATCGCCGCAGGAATCCTGTTCCTCTTCGCCATCGGCGGCGCGCGGCTGCTCGAGCTGTTCGGGATCGGTCTACCGGCCTTCCGCATCGCGGGCGGACTGTTGCTCCTGCTCCTGTCGCTCGACATGGTGATGGTGCGCCAGTCGGGGTTGCGCGCCACCGTTCCGCCGGAGGACGAGGAGTCGGTCCACCGCGCGGACGTCTCGGTCTTCCCGCTCGCCATCCCGCTGATCGCGGGCCCGGGGGCTCTGACGACGATCGTGCTCTTGATGGGCGAAGCTCCGAACCTGGGAGCCAAGCTCTCGATCCTGTCCGTCCTCGCGCTGGTGCTCGCGCTCACCCTCGCTTGCCTGCAGGGCTCGGCGCGTCTGCTCGGCCTGCTCGGCATCACGGGCGTCAACGTCGTGACGCGCGTCTCGGGCATCTTGACGGCCGCGCTCGCCGTGCAATTCGTCCTCGACGGTCTGCTCACCGTCTGGCCGCGCGGCTGAGGCACGTCGGCGGTTGCAGTCGAGGTAAGAGGTGGTGCGTGCGAGGACACGAGGCAGCAAGGGAGGGCGGAGAGCTATCATCGAGACCCTGCGACCCGCGTTCCCGATGACTTCGCATTCGCTTCCCTGCACCTCCGTGCCGTTCGCTCGTCGGAAGGGCCAGCGCGGAGAAGCCCGTGCTCGGGAGTGCTTCGAATCCACCTTCGAGCCGGGACGGCGCGAGGCCCTCGATGCTCGTGGCCGAAGCTGAATCGTCGTCGCGCGTGACGCGACGCCGTCTGCAGCGGGTGGACGACGTGCTGTGCCTTGCGACGATGATCGTCGTGGCGAGCCTCCTGCTCGTGAGCGCCGCCTTCTCGCTCTCCTGGAAGCTCACGCACGATTCGCCGCTGGTCGCCTACATGGGGTATCAGGTCGCCGACCTCGAGCGCATGCCCTACCGGGACATCTTCGAGGTCAATCTCCCCGGGACGATGCTGTTGTGGTCCTTGTTCGACCGACTCGTCGGCGCGAGCTACCTCGGATATCGTTGCATCGATTTCTTCTTCCTTTGTTCCATCGGAGCGCTGACCTTCTTCGCGCTCCGCGCTTTCGGCCGCGTGGCGGCGCTCCTGGCGGCGCTCCTCTTCGGTTTGCAGTATCTGGACGGCGGTCCGGTGCATGCCCTGCAGCGCGAGTACACGCTGCTCGTGCCGCTCTCCGGCGCGATCCTCCTCGCTCTCGCCGTTCCGCGCCTGCCCTTCGCGCCGCGAGCCTTCCTGCTCGGCGCCTGCTTCGGGATCGCCGCGACCGTCAAGCCGCAAGTCTTCCTGAGCCTGCCGCCCTGCGTGGTCTTCCTCGCCGCTTCCAACGCAGGGACGCGGGCGGGACAGGATTCGAAACCCCGCTCGTTCGCTGCGCGCCTTCTCGCAACGGCGTTCCTCACCGGAGCCGGCGCCGCGCTGCCCCTGGCGCTCGTCGCTCTCTGGCTCACGGCGGAAGGAGCGTGGCCCGAATTCCTGAGCATCACGCAGAACTACTGGCCGCTCTACTTGCGTCTCTCGCCGGACCACGTGACGACGACTCCTGCCGAGCGCAACGCGCTCATGCTCCAGGGCTGGATCGGAATGGGTGGTCTGAGAGGTTGGTTCGTTCCTGCGGCGCTCGGGGTCGCGCTCGCACTCCACGCATGCGGCTCGAACGTGCGCAAGCGGCACGGCATCGTCTTGATCGCGTCGGTTGCAGTAACCACCAGCCTCTACCCGCTGGCCGCGGGAAAGTTCTGGCCCTACCACTGGTTGCCGTTCCAGTACTTCCTGTGCGTGCTCGTGAGCCTCGCTTTCGCGAAGCCATCTGCGGAGCTCGCGCTCGTCGCGCGCGCCGCGCGCATGGGAGTACTCGCCCTGGTTCTCGTGCAGGGCGTCTATCTCTCCGTGGTCTGGCAGGCGCTCGCCGGGTACGACCCCGATCCACCGAGTCCCCGACTCACGAAGATCACAGGTCACCTGCGGGAGAATCTCGAGCCGGAGGACACCGTCCAGCCCCTGGATTGGACCGGCGGCGCAGTCCACGCCATGTGGCTCGTTCGGGCGCCCCTCGCAACGCGCTTCCTCTACGACTTTCCCTTTTACCACCACGTGTCGACTCCCTACGTGCAATCGCTCCGCACGCGTTTCCTGGCCGAGCTCGAGGGGTCGCGACCCCGGTTCGTCATCCAGGTGTGGACGCGGAAGCCGTGGGTGACAGGCGTCGACACGACGTTCGAGTTCACCGAACTCCAGGCCTTCCTCGACGCGAACTACGCCGTCGACTTGGAGGGAAGGGGTTTCTTCATCTGGCGCCGACGGGATTGACCATCGCGCGATCGGGTCCCTCACCGCGGAATGTAGAGCCTCCGAATCCGACCAACGGGCAGAGCCTTCCGGATGGTTCGCGAGGGTCTTCTCGTACAGTTGGACGAGCCAGGCCCGTGCGACCCTCACCTTTCCACCTGAGAGCGACTCCATGAACGTCGAGTTCTTCTCACTCATCGCTTCCCTTCTCACGGGCTTCACGATCGACGTGCAGGCCGCGGTCGCCGATGAAGCCGGTATCGAAGCGCGCATCGACGCGATCGCCGCGGAGAACCTGGAGCGCCCGGGCGCGGTGGGACTCTCGATCGGCGTCGCCCGCGCGGGCAAAGTCCTGATCGCGAAGGGTTACGGCTTCGCGGACCTCGAGTTCGATGTTCGGGCCGACGCCGAAACGCTCTTCCGCATCGGCTCGGTGACGAAACAGTTCACGGCGGCGCTGGTCATGAGCTATGTCGAGCAGGGGAATCTCGCGCTCGACGACGAGATATCGAAGTACGTGCCGACTTTTCCGATGCAGGGCAAGCACGTGACCGTCGAGCAGTTGCTCACGCACACTTCGGGCATCCCGAGCTACACCGACCAGGGCGAGGCGTGGCGCGCCAAATGGCCGCTCGAGCTCACGCACGACGAGTTGCTCGGCATCGTCGCCGGCAAGCCCTTCGATTTCGAGCCGGGGACGCAGTGGGCCTACAACAACACGGCCTACTACATGCTCGGCATGATCGTGGAGAAGGTGTCGGGACTGCCGTACGAGGAGGCGCTCGCGACCGAGCTCCTGGAACCGCTCGGCCTCGGGCGTACGCGCCGCGACTCGAACACCGACCTCGTGAAGAACCGAGCGCAGGGCTACACGCTCGCCGGGCCCGGGCTCGTGGTCAACGACCAGGTGCTCGGCACGAACCAGCCGGGCGCCGCCGGGTTCCTGCTCTCCACCGGCAGCGACCTCGTGCGTTGGCAGATGGCGTTGACGAGCGGGAACGTCGTGTCGAGCGAGTCCTTCGCGCGCATGACGACGCCCACGGTGCTCCAGAGCGGCAAGAGCACGGGCTACGGCTTCGGCCTCGCGATCGACGAGTTCGCGGGCAAGCGGCGCATCCAGCACGGCGGCGGCATCTTCGGCTTCAACTCGATGCTCCTGTGGATCCCCGACGACGACCTCCACGTGGCAGTCGTCAGCAACGGCGAGCCCTTGTCGTCGGCCAAGATCGCGGACGAGATCACCCTGGCGGTGCTCGGCATCGCGAAGCCTCCGATCCGCGACGAGCCCGTGCCGGCCGAGCGCATGGAGCTCCTCGCGGGCGAGTACCGGATCGAAGCCATCGGGCTCGACGCGCGCGTGTTCGTGCGCGACGGCAAGCTCCACCTCCAAGCGACCGGCCAGAGCGACTTCCGTCTCCTATGGCAGACGGGCGGCGAGTTCCGCGCGAGCTTCGACGACGACGTGAAGGTCGTGTTCGCCGACGACGGCCAGTCCTTCACGCTCCACCAGGGCGGCGGCGTGTTCCCCGCAAAGCGCATCGAGTGAAGGGCTGTACGACCTCCGACACGACGGCGGCAACCGCATCCGGCGTGCACGGTGTGACCCGGCGAACTCTCGGCGCGGCCGTCGTCCTCTCGCTCTTCGCCACGCTCGCGAAGGCGAGTTCGCCGACCAGCCCTGAGAAGGCCTTCTACTCTTCCGAAGAGCTGCGCGAGGTCGCCACGCACGTGGTCGTCGGCACGATCGAGCGCATCGAGCTCGCGCGCACGCTCGAAGGCTTCGACCAGTACGAGCGCTGCGTCGCGACGCTGCGCGTCGAGAGTGTCGAGCAGGGCGCCGGCCTCGAGCCTGCTTCCGTGCTCGCAGTGCGCTACTGGACGCGCGAGTGGCTCGCTCCGACGAGCGGGCCCGCCGGCACGCTCGGTCACGATCCGCTGCCGTCGACCGGAGCGCGCGTGCGGGCGTATCTCGTGAACGACGGCTACAACGGCTTCGGCGAGACGACCGACGGCGGCTTCGACGTCGTGGGACGCAACGGTTGGGAAATCCTCGCCGGGCCGACGAGCTCCACGCCGCCGGTGGTCGTGCACGACTGGCGCGTGCGCGCCGGCGTCGGAGCGTCGGCGATCGCCCTGGCGGCAGCGCTCGTGCTGGTGGCGCGGCGCAGGCGGCGCGCGTCCGGGTGGGAGCGCCGCGCTCCATCTGTACCAGCAGGCTCCAGTCCAAGCCGTGTAGAATCGTCCTCGCGATGACCGAACGACTCCACGCCGCCGAAGCCTTCCTGCAGGAGGCCGTGTTCCGCTCGCGCGGCAAGCAGGCCGCGATCACCGATCTCGCGGCGCACGCGCGCGACGCGCGCGGCGACCCGGGGAGCACGAACCCTGGGAACCTCGGACGCTGCGGACTCGGCGAGAAGGCAGCCGTCGAGCTCGACCTCTCGCCCAAGGGCGTCGAGCTCGCGTCGGAGCTCTGGAGCGCGCCGCTCGACGCGGACGAACTCGCGCGCGTCCGCAAAGTCATGAGCATGTGGATCCGAACACAAGACGCGCTCGACCGCGAACGCAACCACTTCCTCAAGGCCTTCCGCAACACGCACGGCTTCGACCGCAGCATGTGGAGCGCGGACGAGCTGCGCGACTACGACTCGAACCTCGACACGCTCAACGAGCAAGAGAGCTCGAGGCGCCGCGAGCATGCACGGTTGCTGCTCGGCCCCGCGGGCTGAGCACGCTCGCGCGCCACCGCGAGCATTCCTCGCGCCGACTCGATCTCCGACCGGGAGCTCGTCGTGGAACGATGTCTCTCTTTCGTCTCCACGCGCGCCTCACCGCGCTCGCGCGCGCCAGCGCGATTGGATGCTTCCTGGAGCTTCCGCGGGTAAGCTCACCCGGTCCCGTCACACCGCGGAAGTGGCGAAACTGGCAGACGCGCAGGACTTAGGATCCTGTGCCGCAAGGCGTGGGGGTTCGAGTCCCCCCTTCCGCACCCCGGCGAGGCCCGAGTCGAGTCGAGAGCAAAGCGTGCTCGTCGTGCCGATGCGGATCCCGACCGCGAGGGAAGTCCACGACGAATCCGGTGGCGTGGGAGCCGGTGCTACCGCCCGCCGGGGGCGCCGAGGGTGGGGCTGCCTCCTGCGACCGGCACGAGCAGCGCGATGCGGTGCTGCGGGAACGGGCCGACCACGGCCTCGGCCGCGATGAGTCCGCGCTCGCTGATACCGACGGCGGACGTCAGGTAGAGGTACTCGGACGACGGGATCGCGAGGTCGTTCAGGTCGTGCAGGTTCCCGTTGTGCCACAGGAAGGCGTGGTTCTCGGCGGGGTTTGCGTTGGCGCTGCCGACGACTGCGCCCACGTCGTTGATGGCGTAGGCTTCGCTGAACGGGCCCCCGCCGGGCAGGAAGCCGAGGCCCTGGGGCTCGCCGATGGCGTCGAAGTAGACGAAGGCTTCGATCCCGCTCTCCGACGACGAGCGGCCGCACACGTCGCCGCGCTCGTTGAGGTCGAGCGCCTCGCTGTTGAACGCGCCGGGGAGCGGAGGGATGACGAGCGGCGTCGCGCTGAGCGAGTCCCAGCGCACGGCGAAGAAGACGCCGACGCTCCCACCCGAGACGCCCGCGATCTGGCCGGCGTCGTTGACCGCCGTCGCGTTACCGGTGTGCGCGCCGGGCGTGATGCCGGGCAGGAGGATGGGGGCGGCGTCGGCGTTCGGCCACACGCAGTGCCGAGGCGCGCCGATGAAGTCGTCATCCATGCTCCCGCACGCGAAGCCGGCGTCGTTGACGTCCCATGCGGTGCCGGCGAAGGTGCCGACGAGCGGCTGGAGCAGGAGCGGCGCGGCGAGCGAGGGCGCCCAGACGCAGGGCTGCGTCCCGGTGCGACCCGCGATCCAGCCCCTCTCGCTGATGCCGACGGCCAGGTTGAAGCTCGTGTCGATCACGGGCAGGGCCGTGCTACCGGCCGCTATCGTCGCGCGAACGGCTTCCGAGATGGGATGGAACGGCTCGGGCGCGGCGTAGCCCGCGACGACGCCGCGGTCGCTCATGGAGAGCGGAGCGTTGTAGTCGAACCCGTTCGACGCGCCGATCACGTGCACGCGGTAGCGCGGCGCGAGCGGCGCGCTCGGTGGCTGGCCGAGCTGCGCGGAGGCGGCGTTCGAGGCGAGGGCCAGAGCGAGCGCGCGGAGTAGGGGACGGAAGACCTGCGAGTCCCGAGTGAGCTTCCCGAACATCACGAATCCTCCTGGCGAGCGGTCGAGGGCGGCCGGAACTACGGCGATGGAGCCCTAGCCGCCGCTGCCGCCCATGTTGCGCTCGTCCTTTGGATCGGGAAGCCCGCGCGCACGGAGTGTGCACAAGAAATACACGACACGTCCCGAGCTCGCGCCACCGTTCGTTCGAGCGTCGAGGAGCGCGCGAGATCGCACTTCGAGCTTCCCTCGCACGGGTGGGCGCGGCGGCCGGCTGGCCCTCGACTCAGCGCCCCAAACCGCACCGAGCCGAGCGGACGTCACCTTCCGGGGTCGCACCGACGCATGGTGCGACCCCGGGAGGAGGCCATCCGGTCTCGACGTGCGACCCGGAAAAGGGTCAATGGCGCTGGACCATCTCCTCAGCGCGCTTGCCGGACGGGGTGTCGGGGTACTTCTTGGCGATGCTCGCGTAGGCGTCGAGGGCTTTCTCGAGATCGCCCTCGATCCACTTCTCCTCGGCATCCTCGAGCTTGGCCGCCGCCGCCAGGTCGTCCGCCGCAGCCTTGTCCTTCTTGAGGGCCGCGGCCGCCGGCTTGGCCTCGTCCGCGCCGGGCATGCCGGCGAAGTCGTCGGTGACCTCTTGGTACAGCTTCATCGCGCGCCCGTACTCGCCCGCGTCGAGCGCTTGCTTCGCGCCCTGCATGCGGCGGTCGAGCTGAGCGACCAGGTGATCCGCGGCCGCCTTCAACTCGGCATCGTCGGGAGACTTGGCGAGCGCCTTCAGCAGGGCCGCATGCGCCTTGCCGTACTTGCGGGAGCGACGCAGCTCATCGATGGCCTTGTGCTCTTCCGACAACGGCGGAGACACGACGACTCCCCCGAGCGCCTTCTTCAGGGTGTCGTCGTCGAGCTCTCCCGGATGTCCGGCCCACACCACGACGCCCTCGGCATCGACGAGGAATCCGCTGGGGAAAGCCTTGATCCCGTACACGCGATCGGTCTCTTCACCGGAGACCATCACCGTGGGGTGCTCGAATTTCGATTTTTCGACGTCCTTCTCTACCAAGCTCGAGGGCTCGTTGGTCACGCCAACGACGACCAATCCCTGCGCACCGAACTCCTTCTGCCAGGAGTTCATCTGCGGGATCAGCGTATGGCAGGGGCCTCACCAGGTGCGCCAGAACTCCATCAGGACGACGCGACCCCGCAGGTCGGAGAGCTTGCCCGAGTCGTCCTCGTGGCCCAGCCACTCCCCTTCGAAGTCCGGCGCAGGGTCGCCGACCGCCACCGTCGGAGCTTCTCTCGCGCCGAGCATCAGGCCCGTCGCCAGGATGCCCGCCACCACCAGTGAATTCATCACCGCGATCCTCGTTCGGGGTTGGAGGCGAGACGAAGGAGCCAACTCGGCTCCTCGTTCGACTCGGGAACGGCGTACATGTTGGCATGCGAGCGTCCAACGCGCGACCACTCCTCCTCGTGCACGGCCAGGGGCCCGGGTTCGATTAGTCTCTCGCGCCCCATGACGGCCGCACTCCCCGCACGGCTCCCCCTCGCTCACCTCCTCTCCTCGCTGGCAGCCGGCGTGCTCCCGCTGCCGCTGGGAGCTTGCTCGGGTGGGGAGGTGGGGACCTCGGACGCCGCCCGCGCGAGCTACGTCACCTCGGCCGCCTGTGCGGATTGCCACGCGGAGGAGAGCGCCGCTTGGCGCGGCTCGCAGCACGACCTGGCGATGCAGGAGGCGACGGAGGCGACCGTGCTCGGCGACTTCGACGACGTCGCCTTCGAGCACCTCGGCGCGCTCACGCGCTTCTTCCGGCGCGACGGCGAGTTCTGGGTGGAGGCCCAGGGTCGAGACGGCGAGCAGGCGGAGTTCCGCGTGCGCTACACCTTCGGCATCGAGCCCTTGCAGCAGTACCTGCTCGAGCTCGACCGCGGATGGCTGCAAGCGCTCACCGTCGCGTGGGACACAGAGGACGAGCGCTGGTTCTCGCTCTATCCCGACGATCGCCTGCCGCCCGAGGATCCGCTGCACTGGACCGGCCGTTACCAGAACTGGAACGGCTTCTGCGCCGACTGCCACTCGACCGGGCTCGTGAAGGGCTACGACCTCGAGCGCGACGCGTTCGCGACGACCTTCGCGGAGATCGACGTCGCGTGCGAGGCCTGTCACGGTCCCGGCAGCGAGCACGTCGCCTGGGCGCAGGGCTACGACGGCGCGGACGCGCCCCCGGACGGGAGCAAGGGCCTCGTCGCGCGCCTCGCGCGCGGCGAACGCGAGCTCCAGACGAACGCGTGCGCTCCCTGTCACTCGCGGCGCTCGCCGACCACCTTCGACGCGCAGCCGGGAGACCCGTTCCTCGAGAACTATCGCATCGATCTCCTCGGCGTGGACACCTACCACCCGGACGGACAGATCCTGGGCGAGGTGTACGAGTTCGGCTCCTTCGCGCAGAGCGCCATGCACGCCCGCGGCGTCGCGTGCACCGATTGCCACGACCCGCACTCGCTCGAGCTCCTGACGCCGGGCAACTCGCTCTGCGCGCAATGCCACTCGCCCTTCGCTCCGCTCGAGCGCTTCCCGACGCTCACGCCGAAGGTCTACGACGCTCCGGAGCACCACTTCCACCCCGAAGGAAGCGCGGGCGCGCTGTGCGTGAACTGCCACATGCCGGAGCGCACCTACATGGTCGTCGATCCGCGCCGCGACCACTCGTTCCGCATCCCGCGTCCCGACCTGGCCGTCGCGCTCGGGACCCCCGACGCGTGCAGCGGTTGCCACGCTGGCCCGGACGAGGGCGCCGCGTGGGCGGCAGCGCGCATCGAAGAGTGGTACGGCGGCGAGCGCAAGGCGCACTTCGCGAGCGCCTTCGTGCGCGCGGATCGCGGCGATCCGTCGGCGTTCCCCGACCTCGCGCGCCTCGCGTCGGACGCCGAAGCGGCTCCCATCGTGCGCGCCTCCGCGCTCGATCGCCTGGCGCGCTTCGGACCTCCGGCGATCGAGCCGGCGCGCCCGCTCCTGGCCGATCCCGATCCGCTCGTGCGCTCGTCGGCCGTGCGCGTCTTCCAGGCCGCGGAGCCGCTCGCGCGCATCGGCGACCTCGTGAAGCTCCTCGAGGATCCCTCGCGCAGCGTGCGTTCCGAGGCCGCGCGCATGCTCGCGCCCGCGCGGGCCGACATCCTCCAGGCGCTGGCTCCCGAGGCGTTCCCCGCGGCGCTCGCCGAGTGGGAGGAGGCCCAGCTCGTCTCCGCGGAGATGCCCTGGGCGCACCTCAACCTGGGAGCGTTGCGGCAGGATCGCGGCGACACGAATGCGGCGGTTCTCGAGTACGAGAAGGCGATCGAGCTCGACCCCTACTTCCTGCCGGCCTACTTCAACCTCGCGACGTTGCACAACGCCGCGGGGCGCAACTTGGCGGCGGAGCGAGCGCTCCGCGCGGGCCTCGAGCACGCGCCGGACGAGGGCGAGCTCCACTACTCGCTCGGACTCCTGCTGGCCGAGATGAATCGACTTCCCGACGCCGCAGCTTCGCTGCTCCGAGCTGCGGAGCTCCTCCCGGACCGCCCGCGCATCCACTACAACGCCGGACTCGCGCTCGAGAAGGCCGGACGCGCCTCGGAGGCCGAGCGCGAGTTGCTCGAGGCCCATCGCCTCGATCCGCGCGCGCCCGAAGTGGTCCACGCTCTGGCGTTGATGTACGAGCGCCAGCAATCACCCGAGCTGGCTCTGCCCTACGCCGCGAAGCTCCTCCAACTCGCCCCCGACTCCGAGCCGGCCCAGGAGCTCCTCCAGCGCTTGCGCCAGGCCGTCGACGGAATCTGAACGCTGTAGGTCTGGTAGGCGAGCTTCGAGAGGAAGATGCCGCGCTGCGCGAGCAGCTCGTCCCCCGGCGCCGCCTCGCCGCCCAGCGCGCGCGACGCTTGCAAGACGACTCGCGTCCCGAGCGCCAACACGAGCTGCGGATTCTGCTTCGCCGCCATGACGCATTCTCCCCGCGTCACAGCCTACCGGACGACGGCGTGGTCGCTCGCGCGTTCGGTTCGTACTCTCGCGGCGTGGCGGCACGCATCCCGAAGCTCGCGTTCCAGGCGCTGACGGCCGAGCGTTGGTCCGACTGTGCGGCGCTGTTCGGGGAGCGCGGGGCGTGCGGCGGGTGCTGGTGCATGAATTGGCGCCTGGGGGCCAAGGAGTTCCGCGCCGGCAAGGGGGCGCGCAACGAGCGGGCCTTCAAGAGGATCGTGGAGCGTGGGGCCGAGCCGGGCGTGCTCGCGTACTCGGGCGAGCGGCCGATCGGCTGGTGCTCGGTCGCGCCGCGCTCGGAGTTCGACTACCTCGCGCGCTCGCGCGTGCTGAAGCCCGTCGACGCCGCCGCCGTCTGGTCGATCACGTGCCTGTTCGTCGACCGCGAGTTCCGCGGCGCCGGGCTCGCCGCGAAGCTCGCCGACGCTGCCGCGGAGCACGCGCGCTCGAAGGGCGCGCGCATCGTCGAGGCCTATCCCGTGGAGCCGTGGGAGGAGGGCCGCATGCCCGCGCCCTTCGCGTGGGTGGGCGTGCCCGCCATCTTCGAGCGCGCGGGCTTCCGCGAGGTCGCGCGCGGCTCGAAGGCGCGCCCGATCCTGCGCCGCGCGCTGCGCGCGAAGGCGAAGTGAGCGCCGGGGCGCGCAGAGCTCCCGACGCTCACTCGCGCACGTCGAAGCGCTTCAGCACGCCCGACTCGATCGCCTCGTGCCAGCGGATGTTGGCGAAGAGCTTGGCCACCTTCACCGCGCACAGGTCGAGCAGGTCGGCCGAGAGACGCGCTTCGTGCTCGACCATCGCCACGAGGAGGGCGAGGTCGCGGCGGAAGAGCTCATGCTGCCCGAAGAGCTCCTTCGCCGTGACCCGGCCGCCGCCGTCGTCGCCGCGCCCCAGCAGACCCGATCCCTCTTCGCGCGCGAAGTGTCGGACGAACTCGTCGCGGAGGTCGCGCAAGCGCGCGACGAGCACGTCGCGATCGCCGGGCTTGGAGCCCTCGCCTCGCAGGCGGTAGAGCGATTCCTCGACCTCGCGCATCTGCCCGCGCAGATCCATGTGGTCGCGGAGCAGACCCGCCGCGGTCGTGTCGGGTGCCCTGTCGAGCGATCGGCTCATGCTCGAAGCATCGCATGCTCGAGTGGAACGCGGTATACGCACGCCTCCGTACGCACCCCGGGACTGGAGAGCGCAGAACGGGGGGGCGTTCGGCGTGCGCGCGCGGGGGGCTCCGTACACTGCCGAGCTCCCGCGCTCCGATGTCCCCCGCGAACGAGCCTCAGAGCCGGAGCTTCCCCGCGCGTAACCTGCGCGGCGAGCTCGCGCGGCTCGCGTCGCTCGCGCTGCCGGTCGTGATCACGCAGGTCGGCTTCATGCTCTTCGGGGTCGTCGACCTGATGATGGTCGGGCACCTCGGCGAGGCGGCCATCGCGGCCACGAGCCTCGGCAACACGTGGACGACCGGCACGCTGCTCGTCGGCATCGGGATCGTGTACGGGATGGACCCGATCATCACGCGGGCGCACGGAGCGGGCGACGGCGCGCGCGCGGGCCTCGCGCTGCAGCGCGGAGTGATCCTGGCCCTGCTCGTGAGCGTCCCGGTGTCGCTCTCGTGGTCGGCGACCGAAGGGGCGCTGATCCTCCTGGGACAGGATCCGGAGCTCGCGGCGCTGGCGCAGCGCTACGTCTCCGTCCAGATCCCCTCGGCGCCCTGCTTCCTGGTGTTCACGGCTCTGCGCCAGTACCTGCAAGGACGCGCGATCACGTTGCCTGCGCTGGTGGTCGTGAGTGCGGCCAACGGGATCAACGCCTTCGCGAACTGGGTGATCGTCTACGGCAACCTGGGCGCGCCCGCGCTCGGCGTCGTGGGATCGGGGATCGCCACCAGCATCACCCGCGGGTCGATGCTCTTCGCCTTGGCGGCCTGGATCGCGTTCGGGCGGCTCTCAGCCGGCGCGTGGGTGCCCTGGAGCCGGGCCTCGTTCGCGCGCGCCGGGCTCTTGGAGTGCCTCGGGCACGGTCTGCCGGTGGCCTTGATGATGGGCCTCGAGGTGTGGGCGTTCCAGATCGCGACGATCATGTCCGGCTGGCTCGGCGCGACCGAGCTCGCGGCGCACGGAGTCGCGCTCAACCTGGCGTCGCTCGCGTTCATGGTGCCGCTCGGGATCTCTTTCGGCGCGACGACGCGCGTCGGGAACTTGTTGGGAGCGGGCGATCCGGGCGGCGCGCAGCGCGCGGCATGGGCGGCCTTCGCACTGGGTGCGGGCGCGATGGCCTTGTTCGCCCTCGCGTTCGTCGCGTTGCGGGACGTCCTGCCGACGTGCTACACGAGCGAGCCGGGCGTGCTGGCGGCTGCGGCGGCCATTCTTCCGATCGCGGGAGCCTTCCAGGTGTTCGACGGCGTGCAAGTCGTGGGCTGCGGCATCCTGCGCGGCATGGGGCGCACGCGTCCGGTCGCCCTGTTCAACCTGATCGGCTACTACGCGCTCGCGCTGCCCATGGGCTGGTGGCTCGCGTTCCGCACCGACGCCGGTCTCGCGGGCATTTGGTGGGGACTGGCGCTCGGACTCGCGTTCGTGGCGCTCGTGCTCGTCGCTTGGATCCGCGTGCGGGGGCCCGCGAGCGAGACGCCGCTCGACGCGACGCGTTTCGGGACGAGCTGAGCGGTCTTCTGCGAACGAGCGGCAGCGGGCGCGCGTGGCGCTCGACGTGGGGTGTTATCCTCCCACCGTATGGAACGATCTCGGGAACGGTCGCGAACGGCTCGGACGCTGCGCACCGCGTGTCCCCTCGACTGTCCCGACGGGTGCAGCCTCGCGGTCGAGGTCGAAGCGGGACGCGTGACGTCCATCGATGGCACGCACGATCATCCGCTGACGGCGGGGTTCATCTGCAGCAAGGTCCGTCACTTCGCGGATCACGTGTACGGAGCCGAGCGACTGCTGCACCCGGCGGTACGCGTCGGAGTGAAGGGCCGCGGCGAGTTCCGGCGCGCGAGCTGGGACGAAGCGCTCGACCTCGTCGCGCAGAGGATGGCCTCCGCCCGCGAGCGCTCGGGCGGCGAAGCGATCCTGCCGCTGTGCTACGGGGGCTCGAACGGCAAGCTCTCGCAGGACGGGCACGATGCGTTGCTCTTCCGGCGCCTGGGCGCGACGACGCTCGAGCGCAAGCTGTGCGCGGCGGCGACGGGCGCGGCGTCGATGGGCCTGTACGGGAAGATGGCCGGCGTCTCGCTCACCGACTACGAGCACGCGAAGCTCGTCGTGGTGTGGGGCGCGAACCCGGCCGCCACGGGCATCCATCTCGTCCCGATCCTCAAGCGCGCGCAGGAGCGCGGGGCGCTGCTCGTCGTCGTAGATCCGCTGCGCACGTCCATGGCCAAGCGCGCGGACGTGCACCTCGCGCTTCGGCCCGGCACCGACCTGCCCCTCGCGCTCGCGCTCCATCGCTGGCTCTTCGCGAACGGGCGTGCGGATGCGGCCTTCCTGGCCGAGCACACGACGGGGGCGGCGGAGCTCGAGCGGCGTGCGGCCCCTTGGACGCCCGAGCGCGCCGCGGAGGTGTGTGGAATCCCCGCGGAGGCGATCGAAGCGTTCGCGCGAACCTACGCGGACACGCGTCCGGCCGTCGTGCGCTGCGGCTGGGGCCTCGAGCGCAACCGCAACGGCGGGTCGGCCGTCGCGGCCGTGCTCGCGCTGCCCGCCGTCGCGGGGCACTTCGGCGTGCGCGGCGGCGGAATGACCATGAGCAACACGGGCTCGTGGGGCATCGACGCCGCGGCCGCCGTCGGCGCTCCGCCGGCGACGACACGCACGCTCAACCAGAACATCGTGGGCCGCGCGCTGCTCGAGCTCGACGCGCCGCGAATCGAGGTCGTCTTCGTCTACAACCACAATCCGATGGCCACGCTGCCGAACCAGGAGGCGGTGCGGCGCGGCTTCGAGCGCGAGGACCTCTTCACGGTCGTGTTCGACCAGGTCATGACCGACAGCGCGCTCTACGCGGACGTGCTGCTGCCGGCGACGACGTTCCTCGAGCACGACGACCTGTCGACGTCCTACGGCGGCTTCGCGATCCAGGACGTGCTGCCCGTGATCGACCGCGTGGGCGAATCGCGCTCGAACGCCGAAGTGTTCGGCGAGCTGTGCGAGCGACTCGGCCTCGGCCAGCCCGGCGATCCCAGGACGCCCGCAGAACACCGCGCGCGCGTGCTGGCGAGCGCTCCTGGCGGATCCGGGCTGCGATCCGGGCTCGACGACGCGGGCCTGTCCGCGCCGCCGTTCGGCGCGAACCCGATCCAGTTCGTCGACGTCTTCCCGCGCACGCCCGATCGGAAGATCCACCTCGTGCCCGAGGAGCTCGAGGGCGAAGCCTCACAGGGGCTGTACGCCTTCCTCGCCGATCCCGCCACGCCGACGTACCCGCTCGCGCTGCTCTCGCCGTCGACGAGCCGCACGATCAGCTCCACCCTCGGTCAACGCCACCGCGCGCAGGAGCCGCTCCAGATGAACCCGGTAGACGCGCACGCGCGTGGGCTCTCTCACGGAGACCGCGTGCGCGTCTTCAACGAGCTCGGTGAAGTCGTCTGCCTCCTGGAGACGAGCGAGGACGTGCGGCGCGAGGTCGTCGTGCTCCCGAAGGGCCTGTGGAGCCACAACACGCTGAACGGGAGGACCGCGAACGCGCTCGCGCCGGACACGCTGAGCGATGTGGGGAAGAGCGCGTGCTTCAACGACGCGCGCGTGCAGGTGGCGCGCGCCTAGCGCTCGCGCCGAGAACGTGGGGGCGTCATGGTCCGACGGCCTTCGCCGTGTTCGGTCCTCGACCTCGTGGCGTCGGCGATCATGACGAGCAACAGGACGTCCCAGGATCACGAACTCGCCGACCGGCAGGCGCGACGACGGAGAGACGGCCTCACGACCTGAGCGCTCCGCAAACTTCTGTTCTCGAACGAGGCCTGGGCGCGCATGCAAGCCCGGGAAGCGTTTCTACAACCTCCCGGGCTGCGCCGGCTCTCTTGCGGGGTACCTCCTGCGCGCGCGCCCGCTTGGTCAGCGGCGATGGGCTGCTGCTCGCACGGGCTTCTTGCTCGAAGGCCCTTCGAGCAGCTCTTCCTTGCGAGCCTTCAGCTCCTCGCCGAGTTCCGCGAGCCTCTCGCGACCTAGGAGCTTCTTCGCGGCGGGGAACATCTCCTTCTCCTCTTCCTCGACGTGGTGCTCGATCAGGTCTTTCAGCACCTTGGCCTTCGCGCCGAACTCGTCCGCGCTCGGATTCGTCTCCTCGAGCGCCTGCAGGACGATGTCCACGAGCCCGTGCTCCTCGGTCGCCTCGAAGAAGAGCTTCGTCTCTTCCTTGGTCTCGGCCGCTTCGTGGAAGGCAGGGTAGAGGATCTCTTCTTCGATCGTCGCGTGGGCGCGGATCTCGGCTCCGAGCTGCGCGAGCAAGTCCTCGCGCTTCTTCAGGCCGCGGTCGGTCGTCTTCTCGAGGTCCGAGAGCAGCTCGCTCACTGTCTCGTGATCCGCTTTCAAAAGCTCGATGGCATCCGTTCCGTTCTTGGCCTTGCTCGATGTCTTCTTGGTGGTCATGTCGGCTCCAGTCTGGGTGTTTCTCCGGCGAGACCGAGCCCGTCAGCAAGGAGCCTGCCAAACCGAAGTGCGCCGTTCCGCCCATCGCGGCTCCTCGATGGCATCGACGCGAGGGAGTTCCGAGCCTTCGATCGCGCGTCGACCGATGACTACCTAGTTCTCCTCTGAGGTGGTCCCACGATCGGATCGACTCGCCCAGGCTCCGTTCGATCGAAAGCCCTCGAGCGATCACCCAAGCGTCGTTCCGCTCGGGCCGACCGCAGATCCCGATCACGGGACGCTCACCTAGCGAACCGGACTAGCTCCGGCACCGCTCGACCCGATTGGCTCGAGTGCTCGACCGATCCACTCGCCTAGCGCGAGGGCTCGACCGATCGATGCAACTAACGCAAGCGCTCGACCGGATCGATCCGCCTAGCGCGAGCGCTGAACCCGTTGGATCCGACTAGCGCGAGCGCTGAACCCGATTGGATCCGACTGCGCGAGCGCTAGCTAGTCGGTCACCTTCGCGCGCTCGTCGACCTCGAAGGAGCTCTCGAGCAGGAGGTGCGTGAGGTTCATGTGCACCCCCAGGCGGTGGGGATTCGTCCGTCCGTCGTAGTAGCGGAACGTCGCGTCGGTCAGGTCGAACAGGCGGCAGAAGAGCTCGCGGATCTGGAACTCCAACGCGTCCTGGAGCTGCTTCTGCGTGACGACCACCTCCGCAACCACGCGATCGCCGAAACGATCGCCTTCGTGCATGTGGTTGCGGACGAATTCTTGCAGCTTCTCCGCGGTCGTGGCGCCCTGCTTCACGAGGATGTCGCCGAGCCGCATTCCCTCCGGCGAGTTGTCGCTGTGTGCGTGCACGACCTCGCCGTCCTCCAGGACGATCGTGAACTTCTCGTCGGACGATTCGACCTCGAGCCGTCCGGTCTTCCCGATCGTCTCGAGGAACGAGAGGATCTCGGGAATGCCGATCGCTTCGCCCGATCCGCTCAGATCGACGACTTCCTCGGCGTCCCCAGCGATTGCCGCGCTCTCCGCGGGCTTCTCGTCCTCGAGGATCTTCTCGACGCAGCGGATCACGACCTTCTCCGCGTTCTCCCCGACATGCAGCCGATTGATCTTGATCCCGTTCTTGGCGTCGAAGAACGCCATCTCCGCCACGGCCTGCTCGAGGTAGCGCACGAACCCGCGCGTCCGATGGACGATCGGATTCATCGGGTCGTCGGGCGCGTTGAGCTCCCAGATCCCCCTCGTCCGGTTGATCAGGCTCTTGACCGAGTGGACCACCTCGAGCAGGGCCTGGGACATCGGTTCGTGATCGGGAGCGGGCTTCATCTTCGGGAGTCTCCGGAGGGGACGGCGAGCGGCGACTCGGGCGGCGCACGGCTCGGGGTAGATGGAACCTATCGGCCGGGACCGCCCGCCTTCTGAGTTCGGCTTCGAGTCCGAACCGACTTTTCCGGCACGGCGCTCGCCCGCCCGGGAAGCCGTTTCCGACCCGTTCGGCGGGGACGCCGTCAAGCCGCCCGACGCCAGGCGCTCGAGATCGCCGCGACGGCCGCACACCACAGCGCGAGCGCGCACGCCGCGCGCCAGCCCATGCGCCCGGCGACGTCGGCGAGTGCCGAACGTCCGCGCGCGAACGTGCGGAAGACGATGTCCGCCTCGCCCGCGGGCCAGCCGACCCCCACGGCGCCGCCGAGCGGGCCGTCCTCCCGCGCCGGTCCGTGGTATTGCGCGACGGCGGGGACGAGGGGCGAGGTTCCGACCAACACGGATCCGGCGGGCAGCGTCGCGCGCCAGCGGTAATCGCTCCAGCGCGAGCGCTCGATCGGCTCGAAGGCGAAGAACAGCGCTCCGCCGCGTTGGCGCTCGATCGCGGCGCGTTCGACGACGCGCAGCGGCTCCTCCGCGCTTCCCTCGAAGAGCTCGAAACGTGCAGGCCCCGGGGGGAGCGCGGAGACTGCGAGGTCGACCGCCGACAGCCGCCCCCACTGCGCGCTGAACGCGCCCTCGAAAACGACTTCCGCGGCCGTTCCGGCGGTTTGGAGCTCGCGCCTGCGGACGTCGCGAACGCCGAGCATGCGCCGCGCGCGGATCCAGGGAGCGACCCCGGCGTTCGCGCCGCCGACGGGAGCGAGCTCGAAGGTGAGCTCGCGCTGGCGCGAGTCGGCGATCGGCTCGAAAATGAACCTAGCGAAGGCGAGGGGGCGGTCGGGAGAGGACTCGAGCCGCGCGCGGGCCGTGCGCACGACGACCTCCTGATCGAAGAGTCGCAGCTCGAGCTCGTCGTCGCCCGTCGAAGTCCGGGCGAGGGCTACCTCGATCCGTTCCAGGCCGTCGGAGGGCGAGCGGAAGCGCTGTCGCGGGAGAACGTCGCACGATCCGACGCTGGCGCCGAGCCGAGCGTGGAAGGGTCGCGTGCGGAGCTCCAAGTCGGCGAGCTCGCGCGTCGCGCACGCGAAGGGCGCGAACGCGAGCGCCAACGCCAAGAGGAGCGACGCGCCGAGCGCTCTCATGCTCCCCACACGAGGTACTGCTGGACGACGAGGGCTCCCCACAGGAAGGCGCCCTCGTACACGACGAAGAAGAGCACGGCCGCCAGCGCGGCGCGTCGGCGCCACCGTTCTGGAACCAGACCGAGGATCCCGATCGCGAAGATCACCCCGACCGCCGGCAGGACGGGCAGCCAATAGCGTCCGACGGCCTTGCTGCGCAGCACGAGCAACGCGACCTGGACGAGGACGAGCGACACGCACAGGAAGTGGAGGCGTCGCGCGAACCAAACCTCGTGGCGGACGAGTCCCCAGAGGGCGCCGGCGAGGGCGACCATCCCGACGCCGCCGACCGCGTCGTACGCCCAATTCGGCAAGAGTCGCGTCTCCCAATTGGTGGTGCCGACCGTCGTCGCCCACAACTTCAGGAGACTCTTCGGACGCAATCCCTCGTCCAGCATGCCCTGGAAGCGCTCGACCGACTTGGGCAGCGCCGCGTTGTGCGTGTGGAGCCAGTAGGCGATGGCGGCGGCCGCGAGCAGCAGGATGGCCGCGAGCCCCGCGCTGCGAACCCGCGCCGAGGTTCCCTTGCGCAGGAAGAGCGCGAGCGCGACGGCCACCAGTCCGCCGGCCGCCGTCGTCTTCGTGAAGAGCCCCACGGCGAGGCACAGCCCCGCGAGAACGAGGTCGCGCAGGCCCCCGCGCCCGCTCGCATGGCGCGCGGAGAGGTACAGGACCGCGGCTCCCGCGACCTTCGCCAGCACGTCGTTGTTGACGACGGCGGCCCCCCCGACGTGCAGCGGCAGCCAGGCCGCGACGAGACCGGCGACGAGCACGGCGTGCTCGTCCTGGGTGACGAGCCGCGCGAGGCCCAGGGTGAGCGCGACGACCGCCAGGTAACCGGCGAGCGAGAGCAGGCGCGCGACCTGGAGCTCCGCCGCAGGCCCCGACGCGCCGGAGAGGCGCACGATCGCTCCCGCGAGGAGGTAATACCCGCGCGGCTGGTTGAACGAGGTGTAGAAGGGTTCGTCGCCCAGCATCTCGTCCAGCGTCCGCGGATCGCCGTGGCGCAGCGCGCTGTCGACGCGCTCGTCGAAGCGCTCCGCGCGCATCGACGCCGCGATCTCCGTCTGTGTCCGGAGCGCCTCGGCGCGCGAGAGCGACGGAAGGTGGTGCGAGCCGAACAGGATCCCCGGCGGATAGTCCGGGAGATCGACGGCTCTAGCCTCCTCGCCGCCGCCGAGCGGAAGGTGCCCGCGCGAAACGGCGTGCACGTACTCGAAGTGCCACGGCTCGTCCTCGCCCATCCACGGCGGCAGCACGACGAAGTAGACGATCCCGAGCAAGAGCGCCGAGAGCAGCACGAGGCGTCCGGCCGCCCGCGGCCGATGGTCGGAGTGAGTACGGTGCCAGTCCAATTCTTCACCTCACCGGGTGAGTACGGTGACAGTCCAATTCTTCACCTCACCGCGCAGAGGTGCTGCGGATAGCAGAGGCATTGCGGCGGTGAGGTGAAGAATTGGAATGGCACCGTACTCACGCGTCTTCACTGCGTCGTGGCTCCGCTCTGCTCGAGCAACTGGCGGTAGAGCGCGACGACCTCGTCCGTGCGCTCGGGGAACGCGCGCGTGCCCCACACGAGCGCGAGGATGCGGCGCGTGCCCCCGTGGGTCTTCGTGCGTTGCGCGTCCTTGACGGCGTTGGCGCACGGACCTTCGGCGTCGAACAGACAGAGCAGCCCGTCGAGCCGGATCTCCTGCCCGGAGGGGTTGAACACGTAGCTCGCTCCGGCCGGCGCGAGGCCGACGCGCAAGGGCTCGCGCGCGAGGTCGAGGTCGACCACGCTGATCGGGAGCCCGCCGTGCAGCGACGCCGCGTTGCACGCGTCGACGGCCAGGTTGATCGCCTCGAGCGCGCCTTCGCCGGCCGCGCGCAGGAGATACTCCGACGACGGCTTGCCGCGGCCCGTCGGCTTGTACCCGCCGGACCGCAGGCAGTCGCGCACCGCGGTGCGCAGCTCGTCGGAAGCGCGCAGGGGGCCGGGTGCTCCGGACGCGAGCAACGCGCGCAGCGATGCGGGCGAAGGCATCTCGGCGAGCGGCGCAGGAAAGATCGCGCGGAGTACGCCTAGCGCGAGCAGCGGATGGGGGTCGACCTGGATCACCGGGCGCGGAGGGTAGCGGCTCCGCGCCCGACCCCGGTACAAGGCTACCCATGATCCGCGTGGTCCAGGTCGGACTCGGCCCCTTGGGGCGCTTGATCGCGAGCGACATCGCCGCGCACGAGTCGCTCGAGCTCGCCGCGGCCGTGGACGTCGACCCGCGCCTGGCCGGGAAGTCCCTGGCGGAGATCGCCCCGGGCGCCTCGAGCGATCTGCGCGTACTAGCGAGCGTCGACGAGCTACCGGAGAGCGCGAAGCGCAAGCAGCGCCTCGACGCAGCGGTCGTCACGACGCAGAGCGACCTCGAGCGCTGCGCGCCGACCTTCCGCACGCTGCTCCGACGCGGCCTGGCCGTCGTCAGCACCTGCGAGGAGCTCGTCTGGCCCTGGCTCGCGCACGAGGCGCTCGCGAAGGAGCTCGACGGGCTGGCGCGGGAGCACGGCGGCCGCCTGCTCGGCACGGGCGTCAACCCGGGCTTCATGATGGACGCCCTGCCCTTGTTCATGACCGCGGCGTGCAAGCGGGTCGACGCCGTCGAGGTGTGGCGCATCCAGGACGCCTCGCCGCGCCGCCTGCCGTTCCAGAGGAAGATCGGCGCGGGACTCGACCTCGTCGCGTTCGAAGAGCGGCGTCGCGCAGGCACCCTGCGTCACGTGGGCCTGGGCGAGTCGCTCCACTTCCTCACCGCGAACCTGCGCCTTCCTTTCGCCGCCTGGGACGAGACGCTCGAGCCGGTGATCGCCGAGCAGGATCTCGCCTGCCACCTCGGCCCCATCGCCAAGGGGCACGCCGCCGGCGTGCGCCAGGTCGCCGAAGCGCGCGCCAAGAACGGCCGCCTGGTCGCACGCCTCACGTTCCAGGCCGCCGTGGCGCAAACCGATCCGCACGACCGCGTGCGCATCACCGGCGAGCCGCAGCTCGACCTTCGCTTCCAGGGCGGCGTGCACGGCGACGTCGCGACCTGCGCCATCGCGCTGAACGCGATCCCCGCCTTGCTCCACGCGCCGCCGGGCCTGCACACGATGGCGACCATCCGTCCGCCCCACGCGTAGGCGCGACGCCCACGCCCAAGACCTCTGCCACGAGAACCATGCTCCGATCCACGCTCCTCGCCGCAACGCTCCTCTGCACTCCGGCGACGTTCGCCCTCGTGACGGTCGCTCCCGCGACATTCGCTCCCGCGGCGCTCGATCCCGCGGCGCTCGCTCCGGCAACCGTCGCTTCGGTGGGCCGTGATCCGTCCGACCTGACCGAGCGCTTCGAAGCTCTGGACGACGCCGGCGATCGCGCCGGCATCGTCGAGCTGTGGCGCGCGCATCCCTACGACGCGCTCCCCGTCATCGACTCCTACCTCGAGGGCAGCCTCGCCGCGATCGAGGCCGACCCGGCGAAGCGCGGGAGCGACGAGATCGAGGCGCTACACGCGCGCGCCCTGCGCGGAGCGCGTGCCGCCGACCAGGCCTTCGGGCGCGCGATCTTCTCCGACTACGCCGCGTCGTTCGCCGGCTGGACGGCGGAGGAGGGCGCGCGCTTCCGCCGCGGCCAGCAGGCGTTCGGCGAGTTCCGCGCCGCGTCGAAGGCCGGCCGACACGAGAGCGCGCTCGAGCACGCGAGCGCCTGCGTCGAGCTCGCCGAGCCGCTCGGCGACTGGTGGGGGACCGCCATGGGGCTGGGCGGCATGGGCGCCGCGTTGCACGCGCTCGGTCGCGACGCCGAGGCGCTCGTTCCGCTGTCGCGCGCGCGTCTCCTGAACCACGAGCTCGGCCTCGCCGGCTCCGAGTACGGGAACCTGCGCACGTTGGTCGACGTGCTCGTCGCCCTCGACAAGTCCTCGCGCGCCAAGGTCGCCATCGAGAGCGCGCTCGTCCTGGCCGAGCTCCTGGGCGACGAAGCCGGACGCGCAGCGCTCGCCAAGACGAAGCTCGAGCTCGAGTCGGCTACCGACTGGCTGGAGCTCGAGAAGGCGAACGACTGACGCGGAGCGCCCTCGCGGCGCGCATCCCGCCCCGAGCCGACCCGCACGCGCGCCGTCGTCGACTGCGCGCGCAGCCGCGCTCCCTCAGCGCCCGCCCTTCGCATTGGCGCGTTTCCCGCTCGGCTGCGCCGTCCGCGCGAGTCCGAACGACATCCCGGTCGGGTCGTGCAGGATCGCGAGCTCGTCGCCGTCCGGCAGCATCTGCGGTGGGACGATCGCCGTGCCGCCGAGCTCGAGCGCGCGCTGGAACGCCGCGGGCACGTCCTCCACCTCCACGAAGAGCTGCACGAACGGACGCACGCCCTGCGGCGACGGCCAGAAGCCGCCGTCGATGCCGCGGTCGTCTCCGCTGGACGCCTGGCGATACGCGAGCGCGTTCTCCAGGTCGAGCTTCCAGTCGAAGAGCTCGCCGTAGAAGCGCGCGTGCGCCTCGGGATCCGGGGTGATGACTTGCCACTTGATCACGGGGTTGCTCATCGCGAGTCCTTTCAGTCGTTCGGGTCGTTCGGGTCGTTCGGGTCGTTCGCATCGTTCGCATCGGTCGCGCCCGAGCGCTCCGAGCGGTCGGGGGAGGTCAGCGGGAGGAACGAGATCTCGAGCTGGTACACGGCGTCCTTGGCCGCGCCGCGCGCGAGGAGCTCCACGAGGTCGCGGCGGAAGCGCGCCAGCTTCTCGAGCGCCAGGGGGACGTCCGCGCGGTCGACGGCGATCGTCGTCGCGCTGTACTCGCGCTCGGCGCGCGAGCTTGCGAGGCCCGCTTCGAGCGCGCGGCTGCGCACGCGCTCCGACAGCCGCCGAATGGCTTCGTAGGCCACGCCCTCGAGCACGGTCGTGACGTCGCCCGAGAGGTCGACCCAGCGATCGGCGGCTCGCATCTCGAGCATCCCGAGCCGAAGCAGGCGCTGGAGCGCCACCTGCACTTCGTCGGTCGTGATCCCGAGCACGCGCGCGATCCACGACACGTCCGGCCGGAAGTCCTCCAGGCGCAGGAGCTCGAGGATCGCGTAGTGCTCGAGGGACGTGACGACCGCGAGCGCGTCCTCGGTCAGCTCGCGCACGAAGGCGAGCTCGCCCTCACCGTCGGAACCCTCACCCGCCGCGCGCCGACTGTCATGGGCGACGAACGCCTCGATCCGATCGGGCGCGATCCCGAGCCGTTCGCCGAAACCGCGCAGCGCCCGCTCGGAGAGCCTGCGCCGCCCGCGCAGGATCTGCGACAGGGACGAGTGGTCCACGTCGAGATCGCGCGCGAACGCGCGCAGCGAGTACTGCGGGTTGTCCGCGCAGCGTCGAGCGAGCTCGGCCTGCAGGTGCCGCCGAAAGCTCTGAGGCGAGAAGGGCTCGGGGTAGACGACGGTGTGCTTCAAACGGCGACCCGAGCGCGCGCTCGGACGCGCAAGCATAGGGGCGGCGCTGCAGAGCGACGCCGCTTCGTCGCGCGGAAGCGGGGCACGGCCGATGCCCCGCCCGCGCTCGGCTACTGCGGCGCCTGCGCCGCGAGGTCTCGCGCCGCGTCCGGCACACGGCGCCTACCTCCGCGGCGGGATACGTTGCGCGAGGGTTCCGAGTCCCAAGCGCTCGAAGAGCGCCGTGGCGAGCTCGGGGTCGGCGCCCCGGTACTCGAGGTCGCCGAGCGTCGCCTCCACCGGCGCGTCGAGGGCGATGCGCGCGAGAGTGCGCGAGAGGAAGGCCGCGTCGCGCCCTTGCGCGAGCTTCGCGGCCAGCGATTTCGCGCCGCGGATCGGCAGCGCGGCCACGCGCTCGAGGTCCGCGTACAGCGCGTCGAGGCTCTCGAACTCCGCGAGCAGCGCGGCCGCCGTCTGCTTGCCGATGCCGCGCACGCCGGGAATGGAATCCACGCTGTCGCCGGCGAGGCCGAGGTAATCGGCCATCTGGTCGGGGCGCACGCCGAACTTCGCGCGGACCTCGGCGGGGCCAAAGCGCGCGTCGCGCGCGAAGTCGAAGACCGTGACCGCGGCGCTCACGAGCTGGCACAGGTCCTTGTCCGAGCTCACGACGACGACGCGCCGCCCGTCCTGCTCGAGCCGGTGCGCGAGCGTCCCGATCAGGTCGTCCGCCTCGTAACGCGCGTCGTCGAAGACGGCCGCGCCCAACGCGCGCGCGACGTCGCGGCAGCGTTGCTGCTGCGCCTCGAGTTCCGGCGGCGGGAGCGCGCGCGTGGACTTGTAGGCCGGATAGAGATCGTTGCGGAAACTCGTCGTCAGGCTCGCGTCGAACGCGATCCCGAGGTGCGTCGGCTCGTGCTCGCGCACGTAGCGGATCAGGAAGGCGGCGAAGCCGTACACCGCTCCGACGGGGCTCTTGTCGGGCGCCGAGAGCTCCGGCAGAGCGAAGTAGGCCCGGAACAGGTACGGGCTGGCGTCGACGAGGTGCACCGTGACCGGCGGGACGGAGCTCGCTCGGTGACGAATCGCTCGGGGCTTCACGCGTCCGCGCGTCACTTCTCGGCGTAGCCGAGCGCATCGAGCGAGCGCCGCAGTTCGTCGCTCACCTCGGGCAGCGGTCCCTTCTCGATCGTGCCGAGGGAGCGCCAGGGCGCGGCGTGCGGCGCGAGCTCCGCCACGACCTCCGGGTGCTCGGACCAGACGTTGTGCAACTCGCCGGGATCGGCGTCGAGGTCGTACAGCTCGGGTTCCTTGCGGAAGAACCGGTGCGATTCGAAGACGGGCCAGATCGCCTTCCAGCGCCCCTTGCGCACGGCGATCTGATGGTTGTGCGCGGCCTCGAAGACGAACAGCTCGCGCTCCTCGAAGTCGCCCTGGCCCTCGAGGAGCGGGCGCAAGCTGCGCCCGCGCGCCGCGTTCGGCGTGGCGAAATCGAGCATGTCCGCGAGGGTCGGCAGCACGTCGAGCTGCGTCACGATCGAGTCGACGCGCCGTCCGCCGGGGATCCCCGGCCAACGCACGATGAACGGGACGTGCAGCGAGGGTTGGTACAGACCGGCGTGGTCGTAGTACACGCCGTGCTCGCCCAAACTCTCGCCGTGGTCGGCGATGAGCACGATCGCCGTCCGCTCGAGCACGCCCGTCGTCTCCAGATGCTCGATCAACCGGCCGACGAGCGCGTCCGTGTACTCCACTTCCGCCGCGTACATGGCGGGCGCATAGGTCCGATCGCGCAGGCCCGCGACCCACTCGCTCATCAACGGGTAGTTCCACGTCGCGAGGAACGGCTCTTCGGCGATCAGGCTGCCGTCGCCCGCCTTCGGATCGCCGCTGTAGTAGCGTTCCGCCAGCTCGGGCGGGGGCTTGTAGAGCGTGTGCGGGTCGAAGAAGTGCGTCCACAGGAAGAAGGGCTCGCCCGGCGCCGCGCCCAGCCACGCGAGGGCGTCGTCGAGGATCGCCTGGCCGCGGCGGAACGTCTTCGAAGGGCCTTGGACGACGTCGAATCCGCGCCATCCGGCGTGCTCGCCGAGTTGGATCGCTCCGACGAAGGCGGCGGTGCGGTAACCCTTGCGGCGCAGCAGGTTCGGCAGCACCTCCACGTCGCGCGGGATCAGGGCCTCGTTGTTGAACACGCGGTGCCCGATCAGCGGCTGCCCGGAGAAGAGCGAGAGGTGCGCCGGCTTCGTGACGTTGCACGTGCTGAAGGCGTTCTCGAACAGGACGCCCTCGCGCGCGAGCGCGTCGATCGACGGCGTCGTGCGCGGATCGCCTCCGTAGCACGACAGAACGTCGGCCCGCGTCGTGTCGAGGGTCACGACGAGGAGGTTCGGAGGGGGCTCGTCGCCGCACGCGCCGAGCGCGAGGAGACAGGCGGCGAGGAGCTTCGCGGCGGCGGGCGACATGAGCGCGGCAGACTACCAGACCCCTGCGAACGGTTCTGGGCCGCTCACTCGTCGTCGAAGTTCTGGAAGAGGTTGTTGAGCGCTTCGGCGAGCGTCGGATGGGAGAAGATCCCGTCCCGAAGCCGCGTGCTCGTCACGCCTCCCATCATCGCCACTTGCAGGAGCGAGGCGAGCTCTCCGCCGTGCACGCCGAGCACGGCCGCGCCGAGGATCCTGTCCGTCTCCGCGTCCACGACGACCTTCATGAGCCCGCGCGACTCGTCGACCTCCAGCGCGCGCGCGACCGATGCCATCGGCATGCGCGCGACGCGGATCTCGCGTCCGTCGGCGCGCGCCTGGCTCTCGCTCAGGCCGACGCGTCCGAGCTCCGGATCCATGAACACGGTGTAGGGCACCAAGCGGTTCGAGGTCTCTCGCTTGCCGCCGCGCAGGACGTTCTCGGCGACGATGCGGTAGTCGTCGTAGGAGATGTGCGTGAACTGCGGGCCGCCCTTGACGTCGCCCAGGGCGTAGACGCCCTTCACGTTCGTTTCCAGGCGCGCGTCGACCTCGATGAACCCGCGCTCGTCGGTCGCGATTCCGGCAGCGGGCAGGTTCAGGCGATCGCTGTTGGGCGTGCGTCCGGTCGCCACGAGGAGATGCGAGCCCTCGAGCGTGCGCTTCTTCGAGCCCTGCTCGACCGAGAGCCGGAGCGAGCGACCGGAACCGGGCTTCACGCGCACCGCCCGGGCCTCGAGCAGGACCTTCACCCCGTCCTCGCGCAGGATCCCGAGCACGGCCTCGGCGACGTCGTCGTCCTCGCGCCCGAGCAGCGTCTTGCCGCGCTGGACGATCGTCACCTTGCTCCCGAAGCGCCGGAACATCTGGCCGAACTCGATCGCCACGTAACCGCCGCCGAGGACGATCAGGTGCTCGGGAACGGATCCGAGCTCCATGATCGACGTCGAGTCGAGGTACGGGACGTCGTCGAGGCCGGGCAGATCGGGGACGGTCGGACGCGCTCCCGTGTCGACGAAGACGAGGTCCGCGGCGAGGACGCGTTTGCCGCCCTCGGCCAGGTCGACCTCGATCTGCTGCGCGTCGAGGAAACGCGCCTCTCCGAAGAGGACGTCGCGTCCCTCGACCGGGCTCGCTCGATCGGGACGTTTGCCGCCGAAGGCAGCGACGATGTCGCGCTTGCGCTTGCGCACGGCCTTCAGGTCGACCTTCACCGCGCCCGTGCTCACGCCGAAGTCCTTCGCCCGGCGCGCGAGGTAGGCGACGCGCGCGCTCGCCACCATCGTCTTCGTCGGCGTGCAGCCCTCGTTCACGCACGTGCCTCCCATGTGCGTGCGCTCGACGAGCGCCGTCCGGAGGCCCGCACCGGCGAGCTCCTTCGACAGCGGACCGCCGGCTTGACCGGCGCCGATGATGATCGCGTCGTAGCGAGTGGGAGAGGACATCGGGTCGCTTGGCAGGAGAGTTCCGAGAGCCGCCGGTGGAGCCGCGCTCCCAGTATGCCGGAGGATCTCCGAGCGCGATGCGAGCCGCGCTCGAACGGGCGCCGGCGCCGCGCGAGACCCCGTTCGGCGCTCGGAGGCCGGAGGCGAGGCTGGGGGCGACGGCTGCGGCCCGCTAGGATCGCGTGGAGCTTCGTCCGCTCCACGCGTTGCGCTACCTCCTTCCCCATCTCGTCTACAACGGCGCGCTGGTCGCGTGCGTCGTCGCCGTGCTGATCTCCGCGCGCAAGCGGCCGGGAGCGCGCTGGCTGCTCGCCGTGCCGTTGTTGGTGGCCGGCGGAGCGCTGCTGGCTGGGCTCTTGGGCGTGGCCTCCGTGCTCAGCCCCTTCGGGTCGATCGGCCCCTTCGGGGTGATCGGGCTCGTCGCCTGCACCGTCTTCGCGCACGTGGCGCTCGTGCTCGCGGGCCTCGCCCTCGCGCACTGGAAGACGCACCGGAACGTCGCGCTCGTCGCGCTCGCAGGGGTTGCGATCGTGGCCGCGATTGCGGTGCAGGCCTTCCTCGTCGAGCCGCGCGACCTCCAGCTCTCGCGCGTGTCGATCGAGTCGCAGAAGCTCGACCGGCCGTTGCGCATCGCGGTCCTCGCGGACATCCAGACGAACTCCGTGGGGGAGTACGAGCGGCGCGCGATCGAGCTCGCGATGGCGCAGGCTCCCGATCTCGTGCTGTTCCCCGGCGACTTCATCCAGGTCGAGGACCTCGAGCCGCGCAGGGTCGAGCGCGAGAAGCTGCGCCGCATCCTCGAGGAGGTGGGCCTGGGCGCGCCGCTCGGCGCCTATGCCGTGCGCGGGAACGTCGACGCCGACGGCTGGGAGGAGTGCTTCGCCGAGCTCCCCGTGCACTGCTTCCGGCGCTCGGGCAAGGTCGAGCTCGGTGAGCTCACGATCACCGGCCTCGACATGCCCGACTCCTTCGACAAGGAGCTCGTGATCCCGGAGAGCGACGGCTTCCACCTCGTCTTCGGACATGCACCCGACTTCGCGCTCGGCGAGGTCGAAGCCGACTTGCTCGTTGCCGGCCACTGCCACGGCGGCCAGGTGCGCCTGCCGTTCTTCGGTCCGCCGATGACGTTGTCGGACGTTCCCGACGCCTGGACCTCGGGCGCGCGCGAGGTCCGTCCGGGCACCTGGCTCGTCGTCTCGCGCGGCATCGGCCTCGAGCGAGCCGGCGCGCCGCCCCTGCGCTTCAACTGCACGCCCGAGGTGGTCGTGATCGACGTGGTGCCGGCCCGCGACGCGCCGTAGGCCGCCGCCGTCGGCGTCCGTGCGCCCGCGGAAACGCGGGCCGGCGCGCGACGCCGGCCCGACGTGGCATTCGGCCGCGCGTCGCGCGCGCGGCGAGCGTCAGGGGAACTCGGGGTGCTCGAGCAAGAAGCCGAGGAAGTCGCCGTTCGGGTTGTTGCCGGTCCGCCACAGCGGTCGGCCGCGCTCGAAGCCGAGCGAGCCCGTGACGGCTCCGAGCAGGGCCGGGTTCGGGATGCTCTGCAGGAACGTCGCCGCCACGACTCCGTCGATGATGGACCAGCCGCTCTCCAGGTCGCCGATCCCGTCGCAGTCGGCATCGACCTCCGACGGATCGTGCGCCGTGTTCACGCTCAGGAAGTTCGCGCTGAAGACGGGGCTCAGGGCGTCGAGCGGCTGGTCGAACCAGCAGCGGAAGCTGACCTGGGAGGAGAAGGCCTGCTCGTTGTCGTTGAACAAGAGGAAGCTCACGACCGCCGTGTGTTGCGTCCCGCCCGTCAAGTTGATCAACGCCAGGTTGTTGCCCGCGGAGGCGAGGAACTGGTCGAGGTGGAGTCGGTCGGGGCACATCGAGTACTCGATCCCGTCGAAGTCGAGCTCACTGTCTCCGTCGAGATCCGTCTGCGCCGCGTCCGGCTGCGGGGATTGGAAGCTGATGGCGCCCAACGACCAGGCGGCGCTCGTGCCCAACGCCACCCACTCCGAGCCCACGAGGTAGTTGTGGGAGACCGGCACGCCCGTCATCGCCGAAACGGCCTCGATGACGAGGTAGCCGTCTCGCTTGGGCGTCGTCGGGTTGTGGCAGAAGACCGGGATCGTGAAGGTGTCGTTGGGGGTCAGGAGCTCGAAGCGGTCGAACTCGAGACAACTCGAGGGCATGAACGGGTCGGCCGTCTGGACGATGTTAACGTAGCGGAAGTGCGCCCCGATCGAGACGGTCGGGTGCATGTTGGTGACCGACACGACCGTCGCCCGACCATTCCTCTCGCGAACGCTCGGATAGACGAGGACGCTGCCCGGCTCCGGGTCTTGTGCTGCCATGGGCAGGGACAGGACGCAGAGGAACGGTGCGACGATCGATGCGCTGACTTTCATGGGTCTCCTCCTGGTGGGTGGGAAGCTGGCCGAGGTCGTTCGCTCGCGACGGACCCGTTCGCACGGACCCTTGGGTTCCAGGGATCGCGGGCAGGGCAGCGAACGACGGAGCTCCGCCGGCCTTCACGCGAGCCTCGAGAGCATCGCCGAGGGAGCAAGGGGGCGATAGACCTGGGACCCGATCCTTTGGATCAGCGGAGCGAGCGAGCTTCTCGATCGGGACGCGAGCGGGGTCAGCGGTGCCCCACTCGCGCCCGTCTTCCCTCAGCTACCCGCGCCGATCGCGCACGGCCGTGTACCGCATTCGATCGCTGGCGTGATGTCGCTATCGGCGTGAGTTCGAGCCACTAGCAGAGCGCAGCTCGGACCGCGCTCAGGGGAACTCGGGGTGCTTCAGCAAGTGGTTCAGGAAATCCCCGTTCGGATTGTTGCCGGTCCTCCACAGCGGGCGGCCGCGCTCGAAGCCGAGCGAGCCCGTGACCGCGCCGAGCAGCGCGGGGTTCGGAATGGTCTGCGGAGCCGCCGAGGTCGCCACGATTCCGTCGATGATGGCCCAGCCGCTCTCCAGGTCGCCGATCCCGTCGCAGTCGGCGTCGGTCTCGGACGGGTCCTGGGCCGTGCTCGACAGGAACACCGCGGTGAAGATCGGGCTGAGCATGTCGAGGGGTTGGTCGAACCAGCAGCGGAAGTTGAGCTGGGTGGAGAACACGGACTCGTTGTCGTTGAACACCGTGAAACCAACGGTAGCGGTGTGCATCGTCCCGCCCGTCAGGTTGATCAACGCCAGGTTGTTGCCGGCGGAGGCCAGGAACGTGTCGATGTGGAGCGTGTCGGGACACATCGTGTACTCGAGGCCGTCGAAGTCGAGCTCGCCGTCCCCGTCCAGGTCGGTGAGGACTCCGTCGGCCAAGGGGGATTGGAAGCTGATGGCCCCCAAGGACCATGCGGCGCTCGTGCCGAGGGCGACCCACTCCGACCCGATCATGTAGTTGTGGGAGACCGACGCGATGGTTCCCGGAAGGATGGCGTCGATCACGAGGTAGCCGTTGCGCTTGGGGGTGGTGGGGTTGTGACACAAGACCGGTATCGTGAACGTGTCTCCCGGCGTCAGGAGCTCGAAGCGGGTGACCTCCAAGCAGTTGGACGGTGCGAACGGATTGCCCGGAGTCGGAACGATGTTCACGTAGCGGTAGCGCGCGATGATGCTCGTCGTGGGATGGATGTTGGTGACGGACACCACCGTCGCCCGGCCGTTCGTCTCGCGGAGGCTGGGGTAGACGAGGACGCTACCGGGCTCGGGATCCTGGGCTGCCAACGGCACGGACAGGACGCAGAGGGTGAACGACGCCACACGCCATGCGCTGAGATTCATGGGTCTCCTGCCTTCGGAATCGTGGAGGGGGAAAGGGAAGGGGCACGAAACGGACGCTGTCTGACGCAACCGCCTTCGAATCGGTTCGATCTTCGGGGCCGAAAGTGGATCCGCGCGAGAGCGACTCCGTCGGTTCCACGATCGGGTACCGAGAGCAGGGACATCTACTCACCGTGCGATTGCTATCTTCCCGCCGATGGCCGTGCCGACGGCAGAGCTCCCGATCCCATCCACGCTCGTCGCGGCCGCGCGCGCCGGGGCCGCGGGGGCGCTCGTCGGGGGAACGTTGGGTCTCGCGCGCGCGGCGTCCGAGATCGACTTCGTGGCGTCGCTTGCGGTCGATCATCAGGCGAACTTCGTGGCAATCGCCTGGCTCGCGTGGACGCTCGCGGGGCTCTTGACGGGGATCGTCGCGCACGCCGCGGTCGCGCTCGGGACGTTCGGGACGTTCGGGACGTTCGGGACGAGGAGAGCACCGTGGCCCGGGTGGTCGGTGCTCGCGACGTTCCTCGTGGTCGACGTCGGCCTGCCGCGGCTCTCGCTCTCCGGTCCCCTCGCGACCTTGGTGATCGTCGGGGCGGCCGTCGCCCTGGTCCTCGTCCTCTGGCGGTTGGGCCGCAGCGCGCGGTTCCTCGAATCGACGACGCTCTGGGCTTCGGCGTCCTTCGCGCTCGCGCTCGCCTGTGCGTGGAGCCTGGCGTCGAGCCCACCCGCAGCCCACGTGCAGGACGGGGCCTCGTGGTGGCCGATCGCGGTTCCCGGCGCGCTCGCGCTCGCCGTCGCGGTGCGACGCCTGGGACCGCGCGGCCGTCCGGCGCGAGTCGTGGGAGCGTTCCTCGCGCTCGGCGCCGTCTGGCTCGGCCTGGCGGCGCTCGAGCGCCTGCACGGGCCCGATCTCGCGCCGCCGCGCACGGCCGGCCCGAACGTCCTGCTCGTGACCATCGACACGCTGCGCGCCGACGCGCTCGGCTGCTACGGGAACGAGCTCGCGCGCACGCCGAGCATGGATGCGCTCGCGGCCGAGGGCGTCCTGTTCGAGGACGCGCAGAGCCCGTTGCCGATGACTGATCCGTCGCACACGAGCATCCTCACCGGGCTCTACCCGGGGAACCACGGGGTGCTGACGAACATGCCGTGGCCGATCACGCCGGGCGTCGAGACGCTGCCGGAGATCTTCGCGCGCGCGGGCTACCGCACGGCGGCCTTCGTCAGCGGTTTCACGCTCGAGCGCAGCGCCTCGCGCTTGCACGAGCGCTTCCAGCTCTTCGACGACACGTTCGGTCCGCTGCGCGTCGTGCCCGACGCGTGGATCGAGTCGAGCCTGCCCGAGCTCGTGTGGCGCACGGCCAAGCTCTTCGGCGTCGAGTTGCACGCCTTGCGCAAGGGCGGCGATCGTCCCGCCGCGCGCTGCGTCGCGTCCGCGCTCGATTGGCTCGACGGGTCACCCGGTCCCTTCTTCGCGTGGGTGCACCTGTTCGACCCGCACCTGCCGTACGCGCCGCCCCCGGAGCAGCTCGCGTTGCACGCCGGTCCGACGGCTCGCGACCGGATCGGCGAGCGCTGGTACCGCTTGAGCGCCGAGCGGCGCATGGAAGTCGTCCGCAGCGCCGCCGATCAGGATGCCCTGCAGCGCCTCTACCGCGCCGAGGTGTCGAGCGCCGACCACGAGCTCGGGCGTCTGCTGGCGAGCCTGCGCGCACGCGGGCTGCTCGAGGACACGCTCGTCGTGCTGACCTCGGACCACGGCGAGAGCCAGGGCGAGCACGACTACTGGTTCGACCACGGCCGCTTCCTCTACGACACGTGCCTGCACGTCCCGCTCGTGATGCGCCTGCCGGAGTCGATGGAACGGGCCGCGGACGCGCGGGGAGTGCGCGTCAGCGCGCCCGTGCGGCTCATCGACGTCGCCCCGACCGTCGTCGACCTGGTCGGACTCGAGCTGCCGACGCGCGTCGACGGAACGTCGCTCGTGCCGCTCGTGCGCGGCGAGGCGCTGAGCGAGACCGAGCTCGCCTACGGCGTCGCCTACGACCTGCGCGCGGACCAATGGAGCTACCGCCTCTCGGTCCGCACGTCGCGCTGGAAGTACGTGCGCACGGACGAGGGCTGGAACGACCTCCTGCGCCGGCCCGCAGGCGAGGAGCTCTTCGACTTGTCGGTCGATCCCGGCGAAACGCGCGACGTGTCGCAGGAAGCCCCCGCCGCCCTCGCGCGCATGCGCGAGCTCGCGCGCGAGCGGTTCGCGGATTGGTCGGCGCCCGACCCCTCCAAGCCCGACGCGATCAGCGAGCGCGCCCGCGGCCGGCTCCAGGACCTCGGCTACTTCTGAGCTCGTTTCGAATTTCCCGCTAGGCTCTCTCGGAGGAGAAGAGCCGTCGGTGGTCGAGGAGGTATCGGGATCGCAGGAGAGGAAGGAGGCCGTAGAGGTCTTCGCCGACTTCCTCGATCGGATCGATCGCGGTGAGTCGCGGTCGATCGACGAGCTGTGCGCCGCGCACGCGCGGCTCGGGGGAGAGCTGCGCCGACTGCACGCGAACTGGGGCGCGGTCGCGCCGCTCTTTCGCCCGCACGAGCTCGCGAGCGTCGCCGAGCGCTTGCGCGCGTCCCTGGGCGACGAAGTCGACCCCGCCGTGGATCTGCGCGACACCGAGCGCGCGGGTGAGGTGCCGCCTTCGATCCTCGAGCGCCTCGCGGCGCGCACGGGCGACCCGCGCTACGGCGGCGTCGAGGACGCGCCCGAAATCGGACGCGGCGGCATGGGGGCCGTGCTGCGCGTCTGGGACGCCGACGTGCGGCGGGCGCTCGCGATGAAGGTGCTGCTCGGCAGCGAGGGCGTCGGCAGCAAGAGCTCTGCACTGGATCCGTTGCGCGTGCGCCGCTTCCTCGAAGAGGTGCAGATCACCGGTCAGCTCGACCACCCGGGCGTCGTGCCCGTGCACGAGCTCGGTCTCGACGCGCAGGGACGGGTGTTCTTCACGATGCGTCTCGTGCGCGGGCGCGAGCTCGGGGAGATCTTCGAGCTGGCGCGACGCGAGGTCGAGGGCTGGAGCCGCACGCGGGCGCTCTCTGTCGTGCTGAAGATCTGCGAGACGATGGCCTTCGCGCACGCGAAGGGCGTCATCCACCGCGACCTCAAGCCATCGAACGTGATGGTCGGAGGATTCGGCGAGACGTACGTGATGGACTGGGGGCTCGCGAAGGTGGTGGATGCGGCGGACGGCACGTCGGACCCGCGCGACCTCGCTTCGCTGGAGCCCGTTGCCACGGACGGGTCCGAGAGCGACGGGCCGCTCCTCACGCGCGACGGCGCGGTGATGGGCACTCCGGCCTACATGCCACCCGAGCAGGCGCGTGGCGACGCAGAGGCCATGGGTCCGCGTTCCGACGTGTACTCGGTCGGCGCACTGCTCTACCACCTGCTCGCCGGGCACCCGCCGTTCCTCGCCGCGGGCGAACGCGGCTCGGCGAGCGCAGTCCTCTTGCGCGTCTTGGAAGGAGCGCCGGAACCGCTCGAGCGCGCAGCGTCGGGCATCCCGGCCGAGCTCGTCGCCGTATCCGAGAAGGCCATGGCGCGCAGTCCCGAGCGCCGCTACGCGGATATGGGCGAGATGGCCGAGGACCTGCGGGCGTACCTCGAGGGACGCGTCGTGCGCGCGCACGCTACGGGCGCGCTCGCGGAGCTTCGGAAGTGGGTGGCGCGCAACCGTGGCACCGCGCTCGCCTCGGCCGCCGCCGTGATCGCGGCCGTCGTCGGTCTCGCGAGCACGACGTGGGTCCAGGCGCGTTCCAACCGAACGCTCGCGGAGCGCAACGAAGAGCTGCGTGTCGCGCACGGGGAAGCGAGCCGCAGCGAGGCGCTCGCGAACGCGCGCTTCAACGAGGCGGAAGCCGAACGGGTCAAGGTGCTGCGGCTCTCCGACCTGACGCGGCTCGACGACCTGCGTGAGCGCGCGGAGGACATGTACCCCACGCTGCCCGATCGCATTCCGAAGCTGCGCGCTTGGGTCGACGAGGCGAAGGCGCTCGTCGCGCGCCTCGAAGTGCACCAGGCGGACCTCCTCGACCTGCGCGGGCGGGCTCCGCCGGTCGCGGAGGCTCGACGCCTGCGCGAGCATCCGAACGGGAGCGCGCTGCGCGACGCCCTCGTGCGCCTGGAGGAGCATCGAGCGCTCCTGCTCGAGGTCGACGACGGCCAGCGACGGAGCGTGGAGGCTTCGATCCTCGGGCTCGAAGAGCGCGTCGCGCGGCTCGAAGCGGAGATCGCCGCCTGGCGGCCGTGGGTCTTTCCGACGCAGGAGTTGCAGTGGCAACACGACCAGCTCGAGCGCCTCGTCGCCGGCACCGAGATCTTCGCCGCCGAGCGCACGGGTCTTCTGAGCGAAGTCGAGCGGCGGCTCGCCTTCGCGGGCACGGTGGAGGAACGGACGGTCGCGGGCGCCCACGCCCGCGAGTCGTGGGGCGCAGCGATCGCCTCCATCGCGGACCAGCGGCTCTGTCCTGCCTACCGCGGGCTCGAGATCGAGCCGCAGATCGGGCTCGTGCCGATCGGGCGCGACGCGCGCTCGGGGTTGTGGCGCTTCGCACTGCTCGAGTCGGGCGACCTCCCGGTCGTCGCTTCCGATGGCGAGCTCGTGCTCGACGACGCGAGCGCGCTCGTGCTCGTGCTCGTCCCCGGTGGGCGCTTCACGATGGGCGCAGTGCGCGGTTCGGGCGCGCCCAATCGCGATCCCTTCATCTTGGGCAACGAGCAGCCGCTCGTGGAGGTCCAGCTCGACGCCTTCTTCCTCTCCGCTTTCGAGATGACGCAGGCGCAGTGGATCCGCGCGACGGGGGAGAATCCGAGCGTACTGCATCCCGAGCACGTCGCCGAATTCCACGAACGCTACTCGCTCGTACACCCGGTCGAGAACGTGTCGTGGCACGAAGCACAACGCGTACTCGCGCGGCTCGGTCTCGCGCTCCCGACCGAAGCGCAGTGGGAGTACGCCGCTCGCGCGGCCACGACGACGGTGTTCTGGACCGGTGACACGCGCGAGAGCCTGGCGGGCGCTGCCAACCTGTTCGACACGAGGGCCGGCTGGACCAACGCTCCCGACGTCGTGGTCGAGATGTGGCTCGATGACGGCTGGGTCGGGACCGCGCCGGTCGGGAGCTTCGCGCCCAATGCCTTCGGCCTGTTCGACGTCGCCGGCAACGTGTGGGAGTGGTGCCTCGACTGGACCTGCTCCTACGAAAGCGTCCCGCGCCCCGGAACCGGCGAACGCCTCGGCGGCAACCCCAACTTCCGCATCCTGCGCGGCGGCAGCTTCAACGAGCTCGCGGTCAACGCCCGCAGCGCCATGCGCTTCCACCTCGATCCGCGCCGCGGCAGCCTCGACGTCGGTCTTCGCCCTGCGCGGGCGCTGCGGTAGGGCGCGCCGACGGAGCGCGCGCGCGCCCGACCGGGAAGCTCGCCGAGCTTCCTCTTCGCGGGCGCCACTTGGCGCAACCCGACGTAGACTCCGAGCGTGGCCTCTGATTCGCCCGAGACCCGCGAACTCGTGCAGAAGCTCGCTGCGGGGGACGAACGCGCGCTCGAGCCGCTGCTCCTGCGCCACCTGCCGGCGTTGCGCGCGTACGTTCGTTTGAACGCAGGAGGAAGGCTACGCGCGCTCGAGTCGCAGTCGGATCTGTGCCAATCGGTGTGCCGCGAGGTCTTGGCAAACGTCGGGCGCTTCCAGCACGACGGTGAAGGCGCGTTCCGCCACTGGCTCTTCACCACGGCCCTGCGCAAGATCAAGACCCGGCAGAAGTACTGGCTCCAGGACAAGCGCGACACGGACCGGAGGGCGAACGCCGGGGCGAGCGAAGAGCACCTGTTCGAGTGCTACGCGTCGATCTGCACGCCGAGCCAGGACGCCATGGCGCGCGAGGAGCTCGGGCGCATCGAAGCCGCCTTCGAGAAGCTCTCGGGCGACCACCGCGAGGTCATCCTGCTCACGCGCATCGTCGGCCTCTCGCACGAAGAGGTCGCGCAGCGCATGGGCCGCACCGCCGGAGCGACCCGCGTCCTCTTGTTCCGCGCGCTCGCCCAGCTCTCGAGCGCGTTGGGTGCAGCGTGATCGCGAGAGCGGAAGCTGCGCGCGCTTCCCGCGCGACGCCTCCCGTGGGCGCGTCGAGCCGCAGGCACGCTATTCGAGCCCTCGACCTCGCCGGACTCGAAGGCCCCGTGCCGCACGCGCCGATTCAGGCGGCGCGTGTCGCGACCGTCCGACACCAATCGCACTCCATCCTCCGGGGCTTGCGCGAGTCCCTGCGCGAGGCCTAAGGAGCACCCATGGCCTCCGCGCGCGACCGCCATCCGGAGAACGTCTCGGGCGACTTCTTCGTCGACCGGACCTGCATCGACTGCGACACGTGCCGCTGGATGGCGCCGGAGACGTTCGGGGACGCGGGTGAGCAGTCGGTCGTGCACCACCAGCCGCGGACGGCGGTGGAGCTCCACCGCGCGCTGCAGGCGCTCGTCGCCTGTCCCACCGCGTCGATCGGCACGCTCGAGAAGCACGCGCTCGTGCCCGTGCTCGCGAGCTTCCCGATCCACATCGACGGTCCGCGCCCGTGCCCGACCGGCGCGGAGACCGCTCCCGCCGCAAATCCACGGACGAGCGACCCCCCAGGTCCCGCTCGCGCCGATGCGACCGGCGCCGATCGGACGAACTCCGACGCGGCCAGCCCGAGTCGGGGCAGCGTCGATGACCGCGCAGACGCGACGGTCTACCACTGCGGCTATCACGACGAATCGAGCTTCGGCGCGACGAGCTACTTTGTGCGGCGCGAGCGCGGCAACCTGCTCGTCGACTCGCCGCGCTTCGCGAAGCAGCTCGTCGTGCGTCTCGAGGAGCTCGGCGGCGTCGCGACGCTCTTCCTCACGCACAAGGACGACGTCGGCGACCACGCGAAGTGGGCCGCGCACTTCGGCTGCGAGCGCGTCATGCACGCCGCCGACGCCGACCGCGGCACGCGCGCGATGGAGCGCCTGGTCGAAGGCGTCGATCCGATCGCGCTCGACGACGATGCGCTCTTGATCCCCGTCCCCGGGCACACGCGCGGCTCGACCTGCCTGCTCCTCGGCGACACCTACCTCTTCACGGGCGATCACCTGGCCTGGAGCGAGGGCCTCGGCCAGGTCTACGCCTTCCGCGACGCCTGCTGGTACGACTGGCCGACCCAGATCCAATCGATGCGCCGCCTCGCCGAGCACGACTTCGAGTGGATCCTCCCCGGCCACGGCCGCCGCTGCCGCTTCGACCGCGCCGGCATGCGCGCGCAGATGGCCAACGCGATCCGCTGGATGGAGAGCTAGGTTCTCGTCGCCGCCGGCTCTCGCGCCGCAGCTTCGGCGCGCGGTCGCCGATCCTCCACTAGCCGTACGAGCGAGGCGACTTCGCGCCGCGCGCTCACGGAGACGAGGTCCACTCGCTCGGGTCGACGTCTTCCTCGGGCCACAGGCGCTCGCGCTCGTTCTGGATCTCCGCCAGGACGCGAGCGAGCAGCTCGCGGTCGCCGGCCAGGAAGATCGTCTCGAAGTTGAGCTGGCAGACGGCGCACACGGGCCGAGTGCCGCGGTAGCTCATGATGTCGAGCTTGTAGAGCACGACGTCCTCGATGCCGTAGCGCTCCGCGTCGAGCGGCGTTCCATCCTCCGCGAACCCGAAGAACGCCTTCACGTCCGCCGGCGTGCGCCGGCACAGGTAGCAGCGATCGTCCCCCGCGCGGTCGAGGCTCGCGAAGTACTCCTGGAAGTGTTTGTCGATGGAGGTCAACCGAGCTCTCCTTCCGCCGCGAACCAGGCCGAACGCTCGGGCTCCGCGACGCATGACAGGCTAACGCCTTCTCCGAGGTAACGGTGTTCGAGTCTGGTCGCTACTCGGAGCTCGCGCACCCACGAGTCCGTGGAAGGAGCGACCCGAAACGGCTGTTCTCGGGTGTTCGACGCGTGCACGTCCCAGGCTTCCCCGACTTCGTGCCGCATCGCATCCCCCAGATGGAGCCTTCCCGTAACGAGCTTCGCCAGGAGGGCTATCTTGGGACGAGGGGGGAGAACGCCCGTGAAAGGCCTCGCACTGCTGCTCGCACTCGTTCTCGCGCTCGGCGTGTTCTGGATCCTGCGTGCTCCCGCGGCCACCCGCGAGATCGCCGAAGCGGTGGAAGCGAACGCTGAACCTCGAGTGGAAGAAGCCGTGCCGATCGACGTCACTCCGCCTCCCGTGAAGGATGCGACGCGCGCAGGAGTTCGAGTCCCCGAGCACGCGAACGCGGTGGAGGCCGACGCGCCCGACGGGACCGCCCTCGCGCTCGAGCCGCGGCAAGTCGCCATCACCGGTACGCTCGTCGATCAGGACTGGACGCCCGTCCCGGAGTACGAGGTCTGGCTCGTCGCAGCCGAGGGATTCGAGGTGCGCGCGTTGAGCTTCGCCGGCGAGGCGACGGCGACGGCGCGGACCGACGGCGCTGGCCGCTTCGCGTTCGCGAACGTGTCGCCCGGTATCTGGTGGATCGGCCCCGCGATCAGCCGCTCGAACAGGAAGGTGCGAGACGAGAATGCGCTTGCCGGCCTGCCCGTCGCGGTCGAGGTGACGGAGGGATCGATCGACCCCGACGTGCTCGTGCAGGCCTATCGCGGGCTCTCCGTCGCGGGCCGCGTGCTCGATCCCGACGATCGTCCGGTGAAAGAGGTCCTGGTCGTGGTATCTGGAACCGGAGGCGTTGCGCTCGGCTTCACCGATGCGGACGGCGCGTTCGACATCGGCCCATTGGCTCCGGGGATCTGCAAGCTCTCCGCTCAGACGACCTTCAGCGGGTTCGCGCCGCCCGAACTGCTCGAGGTCGAGGCGGGGAAGCGCGACGTCGTGCTGCGGATGAGATTGGGAGGGAGCTTGCGCGGGCGCGTGTCGAACGCATCGGGCGACCTCGTTTCGGGAAGCATCCTGCTGTCGTGTCCCAGCGGATCGGTCTGGTTCGGGACCGTCGCGGAGGGCTCGTTCGCCTTCGAGGGCCTCGCTCCAGGACCCTATTCGCTCGCGGCGGCGGCAGGCGGCAGTGCTGCGGTTGCGAAGGACGTCGTGGTGCGCGCGGGTGAGGTCCAGGACGCGGTCTTCTTGGAGTTGGAGCCCGCCGCACGGCTGCGCGTCCGGTTCACGGGAGGCAAGTCCGTCCGTCAACTTCGCGCGACCCTCGATGGCGTCATCGTCGCCGCCGACGGGCTCGAACCAGGCGCCGACACGACCTTCGTCGTGCCGGAAGGACGGATCAGCGTGGCGCTGTTCGTTCCCGACTGGGAGTCGAGCGAGGAGCAGGCGGTCGTGACCGTCGCGGGCGAGGAGCGCGAGGTGGTGTTCGAGTGAAGCGCACGCGGCGAGGAGTCCTCGATGCGCGCGCCGACGAGCTCGTTGAGGAGGTGTTCGTGTGACCGTCGCACCTTCGACGCTTGGGAGTCCTCTGGCCGTCCATTCTGCTTGCTCAGGGCGAGGGGTTGCTTGAGACGCGTTCTTCTGCTCGCGACGTTGCTTGCCGTTGTGGGGGTCGCGCTCCTCTGGCGATCGTCGATCGGCTCTCGGCCGATGGAACCCGAGCCACCGATCGCGGAATCCCCTCGAGCGACGCACGTGCACGAGATCGAGCCTCCGCTCGTCTCCGTCGATCGCAGGCCCTCGATGACCGGGGGGGCAGCGGATCGAGCGATCGCGTTTGCCTCACCCGAACCACGACTCACCGGGGAGTTGCAAGTGAGCGTCGTTTCGCGCGAAACCGGCAAGCCGGTCGCGGAGGCTGAGGTGAGCGTGTCGTCCGGGTCGTCCGACTTCGAGCTCGAGCTCGAGACCGATTCGCGCGGCTCGGTGGTCGGTAACGCTCCCCCCAACGAGGAGCTCGTCGCGAAGATCGAAGCGGGAACGTCCCATGTGAGCTCGGCGCTGATCGAGCCACTCGCGCCGGGCGAGCGTCGGCGGATCGAGGTGGATGCATGGACGGAAGAACATCTGGTGGTGGTCGTGTGGGTTCTCGACGCCGAGAACGATGCGCCCATCGCCGGAGCGCGCGTCGCCTGCGAATCGTTGCCAGACGGCCGGTCGGTCGGCACGTTCACGACGACGCCTGAAGGACGCGTTTCGATTGCGCTGCCCGCCACGAAGCCCTGTCGAGCTCTCGTCGATGCCGATGGATACGCCGTACGGCAAGTGCGGTTGGCCGACGGCATGTCCGGTGGCGCAACCTCGCGTGACGTGCGCTTGCAGCGCGCCGCGTCGCTCGCAGTGCGCGTGCTCGACGAGCGCGGAGTTGGTTCCGAGGGCCTCGCCGTGGTCTTGGAGACGCAACCGTCCTGGACCGAGGAGCGGGGGACCGCCTTCTCCAGGAACATGGATAGGCGCCTGCAGTGGGAGGCGAGAACCGACACGGACGGAACTTGCGCCTTCCAGGCGCTGCCGCCGGAAGTGCCGTTGGAGATGCTCGTCACACGCGGCGACGAGCGCGTGTGGTGTGAGGGGAGGCCCGTCACCCTCGCCCCGGGCGAGCTTCGCGAGATCGAGCTCCGGATCGGAACCGGGTGCACGATCAGAGGTCATCTGCTGGATCAGCACGGTGATCCCGTGACAGGGGAGACGGTGTCGCTGCTCGCAGCCGACGGGAGAGCGACGATGCCGATTCCGTACTACGACGACCCGTCCACTTGGACGACGACGGATGCCTCGGGGAACTTCACCTTTCCGAACGTCCCGGCTGGGTCGTGGTGGGTCGGTCCCGATAGGGCAAGGGTCGCCGCCCTGCCCGAGCTCGTCAGCCTCCAACCTGGCGCGCCCGATCTCGAAGTGGTTCTCCACGGATACCGGGACCTCACCATCGAGGGGCACATCGTCGATCCGAACGGCGCGCCCGTGAGGGGTGTGACACTTGGGGTCGGATCGGGGTGGTATACGTCCGACCAAGACGGAGCGTTCCAGATCGGACCTTTGCTGCCTGGAACGCACGAGCTGCGGATCAACTCGGAATCCTTCGGGTATGCGTCGCCCGAACCGACGATCGAAGCTGGGGCGACGGACGTCGTGATCGAATTGCTGCGCGGTGGAAGCCTCGCCTGCACGGTTCGCGATGCAGCGGGTCGACGCGTCGACGCTTGGCTCGAGTTGGCGCCCGGCGGCCGGTCCCGGATGACGGGCGGGGAAGGGCCCCTCTTCAAGGGACTACGGCCCGGCAAGTACTCGGTCGTCGCGTCGACCTCGGACGGTTGCGCGGTGGCGCAGCACGTGTCGATCGAAGCGGAGCGCGTCACGGAGCTCTCGCTCGAGCTCGCACCCGCCGCGCAGCTCGTCGTGCGCTGCCTGGGAGAAGGCCTCTACGGCCGCTACGAGGTGTGGTTCGGCAGCGCCCTCGTTGCCGAGGACATCATTGCGGGGGGGACGAGGCGCACCTGCAGTGTCCCGCCGGGAGTGCTGCGAGTCGTGGTTTCGTTCCGCGGCGAAACGCAGGAGAAGACGGTGCAAGCGCAGGCCGGCGAGCTCGTGGAGCTCGCGTTCGAGTGAGAGAGACTCGCTGACGGCCTCTACGGTGGAAGTGGATTCGCCAGCGCCCACAGCAGGCGCGGGAATGGAGGCTTTCGGCTACCTTCAGGTCGAGCCTTCCATGAGACGCTTCGTGCTCGCCTTGGTTGCGCTGGCCGTGGCCGGGACCGCAGTTCCCGGCTGCTCGTCTTCAGCGACGCAGTCCGTCGACTCGGGGACGGTGAGCAAGTCCGCGCGCGATTCCCGAGCGCTCGCGCGCGAGCCGCACCTCGTTCCAGGCGAGCTCGCCGTGCGTGTGCTCGACGATCAGGGCGTCGGCATGACGGATGTCGAGGTGATGCTCCACGCGTACGACTCGTGGATCCTCGATGGAACGGATGCGGCTGGGCTCCCGAACTCGTACCTCCCGCGGAAGGCGAGGACCGCGACCGACGGAGCTTGCTCGTTCCACGACTTGCCGCCGGGAGTTCCGTTCCGGCTGTTCGTCACCCACAAGGGCCGGCTCGTGCGAACCGAGCGCGAGCGTGTGCTCCTAGCGCCCGGCGAGTCGCGTTCGATCGAGCTGCACCTCGGCGCGGGGACCACGATCACGGGGCGACTTCTCGACCAGGACGGTGAGCCCGTAGCCGACTACCCCGTGTGGCTTCTCGTCGCCGAGGATGGCTCACCCCGTCCCTTTTCCCAGCGCGATGTGCCCATTGCGCGCACGTCGACCGACGCTCTCGGGAACTTCGCGCTCGACGACGTCGTTCCGGGGGCGTGGTGGCTCGGTCCGGGTTGGAAACAAGACTGCGAACCGTACACCTTCCAACGGACGGACGTCGCGGGCCAGCCGGAGGTCGTGAGCCTTGCCTCGGGTGAGGAGCATCGCGAAGTGATCGTGCGCGCCCACAGGGGCCTCGCGGTCGAGGGACGTGTCGTGGATCCGAACGGGAGGTCCGTGAGGGGCGCTTTCGTTTCCACGGCGTGCATGAGCACGATCAACGATGGCACAGGTGCTTTTGCCGTCGGCCCGCTCCTCCCGGGAGCGCACGACATCGAGATCTTCGGTGTCTCGCCGTGGGCTTCACCCGAGGCGAGCCGTGTCGAAGCGGGTTCCACCGGCGTCGTGATCGAGATCCTGCGCGCAGGAACGGTGCGCTGCGTGGTCCTCGATGCGTCGGGCGGGCAGGTGCGCGCCAGCGTGTTGATGTCGCGCGAGCGAGCCTACTACGACGGAACGCAGGCAGCCGGGGAACGGCTCGAGATCCCCGGAGTGCTGCCGGGGCGCTACAAACTGTTCGCTTCGACGGCGGATGCCTGCGCCGTCGCGCGCGAAGTCGTGGTCGAAGCCGGAAGCACCACGGACGTGTCGCTCGCGCTGTCTCCCGCGGCGCGTCTCGCCGTTCGCTTCACGAGCGAGAGCCCCCGCGCCGAGCTCGAAGTGTGGTGGGACGACGTGCTGGTGGAGTCGCTACGCGTTGCCGCGAGGTCGAGCTACGTCTGCACCGTGCCTCCAGGTTCCCTACGCGTCGTGATGACGAGCACCGCCGGCACGCAAGAGCGAATCGTGGAGGCACACGCTGGTGAGTTCGCGGAGGTCGCGTTCGAATGACGACCGGCGGCTCACAAGAGCTCGCCCTCGGGGCGCGTTCGGCCTCGAGGGGCGGCTCGGATTCGAGGTGCGACCAGGCTCGGTCAGGCCGGGAGGTCGCGGAGGCTCGTGGAGGTCCCTTTCGGTGGAGCCACGAGAGACGCTGCGGACCAGCTCACTCGGCTAGATTGGGGTCGATATCGTCATGATACGCCTCCTGGTCGTGCTCGCCGCGTTCGCCTTGGTCGGGATCGCACTCCTGTGGCGAGCGTCCTTGCCGACTCCGGCGGCACAACCTGTCTCGACGAGCCATGCCGCGCATGCAACGGCCGAGCAGGACATCGTGCTCCCGCTCGCGCCGGTCGAACGCGCCGTCCTGGCGACGGCCCCGCCCGTCGAAGCGCTGACGACACTCGTCGACGCGAGGGCGCCGACGGTCGCCGTGGCTCCGCCGTCGGAGCGGACGTTCGCGACGGCGATGTTGGAGGTGATCGCCGTCGCGAGTGGTACCGGCGCGCCGATCGAAGGCGCCTCCATCAAGGTGTCGTCCATGGGCGCGGACGTTTCGAGAGACGCGCGCTCGTTGGACGCCGAGCTCCTCACCGACGCCTCCGGGTCGGTCTTCGCCGAAGTTCCCGCCGACCAACAATTGAACGTCCATGTGGTCGTGGGCGAGGCGAGAGTCTGGCAGATGGTCGGCCCGCTCGCACCGGGCGTACGACGCCGGCTCGACGTGGAGATCGTGACCAACGAGACCTCGAGCGTCGTCGTCCGGGTGCTCGCTGCCGAGAGCGACGCGCTGATCGCCGGCGCGCGCATTGCCATCGAGGATTCGGACGAGACGTACACGGCCGCGGCCGACGGGCTCGCATCGTTCGAGCTCGAGGCCGCGACACCCTGGACGGCGTTGGTCGACGCGGACGGCTACGCCGCGCGGCGCGTTCAGCTCGCCGATGGGCGATCGAGCGGCGCAGGGAAAATCACCGTCCGACTGCGTCGCTCCGCGTCGCTCGCGGTGCGCGTGCTCGACGAACGCGGTAGCGAGCTTTCCGATTGCACCGTGGCTTTGACGGCGCCCGGCTATTGGATCCAAGACTCGACGACGTACATCCACGGCACGAAGGATCTCCGTTTCGAAGCGGACGGCGATGCGTTCGGCGTTGCGTATTTCGAGAACTTGCCTCCGGAAGTGCCCTTCGCGCTCGCAGTCAAGCGCAAGCGCAAAGTGGAGTTGGAAGGTGGCAAGCCAGTGACTCTCGCGGCCGGTGAAGCGCGCGAGATGGAGGTCCGGATCGGCGGTGGGGTCGACATCGCAGGTCGCCTGCTCGATCAGGATGGCGAGCCCGTCGTCGGTCACGAAGTTTGGCTCGTTCCGGACGACGGCGACGCATCCCGCCCGTTCTTCGGATTCGAAGACGTAACCGCGAAGGCCACGACGAAGGGCGACGGCGCTTTCGAGTTCCGCGACGTCGCACCGGGACCGTGGTTGGTTGGCCCTGGCGCGCGGGAGATGTACTCGCACGACGAGCTCGATCCCAACGCCGTCGTGGGCATGCCGGAGCTCGTGGTCATGGCGTCCGGCGATTCCGACCGCGAGTTGATTCTGCGCGCGCACCGCGGTCTCACCATCGAGGGACGCGTCGTCGATCCAAATGGCGAGCCGGTCAGCGACGTGCTCGTCTCCGCGGGCTCGGGGAGCGCATCCACCGACGAACACGGCGCGTTTCGGGTCGGTCCTCTGCTGCCCGGAGAGTACGACCTGTGGGTGAACGCGGCTTTCACGGGATGGGCTCCTCCCGAACGACGGCGAGTCGAGGCGGGAGCCAGGGACGTCGTGATCGAATTGCTCCGCGGTGGGGGCTTGCTCGTCAAGGTGCGCGACGCGTCGGGTCGACTCGTGAGCGCTGGGGTCGTGCTGTCGCGCGGTGAAGACTTCTTGACGCTCGGGGAGGCGAGCGGGGGATCGACCGAGTTCAGCGGACTCTCGCCGGGAAGCTATGCGCTCGCCGCATCGACCTCCGAGAGCTGCGCAGTCGAGGGCAACGCCGCCGTCGAGGTCGGACGCACGACCGAGATCGAGCTCGTGCTCGCTACCGCCGCACACTTGACCGTCCGCTACGTGGGCCAGGGCGCCTACGGTCAGCTGAGAGTGTGGTACGGAGACATCGTCGCCTACGCGGACGGAGTCGCCAAGGGAACGAGCGTCGTGTGCTGCGTTCCTCCGGGCGCCCTGCGCGTTGTGATGACCGGCAACGGCGGTCCGGAAGAGCGAGTCGTCGACGTGCGTGCCGGGGAGCTCACCGAGATCGTCTTCGAGTGACGGATTCAGCCGACGATCAGGCGCGCGATGCCTGGCTCACAACAGCTCGCCTTCGGGGACGCGTTCGACCTCGAGGGGGCGGGCGGGTTTCGAGGTGATGCCGTAGACGAGCTTCGTGATGGGGCGGCGGGGGAAGGCGCGGCGGAGGAGGGCGAGCTCGTCCTCTAGGTCGCTGATCGGCGGCATCGGTTCGGGGACGACGATCGCCGCGACGGGATTGCCGTGCGCGGTCTTCGCGAGCGCGCGCACGAAGATGCCGTCGTGGCGGCCGACCTCCACGAGCTCGTCGCCGACGAGCTCGGCGGCTTCGCGCGCGAGGTGCGTGAGGATGAAGTCGCGGCGGGCTTCGTCGAAGAGGCGCGGGAGGTCGGGGAGGACGTACTCCTCGTACACGCGCGCGCCGCGGCCGGCTTGCACGAGCGAGAGGTTCGGCTGGAGGTGGCGGAAGTGGAAGGCGAGGAAGCGGTCGGCGATGCGGTAGCGGCCGCGGCGCGAGCGCAGGGGGTCGGGATCGGTGAGCGGGATCTCGCGCTCGACGAGGCCGAGCTCGCGCAACACGGAGAGGTACTTGCCGGCGGTCGTGGAGTCGACGCCGACGGCGAGCGCGATGTCGCCCATGCGCTCGGAGCCGGCCGCGACGGCGGCGAGGATCGAGTTGTAGGTCGTGGGGCTCTGCAGCTCGTTGCGCAGGAGGAACTGCACCTCCTCGAAGAGGTAGCCCTCGGGGCGCAGGAGCTCGCGCATGACGTTCTGCGCGAGCGGGACGGCGTCGTCGAAGCGCCGCAGGTAGGCGGGCATGCCGCCCAGGATCCCGTAGGCCGTCAGGCGGTCGGCGACGCTCCACTGGGGGTAGAAGGCGATGGCTTCGGGCGGCAGGAGCGGCTCGAGCCGGCGCTGGCCGGTGCGGCGTCCAAAAAGGGGCGAGCGTTCGGCGAGGACTTCGCGCTCCATGAACGAGACCTGGCTGCCGCACAGGACGAGCATCAGGCTCGAGCGCTTGCCGCGCTGGTCCCAGAACTTCTGGATCAGGGACGGCATGCCCTTGTTCGCCTCGCACAGGTAGGGGAACTCGTCGAGCACGATCACGAGGCGTTCCTTGCCCGCGCGCTCGGCGGCGAAGGAGAGCGCGGCGGGCCAGTCGACGAACTCGACCGAGTCGATCAGCGGGTCGTCGAGCGCGTCGCGCATCGCCTCGCGAAAGGCGCGCAGGTTGTCGCGGTCGCGCACCTGCGCGGCGAGGAAGTAGACGGAGCGACGGCCGCCCGTGAACTGCTGGAGCAGCTCCGTCTTGCCGACGCGGCGGCGGCCGTAGAGCACGAAGAGCTCCGCGCGCCCGGAACGGCTGAGCTCCTCGAGCACGGCGAGTTCGCGCTCGCGGCCGATGAAGCGCTCGATGACTTCGCTCATGCGTGAATATACTGAGAGGTATACGGCCTCGATGCCATGGCCGTGCGGGGAGCGGGGCGAGGCGAGCGGGGCGCAGTGCTCGGAAACGCTCGCGCCCGACTCCTGAAGAAATCCTCAGAGTGCGGGGAACTCCGAACCACGCGGCTCCATCTCCCTTCGAAGGGGGGACTCGCGAACGGCCGGGCCGAACTGTTCGGGGTGCGAAAGCGCCGGCGAATCGCGCCCTTTTCCCGTGACGGAGGGGCGGACTCTCCATAGGTCCCGTTGATGATCGACGGACTTCGAACTTCGCAGGGGCAGCAGACGCGACCGCTCGTGGATCTGGGTGGGCGTTTCCGCTTCAACACCACGCTCTTCGACATGCTCGTCGACGGCTGGAACGGCCGCGATTGGCGCCACCGCGAGGGTGGGGCGAGCTCGGCGCACTGGGTGCTCGGGCACCTGGTCGTGATGCGCTTGCAGCTCTTGCGTACGCTCGGCGTGAAGACGCCCGAGCGCAGTTGGGAGGAGCTCTTCACGGAGGGGCCGTCGCCGTGTCCCGAGCGCTTCGAAGGCCTGCATCCGGCGGGCATCTATCCGGCGCATGATGAGCTCGTGTCGCGCTTCCGCTCGGCGGATCGGCCGCTCGTTCGGGCGTTGTGCGAGATCTCGACTCCCGAGGCCGTGGCGAGCCACGGGATCGCGTCGGAGGCGGGCGCCGCGGTCACGCTCGGGTCCTGCGCCGGGTTCTTCTACTTCGACGAGGCGTTCCACCTCGGCCAGCTCGGCTTGATGCGCCAGGAGCTCGGCAAGCCGCGCGTGCCCTGACGGGCGCCGTTCACACGCGGATCGGGAGGAACTCGACGAGCTCGGCGCCGCGCGTGTAGGCGATACCAGTCACGCCCTTCGACAGCGGTTCCGTGTGCGCGCCGCGGCCGGGGGAGCGGAACTCGGCCTCGTTGCCGTCCTCGAACTCGAAGGTGAAGAAGTAGGTCGTGATGCCGGCCGTGAAGCGCATCTCGGTCTCGCTGCGGCGGTCCGTCACGACCGCGGCGCGTTTCATCAGCGGGAGCTCGAGGCGCGCGCGTTGCTTGGCGAGGAAACGGAGGGCGATCAAGCCGCCGGCGAGCACGGCGAGGGATCCAAGGACGAGGAAGGGCGCGCCGCCGAAGCCCGCCACGAAGCGCAGTGCGAGCAGGGCGATCCCGGCCACGGCCAGGGCGATCCCGCCGCGCGTCCGGCGTCGCCAGCCCTCGAACTCGCCTCCTTCGCCGGGGTGCGCGGCCATCCCGGCCGGGAAGTCGGCGTGCTCCGGCATCTTGGCCAGCCGGGCCATGTTCTTCGTCTCGCGCCGTTTCGCACCGGCGGGCGCCTCCATGAGCGCGAAGTGGTTGCCGCAGTAGATGCAGTACGGCATGTCCTGCCGCACGACCTTCTGGCCGCAGACGGAGCAGTGGGTCCGCTGCTTGGGTTCGGTGGCTTCCATGGAGGGGGGGAGCGGCGACGGCTAGCCGCGCGCGGCGTACCATTCTAGGGATCGCACGCTCGTGAACCACCGCTCGAGATCCCGTTGCCGAGAGAGAGCATGAGAACCGCGTGGCTGCTTGGCGTCTCGATCGTCGACGTCCCCCGGGAGGCGTGAGCGAGTGTCCGGCGGCAAGCGGTTCCTGCGCCGGTTCGCCCTGGCGGTCCTCGCCCTGATCGTCGGCCTGCTCGTGGCCGAGCTCGCCCTGAGGGTCTTCGTCCCGAGCCTCGGATCGCGTTCCTTCGTCGATCCGTCCCTCGGCTGGTCGACGCGCGAGTACCGCTCGTTCCACCCCGGGCGCGACCCCGTTGACCTCGACGTGCCGCGCATCCTCGTCCTCGGCGACTCCTACATGGCCGACGCGTACCAGAAGGCGGGCGTGGACTGTCGCTTCCCGGCCGAGTTCGAGCGGCGGGTCGACTCGCGCGTGCAGACCGCCGTGTTGTCGAGCAGCGGCTGGGGCACCGATCAACAGTTGCTCGCGTTCGTCGAGAAGGGAAAGGACTGGCGCCCCGACGTCGTCCTGCTCGCCTTCTGCGCCAACAACGACCTCTCGGACATCCTCTCGAACAATCAGGGCCCGCGCGCGGACAAGCCCTACTTCCTGCTGGAGGACGGCGAGCTCGACCTGCGCGATCCCTTCGGGAGGCCGCGGTCGCTGCTCGGAACGGCGGCCGAGGAGGCGGGCTTCCAGAGCTTCCTGTACGACATGCTGCGCATCCGTCTCGGAACCTCCGCCGAAGGGAGCCAGGATCGGTTCCAGCGCGTCGATCCGCGCTACCTGCAGAACCGTGTCGGTCGCGACCCCACGATCGAAGGCGGGTTCTGGGAGGAGGGAGCGCCGAACGTCCTCGACTACTCGCTCGGGCGCCAGCCGAACGGGATCTCGGCCTTCATCCACGAAGACCTGGAGATGAACACCTACCAGTGGGAACTCTTCACGGCGATCCTGGCGGAGCTCGAGCGGCAGGCGAACGGGATCGGAGCGCGTCTCGCGCTGATGATCGTGCCGGTGACCCTCGTTCCGCGCCGCACCGACATGCTGGTCGGAACCGATTACGAGCGCCGCTTCGAGACGCCCGACGGCGCCTTCTCGATTCGCACGCGCGAACCCGTCGAGCGCCTGCGCGCGATCGCGGCGCGGCTCGAGATCCCCTTCTGGGATCCGAGTGCCGAGTTTCGCGAGCGCGTCGTCTCGGAGAACCTCGAGGAGGCGTGTTGGCCCGATCCCGGCAACCGCCACTTCTCCTGCCTGGGGCACGCGATCCTCGCGGACTCCTTCGGCGATTTCCTGGCCGACGGACTGGGCCTGGACGTTCGTTGAGCGCGCTCCCTATCCGGCGCCGGCCGCCGCCGCCTCGCGGCTCACGGGTTCGACCGAGAAGTTGCCGGCGCGGAAGTCGACGTAGGCCACCTGGCCGCGGCCGAGCGTCCCGCCGAGGATCGCCTCGGCGAGCGCGTTCTGCACGCGCTTCTGGATGACGCGCTTGAGCGGGCGCGCGCCGTACTCCGGATCGAAGCCCTCGCGCGCGAGCTCGTCCATCGCGGCGTCGGAGACGTCGATCCCGATCTCCTGCTCCGCGAGGTGCTGCGCGACGCGCGCGAGCTGCACCTCCACGATGCGGCGCAGGTCCTCCGCGCCCAGACTCTCGTAGGAGAGCACCTCGTCGAGGCGGTTCAGGAACTCGGGTCGGAAGAACTCGCGCAACTGCGCCGTGTTGCGCAGGTTGCTCGTCATCAGGACCAGCGTCTGCGTGAAGTCGACCTCGCGTCCCTTGCCGTCCGTCAGGCGGCCGTCGTCGAGGATCTGGAGCAGGATGTGGAACACGTCCGGGTGCGCCTTCTCGATCTCGTCGAGCAGGAGCACCGAGTGCGGCTTGCGCCGCACGGCTTCCGTGAGCGCGCCGCCCTCGTCGTACCCGACGTAGCCCGGCGGAGCGCCGATCATGCGCGACACGGAATGCTTCTCCATGTACTCGCTCATGTCGAGGCGCACCATCGCGGTCTCGTCGTCGAACAGGAACTCCGCGAGCGCGCGAGCCGTCTCCGTCTTGCCCACGCCCGTGGGTCCGAGCAGCAGGAACGAGCCCAGCGGCCGCGTCGTCTCCTGCAGCCCCGCGCGCGCGCGGCGCACCGCTTGCGCGATAACCTTGATGGGCTCCTTCTGCCCGATCACGCGCTCGCCGATGCGATCCTCCATGTGGAGGAGCTTCTCGCGCTCGGTCTCTAGGAGGCGCGTCGCCGGGATGCCGGTCCAGCGGCTCACGACCGCCGCGATCGCCTCCGAGTCGACCTCCTCGGGCAGGAGCGCGCCTTCCTTCTGCACCTCGGCGAGCAGCAGTTCGGCTTGCTCCACGTTGCGCGCGGCCTCGGGCTCGTCCTTGTAGCGGATCTCCGCCACGCGCTCGAGCTTGCCCTCGCGCTCCATGCGCTGCGACTCGGCCCGCAGGCTCTCCTGCAGCGCTTTGCCGGCGCGGATGCGCGTGATGAGCTCCTTCTCGCGGTCCCAGCGCGCGCGCAACGCGCTTTGCTTCTCGCCGAGCTCCGCGAGCTCGCGCCCGATCTCCTCGATGCGCTTCACGTTCGCCTTGCGGTCCTCCTTCGAGATCGCCGAGCGCTCGATCTCGAGCTGCCGCGCGCGTCGCTCGAGCGTGTCGAGCTCGGGCGGCAGCGAGTCGAGCGCCATGCGGATCTGCGCGGCGGCCTCGTCCACGCAGTCGATGGCCTTGTCGGGCATGAAGCGGTCCGTGATGTGCCGGTCCGCGAGCCGCGCCGCCGCCACGAGCGCGGCGTCGGTGATGCGCACGCCGTAGTGCACCTCGTAGCGCTCCTTGAGACCGCGCAGGATCGCGAGCGTGTCCTCCACGCTCGGCTCCTCGACCATCACGGGCAGGAAGCGCCGCTCGAGCGCCTTATCCTTCTCGATGTACTTGCGGTACTCGGTGAGCGTCGTCGCGCCGATGCAGTGCAGATCGCCGCGCGCGAGCGCGGGCTTCAGCATGTTCGCGGCGTCCACCGCGCCCTCCGCGCCGCCCGCGCCCACCAGCGTGTGCAGCTCGTCGATGAACAGCACCACGTTGCCCTCGCCCTCGGTGATCTCACCGAGCACGGCCTTGAGCCGCTCCTCGAACTCGCCGCGGTACTTCGCGCCCGCGAGCAGCGCGCCGATGTCGAGCGCCATGATGCGCTTGCCCTTGATGCTCTCGGGCACGTCGCCGGCGATGATGCGGCCGGCGAGCCCCTCGACGATCGCCGTCTTGCCGACGCCCGGGTCGCCGAGCAGCACGGGGTTGTTCTTGCGCCGCCGCGAGAGCACCTGCATCACGCGCCGGATCTCCACGTCGCGGCCGATGACCGGGTCGAGCTTCCCGCGCCGCGCCTCCTCGGTCAGGTCGCGCGCGTACTTCTCGAGCGCCTGGTACGTCGCCTCGGGATTCTGCGAGTCGACGCGCCGCGCGCCGCGCACCTCGGAGAGCGCCGCCTCGATGCGCTTCGGATCGAGCTTGCGCGCGCCGAAGAGCCCCTGCACCACCGGTCCGCCCTTCGCGGCGAGCGCGAGCAGCAGGTGCTCGGTCGAGACGTACTGGTCGCCGAGCCGCTTCGCGGCCGCGTTCGCCTCGGAGAGCGTGCTCGCGAGGTCGCGCGACATGGCGAGCTGGCCGCCGCTCGCGCGCGGGAGCTTCCCGAGCTCGCGCGAGAGCTCGCTCTTCAGCACGCCCGGGTCGACCTCGAGCTTCTGCAGCACCGCCGACATGACCCCCTCCGGCTCATCGAGCAAGGCCACCGCGAGGTGGGTCGGGAGGACCTCGGGGTGGCCTTGGGTGGAAGCGAGCTCCTGGGCGCGCTGGATCGCTTCGGTGGACTTCTGCGTGTACTGCTCTTGCATGCGTGGACCCTCCGGGGCCGCCCGCTGGGCAACGCCCGTGGGGCGGGCAACGCCCGTGGGGCAACGCCCGTGCCTCGACCCGAATAACCACCTGGCGCGGTTAAAAGGCCGCTTTGTCGCCGAAACGGCATGCTCGGGTGTCACTTTGGCATCGATCCGCGAGCAGCCCAAGAGCATGCGGGGATGCTTTGCGTGGCTCCTCGTCTGCCGCGGGCGACCCGTGAGCGACGGCTTTGGACAAAAAGGTGACTTGCGAAACCAACGGGATATGCGCCGCAACTATTGTCGAACCCAAGATAGTCCCGATAGGTCCAAGTAGGTGGATCTGTTTGGCGACAATACTAGATCAAGATTCACTTCGCCTTCCCGCAACTTCTTAGAACGAAGCTTGAGTGAAGTCACGCCAACGGGGACGGCATCAATGACCAAGTCCTGTCCTAGACGCCCGATTCTCGTGACTGGAAAACTTAGCGATAGATCGAAGTCAGGCAAATAGCTCACTTCATAGAGACCATCGACCGCAGTCGCAGCAGTGGACAAGATGATCGCAGTGGACTGTAGGCGAATAGGAACTTCCAATTCTCCACACCAGCCTGGGATGAACCCTACGGGGGAGAATCCTCCATGCCGTCCAATGGCGCCGATGACGATTCCTGTGGGGCGTCCGGATGGAATGTGCATCGAGAGCGTTCCATCACTGAGAACACAGGGCGTGTTGTCTAGAGTGATATTGATGTTCCGTGGCAAGTCCAGTGGTCCGTAAATCGGGAAAGCGATTCGTTGCCTTTCCTCGGAGGCATCGTCAATCCAATTGAGGGGAGCCCACGCATCGCAGGAACCCCACGTGTCGTTCCATGTAGTCTGGATCGTTTGGCCAGCCTTCAAGAAGAGCCCGCATGCTTCGAAGCCCGAACCCTTCCTGATTCGTAGTGTTTCGAGTTCCCCTTCTGGTCCCACCTCATAGTATCCTTCAGGTAGTTCATCCCAATACCAGACGTTCTGAACGATCCTGGCCGCGAAAAGGTCGCCGGCACAAGAGATACAGGCCAAAGCGGGGTCTTCTCCAGCCGGAACCTCCACCTGGATGGAGCCCAGAGAATCCGTGTATACCGTTGGAATGTCATATTCTAAGAACACCTCTGAGGGTACATGGGCAATAGATGACGACTTGCGACCTCTGCTCAGATCGATACTGTTGCCAGGCCAGGCAAATGCATCCAATGTTCCATCAGGTCGTGGTGTGCGTTCCCCGATCAAGGTTCGTTTGCCATTGCCGCTCGTACTCCAAACGAAGACCGGTTGACGCAAAGGTGAGCCATCGGTCTTCAGTACGCGAATGGATCGTTCACTTTGTCTACTAAGGTGTATCTCATAGGGACCAGGAACCGATGAAGTGAGATCCATAATTGAAAAGACATTATCATGATAACCTTGAACTGAAACCCTTACGTAGTTGTCAGGGTTCAGCTCGAGCCACCCCATTGCACATTCCCCATTAACGGTTTTGCAAGCCGTACTGGTTGATTCAAACCAGCGATTCTCTGAGCTCTTATACCACCGGGCAGAAAGATTGATCTCTGGAATGAACTCTCTTGATGACGCGTCCAGGACTTTGAGGACGGGTCCTGTATCCTGCCTGGCGTAGAGAGTTTGGATTTCACCTGGAAGGCTTACTTCGAATGCAACGGGCGCGCCTGGATAATTGATACCAGGCCGGACTTCATCGACGCTGGTCTTTTGTATCCTTACTTGACGCATCGAAGATGCGACCGTGAAAGCGCCAGTCCAAAGCGGCTGAGACAAGACTCCATCCTCGTTTGTCCGTCCTTCGAGTACGACTTCGGGAAACACACCAACTTGTCGAACGACCAGTTCAATGTTTCCAATGGGCGCCAAGGTGTCGATAGCAACCAAGCGCAAGGTGGCTTTGGATTGCAGAGTCAAGACCACTGAGCGGTCTCCAGGACTGCAAGGAACGGAGGTCGAAATTTCATCGCGACGTCGCGCGGAGAGAACCACAGGTCCTCCAACACTAATGAGCAATTCTCCCTTGAAATCGGTCTTGCCCAGCGCCCTTCCGAGTCTCTTGTGGGAACTCTTTAGGGCACTGATTTCAGCATGTGCCACAGGCTGATTGGCCAAGTTGCGCACATATACTCTGGTATGCGCTAGAGGCGACAAGGGAATTGCACCTAGATGTATCACCCCATCCTTGCTTGCGTCCCCCTTGTCGAGAAGAACCACTTTGTCTGCATATCCAGTGCAATGGGTAATTGTCAGATGTGTACAATTCTTCGTAGCCATGATTGAAAACGTACCATCTAGTCTGTCCGATATAGTGGAATCCTCTCCACATGTAATACGGGCACTCAGGGGAGCGCCGGTCGTTTCGCAAATAGCCGCTCCTTGGACCAAGATATGCTCAACGTCGGGAATGCTCAAGGGGCGTCGGATCTCATCAGGCCCAGTTGGCGCCTCAGAAGGTGTTCTTGATGATGATTGCACATGTGATGTGCGATCCAAGCTGATGAGCGCCTCCTGATCGAAAATCCTGGCCGAGTTTGAGCGTGTCAACTTTATGCTGAGAAGGACAGCAGTCAGAACCAGACCTACCGCCACAAGTTTGAGGGTATTGGAGGACGACATGGATGATGGCCTTGATCTGTGTTTGGAACGAGCTTCCGGCTGCAAGCCGGAAGCTCCCGAAGGAAATCAGTCAGCTAGAGTCCCACCTTCGGTCGGTTCTTCTGGGAACGGAGGATCCTCAGGCACGGGGCATCGTGCCCAGCTGTAGTCATCTTGGGTTTCCGTGTCGCCGATGTAGATGATCTCTTCACCATTCACGTAACCCCCGAGCGCGCGGTCCCATGTCCACTGTGAAGTAGGTCCACCAGTGGGCGTGTAGTCATAGGTGTCGTCATCAGGATCGCTAGTGCCGTGATCGTTCGTAGTGGCGGAGCCGACCACAGTTCCTGTTCCGTTCTTGACATTCCACGTCCCATTCGGCGGACGGTGGGCCCAGCTTGCGCTAGCGAATGACAGTACAACTAATGTGGCAACGCTTATTCTTCCTAGTCTTGCTTTCATGGTTTCTTTCGTTGTAGTTACAGTATTTCCTCTCCATGCGGTTCGGGAGAGTGCTTCACAATATGATGTTAGGCAGGCTTGAGGTCGGACAGGGCGATCAAAACACCCATCAGCCCATATAATTCCCGGGTTTGGGAATTGATCGGGAGGGAAGAGTCTTAGAACAATTGCTAGCGTGAAAAGAGGTAATTGGACTCCTCGGAATTGTCAGCAGATAATTGAGGGATCACGAGCACTTTCTGCCCTCGACGGGCACTTGGCCCCCGCACGAAGACACCCGCCAGTCGACGCGCAACACCCAGTCGACGCGCAATACTAGGGTAGCGCCCCGGCACCTAGATGCCGAGCTGGCTCGCTTGGCGTTTCCAATAGCCTCTGCTCCAATGCCGCTCCTCATGCTCCCCTCCACCTCCGACGATTCCTGGGCCCAGGACGCGCGGTGGCGGATCGAGAGCTGGCAGCTCGTCCTCGTCGCGCTCGTCTGCATCGCGACGGCGCTGTGGGTCTTCTGGGGCGCCCTCGAGATGGGCTACCACCTCGACGACTTCGTGCACCTGGCCGAGGTCGAGGGGACCGGCGTCATGCCGAGCCATGGGCCGCTCGAGCTCTTCACGTTCGCCGAGGCGATCCCCGACCGCATGGGGCCGATCCAGGGCGACTACCTGCCCTGGTGGCGCGCGGAGAACATCCACATCCGCTTCTTCCGGCCGCTCGCGAGCCTCACCTATTACATCGACTACTGGCTGTGGGGCGACGACGCGAAGGCCTTCCACGCGTCGAGCCTCGTTTGGTACTGCGCGCTGATCGCGGGTTGCGTCGCGCTGTACGGGCTGCTCGCGCGGCTCTCCGGACGGGGCGTCTTCACGGTGCTGCTGGCGGGCCTGATCTTCGCCACGGCGCGCGAGCACGAGGGCAGCGCGGCCTGGCTCGCGGGGCGCTACACGATGGTGGGCGCCGTGTTCAGCGTGCCGGCGCTGCTCATGTACCACCGCTGGCGCGAGGAGAAGCGCGCAAAGCACCTCGTCTGGACGCTCGTCTTGTTCGCGACGGCGCTGCTCTCGAGCGAAGCGCCGGTCGCGCTGTCGGGCTTCTTCTTCGCCTACGAGATCTCGTTCGCGCGCGACCGCGTGCGCGACCGCGTGCTCGGCATCCTGCCGGTCGCGCTCCTCGCAATCGCCTGGCTCGCCTACTACGTCGCCGCGGGCTACGGAACGGAGCACTCGGACTGGTACATCGATCCGATCACGCACCCCGGCAAGTTCGTCGACGTCGGGCTGCGCGAGAAGCTCCCGTTGAACATGGTCAACCTGTTCCTCCCGGCGTACTTCGAGCCGGAGTTCATCCGCTACAGCCTGATGGACCTGGCCAAGCACTTCGCCGTGATGGCGCGGCTCCGCGACTGGCTGCTCGGGCTCGGCGATCGAGCGCCGGAGGCTGTCGCCGCCTTCCACAACCTCGCGATCCTGACTCTGCTCGCCGCGTTCGGCCTCCAGTCGGTCAAGGACCGCGCGATGCGCTTCGCGCTCGTGGGCACGGTGCTCTCGCTCGTGCCGCTCTCGGCGGCTCCCACGCCGCAGCGCGTGCTGCTCATCCCGACCATCGGCATGTCGTGGATCTTCGCGTCGTTCATCGCCGCGAGCTTCGGATGCTTCCTGCGGCCGCGCTCCCTCGTCTTGCCCTGGAACCCCGTGCGGATCGTGCTGGCCGCGATCCTGCTCTACGGGCTGTACTTCGAGTGGCAGGGCGTGCAGTTCCGACTCGAGCGGCGCGCCGATCTGGCTCGCGGGCTCCTCGAGCGCGCCCACCAGATCGAGCTGCCGGCGGGCGAGAACCTCGAGGGCCTGCGGGTCTTGCTCGTCACGTCTCCGACGGGGATGGAAGCGCTCTACACGCCGCTCATCCGCGTGCAGCAGGGCTACGGCTGGCCCGAAGGCATCTGGGGCATCTCCGCCGTCTCGGGCACGCACACCCTCACGCGCACGGGCGATCGGAGCTTTCGGCTCGAGCTCGACCCCGCGCACCCGACGGGCTTCCTCGATTACGACTGGGCGAGCCTCTTCCGCGACGACTTCGACATGTACGAAGGGCGAGCGTTCAAGAGCGGCGTGCTCCACGTCCGCATCGGGAAGCGCGAGGAGGAAACGGGCCGCGTCTTCGCCCTGGACGTCGAGATCGACAAGCCGCTCGACGACCCCGACGTGTGGCTGATGACCTGGGAGGACCAGCAGTGGCGCCGCCGCGCGGCGCCCGCGCTGGGCGAGAAGATCGACATCCCGACCGTGCACGCGATCTGGGTCCCGCACGAGTGACGGGCCGTTCGCTCCTCCCTTCCATCGCCCGCTCCGACTTGCCATAACGCGTCCGTGCCGGAAACCGATGCAAGCATGGCGAGCACCGCGACCGAGAGCCGCTTCCCCGGGGCCGTCCTGACCCTGGCCGAGGCCGTCTGGGCGTCCGGTCTCTCGCGCGCCGAGCTCGAGGCCGCGGTGCGCGCGGGCGAGCTCACGGTCCGGCGCGTCGTGCGCCGCGGCCGCGCGGTGGCCGTCGTCCCGCTGGCCGAGCTCGAGCGCTTGCACCGCCGCCACGACGCGACGCGGCGCGCGACCGAAGACGAGGGCCACGCGCTGCGGACACGCGTGGCGCGCCTCGAGGGCGAGCTCGCGACGAGCGAGCGTGTCGAGCGCTCCCTCCAGCGCTACACCGACCGCCTCGAGGAGCGCACGACCGCGCGCCTGCGCGAGCTCGAAGCGACCCTGGCCGAGTCCCGCCGCCGCGAGATGACGCTCGCGCGCGTCCTCGGCCAGAAGGAAGCCCTGCTCGCGCGCTACGAGTCGCTCCACGCGCCCCGCGCCTGAGCGGCGCGGTCAACGGTTCGAAACCGCGATCTGTGCTTCCCAGCGGAGCTCGAACTCCGCGAGGCGCAGGGCGTCGACGTACTCGCGCAGCCCGTCGGGTCGATTCTCCTGCCAGGGCGCTCCGCACATCATGTCGGAGGGGAACTGGAAGAGCAGGAAGTGCGCGCCCGTATGCTCGAAGTGCCGGGCCGCGTCCTCGAACGCGGCGGGCGCGCGGTGGCGCAAGCCGATGAGTGCGGCGAACTGACCGGTGCTCCCCGTGTCGGACGCCAGGTACAACGCGGCGAAAGCACGCGCCGCACTTTCGCCTCCCCAGAGCGCCCAGATCGCCCGAATGCGCTCGGAAGGCTCGCTCATCGCGCCGGCGCCATCACCCCACACGAAGTAGCCCGTCCTTCCGTCGGGAGCGCTCGCGAGCAGCCGGAAGGCAGCCGACCCAGCGGCATCGAGATCGCGCTCCGGATCGAGGTCGCCCGCAACCGCTCGGAGTCGTTCCACGAAGACGCAGGGCTCGGAAGCGGCTGCCCTGGAATCCGTCGCGGGCGCATCGACCGCTCCCGACGCGGACGGAGAAGGCGCGCAGCCGAGGAGCGCGAGGAGGATCAACGGCCGCAGGTCCATCGTGGAAACCCTACCACCGCAGCGGTTCCGTGACGGATGACGTGCGTCGTGCGGTCGTGCGTCCGCTACTCCCCCCAGCGGTCCGAGTCGCCGGCGAAGCCGAGGGCCTCCCACTGCGCGAAGTCGCGGACGACGAGCGAGTCGTCGAGCGTGCCGTTCGCGTCGCGGTCGCGCAGGACCACGGTGGGGGAGGTCGACGACGCTTCGACGCCGAAGACGTACACGGCTCCGTGGTCGCGATGGCGGCGCGCCCAGAACGTGTCGAAGTGGGGGTACCCGAGCTCGGCCTGCACGGGCACCGGCGCCGGCTCCGTGCTGCTGAAGGCGAGCGAGCACGTCCGCGTCGCGAGGTCGAGCGCATACACGTCGCGCGCGCCGCCGAAGAAGACGAAGAGCGTGCTGGAGTCGCGCGAGCTCTGGTCGCGGAAGAGCGCGAGCACTTCCTCGCGGCCGGCCGCCTGCTCGCGGTAGACCTCGGTCACGGCTCCGATCGCGGGCGGCTGGAGGCTCGCGACGGTCTCGCCCGTGACGGGGTCGATCGTTCGGACGATCTCGGGCATACCGAGCTCCCACACCTCGATCAGCGCGGCGCCGTCGGGCGCCTTGCCCGCCACGACGAGCCGCGCCGGGTCGCTCAGGAGCATCCGCTCGGTCGGGACGTAGTCGACGGGTACGCGCTGCGTGACCGACGCGGCGACGGACTTCCAGTCGTCGAGCGTGTGCTGCCAGTGGAACGTGATCTCCGTGCCGGTCGAGAGGGCGGGGATCTTCGCGAGCAGGTCCGCGCGCGGCCGGTACTCGTACCAACCCGGTCCGAGATCGATATTCGCACCTCGCGATAGGTGCCGATTCAAGTTCGCAGTCGAGCCCGCGGCGGACGCGAACAGCGAGCTCGCGAGCAAGAGACACGCGATCGTGACGAGTCGAAGCGAGCTCATGGACGACTCCGATTCATTCGGCCGCGCGGAACGGCGTCTCGGCGTCGGACGTGGCGTGGTTCCGGTCGAGAGGAGCACGCGCTTGCGATGACCGCAAGAGCCTCTCCACCCGCGCTCATCGGCGCCCGCGCCGGGGCCGCTCCGGCCGCGGCTGGCCCATGTTTTCGTGCAGGGTGCGGGCGAGGGATTCGACGAGCGCGCGGTGCTCGGGGAGCTCGGCCACGTTCGCGTTCTCGCGCGGGTCGGCGGCGTGGTCGTAGAGCATGCGGCCGACGAGCTCGCCCTGCGCGTCGCGGAACTCGCTGTAGCGGTGGCTGTCGGTCTTGATCGAGTCGCCCCGGCGGAAGCGCGCGATCGTGAACTCCTTCCACGGACGGTCGGGCTCCGACAGGAGCGGCGCGAAGCTTCGGCCCTCGAGGTGGGAAGGCAGCGGGAGCCCGGCGAGCTCGCACAGGGTCGGGTAGACGTCGACGAACTCGACGAGCGCGCGCGTGGAGACGCCCGAGGCCTGGCCCGGCGCGCGCACGAGGAGCGGCGCGCCGAGCGAGGTCTCGAACAGGCACTGCTTGGCCCACAGCGTGTGCTCGCCGAGCTGCCAGCCGTGGTCGCCGAGCAGCACGACGATCGTGTCGTCGCGCAGGCCGAGCGCGTCCACCTCGTCCAGCACGCGTCCGACCTGCGCGTCGACGAAGGAGACGCAGGCGCGGTAGCCGTGGATCAGCCACTGCGCGACGTCGTCCGACACGGCGCCCTTCGCCGGCACGCCGTCGTAGTTGCGCAGCTCGCCCCACGTGCCGAGCGCGTCGGGAGGCGCGCCGTCGGGCGTTGCGCGGTAGTTCGCCGGCAGCCGCACGTCGTCGTGCTCGTAGAGCGCGTAGGAACTCTTCGGCGCGAAGAACGGCAGGTGCGGCTTCGAGAAGCCCACGGCCAGGAAGAAGGGCGCGTCGCCGCCTTCGAGCTCGCGCAGGCGCCGGATCGCCTCGTCCGCGAGCTTGCCGTCCGGCAGCGCGTCGTCGGGTTGTTCCGTGTAGCCGAACGGGAAGCCGCGCGAGAGGCCGGCGCGCATCTTCTGCCGCGTCGCCTCGTCGGGCAGCGACTCGGGCGGACCCGAGCGCTGGAAGCCCCGCTCGTCGGGCCGCCACGGCGGGGCGCTCCAGCCCGCCGCCGAGTCCGCCTCGACGTGCAGCACCTTGCCGAGCGACAGCGTCGTGTAGCCCTCCGAGCGGAAGTAGGCGTGCAGCGGCGTCGCCTGCGGCGCGTCGCGATCGCAGCGCGACTGGAAGTCGTAGAACCGATCGAGCGCGGGCCGCACGCCCGTGAACAGGCTCGCGCGCGACGCGCCGCAGGTCGGCACCATGCAGTAGGCGCGCTCGAAGCGCACGCTCGTCTTCGCGAACGCGTCGATGCGCGGCGAGCGCGCCGGGCCGCCGTAGCAGCCGAGCTCGTTCCGCAGGTCGTCGACCACGAGGAGCAGGACGTTGGGGTGGTTCTCCCGATCGGGCTCCTCCACGGGCCGCGCGAGCGGAGCCAGCGCGACGAGGAGGAGCAGCGAGAGGGATTGGATCGCGACGTGCACGGCGGAAGCGCCGGATCGAATGGCCGGCGAGCGAACGATCCTACTCCCCGCGGACTGGGGCTCGACCGCGGGACGGTTCCTGCGCTTCCCGGGGAGCGTTCCTCCCGAACGGCTCGTCTACGTCGCGACGCGCTCGGAGGTCGCGAGCGCGGCTTCGAGCTTCGCGCGTGAGGCGGGCTCGAGGGGCGCGAGCGGGAGGCGCACGTCGGGTTCGCACAGGCCGCGCAGGGCGAGGGCGGCCTTCACGGGCGCCGGGTTCGTCTCGACGAACATGGCCTTCGCGATCGGGACGATGCGCAGCGAGAGCTCGGCGGCGCGCTGGTGGTCGCCGTTGCGCGAGGTCTCGATCCACTCGGCCAGCTCGTCGGGCAGGACGTTCGCCGTCACGGCGATGGAGCCGCGAGCGCCGGCGCGCGCGAAGTCGCTGACCAGCGCGTCTTCGCCGCACAGCACCGTGATGCCTTCGATCGCGGCGAGCTCGCGCGCGCGCTCGATCGACGTGCTCGCCTCCTTGACGGCGGCGACGTGCGGAAAGCGGCGGGCGAGCTCGAGGACGACGTCGGGCTTCAGGTCGACGCCCGTGCGGCTCGGCACGTTGTAGAGCACGATCGGGATCGTGATCGCTTCCGCGACGGCTGCGTAGTGCAGGAACAGGCCGCGCGGGGTGGGCTTGTTGTAGTAGGGCGTCACGACCAGCACCGCGTCGGCGCCGGCGCGCTCGGCGAAGCGCGCGCGCTCGACGGTCGTGCGCGTGCAGTTCGTGCCGACGCCGGGGATCACGGGCTTCCGGCCGGCCGTGTGCGCGACGGTCGTCTCGAGCACCTCGGCGTACTCGCGCGACGTGAGCGTCGGCGTCTCGCCGGTCGTCCCGAGCGGCACGATCCCGGCCGTGCGATGCTCGAGGTGGTAGTCGACGAGCCGCCGCAGCGCGCCGAGGTCGAGCGCGGCGCCGCCCTGCGTGAAGGGCGTGGGGAGGGGGACGTAGCTGCCTTCGAAGTGGGGCTTCATGGCGGACGCCCGCTCGCGGGTGGTGGAAGGCGAAAGTCGCGCGAGCCGGCGACGCGCCGCACCCTACGCCGCGAGCGCGAGGATCTCCAGCATCTCGCGCACCGCCCGCTCGACGCCGACGGTGAGCGCGTGGGACACGATCGCGTGGCCGATGTTGACCTCCTCCAGCCCGGGCGTGCGTGCTAAGGCGCCCGTGTTCTCGTAGTCGAGGCCGTGACCGGCGTTGACGCGCAGGCCGAGGGAGCGCGCGTGCGCGGCGGCGGCGAACAGGCGCTCGAGCTCGACCCGCCGCTCGTCGCCGGCGGCGTTGGCGTAGGCGCCCGTGTGCAGCTCGACGAAGAGCGCGCCGACCTCGGCGGAGGCTTCGAGCTGGCGGCGGTCGGGCTCGATGAAGAGGCTCACGACGCCGCCCGAGCGCGCCAGGGCCGGAACGACCTCGAGCAGGCGCTTGCGCTCCGCCGCGACGTCGAGCCCGCCCTCGGTGGTCACCTCCTGGCGGTTCTCCGGGACCAAGCAGAAGCAGTTCGCCCCGCTCTCGAGCGCGAGGCCGATCATCTCCGGGTCGAGCGACGTCTCGAGGTTCAAGAGCGTCTTCACGGACGCCCGCAGCCGCCGCACGTCCTCGTCCTGGATGTGCCGGCGATCCTTGCGCAGGTGGCAGGTGATGCCGTGCGCGCCCGCGCGCTCCGCGGCGAGGGCCCAGGCCACCGGGTCGGGAACGAGGCCGCGGCGCGCCTGGCGCAGCGTGGCGACGTGGTCGACGTTGACGTGCAGGTGAACCATGGCGCGTGGGTGCGGCGCGGACTCTAGTAGTCCGCCTCGTCTCTGCCGTCGTCCGGGAGGTAGTCGAGCGGCTCGACGGGTTCGTTGGATTCCCCGAGGGGCTTCTCGACCTGGTCGTCGGCGGACGCCTCGCGCTCCGCGATCTCCTTCAGGTCGCGCAGGCCCGTCTCGACCATCGGGCCCAGCAGAGCTTCCGCGGCGAGTCCGAAGACGCGGTAGCCGCCGGAGAGCTCGTCCTCGTTCGTCCACGTGACGCGCGTTCCGAGCGGCGTGGGCTCGAAGGTCAGCGTCCCGCGCGGTGTCATGTCCACGCCGGGGACATCGAGGTCCATGACGACCCGTTGGTTGGGCACGCTCTCCACGATCGTGAAGGAGCCGCTGCCGACCTCGTCGTTCTGGCTCGTCCAGGTGCCCTTCGCGCCCACGCCGGACTCGGGTCCGCTGAACTCGTTCGTCATCGAGGGATCGATGTGCGTCCACGGATCCCATTCCGGCCAGCGGTGCGGTGTATCGACCAGCGGGAACACCGTCGCGGGGGGCGCAGCGATCTCGATCGAGCGCGAGACCTGGTAGCCGTCGGGGAGCAGCATGAAGCCCACGACCCCGAGCACCACGACCAGGCCCAGGCAACCCAGACAACCGATGCCCACGACCTTCATGACGTTCATGGCGTTGCTCCTGCGCTCGCGCGGCGGCGGGGGAGGATAGCAACCGAAGTCAGAGCGATCTCGGCCGCGCCGCGATCGTTGCGCCGGTCGCAGGCTTTCGCCGTCGTGGACGAGAGTTCCAGGGGGACGACGTGGGCTCGGAGGGCAGGGTTCAGGCGAAGCGGTGGGTCGGAACGGGGCGTCCCGGGCGGAAATGGGCCTCGCGCGTCACCTCTGCGGCGACGCCCTGGGCGTGCAGCGCTTCGTCCAGGGCGCGGGTGGTCGCCGCGTGCAGGCGCGCGGGGTCGAGGTGCACGCGGGCGTTGACGAGCAAGCGCCCGGATCGGACGGGCTTGCCCATCGAGCGCGACACGCTCACCGCGCCCGCGCCGTGCACCACGTTGCTCACCGCGGCCTCGCCGTCGGACTCGAGCAGGGCCTTGATGTGCGCGATCTCGCCGTCGTCCTCGTCCACCGCGCGCGCCAGCCGTCCCACGAGGTCGCGCACGAGCGCGTCGGCGTCGAAGGGCTGCGCGGAGCGGAGCTCGAGCGCGAGGTTCAGCCAGCCGAGCTCGGCCTCGCCCGCCGCGTAGACGTCGTAGTCGACCTCGACGATGTGGTCGGAGGCGGGCCTCTCCGACTCGAGGATCGCGCGCCAGGCGGCGAAGCCCTCGCCGGTGCGCGCCGAGAGCGCGAGCACGCGCGCTCGCGGGAACTCGCGCGCGACCGCCTCGAGCAACTCGTCCCGCTCGCGCTCGTCCAAGAGGTCGCACTTGCTCACGCAGACGACGCTCGCCTCCTCGAGCTGCTTCTGGAAGATGTACGCCACCTTGGGCGAGAAGCCGCCGAAGCCGCGCTCGATCAGCAACTGGCGCGCGCGCAACGGGTCGAGCAGCACGCTGTAGGGCGCCACGGCGTACTCGGCGCCGTGGAAGCGGCGGAACGGCGCCAGCACCGTGGCGGCAAGGTCGGTGCAGCTCCCGACGGGTTCGGCCAGCAACACGTCGGGCCGTTCCGCCGTGCGCAGCGTCTCGACGGCCCGGGCGAGATCGTCGAACTTGCAGCAGAAGCACGCTCCCGCCACCTGCTGCACGGCGAAGCCGGCGTGGCTCACGTTGCCCGTGTCGACCAGGTCGTCGGCCTGGTCGTTCATCACCAGGCCGATGCGTCGGCCCTCGGCGCGCAGCAACTCGGCCAGATGCAGGAGAGCGGTCGTCTTGCCGGCCCCGAGGAAGCCGCCGACGACGCACAGGAGCGGACGCGCGTTCGTCACCGGTCACGGTCCTCGAACGGATAGGTCACCGGTCGGCTCGGCACGTACTCGTGCAGCGTCATCCAGGCGAACTCGCGCCGGGTCGCGTCGCCGGGGTCGGGCTCGGGCAGCGGCTGGCCGTCGGCCTCGCCGTAGATCGTGCGCACGACCGGGACGCGCCGGCTGGCGGGCGGCGGCTCGCGGCGCGCGACGGGGACGAGCTCGCGCTCAGCAGCAACCTGCGGAGGCATGGTAGGTCGCGGGCGTGACGTGGAAGTCGGGCCGCAGGGCGAGCTCCTGGGCGACGGCGTCGGAGACGGGCACGGGCATCCCGGCGCGCAGGCTCGCGGAGCCGAAGGCGAAGCTCCCGCGGCCGAGGTAGATGGCCGTGCGGCCGGAGAAGACCTCGCCCGTCGCCGCGGCGACGCGCAGCGCGACGAGGTCGATGCTCTCGAGCAAGAGCGGCTCGTCGACCTCGGGGAACTCGCTCGGCAGGAGCATGCGGTAGGGCCGCTTGGCGCGCAGCACGATGCGACCGAAGCCCGCCGCGTGCAGGAAGGCGACGTACTCCGCGTAGGTTCGACAACCCGAGCAGCAGCGCGCGCGCAGCGTCTCGTTCCTGCGCAGTGCCTCGGGGATCGGTCGCGTCGCGATCGGATCGCTGATCGAGAGCCGGCCGCCGGGCGCGAGCGCGCGGTGCGCCTCGCCCAACGCCCGATCGAGATCCCGGTCGCGGAACACGTTGAACAGGCAGTTCTGCGCCACGAGGTCGGCCGCGCCGTCCTCGAGGGGGAGCTCGGTGGCGGTCCCGTCCAGGATGCGCACGAACTCCGGCTCGAACCACGGATTCATCCGCGCCGCGGCGACGAGGTTTCGAGCCGCGACCGCCCGCATCTCGGGCACGGGGTCGACGGCGATCACGCCTCCGGGCCGACGCCGGAAGTAGGCGAGCTGCAGGGCTTCGAGGCCGCCGCCGACGCCGATGTAGACCACCGGCCGGTCGCCCGCGAGGTCGGAGGGATCGACCGTCGAGCCGCAGCCGTAGTTCATCTCGCGCATGATGGGCGGCACGTGCAGACCGGGCATGCTCCACGCGCCGCCGTCGATCGAGCACAGCGTCGGATCCGGTTCGCGAGCCGCTTCGGCATAGACGTCGCGCACCGTGCGCTCGAGCGTGTCGAGCTTCAGGGCGCCCTCCAGGGAAGGAATCTCGCTCAAGTCGACTCCTCCACGTCGAGCTTCTCCGCGCAGCTCTGGCCGGCCGCGATCGCTTGCAACGGTTGGCGCATCCTGCCTCTCCCGATTCGAGCCGCCCTCCTCCCGGAGGGAGGTCGCGGACTCTACTCCACTCGAATGTTCGTTCAAGTGGAGGCGGCGCTCCCGCTCGTCCCGACCTCCTATTGAAGGAAGAGCATCTCGCGGTACTTCGGGAGCGGCCAGAGCTCGTCGTCGACCATCGTCTCGAGCTGGTCGACCGTCTCGCGCAACTTGGCGATCGAGCCCACCAACCGGTCGCGGTAGGTGCGCGCGTGATCGGCCGGGCTGCCGGCGTGGTGCTCGGCGTGCTCGAACTGGGCGTTCAGGTCGTCGATGCCGTGGACGAGCGTCTCGATGCGCGCGACGAGCACGCCCAGGCGCTTCTCCTGCGCGTCGACCTTCTGTCCGGCCGCCTTCGCCGCCGCGACGCTCTGCGCCACGGCCGTCTGGTGGCGCTGCGCCGCGGGCCGGATCATCGTGCGCGCCACCGACAGCGCGCTCTGGCCCTCGATCGCGATCGCCTTGCTGTAGCTCTCGTACATGATGTTCATGCGCGACTCGGCTTCCTTGCTCGTGAGCACGCCGAAGCGCTCGAACATGTCCACGTTCTTGCGCGCGCAGAAGTTGCCGATCGCGTCGACCGCGTTCTTGAAGTTCGGGAGCCCGCGGCGCTCTGCCTCCGCGTGCCACTCGGCCGAGTAGCCGTTGCCGTTGAAGATCACGCGCTGGTGGCGCTTGAGCGTGTCGACGACGACCTCCGTCACCGCGGCCTCGAGGCTCTTCGCCGTCTTGAGCTCCGCGATGCGCGCCGAGAGGTGCGCCAGCGAATCCGCCACGATCGTGTTCAGGATCGCGTTCGGCTTGGCCGGCGCTTGGCTCGACCCGACGGCGCGGAACTCGAACTTGTTGCCCGTGAACGCGAACGGTGAGGTGCGGTTGCGGTCCGTCGCGTCGCGCGGCAGCGGCGGCAGCACGCCGACGCCGAGCCGCATCTGGTCCCTGCGATCCTTGCCGGAACGGCCCGAGTTGCCCGCGATCAACTCCTCCACGACCTCGGTGAGCTGTTCGCCCAGGTAGATCGAGATGATCGCCGGCGGCGCCTCGTTGGCGCCCAGGCGATGGTCGTTCCCCGCGTGCGCGATCGTGGCGCGCAGCAGATCGGCGTGCAGGTCGATCGAGCGCACCACCGCCGCGAGGAACACGATGAAGCGCATGTTCTCCGCCGGCGACGTGCCCGGCTCGAGCAGGTTCTCGCCCGTGTCGGTCGAGAGCGACCAGTTGTTGTGCTTGCCGCTCCCGTTGATGCCCGCGAACGGCTTCTCGTGCAGCAGGCACTGGAACCCGTGCTTCAGCGCGACCTGCTTCAGCACCTCCATGCACAGCATGTTGTGGTCGGAGGCGACCGTCGTGCGCTCGAAGATCGGCGCGAGCTCGTACTGCGAGGGCGCCACCTCGTTGTGGCGCGTCTTGACCGGCACGCCGAGCTGCCACAGCTCCGACTCGACCTCCTGCATGAAGGACAAGACTCTCGGCGCGATCGCGCCGAAGTAGTGGTCCTCGAGCTCCTGGCCCTTCGGCGGCTTCGCGCCGAACAGCGTGCGCCCGGTGGAGATCAGGTCGGGCCGCAGGAGATAGAAATCCCGGTCGACGAGGAAGTACTCCTGCTCGCAGCCGAGCGTCGGGTACACGTACCCGATCTCCGTCTCGCCGAGCTCGCGCAGGAGCCGCAGCGCCTCGCGATCGAGCGCCTCGGTGCTGCGCAACAAGGGCGTCTTCTCGTCCAACGCCTCGCCCGTCCACGAGCAGAACGCCGTCGGGATGCACAAGGTCGCGCCGCTCGCCGTCTCGCGGATGAACGCCGGCGACGTCGGATCCCAGGCCGTGTACCCGCGCGCCTCGAACGTCGCGCGCAACCCGCCGCTCGGGAACGACGAAGCGTCCGGCTCGCCCTTGATGAGCGCCTTGCCGGACAGCTCCATGACCATGCGCCCGCCCTCGAGGTTCGCGAAGCTGTCGTGCTTCTCCGCCGTCGAGCCGGTCATCGGCTGGAACCAGTGCGTGAAGTGCGTCGCGCCGCGCTCCACCGCCCACTCCTTCATCGCGTTCCCGACTTGGTCGGCGAGCGCCGGATCGAGCTCCTGCCCCTGCTCCATGCACGACTCGAGCGCGCGATAGGCGTTGTCGGGCAAACGCGCTCGCATCTGCTTCAGGCCGAACACGTCGGCCGCGAACATCTCGGGCAGCGGCCGGCGCTGCGCGAGGTCGAGAGCGAGGGGCGACTTCTTCGCGATGTGCTGGATGGCTGCGAGGCGCGCGTGAGCGGACAAGACGAGTTCCTCCGGAGGAAGGGCGGCCGAGCCGATCTTCGGATCGGCGAAGGCGTGAAAGGTAGGGCTGCCCGCCCCCGCCTGCCATCGTCGCGCCGCTCTTCGCGCGCAGACCTTCGGCCCGCCGCGCTTTGCGGCGGAGCCCACCCGAGCGCGAGCCACCGGCCGGCGCCGCGGCATCACCGCCCCTCGCCGCCGCGAGGCGTCTCGAGCGGCTTCGCGGTCGACCCGGCCGATAGCGCCCGCATTCGCGGTCTCCCGCGCCCTCGCGTACCCTCGCCCCCGTGCGCATCATCGCCGGAGAGCACCGCGGCCGCCGCATCCAGGCCCCGCCCGGCCAGGGCACCCGCCCCATGCTCGACCGCGTGCGCGAGGCCCTGTTCTCGATCCTCGAGCCGCGCCTCGCGGAAGCCCGCGTGCTCGACCTCTTCGCCGGCTCCGGCAGCCTGGGCCTCGAGGCCCTCTCCCGCGGCGCCTCCTCCGCGCGCCTCATCGAGCGCGACCGCCGCTCCGCGAAGGTCATCGAGGAGAACGTGCGCACGCTCGGCCTCGAGGAACGCGCCACGGTCGCCGTCGCCGACGCCCTGCGCGCCCCAACCTGGCGCGCGCCCGGCGACGGGCCCTTCGACCTCGTCTTCTTCGACCCGCCCTACGCCATGCTGCGCGAGGGCGGCCAGCGCACCGACCTCGTGCGCGCCCTGGCGGAGGTCGGCGAGAAGGCGCTCGCGCCGGACGGCCTCATCGTCTTCCACGCCCCGCGCCGCACCGTGCGCCCGGTCGAGGTGAAGACCTTCGACGCGTCCTCGCGCGACTACGGCACGAGCACGCTGTGGTTCCTGGAGCGCGGGCGGGAGTGAGCCCGGGGGCTCCCGCGCCCGCGGTCGCGCCCTCGACATTCCCTTCGAAGCCCCTTCTCGAAGGGATCGCCTCGGGGGTGCTCACGACCTCGGCGGGCAGCGTCATCGGTCCGGGCGGGCTATCCCGCAGGAAGCGGAGGGTGGGTGCCCTTCACGTGACCGGTAGTCTGCTGTACGACTTGAGCTTGACACGTCGGCCGTTTCTCCCAATCGAGACTCGGCGGGTCCTCGACAGGCGATCTCCCTTCCTAATTGAACGCTGAGCGTCCAGCCAAGTCGAAGCAGCCCGTCGGCGCAAACGTGACTCGTGGCCTGATTTTGGTCGACGGCGCGCTTTGTCCCGGGCGACTAGTCATCTTGAGCGGATGCGTCGCGGCCGTGGAGCTCGATCAACAAGGTCGAGGGACCGAGGGAAAGGAACAGTCCATCGTCGCGCCCGGGCTCATCGACTTGCACGTGCACGGGTTCGGCGGAAGCGACGCAATCGACGACGTTGCTGGCATGGCCTGGGCGCTCGCGGCCGGGGGAACAACGGCGTTCCAGCCGACGCTGTTTCCCGAACCCGCCCCGGCGCTGGGTCGCTGTGCCGCGAGCATATGGAGCGGCGGTTCGGCCCTCACGAGCGTACAGGGAGCACGCGTTCTCGGCCTGCACCTCGAAGGACCCTTCGTGAACCCCGAGTCTGCCGGTGCGCTTCCGCGTGAAGCCCTCGCGATGCCGTCCCTCGCTGCCCTTCGCGCGATCCTCGGGCCCGCGACCGGAGACGGCCGCGGGATTCGCACGATGACGATTGCGCCCGAGCTCGCGGGCGCGCGCGAGTTGATCGACGAGCTCGTGCGCTGCGGGATCGTGCCTTCGCTCGGTCACAGCCGCGCAACGACGCGCGAGGCGGGCGAGGCAGTGCGGAGCGTGCGCGCGAAGAACGCACCGAGCGACCGCCCCGAGCGCCTCGGCGCCACGCACCTCTACAACGCCATGCCGCGCTTCCATCACCGCGACGCGGGCCTCGCGGGCTTCGCCCTCACCGGTGGCGTCTCCTACGCGGAAATCATCGGCGACCTCGCGCACGTCGGGGCGGAGGCGATCGAGCTTGCGCTGCGCGCGCTCGGGCCGAAGGCGCTGTGCCTCGTGAGCGATGCGCTGCCGGGCGCGGGCACGGGGTGCGACGTGTTCCACTGGCGCGGGCGCGAGCATCGGGTGCGCGATGGGGCGGCGTATTGGGAGACGCCGGGGGGGGAGGCGCTGGCCGGTTCGGCGACCTCGCAGCTCGACGCGGTGCGCAAGCTCGTGCGGGCGGGGGTCGTGACGCTGGAGGAGGCGTTGACGATGGCGTCGGAGGCACCGGCTCGGGCGCTCGGGATGGAGAACGAGATCGGGCGGCTCGTGCCGGGCGCGCGGGCGGATTTCATCGTGCTGGGGCCGGATCTGGAGCTCCTGGAGGTGTGGATCGGGGGGCGGCGGCTCGTGCCCGATTCCGAAGGCGCCGATAGGTAGGGGCGTGTTCCTGACGGTCGCTCTCTCCTTATTCCTTCAGGCTTCGGGTTCGTCGCCGGCGCCGAGCCGCGGGAGCGAGCTCGTGCAGGCGGATCTCCGAGGGTCGACGACGGCGGGCGCGATCGAGCCGCCCGAGGTCGCGCTCTCCGCAGTGCGGGCCGCGCGCGGTCAGTGGCTCGGGCGCGAGGTGCGTTTCACGCTGCAGATCGAGTCGCAGGTCGAGCATTGGAACCCGTGGTTGACGCGCTTCTCGGAGAAGCTCTACCGCGGCTTCCGGGCCTGGAGCGACGAGGGGTTCCTGTGGCGGCACGAGGACTTCGACGACGTCGCGCCGCGGCTCTTCGTGCGGCGCGGCACGGAGGCGGAGGGGCGGCTCGCGACGGCGGCGCGCTACGAGCGCTTCCGGGTGCGCGCGCGCGTGTGCGAGGTCTTCCTCGACGAGCCGTGGATCGAGGTGCTCGAAGCGGAGCTCCTGCCCGAGCGCGTCGGGGAGGGGACGATCCTGCACGCGGTGCGCGGGCTCGAGTTGCTCGCGGAAGGCCGCCCGCAGTTGGCGGCGAGCGAGCTCGAGCGCGCCGCGCGGGTGCCGCTGCTGCCGGCGCACGTCGCGCGCGAGCTCTCGAAGCTGCGCGAGGCCTGCAACGTCGGCGAGCGCTGAGCACGCCGCAGGTTCGGAGCGACCGGGTTGGGCTTCGGCGTCACCGAGGGATTCCTTCGACGAGGCCTTCGAGCTCGGCGCCGACGGGTCCCGGAGGCGTTGCTCCTTGGCGGCGGAACCGCTCCACTGCATCGGGTTTGCTGGCACTTCGTGCGCGTCACTCGGCGTGGGCGAGGCGTTGGTTTTGGAGGATCGAAAGACGAGGTTGGCGCAAGCTCCTCGATCTTTTCCTCCCCGAGTTGGAGCTGCGCCTCACGGATGAAGTGAAGCGGGTCGTGCAAGGCAACGTGCCTGGCCAGGGGTAGGGGCAAGACCGGTCCGGGGCGCCCGCTCTCGAATCCCACGCCTGCGCTCGGGAGAGCATGCGACCGAGCGGGGGTTCCGTCGTCTACGCAGGTGTGCGGCGCTCCGTTGAAGGCGGCTCGGGCGGGTGTCAACCTGAGGCCTCGGGGCGGTGCACGCAGGACGCCTTGGCCGATGCGGCGCCGGCTCCCGAAGTTCACGCCATGCTCGTCGAGCTCACCATCCGCGACTTCGCCCTGATCGACGAGCTGTCGCTCGCGATGGGGAGCGGTTTGAACGCGATCACGGGCGCCACGGGGTCGGGCAAGAGCTTGCTCGTCACGGCGCTCGAGGTGCTGGCGGGCGGGCGGCCGCGCGGGGGGCCGCGCGAGTGGGTGCGCGAGGGCGCGAAGCGCGCGTCGGTCGAGGGGCGCTTCGCCTTCGCGAACGCGGCGAGCGCCGCGCGGGTCTCGGAGTGGCTCGCGGAGCACTTGCCGGAGGTCCTGGAGGACTGGGAAGAGGGTGGCGAGCGCGAGCTCGTGCTCGCGCGGACGCTCGGGGCCGACGGGCGCTCGCGCTGCTCGGTCGACAACCGCGCGGTCGCGCAGCGCGCGCTGGCGGAGCTCGCGGCGCTGCTGTTCGAGATCCACGGGCAGAACGACGATCAGCTCCTGTTCGAGCCCGACGAGCAACTGCGGCTGCTCGACGCGACGGGCGAGCTCGAGGCGGAGGTCGCGGCGTACGCTCGGGCGCGCGGCGAGTGGCGGCGCGCAGCCGAGGAGCTCGCAGGGCTCGAGGCGACGCGGCGCGAGCGGCGGAACTTGCTCGCCGACCTGCGCTTCCAGTCGAGCGAGCTCGGTGAGTCGGGGATCGCCGCGGGCGAGCGCGAGGCGCTCGTGGCGGAGCGCGGGCTGCTGCGCAACGCCGAGGAGCTCGCGCGCGAGCTCGGCGGTTGGGTGCAGTCGCTGTCGGAGGGGGACGACGCGGCGCTCGATCGGTTGCGCGGCGCGGAGCGCGCGCTCGAGCGCTGGCGCGAGGTGCGGGCGCTCGAGGGACCCGCGGGGGAGCTGCGCGAGGCGCTCGCGCACCTCGAGGAGGCCTGCGCGTCGATTGTGTCCTTCGCGAGCGGGCTCGAGGCCGATCCCGCGCGCCTGGAGGAGGTCGAGGCGCGCTTGGCGGAGCTCGATCGGCTCGAGCGCAAGTACGGAGAGGACGAAGCGGGGCTGCTGCGGCTCGCGGGCGAGCTCGGGGGTCGCATCGCGGAGCTCGAGGGCGCGGAGGAGAGCGTGGCGGGACTCGCGCAGCGCGTCGCCGCGCACGGTGTCGAGCTCGAGCGCCGCGCGGGGGCGCTCACGCGCGCGCGGAAGAAACTCGGCCCGCGCCTGGGGCGCGCCGTGCAAGGCGCGCTCGCGGAGCTCGGCATGCCCGCCGCGCGCTTCGAGGTCGCGCTCGCCGCGCGCAAGAGCGCCGTCGCGCGCGCCGCGGCCGAGATACCGGGACGCTCGGGCGCCGATGGCGGCGGCGAGGCGCCCGGACGCATGGGCGAGGGCGAGGCGCGCGAGAACTCCGGCGGAGTCGATCTCGAGCGCTTCGGTCCGCGCGGCGCCGACGCGGTCGAGTTCCTGCTCGGCGCGAATCCCGGCGAGCCCTCGAAGCCGCTGCGTCACGTCGCGTCCGGCGGGGAGGCCGCACGGGTCATGCTGGCGTTGCGCAGCGTCTTCTCGCGGGCCGCCGCGGAGGCCTCGGCGGAGTCGACGTCCGGTGCGCGCACGCTCGTCTTCGACGAGATCGACTCGGGCGTCGGCGGACACCTCGCGCCCGTGGTCGCTCTGCACCTGCGCGCGCTCGCGCGCGGCGATCAGGTCCTGTGCGTCACGCACCTGCCGGCCATCGCCGCCGCGGCGGACCGCCACCTGAAGGTCGCGAAGGAGGTCGCGGCCGGCCGCTCGCGCACGGCCGTGGAGGAGCTCGAGGGCGAGCGCCGCGTGCGCGAGGTCGCCGACATGATCGGCGGCGGCTCGAGCCACGAAACGGCGCGCGCCGAGGCCCGCCGCCTGCTCGAGGCCCAGAGGTAGCGAGCGGCGCGGGACCACACGTATCCCGAATGGAAGCAATACGCCGTGAATCCCAGCTACTCCCAAAGTAGTCGTTCGGCCTGTCCGAGCAGGTAGCACAAGACGTGCGCGGGCACGCGCAAGAAGAGCGTCTCGAGGCCGTCGAGTTTCACCACATCGAAGTCCGCGTCGCGCTTGGTCACTAGGAAAGCTCGGCGAATGCCTTCGATCTGGCAGTAGGTGACCAGGCCTCCACCGGGATCCAGCGACGCGTTCTCGCGGTACTTCACCTCGAAGGGGAACGTGTAGACCGGACTGCGCACGATGATGTCGACCTCGCGCTCGGTCTGAGGATCGCGCCAGTAGACGATCTGTGGACTGTCGCGGTACGTGTACGCGTAGATGTGACGCAGCACGGTCGTCTCGACGATCAATCCCATCTCATCCGGCTTCGACAGCACATCCTCGCTGCGCAGAAGCACCGCGTTCCGCAGCGCGGCGTCGACGAGGTAGTACTTGTTACGCGCTTTCAGGACCTGCTTGCCCCCTGTCCGGACGGGCGCTAGTCGGTAGACGAGATTGGCCTTCTCCAAGAGATCGAGATAGTTCGACACCGTTGCCGTTTTCGCCTGTAGCGCATCCGCGACGGTCTTGTGACCGAGGATTCCGCCAGTGTGCAGGCACAGGTAGATGAACAGCCGCTCCAGGTCCGCCACGTTACGCACGCCGAAGAGCGCCGTCATATCGCGCTTCAGCACTCGTTCGACGACGTCTTCGCGGAGGAGCCGTTGGCACAGCGATGTATCGTCCAGCTTCGCAGTCTCTGGAAAGCCTCCCACGAGCAGGTACCGCTGGAAGAGCGGCAAGAGCGGCCTCAGGCGCGCTACGAGGTCGTTGCAGAAGGAGGCGTCGCGCTGGAACAGCGAAGTTGGGGTCAGCTTCGCGTCGATCTCGGGCACCGTCTCACCGCGTAGGTGCACGAACTCGTAGTAGGAGAGCGTCGGAACCGGAACTGTGATCCACCGGCCGACGCCGCTCTCTGCGAGCCTCTCTCGGTGCACCACACTCGCCGAGCCAGTTGCGACGATGCGCAGATCAGGCGAGTGATCGACGAGCAGCTTGACTTCGATCTCCCAGTCACGCGCGTACTGTACTTCGTCGAGAAGCAGCAGCGCGGGCGCGCCTTCGCTGTGAACGTGCTCGTAGTAGAGGGCGAGGATTTCGCGCAGCGCGACCAGCTTCAGCAGCGGATGGTCGAGGCTCAGGTACAGGACGCTGCGCGGGTCGCGACCCGCACCGACCGCATCGAAGGCGAGTTGCTGGAGGATCGTTGTCTTGCCGACTCGGCGCGGTCCTGACAGGAGGACCGCTCGGCGCAGGTCTTGGTTCGCAAGGTGCCGCCGACAAGCCTCGAATGCCAGGCGCCTGAAAGGGGGTGGAGGAGCCGAGCGACCGGTCCACCAGGGATTGAAGCCCCGAAGAACTGCGACGAGCTCGGTGCTGTCGAAAAAGCTTGCCATGAGGGGCTCCAGGCGGACTTCTCGGCTAGAAATGAACTATATACAGTGCATTTATCATCTACAAGTAGCAGTTAGCCCATGGTTCAGCGGTCTTGGTCTCTCTCCGGACCCCCTCGGGAAAGGGCTTGCGGCCGCTGCTGCCCATGTCCGGCTCTTGGGGTGGCTCGGCGCTAACAGGTGGGAGCAAGCAGAGGTCGCGCTTATCCTCTTCGCCCCACGTCGTGACGACGTCGCCTGCCATGGCCTCCTCCTCGGCCTTCGATCGACCCCTGCGCTTCGAGCGGATCTTCCTGGAGAAGGTCTGGGGCGGGCGCGCCCTCGAGCGGAATCCGGGGATCGCGCTGCCGGAGGGGATGCGCGTGGGGGAGACGTGGGAGGTCGTCGATCGCGAGGACGAGCGCTCGGTCGTCGTCGACGGAGAGCTCGCCGGGCGGACGCTGGGCGAGCTCGTGCGCGAGGCGCCGCGGGAGATGCTCGGCAGCGCGCGCGCGAACGCGCTCGGGCGCTTCCCCCTGCTCGTGAAGTACATCGACGCGAAGGAGAACCTGTCGGTGCAGGTCCACCCTGACGACGCGGCGGCGGCGCGCATCGGGGGGGAGGCGGAGGGCAAGAGCGAGGCGTGGTACGTGGTCGCGGTCGAACCGGGCGCCGTCGTGTGGGTGGGCGTGCAGCCGGGCGTCACGCGCGAGGAGTTCCGGGCGCGGGCGTCGACCGCGGGAGTCGTCGAGCTGCTCGCGGAGTGTCAGGTGGTGCCGGGCGACTGCATCACCGTGCCGGGCGGGACCGTCCACGCGATCGGGGCCGGCGTGACGTTGCTCGAGGTGCAGCAGAACTCCGACACGGTCTTCCGGCTGTACGACTGGGGCCGCGTCGGGCTCGACGGCCGGCCGCGCGCCGTGCACGTGGAGCGCGCGCTCGAGGTGATCGACTTCGGCTCGGAGCCGCCGCGGCCGGTGCGGGCGGCGACGGAAACGGGAACGACCGCGGCGTCGTCGCGGCGCAGCCGGCTCTCGCACACCGATCACTTCGCGATCGACGTCCTGGACGTCCGAGGTCGCGCGGAGGTCGTGGCCGACGGGCGCTTCGCGGTCTACGCGGTCGTCGCGGGCAACGGTCGCATCGAGGCCGCGCGCGGGTCGTGGCCGCTGCGCTGCGGCGAGACGTGGTTCTTGCCGGCCGCGCTGGACGGACACGCCGTCCTGAGCGACGGTTCCCCGCTCCGGGTCGTGAGGCTGTCGACGGACTAGATCATGGAAACGAGTCGAAGCGGGACGCTCATCCGTCTCAACAAGTACATGGCCGAGCACGGCGTTGCCTCGCGGCGCCGTTGCGACGAGCTCATCGCCGAGGGCAAGGTCACGATCGACGGCGAGATCGTGTCCGAGCTCGGCACGAAGATCGATCCGACGCGGCAGAGGATCGAGATCGACGGGCGCATCCTCAAGGCGGAGGACGTCACGCGCCAGTACTACCTCCTCAACAAACCGTCGGGCGTCGTCTGCACCAACGACGAGCGCGAGTTCCGTCCGCGCGCGGTCGATCTGATCACGGCCCGCGACAAGGGGCGGATCTACACGGTGGGGCGCTTGGACGAGGAGACCGTGGGGCTCGTCATCCTCACCAGCGACGGTGACTTCGCGAACATGGTGATGCACCCGCGCTACGGCGTCTCCAAGACCTACGTGGTCAAGCTCCAGGGGCGCATCGACGACGCCTCGGTCCAGCAGGTGCGCGAGGGCGTGCGGCTGTCCGAGGGCAAGACGGGAGGAGCGCGCGTGCTCGTGCAGAAGCGTTCGCCGCAGGTCTCGACGCTCCTCGTGACGCTCTTCGAGGGCAAGAACCGCGAAGTGCGGCGCATGTTCGCGGCGATCGGGTGGAAGGTGATCTCGCTGCGCCGCACGCGCATCGGCACGATCTCGGACCGAGGATTGAAGGTCGGTCACTGGCGCCCGTTGACGCGCGTCGAAGTGAAGGAGCTCCTCGCTCCGCCGCGGGAACCGCGCGACTCGGGCAAGTCCGTCGGAACGCGCCATCGGGCACGGCCGGCGGCGCGACGCGGAGCCCGCGGGACAGAAGGACGGAGGCGGCGCTCGTGAGGGGCGCACGGCGCTGCTGGAGGAAGGCGGAGCCGCCGCTCCCGCGCGGGGGAGCCATCGTCGGCGAGCATCGGCTCGCGAACGGCCTGCGCGTGATTGTGGCCGAGCGGCATGCGGACCCCGTCGTCTCCGCGCTCCTGTTCTACGGCGTCGGATCGCGCCACGAGCTCGAGTCCGAGGCCGGCATCTCGCACTTCCTCGAGCACATGATGTTCAAGGGGACGCCGACCGTCGGGAAAGGGGAGGTCGATCGCATCACGACCGAGCTCGGCGGTCAGAACAACGCCTTCACGAGCCAGGACCACACGGCCTATTGGTTCGAGCTCGCGTCCGACCGGTGGGAGACGGCGCTCGAGATCGAGGCGGACCGCATGCAGAACCTCCTGCTCGACGCGGGGGAGTTCGACGCGGAGCGCGCCGTCGTGCTGGAAGAGCTCGCGATGGGCGAGGACGACCCGTGGCGCGTGCTCACCCGGCGCATCCAAGCCGCCGTCTTCCCGCGCCATCCCTATCGCTGGCCGATCATCGGTTTCCCGGAGACGCTGCAGGCGCTCACGGCGGACCACATGCGCCGCCACTACCGCCGCTACTACCAGCCCGCGAACGCGACCCTCGTCGTCGCCGGCGACGTGGTGCGGCGCTCTGCGCTGCGGAAGGTGCGCGAGCATTTCGGCGCGATCACGAGCGAGGCGCAGCCGCTCGACGCGCGCTACCGCGGTGCGATCGAGGAGCCGTGCGGCGAGTTGCGCCTGGAGATGACGTGGGACGATCCCGGGCGGCGGCTGTGCATGACCTGGCCGACGGGTCCGGTGTGCAGTGACGACGATTACACGCTGGACGTCGTCGCGACGCTGCTCGGGAACGGGAGGCTGTCGCGACTGCAGCGGCGGCTCGTGCTCGACGAGGGGGTGGCGACGACGATCTCCGTGAGCAACGAGTCGTGGGTCGAGTCGGGTACGTTCTGGATCATGGCCGAATGCACACAGGACGGCGACCCGAAGCTGCTCGAGCGGGAGATCGACGTCGAGCTCGAGCGGTTGGCGTCGGAACGCGTCGGAGCCGAGGAGCTCGCGCGCGTCCGTTCCATCCTGCGCGCCTCCGACGCGTACGATCGCGAGACGGTTTCCGACCTGTCGGAAGAGCTCGGCGAGTACGCGGTCGACGCGGACTGGCGCCTGGCGTTCGACGGCGGAGCGCGGTACGCGAAGGTCACGCCGTCCAGGATCCAGGAGTGCTCGAGGCGCCTGCTCTCCGCGAAACGGAGGGTGGTGGGATGGTGCCTTCCCCGGTGAGCGGCGCGAGGCTCGCCGATGGGGTCGCGGCGCTGGGTCGCGGGCGCATTCCCGCGCCGCGGCTGGTCGTGGAGCGCTTCGAGCTCGAGTGCGGGGCCGTGCTGCTCGTCGATCATCGGCCGGAAGCGCCGGTCACGGCGATCAAGGTGCATCTGCGCGGCGGACACTCGCTCGACCGACCGGGTATGGAAGGGACCGCGTTTCTCACCGGGCGGTTGCTCGATCAAGGAACCGCGAGTCGCACCGAGGAGGAGCTGGCTCTGATGCTCGAGACGGAGGGCGGCAGCCTGCGCGGCGACGCGCTCGGCATCTCCGGATCGATTGCGGGCAGCGCGTGGAAGCTCCTGGTCGACGTGGTTTGCGACGTCATGGCCCATCCGGCTTTTCCCGAGCCCAAGGTCCTGCGGCACAAGCAGCGCTTGATCGACCAACTGACCGTCGAGGCGGAGGACCATCGGCTCCAGGGCGGACTCCTCTTCCGGCGCCTCGTGTACGGCGAACATTGGCTCGGCCGCCCGTCGTACGGAACGCTCGCGACCGTCGGCGTCATCGAGCGCGAGCACCTCGTCGCCTTCCATCGCGAGAACTGGTGTCCGCGCCGGACGGTGATCGCGGTGTGCGGAGACATCGAGCCCGGCAAGTTGAAGCGCGCCTTCGACAAGCATTTGCGCGGATGGGAGTCGGGTGCTCCATTGCCTCCGCCGGACATGAGCTTCCCGTCGCCGACCGCACGCTCCGGCGCGTTCTTCGCCGATCGACAGCAAGTGCACGTCTTCCTCGGCCACCTGGGCGTCACGCGCAAGCACGCTCTCTACCCCGCGCTGGTCGTCATGGATCACGTGCTCGGTACCGGTCCCGGGTTCACGAATCGCATCTCGCGCAGACTGCGCGACGAGGAGGGGCTGGCCTACTCGGTCCAGGCCGACATCCACTCCAGCGCGGGTCTATTCCCGGGAATGTTCACTGCCTACATCGGGACTTCCCCCGGTCACCTCGAGCGCGCGGCGCGCGGTTTCCTGGAGGAGATGCGGCGCATCGGTACGGAGCTCGTCTCGGAAGAGGAACTCGAGCTCGCGAAGAACTACCTGCTCGGGTCGTTCGCGCTGGGGTTCGAGCGCGCTTCGCGGCGCGCCAACTACATGATCGGCTTCGAGCGTTACGGGCTCGCCGCCGACCACCTCGAACGCCTGCCGATGGAGTTCGCGGCGGTGACGGCCGAGGACGTGAGGCTCGCGGCTCGCACGTGCCTGTTTCCGGACGCCCCCTGCCTGGCGATCGCGGGACCGGTGAAAGCGGAGCGTGCGCAGGAGCTCTTGAGCCGGCTCCTGCGCGTCCCGCGCACGCGCAGGCGCGCGCGAAAGTGAAGGCCTCGTTGCCGCCGGCCCGGCGTGCAGCGCGTGTCGGTTGCGAGTACGATCGCGCGCCTTCCCAGAGAGCCGAAGGCTGTCCCCCCACGAGACTCGCTTCGAGAACAATCGCGATGAAGATCCGCTCGATTCCGACGACCACCCTCCTCCTGTGCGCCGCCTTCCATCCGGTACGGACCGAGATCGGATTCAACCCGGTGGAGGGCAGGGAGACCTACCGCTCGTTCGAGGTGAGCACGAACTTCGGCCTCGAGAGCCTGTCCATGCGCATGAACGATCAGGAGATGCCCTTGGGCGACCTGGGCGGCGTGGATCCGTCCGAGTTGGAGTTCGAGGCCGGGTACTCGCTCGAGGTTCGCGACGTGTTCGACGCGGTCGTCAACGGCCTCCCGATCAAGATCTCCAGGACCTATGACGAGGTCTCGGGCCGCTACGACTTCTCCGACGAGTCCGCCGAGAAGTCGATGGAGGAGCTCGAGGGCGAGACGGTCGTTTTCACCTGGAACGCGGAGTCCGAGCAGTACGACCGCGCCTGGAGCAAGGAAGACGAGGAAGCCGACGACGAAGTCTTGCAGGCGCTCGCCGCAGATCTGGACTTGCGCGCGCTCCTGCCCTCGGGCGACGTCGAGGTCGGCGCGACGTGGGAAGTTCCCGCTTCCGAGCTGAGCTCACTCCTCGTGCCCGGTCTCGACTTGGCGAGAGCAGCCGAATCGGACATCGAGGGAATGGAGGAAATCCCCCCGGAGATCGCTGCCGCGCTGCGGGACGCCCTGGAGAAGGCGTCGCTCCAGTGCACCTTCCGCGGACTGCGCGGTGGCGAGGGCGGCGACCATGCGCTCATCGAGCTCGCACTCGTCGCCGAGCTCACGCTCGACATCGCGGAGGCGATCCTCGCGAACATCCCAGCCGACACGGAATTCGAGGGGTCGGTCGACGAGTTCACGCTCGACATCTACGTCGATCTCGCGGGCGAGCTCGTGTGGGATCAGGCCCTCGGTCAGTTCCACACGTTCGACTTGGGAGGGGACGTGGCCATCGACGTCTACGGCGTGGCGGAGGTGGACGTCGAGCAGATGGAGTTCTCCATGGAATTCGAAGCGGAGGTCACTGGCGAGCTCTCCATCGAGGGAACGACGGTGAAGTGAGCTCCATTCGTCTGCGTCGCGCGGACGCGAACTTGCCGATCTCGATGGATGTAGACCGGGCGGATTCGGCAGTGCCTGTTCGGCGGCTGCGCAACGAAGTGAAACGGGCCGTTCCAGCGGATCACGCCGGAACGGCCCGAACTTGTCGAGAGAGGTCTCTCCTAGTGCCGGTGGCCGCCCGCGTGCTCCTCTTCGTTCCTCTCGGGGAGCTCGCTCACGAGCGCGTCGGTGGTGAGGAGTAGGCTCGCCACCGATGCCGCGTTCTGGAGCGCCATGCGGGTCACCTTGGTGGGGTCGATCACGCCGGCCTTGACCATGTCCTCGTAGGTGTCGGTCGCGGCGTTGTAGCCCCAGCTCGGCTCACCCTTGGCGCGCACGTTCTGGACGACGATGGCGCCGTCCTGGCCCGCATTGATGGCGATCTGACGGATCGGTGCCTCGAGTGCGCGGAACACGATCATCGCTCCGACACGTTCGTCGCCCTCGAGCTTCATCTTCTCGATGCCCTTCTGGCACTGCAGCAGGGCGACGCCGCCGCCGGGGACGATGCCCTCTTCCACGGCAGCCCGAGTGGCATGCAGCGCGTCTTCGACGCGCGCCTTCTTCTCCTTCATCTCGCTCTCAGTGGCCGCGCCCACGTTGATCTGGGCGACGCCGCCGGCGAGCTTCGCAAGGCGCTCCTGGAGCTTCTCCTTGTCGTAGTCGGACTTCGTGTCCTCGATCTCGGACTTGATCTGCTCGATCCTGCCCTGGATCGCGGCCTTCTTGCCCGCGCCTTCGATGATCGTGGTGTTCTCCTTGGTGACCACGACTTTCTTGGCGTGCCCGAGGTCGGAGAGCTTCACGCTCTCGAGCGTCGCGCCCGTGGCTTCGAAGATCGGATTCGCTCCGGTCAGGTAGCCGATGTCCTCCATCATCGCCTTGCGGCGGTCGCCGAAGCCGGGCGCCTTGATGGCGACGCACGGGAAGGCGCCGCGCAGGCGGTTCACCACCAGGGTGGCGAGGGCTTCACCCTCGATGTCCTCGGCGATGATGACGAGCGGACGTCCGCTGCGGGCCACTTCCTCGAGGATCGGAATCATGTCCTTCACCGTCGAGATCTTCTTCTCGTGGATCAGGATCATCGGATCCTCGAGCACGCACTCCATCGTCTTCGGATTGGTGATGAAGTGCGGCGAGAGGTAGCCCTTGTCGAACTGCATCCCCTCGACCCAGTCGACCTCGGTCTGGAGGCTCTTGCCCTCCTCGACGGTGATCACACCGTCCTTGCCGACCTTGTCCATCGCTTCGGCGATCATCGTGCCGATCTCCTTGTCGTTGTTGGAGGCGATGGCGCCGACCTGCGAGATGTCGGAGCGGCCCTCGACGGGCTTGGACATCTTCTCGAGGCTCTTGAGGGTCGATTCGACGGCCTTGTCGATGCCGCGCTTGAGCGCCACGGGGTTGGCGCCGGAGGTGACGTTCTTCAGGCCCTCCTCGAAGATGGCTTCGGCCAGCACCGTGGCCGTCGTCGTTCCGTCACCGGCGCCGTCGTTCGTGCGCGCCGCGACTTCCTTGACGAGTTGCGCTCCCATGTTCTCGTAGGGATCTTCGAGATCGATCTCCTTCGTGACCGTGACTCCGTCCTTCGTGACCGTGGGGCTGCCGAAGGACTTCTGGATGATCACGTTGCGGCCCCTCGGGCCGAGCGTGATCTTCACCGCGTCGGCAAGGATGTTGAGCCCATGGACCATCCTGGATCTCGCGTCTTCGTGGAACCGTACCTCCTTGGCGCTCATGGCTGGCTTTCCACTACGCCGAGGATGTCTTCCTCGCGCATGACAAGAAGCTCATCGCCCTTCACTCGGACGGTCTGCCCGGAGTATTTTCCGAAGAGCACGCGATCGCCGGCCTTGACCTCGAGCGGCACCAGCCTGCCTTCGTCATCCGTCTTTCCCTTGCCGACGGACATCACCTCGCCCTGATCGGGCTTCTCCGCCGCGGTGTCGGGGATGACGATGCCGGAGGCGGTCTTCTTCTCCTCGTCGAGACGCTTGACGATGACGCGGTCGTGCAACGGACGGATTTTCATGGGTGAGTCCTCAGTGGGTATGGGCTGACGCGAAGCTGCGCTCGTCGTGCTCGGCTTTTTC
>CAYPTB010000039.1:0-111105 GCA_964413535.1 uncultured Planctomycetaceae bacterium | reverse complement strand
CGAGGAGCACTCCGTCGACACCCCTCACTTCAAGGGCGGTGTCACGCTCAGCGTGGGCGTCGCCGCGATCCACCGCGGTCTCCACAGCGTGGACGAGCTCTTGAAGCTCGCCGACGCCGCCGTCTACCGCGCCAAGGACGCCGGCCGCAACCGCGTGTGCCGCGACGGCGGGACGCCGGTCCTCTCGAAGTCGGCCTGAGACGCCGCGCTCACGGGCGTTGTCGCTCGCCCCGGCCCCGGCTACCGTGCCGCCGAGCATGGCCCCCGCCGGCCGCACGCCCATCCTCGAGCGCCTCGCGCTCCACCGCCCCGAGCTGCGCGCCTGGGCGCTGTACGACTGGGCCAACTCCGCCCTGATCACGACCGTCATCACGGCGGTCTGGCCGATCTACTTCAAGACGGTCGCCGCCGTGAACCTCGACGACACGACCTCCTCCGCGCGCCACTCCCTCGCCACGACCCTCGCGCTGTGCGTCGTCGCCGTCATGTCGCCCGTGCTCGGGGCGCTGGCGGACTATCGCGGCGTCAAGAAGAAGTGCCTGGCGCTCTTCGCGTGCATCGGCATCTCCGCGACGGCTTGCATGTTCCTCGTCGAGCAGGGCGATTGGCTGCTCGGCATGGTGCTGTTCGTCCTCGCGAACATCGGCGCGTCGGGGAGCTTCGTCTTCTACGACGCGCTGCTCCCGCACGTCGCGCGCGAGGGCGAGCTGGACCGGCTCTCCACGGCGGGCTACGCCCTCGGCTACCTCGGCGGCGGGATCCTGCTGCTCCTCAACCTCGCGTGGATCCAGAACCCGGACTGGTTCGGACTCCCCGCCGGCGCCGACCTCGACGCGAGCGAGAGCACGCTCCCGACGCGCCTCGCGTTCCTCTCCGTCGCCGTGTGGTGGGCGCTCTTCTCCATCCCGCTCTTCCTGCGCGTGAAGGAGCCGCCGCGCCGGCTCGAGTCCGACGAGCGTCCCGGTCAGAACCCGCTGCGCGTCGCCGTCACGCGCCTGCGCGAGACCTTCACCGAGCTGCGCGGCTACCGTCAAGCCTTCCTGCTGCTCGTCGCCTTCCTCGTCTACAACGACGGGATCATGACCATCTACCGCATGGCGACGACCATCGGCGCCGACAAGGGCTTCGCGACGGATATCATGATCGCCGCGATCGTCCTCGTGCAGTTCGTCGGCGTGCCCTTCGCCTTCGGCTTCGGCCTGTTGGCCGAGCGCTTCGGCACGAAGCGCATGGTCCTCGCCGGACTCGCCGCCTACGCCCTCATCACGATCTACGGCTACCAGATGGAAACGGAGCGCGAGTTCATCGCCCTGGCCGTCTTCGTCGGCATGGTCCAGGGCGGCTGCCAAGCCCTCTCGCGCTCGCTCTTCGCGAGCATGATCCCCAAGCACAAGTCCGGCGAGTTCTTCGCCTTCTTCGCCGTCGGCGAGAAGTTCGCCGGCATCGCCGGCGCAGCCCTCTTCACCTTCCTGATCGTCACCACCGGCGGAACGGAGAGCGCGATCCCCTTCATCCTTGCCTTCTTCGTCGTCGGCGGCCTGCTCCTCACCCGCGTGGACGTGGCCGCCGGCCAAACCACCGCGCGCGCGATCGACGCGCGCGTGGCCGCCACTGCCGTGCAAGACCATCCCTAAAGATGGCGGAAGGCCATGCTGAGCCTGTCCTCTTCGCTGCGGATCTTAGTTGCGCCGTGCGCTTCACCTCTGGGAGGCAGGCAGGGTGTCGACTTGCTGCAGCGATCGCCTTCGTCAGGCGGCGCGACGAGTCGTAACCGAAGCACGTCTCGTAGACCTCGTCGGGGGAGCCTGTGACCTTCTCCTTCGAGAAGACCTTCTCGCGGTTGCCGTTCGGGTCGAGCTCGAAGCTCACCTCGTTGCCCAGGGAATCGATCACCTTCTCGAGCCGGCGCGCCGCGTCGTACTCGAAGTCGGTGAAGAAGCCGCGCGCTTTGTTCTCCTGGGATCTCTGACCTTGCCCCGAAAAAATGGACACCCCATCCCGCGCGGGATGCGGGAGGATACCTGGGATGTCAAGGAGAGCCCGTCTTCGCCTCACCTCCATGTGCGAGCAGCCTTCAGCACGTCTGCATTCTCGATGCAGTCGCAGATGTCGATTGCGGGCAGCAAAGCTCCCCGGAGCTGCTGGATGTACGCTCGCGCCGCGCACCCGACTTCGTCGGTAGTGAGCTGAGCGACCTCGTCGTAGTGCTGGTGTGCCGCGGAGACCTTCCAGGACCCAAACTCGGCAAGCGTGAACCGCACAAGTCCCTCGGTCTCAGATTCCATCGACGTGTAGACGAAATCGGGCCCGTCGTCGGTCGCAGTTGCCAGCCAGTTCGCCAGAGCGATGGCGAACTCGACGAGGCAGAACTCAACTTCCCCGTACAGCTGGCGATCTCCGGTGACGATGGCGAAATCGCCGACGATGCGAAGCAGCACGTCCCACTTGCTTCGAATCTCACCGTCGAAGTGGAGATTGCTGAATACGAGCCTCATGGCCGCACAGGAAACCAGGTGATTACATTGCCCGCAAAGTCGACAACAGCTTTTATTCCCGTCTGGCCCTTGGTGCCTATTGCTCTGCCGAGATCGGCGACAACCTTGAACGAACCGGCGTCATTGAGAAGGAATCTCGCGCTTGGCGAGCTCAGTGCCTCCCGCAGGAGCGCGTTCGGATTTGGATCCACGACCTCCGTGAGGTTGGGGCGCAGGTCGTAGTCGTAGGTCCAGACCTGCTCGACCGCCGAAGTGATCCGATCGAGGACGCGCCGCTCGGTCACGCGGTCGAGCGCGTCGTAGACGAAGCGCGCCTCGTAGACCTCGTCGGGGGAGCCCGTGACCTTCTCCGTCGAGAAGACCTTCTCGCGGTTGCCGTTCGCGTCGAGCTCGAAGCTCACCTCGTTGCCCAGGGAATCGATCACCTTCTCGAGCCGGCGCGCCGCGTCGTACTCGAAGTCGGTGAAGAAGCCGCGCGCGCTGCGCCGGCGCTCGAGCCGCGAATCGCGCCGGTACTGGAACCAGGTTTCCAGGTCGGCCGCGACCGAGTTCGTGTCGACTTCGATCGCCTTCGTCAGGCGGCGCGACGAGTCGTACACGAAGTGCACTCGTGGATCTTGGACATTCTGCCTACCTTGCAGATCAAACGGCTCACGCCCTGGGCCTGGGCCGGAGAGCAGGACGCCAGTAACAAGAGCTAAGACTTCCGACCTCGCTCGCCTCTCAGTCAACAGACAACTGACACGGGATCACCGGGCGCGTACGGAACTACCTCGAAAAAGGTTGGCAATGGCATCAAGGAGCGAGCCACGATTGAGCGGGCCGCATCTTGCTCCCCGTGCCGCATCGTCGCAATGCGGTGGTCCACCCAGAGACTCCTTCGCAGCACGCGTGAGCGGGTGACTGCACTTCCTACTTCCCCGACATCACTCATGGTGATTCCGCTAGGACGACCTCGAATCTAATACCACATTCTCCGCCGCGCCGTATCAATCGTCTCGTTTTTTCAAGAAACAGCTCTTCGTGACCAATAACATCAGCGACGTCGTTACTGAATTCTTGGTGAGGCTGATATGCACCAGCGTCCGTTATTGCGAACCCGTCGACCCCCATGATAGTTAGACCCAAGCCCCTGGCTTCCTCTAGGAATTGGAGAGCATCCTCCGCTGTAAGAAGGAACAGTGTATCCGGCGCTATCGCTTTGTGCCTAAAGCGAGAGCGAAGTTGATTTGCTACTGCTCGATCATTCATTAGATCGCATTCTCGATCGACGAATTCGGCCCCACCGTGACCTCGACCAACAGTGGTAAGAGACGGCGGTTGTCCGGGACTGACCCCTCACTCCACGTAGAACGGGCTCGACCAGGCGAGGCCGCCGGTCGTCTGGCGCACGCGGACGTAGAGGTACTCGCCGGAGGCGAGCTCCATCGCGAGCGGGGGGAGCGCGACTTCGCGCTCGCCGGCGCAGTCGATGGCGACGATGTCGCCGGTCTTCACGATCTCCACGAGCTCGATCGGCGCGGTTCCAATCACGTGGACGCGCAGCTCGAGCTTGCCTGCCTCGGCGGCGGGGAGGGTTGCGCCCATGCGGTGGCCGCCGAGCGAGGCGCGCAGGAGGATGCGCTCGCCGTTCGTCGCGAAGACGCGGCGCGCGCGCAGGGCGGCGAGCACGCTCTCGCGCGTCGGCTCGTCGGCCAGGATGGCGGCGAGGCCGCCCGATTGTCCGGCGAGGTGGGTGAGGCCGGGATGGCCGTCGTGGGAATCTCCGCTGCCGATGAACCCGAAACGGAAGCCGCGGTCGAGCACGTCGCGCACGAAGTTGCCGTCGAGCGGGCTGTGGATCAGGCCCGGCGAGTCCATGGCCTCGCTGCTCCCGTGCACCGACACGACCTCCGTCACCGGCTCGAGCACGGGATCGGGCGCGAAGCTCCAGTCCGTGGCGATCGGTCCGCCGGCGGAGTGGTGCGCGAAGGTGAGCGCGGACTGGCCGCGCAGCGCGTCCCAGAGTTGCGCGGGAGTCTCCTTCGCCGGATCCACCGAGGAATGCAGCTCGCCCTCGTCCTCGAAGTACAAGACGTGCCGGTGCCCGTAGATCCAGCTCGTCCACTCGTAGCCGAGCAGCGTCACGAAGCGCCCGGGCTCGTGGAACTCGGCCGTCACGCGCCCGATCTCCGCCCAGATCTCCGGGCTCTGGTCGAGGAAGCGCACGCCCCAGTGGTCGTGGTCGGTGAGCGCGGCCACGTCGAGCGCGGCGACGTCGCGCGCGTAGCGGTAGAAGTCCTCCGGCGTGCCCGTGCCGTCGGAGAGCTGCGAGTGTCCGTGCAGGTCGGCCCACAAGACGCGCAGCGGCGTCTCGGAGCTCGCGAGCATGGGATTGCTCTCGTACGCGAAGTCGTCGGGTGTGCCGGGGAGCGGCGGATCGAGCCGCGCCTCGAGGTGGTAGAGCCCGGCGGCCTCGACGCGCGCGAGCGCGACCGTCGCCGATCTTTCGCGCGGACCGAGCGTCACGCGCTCGGGCAACACGAGGCCCTCCGGAACGTCCGTGAACACGACGTCGCCCGACCAGTCGACCCACGCGTTCCCGCGCCGGTCGAGCAACGCGACGGCGACGCGTGCCTCCTCGCCGACGCCCACGACGCTCGGGACGGTCATCCACAGACCGGCCGGCGGCCCCGGAAGGACGTCGACGCTCGGACACTCGTCGAGCACCTTGCGCACGCCGTCGCCGTCGCCGTCCACCGCGACCCAGAACGTGGATCCGCGCTCGCCGAACTTGTCCGCGAGCGCGCCGATCTCGCCCGCGCCGTAGACGAAGCGGATCCGCTCGCCCTCGCGCAGCGCGCGCCCGCCGATCTCGACGCCCAGCATGTTCCGGTCGAGCGCGCGCGCCTCGAGCTCCACGCCTTCCGCCTCCGTCGAGACCTCCGTGTAGCCGGGAGCGTCGGGATAATCGGGTTGGGGCCAGTCGTCCCAGCCCCAGAAGGGCGAGGTCAGGAAGAACACGGTCCCGCCCTGCGCCACGCCGAGCGGGCCCGCCTCGTACACGATCGTCCAGCGGTGGCGCGTCGAGATCACGACCTCCGTCGGACCGTCCTCGAGCCACGCCCGCCCGCCGCCGTCCGACGCATGCCGGGGCGCCGCGAGGTCGGCGCGCAGATCCTGTACCGTGTGCATCCTCGCCGTGGGAGGGAATTCGGAGGGCTCGGGGTCGCCCGAGATCTCCTTCTCCGCGCAAGCCATCCAAGTGCCGGCGGCGACGATCAGACACGCGGCGGGCGGGACGATCGAGCGCAGGAGCGCGCGCGCGGCAAGGCTGCGCCCTGCGCCGGGGTTCGCTTCGACGACCATGCGCCGCCCTTTGTAGCCCTCGCCGAGCTCCGAAGCGAAACGTCCGTGCGGAAGGCGTTCGTTCAGGCCTTCTTGCGCGGCTGCAGGAGCTTCGCGACGAGGGCCGTCCAGCCGGTCTGGTGCGAGGCGCCGACGCCGCGGCCGTTGTCGCCGTGGAAGTACTCGTAGAAGAGCACGTGGTCCTTGAAGTGCGGGTCGGTCTGGAACTTCTCGTGCGTGCCGAAGACCGGGCGGCGGCCGTGCGCGTCGCGCAGGAAGATCTTCGAGAGACGCCGCGCCAGCTCGTCGGCGATCTCGGTCAGCGTGAGGAAGGTGCCCGAGCCGGTGGGGCACTCGACCTTGAAGTCGTCGCCGTAGTAGTGGTGGAACTTCTGGAGCGACTCGATGATCAGGAAGTTCATCGGGAACCAGATCGGGCCGCGCCAGTTGGAGTTGCCGCCGAAGAGGCTCGTCTCGGATTCGCCCGGCTGGTAGCCGACCTCGTAGGTCTCGCCGTCGACCGCGAGCACGTAGGGCGCGTCCTTGTGGCTGCGCGAGAGCGCGCGCACGCCGTACTCGGAGAGGAACTCGGTCTCGTCGAGCATCCGGCGCAGGAGCCGCTTCATGCGGTGGCCGCGCAGCAGCGAGAGCAGGCGCCGGTGACCCTCGCCCGGCACTTCCCAGTGCGAGATCAGGTTCGCGAGGTCGGGGCGGTGCTCCAGGAACCACTTCATGCGCGCCGCGAATTCCGGCACGCGCTCGAGCAGCTCGGGCTCGAGCGTCTCGACGGCGAAGAGCGGCGTCAGGCCGACCATCGAGCGCACCTTGAGCTTGATCACGTCGCGGCCGTCGGCCTGCGGGCCGCCCAGGTCGAGCACGTCGTAGAAGAACTCGTCCTCGTCGTCCCAGAGCGAGATGCCGGCGCCGTTGATGTTCGTCATGGCGGCGGCGATGTAGAGGAAGTGCTCGAAGAACTTCGTGGCGAGGTCCTGGTAGACCTTGCTGCGCTCCGAGAGCTCGAGCGCGATGTGCATCAGGTTCAGGCAGTACATGCCCATCCAGCTCGTGCCGTCGGCCTGCTCGATGTGCCCGCCGGTCGGCAGCGGCGCGCTGCGGTCGAACACGCCGATGTTGTCGAGCCCGAGGAAGCCGCCCTGGAACAGGTTGCGGCCGTGCGCGTCCTTGCGGTTCACCCACCAGGTGAAGTTGAGCAGGAGCTTGTGGAAGACGCGCTCGAGGAAGTCGAGGTCGCCGCGACCGCCGTTCTGCTTCTGGTCGATCTTGTAGACGCGCCACGCGCCCCAGGCGTGCACGGGCGGATTCACGTCGCCGAAGGCCCACTCGTAGGCGGGCAACTGGCCGTTCGGGTGCATGTACCACTCGCGCGTGAAGAGCAGGAGCTGCTCCTTCGCGAACTCCGGATCGACGAGCGCGAGCGGGACGCAGTGGAAGGCGAGGTCCCACGCGGCGTACCACGGGTACTCCCACTTGTCCGGCATCGAGACGACTTCGCCGTTGTTGACGTGCGTCCACTCGTTGTTGCGGCCGCGGCGCCGCTCGGGCGGCGGAGCGGGTTGCGAGGGATCGCCTTCGAGCCACTGCGCGACGTCGTAGTGATAGGACTGCTTGGACCACAGGAGCCCGGCGAAGGCCTGGCGCTGCACCGCTCGCGCGTCCTCGCCCTCGATCGAGTGCTGGATCTCGGCGTAGAAGCGGTCGGCCTCGCGGATGCGCTCGGCGAACACGTCGTCGAAGTCGGCGAAGTTCTCCATGTGGCTCTTCGGCGCGTCCGCCGTGAGGCGCAGGCGCACGCTCGCGGAACTGCCCGCTCCGATCGCGAGCCTCCAGTGCGCGCCGACCTTCGTACCGGCTCGGGCGGGCGAGACCGCGTCCGCGCGGCCGTCGATCAGGTACTCGTGGAAGGCGTCCTTGAAGTGCCCGGGCTCGTCGACGCCCCACAAGCGGCGCCCGTTGCTCTCGTTGTCGCAGAAGAGGAGCTCCTCGGGGTCCTCGCAGTGGAGGCGGAAGCTCCCGAGCTCGTCGTGCTCTGCGAGCGCGACCGAAGACGTCTCACGGCGGATGGAGGGCTTCGCCGGCCAACGCCCCCAGCTCCAGGTGTTGCGGAACCAGAGCTGCGGAACGAGGTGCAGCACGGCTTCGTCAGGTCCGCGGTTGTGCGCGGTGACGCGCACGAGGACGTCGTTCGGTCCGGCCTTCGCGTACTCGACCTCGACGTCGAAGTAGCGGTCGTCGTCGAAGATGCCGGTGTCCTGCAGCTCGTACTCGGGGTCGTTGCGCGAGCGGCGGTGGTTCTCGTCGAGCAGGCGCGCGTAGGGGAACTCGGCCTGCGGGTACTTGTAGAGCGCGCGCAGGTACGAATGCGTCGGCGTCGCGTCGAGGTAGTAGTAGAGCTCCTTGCAGTCCTCGCCGTGGTTGCCCTCGTTGCCGCCGACGCCGAACAGGCGCTCCTTCAGGATCGGGTCGCGGCCGTTCCACAGCGCGATCGAGAAGCACAGGAGCTGGCGGTCGTCGCTGATGCCCGCGATGCCGTCCTCGCCCCAGCGGTAGGCGCGGCTGCGCGCATCGTCGTGCGGCAGGTAGGTCCACGCGCTCCCGTCGGGGCTGTAGTCCTCGCGCACCGTGCCCCACTGGCGCTCGGAGAGATACGGCCCGAAGCGCTTCCACTCGGCAGGCGCGCTCCGCAGGCGCTCGCGCTCGGGGTTGCTCGTGTCACAGGTGCCCTTGGCCGCCGGGGCCTTGGACTCCACCACCAATCGAGCTCCAGCCGACTCCTTCGCGCTCAAGTCAGTGCACTCCCCAGAGTCGGAAACCGCCCGTGAACGCGTTCGCGTTGTCGCCGCGCCGACAGCCCGGCGGGAGCTCTTCGAGGTGGCGGACGTTGCCTCCGCCGAGCACGACGTAATCGACCAGCAAGGCTTTGGCGAGGACGTCCGTGATCTCCGCGACCGTCTCGCGCCACTTCTTCTTGCCGCGGCTCTTCAGCGCGCGCTCGCCCGCGAAGTCCTCGTAGGTCTTGCCCTTCTTGAAGGGCAGGTGCGCGAGCTCGAGCGGCATCAGCACGTCGTCGGCGACGAGCGCCGAACCGAGACCCGTGCCGAGGCCCAGGAACAACATCTTGCCGCCCTCGTAGCTGCCGAAGGCCTGCATCGCCGCGTCGTTCACCATGCGCACCGGCTTGCCGAAGGCGCGCTCGAAGTCGAAGCCGACCCAGCCGGGCGCGAGGTTCTTCGGATCGAGCGCGGGCTTGTCGTCGCGCACCGGACCGGGATAGCCGATGGCGATGACGTCGTACGACCAACCGTCGGCGAGCTCGCGGGCGCGCGCGACCATCTCGCTCGGTCCCATCGTCGGGCCCGACTCCTTGCGCCGAATTTCCTCGCGGCTCCGTCCGCTCGTGAGGACCTTCACGTTGCTTCCGCCCACGTCGACCGTCATGACTTCCATGGCTTGCTCCCCTCTGTGATCCCCGTCAGGGTGGAGTCCCGAACGACGAGTGGGACCCGCGGACCGAGACCCGCGTCATTCTGATCGATCGGCCTCCGAGCGGGGGGCCGTGCTCTCGCGAACGTCGGCCACGAGTGCCGCGGTCACCTCTTGCAGTCCGAGGCGCAGGGCGCGCACGACCGCCGCGGGGTTGCGCTCGTCCGCGCGCGGTTTCGCCTCGAGCGTGCGGCGCGAGAGCACCTGGCCCGTGGCGGATTCGACCAGGGTGAAGCGCACGGCGACCCTTCCGAACCAGGCTTCGCCCTCGTCGACTTCCTCGAAGTGCAGGACGTGCGCGGAGAGCTCGTGTGTGCCCGGGCCGCCGAGCTCCACCCGCGCGAAGGCCGGCCGCAGGGCGCGGGCGAGCTCGTGGCGCAGGAGCCGCGCGGGCGGCGCGACCCAGCGGTGGTGGACGTAGTACTCGATCTCCTCGGGCGAGATGCGCGCGAGCAGGCGCGCGTCGTCGAGGGCGGGAGCGGCGCTGAAGGCACCGATCACGAGCTCCACGTCGAGCGGCGCCGTCGCGGGCGTGGGCTCGAGCTGCGGGGAGAAGAGGCGCACGGGCTCGAGGGCGCGTCCGCCCAAGCAGCCCGTCGTGAGGACGGCGAGCAGGATCGCCGCCGCAAGCCCGGACGTCGCGTCGCAGATCGTGTCTCTCATCGGTCGGGGTCGGGTATGCGGCGCTCGCGGGGGGGATCGGAGAGCAAGCGGCCGGGATCGCGCCCGAGGTCGCCGAAGAGCTCGGAAGCCTCGCGCACGGCGCGGCGCAGGTCGTCGAGCACGTCGTCGTCGAGCACGAGCTCGACGCGCGCCAGAGCGCCGTCCGCGCGTTCGAGCGCGGAGACCAGGAGCACGCTGGAGCGCTGGAGGTCCGACCACGCGGCCTGCGCGTCCGCGCCGGCGAAGACGCCGCGAAACTCTTCGAGCGTCCGCGCGAGATCGGTCCGCATGCCCGCGAGCGTTTCGCGTGCGGACTGGCCCGTGGCGCGCATCTCGACCTCGGCCGTGCTCGAGATCGCGCGCGCCTCGTTCCCGATCGCGCTCGACGCGCGATCGAGAGCGGCTTCCACGGCCACCATCCCCCCATCGACGGCCTCGAGCGCGCGGCCTACCCGCTCCTGGGTCTCCGGGCCGAAGAACGTCTCGATGTTCGCGACGGCCGACTCCATGCGCGCGAGCAGGTCCGGGAGACCCTCCGCCACGAGCGGCAAGCTCTTCGAGATGCGCTCGAAGTTCGACGCCTGCGACTCGATCCGATCGCCGGGCTCGATCCTCCCCTCGCCCTCCAAGCCGCCGATGAGCTCGATGTGCGCGACTCCGGTGAGCACCTGGATCTCGAGCGTCGCGCGCGTGCTCTCGGTGATCGGCACGTGTCCGGCGATGTCCATCGTGACCTGCACGTTGGGGAAGCTCCCCGGCAGGAAGCGGATGTCGGTGACCTTGCCGGCCGGCACGCCGAGGTACTTCACGTCCGCACCGGGATCGAGCCCCGCGATCGTGCGGTCGAAGATCGTCGTGTAGGTGTAGACGTCGCGGAAGAGGTGCCGACCGAGCAACAGGGCCAGGAACAGCACGAACGCAGACAGCGACACGAGCACGAAGACTCCCGCCTGCACGGCTTCTCGGCGTTCGACGGTCATGGGCGCGTGCCGTGTGTCTTCACTGCGTCTCCAGGAGTTTCGCGAGTCCCTTGCCGGCCGGAGCCCGGCTCGCCTCGCGGTTCACGAACGAGGCGATCTCGGGCGTCGGGTCGTTCCGGAGCTCGTCGGGGGGCTGGACGGACAAGAGCCTACCCTTGCTCATGAGAGCGGTGCGCGTCGCGATCGCGAACGCCGAGGGCAGGTCGTGGGTGACGACGAAGATGGTCGTGCCCGACGTCCGGTTGATGTCCAGCACGAGCTCGTCGATCCCGGCCGACGTGACGGGATCGAGGCCGGAGGTGGGTTCGTCGAGGAATAGGATGGCGGGGTCGAGGGCCAGGGCGCGGGCGATCGCCGCGCGCTTCTTCATCCCGCCCGAAAGCTCGGAGGGAAGCCTGTCGCCCGCGTCGCCGAGCCCGACCTGGGAGAGCTTGACGTGGGCGACCCAGCGCGCTTCCTCGCGCGGGAGACCGGCCGTCTCGACGAGCGGGAAGGCGACGTTGTCCGCGACCGACAGCGACTGGAACAGGGCGCCCGATTGGAAGGCCACGCCCATCTTGCGCCGGATCGGGTAGAGCTCCGCCTCCTCGAGCTGCACGATGTCGACGCCTTCGATCTCGATCACGCCCTCGTCGGGGACGAGCAGCCCGATCAGGCACTTGAGCAGCGTGGACTTGCCGCAGCCGCTCGTTCCCATCAGGACGAAGATCTCGCCGCGCTCGATCGAGAGGTCGACCGACTGGACCGCGACCTCGTCCCTGAACGACTTGGTCACGGACTCCGCGACGATCAGCGGTCGAAGCGTCTCAGGAGCCATGGAAGATCCACGTGAAGGTCGTGTCGGCGGCGATGATGTACAGGATGGAGACGACCACGGAGGCCGTCGTCCGGCGCCCGACTTCGGTCGCGCCCGCTCGCACCGCCTGTCCCTGGTTGCAGCTGATCGAGCCGATGATGAAGCCGAAGATCACCGACTTCGAGACGCAGCTCGCGAGGTCGCCCCAGACGAGCGCCTGGCGTACCTCGGCGAAGAACGTCGTCAAGTTGAGGCCGAACATCGACGCGCAGATGATCGCGCCGCACAGGATGCCGAGCCCGCTGCCGATCACGGCCAGGCACGGCATCGCGAACGCGAGGGCGGCGACCTTGGGCACGAACAGGTAGCTCGCCGGCTGTACGCCCATCTGGCGCAGCGAGTCGAGCTCCTCGGACACGACCATCGATCCGATCTCCGCGGTGTTGGCCGAGCCCGTGCGCCCGGCGACCACCAGACCGATCAGCAGCGGACCGATCTCGCGCGTGATGGACACGCTCACCAGGTCCGCGACGTAGATCGTCGCGCCGAACTGGCGCAGTTGCGCGTCGGCCTGCAGCGCGAGCACGATCCCGATCAAGGCCGAGATCAACGACACGATCGGCAACGCGTCGAGCCCGGCGCGCACGAACTCGCGCAGGAACCGATCGAGCCGGACGCCGCGGCCGCGCAGGTTCCCGAGCGTCAAGAGGTAGACCGTCTCGCCCACCAGGACGAACTGGGCCTTGAAGCCCTCGACGAACGGCAGGACGTACTCGCCGATGTGCGCGATCCACGGCGTGCCGGCGTGGCGGCTCTCGAGCTCGGGGAGCTCGAGGTGCGCGAGGAGCTCCGCGAGCTCGGCGGAAGGAGACCGCAGCGCGACGCGCAGCTCGCGCCGTTGCGCCAGGTCGAGCGCCCGCAGGAGTCCCGCCGCGCCGTAGCCGTCGAAGCCCTGCACCGCCGACAGGTCCAAGACCGCGTCGCCCGGCGCGGAGAGCTCGGCTAGCGCGTCGAAGAGCCGCTGCCCTTCGTCGCGATCGAGTCGCAGGCCGAGCCGCACCACGCGCTCCGACCCGCCTGCTCCACCCGTCTCCGTCAAAGCGCGGCCATTGTCCACGAACTGCGGGCGCCGGCCCAGTGCGAGCCGCCGAAGCTGGGAGATCGACCGCTTCCGAAAACGCTGTGATCCTCGTGCAGAAGGCACTCTTGCCTGCGTGCCCGCGCGCGAGTCACTCCGGCGCGCTCGGCGGGGGGGGGCTCGACCCCACGAGCTCCTCGAAGCTCGCTCGGTCGAGCGTTTCCTTCTCGAGCAGGGTCGCGGTGATGCGCTCGAGGAGCGGGCGTTCGGCTTCGAGCACCGCGCGCGCCCGGTTGCGAGCTCCGTCGAGCATGGCGCGAATCTCCTCGTCGATCACGCGCGAGGTCTCCTCGGAGCAGTCGCGCGCCATCGAGCCGTCCGAACCCAGGTACATGCTTTCCGTCGGCCGCGCGCACTGCGGGAGCCCGAGCCGGTCGCTCATCCCGAACATGCACACCATCTGCCGCGCGATCTCGGTCGCCGTGCGCAGGTCGTCGTGCGCGCCGGTCGACACGTCCTCGAACACGAGCTCCTCGGCCGCGCGCCCGCCCATCGTCACGGCCAGGCGGTCGAGCAGGTCCTGCTTCGTGCGCAGGAAGCGCTCCTGCTCGGCGAGCTGCATGGTGTAGCCGAGCGCCGCTCGGCCGCGCGGGACGATCGTGATCTTCTCGACCGGGAACCCGCGCTCCGAGCGGGCGGCCACGAGTGCGTGCCCCGACTCGTGGTAGGCCACGCGGCGCTTCTCTTCGGGCTCGAGCCGGCGGCTGCGGCGCTCGGGCCCGGCCACGACCCGCTCCACCGCGTCCTCCAGGTCGCGCTGCGTGATCTCCGGGTGACGCGCCTCGGCCGCGAGCAGCGCCGCTTCGTTCATGGCGTTCGCCAGGTCGGCGCCCGACATGCCCGGCGTCACGCGCGCGATCCGCGCGAGGTCCACGTCCGGCGCGAGCCGCTTGCCCCGCGCGTGCACACCCAGGATCGCCTCGCGCCCCGCGATGTCGGGCGCGTCGAGCACCACCTGGCGGTCGAAGCGCCCCGGACGCAAGAGCGCCTTGTCGAGGATCTCCGGCCGGTTCGTCGCCGCGAGCAGGATCACGCCCGAGTTGATCTCGAAGCCGTCCATCTCCGACAGGAGCTGGTTCAGCGTCTGCTCGCGCTCGTCGTTCACGACGCCCATGCTCACGCCGCGCTGGCGGCCGATCGCGTCGATCTCGTCGATGAACACGATGCACGGGGCCTTCGCCTTGGCCTGCTCGAAGAGGTCGCGCACGCGCGCCGCGCCGACGCCGACGAACATCTCGACGAAGTCGCTGCCGGTGAGCGAGAAGAACGGCACGCCCGCTTCGCCCGCCACCGCGCGTGCGAGCAGGGTCTTGCCCGTCCCCGGCGGCCCGAGCAGCAGCACGCCCTTCGGAATGCGTCCGCCGAGCCCGGTGAAGCGGCCCGGGTTCTTCAGGAACTCGACCATCTGGCCGAGCTCCGACTTGGCTTCGTCGCAACCCGCGACGTCGGCGAAGCTCACGCCCGTGCCCTTCTCGGGCACGAGCCGAGCGCGGCTCTTGCCGAAGCCCATCATGCCGCCGGTGGCGCGCTTGGCCGCCGAACGGAAGAGCCAGCCGAACACGAGCAGCATCACGCCGAGCGGCAAGAGCCAGGTGAGGAAGAAGGCGGTGAGCTCGTCCTCCGCGGCGCCGGAATAGGGCACGCCGGCCGCTTCGAGCTCCTTCACGAGATCGGGATCCTCCACGCGCTGCACGCGGAAGGTCGCCGGCGCGGTGGAAGTCTCGTCTTCGGCTTCCGCGGACTCGCCGTCCTGCTCGACGGTCGCGAGGCTGCCCACGATCTCGTTCTCGTGGATCAGGATCTCCTTCAGCTCGCCGCGCGCGAGGTGCGCCTTGAACTCGCTGTAGGAAATCGTCGGCGCGGTCGCGAGCGTGTCGCGCCCGACCCACAAGAGCAGAACGGCGGCGAACACGAGCCACATCCAAAGACCGCGGTTGCGGAGATTCTCGGGAGCCGAGCGCTTGGGCGGAGGCGGCGGTTTCTCGTCGACCGTGTCCGGCATTGGACGCGATCATCGCACGGATTCGGTGCGCCCTCCAAGTGAAGCGCGTCGGAGTTCGTGGACGGCGCGCTCACTACCTACTTCCCCAACCGACCGCGTCGTTCTCGCAGCTCTGGAGCGCGGGTGGCCGCCGTCCCGGTGGGTCCGTATCCTCCCCGCGTGTCCGCGCGTTCCCCCGCGATCCTGCCCGACAAGATCCTGATCGTCCGACTCGGCGCCATCGGTGACGTCGCGAACGCGCTGGTCGTCGCGGCGGCGCTCGCGCGCGAAGAGCCGCGACCGAAGGTCGGCTGGGTCGTGCACGACCTCGCGGCGCCGCTCGTGCGCGGGAATCCCTGCGTCGATCGCGTCCATCTGTGGAAGCGCGGCAGCGGCCTCGCGGGCCTCCGCCGCCTGATGCAGGAGCTGCGTGCGGAGCGCTACGGGCTCGCGCTCGACCTGCAGCGTATCGCGAAGAGCGCGCTCTTCGCGCGTCTCTCCGGCGCCCCGCGCGTGCTCGGCTTCGACCGCGCGCGCTGCAAGGAGCTCTCGTGGCTCCTCACGACCGAGCGCGTCGCGCCGGGCGACCGGCACCGGCACATGGTGCAGCAGTACCTGGACTTCGTGCGCCACCTCGGACTGCGCGCTCGATCGCCCGAGCACGTCCTACCGAGCGACCCCGCCGCCGAGCGCCGCGCCGACCTCCTGGTGCTCGAGCTCGGCGGCGCCCCGATCCTCGTCAACCTCGGCGCGAGCAAACCCGCGAACCGCTGGGTGCCCGGTCGCTTCGGCGAGCTCGCGCTCGCCGCCGCGGAGCGCTTCGACGCGCCCGTGTGCCTGATCGGCGGCCCCGACGACCGGCGGCTCTTCCCCGCGGACGTCGAGGGCGTGCAGGGCTCGCGCGTGCGCGACCTCGTCGGCGCGACGAGCCTCGTCGAGCTCTGGGCCCTCGAACGCCGCGCGCGTCTCTTCGTCGGCCTCGACACGGGCCCGATGCACCTCGCCGCCGCCGTCGGCCTGCCGTGCGTCATCCTCTTCGGCGCCGCCGACCCACGCCGCACGGGCCCATGGGGCGACCACGCGATCGCGCGCGTCGGCGCCCCCTGCGCGCCGTGCAACCAGCGGGAGTGCACGATGCCGCGCCACATCTGCATGGAGGACCTGCCCGTCGACCTCGTGCTCGCGCAGATGGAGCAGGCGCTTGCATCCCGCGCGGCCACGCGCAGCGCCCCGGCAGGCGAGCGCGCGTCCTGCTGAGCTCCTTGTTCGGGCCTTGGCCGGGTGAACGACGCCCCCGCGGACGTCTACTCGCCGAGGCGGCGTGCGATCTCGTCGATCACGAGCTTGGCGGCGCGGCGGTTCGCTTCGCTGTCGAAGGTGCCGACGCGCACGCTGACCTGCGTCGACGCGCGCGACAGGCGTTCGACGGTGACGACGGCTTCCCTGGCGTCGATCTCGCCCTTCGGGCCGTCGAGCAGGGGCACGCCCTGGATCGTGTAGTCCTGCGCCTTGAGCGCCTGGATCGAGGCCTTCCAGACTTTCTCCGAGGCTTGGCCGAACTCGCGCGATGCTTCGTTGTTCTTGAAGCTGACGATTCCGTAGGTGGCGGCCGCGCCGACGCCGGCGGCGGCCACGGCCACGCAACCGCTCCCGAGGAAGGAGACGAGGAGCAAGGGGAGCAGGGGGGGCTTCATCGAGCCGAGACTAGTCCTCCCGGGAGAGCGCTCCAAGGGCGACGGCGGCCTCGGCGCGAACTCGAATGCCGAGCGCCGGTTCGAGCGGCGACGCGGTCGGCGCGTGGAGGGGATCGGCTCGGCCGGATCCCCCGCGACGCGTTATCCTCTCCCGCCATGAGCGGCAAGAAGAGCAAGACGACCGAGCGCACGACCTCTCCCGCCCAGCTGGATCGCGACGCGACCTGGGGCTTCGTCGACGACGTGTGGGAGCGCGAGATCGTGCCCGAGCTCGTCCGGTACATCGCGATCCCCAACAAGTCGCCGCACTTCGACCCGCGCTGGAAGGAGAACGGCCACATGGACGAGGCCGTGGCGCTCGTCGAGGCGTGGTGCCGCGCGCAGGACATCCCCGGCCTCGAGGTCGAGGTGGTGCGCTTGCCCGGGCGCACGCCGCTCATCTTCATGGAGATCCCCGGCCAGGGCGACGACACCGTCATGCTCTACGGGCACCTCGACAAGCAGCCGGAGATGACCGGTTGGCGCGACGGACTCGGGCCTTGGAAGCCCGTGCGCGAGGGCGATCGGCTGTACGGGCGCGGCGGGGCGGACGACGGCTACTCGGCGTTCGCGTCGCTCACGGCGATCCGCGCGTTGCACCAGCAAGGGGCGCGGCACGCGCGCTGCGTCGTGCTCATCGAAGGCTGCGAGGAGAGCGGGAGCTTCGACCTGCCTTTCTACATCGATCACCTGGCCGAGCGCATCGGCGAGCCCTCGCTCGTCGTGTGCCTCGACTCCGGTTGCGGCGACTACGAGCGCCTGTGGAGCACGACCTCGCTGCGCGGGCTCGTGGTCGGCTCGCTGCGCGTGGATATCCTCGAGGAGGGCGTGCACTCGGGTGACGCGAGCGGGATCGTCCCGTCGAGCTTTCGCATCTTGCGCACGCTGCTCTCGCGGCTCGAGGACGAGACGTCGGGAGCGATTCGGCCGAAGGAGCTCTTCGTCGACGTGCCCGCGCAGCGCGAGGAGCAAGCGGCGGCGGCCGCGACGATCCTGCGCAAGGACGTGCACGCGAAGTTCCCGCTCGTGAAGGGCGCGCGCCCGCTGGCGGGCGAGCCCGCCGAGCTCGTGCTCAACCGCACCTGGCGCCCGGCGCTCTCGATCACCGGAGCGGAGGGGTTGCCGGCGCTCGAGAGCGCGGGGAACGTGCTGCGGCCGTACACGTCGGTGAAGGTCTCGCTGCGCGTGCCGCCGACGCTCGACGCCGATCGCGCGGCCAAGGTCGTCAAGGCGCTCTTCGAGAAGGATCCGCCGCACGGCGCGCGCGTCACCTTCGACGCCAGCACGGGCGGGCAGGGTTGGAACGCGCCCGAGCTCGCGTCGTGGCTCGAGACGTCCGTTGCGGGCGCCTCGCAGGCCTACTTCGGCAACCCGGCCGCCTACATGGGCGAGGGCGGCTCGATCCCGTTCATGGGCATGCTGGGCGAGAAGTTCCCGAAGGCCCAGTTCCTCATCACGGGCGTGCTCGGGCCGCACTCGAACGCGCACGGGCCGAACGAGTTCCTGCACGTCCCTACGGGCAAGAAGGTCACCTGCTGCGTGGCCCAGGTGCTGGCGGACCACCTGCAGCGCTAGGAGCAGCGCGAGTCCCTCGGCGCGCCTGCTTCAGGGCACGCGCGGAAACGTCGATGAGGGCACCGGCCCGATCCTCCGCCGCCTCCGACGATGTCGCCTGGACGAAGCACCGTGCTCCCCGAATCCATTCGGGCGAGCCTCGCCCACCACGCCCAGAGCGGAGCCATCGAGCTCCCGGTGCTGCCCGACACCGCGGTGCAGGTGCTCTCGATCTGCAACCGCACGACGAGCGACGCGCGCGAGCTCGCGCTCCTGATCGAGCGCGACCAGTCGCTCGCCGGGCACGTGCTGCGCCTGGCGAACTCCGCAGCCTACGCGCCGACGCACACGATCGTGTCGCTGCAGCAGGCCGTCGCGCGGCTCGGGAACGAGACCTTGTCCGAGATCGCCGTGGGAGTGGCGCTGCAGGGCAAGGTGTTCCGCGTGAAAGGCTTCGACGCGCTGATCCGGAGCATGTGGAGGCACTCTGCGGCGGCCGGCGCGTACGCGCGAGAGATCGCGCGCGCCACGCGCAAGAACGTCGAGGGCGCCTTCCTGTGCGGTCTCTTCCACGACGTGGGGAAGCCCATCTCCCTCCACGCGCTCGCGGAGATCTGCGAGGAAGCCGACGTCGAGCTCGACCACGGGTTGGCCGTGGCGGCGATGGACCATTTCCACGGCCTCTTGGGCGGCATGCTCGCGCGGCGTTGGAAGCTCGCGCCGTGGATCGAGACGGCGGCCGAGCACCACCACGACTACCGCCGGGCCAAGGTCCACCGCGAGGAGGCCATGGTCACGCACTTCGCGGATCACCTCGCCCACTGGGCGCTCGGGACGCGCGAAGTCGATCCCTTCGCGCTCGAGGTCGTGTCGGACCTCGAGCTCTACGGGGACGACGTGGAGCGTCTGCTCGGGGCCAAGAACGACGTGCTCGAGCTCGTCGAGGCCTTTGCGTGAGCGCGGAACGCTTCGATCTCGTCGTCGTCGGCGGCGGACCCGCCGGCCAGAAGGCGGCCATCCAGGGCGCCAAGGCCGGGAAGCGCGTCGTGCTCGTCGACAAGCTGCGCGAGCCCGGCGGCGAGTGCGTGCGGCGCGGAACGATCCCGAGCAAGACGCTGCGCGAGACGGCGCTGTGGTTCTCGGGCGCCAAGCGACACTTCCCGAGTCTCTCCGACCTCCGGCCCACGGACGAGGGCAAGGTCGAGAGCCTCATGCGCAGGCTCGGGGCGGTGCGCAGCTCGCACGAGACCTTCATGTCCTTCCAGCTCGAACGCAATGGGGTCGCGTACTGGCGCGGTCGGGCGAGCTTCCTGAACGAGCACGAGCTCGTCGTGCGCGCGCCGGACGGCGCCGAGCGCCGCATCCACGGCGAGCACGTCGTCATCGCCACCGGATCCCGCCCGCGCCGGCCGGAGAACGTACCGATCGACCACGAGAACGTGCTCGACAGCGATTCGATCCTGTCGCTGATCTACCTGCCCGCCTCGTTGACGGTGCTCGGCAGCGGAGTCATCGCCTGCGAGTTCGCCTCGATCTTCGCCGCCCTCGGCGTCCAGGTGACGCTGATCGACAAGGCCGAACGCCCGCTCGGCTTCCTCGAGCCCGAGCTCGTGGACGTCTTCTCCGCGTCCTTCGCCGCGCTGGGCGGAACCTACCTCGCGGGCCGGTCCCTCGCGCGCGTCGAATGGGACGGCCTCTCCTCGGTCGTCACGCACCTCGCTGGCGGCGAGGCCATCCGCTCCGAGAAGCTCCTGTGCGCTCTCGGCCGCATCGCCTGCGTGCACGAGCTCGACCTCGAGCGCACCGGCATCGAGCTCACCGACCGCGGCCTGATCCCCGTGGACGCGAACTACCGCACCGCCGTCCCGCACATCTACGCGGCGGGCGACGCCATCGGTCCGCCGGCCCTCGCCGCGTCCTCGATGGAGCAGGGTCGCCACGCGGTGCGACACGCGCTCGGCCTGCCGAGCGAGAGCTTCGCGGGCTTCCTGCCGACCGGCATCTACACGATCCCCGAGATGGCGTCGATCGGGCTGACCGAGGCCCAGGCGGTCGCGAAGCACGGCTCCGCCGTCGTCGGCCGCGCGTCCTTCGCCGAGCTGGCCCGCGGCCAGATCTCGGGCGACACGGACGGTCTGCTCAAGCTCGTCGCCGACCCCACCGGCACCGCGATCGCCGGAGCCCACATCGTCGGCGCGGGCGCGACCGAGCTCATCCACGTCGCTCAGATGGCGATGATCGGCGGGACGACGGTCGACGCCTTCGTCGACCACATCTTCAACTTCCCGACCATGGCCGAGGCCTATCGCGTGGCCGCGCTGAAGCTCGTGCAGGCGCGCGAGAGCGTGCTGCGCAAGGTCGGCTGAGCTCTAGTAGGGTTCGCCGATCGACATCCACCGCGGCCCAGGTCGACCCACTCGGTCATCCCTGGAGTCCGCGGTCCCCGGCGCACCGCAGGCCGTCGACGAAAAGATGGGCGACCTGCGCTGCTGGCGCTTATCCTCGCGATTCGATCCACTCGCGTGCATTGCGTCCCGAGTGTCGAGCATGAGGCCGCGCAAGCGCAAGAAGACGGACGGAGGGAAGCCGAAGCTCGAAGCGGGGATGAGCGTGACCGACTTCAGGAGCTACTACTGGCTCAAGGACGAGCTCAGCGAGTTCTCGAAGCGGCTCGGCCTTCCCATCCACGGCGACAAGCCCAAGTTGAGCGCGCGGATCGAGCGACAGCTGCGGGGACTACGCGACCTCCCGGAAGCGAAGCCCACGCGAGCGAACACGTCGCGCGATTCGGACAAGCCGCTCACACGCCGCACCCGCGTCATCGTGTACAAGAGCGACGACAAGACGCGCAGCTTCTTCGAGTCCCAGATCGGGCCCGAGTTCCACTTCACCTATCACATGAATCAGTTCCGCCTCCGGAACGAAGGTTTGAGCTACGGCGACCTGGTGGACGAGTGGATCGCGGAGCGCGACCGGCGCCAGAGCGCCGACTACCAAGCGCCGATCGCGGCTCACGGCAAGTACAACCGCTTCGTCCGCGACTTCTTCGCCGACCCCGCCAACCGGGGCAAACCGCTCGAAGCCGCCGCGGCCGCCTGGAACGCGATCAAGAACCGCCGCGGCGGCGCGCGCTACGAGTCTCGAAAGAACTAATCGGGCGCGCCCGTCAACACCCACGCGGCCCAGTCGCGCGTCGAGTACAGGGGCTCGCCGCGTTCGTCCTTGGCATTGCGAATCTCCTGCTTCGCCTCCCACAGGGCCTGCGCCTTGGGCTTCTTCTCGACCCAGATGCGCCGGTAGAAGTCGAGCATCAGCTCGCGCGTCGCCTCGTCGGGAACCTTCCAGAGCGACGTGATCACGCTGCGCGCGCCGGCCATCTGCAGCGCCTTCTGCAAGCTCGCGACGCCCTGTCCCGCGCGGCGCTCGCCGACGTTCGTGTCGCAGGCTGACAGCACCGCGAGCTCGCAGCGCGAGAGGTCGAGCGTCGAGAGCTCTTCCGCAGTCACGAGCCCCGGCACCCGGCCGAGTTCGTTCTCCAGAAGGTTCGCGCCCGCGAGCGCGAGGCCACACAGAAGCATCGGGCTCATGCCGCGCACTTGCTCCAACCCGCTCAGGCGCATCCCGAGCCCGTTCCGCGCGTCGAGCTGCTCCATGTCGCTCCAGGAGGCGATCGACTCCGGCGCAAACCACCCGTGCGTCGCGACATGCAGGAAGCGCGCGCGGGGAGCGAGCTCCTCCAGCGCCGCGTGCGAGGCCTTCCTCTTCTCGAGCACGAGCGCTCCGGTCTCGATTTCGAACAACTCGTCGTGCAACGCCGCGATCTCGCGCGCTTCGAGCCCCGTGTTGGTCAAGGGGCTGAAGCCACGCTCCCAGGCCCCGCCGCGCGGGAGGCCGACCATTGCGTTCTTCCTCGCTGCCTCCTTCGAGTCGTTCTCTGCGAGCGCGATTAGGTCCGCCTCCGCGAGCTCTACCGGCTCCGAGTTGAACGATGCGCCGCCGAGCGCGACGAGCACGCCACCCTCATCGCTCCAAGGAGGCTCGCTGAGAAGCTCCGACAGGGTGACGCGCATCTCGATCCGCCAGCGATCGCCGACGAGTCGCTCCTTTCCCGTCTCCTCCTCCGTCGCGTCGAGCGGCAAGGCCTCGAGCGGCACGAGGTGCAGGACGTCGTCCTGCGCAACGATCACCCGCTCGGCCTTGCCCAGCTCTGCAACCAAGGGGTCCCACACGAGACGGCGCAAATCCGCCCCCCGCGCATGTGCCTCGCTGGCCACAGCGCTGCTCATCACTCCGATCCCGCGAACCTCACTGGCCGCAGTGTCGCTCAGCACGACCTCGCGATCGATCCGAGCTCCAATCGCCGCGCGCCAGCCGCGCACGGCCTGCTCGATCCCGTCGAATGCTCCAAGCGGAACGATCACGAGGCTCGTTCCGCTTGCCGCGTCTGCGGGCTCCGCGCCTTCCCGCCGCACGACGAAGGCGCATAGGCTCTCGACCGACTCCGCCTCGAGCGCTTCTTCGTCGGCGACGTCCGAGGGCGCGCCCGCTTCGATGGACCAACGCGTGTAGCGCCGGAAGCCGACGACGGCGTCGCGCTCTCCCAGGTGTGCTCCCAAGGCTTCCACGTCGAAGTCGAGCCCCGCGGGCTCGCCGCCCAAGAGCTCGCGCGCAAGCGCAACGAGCTTCTTTTCGGCCTCCTCGCGCCGCGTGCGCGCGCGGTCGTACTCCTTGCCCGTACCGCCCGCCTGCGCGAGCGCCGCCAGCGCGTCGCTCGCTTCGCGCAGCTCGCCACGCAAGAAAACGTAGTCCGGCTCACCCGCGGCCCTGCGCGCGATTGCCGCCGAGGAGAGCGCTGCCCCGCGCGTCGTCTCCGACAAGACGAACGACTCGCGCCCGATCCCCTCGAGCGTATCGAAGACGCCGTAGCCCTCTGCGAAGGAGAGCGCCGTGGCCAGACTCTTCGCCAACTGCGCGCAGCGCTCCTCGGCCTCGCGCACGGAGCTCGTGAGCAAGGCCGCGCGTGCAGCATTCACCTGCGACCGGCACAGGGCGTCGACCAGCTCGGCGCATCTCGTCCTCCACCCCTCCCTCTCTTCCTCCTTCTCTTGCTCCCCCTCTCGCTCTTCTCGTGACGCGCGCGCGAACTGCCGCACGATCGTCGCCGCGAGGTTCTCCCGCGCTGCCTGGACGTCGGGATGGTCTGCGGGCAGCGTCCGCGCGCGGACTTCGAGCACCGCTTCCTCGAGCGCGAGGGCGCCGTGGAGGTCGCCGAGCTCCCTCATCGTCGCCGCCAGGCTCGCCCGCGCCATTTGAAGGTCGGGGTGGTCGGCGGCCAGCGTGCGCGCGCGGACCTCGAGCACCGCTTCCTCGAGCGAGCGCGCGCCGTGAAAGTCGCCCAGCAGCTTGATCGTCACGGCCAGGTTTCCCCGCGCCAACTGGAGGTCAGGGTGGTCATCGGGCAGCGTGCGCGCAAAGACCTCGAGCAGGGCCTCGAACAGCGCGCGCGCACCATGCAAGTCGCCGAGTGCGTACATTGTCCCCGCCAGGTTCAGCCGCGCCGTTTGCAGGTCGTCGTGGTCGTCGGGCAGCGTGCGCGCGAAGACCCCGAGCACTATTTCCTCGAGCGAGCGAGCACCCTGGAGGTCGCCCAGCGCCTTGATCGTCAAGGCTAGGTTCCCTCGCGCCATCTGGAGGTCGCGGTGGTCATCGGGAAGCGTGCGCGCGAAGACCCCGGCCACGGCTTCGAACAGCGCGCGCGCACCGTGCAGGTCGCCGAGCGCGTACATCGTCGCGGCCACGTTCAGCCGCGCCATTTGAAGGTCGTGATGGTCTGTGGGCAGCGTGCGTGCGTACACCTCGAGGACGGCCTCGAACAGCGCGCGCGCACCGTGCAGGTCGCCGAGCCGCAAGATCGTCACACCCAGGTTCTGTCGAGCCTTCTGGAGGTCGCGGTGGTCTGCGGGCAGCGTGCGCGAGAGAACCTCGAGTACTGCTTCCTCGAGCGCGCGCGCCGCGTGCAGGTCGCCAAGTGCCCGGAGCGTCAGGGCCAGCTTCGACCGCGCAGCCTGGAGGTTGGGGTGGTCTGAGGGCAGCGTGCGCGAGAGAACCTCGAGTACCGCTTCCTCCAGCGCGCGCGCCCCGTACAGGTCGCCAAGTGCCCGGAGCGTCAGGGCCAGGTTCGACCGCGCCGCCTGGAGGTCGGGGTGGTCGGCGGGCAGTGTGCGCGCGAAGACCTCGACGACGGCCTCGAGCAGCGTGCGCGCGCCGTGGAGGTCACCGAGCGCCTTCATCGTCACGGCCAGGTTCAGTCGCGCCCGTTGGAGGTCGGGGTGGTCTGCGGGCAGCGTGCGCGCGAAGACCTCGAGCACCGCTCTCCGCGCCCGTTCTGCCGCCCGGAGCTCGCCCGCGTCGTGCGCGAATCGGCCGAGGTCCCATAGGAGGCTCGTTGCGTCGCGATCCTCGCGATCCCCGATCCGCGCGAAAGCGAGCTCGATCGCTGCGACGATCCGCTCGCAAGCGTCTGCGTAGTCCTTGGCCGCTTGTGCGCGACGCGCTGCTTCGAGGAGCTCGCGCACCTCTGCGAGAGCCGGCTCCTCAGGCGGGATTGAGGGAACCGGCTCCTGGGCTTGCCCCGCCGTCGGATCGACGAGGGGAGGTGCCGACGGGAGCGCGGCCGATACGAGCGAGAAGACGAAGCCAATGGCGAGCGGGTTCATGGACCCTCCCGGGGAAGGCCGTCCACGATATCCCGACTTCGACCGCCCCAGGGGATCCAGGGCCCGGCTCGATTCCTCCTCACGAAGACCTCTTCCAAGACGAACCCCCGCCGACAGGAGGCGCCCGTCATTGATGCGGGTGCTCTCCGTGTCCATCGTCGGGGGCGCGCTGACGAACTAGGGCTGGGGCAGGACATCGTGCGCGCGTGCAGCGACGGGAACCACGCCGACGACGCAGCCATCGTCGACGAGGATTGCTTCCTCTGCGAGGTTGACGGTGGGACAGATGTGGTGCGGAAAGAGCATGAGACGTTCGCCGCGTTGCGGGCGCTCGCCGCGCAGGAGGACGTGCAGAGGCAAGTGTTCTTCGCTCGGCGCGAGGGCGACGAGATCCGGACGGCCTAGCACGGCGGCGCACGGGGCGCCGGCCTCTGCGGCGAGGGACTTCGAGCCCGCGTCACAGGTAGCGATGTCGGGCGCGGGATGAGACACGACGCGCGCGTGCACGAGCGCGGCCGGCACGAGGCCGAGCTTCGGCAGGAGCTCTTCCGTGCGCAGGTCGTGATACACGACGGTTCCGGGCGAGATGCGGTGCACGGTGCGCGCGAGCTCGAGGTCCGGCGTGGTCGGCCCTTCGAGCCGGGCGTCGAACCCCGCGTAGCGCAGCGCACTCAGGAAGGTAGGCGTACCGCTCGTGATCACCTCGGGGACACGGAGGCTGGCGCGCTCGAAACCCTCGAGCAACGCGACGAGTCCGTCGTAGCACGCGAAAGCGGCGCGCTCGCGGCGCGCAGCGTCCGCGTCGTGCAGGTGCCCGTCGTAGAAATGGATGCCGCCGAAGCGCTCGCCCGCGCGCCGCGCGACGGCGAGGATCGTGCGCTCGTCCGCGAGCGGCACGCCAGTGCGGTGCATGCCGGGGTTCACGTCCACGAAGACACGCACGTTCGCGGGGATCGTGCCGACGAGCTCCGGCGCCTCGCACAGGACCGAGACGCGCGCGAGAGCGTGCTCGGCGGCGATGCGTCCGAGCTCGACGAGGGCGGGACCGACGAGCGGTTGCGCGAGCAGCACGTCGGGCTCCGCGGCGCGCTCCGCGTCGAGCGCGGCGAGCAGGGTGCGCGCCTCGCGCGTCGTCGCGCACTTGAAATGGCGGATACCCGCCCGCGCGACCTCCGCGAAGACCGCCGGCACCTTGGAAGTCTTCACGTGCGGCCGCCAGCGGTCGGGACCGCCGGCGGCTCGGATGACGGTCGCGAGGTTGTGCCGGACGCGGTCGAGGTAGATCGCGAGCGCTGGCGTGAGCATGCGCTCCGCGAACTCCTCGGGCAGGGCGTAGGAAGCGGAATCGACGTCGACCATGGTGTTCAACGAGCGGGACCGCCGCCGCGCGGGAGGCGCTCCCACTCCTCGCGGTAGAGGAGCCAGCGGTCGTAGGGGCCGCGCTCGTCCACCACGAGCGTGTCGAAGCGCGCGAGGCCCACTTTCCGGGCCACACCCGCGGAGCCGGCGTTGTCGGGATGGATGAGGGACATCAAGCGTTCGAGCTCGAGTTCCGCGAACGCGAAGTCGCGCACGGCGCGGGCGGCTTCCGTCGCGAAGCCCTGACCCCAGGCCGAGCGCTCGAGCGTGTAGCCGAGCTCGATCTCGCGCGCGACCGAGAGATCCGCGGGAGCGGAAGACGGACCGAGGAAGCCGCGCAAAGGACGAACGCGGTTCGCCGCGTTCGAGAGCTCCACGTCGTACGGCGCGAGGCCGCAGCGGCCCACGCGCCGCCCGTCCGCGCGCGCGACGAGGCACAGGTGGCTCAGGCCCACCTCGCGCTCCCATCCCATCACGCGCTCGATCCAGGCGCGCGACTCCTGCGGCGTGCGCGGCTTGCCGCTCCCGATGTAGCGTGCCACGAGCGGGTCCGCGTGGATGTCCGTGAAGTAGGCGAGGTCCGCTTCCTCCACGGGGCGCAGGATCAGCCGTTCCGTCTCGAGCGTCCGCACGCCTACGAGAGTATCCAGCGTGGCGGACCTGGCGGCTCCCCTGAGCGAACGGGGTCCGGCCATGCCGTTTGGCTGCTACTACCGAGCCGCCCGAGCGCCCGGAATCGCAGTCACAGGATGTTCAGGATTCCCGCGCCGTCGGCGTCGTCGAGGGTCGCCGGCGCGGCCGCGAAGTTGAGCCCCACGGCGAACTGCGTGTTCCAGGGCAGCAGGCTGTCGTCGGCGACGAGGCCGAGCGAGACGGCGGCGAAGCCGCGTGCGGCGTCGGTATAGCCATCCCGGTCGCGCAGCACGGCGAGCAGCGGCGCGATGGAGCGCGAGTCGCCGATGATTCCCAGCGCGGAGGCCGTCGCCGCTTGCGAGGAGAGGCTGCGCGACGCGGCCATCATCTCGAGCAGATCGGGCACCGCGCCCTTGTCGCCGAGGAGCCCGAGGGAAATGGCCGCCTGGCGCAGGAGGTTCGGGCGGTAACGCGACTCGTGGACGACGGACTGCACGGCCTCGGTGGCGTCGCGACGCCCTAGCAGGCCCATGCCCAGCACGACGTAACCGCGCGCCTCGTCGACGGCGAGCAGCTCGAGCTTCTCGTGCAGGAGGGGGAGCGCGTCCTCGACGCCGGCCATACCGGCGGCGATGGCGTAGGCCGCGAGCTCGTCTGGGACGCGGGCGCGCTCGAGCGCCGCCACCAGAGCGCGCGCGAGATTCGGCGACGCGCCGGAGCGTGCGTCGAGGTCGGCGCGACCGAGCACGCCGAGGGCGAGAGCGGCCCAAGGTCGCTCCGTCGTTCCCCCTTCCAGACGCCGCAGGAGCGACGTCTCGATGGCGGCGCGTCCCGAACCAGCGTGGGTCCCCGTGCCGGCGCGCGCGGCGATACGCGCCAACGAGATGCTGGCCAATCCGCGCACGAGTCCGTCGGACGCGGTTTCCTGCGCGGCGAGCAGGCTCTTGCGGATCGCCACGTCGTTGGCGTCGCCGTCGTTGTCGCCGAGCGTGCCCAGCGCGAGGATGCAGCCCTGCACGATCTCCTGCGGCTCCGGTGTTCCTCGGCCGAGTCGCTCCAGCAGGCTCTCGCTGGCGAGCTGCTTGAGCGGCGACGCCACGGAGCCGGGTAGGCCTTCGAGCAACGCGGCGATCGCGCCGGGCGCGTGGGCGCGCACCAGGAAAGGCTTCGAGCGGTCGGCGAAGTAGGCGAGCAGTGCATCGATCTGCGCGATGAGGCAGGAGGACGCCGGCCAGCGCTCGCGCGGCAAGGCCCGGGCGCTCGACGAGGCGTCGGGGAAGGCCTCGGCGATGGGCACGCGGCCGATGGCGATCATGCAAGCCGCAGCGACGTCGACCGTCGCGGTCTTGTCCGCGTACAGGGCGCGGAAGAGCAAGTCGACGATCTCCTCGCGCGCGGCGGCCGATCGGGTGACGTTGCCGATCAGCGACAATCCATAAGCTGCGAAGGCGCGCGTGCGGTAGTGGACCTCGTTGCGCCGCACGAGGTCGCGGCGCGCGTCCGGAGTATCGAAGAGGAGCTCGCGCAGGACGGGAACGCCCCCGTCGTGGGCCAGGATGCCCAGGGCCAGGGCCGCGGTCTCGGCGATCTCCTGGTTGGCGTCGGCGAGGAAGGGCAGGAAGGCCGCCTGCAGGTTCCCGGCCAACGCCGAGTCGCCGGCGCGACCCGTGCGCGCGAGCGCGATGAGCGCGCCGGTGACGATCTCGTTGTGCGTCTCCGTGCTCAAGAGGTCGAGCAGCGCCGGCACGATCTCCCCCTCGACCTGCCGCGCAGAGGGCCGCAGGTTGTCGCGCGTCATCCACGGCTGCAGGCGTCCCAGGAAGAAGAGCTCCGTGCCGGGCCGCACGTCCAGGACGTAGAGCCGAGACTTCAGCGCGAGGAAGGGATCCTTGTTGAGCTCCCACCAACGGCTCCAGCCCAGGTCCTTCACCGGCGCGACGGAGGTCGGCGTCCCTCGCGACGCGCCCGGCGACGACGGGCCCCCGCGCGGGCCGCCCCCTCCGCCCTGCGCTGCCCCGCCGTCGGCGCGCGGCGAGCCCGCGCCGGTCGGTGCTCCCGCCGTGTCACCCAGCCCTGGCCCCGAGCTCGGCGTGGGCTGGATGTTCGGATCGCTCGGTCCGCGATAGGTGCCGCCGTGCGCGCGAGCGACGTCTTGGGTGAAGGCGGAGAGGGCGAGAAGCAGGGCGATGGCGACCAAGACGTGCGCCCGCGAACGTGGACCGAGCATGGGTGGGACCTCCGGGCGCGCGCGAGAGCAAGGCGTGCTCCACGTCGTCTTCGCGTGCGAGGAGCAGGATGGGCGTCCGCGGGTGACTGCGTGCATCGGCTGCGGCGTTCCCCGTCCGTAACGGCGAAGTCCCGGCGGCCTGTGGTTCGACCCGTGCTCACCAGCCGATCGGTTGCTGCGCGCCGGCGCCGGGGCCGTAGACGACGGCGTTCGCGAACAGGCGGCCGGTCGCCTTGAAGTAGCCGCGGTAGCCGGGCATGGCGGCGAACAGGATCACCTGGCCGTTGCCCAGCGGCTCGCGCGTCAGGTAGGCCGAATCGGCGATGCGCTCGCGCGCTTCCGGCCACAGCAGGCCGGAGAGTCGCAGGTCGGGCGCGGGCGCGAAGCGCACGGCCGTCGTAACGGGCGGCTTCGCGAGCAGCACGTTCGAGCCGGTGAAGTAGATCGGCATCTCTTCGGTGTGCACGCCGGCCGTGAGCCAGGTGAGCGCGTCGACCTCACCGCGCAGGAGGACGCCTTGAGGAGAGAAGCGCTCCATCCAGGCTTCTTCCTCGGCCGTGGGCTCCTCGTCGTCCTCTTCGTCCTCGTCGTCCGAATGCTCGCCCTCTGCGTCTTCGCTGCTCGCCGCCGCTCGATCCACGGCGGCGTCGACCGACACGCCGTCCCACACGGCCGATTCGACGACCGATATGGAGCGCGCGGCGCGCTCGCGCTCGACGGCGACCGCGTATTCCGCGAGCTCTTCGAGTACGTCGCGCCGCAGTCGGACGTCGGACAGCTCGAGCTCGGGGTCGGCGAGCATCGCCGCTGCATTGCCGCACGCCACGAGCGTTCCGCCGGCGCTCACCCAGGTGCGCAAGCTCTCGGCGTTCTCCTCGAGGATCGCGCGCAGCGCACCGGTCGCCTGCGGGAGCACGAGCACGTTGTAGCGCCGCAGGTCGAAGTCGCCGAAGGACGCGGCGTCGAGCAACGTGTGGGGGACGCCGAGCTCGTGGTCGAGCGCGAACCACAGGTGTCCGAGCGAGTCCTGGTGGACCGGCGCGTTCGCGAGCACCGCGATGCGCGGGCGAGCGAGCAGTTGGAAGTGCTGGCCGCCGAGATCGGGTCCCTCGTCGGGCGAGCGGCCGCGATCCGTCGCGTGGACGGTGACCCGTGCGCGCTGCGCCGCATCGGCGAGGCGCGCCTCGAGCTCGCGCTCGTCGTTCTCGTGGCGCCGCACGAGCAGGCTGCCGCGCGGGAAGCGGCGGCCGGACGTCGTGAAGGGCTCGTCGGCGAGGTGCACGGCGAGCCCGAGCTCGAGTGCGCGCGCGGCGAAGACCACGGCGCCGTCGTCGGTGCCGTCGACGGCCCACGCGGTGGGGCGCAGGACGGACTCGGGCGGAGCGACGATCGCGCCCGTGCGAAGGGGCGCCTCGGTCACGCGCTCGAGGTCCAGGCCGCCCGCGGGTCCGAGCAGGTCCTCGACCCAGAAAGCGTCCAGGTCGAGCGCGTGGGGGAGGCTCCAAGCCGTGATGTCGTAGATCTTGCTCCTGTCCTTGCGCTCGAGCTCGGCGCGCTCGGCCGCGAGGTCCTCCGCGCTCAGGCGCACGTCGAAACCGAGGTAGTTCAGGACGAGCGGCGCGAGCGGTTGGCGCGCGGGAACGAGCAAGCTCTGCTCGGGGATGTCGATCGCCTCGTGCGCTCGGCCGAGGGCGTCGATCGCGTTCGCGCCCGCCGCCTCCGGTCCGCCACCGCGGAAGACCTCGATGCCCTGACCGAGCAAGATCTCGAGGAGCTCGTCCTCGCGATCGCGGTTCCTGCCGAGCCGGCACACGAACCAGTGTTCCGGGACCTCCAGGTTCGCGCGCTTGCTCGCCACGAAGTCGCCCAGGATCGCCTCGCGGTTCGCGGAGAGCGTCACGAGGTTCGCGAGCGAGCTCGCGACCTGCTTGTGGACGGATTCGCGGTAGTGCACGACTTCGCCCGACGCGCGCCTCACCGGCTGGCCGTCCGTGCTGGCCTGCTCGTAGAGGATCCCGATCGCGCCCGAGAGCGAGCCCCACGCGTCGGAGTAGAAGGGCGCCCACGCGTCCGCCCACTCGCGCGTGTAGAAACCCCAGCCGTGCCGGTCGAAGGCCGCGCCCTGGTCGGCGGCGAAAGCGCCCTGCCACTTCGCGAGCGACGGCGCGAGGTGCGGATTGTGGGCGCGGGCTTGGGGATAGAAGAGGAAGGTGTCGAGCGCGCCCATCTCGTGCGCGTCGACGAGGAGCTGGGGATTCCACTCGCGCACGGCGCGCCAGCGTCCGCGCGTCTCGGGCGCCATGCCCGCGATCCAGTCGCGGTTCAAGTCGAAGAGATAGTGGTTCCCGCGGCCCGCCGGCCAGCGCCCGCGCTGCATCGACGCGTAGTCCTGGTTCGCGACGTAGCCGCGCGTCTGCTCGAGCTGCGTCAGGAAGCGCTCGCGCCCATCGGGGTTCATGACCGGATCGATCACGATGATCAGGTCGTCGAGCAGGGCGAGCACCTCCGGTCCGGTTCCCCCGACGAGGTAGTGGGCCAGGGCCATCGACGCGTCCGAGCCCGAGATCTCGTCGCCGTGGATGCTGTAGCCGAGCCAAGCGCAAGCTGGCGTGTCGCGCACGAGGCGCTCCGCCTCGGCCGCGTCGAGCCCGCGCGGATCGGCGAGCCGCGCGAGCGCGTCCTTGATCTCGTCGAGCCGCGCGTGGTTCGCGGGCGACGTGATGACCGCGCGCACGAGCTCGCGCCCCTCGAAGCTCGTGGCGTAGGTCGCGAGGCGCATGCGCGGCGAGGCTTCGGCCAAGCGCGCGAAAACCCGGACGATCTCGTGCGGATGCGCCGGCCGACTGCCCGTCGGCTGGCCGAGCACGAGGTCGGGCGATGGAAGGCTCGCGTCGTACGCGGCGCCGGGGAAGAACTCCGCGTCGTAGGCCGGATCGAGGGGATCGCCGAACCGAATGGGACGGAAGGCCTCCCAGGCGGGCCGCGCGAGCTCTTCGAGCTCTCCGTCCTCCTGCGGCGGCGGCTCGAGGGCGGCTCTCGAGGCCGGTCCCGCCGAACATCCGAGCACCAGAGCGATCCACACGAACCATGCCGTGCGTGAAGAGTCCGAGCCGAGCGAGTCTTGCATGGGCGATTTCAGAACGCGTTGCACGGAGCGGGATGGAGCCGAACGCGCGGGCGGAGCAGTCTATCCCCATCGTTCCCCTCCGAACCGTCGACTCACGTCATCCATACCTGGTTTCGAGCACCCGACGACAGAGACTCGCGCCGCGCCTTGCGCCTTCGCGCCGAGCGGGTTGCAATTGGGAGCTCCCCTACCTCCCTCACTCTCCTCCAACCGTCGAAGGCCTCCCATGAAAAGCGCCCCCCTGCGAACGCTCGCCGTGTTCGTCGTGATCCAGGCCGAGACGGCCCTGCTTGCAGCCGCTGGGGCTTTCGCGCTCGTCGCTCCGTCCGTTCTACTCGTCGCTCCGCTGGAGGCTCAGGCGAACGCGAACCCCGCGATCGACGTGCGCCTGGGTGGCATGGGGGCGCTCGCAACGAAGGGCCGTTCGGGCGCCTTTCCGGGCGGAACCAACGGACTCTCCATGGCGACCACCGTGTGCAACCAGGGCACGGTCAACGTTCCCTGGCAGAAGGCCATGCAGTCGAATCACCCGTTCATCGGGTTCATCATGGCCCGCGACGACGGGATCCGGCTCGAGCAGATCTCCGACCGGAGCTACGTGAAGCACGGCTTCTTCGCGCTCGCCAACAGCCAGTGCACCCCGTGTCAGGGCGGATCGCCGTCGGGCGCGTTCCTCGGCCTCGGTTGCTCCGACACCTACAACAACGACAACAACGGCGACCGCTTCTGGCTCGGCCCGCCCGACGAGATCGATCCCTGGTTGGGCACCTGGGATCCCGCGTGCTCGCACTTCGACCGCGGCGAGCCGCCGGTCGCGGCGCCGCAGGACTGCGACGGCCTGCGCAGCCTGACGCAGGCCCAGGTGAACGCCCTCGGGCCCGTCGCTCACCGGATGTTGGTCGCGGACGCCGACTTGATGGACGGCGGGCCGGAGCGCTTCTTCATCCAGTCCCACTACGTCGTTCGCGGCGAGCTGGAGGCGAAGCGCGGCGACAACACGGGTTGGCGCGAGGTCTCGCCCACCTGGAACGGGACGACGTGGAACTTCGCCAACGTGGCGCCCTTCACGGCGGGGAGCGTCCTCGGAGCCTGGAGCGGCGCCGACGTGGCCTCCAACACGAACGGGCTCGACGACGGCCGCGTCTTCGTCGCGGTCAAGGTCACCGGACCGGTCCAAGGCCTCTACCACTACGAGTACGCCGTCCACAACCGCGACAACCAGCGCGGCGTCGGCGCCTTCCGCATCCCCGCCTGCGCCGAGACGCAGGTGCTCGCGGCGGAGTTCCAGGACGTCGACGGCGATCCCTCGAACGATTGGACCTTCGCGCGGTCGGCGACGGAGCTCGTCTGGAGCACGTCGACCAACCCGATCGCCTGGAACTCCCTCTTCAACTTCTCCTTCGACTCCGACGCCGCGCCGATCGACGGCGTCGCCCTCGCGCTGGACGCGTTCGCCCCTGGCGCGGGAGCGGCGAGCATCGTCGTCGACCTGCGCGCGCCGCTGGGGCTCTTCAACGTCGATCTCGGCCCGGGGTGCAGCAACGCCGCGCCGCCGCGCATCTTCGCCACGGGCTCGCCGCCGCGCGCCACGCTCGGCAACACGACGTTCGCCGTGCGCACCGTCGACAATGCACCGGGCGCGTTCGTGGCGTTCGTCTTCTCGTTCGCCGACGCGCTGGCCGACGTGGGCGGAGGGTGCTTCTCCTACGTGGGCGTCGGCCCGCCGCTCTTCCTCCGCTCCAAGGCGACGAACGCCCAGGGCGAGGCGGCGCTGCCGCTCCCCGTTCCGCTCGACACCGGCATCGAAGGCTTGCACCTCAACCTGCAGGTCCTCGAGCTCGATCCGCTCGGCGGGCCGTTCCTCTCGGTCTGGGATCTCTCCAACGGCCTGCGCATCCGCATCGGGGACGCGATCGCGAGCTGCCCGTAGGAGCAAAGCAGCGGCAGCGCCCGTCGGATCGGCCGCACTCGGTCCGACGCGCCGCTCCCCGACGGGAACCAGCGCGGACGCGAGAAGACTCCTCACTTCGCCGCGTCGGCCTCGCCGGTGCTCGGGATTCCCTCGCGGAGAAGGGCGAGCAAGTCCCTAGCGCGCGCGTTCGAGGGAACGGCGCGCAGCAACGCAGCGAGCCGCGTCGCAGCATCCGCGTTCCCCGGATCGACGCCGAGGAGCGCCGCGAGCTCGTCCAGCGCGCGCTCGAAGTCTCCGCGGCGCGCGAGGACGTCCGCCAGGAGGAGTCGACTCGAGCGGAAGCTCCCATCGCGTTCGAGCGCCGCGCGCAGCTCGCGCTCGGCGCCGTCGAGGTCCCCGCGCGCGTAGCGGATCGAGCCGAGCTTGTTGAAGAGGTCGGCCGTCGCGACGAGACCGAAGCGGCGGATCCATGCGAGGTGCGCCTCGGCGTCGTCCAGCAGGCGCGCGCGGCGCTCTGCGAGCACCGCTTCGCGCTCGGGCGAGCTCCGAGCCTCGATCGAAGTCGCGCGAGCGAGCTCGAGCGCTTCCTCGGCGCGTCCGTCGCGCCAGCGCACGATTCCGCCGTGAGCCGTGAGCGCGAGTAGCGCGCCGAGACCGAGGAAGGCTCCCGCGCCCTTGCCCGTGAGTCGCCCGCCGGCGCGCAGTACGTGGTGTTGCAGCACGAGCTCGTGACGCGCGGCGAGCCGCCACAGCGCGACGGACGCGAACGCCGCGACGACCGACAGTCCGAGCGCGAGCAGGAAGGGGATCGCGCCGTACAGCCCGCGCCAGACCCACAGCGAAGCGGCGAAGACGGCGGCCAACGCGAGCTCCTCCGGCCAGGTGAAGTCGTACTGGCGGCGCGAGCGCCCGCGCACCGGCTGCGTCCCGCGCGCCGGCGCGAAGCCGAAGTAGAGCGCGTCCTTCGGGCACACGCTCACGCAGTCCATGCACTTCATGCAGCCCGGATCGACGACCATCCGGAAACGCGCGACCTCCTCGTGGACGCGCACGTTGCTCGTGCACACCGCCGTGCAGTGCCCGCAGCCCTCGCAGGCGTCCGTGACGCGGATGCGGCCGGGCGCGAGGCGCTCCGCGACGCCGAAGACGGCGCCGTAGGGACAGGCGTACGTGCAGAAGCCCTTCGCGCCGAGCAGCCAGACGATGAGCGCTCCATCCACCGCGAACGTCAGCGCGGCGATCCACGGTCCGGGGAAGCGCGCCCACAAATCGTCGGTCGTGAGGCGCACCGCGAGTTCGGGAAAGCCGTGCCCCGCGAGCAATCGGGCGACCGTCGGCAGCACGAACATCGAGAGCGCCGCGTAGAACGGCACGAGCACGAGCAACCGCGAGCGAATCGGCCGCGGCCGCAACCCGAGCTTCCCGAGCAGCCACGCGCACGCGTCCTGGTACGCCACGACGTGGCACGCCCACCCGCAGAAGAAGCGCCCCAGCACGAGCGTCGCGAGCACGAGCGCGACGAACAAGAGGAAGCCGGCGTTCACGTAGCCGAGCTCGAGCGTCTCGCCCGCCTCCGACGGCTCGACTGCGGACAGCGTCCTGCCCGCGACCTTCCAGTGCGCCACGTGCGCGAGCACGAGCGCGTGCACGAGCACCCAGCACGCGACGCGCCACTTCACCCGATGCGAACTCCGCGGCGTCCCCCGCGGGCGATGCCGCTCCGCGCGGGGCAACGCGTCCGACGCAACCGCCGCAGGGCTCATCGCGCTCTACCGTAGCAGGGCGCGGCACCGAGCTCCGCCCTCCCCCGCGCGATAGGTGCGCAATCATGCGCGGGACCAGGCCGCACCGCTCGCGACCTGACGTCCCTGCGATGGGTGCTTCGATCGCGCGATGAGATCATCGATTCCTACTCCGACGGCGATCGAGCACCGTGGGCAAGGTGGTAGTCGGTGGGCAAGTAAGTCGCTGACTTGTGCTTGGGTCCAGGATCGGCAGGTGCTTGGTAGGGGCGAAGCGAAGAGGACGATCGTGCCGCAGGCGATCGAAGCGAGCGGAGGTTGTCGAGGCTCGAGAGCGCAAGAGTGGAATGCGCACACCGGTGGTTCTGCCGCGACGACGACGTGCTCTTGTCCTCGATTGGTGCGCAATCATGCGTCTGGGCGAGTGACTGCGCGAACTCGCGAGAAACGGTCGCTTTCTCCGAAACCAAGGGTCGCGGAGATCCGTCCAAGTCGCAGGGATTGCTGCGCATTCGAGACGGAGTGTCATCACGACCGCGTGGCGCTCGCACAAAGGCCCGCAGAGAAGGGGGTGGTAGCTCGATGGTTCACACGCGAGTACGACGGCGTGTCGCTCGACAACAAGAGTTCGAGTTCAGGAGCTGGGGAGGAAAGCGGAAGGGAGCAGGGCGCAAGCCGAAGGGTACGCGGGCAGGAGTGTCGCATCGCCAACGGGATGCATTGACGTCGCCTATGCCCGTGCATGTGACGATGCGGCTGCGACCAGGCCTCGCGAGCTTGCGGAAGACGCCGTCGCGACGCGCGCTCGAGCAAGTCTTCGGTGCGGCCTGCGAGCGCTTCGAGACGCGGCTCGTGCACTACTCTATCCAGAGTAACCATCTGCACTTGATCGTGGAGTCGGAGGAGAGGGGATCGCTGTCGCGCGCGCTGCAGGGACTGGCCATCCGCGTCGCCAAGGCGCTGAACCGGCTCTGGGGGCGGAAGGGCAAGGTCTTCGCCGATCGCTACCACGACCGAATCCTGCGGACACCGCGCGAGGTGAGGAACGCGCTCGTGTACGTGTTGAAGAACCACGTGAAGCACGGAGTCCGTCTCGTCGGGCTCGATCCGTTCGCGTCGGGGACTTGGTTCGGAGGCTGGAAGGATGCGCCGAGCGTCGTCCAGTGCGCGCTGCACCTCGCGAGCGCGAAGACCTGGCTCTTGAGGACGGGCTGGAGGAAGGGGGGACCCATCGGGATCGCCGAGGAGCCGCGCAGCGTCGGGTGAAGCCCGGGTGCGAGCGCCCGAGTCGGGCCACGGGTCGATGGGCACCTAGTGGCATCTGGCGAGGCGATCACGCATTCGCCCATGGCGGACCTGCGCACGAGGAGAGGCGAAGCGCCGGTATCGACAGGTCGGCGTACTCAGCGCGAGCGGGACTGGTCCAGGTAGCTCGCGGCGAGCGCGAGCGGGCCGGTCGTAGTCGTCGGCGGTGGGGGCGAGCTCGATTCGATCCAGGTGGGGCCGCTGGCGCGTGCGACGGGAGTCTCCGGAGTAGGTGCTAGCGGCGTGGCTATCGAGGACTCTGGGCGCCGCTGCAGGAAGACGATCGACACGGTGAGGAGCACGCCAGCAGCGAAGCCGAGCGCGGCGACGAGGAGCGGAGAATGTCCGTGCGAGAGCAAGCGCGCCTCGTTGCGGCGAGCGTCGGTGCCCAGCGCATCGGAGCGGAGACTCTCTGTAATCACCGCTCGCGCGAGCGCGGCATGCCACCCGGTCGGCAGGTCGTCCTCCCGAGCGGCAACGAGGTCGGCGCCGCGCATGCCGAACGAGCTCATGGGGGCAGCGCCCGCGGACTCGCCGTGGCCGTCCGTCGGCTCGCCGATCGAGCCCACGAACTCGCTGCGGTCGTCCGCGAGCGCGCCGAGGCCGTTCGCTAGGTCCGCGCGGAAGGCGCGGCAGGCCGCGCAGGCTGCGACGTGCTCGGCGAGCGAAGCGCGCTCGCCCAGGTCGAGCTCGCCGTACAGATCGAGGGCCAGCATCTCGTGGGCTCGTTCGCAGATCACGGTCGTTCCTCCGGTCGAAACGGGGCGAGGTGGGCTTGTAGCTTCAGGCACGCGCGCGCGAACTGCGTCTTGACGGTCGAGAGCTCCACGCCGAGCGCCGCCGCGACTTCGGCGAGCGACAGGCAGCCCTCGTGGCGCAACAGGAAGACGGTGCGCTGGCCCTCGGAGAGCGCGGGCAGCGCCCGCTCGAGTCGTGCGCGGAGCTCCGTCCGCCACGCGTTCGCGCTCGGCTCCGCCGCGGGTGACGCGAGCTCGGTGCCCGACGTCCTCGCCGAGGAGCTCGACGTGTGGCCGGTCGCTCGCGGCTCGGGCTCGAGCGCCTCCGCCGCGCGCGCCCGACGGCGCCGCGCGTGGTCGAGCGACGTGTTTACGGCGACACGCCGGAGAAACGCACCCGTGCGCTCGAGCGGATTCCCCGCCGCGCAGGCCTTCCACAGCGCGAGGAACGTCTCCTGCGCCGCGTCCGCGCCGAGGTGCTCGTCGCGCAAGATCGAGCGGCACACGCGCAGCACCTCGCCGCGGTGCTCCGCCACGAGGCGCTCGAAGTCGCGCGCGTGATCGGAAGGCAACGCGACCTTGCCCGCGCTCACGGGTCGACCTCGGCCGTCGAAGCTCGGGTCGAGGAGCGTGTCAGCTCGCGCGCCAGCGCAGCACGCGAGCTCCTCGCGTAGGCGCTCCTTCGCCGGACGAGCGACTCGGCGGTCCGCCTCATTCGAGCACCGACACGACGCGCAGACGCACCTCGCGCTCGCGCAGGACCTTGCCTTCGAACTCGAAGTGCGCGCGGCCGGCCGTGCACGTCGCGTAATTCCCGCCGACGATCGTCCCGGGCATGTTCACCTCGAGCCGGAACTTCTCGTCGTCGAGGTCGCTCGTCTGGTCGAGCGACGCGAAGTGCCACTCGAGCGTGCGCAGCACGGCGTTCCGCACGCTCGGGTCGAGGCTCTCCGCGTCGAGCGCCGCGCGCAAGCCGTCCCGCAGGGACTCCCGCAGATCCGTCTCGATGTCTTCGATCGGATGGGGTCCCACCGGCTCGCCACGCCCGTCCGCGTCCTTCCACTCTCGCGCACGCTCGGCCACCTCGCGGAGGTAATCGCTCGTGACGAACCCGACCGTGCTCTCCACAACCGCCTCGCGTACGCGCCGTGTTGCTTGGACAGAAAGCGACGCGTCGCCGAGCGTGTACAGCCCGAGGATCGTCTCGTCGAGGATCCGCTTGCAGCTTTCGCGGAAGAGCACTTGGATCTGTCGCGTCACGACGTCCCAGTCTTCGTCGGTCATCGATGGAAGGGAAGGCACGCCCTCCATCTCGTCCTCGATACGCTCCATTACGGCTTCCGGCACTTGCTCCTCGAGTTCGTCAAAGCCCTCGAGGAACGTCCCGAGCTCGGGGCGCCGGGCGTACACGCGCTCGAAGACGTACACGCGCCGCCCGCTCTTCGTCTGCACGTCGAGCGACGTGCTGCGCTCGAGGAACGCCGTCGCGTAGGGCTCCGATTCGGGCGCGAAGGTCGTCGGCAGCTCGGCGGCAGAAGCAAAGCGACCCTCGACCGCGAGCCGGCCCTTCTCGATCGGCGCTCCGCTCGCGTCGACCCACGCTCCGGCGTCCAGGCGTTCGCGCGCCGCGCTCCCGCCCGACAGCGGACCGACGTTCGCGAGCCAGTTTGCCGTCAAGTCCCCGATCGGCGCGAAGCCCGGTCCGGTCGGGAGCGGGAAGCCCTGCGTGAAGTCGCTCGCGTCGCCCTCGGCCGCGACGCGCACCGTGAGCGAGCCGTCGGGATGGACCGTGATCTTCTCCTCGTTCTCGAGGCACCCGGTGAGGAGGAGCAGCAGCGGGAGGGAGAGCTTCATCGGCGTTTCCATCGGGCGCGAAGGGGGCGCGGCGGAAGGCGTGTAGCGCGCCGTGCGTCGCACCGCGCAAGGCCGGCTTCGACCGCCGTCACGACAATCCGCCGGTCCGTCCTGGCTTCCGACGCGCGGCGCGCGCATCCGGGGGACGGCGAAGTGCAGAATACGCGCGAACCGCGCCTTGCCTCGCGCGACGACCCCGTGCGATCCGTGCTCCATCTCGTTCTCACCCTCGCCGCCGTCTACCTCCTCCTGTGCGTCGTCATGTTCGCGCGGCAGCGCAAGCTCGTCTATTTCCCCGGCCCGGCGCCCGCCGCGAACCCCGGCGATCACGGGCTCGCCTTCGACGAGCTCGAGCTCTCGACCGCGGACGGCGAGGTGCTCCACGCCTGGCGCGTGCGGGCGCGCGGCGGGTTGGACGCGAGCGAGTCGGTCGCCCCGGGCGCGCCGGTGGGTGGGGGACGGGGCACTCTGCTCGTCGTGCACTGCCACGGCAACGCCGGCAACATGGAGAACCGCATCCCCGTCGCGGGAGCCTTCGCGGCCATGGGCTTCGATTGCCTGCTGTTCGACTACCGCGGCTACGGCCGGAGCAGCGGGTCGCCGACCGAGCAAGGCCTCTACCAGGACGCGCTCGCGGCCTACGAGTGGGCACGCTCGGCGGGCTATGCGCCGGGGGCGATCGCTGTCTTCGGCGAGTCGCTCGGGGCCGCGGTGGCCGTGGAGCTCGCGCGGCTTCGCCCGGTCGCGGGAGTGGTCCTCGAGAACGCGTTCACTTCGCTGCCCGACATGGGTGCGGCGCTCTATCCGTGGCTCCCGGTGCGCCTGCTCGCGCGCGACCGCTTCGACTCGCTCGCGAAGGTCCCGGAGCTCGCGGCGCCGATCCTCGCGCTGCACGGGCGCGCCGACGAGATCGTCCCGTTCGCGCTCGGGCAACGCCTCGCCGCGGCGGCCAAGGCCGAGCTCGTCGAGCTCCCGGGCGGGCACAACTCGGGCGGCTTCCTGCAGACCGCGCATCTAATGGAGAAGGTGCGAGCCTTCCTCGAGCGCGCGTTCGCGGCCCCGTCCCTTCGGTCGAACGCGCCCGCGAAGTAGCCTGGTCGTACGACCACCGCGCGCTGCGACGGAAGGGTGAAGAATTGGACTGGCACCGTACATGCGTGAGCCCGCCCGCGCGGGCGATCGGACTCGGGGCGCTCGCGTGGGCGCTGTTCGCCGCGCTGTACGTCGTGCTGCATCCGCTGGTGATCGACGAGACGGTGCTCTCGGCGCAGATCCTGTGCGGCCTCGTGGACTATCCGGCCGGGCATCCGCACGAGGTCTTCCACCGCCAGGCTTTCAGCCTGCCGAACCAACTCTCGGCTGTGATCCTGCGCCTCACGGGCGACGTCGAGCACGTGTCGCGCGCGCGCAACTTCCTGGTCGTGTTCCTGTCGGGCTTCGCGCCGTTCCTCGTGGGGACGCTCGCCTCGCGCCGCGCGCTCGTGGGTCTCGCCGCGTCGGCCATCGCGCTTGCGGGCGGGCTCGATCGCTTCCAGGGCGTGTACCCGACGTTCGTCTTCCCGACCTTCTACAGCCATGGACACGTGGGGGCGCTCGGCGCGCTCGTGACGGTGGCGCTCCTGTCCGGCGGGTTTCGCCGAACGGGCGCGTTCATCCTGGGCCTGTTCCCCGCGATCCACCCGCTGCTCGGCGCGCTCGTATGGCTGTGGGCCTTGCCATGGTTCGGGAGCGAGTTCGTTCGCGCGCGCGGGGCGCCGCGACGCGAGCTCAGGGGCGCCGCGCTCTTCCTCGCGCTCGGACTGCTCGTCACGGCCGGCTCGTTCACGTTCTCGCGCGCCATGGTCCCGACCGAGCCGCCGCTCGAGCTCTACGCTCCTGGGCCCGACGCGGAGGGTGAGCTCGTGCGCGCGCACTTCATCGAGTTCACCGATCCGCACCGGACGATGCCCGCCGCCGACGCCGGCACGTTCCTGTTCGGCTACGCGGCGAACACGGTCGCGTTCGCGGCGGTCGCCGTGCTCCTGTTCGCCGTCACGCGTGGGGCGCGCGACCGCGACGCGCCGCGCTGGATCGCGCTGTTCGGCGTCGCGGCCTGGGCCGTGGTGTGGGGAGCGCGTTCGCTCGAGCTCGCGCTCGGGCACCTGCCCGACGCGCTTGAGACGGCCATGCCGTACCGACTCTCGAACCTCTCCGCCGCGCTGCTCGTGCCGCTCGGCGCCGCGGCTCTCGTGCGCGCCGCCGAGCGCGTGGGGCGCACGGCGCTCACCGCCGCGAGCGCGGCACTGGCCGGTCTCGTCCTCGCCGGCGGCGCAGCGAACCATCTCGCATTGTCCGATCCCGATGCGGCGCGCTACGGCCTCGCTGCGGGCATCGGGTTGCTCGGATCCGCCTTCGCGGCCGGCGTCGTGCTCGTGCGTTCGCCCGCCGCGCGCATTGCGTGCGCGCTCGCCGCGGTCGCGCTCTTCGGGATCTTCCTCCCGCAGCGCGCGCGCAGCGGGTTCCAGGGCGCGGATCTGCTCGCTCTGTCGTTCGCCGTCGCCGCAGTCGCCTTCGCGCTCGCGCGCCGCGGCGCGAAGGCCAGCGGGACGGCCGAGCCGCTGCCCGGGCAGGCGCTGCTCGCGCTCGCGTGCATCGCGGCGATCGCTGCCGCCGCGCGCCGCGCGGATCCGGAGCCGTCGAGCCTCGTCACGCCCTTCGACCGCGAGGTCGCGGCCTGGCTCGGCGAGCACGCGGAGCCCGGCGATCTGCTGCTCGCGCCGCTGCAGCCGCGCACGCAGCTCCAGGCCAAGACCGGCCATCCCGTCCTGCTCGAGCTCGGCACGCTGTGGCTCATGCCCTACATGCCCGAGCTCTCGTCCGCGATCGGCCGCATGACGGCCGACCTGTACGGCGTCGACTACGCCGACCGCGCCGCGCTCGAGCGCCTCGCTCCCGACGGTTTGCTGCGCCAGCACGACCCCGAGTGGTCCGACGTCTGGCACATGCGCGCGCGCGAAGAGTGGCGCGCGCTCGGAGCGAAGTACGACTTCAACCTCGTCGTCGCGCCGACGGAGTGGAACGTCGACCTCGTCCCGCTCGTGGTCAGCGTCGAGTGGACGCTCTACCGCGTTCCGGACGCCTGAACGCTCGCGCTACTCCCCGACTTGGTTCAGGTGGAACCAAACGCGCCCGGGAAGATGGACCGAGAACTGATTCGACTGCGAGTCGAACGAGGCGACGTCGCGGATTCCGTCCCCGTCGAAATGGCCTGCAACCGCGTTGCTCGTCACGGCGCCCGCGGGGACCTGCAGGCCGGTCGTGAAGGTCCCGTCTCCGTTGCCGCGGAGCCAGCGGATGTTGCCCTCGAGCCCTTCTCCGCCGCGGTCGCTCACGACCACGTCCGGGATCCCGTTCTCGTCGAAATCGGAGACGGTCAACCCGAGGAATCCCGCGGGACCGGGAAACGTTCCGACGTGGAGTTCATCGGAGAAGACGAACGTGCCATCGCCCACTCCGAGGAGCACCTGCAGTAGCACCTCTTCTTCGTCACCGCTCCCTGGCGAGAAATGGGCCCCGAGCAGGTCCTGGTGGCCGTCGAGATCCACATCGGCCACCTGCACGAAGCCAAGACCCGTCATCGACTGCGGCACTGCGACGAACGTGCCGTCGCCGTTGCCGAGCAGGACCGAGAGCGCGTCCGTCAAGGGTTGGTACAGGACGATGTCGATGTGCGCATCACCGTTCAATCGACCCGTCGCGGCCATTCGACCCGTGGCTGGCGGAAGCGCGACGCCAGCCGAGAAGGTTCCGTCCCCATTGCCCAACAAGACTGCGCTATCGAAGGACGCGGTGCTCACTCCCACGTCGAGGATGCCGTCCTCGTCGAAGTCCGCGGGCATGATGTGGCTCACCTGGAAGGGAGTCGGCGTCACGATGGGCGCGCCGAATCCGCCCGAACCGTTCCCGGCGAAGGCTCGAACGTCGGTCAACGAACTGTCACTGGTCATCACGTCGAGGATCTGATCCCCGTCGAAATCGCCGGCGACGAGCGTCTGCGGTCGTGATGTAGTCGGAAAGCTGCCCGAAAGGATCGGACCGCTCGACGTGACGAGGATCACGGAGAAGTCGTCCGAGGACTCGTTCAAAACGACGACGTCATCCAATCCGTTCCCGTCCAGATCGGCGACGATGGCCTCGCTAGGCCCCTTCCCGACGACGATCACCACGGGCGCGCGCAGGGCTCCATCTCCCGTTCCGGGAAGCGTCAGGGTGGAACTTGCTCCGAAGACGACGACGTCCAGAGCGCCGTCGAGGTCTTCGTCCAGGACGGCCAACGCCCGCGGGTTGTGGATCCCTCCGTACTCGACGGCCGGTGCGAACGCGCCCGCCGCGAGGCCCGCGCTCACGAAGACGTTCTCGACCGAGATGTGACCGGGAATGGCGATCAGGTCGAGTCGGCCATCTCCGTCGAGGTCCGCGAAGACGTGGTCCTTGACGAAAGCCGCGGCCGCGACGTGCCCCTGGAACGACTGCAGGGTTCCATCGCCGTTGCCGCGCTGCACCCCGAGCACCTTGCCCGAGAAGCCGGTGACGTCGAGCTCCCCGTCTCCGTCGAGATCGAGCACGGAGAGCAAGCCCAGACCTACCGGACCCACCGGCGGCAGCGCGACGAAGGTGCCGTCGCCGTTGCCGAGCGCCACGACCGTCTTCGTCGTGGAGTAGACGAGATCGAGCACGCCGTCGTGATCCATGTGGGCGAGCTCGACCGCGGATGCGGCGGCGAGACCGACGTCGATGTCTTGTCGGGGGAGCAGCGCGCCGCTGCCGGTACCCTTCCACCAAGCGACGTCGCCACTCTCGAGGGTGACGACGTCGAGGATGCCGTCCTGATCGACGTCGCCGATGGCTCCATCGGCGATGAAGCCCGCGGAGACGTGGTTCGTCGCGGCGAGGACGCCACCGACCGCATCGAGGAGCACGATGCCGACGTCGTCCTCCACGACGACCAGGTCGGTGATGCCGTCGCCGTTCATGTCCGCGAGGAGCGGAACGCGCGTCCCCCCGCCCAGCACGCCGTAGGACTGGAGTGTCCCGAATCCTCCCGCCGGCAAGCCGCGAATCACGTGGAACGAGATCGGCGAAGCCACGAGCATGTCGGGCACTCCGTCGCCGTAGACGTCGACGAACTGCACGTCGTGGATGTCGTCGACGAGCGCGGGCTCCTCCACCGGCGCGAACACGGGCTCGTTCACGCTGCCGACGCGCAAGCGCACGGCATTCGAGACCGTGAAGCCGCCCGGAGCGCCGGCGTCGGCGACGACGGCCTGGAACGTCGCGAACGCGCCGCACAGGTCGTCGGTCACGACGCTCGTGTTGAACTGCGCCCCCGAGACGCCCTTCGCGCTGGTGCCGAACGACTTCACGAGCCACGGTGTCGCAGGCCAGATCGTCGCGCCGAGCACCGGATCGAAGGTCGGGTTCTCGAACGCGCTGTAGAGCAGGAAGCCGGTCGACGACGGCGCTGCGTCGAACACACGCAGCGAGAAGCCCCCGCCGATCACAGCCGCTCCCTTCGGCGTGCGCAACACGGGCGCGGCCGTGCCGGCGTCGAGGGAGTGCAGCACGGCTTCGTCGCCGCACTGCGCGCGCGGGGTGCTCGCGAGCGCGAACGCGAGGAGCGCGCTAGCCGCAAGGACCGAGGACGAAGACCTTCTCCACATCAGGCGCGAGGAAGAGAACATCGGTGACCTCCGGTAGCGGCGAGTCCGGCCGACGAAGGGCGGTCGCAAGGCTCGTCCTTCCGGATGCTATCACCCGGTCCGCCCAGCGGGTCTTCGGTACCGCGATCGTGGCCGCGCGGGTGGCGCGACGATTCGCAGGAGGCCTCAGGACCTCGCCGACGCGCCCAATCCACGGGAGTCGGCTGCTCGGCGGCCGGACGCCAACGCGCTCGTCGTCGATCCGAAGGGGAAGTGGGTGGCCGTGGGCGACCGCGCCGGGACCGTGCGGATCTTCGGGCTCGAGGACGGCGATGAGCTCGCGGTCCTGCGGCACGAGACGCAACCGCGAGTGGTGGGGCTAGTCGTCCTCGACAAGGGCAAGACGCTCGCCTCGGCGGGCGGGACCTCGGTGCTGCTCTGGGATCTCTCGGAACTCTGAGCAGCGCATCCAAGAAGTGGGGCGGATCGAGGCAGAAGCCTTCTTGCGGGATTCGCGCAACGCGCGGACAATGCGGGTGAACGGAAGCTCGGTGGGCTTCGCAGCCGTCTTCAGCGGATCTTTGCCACTCCAGTAGACGTCCTGAAGTCGCGGCGTCCGTCGCTGCGCCATCTGGTGGGACGACCGGCGAGCGCTCGAAGCGAAATCCTCGCCCCGCACGCGATCTTGCGGCGGAACGGGTCCCGAAGCGACGGACCCGACACCGCAATCGTGCGGGACACGCCACTGGCCTGGGCTTCTCGAGTGCGAGAGCCTACCGAGCTTCCCTAATCCCTCCGACTCGAGCCGGGCGCTCGTCGCAGGGGCCTCGAGGACGCACGAGCTCGAGCTCGCGCGCGAACATCCCGAGGCACGAGAGGAGGTAGACGGCGGCGAGGGTGAGGGCGAGTAGAGTGTCGCCCGCGTCCCACTCCGATCGTCCTTGGCTCGCCCTCGCGCGAGGAGTCCCATGATCCGCTTCCCGACCTCCGCCCTCTTCGCCCTTTCCTTCGCCGTGCCGAGCGCCTTCGCCCACGCCGCTCACGTGCAAGAGGACGCTCTCGCGCAGGAGGACGCGGAAGTGCCGTCGGAACCGGTCGAGGAGGCGCCGCCGCCGGTCGAGATCTTCAGCGTTCGTTGGGGGGGGATCGGGGCGCTCCTCACGTCCCCGAAGGATCGGGGCCTGCTCCGCGCGCTGCGCATGCTCGACGATCGCGTCGTGGAGCTTCCGGCCGAGTTCGGGGAGGCCGAGGAGATTCCGCCCGACCTGCTGCCGCTGCTCGCGGCCGCCTTCGAAGGTCGGACGGAGCTCTCCGTGGGGTTCGCGGAGCCGACGCCGAGCTCGCCCCTGCCGTTCTTCGCGCGCTTCGAGCTCGAAGGTGCGGAGACGGGTCCTTCGCCCGCGGCCTTGCTCGAGCGACTCTTCGCGTCGACGGGTTTGGAGCTCGGACCGGCTGACGCCGACGGGCGCGTGGCCCTGCCCCTCCCGGTGCCGGCGTGGTACCGCGACGTCGGAGGAAAGCTCGAGGTCGGCGTCGGTTCGGAGGGCGCGATCGACCGGGGAGAGGCGTTCGTGCAGTTGCCCGCGGGCGCCGTCGAAGCGCTGCGCATGCGCATCGACTACGCGGCGTTCGTCGAGCACGCTCTGCCGCTCCTCGAAGAGCAGGGTGCGGACGTCGCAGCCCTGCGGCCGCTGCTCGACGCGACGGGCTTTTCGTCGCTGACGATCGAATCGGCGACCGGCGGCGATGCGACGCAGAGCTTCACGACGACGATTTCCCGCGGCCTGGGGGACACGGCGGCAGCCGAGATGCTCGCGGATGCGCCGATCCCGGCGTCGGCGCTCGCGCTCGTCCCGGCCGACGCCGAGTGGGCCTGCGTCGGCGCGTACGACCTGAGGGAGATCGCCGCCTTCTACCGCGACCTGATCGAGACGATGAGCTCGTACTCGTCGGACGACGCCGAGGCGCTCGAGATTCTCGCGTTCCTCGATGACCTCGCGGAGAACTTCCTGCGACACGTCGGCGGCGTGCAGGGCATGTACGCGTCGGACACGACGGGCGGCGGCGGGCTCTCCTCCGCGGTGCTGTTCGCGTCGCTCTCCGATCCCGGGGCCTTCTCGGCCGCGCTGGACGAGCGACTCGCGAGTCTCGAGGAGCTCGGCCGGACTGCGGCGCGCGGATACGTGAGGCTGCGGCGCGAGGACACCGAGGGCGGGCGCTTCACGTCCCTCGTCTTCGCCGGCCTGCCCGTTCCCTTCGAGCCGACCTACGCCATCGCCGGAGGGTACTTGTTCGTCGGGCTCTCGGCGCAGTCCGTGCGGGCCGCCGTGGCGCACGCGCTCTCCGGCGCGGCGGGTCTCACGGCGAATCCGCGCTTCGCGGCGCAAGTCGGCGCGGTTCCGCCCGACCTGCACGTGCTCGGCTTCCTCGACACGCCTCGATTCCTGCGCGACGGCTATTCGATCGCGTCGCGGGCCGCCACGGCCCTCGAGAGCTTCGTGCGTTCGCCGTCGGACGAGGAGCGCGATGCCGGCGCCGTGATGCCGCCCTTCGCCGAGTTCCAGGAGGGCGCGCTCGCGATGGTCTGCACGGTGCGCTTGCGCGGCGGCGACCTCGTGCAGCAGTGGCGAACCGACGGCTCGAAGCTCGTCAATGCGACGGCGATCATGGGTTGCATGGGGGATCTGTACACGCTGGCCATCCTCGGCGGAATGGCCTCGGGCATGTCGCAGAAGCAGCAGAAGGCGGCGGCGAGCGACGGCGACGCGATCCTCGCCCAGGCGGAGGTGGTCTCCATCGAGAGCGCGCTCGCGCTCTATGCGCTCGATCATGGCGGCGAGTACCCGACGCGGCTCGACGAGCTCGCGACGCCGGACGCGTCGGGGAACACCTACCTGGTCGAGCTCCCCCTCGATCCCTGGGGAAATCCCTACCAGTACAAGGCGCCCAAGCGCCGCGGGAAGGAACCGCGCGTCACGAGCCTGGGCAAGGACGGCGTGCGCGGCGGTCGCGGACCCGGGCGCGACATCGGCGCGGACACGGTGCTGTCGCAGCCGAAGGCCGGCCCGAAGACGTTCCTCGAGAAGCTCTTCGAGTAATCGGCGGCGTCTCGACACAGGGCTCGACGAGGGGCGGACGGCGCGCGCGAACGCACTCTCGGACGTTCGCGCGCGCTCAGGCCGAGACCTTCGGGTCGAACGCGTCCTGGAGCGCGTCGCACAGCACGCTGAACGAGAGCACGAGCAGGAGCAGGAAGGCGGTCGCCGCTCCGATCTGCCAGAAGGAGGCGCGCAGCACCTCTTGCTGGGCCGCGCGAATCATGGTTCCGAAGCTCGGCCCGTGTCGTACGCCCAGCCCGAGGTAGGAGAGGATCACTTCGGCCTTGACGGCCGCGACGAACAGGAGCGAGAAGTGGACGAGCATCAGGTGCGCGAGGTTCGGCACGACGTGGCGCACGAGGACGTAGGCGCGCCCGAAGCCCACGGCGGTGGCGGCCTGCACGTACTCGAGCTCCTTCAGCTTCGCCACCTCGCCGCGCGCCACGCGACACGGTCCGATCCAGAACGTCGTGCACAGGGCCGCGTAGACCGGTAGCAGGCTCTGCTCCCACGGCCCGTTCAGGAAGGCGTACGCGAGCACGATCAGCATCACGAGCGACGGGATCGACGACAGGGTCGAGTAGAGCCAGACCACGACGTAGTCGACGAGGCCGCCGTAGAAGGCGGCCGCCGCGCCGAGCAGCGTGCCGAAGAGCGCGCAGACGAGCGCCGTCACGGCTCCGATCGAGAGCGCGGGCACGATCGAACGGATCGCGCGCACCGCGATCGAGCGTCCCAGCCCGTCGGTCCCGAGCGAGCGCCGCAGGCCGTACCAGAAGCGGTCGGCGCCCGCGAGCGGCGCGAAGAGCTCGTCGACGGTGGATTCGAGCTCGGTGAGGGCTTCCAGCGCGTCTCCGGTCGCCGGCTCGGCGCGCCGCGCGCGATCGTGCGGGCCGCGGGCGCCCGCCGTCCAAAGCTCGAGGCGGTTCGCCTCGGCCGAGGCGCGACGCGCAGCGTCGAGTCGCGCCGTGATCTCGCCCAGGAGCACCTCCGCCCGCGCGGCGACGGCGCGCAGCTCTTCGGGAGTCTTCGGCGCGATCGCGAGCTCGGCCAGCGCCAGGTCGCCGAGGGCCGGCGCGACGTCTTCTTGCGCGAGGGCTTGCTCGACGCGGGCGAGGTGGAAGCGCGCGTCGCCCAGACGCTTCTCGACGCTCTGCTCGCCGAACCAACCCGGCGTCGAGTCGGGGCCGACGCGCACGAGGCTCTCCTCCAGGCTGAAGAGCCCGCCGCACGCGAGCACGACCGCGACCAGCGCGTACGCGACGACGACGGCGAGCGCCGCCGCCGCGAGCGGGCTCGCGCCGAGTTTGCGCGCGATGCGCGCGCGCGCGAAGTGGGCATCCGCGCGCTTCATTGCAGCCGCACGCGCGGATCGATCCACGCGTACAGAACGTCCGTCGAGAGATGCACCAGGAGGAAGGCGAGGGCGAAGACGGCCGTGAAGCTCTCGATCACCGGGAAGTCGTGCCCGTCGATCGCGGCCAGCAGGCGTCCGCCCATCCCCGGGATGCCGAAGGATGTCTCGAGCAGTGCCGAGCCCACGAGCAGGAAGGGCAGCGTGGTCGAGATCCGCGTGACGATCGGGATCAGGGCGTTGTGCAGGACGTGCACGAGCAGGATGCGCGTGCGCCCAGCGCCCTTGGCTCGCGCGGTCGTGACGTAGTCGCGCGCGCTCTCCTCGACCAGGACCGCGCGGTAGAAGCGCGCGTCGTAGCCGGTGGCGGCGGCCGTGCAGATCAGCACGGGCAGCAGGCAATGGTGGAGCCAACCGCGCGCGCTCGGCTCGTACCCTTGGACGGCGAAGAGCTCGATACCGGTCGCCTCCGCGATCCAGCGGATGCCGAAGTACTGTCCGAGGACGATCCAGACGACGATGCTCGTGCTCATCCCGACGGTCGAGACCGCCATGAGCGCTCGATCGAGCGCTCGGCCGCGATGGGCGGCCGCGAGCAACGCGATCGCGAGCGCGAGCGCAGCCGTGAGGACGAGCGCGGGCAGGGTGATCGACAGCGTCGGCACGAAGGAGGTCGAGAGGATCGCGCCGACCGTGAGACCCGGCTGGCTCCAGCTCTCGCGCGAGAAGTCGAGCGTCGCCACGCTCCCCACGAACTCGACGTATTGCTCGAGGAACGGTCGATCGAGCCCGAGCAGAGCGCGTTGCGCCGCGAGGTCCCGCGCCGTCGCGTTCTTGCCCACCAGGGCGCGCACGGGATCGTCCCCGCCGTGGCGCAGCATTAGCATCAAGAACAGGAGGATCCCGAGGAACACCGGCACGCTGAAGGCGAGCCGCCGCGCGACGTAGGTCCACATGCTCGACATCAGCGGCGATCCGCGCCGGCGCCCGCGCTCACGGGCGCGACGCGCCGTCGACCTCCAGATACTTCACCCAGTTGAAGAACATCTCCGTGGGCTTCGCGTTCGCGAGCCAGGGCTGGGCGACCCAGTAGCGCGTGCGCGTGAGCGAACCGGCGAAGACGGCGTCCTCGAGCACGATGTCGCGCATCTTCACGTACAGCGCAGTGCGTTCCGGCGAGGGCGGGAGGGCGCGCGCCTCCTCGAACAGGCGGTCGTACTCGGGGTTCTGGTAGTTGGCGTAGTTGACGCCCGGTGAAGCGTTCGGACCGTAGAAGAGCGCCAGGAAGCACAGCGCGTCCGGATAGTCGGGGCTGTACGAGAAGCCGAAGAACTGCGCGTTCCCGTGCTCGATTTCTTCGAGCAGCTTGCCCAGGGGGAGCGGGTGCAACTCGATCCGCACTCCGATCTCCGCGAGCTGGCGCGCGAGCAATTCGCCGGGCGTGCGGTCTTCGTCCCGGGAGTTGAAGTAGTAGCGGATGGGCGCGAGACCGGCGCCCCCGGGGTAGCCGGCCGCCTCCAGGTACTCCCGCGCGCGCGCGAGATCGAGGCCGCGGTACCCGGGCTTCACGCGATGGTCCTGACCCTCCGGGGCCCCGTCCAACCCCGGCGAGATCATCCCGTCGAAGGCGAGGCATTGCCCGTTGTAGAGCGAGAGGTTGAACTCGTTCCAATCGATCGCGAGGGTGATTGCTCGGCGCAGGTTGCGCGCGCGCTCGCTCTCGCCGCCGACCACCTCGTCCTGCATGTCGAACATGCGGAAGATGAAGTTGTGCTGGGGTTCCTCGTGCGCCTTCATCCACGCGAAATCGGGCTGGAGCTCTCCCGTGCTGCAGTCGAACGCGAGGGGGAAGAACTCCTGGGGCACTTGGGTCATGGCGAGCGTTCCGTCCCGGAAGCGCTCCCACAAGGCCGTCTCCGACGAAAAGAAGACGAAGCGCACGCGCTCGACGAGCGGCAGACGCTTGCCTGCCGCCGAGGCGACTCCGAGCGCTTCGTCGCCGGCCATCCAGGTGGTCGGGAAGCGCTCGTCGCGGTAGGTCGGGTTCCTCGCGAAGGTGAGCCCGAGTTCGTCCCAGCTCGCCAGCCGGAACGCGCCCGTTCCGACCGGGTGGCGGGCGAACCGGCTCCCGTAGTGCTCCACCGCCTCGCGCGCCACGACCGCGGTCTGGAACATCGCGAGCTGCCAGAGGAAGGCGTCGACAGGCTCGCCGAGCTCCACTTCGAAGGCGTGGTCGTCCTGGATGCAGAGCCCCTCGACCGGCGCGTCGTAGTCGAACGTCTCGGCCGCGTTCTGGCGCTCGCGGTAGGCGTCGAAGCCGACGATCGTGTTCTCGAACAGCGACCAGCTCTTGGGATGGTTGCGATCGTCCGCCATGCGCTTCCACGAGTAGAAGACGTCCGCGGAGACGAGCTCGCGTCCCACGCCGCCCGGGAAGCACGGGTCGTCGTGGAAGCGCACGCCCTGCTTCAAGCGGAAGCGGTAGATGCGGCCGTCCTGGATCTCGGGCATCGCCGCCAAGAGCGCCGGCTCCAGCTCGTACGGACGCTCGAGGTAGCGGTACTGCAGGAGGGTGTCGTAGACCATCGAGCAGGTCTGGTTCTCGTACAGCCCCGATTCGCGCACCGGGTCGAGGGTCGAGAGGCTCTCCTGGCGCAGCGGCAACGTCAGGAGACCGCGATCGCGTTCGCCGTCCCAGCCCCCGAGGACCGAGAGGGTCGCGCCTCCGAGCGCGAGGATCGCGACGGCCGGCGCGAGCACGTAGATCCGGACTCGTTTCCCCATGTCGAGAGGCCTCCTCGGGCTGCGAGCGACGAGCGGGCGGCGTCCGTTGTGGACCGTGCGGAACTTGGTGGGCGTGCGGAGTGAGCGAGGAGCCGCGAATCGCGCGAGCCTCGGCGGAGTCTACCCGCTCGGTCCGCGCCGTACACTGGTGGCGTCGATGAGAGCGGAGAGCGCTTCGAGGGAGACCGCGCGAGCGGACGGCGCTTCGCGAGGGGGGCGTCCCGCGCGCTCGGCGTGGTGCGGCTCGCCGCACCTCGAGCTCCTCGTTTGCCTGCTCGCGGGCTGCGGCGCCGGCGAGCCCCGTCCGAACGTGCTCCTGTACGTCTCGGACACGCTGCGGGCCGACGGGCTCGCGTGCTACGGCAACGGCGTGGTCGAGACGCCGAACGTGGATCGGTTCGCGGCGGAGGGCGTGCTCTTCGAGCGCGCCATCGCCCCGAGCTCGTGGACGCGCGCGGCGATGGGCTCGATCCTGTCCGGCACCGCTCCGTCGGTGCACGGTGCGCAGGGCCGCTACGACCTGCTCGAGGAGTCCGTCGTGCTCATGTCCGAGCTCCTGCGCGAGCGGGGCTACGCCACGGCCAACGTCACCACGAACCGCAACGTGGGGGACTTCTTCGGCTTCCGCCAGGGCTACGACGCGGACGGCTTCGTCGAGCTCTTCGATCCGTCCGACGACGACATGGTGAAGGTCGAGGAGCTCACGGCCCGCGCCGGGGACACGACGCGCGCGGCCATCGCGTGGCTCGAGAGCGCGCCCGAGCCGTTCTTCCTCCTCGTCCACCCGACCGATCCGCACTCGCCCTACGCGCCGCCCGAGGGCTGGGATCGCTACGGAGCCGGGATCAAGAGCCGCGCCGACGGCTCGTCGAAGTCGCTGAAGGACCTCTCCACCGCGCGCTCGCCCGCGGACGTGCAGCGCGTCGTCTCCTTGTACCTGGGCGAGATCGCCTACAACGACCACGCCTTCGGCGAGCTCCTGTCGTGGATGCGCGCGCGCGGCGTCCTCGACCGCACGATCGCCGTGTTCACCTCCGACCACGGCGAGGAGTTCTGGGAGCACGGCGAGCGCGGGCACGGCAAGACGCTCTTCGAGGAGGCGCTGCACGTGCCGCTCGTCGTGCGCTACCCCGGAGCGGTTCCCGCGGGACGCAGGCTCGGGCAACTGGTCTCGACCGTCGACGTCCTGCCGACCGTCTTCGCGCTGGCCGGGCTCGACCCGCCCGCCTGGGTCGATGGCCGCTCGCTCCTCGAAACGCCCGGTGAAGATCCGGCCGTCTTCGCGAGCTGTCTGCTCCAGCGCATGGACCTGCACGTCGTCCGGACCGAGCGCTGGAAGCTCGTGTGGGACCGCCACGCCGATCGCCGCATGCTGTTCGACCTCGAGAGCGATCCACGCGAGACGAAGGACGTGAGCGCGCGGCATCCGAACGTGGCGGACGAGCTGTTCGCCCGGCTCGTCGCGCAGAGGGACGCGGAGCGCGAGAAGCGCATCCGGCTCCACGGCACGCCGACCGCGCGGCGCGTGCGCGAGTCCCCCGAGATCGACGCGCACCTCGACCAACTCGGATACGTCGGCTACGACGAGGGCGGGGACGACCGGGAAGAGGACGACGGCGCGGGCGAAGAGCCGCGATGACCGGCGACGCATCCGGGACGAGCACGGCGGGGGGGAGCCCGCGCGCCGAGGGCGGCCGCGCGCCGCGCTGGCACGTGCCCCTGCTCGTCGTGCTCGGGCTGTTCGTGTTCTTCTTCGGTCTCGGGAGCTACAGCGTCGTCAACGGCGACGAGGGCATCTACCACGTGATCGCCGCGACGATGGTGGAGCGCGGCGACTTCACGCACCTCGACTACCACGGCCAACACCGCGTCTACGACACGTTCATGAACGCGCCGACGCAGTACTGGGCGCGCGCGGCGCTCATCGCGGCCTTCGGCGACAACCTGTGGACGATGCGGCTCCTCTCGGCCTGCTTCGGGCTCGCGACCGTGCTCGCCGTCCACCGCCTCGCGAGCGAGCTCGATCCCGCGCCCGGCCGCGTCGCCGCGCTGCTCGCGGCGCTCGTGCAGCTCACGAGCTTCCAGTTCGTCTACCTGCACGGCGCCCGCACCGGCGAGCTCGACGCCGTGGTGAGCTTCCTCTTCGTCGCGATCGCGATCGCGTTCCTGCGCGGCGTGCGCGCGGCCGCTTCCACTGCGGGCGCGACGGCCGGCGGGAGCTTCGTGCCGCACCACCTGCTCTTGGCCCTGCTGCTCTCGGTCAAGGTCCCCGCGGTGATCGTTCCGATCGCGGCGGAGCTCCTCTTCTTCGCGACGACGAAGGCCGCGCGCACGCACTTTTCTCGCTGGGCGCTGTGCGGTCTCGCCGTCCTTCCGCTCGGCCTCGTGTGGCACGTCGCGCAGGCGCTCGCGCTGGGGGATGAGTTCCGCGAAGTCCTCGCGAAGATGAGCGGCGAAGCGGAGGGAACGGTCGGCGGCGGCGCCTACAGCGGGGGCCCGCTCGAGAACCTCGTGTGGTACGGCGAACGCGCGCTGCACGGGCTCTTCCCCTGGTCGCTCGCCGTGCTGCCCGCGCTGGTCGGCCTTTGGCTCGCGCCCAAGACCGAGCGCGAGCGCGCCGGCTGGCGCTTCGTGCTGCTCCTCGCCCTCGCCGTGTGGCTCTTCTTCGCCGCCGTCTCGAAGCGCTTCCCCTGGTATCCCCTGCCCTCCTACCCCCTCTTCGCCGTGGCGATCGGGGCCTGGCTCGCGCGCTTGGCGCGCGAGTCATTGTCATCGGCCGCGCGTTCCTTGAACCTCCTGCTCGCCGCGGCGGTCCTCGCGCTCCTGCCGTGGATCGCCGTGCCGATCACGGGCGTGCGACCACTCGTCGACCGCGCCGCGGTCTTCCCGATGGACGTCGCCTGGCGCACCTTCGAGCCCCTGGGAACGCCCGGCGTCGTCGCGCTCACCTTCGCGCTCGTCCTCGGTCTCTTCCTCGCCGTACGCCGCCTCGCCCCCGGGCGCAGCGGACGCTTCCCGGCGGGTCTGCTCGCGTGCGCGCTGCTCTCGGTCGGCGCGCTGCGCGTGCTGCTGCCGCTCGGCTCGCTCGCCCACGAGAGCCACCTCGCGCGGCTCCACGCGAAGCTCGAGCTCGAGCGCGCGGCCGGGCGAGCGATCCCCTATCCCATCGTCCTTCCCGAGTCCGAGGGTTGGCTGCGCGTCCAGTACTACTTCGGCCGGCGCTTCCGTGTGGAGCAGGTGGGGCGAGCGATCCTCCTGCAGGGCGAGAAGGCGGCCGAGCAGCGGAGGCGCGAGTAGAGGCTTTCCCTCGCCGCCGCGAGTTTGGGAGACTGTGTCCGAACGCGCCCGAGCACGATGGGTCGCGCCGCCGTCGTCTCTCCGTGGAGGCCGCGCGCCGGCCGTGCGGACGACGCGCCTCCCCGGAGTCAGGCAAAACTTGGAGACGGGACCCGCAGGCTCGGAAGACCGCACGCGCGAGCTGGCTCGGCAGTTCTTGATCGCGCGGCACTCGGACGAGCCCGTCGACCTCGACGCGTTCTGCGCCGAGCACCCCGAGTCGCCGGGGTTGCGCGCCTGGATCGAGCGCGTGGTCCCCGGCGAGCTCGAACGCGAGCTCGCGCAGCTCGACGAGCTCCTCGCGGGGGAGCTCGACGCCACGGTGCCGCTCCCCACGGTTCCGCTGGCCGAGGCGGGCGAGCTCTTCGACCGGCGCTATCGCATCGCGAAGGTGCTCGGCCAGGGCGGCTTCGGGAAGGTCTTCCTGGTCGAGGACACGTTCCACTCGAACGAGCGGCTCGCGCTCAAGCTCGTGCTGCCGGAACACCAGGAGAAGAGCGAGTTCGCGCGGCGCTTCAAGAACGAGATCCGCGTGTTACGCACGCTCCAGCACCCCGGCATCCCGCAGATCTTCAACGACGGCATCACGGACGCGGGCGAGGCCTACTTCACGATGGCCTTCGTCGTGGGCCGCTCGCTCGATGACGTCCTGCGCGAGAAGGGCGTGCTCCCGCCGCTCCAGGTGGTGCGCTACGTGCGCCAGATCCTCTCGATCCTCGAGTACGCGCACGGCCGCGGCGTGGTGCACCGCGACCTCAAGCCGGCGAACGTCATCGTCGAGCGCGAGGGTGAGGACGACGAGCAGCTCCAGATCCTCGACTTCGGCATCGCGAAGATCCTGCGGCGCGAGGGCGCGCTCGAGCACGCGATGACGATGGACACGCAGATGCCGATCGGCACGCCGCACTACATGGCGCCGGAACAGGTGCGCGGCGGCGAGGTCGACAGCCGCACGGACCTGTACGCGCTCGGGATCATGATCTACCGCATGGTCGCGGGCGGCTATCCGTTCGCGGGCAAGACGGCGATGGAGATCCTCGCGGCGCGCCTGCAGGAGGATCCCACGCCGCTCTCCGCGGTCGAGGGCTCGCCGTGGATCGCGCGCTTGTGCCGCGAGCTGCTCGCGCGCGACAAGGAGAAGCGGCCGTCGACCGAGCGCATCGAGAAGCTGCTCGAGGACGCCGTGGAGGAGCGGCGCGACACGAACGCGCTCCTGCGCAAGCTCCTCGTCGCAGGCGGCGCGCTCGTGCTCCTCGTGGGACTCGTCGCCCTGCGTCCGTGGCGCTGGAACGGCGCGGGCGATGGTGCGCGAGATGCGAGCGAGACTTTCGGCGGCGCGACCCCTAGCGGAGCGGTCCCCGGCGGAGCGGTCCCCGGCGAAGCGGCGCGCACGCTCGACGAATCCGTGGCCATCGGGCCCGCGCGCGTGGAGCTCGACCAACCGCGCGAAGGCGAGCACTTCGCGAGTCCGCGCACGCGCGTCCAGGGACGCGTCGCGGGCGGCGGAAGCGTGGTCACGGTGAACGGCGTGCGCACGGCGCTGCAGGGCGACGGGAGCTTCGCGACCGATGTCGCCCTGCCGGAGGGCGCGTCGGCGATCGAGCTCCGCGATCCAGGGAGCGGCGCGTTGCTCGCGAGCCGCGCGGTGGTGGTCGACACGCTCGATCCGACGCTCGAGCTCACGCCGCCGGGCGTCGACCTCGGCTCGGGTCTGCGGCTCGTCGACCAAGCCGAGCTCGTCGTCGAGGGCCGTGCCCGCGACGCCGAGCCCGGCGAGCTCGTGCGCGTCGAGTGCGCCGGCGCCGAGATCGAGATCGGGTCCGACGGGAGCTTCGCCCACCAGATCGAGCTCTCCGGCGACGGTCGCCACCGCCTCGTGTTCCGCGCCACGGATCGCGCCGGCCGCAAGGGCGAAGCGGTGCTCGAGCTCGAGCTCGACCGCACGGCGCCCGTGATCGCGTTCGACGAGCCGCTGCCCGAACGCACCGACGCTCCGGAGCTCGAGCTCAACGGCCTGGTGCGCGACTCGACGCAAGTCGAGCTCGTCATCGCGGGCGAGCCGGTCGTCGTCGGAAAGGACGGCCGCTTCGCCCACCGCGTGGTGCTGGCCGAGGGTGAGAACCGGCTGCGCGTCACCGCCACCGACCGCGCCCAGCAGGTGAGCAGCGAGACGCTGACGGTCACGCGCGCCCCGTCGCCGCCGCGGCTCGTCGCGCTGTCGCCCGCCGCGAACACGGCGATCGCGCCCGACGCGGACGGCTTGTGGGTGCGCGGCGAGGCCGATCGCGAGCTCGCGCGCGCCCTCGTGGGGGGACGCGAGGCGCGCGTGGAAGGCCGCTCGTTCGAGCTCGAGCTCTCGCTCGACGAGCTCGCGCGGATCGACGGCGCGATCGCGGTCAGCCTGCGCGACAAGGAAGGCCGCGAGAGCGATCCGACCGAGCTGCGCGTGGCGCTCGGCGCGTCGCGCGCGCCCGCGGGTTGCGAGGCGGTGACGGGGAGCGGCTACGGCGCGGGCGGCTTCGCGCAGCGCGTCGTGCACCGCAAGAGTGGGATCGAGCTCGTGCTCGTCCCGGCAGGCGAGCTCTCGCTCGACGGCCAGAGCGCGCGCATCGCCGAGCCGTTCTACATCGGCGCGAACGAGGTCACGTGGCGGCAGTACGAGGCGTTCGCGAAGCCCGCGCGGCCGTCGTTCGCTCCGCCCGACGACCATCCGGTGGTGAGCGTCTCGTTCGACGAAGCCCTCGCGTTCTGCAAATGGGCCGAGCTGGCGCTCCCGTCGCCCGCGCAGTGGCTCCACGCCGCGCGCGGTCCGGACGGGGGGAGCTTCCCGTGGGGCGACGCGTGGCAGCCCGAGCTCTGCAACGCCGACGGCGCCGCGGACGGCTACGCGACCACGTCGCCGGCGGCGCTCGCGCTGGGCGACGTCTCCCGCGTCGGCGCGGTCGGCTTCGCCGGAAACGTCTCGGAGTGGGCTTCGGACGACGGCGCGAAGGCCCTGCTCGGCGGCTCCTATCTCGACGGCGAGGACGGCTGTCGCCTCGCGCTCCGCACGGGCTTCCTCCCGCGCGGCGGCGCGTCGCACATCGGCTTCCGCGTCGCGCTCGGCGCGCGCGAGTGATCGCGCCGCTCGCGCAGGGCCGAAGGCTGCGGGCGTGAGCGCAAGCCTGCGAATCCATCTGCGCACGGCGCTGCCCCCGGAGGCCGAGGCGGTCTACCATGACTTGCGCCATGGGCTCCGGCACACGTTTCCTCTCCGCAGTCCTGGCGGCTTCGGCCCTTTGCTGCGGAGCGGAGCGCGAGGCGCGGGCGCCGGTCGCGAGCGCGGAGGAAGCTCTCGCCCCGGCGCCGCCGGCGCCGACCGAGCTCGCGTCGCTCGGCTACGTCGACTTCACCGAGGTCGAGGACGACGGGGAGAGCGGCGTGCTGCTGCGCGACGAGGCGCGCTCGGCGCCCGGCTACGACCTCTACGTGAGCATCCCCTTCGCCCGGGCCGCGCTGATCGACGCAGCCGGGAACTCCGTCGCGCGCTGGAGCGATCCGCTCGCCAAGGCCTGGGTGCGCTGCGAGCTCCTGCCGGACGGGGACGTGCTGGTGCTCGGCGCGCTCGATTCGGATGGCGCGAACACCGGCGTTCCGCGCGCCTACGTCGCGCGCTTGGGCTTCGACGGAACGCTGCGCTGGAGGACGCCGCTGGCCGCGCACCACGACCTCGAGTGGACGCCGCGTGGCGAGATCGTGGTCCTCACGCTCGAGCGGCGCGAGCTCGACCCCAAGCTCGGTTGGCCCCCACTGCTCGACAATCTCGTCGTGCGCATGAGCGCGGACGGCCGCGTGCTCGAGTCACACTCGCTGGGCGATCTCCTGGACGTCGAGGGGCGGGCTCCGTCGCTCGGCGTCGAAGGCGACTTCCACGAGCTCCCCGCGGGGGACCGCGACGCCTTCGCCGTCGTGCTGGCCGAGGTCGAGGCCTTTGCCGCGGCCGATCGCACGGCGAGCGCCTGGCCGCGCGAGACGACCGCCCCCGCTGCGCCGTCGGACTTCCCCGTCGACCTCATCCACGCGAACGCCGTGCACTGGATCGAGCGGCCCGAGCTCGCCGACCGCGGTCCCCTGTACGCGTCGGGGAACGTGCTCGTCACGCTGCGCCACCAGGACGAGATCGCCGTCTTCCGCTGGGAGACCGGCCTGGAAGTCTGGCGCTTCGGGCGCGGCGTCCTGCAGGGGCCGCACGAAGCCTCGCTGCTCGCGAACGGCAACGTGCTCGTCTTCGACAACGGCATTCGCGGCCGCAGACACTCGCGCATCGTCGAGGTCGATCCCGCGACCGAGGAGATCGTCTGGAGTTGGAGCGCGCCCGAGCCCTCCGACTTCTACTGCACGACGCGCGGGACCTGCCATGAGCTTCCGGGCGGCAACGTGCTGGTCTGCAACTCCGAGCGCGGCGAAGCGTTCGAGGTCACCCGCGCAGGCGAGATCGTGTGGCGCTTCGTCGCGCCAGAGCGCGACGAAGAAGGCCGCCGCGCCGCCATCCGGCTGCGGCGCTACGCGCCCGACGAGGTCGAGCCCTTCCTCGGCAGGCGCTGAAGCTCAGAGGTTCGGATCGAGGACCACGATGTGCGTCCACGAAGCGAGGCGCACGCTGAGCGCCGCGTCGAGGAAGACGCCCTGCGCGTAGACCTCGATCCCCTCCACTCCGGGGTCGAGGATGTTCAGGCCTGCGTTCTTCACGAGCACGCCCGACGGCGGCACGAAGCCCATCGGCACGAAGACTCCCGGTCCGATGACGATGACGCCCGACAGGCCTGGCGCGGGCTCGAAGCCCGGCTGGAGCGACAGCGCCAGGAAGACGAAGTCCGCCGTGTCGCCGCGGAACTCGATGGACATCTGCGAGCCGTCGTCCGTCGGCGGATCGATCCAGACGCTGCGGGCAGGGCCGGCCGATCGTGTGACCGTCCCGCCGCCCGCGATGGGTTGTCCCGGCTCGCCCTGGACGAAAAGCGCCATGCCGCCGTCCCCGCCGAAGAAGCTGCAGGCGACGGTGTCGAGCTCCGATCCCGGCGGAACGCTCGCGCCGTGACCGCCGTCGCCGCCCGCGGAGTAGAAGAAATCGTACGCATCTGCGCCGCGGTCGCCGCGGAACTCGGTACCGGAGCCGAAGGCCCGCGATCCCTCGAGGAACAGCCCCGTCCCTCCGTCCCCGCCGATCTGCGCGGCGTACGCGCCGTTCTGCCCCTCGACGATGCAGTCGTACAGCGCGAGGTTCGACTCGAGCGCGAGCATCCCGTGGCCGCCGTCGCCGCCGACGCCGTAGGCCGAGTCGTCCTCGGCGATGGCGAAGCCGCCGCGCACGACGCAGCGCGCGAGCGTGACCTGCTCCGCGTGGAACAAGCGCACGGCGTCCCAGCCGGCGAGGTGGTAGTCGAGGTAATGCCCGTAGTAGACGGAGGTGTAGCCGTAGCCGTACTTGGGGTCGCACGGGCAATAGAGGAAGTAGCACCCCTGCATCGAGCCGCCGGCTCCGATGAAACGGCACGAAAGCGCGCGCACGGCGCCCGCGTCGTTGCGCGCGAGCAGCGCGCTGCCCTGCGTCGGGCAGCTCCCCAACGCCCCCGTGACCTGCAGGCCCACGAGCGTGACGCTGCGCGCCGCCGCGAGGTTCTCGACCGCGATGCCGCCCAGCACATCGACCGTGGCGATCTCCTCGGCGACGACGGATAGCGACTTGTCGTCGACGCGGAAGCCTGCGTACGCACCTTGGCGCACGAGGAGTATGTCACCGTCGACCGCGGCATCGACTGCGGCTTGCAGAGTCGTGTGGTCCCCCCCTCCGGCGGAATCGACGACGATCACGTCGCCGCGCGCAGAGTTCGACGCGGCGAAGGCGATCACGGCGTAGAACAGCAGACGCTCGAGTTTCATGGGTTCCTCCTGGGCGAGCTTTATCCATTGAACTCGCTGCTCTCCTGCTTGGACAGGTCCGCCCCGTGGATCCGGCCCTGGCCCTCGGTCTCCCCCGCGGAGCGGGCTGCGACGCGAGCAGACCACGCCCTCGGTCGAGCTCCTGTCAGTACCGCACGCTGCGCGGCTCGCCGTCGGCGACGACGAGCAGCTCTGCGGGGGAGATCCAGGCGAGCGATTCGGCGGAGGCGAAGTGTTGGTCGAACACCGGGGCCGTGGCGCGGCCGTTCTCGACGATGCGGTAGACCTCGACGGTCTTGCCGTCGAGCAGGAGTGCGAGCGCGTTCGTGCCGACGGCGAGCTCGTGCACGACGGTCGAGCGCGCCTGGCGCTGCGACCACAGGATCTCGCGCGCGGAAAGCGTGTCGAGGTCGACTTGCGCGACCACGAGGGCCTGCAGCAGGCGGCCGGGGCCGCCGGGCGAGCGCTGCGTCTCCTCGCGCAAACCGGCGACGTACAGCGCCGCGCCCTCGCTCGCGGCGCGGTGCACCCAGGTGAGCCCGCGCAGCGTGCTCTCGTTCTCGATGCGCCAGTCGCCGCGCGAGCGGTCGAGGGCGAGCACGACGACCTTCCCGTCGGTGAAGGAGGAGCCCGTGCGCGAGCCGAGCACGAGCGCGCGGTCGTCGCCGCGCGGGACGAGGTGCTCTAGGCGATTGACGCCGACCGACTCGAGCAGCGGCGCGAGGTCGTCCTCCCACAGCACCGCTCCGGAGGGAACGCGCACGGCCACGGCGCGCGTCCCGCTCCACAGGGCGGCCGTCTCGCCGCGCAGCGCGAGTCCCCGCGGATCGCTCGCGGGGCTGTCCGTCCAGCTCACTCGCTGGGCGGCGAGCTGGACGAAGGCGAGCCGGCGCGCGTACCCGACGGCGGCCCAGGCCGAGTCGAGGTCGATGGCCGAGACGAGCGGGTCGCCGGCATCGGCGTGCTCGATGCTCCACTCGACCTCGGCTCCGCGGCGCCGCTCGACGCGGTCGCGCCGGAAGACGAGGTGAGCTCCGTCACCCGCCGGCAACGCAACCGGTCCCCGCCGCGCCGCGGAGAGCTCCGCGGGCACGGCGGACACGCAGGTCGTGAGCGCGAGCGCGCTCAACGCGGTGACGACCGCGGGAATCCGGCGCAAACGTCGCCTCCCGAATCAGTCGTTCCAGAACGTGACGTTGAGACCGAACAGGATCGTGAAGTCGTCGACCTCCGACGATTGCGTGAGGCGCGGCTCGACGAACCACGACGTGCTCGGCGTGAGCCATTGGCGGACGCCGGCGTGCGCGCCGTAGCTGAAGCTCGTGTCGTCCTCGTCGACCGTTCCCGCGTCGACCTCGCTGAACAGGAGACCGATGTGCGGACCGGCGTAGTACCAGGTCCTCGAGGATTGCCGCCAGTTGTAGTTGTAGTAGGGGGCGAGGGCGATGAACGACGTATCGAAGCCGTCGCTGTCGGCGCGCGCAACGAGGATCTGTCCGCCCACCTCGTTGTGCTCGTCGAGGAAGTGGCCGACGCCCACCTGTCCGGTCAGCGAGTCCACGTCTTCGCCCTCGTCGGGTTCGATCATCGACAGGGCGCCGCCGAAGGTCAGGAGCGACTCGCCCTCTCCGGGGCCGTAGCGACCGACGTCGCCCTGGGGCGTGGGAGCCACGGCCGCACACGACGCCGAGAAGAGCAGGGACAAGCCAGCGATCAGGTCGAATCTCATCGGGTTCCTCCTGGAAAGGGATAAGGCCCCGCGACCCGTCGTCGCGCTCGACGCTGGTCGAGAGCGGGCCGGAAGCGGGGGATCGGACGGCGAAGGTTGGCGAATCCCGACCGCGGGCGCCATCCTCAATACTCGGTACGCCTCGGTTCGCGGGGGAATCGGAGGGCGCAGGGGGTTGCCGCCTCGGGCCGGAGGTGTCCGAGTCGTCGCTCCTTCGGGGTGCGGTCGATCCCGCTCGCGCGAGGCCCGTGACGGGCTGCCGCGGGGACGACCGACCGCTATCCTCTGCGCCCGCGAGCGCGAGTTCGGCGTCGACATGTCACGAGCCCCGGAGAAGAAGCGCTACATCGTCAGCAACCTCGGCTACGGCTACGCGGTGCACGACACGAGCCAGGAGAAGGTCTACTACGAGGGGATCGATCCCTCGAAGCCGTCGGGACCCAAGGGCCGCATCGTCGAGATCTGCTCGAATGCGGAGACGGCCTGGCGCATCGCGCGCGAGCGGAACGCGGCGGAGAACGGGAAGTAGGGGGTGGGCCGGCCGCCCGAGCGGGGCGCGGCCGCCGCGACGCCGTGATCTCGATCGGAGCCCGGTACATGGTGGCGAGCGCGTTCGCCTTCGCCGTGATGACGGCGCTCGTCAAGCACCTGGGCGAGCATCTGCCGAGCCAGGAGATCGTGCTCATCCGCGCGATCCTCACGCTGTTCCTCTCGCTCGCATGGCTCCGGCACAAGGGCGTGAGTCCGTGGGGCGTGCAGCGACCGCTGTTGCTCCTGCGCGGGCTCTTCGGCTTCCTCGCGCTCTCCTGCGTGTACTTTGCCGTGACGCACTTGCCGCTGGCCGAGGCGACGGTGCTCCAGTACATGCATCCGCTGCTGACGTCGCTCCTGGCGCTCCGGTTCCTGCGCGAGGGGATGCGCGCGAGCACGCTCGTCTCCTGCGCGGCGAGCCTCTTGGGCGTCGTGCTCGTGACGCGGCCCGACGTCCTGTTCGGCAGGCATGGCGCGGACCTCGACACGCTCGCCGTCCTGATCGCGCTCGGCGGCGCGCTGTCGAGCTCCTTCGCCTACGTCGTCGTGCGGCGGCTCTCCACGACCGACGACCCGAACGTGATCGTCCTGTACTTCCCGCTCGTGGCCGTGCCGCTCTCGGTCCCGGTGATCGCGACGGAGCTCGTCGTGCCGAGCCCCTGGGACTGGCCGGCGCTCGTGGGCGTGGGCATCTCGGCCCAGCTCGGCCAGGTGTGGCTCACGCACGGCCTGAAGCACGAGACGGCGGGCCGCGCCACGGCGGTCTCCTACACGCAGGTGGTCTTCGCGGCGCTGCTCGGCATCGCCTTCTTCGGCGAGATCCCGACCGGCTGGACGCTCGCCGGCGCGCTGTTGATCCTGGCCTCGACGCTGCTCGTCGCGCTGCGGCCGGAACGCGCCGCGCCGGGCGTCCCCAGGCCTGTGGGCTGAAGCGCGCACGACCCGGCACTATCCTTTCCCCGCGCCGCGACCCCATGCGCTATCCCCTCGTCCTGCTCGGCCTCTTCCTCGTCGTGGCGGTGCTGCTCGGCATCGATCCGAGCTACCGGGACGATTGGGCGCTCGAGAACGCGCTGGCGGTGGCGGCCGTGCTCGTGCTCGTGCTCACGTACCGGCGCTTCCGGCTCTCGAAGGTCTCGTACACGCTGATCTTCCTCTTCCTCATGCTGCACGAGCTCGGCGCCCACTACACGTACTCGGAGGTGCCCTACGACGCGTGGTTCGAGCGCTGGACCGGCCGGACGCTCTCGGAGCGGTTCGGACTCGAGCGCAATCACTACGACCGGATGGTGCACTTCTCCTACGGCTTCCTGCTGGCCTACCCGCTGCGCGAGCTCTTCGTGCGCGTCGCCCAGGCGCGCGGCTTCTGGGGCTACTTCCTGCCGCTCGACATGGTGGCCTCGACGTCGATGCTCTACGAGCTGATCGAGTGGGGCGCCGCGACCGTCTTGGGCGGGGACTTGGGGCCGGCCTTCCTCGGCACGCAGGGCGACGTGTGGGACGCGCACTGGGACATGTTGCTCGCGACGCTCGGTGCCGTGCTCTCGCTCGGGATCGCGGCCGCGATCCACCGCGCACTCGACCGCGACTTCCAGCGCGAGTGGGCGGAGAGCCTGCGCGTGAAGGACCCGCGGCCCCTGGGCGAGGAAGCGATCGAGCGGGCGAGGAGCCAGTGAGATCCCTGGCGCTCGCCCTGCTCGCGGCCTCGTGCGTCTCGAGCGACTACGAGCGGCGCGATTGGTCGGACTACGACGGCCCCGGCGCGCAGCACTTCCTCGCCGAGGAGATCGTCTTCCCGCACGTCGACGATCCGCTCGAGCCCGCGAACCGGGTGTCGGCCTGGACGACGCACCAGTTCCTGAAGTGGATCGTCGCGCCGCCGGCGCGCTTCTACCGCTGCCTCGTCCCCGAGTACGTGCGCACGCGGCTCTCCAAGGCCGGCGACAACCTCGAGTTCCCCAAGCGCTTCGTCAACAACCTGCTGCAGGGCAACCTGCGCGAGAGCGGCATCGAGACGGCGCGCTTCGCCATCAACACGACGGTCGGTCTGCTCGGGCTCTACGACCCGGCGCAACGCTTCGGGCTCCATCCCTACCCGGAAGACTTCGGCCAGACCTTCGCGAGCTGGGGTTGGAAGAAGAGCACCTACGTCTTCCTGCCGTTCTTCGGGTCGAGCACCGTGCGCGACGGCGTCGGCCTCGTCCCGGACACGCTCAGCGACCCGTTCTTCTACTACGCGCCCGTGACGGCGCTGCTCGACCTGAACGACCTGGCCGACCGCATCGAAGCCGACTTGCGCACGGTCGAGGTGTACTTCGACGCCTACGAGCCCGCCCGCACGCTCTACGCTCAGCAGCGCGAGATCGAAGTCACGGACTTCGTGTGGAAGAGCGACACGAGTGCGTCCACGCAGACCCTGAGCGCGATCTTCCTCGTGCCCGAGGACGCGGACTTCGCCGATACCGGCTCGACCGAGCGCGTGAGGCTCGCGTCCGGGGAACGCTTCCCGTACTCGTTGTGGCTGCAGCCCGAGCCGGCGCCGCTCGCGTACGTCGTGCCCGGCTTCGGCGGCCATCGTTTGAGCGAGGGGACGCTCGCGCTGGCGGAGATCGCCTACCGCAACGGTCATTCGGTCGTCGCGGTGTCGAGCCCGTCGAACTGGGAGTTCATGCGCTTCGGCGCCAGCGTCGCGACGCCTGGCTACGGCCCCGTCGACTCGCACGACCTGCACGTGGCGCTGACCGCGATCGATCGCGACCTCGAGCGCCGCTTCCCCGGCCGCTTCGGCGACCGGCGCCTGGGCGGCCTGTCGCTCGGCGCCTACCAGGCGCTCTTCATCGCCGCGAGCGAGGAGCAGGCCGCCGCGCAGGACCTGCTCGTCTTCGATCTGTACGTCGCGCTCGACCCGCCCGTCAGCGTCGAGCACGCCCTGACACAGCTCGACCGCTTCTACAACGCCCCGCTCTCCTTCCCCGCCGCCGAGCGCGAAGAACGCATCGAGGAGATCTTCGCGAAGGTCTTGTACCTGAGCAACGGAGATCTCCAGCCGGGCATGGAGCTGCCCTTCACCGAGCTCGAGGCGCAGTTCCTCATCGGCCTGTCGTTCCGGCTCGAACTGCAGTTCCTCCTGCTCCAGTCGCAGGAGCTCCACGACCTGGGCGTCCTGCGCACGCCGCGCGAACGCCTGCACCGGGCGCCGGCGTTCCGCGAAGCATCCGAGTACTCGTACCTGGAGTACGTGTACGCGTTCGTGCTGCCCTACTACGCGGAGCACGCGCAGGACTCCGGCGCCGAGCGCCTTCCGGCGATCAGGCTCGACGAGGCCGGCGCGCGCGCGCTGTTCGAGCAGAGCGACCTGCGCTCGGTCGAGGCCGGCCTCGCGGCGAACGAGCGCGTCCGGCTCTTCGCGAACGAGAACGACTTCCTCCTGCGCGCCGAGGACCTCGACTGGTTGCGCGCAACGCTGGGCGAGCGGGTGACCCTCTTCCCCGCCGGCGGCCACCTCGGCAACCTCCACCGCGAGGCGATCCAGGAAGTGATCGCCGACACGGTGCGCCAGGCGGTGGAGCGGAACGCGGCGCCCTGACCGTGAAGGGGCCGCGCGCCGAACGCCCTAGATGCGGCCCATGAGCACGAGGATCAACACGATCACGAGCAAGAGTCCGAGGACGCCGCTCGGCCCGTAGCCCCAGCTCTTGCTGTAGGACCAGCGCGGCGTGGCGCCGAGGAGCAGCAACACGAGCAGGACGATCAGGATGGTGCCGAGCATGTCGACTTCCCCTTCCGCGGTCGGCTAGGCCGCCGCGAAGAAGCTCATGATCAAGAGCACGATGAAGACCACCAGGAAGAGGCCGAAGAGGAACTTGGAGACGCCCGCGGCACCGCTCGCCACGCCCCCGAATCCCAGCAATCCCGCGATGAGGGAGACGACGAGGAACATCAGTGCCCATCCGAGTAGGCCCATGGTGAAACTCCTTTTGCCCGACTCGCTCGACGGCGCAACGGGCTGTTGTTCGAATTGCAGCAGCTTTGAAACTTCGGGGTCCGTCACCGTCACCGGAGAGACCGAAACGCCGGCCGCCGGACTCCCGAACCGGACAGCCGGTCGAGCGATTCCTGTGCCGAACGCACGTCCGCTTCGCGCGAACGAAACCGCCGCCGCTACCTGGATCACCCGACCACGCGCCCTCGAATCCCGGTATCGCGCAGCGGGCTCCGCCGTTTTCTCGAGCGCCAAGATGCCAGCGGCGATGTGTTCCAGTGATCGCAAGCGGCTGCGTCCGGGAATCGTGGCGTCGGCCACTTGGTTCGGCGCTGATCATGATCGACCGCGTTCGTTCGTCCGCTTCGGGAGCTTGCTCGTGGGCTTCGCGGTCGCCTTCTTCGCGGGCTTGCGAGTGTCCTGCGCCGACGCATTCAGCGCATAGAACTCGTGCAGCTTCGCCGCGAGCAGCCGCTTGTCGGGGAGCTGTGTCTGGTACTGGGCGACCATTGCCGGAGAGAGCGAGCGACTGAGGGCGTACTCGACGACTTCCGCGTCCTTACTCGCGCACAGCAGCAAACCGATGGCGGGGTTCTCGTGGGGCTTGCGCGCGTCGCGATCGAGGGCCTCGAGGTAGAAGTTCAGCTTGCCCAGGTGCTCCGGCTCGAAGCGGTCCACCTTCAGCTCGAGGGCCACGAGGCAGTTGAGGCCACGATGGAAGAACAGGAGATCGAGGGCGAAGTCCCGCCCCCCGATCTGCACTGGGTACTCCGAGCCGACGAAGCAGAAGTCGCGCCCGAGCTCGATCAGAAAGGCCTTGAGCTGCGCCAGAAGACTCGAGTGCAGGTCGGACTCGCTATGCGACTCGGGAAGCTGGAGAAAGTCGACGACGTAGGCGTCCTTGAAGACGCAGGCTGCTGCTGGGTGCATTTGTGTCAGCAGTGCCGACACTCTCGGCGGATGCAGGACGCTTCGCTCGAAGAGCGCGAGACGGAACTGCTGCTCCAGGTCGCGAGTGGACCATTTCTCCTGGATCGCCATGCGGAGATAGAACTCCCGCTCTTCTGGTCGCTTGGCCTGGCCGAGGATGATGAGGTTGTGGGTCCAGGGCAATTGTGTCAGCAGTGCTGACACTTTCTCGTCGTCGCGGTAGGTCTCGAAGAACTGCCGCATGCGGAATAGGTTGCGCCGGGTGAAACCCCGAAGGCCCGGCTGGGTCCTCGAGAGGTGCTGCGCCAGTTGGTCCACCACTCCGTCGCCCCACTCCGCAGACTCCAGCTTCCTGCTGATGTGCTCACCGACCTGCCAGTAGAGGGTCACGAGTTCGGTGTTTGCTGCCTGCAAGGCCCGCTGGCGCGACCCTTCGATCATCGCAACGATCTCGTCGAACGCAGGCTCGGGCCGCAGGGCTGTCGGCTGCGTGGACGCGGGCTTGATTCTCGCGGGTTGCTTCGGCCTCTTCCTCATCGCCCGCCCCCGTGAGCAGCCCGTCCAACAGCTCCTGGGTCTGTCTTTCGATGGCATCGACGACCGGAGCCCCGTCGGGTTTCCGCCTTCTCCCTCGCGAGCGCGAACCATGGCCGCCAACCCCAAGACCATCGACGAATACCTCGCGGCCGTGAGCCCCGCCGAGCGCGCCGCGCTCGAGAAGCTCCGCAAGACCATCCGCGCCTCCGCGCCCGAGGCGGAGGAGTGCATCAGCTACCAGCTCCCCGCGTTCCGCCAGGACGGAATGCTCGTGGCCTTCGGCGCGACCGCGGTGCACTGCAGCTTCTACCTCATGAGCTCCACGACGGTGGCGGCGCACGCGGCCGAGCTCGCGCGCTACGCCACGAGCAAGGGCACGATCCACTTCCGACCGGACGAGCCCCTGCCGACCGCGCTGGTAATAAAGCTCGTGAAGGCACGCCTCGCGGAGAACGCGGCGCGTCGCGGGAAGCCCAAGGCGCCGAGCAAGGCGACTGCGAAGCGTGTAGCGAAGGCGCCGCGCGATGCGGAGTCGAAGCCTGACGCGAAGGCTTCGCGGAAGGTGGAATCGAGGGGTGCTCGCAAGGCAGACGCGAAAGCCACTCGCAAGGTGGCAGCGAAGGGCGGAGCGAAGACGACGCGGAAGGTGGGGACGAGTCGTGGCGGGAGTCGCGAAGTGTCACTCCCGGGCGCACCCGTTCGTGGGGGGCGCGGGGGGCGCGCGAGCTCGCGCAGCGCTTCGCAGACGGATTCTGCCGTCGACGCGTTCTTCAGCGTGCTCGATCATCCGCTGAAGCCCGCGCTCGAGGCTCTTCGCTCGCTCATCCTCGTCGTCAGCCCCGACGTGCGCGAAGGCATCAAGTGGAACGCGCCGAGCTTCCGCACGAGCGATTGGTTCGCGACCACGAACGTCCACGGCAAGAACGGCCTTCGCGTGATCCTCCACACGGGAGCCAAGGTGAAGGCCAGCGCGACGAAGGGCTTGAAGATCGCGGACCCGACGGGGCTGCTCGAGTGGCTCGCGAAGGATCGCTGCCTCGTGACGCTCGGCGACGCGCAGGACGTCCAGGCGAAGGGCCCGGCGCTGAAGGCCATCCTGCGCGAGTGGATTCGACAGCTCTGAGGCTCGGGCGTCGTGGCAGAACCCGACATTCACACATGAGCGAGGATGCGACCGGTCGAAGAGCTTGAAGCAGATCACTCACTACGGAACTCGGCTTCGTCTTCAGCTCCTCGATGAAGGTATCGAAGTCGTTCACGCCCCATGCGGCCAAATTTGTGCACCCGCGAGCACAAGAGCCGGATTTTCGTCGCGGAATAACGCGATGACGCTTCTGCGTGACGTCTTTGGTCTGACCGAAGACGTTCATACGGCTGCTATCCCGAGGATGCTCTCCTCCACGTAGCGCTGGAAGTCTTGCACGGTGGTGAAGCACAAGAATCCAGCTTGGCTGGCAAAGGCGATTGTCTCGACTCCCTCATTGAGCAAGACAGCCACCGGCTGACTCAGCTCTTCCTGAATGCCATTGGGCCAAGCAAGATCGAAGACGGCCATCTGCTCACCGGTCTGTGCGTCAGCAAAGTCGAAGGCCAGCAGGCCGCGCGGCAGATCATTGCCCTCCATCCAATCGTTGAGCTCTTCCAAAAGCGCCTCTTCCGCCTCACTGGCGATGCCGCTGCCCACCGCAAGCAGTGGCCTCTTGGGCGCCGCCGCACCGGCTAGCCACCGACTGTCCCCGTGCAGGAGTTCTTCCATGCGATGGTTCAGTTCATCGGCGAGCAACACCTTGCGTGCCTCGAGGAAGTCGCGGAAGCGCTCGATCCTCCACAGCTCTGGGTCGGTGGGAATCCATTGCGACGCCAGCGCACCGGGGTGCGCCTCCTCCACCAGCGGGAAGTAGTCCTGCGGCAACCTGTCGCTGATGTCGAGATTGGTGTCCTTGGTCAAGAAGCAGAAGTTGGCGAGCGCGTTCACCTCCGGGCGCTTGAACTTCCGCTTGTAGAGCTGCGCCTTCGGAAAGACGTGATGCACTTCCAAGCGACTCATCTTTCCGAGCAGGTTGGCCTTGAGCGGCAAGCCTGTTCCCCAATCGCGTGCCGCACCCATGCGAGTCAGCAAATAGAGCACTGGGTAGAAGCGTGCGCCCAGGCTCCAACCCGTGAAGTGACCCGGCTCTGCCCGCAAGCCGCCGTGCCAGAGCCGTAGTTGATCCAACAGCTTGTCAAGGCCGCCGTCCTCGCCTTCGAGCGCAGCCAGGTCCTGATCGATGAACGACTCTGTGGAGCCCGAGAATCGTCCCCACATCGCCGCCTGCGCGAACCAGAACAGCAGCTTGTCGCGCTCCTTCTCGTCCATGGGGCCGGACTTCCTTCCCTGCCGCTGGTCGAGGTAGCGCGTGATCACCGGTATGCCGTAGCGCCCGAAGAAGACCTGGTCGTGGTCGAGGCCGAGCCGCCCGCTGATAAGGTTCAGGCTGGTGTCGATGTGCTTGGTCGCTCGCGCAAGCGCGTCCTGCACTTCGTTAGCGCTCTTCTCGTGCAGGTGGTGGAACTTCGCCTCACCCGTAAGCACGGTGTTCACGGAGCGCAGCAACCAGTCCAAGCTGAAGCGGAAGTCGGCCTTGGCCCACTCCTTGAGCTTCGCCTTCATGGCGTCGCGTCCCTCCGGCCAGTCGGCGCAGATCTTTGCCAGCGCCAAGTCGCCCTTAGAAAGCTTGGTGCCGCCGCTGTTCACGCGGTTGAAGATGTCCACGACGATGTCGAGGGATTTGTCTGCGCCCGTGACTTCCTCGACGTGCAACTCGGTGTCCGTCACGCTCAAAAGCCGGCTCAGACGCCCTACATAGTCGCCCACCTTGGTCGCCATCGTGGGCTGAGCGCTGAGCCGCGTAACGAACTCGCCCAGTCCCGCCGTGCCCTTTCTCATTAGCTCGGTGACGTCGATCCAAAGCGGGTCGTCCCTCATCTTCACCGGCTGGTAGAACTCGAACGCCTCGTTCTCGAGGTGAAAGCGCAGGCCAGTGAAGGCCTGCGCATTCCCATCGAAGAACTTCGGCGGCCGGCCGCGCACAACGCCGTAGAGCGAGGTCATGCGCTGCTGACCGTCGAGCAGCAGCTTGACTACGCCGGCCGCTAACGGCCCGTCGCCCCGATGCGTGGCGGTCATCGACTCCGTAGCCCACACCAGTAGGCCGCCAACGGGATGTCGGCGATAGAGCGAGTCGAACAGCCCGCGCACTTGGTCGCGGTTCCAGACGTAGCCGCGCTGGAACTCGGGCAGCGCCATATGCCCGCTATCGATGTGATCGAGGATGGTGGAGATCTTCATACGAGCCGCGTCCTCCCTGTGAGTTCTTGCGTCATGGCCTTCTTAAGCGCTCGAGTCTTGTCGCGCCGCGTCTCTAACACCGCGATCTCTGCGTCCATGTCGGACAGCACCTCGGCAATGGATCACCTCACGGATTCCTGAGGCCGTCCCACACGGTTGCATGAGCAAGGGGTGCCTTCTTGATTGTGCTGCACCCGCGAGTAGGGCGCGCGCCGCCTCAATGGTCAAGCGTTCGATCCGGCTTGCATCACCTTCCCGAAGCCGCGGGCCATGTGAGGGACTCTCAGTCGGGATTGCGAGGCCCTGCGCGTTCCGAAACCTGAAGTAGCCCGAGCCCGAGTAACACAGCCGCGGGCTCTCGCACTCCTCTCGCCCCCGAGTCCCGCCTCGCTGCGACGCGATCGCCTGCGCGCGCCAACGCTGTGCGCCTCGTCCGGGATGCCGAGGTCTCGTACACGTCGGCCAAGGCCTGCGCGGAGCGCGCGATCGTCTCGGGGGCGCTGCCGAGGGCGGCCATGCTGCGTGGCATTCGAGCAGGAGCGGTTTGGCTTCCTCCGAGCGCGACTGGGCGATGAGGCACGCACCCTGAGCTCCAGCCGCCTGGGCGAAGTCCGCATCCTGCCCGGGACTCGAACCGCGGCGCCCCTCCACGGCCTCTCGCAACAGCGGCTCGGCTTCAGGCGCGCTCCCCGTGGCCGTCACCCGCACTTGCCGTTTTGTGCGCGAACAAGTACCTCCCCTCAACAACGCCTGCGCGAATGGGCAAGTCCGTCACGGTTCGACGAGCGTGCCTTCATGGCCCGCGAGCGCGCGCGAGAGGTTCGCGGCGTCCGTGATGAGCGCCGGGCGGCGGCAGCGCTCGGCGTAGCTCGCGGCGGCTTCGATCTTGGGGCGCATCGAGCCGGCGGGGAACTCGCCGGCGGCGACGGCGGCGCGGGCCTCGGCGACCGTGAGGCGCTCGATGCGGCGCTGCGCGGGTTGGCCGAAGTTGCGCGCGACGTGCGGCACGCCGGTCAGCACGACGAACTGCGCGGCGTCGAGCTCGATCGCGAGCAGCGCGGAGGTGCGGTCCTTGTCGAGCACGGCCTCGACGCCGTGCAGGTGGCCGCGCGCGTCGCGGCGCACGGGGACGCCGCCGCCGCCGCCGGCCACGACGACGCGGCCGGGGCGCGCGGCTTCGCGGATGGAGGAGAGCTCCACGATCTCGCGCGGGATGGGCGAGGCGACGACGCGGCGCCACCTGCCGTCGACCTCGACCATGGACCAGCCGCGGCGCTCCATGAGGGAGTGCGCGACGTCGGGGGCGTAGAACGGGCCGATGGGCTTCGTCGGCCGCTCGAAGCGCGGATCGCTCGCGTCGACGAGCACCTGCGTCAGCACCGCGGCCACTTCGACGTCGACGCCGGCGTCGGCGAAGGCGTTGCGCAGCGCGCTCGTGAGCAGGAAGCCGATGCTGCCCTGCGTCTCGGCCACGAGCACGTCGAGCGGCTCGCGCGGGAGCTGGCCCAAGGTGGCCTCGGCGCGCAGGAGGATCATGCCGACCTGGGGGCCGTTGCCGTGCACGAGCACGAGGCCGCGCTGCTCGGGCTCGAACAGGAGGAGCGCGCGGGCGAGATCGGCGGCGCGCTCTTCCTGCTCCTCGGGATGGAACGGGTCGGGGAGCAGCGCGTTGCCGCCGAACGCGATCACGATCGGCGCTTGCGAGTCGGCGGTCATGGGAGGCATGCGGAGGGCGACGCGGCGTTGCCCGCGCGCGCAAGGTAGCGCGCCGAGGGGAGTTCTACGCCTCGGCGGCCACCTGCAGGCGCAGGCGGGCGCGAAGGGCGGCGAGGGGTTCGGCCCAGAACTGTTCCAGCGGCTCGGCGATGAGGCAGGGCGCCTCGTGCGCCATGCGCTCGGCGCGGGCGCGCGCGCTGCGGAGCTCGGCGAGCTTCGTCGGCGCGAGCAGCGGATAGAGTCGGCGCGCGAACGCGGCCGCGCGCTCGAAGGCCGGGCTGTAGTGCTGCGCCGCGACGAACGACCACACGCCGAGCTCGCCCGAGAGGCTCGTGTCGAAGTCGAGCAGCACGTGGAAGGCGTCGTGCAGGACCGGGTAGCGGACGGCGAGCGCGTTCGTGCGCGCGAGCTCGGCCGCGAGCGGCGGCGAGACGAGCAGGGGACGCAGACCGCGGGCGTCCAGGAAGTGCGCACAGGCGTGACCGAAGGTCCCCGCGGGGAGAGCGCGCAGGAGCTCGAGCTCGATTCGCGGGCAGGGATCGGCGAGGCGCGCCAGCGCGCGCTCGACGGCCGGGTAGGCCGGCGTGCCGAGGGCGACGGCCTTGTAGGCCGCGGCGTCGCCGACGCGGCCGTCGCGGTAGGCGCGGATCGCCTTCGAGAGGAACCCGATCTGCATGGGGAAGCGCTGCTCGGCCTGCGGTCGAGGAGGCGTCGGTCAGGGGCTGGAAGCCGTCCGTGGGTCCGCGAGCCTAGCGCTTCGCCGAGCGCGGCACCGCTCTCGTCCCGAACCCGTCCGCGGCGCGCTCTTCCTCCCCACGACGTCGACGAACCGGGGCGGGAGTCGAGCGCGTCATGGCGCCCTGAAACGGCCGGCGCGGAAGTCCAAGGTGACGCGCCCGAGCTTCTCCAAGTAGTTGTTGCCGACGAAGCCCACGGCGGCGGGCGACGCGAAGTAGCCCTCCGGCGGCTGCACGATCACGAAGACGGATTCGAGGTCGAGGGGGCCGATGCGAACGCGCGCGAGGCGCGCGACGGGCAGCTCCACGGTCTTGCCGTCCGCGCCGGTGCCTTGCAAGTGCGACGTGGGCGAGAGCTCCGGCGTGCGCTCGCGCAGGGCGTCCCAGGTCGACGTCGGGACGTTCACGTAGACGTCCTCGGTCTCGAACAGGCTCGCGCCGGTGTCGATGCGCAACACGACGGCGAGATCGCCGAGTCGAGCCGGAAGGGTGGGGATGCCGTGGTCGAGGAGCATCGGGACGGAGTGCGCGTCGTCTCGGTGAGTGGCGGCTCCCGCCTCGAGGCGCGAGCGATGGAAGTCGAGCGTCAGCGCGAGCTCGAGGAACGCGTCCGAGCCGAGGATCAGGTCGACCTTGCGCCCGTCGGGCGCCAAGAGTCCCGCAAGGTCGCGGCGCGTGGCGTGGAGGTCGGGGAGCGCGAGCTCTCCGAGGCGCAGGTCCGAGACCAGGACGACCTCCGCCGCCAGCGACCCGGTCGTGCCGACGACCTCCGTCGTGCGCAGGACGGCCAAGTGACGCGACACGCGCGGATCGATGGCGGACGCGTTCGCTCCGGTGTCGAGCAGGGCGAGGCGCGGCGCGCCGGACCACGCGAGCTCCACGAAGACGAGGCCGAAGGCGCGTACGAACGGGACGGTGGTCGAGGCGGTCGGCGGCGGATCTTGGGCCGCGGCTCCGCTCGCGAGCGAAAGGAACAGCAGGACGACGGCGCACGGAGCTCGGCGCGTGGCGTGTCTCCAGATCCGATCCAAGGTCGAACTCACCAGAGCGGCGCGTCGGCGGCGAGGACGGCGGCGGAGAGCTCGGCCGCGATGGCCTTGGCGCTCGCGAGCATGGCCGACTGGCTCGGGCCCATGACGGTCACGCCCACCGCCGCGACCGCGGTGCCGGTCGAATCGACGACGGGCGCGGTGTAGTCGAGGTTGCCGCCTTCCTGCAGCGTCACCGGCTTTTTGGTGCGCATCGCCTGGACGTCCTCGGGGTCGGAGAGGTCGTCCAGCTTGGAGGGGACGTTCGACGCGATCACACGGCACTGCGATTGGCGGTTCGGCACGGCGTGGAGCGTCAGGCGCACGAGCTCGGGGTGCTTCGCGGCGACCTCCTCGACCAGGCTCTGCGCCTGCGCGAAGGAGGTCGCGGGCTCGCGGGTCGTCGCGCAGGCTGCGAGGGCGAGCAGGGAGAGGGCGGCAAGCAGCTTCATGGGTCGTGCTCCGATCCGGACGGCGTTGCGACACGCTCGACGGACCCCGGCCGAGGGCGTCTCGGGGGAATCGGTCGAGGGCCTTTGCGCTCGTGCGGGGCTCGCGCGAGCGAGGCGGGATGGTGCGCGCGGGGTCCTGGTCGTGTCAATCGACACCGATCCGGACGGATCCGATGCCGTGGAGACGGTCGCTCGCCCGAGCGTCGCGTCGTTCACCCGAGCGTCGCGAAGGTCCGTGGCGCGCGCTCGCGATTCGGAACGCGCGGCACGCCCCGCGCGCGGCACGCCCCGATCCGGCAGGGCGCTCGGGAAACCTCGGGGCGCCGGGATCCGCGCAGTGGACTTCGCGACTCCGGTCGGGAAAGGTAACTCTCGGGGCGGCGCCGCGCGCAGCTCGGCGGGGGCGAAATGGCTCCGCGCCGCTCGCGCACGGGGCGCCCTTCGTGCCGATGGTCGAAGTCGAGGAGCGACGGGACGCGGGGCGAGCGGCGGTCGACGGACCGGTGCTCGCCCTCGACGGTTTGGAGAAGGCGTTCGGGCGCGTGCGCGCGCTCGACGGTCTCACGGCCGACATCCCTGCCGGCGCAGTCGGTCTGCTCGGGCCGAACGGCGCGGGCAAGACGACCCTGATCAAGCTCGTGCTCGGGCTCCTGCACGCCGACGGGGGGTCGGTGCGGCTCGCCGGGCTCGATCCGCGCGTGCGCGCGCAGCGTCTCGCGCTGCGGAGGATCGTCGGCTACATGCCGGAGAGCGATTGCCTGATCCCGGGGCGGAGCGGCATCGAGCTCGTCGTGACGCTCGGACGGGTTACCGGGCTGTCGGCGGCCGACGCCATGACGCGCGCGCACGAGGTGCTCGACTACGTCGGGCTCGAGGAGCACCGCTACCGCGGGCTCGACCAGTACTCGACGGGCATGAAGCAGCGTTTGAAGCTCGCGCAGGCGCTCGTGCACGACCCGCGCTTCCTGTTGCTCGACGAGCCGACGAACGGCCTCGACCCGAAGGGCCGCCGCCACATGCTCGAGCTCGTGCACGACCTCGGCCACGCCCAGAAGAAGAACGTGCTGTTCTGCTCGCATCTCCTGCCGGACGTCGAGCGCACGTGCGACGCGGTCGTCGTCCTCCACCGCGGCCGCGCGGTCGCGTCGGGCGCGATCGCGGAGCTGACGCGCGCCAAGGGGCGGAGCTTCACGGTGGCGGTGCGCGGCGAGCTGGAGGCCTTCGAGCGCGAGCTGCGCGGCGCGAACGTCGTCTTCGACGGCGACGGTCCCGGGCGCTATCGCGTGAGCCTCTCGGCGGCGGAGGAGAGCGTCGATCGCGTGTTCGGATTCGCCGAGCGCGCGCGCTGCGCCGTGCTCTCGGTCGAGCCCGTGCGCTCGACCCTCGACGAGGTGTTCCTGGGCGCCCTGCGCCAGGCGGAGGCGGCGGGCTGATGGCGACGACGCACACCGACGTCTACCGGCCGTTCAAGGGCGAGCTCGCGCGCCATCCGCTGCGCTTCGTCCCGCTGTTCCTCTCGGAGCTCGAGGTCGCGACGAAGAAGAAGCTCCCGCTGCTCCTGCTCTTTGGCCCGCCCGCGATCGCGACGATCGTCGTGTCGGTGTTCGTCTACGCGAAGTTCGCCCTCCAGCAAGGTCTCGGGCAGACCGGGCCGAGCAGCATACAAGGCCTCCAACTGTCCCTCGCCGCGGGGATGGCGAGCAGCATGCTCGAAGTGCGCGTCATGATCATTACCGTCAACGCGGCCATGAGCGGCTTCGCGTTGCTCGCGATCACCTGGTTCGGCTCCGGGCTCGTGTGCGAGGACCGGCGCGCCAAGGCGCACCTCCTGTACTTCTCGCGCCCGCTCACGCGCCTCGACTACTTCACCGCCAAGTTCCTCGTCGCGGCGGTCTTCGGGGCGCTCGCGGTGCTCGTCCCGGATCTCGTGATCTGCACGATGGCCGTGCTGACGTCGCCCGACTACGCGTTCCTGCGGGAGCAGGGGGACGTGATCTGGAACTCGCTCGCGTACGGAGTGCTGTGGGTCGTGACGATGGCCACGCTCGTGCTCGCCGTCTCGAGTCTCGCGCCGAAGAAGGTCTTCGCGATGGCGGGAGTCTTCGCGTTCCTGATGTTCTCCCATGGAGTCGTGGGCGTCGCGGAGGGTGTCGGCGACGTGCCGTACGTGCAATACCTGAGCTTGGCGTGGAACCTCGGCGTCATCGGAGGGTGGATGTTCGCGGCGCCCGACGTCCCCGCCCCAGAAAACCTCGCGGAGTGCTTCGGCGGCATTGGCCTCCTCCTCGCGCTCGCGCTCCTGGTCATCGCGCGCCGCCTGCGCAGGATGGAGCTTGCCTCGTGAGCGCGTGCATCGTCGCGCACGAGCTCGGCCGCTGGTACGGGCCGGTCGTGGGCTTGAACGAGCTCGAGGTTTCGATCGACGCGCCGATCACCGGGCTGCTCGGTCCGAACGGGGCCGGCAAGTCCACCTTCCTGAAGCTCGTCGCGGGCGAGATCCGGCCCTCGCGCGGCTCGGTCGAGGTCTTCGGCGAGCGCCCGTTCGCGAACCGCCGACTCTTCCGGCGCATCGGCTTCAGCCCGCAGCAGGACGCACTCTACGACCATCTCACCGGCCTGGCGTTCGTGACGTTCCTCATGCGCCTGCACGGCTTCGACCGGCGAGAGTCGCTCGCGCGCGCGCGCCGCTCGATCGAGCGGGTGGGGCTCGTCGACGCGGCCGAGCGCGCGACCGGCACCTATTCGAAGGGCATGCGCCAGCGCGTGAAGCTCGCGCAGTCGATCGCGCACGATCCGGATCTGTTGATCGTGGACGAGCCGCTCTCCGGTCTCGATCCGGTCATGCGGCACGAGATGATCGCGCTCTTCCGCGAGCTCGCGGAGCACGGCATGCGCGTGCTCGTGTCGAGCCACATCCTGCACGAGGTCGAGGCGCTGACGAACGAGATCGTGCTGCTCCACCGCGGCCGGCTGCTCGCGCAGGGCACGGTGGGGGACGTGCGCGACCTGATCTCGCGTCACCCGCGCAAGATCGAGCTCGAGGCGACCGAGGCGCGGCGTCTCGCGCGTCACTTGGTGGAGCTCGACGAGGTCTCCTCGCTGCGCATCGACGAGGCGAAGCTCTCGCTCGAGACGCGCAACACCGAGAGCTTCTTCAAGAAGCTCACGACCATCGCCGCGGCGGACGATTTCGGGATCCAGGGCCTCATGTGCTCCGACGAGAACCTCGAGGCCGTGTTCGACTACCTGGTGCAGTGATGGGCGACTTCCTGCGAGCGACCGCGGTCCTGTTCCAGTCGCAGCTCTCCTCCGCCCTGCGCTCGAAGCGCTTCTTGGTCTGCGCGCTGCTCGCCGGCCTGCCGGTCCTCTTCGCGCTGTTTTTGACTCTCGTCGTGCCCTCGCACGAGAAGGTTCCGGTCGCCTTCGTCGCCTGGGGGCTCGTCGCGCAGATCGTGTGCCCGATCGTGGCGCTCGTGTTCGGCTCCGCGGTCGTGTCGGAAGAAGTGAGCGACCGCACGATCACCTACCTCTTCTCGCGACCGATCCCTCGTGCGTCGGTGCTCTTCGGCCGCTGGTTCGCGTCGTTGGTCGTCGTGAGCGCGCTCCTGGCTGCGAGCGCTGCAGGCGTCGTCGTGCCGCTCGCCGCGAGCTTTCCGAACGCCGAGGGGTCGGGCCCGCCGCTCGAGATGCTCCTGCCCTTCGTCGGCGCGCTCGTCCTGGGCGCCGCCGTCTACTCGGCGGGCTTCGCCGCCCTCGCGACCTTCGTCAAGCACGCGATGATCGTCGGACTGGGCTACGTGTTCGCCTTCGAAGTGATGCTCGTGAACCTGCCCCTGCCCGGCAACCTGCAGGACCTCACGGTGCAGTACTACCTGCGCAGCCTCGTGCGCGCGAGCGGTGTCGAGGCCTGGCAGCACGAGATCCTCTTCAAGGCCAACGTGCTCACGACGCTCTCCGACGCCGGGACGACGCTCGGCGTGGCGCTCGTCGTCTGCCTCGCGATCGGCGCGAGCGTGCTGTCCGTCAAGCAGTACGAGCTCTCGGCCTGACGCGCCCCGGCGGCGTCGGGGAGACCCGCTGCCCCCGGAGATCTCCCCGGCCGGTCCGAGGGCCGTGAACCGGGGACCGCCGGACGAGGTAGGATCGAGCCCGGCTCTCGGGATGTCCCATCCAGTCGAATCCTACGATCTCGGTCAACCGTCACGGCGTGCGCCGGGGGAGACGCGCGAGCACGCGCTGCCCCCGATCGGTCAGCGCCGAGCACCGACCTTCAAGCGGCGGGTGCTCCACCTCGCGCAGCGCGCGCTCTACCGGAGCGGCCTGGCCCGCGCCTACGCAGCCCTCGCGCGGCCTCCGCGAGCGACGATCCTCATGTACCACAGCATCGCGCGCTCCCGCGAAGAGCCCTGGATCGCCCCCGGGAACCGAATCGATGCCGCGGTGTTCGAGCGACACTGCCAGTATCTCGCCCGGCATCGGGTGGTACTCGCGCTCGACGACCTGCTCGATCGTTTGGAAGAGGGGCGCGAGATCCCGACGGGCGCCGTGGTGCTGACGTTCGACGACGGTTATCGGGACACCTTGGAGGTCGCGGCTCCGATCCTCCGACGGCACGGACTTTCGGCCACGCTCTACCTGGCGACGTCCTACGTCGATCGAGGCGCGAACCAGTGGGAAGACGAGCTGTATGCCCTCTATCGCCACGCCAGTCGTCTGCCGAGCGACGTCGTCCGCTCTTATACGGCGGAAGTGGCCGAGCTCCTGGTCCATGACATGGAGGGCCGCGCGCGCATCCTCGACTCCGTGCGCGCGCGGTTGCTGCCCGAGCGATCGGCTCCGCGAATGACGTTGACCTGGGACGAGGTGCGCGAAGTCGAGCAGAGCTTCCCGGAGATCACCCTGGGCGTCCACACCGACGAGCACCTCGACCTCGCGGCCCTGTCGACGAGCTCCGCGATGCAGCACGTCCAGAACAGCATCGATTGCTTCGAGCGCGAGCTACGACGGCCGCCGCTGCACTTCGCATTCCCCTATTGCCGGGTGAACGAGGGCGTGAAGCAAGCGCTTCCAGGGCTCGGCTTCCGCTCCGCCGCGACCACGACCGGGATGGTGAACACCACTCGCGGGGGCGATGCGTGGGATCTGAAGCGGGTCGAAGCGGAGAGCTGCCTCGAGCGCATCGGCTACTGGACGAGCGGAGCCCATCCGGATCTCTCGGTGCGGCTGTTCGGGAGGGCGTGACGTGAACGAGCGTTCCTGCCGAGTCGGCCTCGTGGTCGTGGGTCGCAACGAAGGCGACCGGCTGGCGAACTGTCTCGCGCACGTGATCGGGCTGGGAGGGCCGATCGTGTACGTCGACTCGGGCTCCGAGGACGGAAGTCCGGATCTCGCGCGAAAGCTGGGCGTGGACGTGGTGGAGCTCGCGGCCGATCGGCCCTACACCGCGGGTCGCGCGCGCAACGAAGGCTTCCGACGGCTCCTGACGACGCGTCCCGACGTCCGCTACGTGCAGTTCGTCGACGGAGACTGCGAGTTGAGATCGGACTGGCTCGCTCGGGCCGAAGCGACTCTCTCGGAGCGACCCGACGTGGTGATGGTCGCGGGGCGCCTGCGCGAGCGGCACCCGGAGGCCTCGGTCTACAACCTCCTGTGCGACATGGAATGGAACGTTCCCGCGGGCCCGACTGCGAGCTGCGGCGGGAACTGCATGGTGCGAGCGGAAGCCTTCGATCGGATCGGCGGCTTCACTCCTTCGCTCATCGCGGGCGAGGAGCCCGAGCTCGGGTGGCGGCTGCGGGAAGCGGGCGGGAAGCTCTTGCGCCTCGAGCACGAGATGGCGATCCACGACGCCGAGCTCCAGTTCTTCCGGCAGTGGTGGCGGCGGCAGGTGCGCGCCGGACATGCCGCGACGGAGAATGCCGATCTGCACGGTCGCCGGGACGCGCGGCACTATGTCCACGACCTCTTCTCGAACCTGGTCTACGGCGCGGCGATCCCGGTGCTGTCGCTCGGTTTCGCCCCCCTGACGTCCGGTCTGAGCCTCTTGCTGTGGGTCGCGTATCCCGGACTCTACTTGCGCGTGCGCAGGCATCGCGTGATCGGGGGGGATCCGCCACGGCACGCCGCCGCGTACGCGCGCTACGCCGTCGTCGGGAAGTTCGCTCAGGCGACGGGGACCCTGCTGTATCTCTGGAAGCGCCGGCTGCTGCGGCGGGCCTCGACGATCATCGAGTACAAGCACCTCGTCCCGCGGTCCCCGAGCGCGGAGACAGGGGCCGCGGATGCGGGCCATCGGGCCTCGGCCGAAGCGGCGTCGGACCCGCGTCTCTGATTCTCCCGCGGGCTCTCCGAACCGGGCGCCTCGGGCGCTGACGACAGCATCGTTTCGTCTCGCGCGCGCGCCGAAGCTCGGGTAGGGCTTACAACCGGATGTAGGGAAGTCGCTCGCGCGAAGAGCGGCGAGCTCGGCCGCCGCATCGGGAGCGGGCGCTGCGCCCTCGGCACGCAGCTTGCGCACTCCGTGGAAACCCCGGTATGGATCGGGCCACGCAGGCTCGGCCATTCCTTCGACACCAGGAGACCTCTGTCATGCGCACGCTCATCTCCCTCCCGCTGCTCTTGATCGCGACCGCGGCCTGCTCCAGTCCGCGAACGGACGTCACCGAGCAAGACCGCCACGGCAACTACGTGACGACTTCCGACTACCAGGCGATGGAGCGCGCGGAGTTCCAGACCGCCATGCGCGCCGGACTCGCGGACTTCGACAGCCGAGTCACCCAACTGCGGCAACGAGCCAACGAGCTGGGCGGCGAGTCACTCGAGGAATTCAGCGAATGGGCCGAGGAGCTCAAGGAGAAGCGAGTCGACTTCGTGAACCATCTGAACCAAACCGAGGCCGCGCTGGTCGGAGCCTGGCCCGATCAACGCGAGGATACCCTGGAATCCTACAACGACCTGCGCGACTGCCTGGACGAGGCCTACGAGGAAGTGCTCGAGACCTAACGCTCCGCGGAGCTGCGCTGTCGAGGAGTCATCCTGAGTGCATGTCGGCCCGCGCCGAATGGATCGGGGCTTCGGTCCCGAGTCGTTCGGTGCGGGCTCGAACGTTAGAGCCGGCCGCTCTCTCGGGTGGTGCGCCCCTCACCCCCCGAGCGGTCGTGATCGAGCGCGCGTGCTCGCGCCCTTTGGCCACGCGGTCCGGCGCCCCGCTTCGTCGGTGGCATCCGGGTCATCGGCCGGCTAGTTTGGGCGCCCGCGCCACCGCTTGCGCGCCCCACGCCGCATGAATCCGCCGAAGGCCGTCGCTCTGTTGCGGCTCGCGCTCGCCGAAGCGGAGTGGCCGGGCGGGCGTTGCTCGGAAGGAGCGCGGAGATGGCGCGCGGGCGTGCGGTGCTCCGTGCTCACGCTCGGCCTCGCGCTCGCGGGAGCGTGCAAGGAGGTCGTGATCGAGAACGGCGGCGAGCCGCTGCCCTTCGAAGGGCGTTCGCTCTTGGGCGAACCCTTGACGCGCCCCACCTTCGACGAAGCACGCCTGGTTCGCCTGCGCGCCGACTACACGCGCGCGCGCGAGGCCTACGAGGCCGACCCGCACTCGGAGGAAGCCGCGATCTGGCTCGGGCGGCGCCTCGCGTACCTGGGGCGCTATCGCGACGCGATCGACGTCTTCACACTCGCGCTCTCCGAGCATCCGTCGAGCCATCGCCTCTTGCGCCACCGCGGCCACCGCTATCTCACGCTGCGGCGTCTCGAGGAAGCCGAGGACGACCTCGAACGCGCCGCGGAGCTCGCCCGAGGCGTTCCCGACGAGGTCGAGGAGGACGGCGTGCCCAACGCGCACGGCGTTCCGCGCAGCACGCTCCAATCGAACATCGGGTACCACCTCGGACTCGCGCGCTACCTGCGCGGCGACTTCGAGGGCGCTCTCGCGGCCTACCTCGAGGCCCTCGAGTACAGCCGCGTCAACGACGACATGCTGGTCGCGACGACCCATTGGCTGTGGATGACGCTCGCGCGCCTGGGACGCGCCGACGAAGCGCGCGCGCTGCTCGAGCCGATCGGCGAGGACTTGGAGATCCTCGAGAACGACGGCTATCGCGACGTCCTGCTGCTGCGCAAAGGCTCGCGGAGCGAGGAGCAGGTGTTGGACGGCGCTCGGGGCGAAGTCGATTTCGCCTCGCGCGCCTACGGCGTCGCCGTCGGTCGGCTCCTCGCGGGGGAGCGCGAAGCCGCCTTCGAGCTCTTCGAGCGCATCATCGACGGCGAGGCGTGGATGGCGTTCGGATACCTCGCCGCCGAGGCGGAGCTGGCGCGCGCTCGGTGACTCATGGCGACGACCGGCAAGATCGCGTGGTACGACGGCGAGCTCGTACCGGTCGAGGAGATCCGCGTGTCGCCGCTGGCGCACGGGCTGCACTACGGAACCGGCATCTTCGAAGGGATCCGCTGCTACGCGCAGCCCTCCGGGGCGGGCGGCGTGTTCCGTCTGCGCGAGCACATGGAGCGGCTCGTGTTCTCCGCGCGCGTGGTCGGGATCGAGATGGGTCCGAGCGTCGACGCGTTGTGCGCGGCCGCGATGGACGTCCTGCGGGCGAACGCGATGAAGGCCGCCTACGTGCGGCCGATCGTGTTCCTGGGCGAGGGCGCGCTCGGCGTGGCCGGCGGGGACAACCCCGTCCACACCGTGATCGCCGCGCTGGACTGGGGCACATACCTCGGCAAGGCGGCGCTCGAGGAGGGCATCACCGTCGCGATCACCGGTCACGAGCGCCCGACGCACAACTCGGCGCCGCTGCGCGCGAAGGTCACCGGCGGCTACGTCGGCTCGTTCATCGCCAAGCGCAAGGCGCTCGCCATGGGCGTGAGCGAGGCGCTCATGCTCGACCGCGACGGCTACCTGGTGGAGGGCACGGGCGAGAACCTGTTCGTCGTGAAGGAGGGCGCGCTCGTCACGCCCCCGGACGACTCGCCGATCCTGCTCGGCATCACGCGCGCGAGCGTGCTCACGCTGGCCGGCGACCTCGGCATCCCCGTGCGCTTCTCGCGCCCGGCGCGCAGCGACCTGTACGGCGCCGACGAGGCCTTCCTCACCGGCACGGCGGCCGAGCTCACGCCCATCCGCGCCGTCGACGCGCGCCCGCTCGTCCACGCGCGCGGCCCGATCACGGCGCGCCTGCAGGAGGCCTACCTCGACACCGTGCACGGCCGCGGTCCGCGCTCGAAGGAATGGATCACGCCGGTCGGAACGGGACGGTAGGCGCAGAGCGAGTCGTAGAGAAGCGACGCTTCGGACGCGAGTGCATGCATCTTGGGTCGCGCTCGCGCGCTCGGCAGCTCAGCGCGTCGAAGTCCGCAGGCTCGTAGCCCTCGAACGAGGAACGACGTGAGCATGGAAGTGCCCTTCGAGCTCGTGCAGGCGGTGCTGCCAGCCGTGCGCGAGCACGCGCTTCGAACGCCGCTCTTGGAGAGTGCGCGGCTCTCGGAGCGAACAGGGGGCACGGTGCTTCTCAAGTGCGAGAACCTGCAACGGACGGGCTCGTTCAAGCTGCGCGGGGCGCTGGCGGCGCTCGCGCAACTGCGGGAGCCCGAGCGCGGCGTCTTCACCGTGTCGACCGGCAACCACGGCCAGGCGCTGGCCTGCGCCGCGCAGCGCCTCGCGATCCCCTGCACGGTCGTCGTCCCGCGCGGCGCGGCGGCGAACAAGGTCCTGAAGATCCGCGCCCGCGGCGCGCGCGTCCTCACGGCCCCGTTCGACGGCTTCGACGACGCGCAGGCCTGGGCGCTCGAGTCGGCTGCGCTCCCGGGCGCCTTCGTCTCCGCCTACGAGGACGCAGCCGTGGCCGCCGGCAACGGCGGAACGTGCGCGCTCGAGCTCTTCGAGCAGGCGGGCGAGCTCGACGCGATCGTCGTCCCGTCCGGCGGCGGCGGATTGGTGGTCGGGATCGGCGTCGTGGCGCGCGCCCTCGCGCCGCGCACGCGCGTCGTCGCGGTGAATCCGATCGCTTCGCCGGCGCTGTGGCTCTCGCGCCGCGACGGTCGCGCACACGTGCACCTCGCGAGCGCTGCGACGCTCGCCGACGCAGTCGAGGGCGGCGTGGGCGCCGAGAACTACCGCCTGTCGCGAGGGCTCGTGGACGACGTCGTCACGGTCTCCGAGACGTCGATCCGCTCCGCCATGCGCGACACGCTGCTCCACGAGAAGCTCGTGGTCGAGGGCGCCGGTGCGCTCGGCGTCGCCGCCGTGACCGAAGGGCTCGTGCAAGGCCGGCGCATCGCCGTGCTGCTCACCGGCGGCAACGTCGACACGTCGCTCGTCGCCGAGATCCTGGCGGAGTGATCGGCGCTCTTACGAGCACCGTCAACGGCGGATCTCGCGCGCGGCGACTTCGGGCGGGAACCGATTGCGGTTCTTCATTCTCCGCGAAGCCGCGCCGCGCGGCAGGAAAAGGCGAGAACTCAGGCGCGACGTGGGCGGGCTAGTCCTCGAGCTCGGCGATGTCGACGGCGTCGACGTCCAGGCGCAGCTCGTCGCGACCCGGCTCGAGCTCGCGCTCGAGCGGTGCGAAGCCGTGCAGCAGGCCGCCGCCGGCGAAGAGGTACTTCCCCGGTCCGAGGTACATGCGGAACGTGCGCGTGCCGTCGTCCGCAGGCGGATCCTCGGCGGCTTGGATGAACTCGCGCGGCGGATCCAGGTACCCCGCGCCCACTTCGAGGTCGGTTCGGCGCTCTTCGGATGGGATGCCGTGCAAGCAAATCACGACGCTCGTCCAGGGCGCGAGGCGGATCTCCGCGACCTCGCCCTCGCTCCACGCGCGGACCGAGACGCGCTGGTAGCGGATCGCCTCGGACTCGGAGTAGACGAACACGTCGAGCGGGACCTCGCTCAAGACCGCTCGGGGAAGATCCAGAGCGAATGCGAAGCTCCCGTCGGCGGCGACGGACGTCTCCGCGGTGCGCCTGAGGCCCTCCTGTCCGAAGTAGCGCAGCGCGGGGTCGTCGCGCACGTCGAAGTCGAAGTGCGCGGTGACGCGCGTGCCCTTCGGCGGCGCCCGGCCGTCGTCCTCGCGCACACGCCCGCGGAGCACGGGCAGCGGCGCGAGCGAGACGACGCCGAGCTCCATGCGCGTGCCCGGCGCGATCGCGAGGCGCCGTTCGGGTGAGTCCCGGTAGCCCCCGGCGCGCGTCGCGGCCTTCCACTCGCCCGGCGGAACGCGCACGGTCGCGAGCTCGCCCTTCCGTCCGCCGCTCACACGGCGCCAGAGCTCGCGCTCCTTCCCGCCGACCTCCTCCAGTCGGAGCCCGGCGTCCTCGATCGGGTCGCCGGTCAGCGCGTCGACGATCGCGAGCGCGACGTCGCCGTCGTCCTCGGCCGCTCCACCCGGATCGCTCGGCGGCGGCGGGAGCTTGTGGGGATCGGGCGGCGGGTCGACCTCACGCTCGGCGCGATTCGCGAGGACGGAGTCCGGCTCGAGGAGCTTCGCTCCGAGCTCCAACCGGTGCACGGCGTCTCCCGGGAGGAACGGGCCGAAGAGCGTGTGCTGCTCCCACGCATCGTCCACATGGAGCAGTCGGATGACGAGCACGTAGAACGGTCGGTCCTCCAGCACGGGCAGGGCTGCCAGGCCGAGGAGCTCGCGCGCGTTCGCGCCGTGCACTGCACCCAGCCCACAGCATCGCTTACCCCAGAAGAACAAGAAACTGCGCTGGACTTGGTCCAACTGCTCCGCGCTGTCGAGGCTGCACGCGCGCACGTAGACCCACTGGTCCCCGACCTCGATCCCCTCCGGAGCGGTGAGCTCGACGACGATGCGCGGGTAGGCTCGGAGCTCGACCGCGAGCGGCTCGCCGGCCGTGTGTCCGCGTGGGACGACGACCCGCGCAGGCGCCCAACCGACGACTTGGACGGAGAGCTCGCGCGCGTCCTCCGGCGGCGCATCGAACGCCACGCGATAGAGCCCGTCGGCATCGGGGGGAACCTGGAACGTGCGCCAGGAATCGTCCGCGAGGCCCACGAGCACCTTGGCCGCGCGGGGAGGGAGGTCGAGCTCGGTCACGTTCCTCGGTTGCTTGCGAGCCGTCTCCCACGGCACGTGCACGCGTGCTCCGTCGGTGTCGACGAGCTCGATCGCGAGCAGCGTGCGGATCGAGAGCCGGAGCTCGAGGTCGTCGCGCGCGCCGCCGGAGCCGGGATCCTCGACCTCGAAATCCTCGTACGCGCCGTCCGCGCGCACGACGCGCAGCTCCTTCACGCCGAAGCGCACGGCGAGCTGGAACTGGCCGAGCGCGTCCGTCACGGATTCGCGCTCCGGTGACACGGGGCTCGGCTCCGACCACAGCGCGCGATCCGCGTTCGCGGCGCGCGCGAAGATTGCACTCGCCCGAACGAGCGCTCCCACGGCAGCATTGCCGTTCGTGTCCACCACGACGCCCTGTAACCTCCGTAGTCGATCCAGCACGAGGTCCGGCGCGCGCACCTCGCGCTCGGCGCCTGCGTGCACGTCGATGCCCGTAAGGCGCCCTTCCTGGACCTGGGCCTTCACGTGCGCGGGAAGCCAGCGCTCCGGCCGCGACTCGCCGTCCACGAGCCACACGCCATCCGCGCGGCTCGCGACGGCCTCGAACGCGTATTCGCCGCGCTCGTCGGTGACGGCCTGCGGAGCGAGCGCGGGCGCGAAGGGCGCGAGCTCGGCCTGCTCGGCGGCGTTCCACCCGCGGTTCGCGTGCGCGAGGCTCACGTCGATCCCCGCGATCGGGTTTCCGGCGTCGTCCACCACGCGTCCGACGACGCGGCTCCCGCGCATCACGCGCACCGTGGCGTCGCCGCGCCGCGCGCCCGCGAGCCACACCGCCTGCGCCGTGACGGCGAAGGGCGGCGCGCGCACCGTCTCGACCATCACGAGGTCCTCGACGATGTCATCGATCTCCGCGCGGCCCTCCGCGTCCGCGACCCCCGTCGCGACGAGGTGCAGCCGCGGCGACTCGCCGATCAGCGCGAACGGAAGCTCGGGGATCGGCGCGCCGCTCGCCGCGTCGACGAACGAGAGCGCGAGCGAGCGTTGGCTCCGGGCAGGGATGACCTCGCCCTGCGCGGACGCGGCGTCGGTCGCACTGCGGGCGCTCGGCGTCGCGAGGGGCGTAGCGCTGCCGCCGTCTGCGTCTACCTCGTGATCCGCCGCGCCGCTCTCCGCCGGAAGGAAAGCGGGCTCGCCGCGCGTTCCGCCGCCCGTCGTCGCGATGCCGAGCAGCGTCGCGAGCGCGAGGACGGCGACGAGGACGAGAACCGGCCGGCCGGGAGGAGTGCGCACGTCCGGCATCCTGCACCATCGGGAGCGCGCGTTCACGCCCCGAGATCGCCGTCACCGTCCCGCGGCCACCGCGCGCCCCACGAGTTCTCGCGCGCGGGAAGGAGTGCGCACGTCCGGAATCCTGCACCCTCGGGAGCGCGCGTTCACGCCCCGAGGTCGCCGTCAGCCTCCCGCGACCACCGCGCCCCACGAATCTCGCGCGTGGGGCGAGTGCGTGCGTGGGCAAGCTGCCCATCGTCACGCTTCATCGCCGCGCGAGCAGAATGTCGCGAACGGGTTCAGAAGCGACACCGTCGCCGACACGGTGATGCAGATGAAAGAACATGGAGTGAGCCAACTCCGGGTCGTCGAGGAACGCTCCTGCAGGCCGCGCGGTACCTGCCCCGATAGCGCGTTTCATCGTCTCACCGGGCCTTGTGCGGGTTCCTCCACGGCACTTTCCCGTGCTTCGTGCCGTGTGTTCATCGAGGGTGAGAAAGGGCCGACAGGATCGCTCCGAGACTTCGCGAGACTTCTCGAAGCCACAACGTGCACGGCCATGTCGAAAGAAACGACGTTCAGCGAAACCACACGCCCGAGCGCGACGTCTTCCTCGTGAGAGCATTCTCTGCTCGATCAAGATGGGAGAAGGAAGGAGCGCTCACTCGATGCGCGCACGAAGGCGGCGCCACCATGCGGAACAGGGTCTTTTCGAGTTCAGGAGTTGGGGAGGCGTGCGGGCGGGAGCGGGAAGGAAGCCCAACGGCGACCGGGCGCTCGTTTCGCATCGCCAGCGCGAGGAGCTGGCGGCGCGCTTCCCGGTTCACGTGACGATGCGGCTGCGCAAGGGGCTCGCGAGCTTGCGCAAGAAGGCCGCACGGCGCGCGTTGGAGCAGGCGTTCGGCGCCGCGTACGGACGCTTCGGGACGCGGCTCGTGCACTACAGCATTCAATCCAACCATCTGCACCTACTCGTCGAGTCGGAGGGCAGGCGCGCGCTCGCGCGCGCGATGCAGGGCCTCGCGGTCCGCATCGCGCGATCGCTGAACCGGCTCTGGAATCGCACGGGCCAAGTTTTTTCCGATCGCTACCACGATCGGATCCTGCGTACCCCGCGTGAGGTGCGAAACGCGCTCGTGTACGTGCTCCAGAACCACGCGAAGCACGGGATCGCCCTCGTCGGTCTCGACCCGTTCGCGTCGGGAGCCTGGTTCGACGGGTGGGAGGACGTGGGCGCCGCGGAGCGCGCATCGCATCTCGCGCGCGCGAGGACGTGGCTCATGAGGATCGGCTGGAAGCACTGGGGCCCCGTGCGACGCACGGAGGTGCCGCGCGTGCAGTGAGAGGGGTCGGATCGCGGGACTCCGCCGATCGGAGTTGGCCGGGCAGATCCGCACGGCCGGATCGCCCTCGGCTGCTCGACCAGGTCGGCGTCCAGTTGCATTCCGTCGCGCTCGAGCCGAGCCCGCAACGACGATGCATTCGAGCTCGGGGAATGTCGAAACCCGCATGGCGAGCGCAGCGGCGCGACGCATCGGGACTGCTGCAACTGTGATTGGAACTCGCGGAGGTGAGGGACGGTGGGAATGAGAACCTGCTGCTCGACCAGGCGCTGTCCGGCGCGACGAGTAGTACTTGCGCGCGATGACCGGGAAGACCTCTACGCGGAGTGGCAGCGGCTCGAACGCGAGGACGAGCACGGGCGCAGCGAACGACGGCTCGCGCTCCTGCACGAGGGCGGCTACCTGGGCGACGATCCAGAGGTTCGAGCTCGCGGCGCTGACCGGCTCGGCGAACTCGAAGCTCGGCAGGGTCGACCGCGCCGATCTCCGGCCGGATTCGACCGGCCGGATTCGAACTGGGCGACACGATCGCCTCGCGAAGCGAGATGGCGGGTGACGATCGGGGCTTGCGAGGTCGCGAACGATGGACGCCGGACGAGTCTGGAGACTCACGACGGGGATGTCGCCGACGTCCTCTGGCGCGAGGAGCTGCGTCAGCCCTTCCCGCCCGAGTACAGGAGCGGGACCTTGGCCGCCGCGGCCTCGTAATCGGGGAGCGAGAGCGGCGCGACCTCGTCGCCGTTCGCGCCGCCGGCGCGGCGCGAGGGGATGGTCGTGTAGAGCGCGCGCTCGAGGTATTGCTCGAAGAAGGCGCGCTCGGCCTTCTCGATCGCGGTCAGGCTGTAGCGCGGTTTCTCGCGCAGGCCGGCGATGTGCGCGACGGGCGGATCGGGGAGCTTGCCCACGAGCGCGGCCTGCGCGCGCTGGAAGTGCGTGCGGAAGGCGCGTTGGCCGAGCTCGAGGAAGTGCAGGAACGTGTGGTGGGTCGAGTTGGCGCCGGCCCACGGGTAGGGGTGCAGGTCCCAGGCCGAGGCGAGCTCGTCGAGGGCGCGGTCGACGAGCGCATCGGCGGCCGCGCCGCGCCGCCCGCCGCGGTGGGTGTAGTGGGCGTACAGGCGCAGCTCGTCGCCGTCGGCCCAGAAGATCTTCTTCACGCCGTAGCGCGCGGGTTCCTGCGCGATGTGCGAGCCGGCCTCGAGCCCGAAGCGGCCGACGATGAAGAGATCGACGTAATCCTCTTCCCCCGCGATCCAGCGGATCGTGTCGAGCGCTTCGGTCACCGTCTCGTCGGGATGGTCGGTGAAGGTCATCCACTCCGTCGCGATGCCGGCGTCGTGGAACGCGCGGTTGACGGCGGTCATCGTCGCGCGGTCGCAGCCCTTGCGCATGAGCTCGAGGATGCGATCGGAACCCGACTCGATACCGAAGGCGGCCGAGCGCAGGCCCGAGCGCGCCAGCAGCTCGCAGCGCTCCGGCGTGAAGTACTTCTCGATCTTCAGGTCGCTCGACCAGCGGATCTTGACGTTCTTGTCGACGAGCGCCTGCGCGAGCTTCACGGCGTAGGCCGGCGAGAGCACGTCGCACGAGACGTAGACGTTCTTGACGCCGTAGCGCCGTGAGAGCTGGCCGAGCTCGGCCGCCGCGACCTCGGGCGCGACCTCGCGGTACTGCGCCGTCGCGGTCTCCGTGAGGCCGTAGTAGCAGAACGAGCACTTGCCCCAGTAGCAGCCGCGCGTCGGCGCGTAGAGCAGCGTGCGGCTCGGCGCCCAATAGCGGTCGAGGTCGAGGTCGGAGTAGTCGGGCGGCGAGGCCTCGCGCAGGTCGAGCGTGAAGCGCGGACCGAGGTGCGGCTTCCCCGTCGCGGGATCGACGGAGAGCAGGTTCGGGACGTCGCGCAGGAGCTCGAAGCGCGCCGCCGCGCCCTTCGCGGCGCTCCAGGCCGGGAGCCGCGGCAAGAGGACCTCGAGCGTGCGCTCGCCCTCGTACAGACCGATCGCGTCGGCGAACGCGAGCATCCGCAGCGCCAAGTCCTCCTCGAGGTGCACGACGACCTGGTGCATGCAGGGTCCGCCGAGCGCGAGGAAGGCTTGCGGCGCGCGCTCGCGCAGGAAGCGACACAGGTGCAGGGCCTCGGGGATCTGCGAGGGGAAGACGACCGAGATGCCGACGAACTCGAGCGTCGAGACGTCGACGGGCGGGAGCAGGCCCTCCTCCCAGTCGAAGGTCTCGAGGTCGGGGAAGGTGTGCTCGTAGAACGCGCGCAGCGGACTGTGCTTGCCCGCGGCGTAGTCCTCGAGCAGGTCGAAGCTCCACGGCACGACGTTGTGCGTCAGGCCGTTGAAGCCGAAGCGGTACGGCCAGTACGCGGCGGACAGCGCCTCGAAGTAGCCCTCCACCGTGCGGCGCGCGATCGAGTAGGCGCTCGGGTCGAAGAAGAGCTCGCGCGTGCGGAAGACGTCGATCGGCGTCGGATCGGCGCCGATCGCGCGCTCCATCAGCGGGCGCGCCAGGGCGATCGCGCGGTACTCGCGCTGCTGGTCGAAGAAGAGCCGCTGGCTGCGGTTCAGGTCGACGAGGTGCGCGCCGAGCCGCCGCGCCACGCGCTCCAGCGCCTCGGGCCCGAAGAGCCAGTGCGCCGCCTCCACGTTCAGGTCGAGCACCTGCGCGTCGAGCGCGCGCGCGCGCAGCCAGGCCTTGAGCGTCGGCAGGCTCAGGTAGGGCTGCGTCGGGTCGGCGAACGGCGGATGGACGAGGAGGTGCACCCGAACATTCTCCCGCCTTCCGGGCCGCGGTCCAGGAGGGGCGCTGCAGTTTCACGGCAGCGCGCGAGGCCACCACGCGTCGAATGCGTCTCCCCTCCGCTTCATCGTAGGCGTCCGAGCGGGTGACTTTGCTCGAAGTAGCGCGGGATGCAACGAGGCCCAGGCTCTGGGCATGGTCCAGAGGCGCGCGAAGCAGACGGTCGGCGGGTGCGCGGCGTACTGCCAGTAGGTCTTGAAGGAGCAGAACCGCAGCGGTCGGAGCTTGCAGGCGCTCGCCGATGAGCGCGAGTTGTCGGCCTGGACGCCTACGGATAGGCTTCGGAAGCCTGGAGACTCGTGGTCGGCGCTGCGCCAATACTGACCCTCGAACGCGTCCTGACTGACTCGAGTCGGGAATGGCTGTCGGTCGTCGACCACCGCCATGAGTCTCCGGTCCATGTTCCCGTAGCCACCTAGCCTAGGAGGAACGGCTAGTTCGTTCGCACTGCTCCGTTCGGTTCGACCGTAAGGGATGTCTCGGTGCCATTATCGAGGTCTCGTACGATGTACGTACCTGGCTGGAGATAGCGAATCATGGCAACCCCGTCCGAGCTGAAACGATTTGGACGTCTGTCTATTGCCCAACGTTCGATGTGCCTGTCGCCAGTATCGATTAGGAATCGACCGCCCGGAGTGCCAGACAACTCCACTCCATGCGCCTCAACTGTGATGGTACGAACTGGCGATTCCGCAAGGACGCTCACGAAAGCAAGACCGCCGTCGTTGAATGCCAGTACGTATTCTCCTGGCAACACCGGGCCGCTGCGAATGACTCCGTCGCGAGCAGTGAACGCCACGCAACAGCTAGTGTTGCGGATTCCGATCATGGTGCCAGCGACGCCTGTCGACGAACCATCTATGTTCGCGGAAGAAGTTAACCGAATCTCCGCATCAGAGACCACGCTCGACAGGTCCAGGGTGACCGTCTCGCCTGGAGGCACGTCCACGTAGAGGATAGCGCGATCTCCAAACCATACTCCCCGTCGTCCGGCATCTACAGAGGAGAACGCAAATTGCCCGTCGCTCGACACCGGGCTTACTTCACCTGAGTCGAGGCGCGCACTTGTGATGCTAGTTGCTAGTGCGTGTCCGAACGTTCCGACGATTCGACTCCGTGAGGCAAGGAGGATCGTGACCGGGCTGCTGAGAGTGACGGATGTCGTCGAAAAGGAAGGATGACTCGCGACGAGAGCCAGGGGGTGGTCTGCAATCTCCGCTCCCAATTGGAACCATCCCGCTGGATCCGTCTTGGTCGTCCGAAGCGACGATCCCTGGCTTTCGTTTGCTCTCAAGATACGAACATCGGCCCCTTCGATCGGGTTGCCGCCAATGTCGACTGCGAATCCATATACAACTGCATTGCCAGAGGCGTTGAGAAGTACTGCGTACTTACCGCCTGGATCCATTAGCAATGACTGTAGTGACGCACCAGAACTATCCCCGCCTAATCGAACGGTTACGGGTGTCCCAGGGTGAACAACCGGAAGTTTGCACCGCACCTTCCCGGCCTCGGATGTTTGTTTGAGAAACCAACCTCCAGGCGTTTCGACGGCAACGCTGAAAGTCACGAGTCTCGTACCCGTGGCTGCGTCCATCGCGAGAACGTCTAGTTGCGCATGAACGATACGCATCAAGTAGATGCGGAGTTCTGTCGGTCGGGATAGATCTATAGGGGTGTTCTTGTCCCTCGTCGGGTCGTGGTGTATTGATCCGGCGAAAGTTAGGCGAACGGCTCTGGCAATCCAGTGCTCCAGGACGGGGATCTCGGCCGAGAACACACCCTTCTCGTCAGAGATGACGTAGACGCCAACCTCTTCTCCAATGGGCTGGCCGGCGGGGCCCAAATAGATCGTAACCCCAGGGATAGGGTTGTTGTCCTGATCGAGAACCAATCCCGCCACGCGACTGTGCTGAGAATCTAATTGCGTCGCAGCGCGAGTCCGTGTGCTCGATGGTGGCCGTAGCACATCCTCTAGTCGCGAAACGCTTGCGTCGTAATCCGGGTCCCGGAGCGGGACGGCGGTGATACTGGCATGAGTCCGAAGAAAAAAGAGAAGCCCGAGAACGAGGAGCAGCCCGCAAGCGATGTATCGGGGGCGTTTCATGTGCGCTCGCTTGAGCCGGAGGGGTGCGCCACCGACCTCACGACCGATGGGGACGATATCGCCAACAATCCGCAGTCGCCACAGCCGCCTTCGAAGCAATCCTCCCCATGGGACCAGTGGCTTGGAGAACGCGGGGCGACGCTCACTTTTCGACTCAGCCCGCATCCGTCCCCCCTGCACACGTGCGATCCCATTCGAAGCGCACCACGTAGCAGTTCCACGCCGTGCCCGGCCCGGGGCCGCGCTGTCCACGAGCCGGGCCTGGATGCGCGAGTCGGCTTCCTTCGCGAACGGCGAGGAGCGGACCCAGACCGCGGGCGGAGGCTTCGCGCCCCGGCCCCCGGAGGCTCCCCCGTGCCGCGCCGGTTCGGTGCGTTCGCAACGACCGAGCTCTCGAGGCGGCGCGCGAGGGGCACGAACGAGCCCGGCGGGATGCGGCGCGGCGCGGGATCGGGGACACTCTCGTCCATGGCCGCTTCACCGGACGCGAGCGTCGCGCGCTACGCGATCGTCACGGGCCGCGTGCAGGGCGTCGCCTTTCGCTGGCACACGCGCGAGGAAGCGCGCCGGCTCGGCGTCGGCGGCTGGGTGCGCAATTGCGCCGACGGCAGCGTCGAGGCGTGGCTCGAGGGAGCGCCGGACAAGGTGATGGCGCTCGCCGACTGGTTGCGCCGCGGTCCCCCGGCCGCGCGCGTGAGCGAGGTTCTATTGCGCGAGCGCGAGCCGTCGGGGCTCTCGGACTTCGAGCTGCGCGCGTCGCGCTGAAGCGCGCGCTACTCGTTCACGAGGAGCGAGTCGCGCTGGTCCAGGTTGCCGACGGCGAAGTCCACGTCCCCGTCCCGATCGAGGTCGCCCGCGGCGAGCGACGTCGTCTGCCCAACGAGCGCGAGATCGACCGCCGTCGCGAGCGAGCCCGCGCCGTCGTTCAGGTACAGGCGCCCGGGTTGCCCGAAGTTCCCGGCCGCGGCGTCGAGGTCGCCGTCGCCGTCCACGTCGCCGAGGACGAGCGCGCGCGTGTCGAGGGAGCCGGGCAAGAGCACGGGTGACGCGAACGCGATCGCTCCCTGCGAGCTCGTGTTGCGCCACGCGCGGTCGGGACCGTTCGACACGCCGGTGACGACGTCCAGGCGTCCGTCGCGGTCGAGGTCGCCGAGCGCGAGGGCGCGCGTCGACGTCCCGGAGCTCGCCGGGAGCGCCAGCAGGTCCGTGAAGGAGGCGAACCCGTCGTTGCGCCAGACGCGGTCTTCGCCGTCGTTCCCGCTCACGAGGTCGAGGTCGCCGTCCCCGTCGAGGTCGCCGAGCGCGACGGCGAAGGTCGAGCGTTGGCCCAGGAGCTGACCGCTGTCGGCGAAGAGGCCGGGCTCGATCGACGAGCCCAGGAAGACCGTGTTCGGCATCTGGTCGCGATTGCCGAAGACGAGGTCCAGCGTGCCGTTCCCGTCGAGGTCGCCGGCGGCCGCGGACGTCGTGGAGCCCGCGTCGAGGAGCTGTCCGGTGTCCAGGAGGAAGCCGAACCCGTCGTTCGCGAAGACGCGGTTTGGGCTTCCATGATTGGCCGCGACGACGTCTGGGTCGCCGTCGCCGTCGACGTCGGCCGCGAGCACCGCGCGCGTGTCGTCGAGCCCGAAGGCGAGCTCGCCGCTCCCGTCGCCGAAGAACACGCGGCTCGGCAGGCTCTCGCCGACGCCTACGATCAGGTCGAGCGCGCCGTCGCGATCGAGGTCGGAGAGCGCGACGCCGCGCGTCGGCAGGACGTCGGGCGGACCGAGGATCTCGCGCAGCGTCACCGCGCCGAAGGTGCCGCCGAGGGAGTTGGTGAAGACGCGCGCCCCGAGGTCGTCGTCCACCGCCACGAGGTCCAGGTCGCCGTCCCGGTCGACGTCGCCGAGCTCGAGCGAGACCGTGTCGCCGCTCCCGATCCCCAGGCCGCGCCGGAACGCTCCCGCGCCGTCGTTGAAGGAGAGGATCGTCGGCCGCCCGTCGGCCGTGCCCTCGAAGAGGTCCAGGTCGCCGTCGGCGTCCGTGTCCCCCAGCGCGAGCGCGAGCGTGGGCTCGGCGCCGTCGAGCGCGCGTGCGTCGAAGATCCCGGTCGCGCCGTTTCGCAGCACGAGGTTCGGCTCGGCGAAGTTGCCGAGGACCAGGTCGAGGTCGCCGTCGCGGTCGAGGTCGCCGAGCGCCAGGGCGCGCGTGTCGCCCGAGCCGAGCACCTGCGGCAGCTCGAAGAAGAAGGCCGCGCCGTCGTTGAGATAGGCGCGATTCGGTTGGCCCCCGCGGTTGGCGACGACGAGGTCGAGGTCGCCGTCCCAGTCGAGGTCGCCCAGCGCGAGCGCCTCGGTCGCGAGGCCTCCCAGGGCCTGCAGCGACGCACCGAACAGGCCCGTGCCGTCGTTCTTGTGCACGCGATCGGCTCCCACGTTGCCGGTCGCGAGGTCGAGGTCGCCGTCCCCGTCGAGATCGCCGAGCGCGAGCGCGCGCGTGGAGTCCGATCCGATCACCTGGAAGTCGCTCGCGAAGAAGCCGCTCCCGTCGCCGCGCCACACGCGGTTCCCGACGCCGCCGTCGTTCCCTTCGACGAGGTCGAGATCGCCGTCTCCGTCGACGTCCCCGGCGGCGAGCGCGCTCGTCGGCGTGGAGCCGAGCGACTGACCGCTGTCGGCGAACGCGCCGTTCCCGTCCCCCAATAGAACGCGGTTCCCGCCGCTCACTCGGCCCAGCACGAGGTCGAGATCGCCGTCGCGGTCGAGATCGCGGAGGAGCGACGCCGCGACGCCCGGAACCGCGGGAGCGGCGGCGGGGCTCGCGGCGAAGCCCGGCACGAGGTCGACCCCGCCCGAGCGCTCGGCCGGCACGCCCGTGAGCGAGTGGACGATCGAGCCGGACACGGGAGGCGGCGAGAGATCGATGCCCGACGGCGCATTCGGCCCGAGCCCGCTCCCGAACGTGCCGCGCGTGCGCAAGCTCGGATTCTGGCCGAGCTCGATGCGAACCTGGTTGCTCTCGGCCCCCGGCGCGACCGTCGCGCCCGCGCCGAACGCGTCGCCCGGAACGAGCAGGTCGAAGTCGCTCGCGTCCGCGCCCGCGAGGTCGACGGACGCCGAGAAGGTCACGAGCACGCTGTCGCCCGCGTCGGCCACGCCGTTGTCGTTCTCGTCCACGTAGACCGCGAAGCCGGTCAGGGTTGGCGCGGGCTCGTCGCCCTCGTGGTGGCCGCGGCAGGCGAGGCAGGCGCAGACGAGGAGCGCGAGGGGTGCGCCGATTCTGGGGGGGGATCGCATGGGGGGTTGGCTCGGGTGCGGCGTTGGTCCGCCAAATGCGACATGCTAACCCGACCCGGCGACGTTGGGGTCGATCGACCTGCGCTTCGTTCGCCAATTGCCGCACCGGCCGATCGCCCGAGAGGACTGCTGCCGGTGAGTACCCGGGCCCACGGCGTGGACGCAGCGCGGCCGGCGCGAAGGCCTCAAAACCGTTCTCCCTCGACTAGAACGCGACGAACGTGCTCACGACGTTCGTAGTGGGCCACGGCGGGTCGTAGTCGTTGCCTGCTTCCAGCACGAAGCCTTGCCAGAAGACCGTCGTTCCCGCGAGGTCCTCCAGTGGGCCGAAGTGGCGGCCCGCGTGTCCGGGTAGGGAAATCAGGGCCTTCCAGGGCGTGACCAGAGGGGCGTTCTGGCCGCCGATGCCCAGGGTCGCCAACCCCGGAAAGGCGGTGGGGGATTCCGCGGTCGACGCCCAGACCCAGATCCAGTCACCGAGCTTCGCGCCGACTCGGAGGTCGATGCCCGCCGTCTGATTCGTGACCGCCGACGACGTCACGATCAGCGGCGAAACCTCCGTGACGACGACCTTCGTCTTCACCGACGTGAGACCGTCCTCGAGCTCCAGCTCGACCGGACCGACTCGCGTGAGCGGCGGCACGTCGACGATGTCGATCCGCCCGTCGTCCACGACGACGTAGTTCCCGATGCCGGAGGCCAACGGCGCGAGGGGTATTCCGTCGAGCGTGATGCCCTGGACCTTCGTCAGGCCGAAGCCGTTCACCGTCAGCGTTTGCGGCGTGGCCGCGAGAGCGGGGAACGACGGGGGCGAGACCGAAGCGACTCCGAATCCGCCGCGCGCGATCCGGACCTGGTACGAGCCCGTCTTGCGGTACCCGTGATCGGTCGTGACCGCGATGGTCCAGGTGCCGGCCGCGTCGGCCAGGGCCGTCAGTCGTGCGTTGCGATCGGTCAGGCTGATGTTCTCGTGAGTGGCGAAGACCGTCCCGTCCGGCCGGCGCACGACGAGCTTCGGATCGGCGTAGGTGCGCACGTCGGGGGCGCCGTTCGGGTAACGCGTCGCCGCTTCGAAGGGGTCTCCCACGGCCAGGTCGAGCGCATAGAAGTCCGCGTCGCCGTCGCCCGGTGCGGGCGCGGGCCCCTGGGCGTGGTAGAGCGTGCGAATCGGCAGCCAGGCTCCGTCTCCGGCCACGGGAGTCGCCTGCGCGGCGCTGTCGTTCGGCTCCTCGGCATCGGCGAAGTTGCGGATCTCGAACGCGCCGAAGACGAAGGCGAGGCGAGCGTAGAGGCCGAAGTCGACGGGATCGAAGAACGCGTTCCAGTGATCGCGGATCGTCAGGCTCGAAGCCTGCGCCACGGGACCGACGAAGGTGCTCCACAGCATGCGATCACCGTCGAGCCCGCCGGCGAAGGTGACCGACCCGTCGAGGGCGTCGTCGTCGATCGCGTTCCCGTCGTTGGTGGAGGCCGTGTCGACGACGTCCCACAGGACGCCGGCGACGGCGAGCTCGTTCGCTTCGCCCGCGCTCGAGCCCGCGAAGGGCGCCGCGTTCTCGAGTCGAGCGCGGAGCTTCACCGATCCCGAGCTCGTGCCGCTCGCGTCCAGGTAGAAGCCCGGATCCAGGATCCCCTTGGACTGGCGCACGGCTCCCGCGAAGAACGTCGCCCAGCCCTCGCCGTACGAGAGGAGCGGGTTCTGATCGCTGTCGCCGAAGCTGTGGTACCCCCCCGGATTGTCGGAATCGGAGTACATGGCGTGCACGACGTGCCCCAGCTCGTGGAGCATCACCACGTCGTCGTAGCCGTCGTCGTCCGCCAGCGTGACCGTGAAGCCCGAGGCGAAGGATCCGCCGCCGCCCGGCCAGCGCAGGACGATGTTGCCCGTGGGGTTTCCCGCGCCGAGCGAGAGCACGTACTCGACCGCCCACAAGCCCATGTCGAGCATGTCGAACGGATTCCCCTGGTACAGATCGGAGTGGATCTTCTCGGCCGTGATCGTGCCCACGGCCAGGTCGAGGTCGAGGTCCCACGCCGGGAACACGGCCGAGGAGACCGAGTAGAGGTTGCCGGACGTGTCCGTGACGCGCACGCGTCCGTTGCCGTAGAGCCGGCTCTGCGCCTGGCAGCGCACGACGACGTCGAGCGTTCCGGCGCCCGTCACCTGGATCGCGACGAAGCCCGCGTCGTCGGTGACGCCCGATGCGAGGATCTGGCCCGTCGCGTCGTCCTGCACCTGCACGACGGCTTGCCGGATCGGGAGGCTCGGCGTCGCACCGGTGAAACCTGCGTAGTACGTGAAGGGTCGGTCGCGGTAGCGGAAGACGCCCGTGACCGTGAAGTCCGCCCGAGCGGGCGAAGCGGCGAGGACGGTCGCGAGTAGCGCGCCCGGGAGCGTGAGGTTCTTCATCGCGTCGACGACCCTCACGAGCGCGTCGCCGGCACGTCGAGGTTCGTCTCATCGCCCGAGCGGACGGGCGTCACGCCCCCGGGCACGCGCTCGAGCTCTCCCCACGTCACCCGTTCCGTCGTCGTGAAGACGCTCGTGCCGCCCGGTGCATCGGGATCGGGAACGGTGACGTGCGCCAGGATCTCGAGCTCGACCCCGGCGAGATCCGGGGGCAGATCCACTTCGAGCGCACCGGTCAGCGAAGCTCCGCGCGCGGTCGCCCCGCGCGGGGGCCGCGAGTGGGAGTGGACGAAGCCGCCCTGCGGGAACGCGATCGACACGTCGACGTCGAGCGCGTCCATCACGGGAGTCAGCACGTAGTCGACGCGCGCGCGACCTCCGATCAGGTCGCGCGGCGACAAGTCGATGCGCACCGGAGCAGCGGGTTTGCAGTTCGCGGGCCGGGCTTGCGCGAGGAGCACGCGCGGTTCCGACGGCCGCCAAAGGGACACGACGGCGAGCGCCGCCAACAAGGATCCGCCGACGAACAGATGGTGTCGTTCCATGGTTGCGTTGCTCGAACTCCGCCGAGGAGAGAGGCGGTGACGGGCCGGGCGCGTCGTGAGGAGGAGCTCCGGCCGCCGGTCCTGCCGGAGGATCTATCGAGCGCGGGGAGCGCTCGCCCGAGTAGGTTCCGAATCCTAGCGACGGACCCGCGGGACGGCGCCCTTCTTCATCAAGGAAGGCGGGACTTCGACCCGAGAAGGCGAAACACCAAGGACATGAGTCGCCTCTCATCCTGGCTCCTGGTCGCGGGTTCCCTGCTGCTCCTGCTCACGTCGGTGGGTTTCCTCCTCCCGTCGCGGCGAGCGGTCGAGCGCTCGGCGCGCTACGCGACGCCCGTGGGCGAGCTCTGGGGGGCGACGACCGACTTCGCCGGGCAGGCCCGTTGGCGGCAGGCGATCGATCGGGTCCAGGCGCTCGCCGATCGCAACGGGAACCCCGGGTACCGCGAGCTCGGACCGGGGCTCGAGCGCACCTACGCGGTGACGGTGTTCGTCGCACCGCGTCACCTCGAGCTGTGCTTCGACGACCCCGAGCGTTGGTTCGCGAAGACGTGGTCCTTCGAGCTCCAGCCGGAGGGCGACGGGACGCGCATCTCGATCACCGAGAAGAGCCAGGTCGAGAACGCGCTCGGGCGGCTCGCGCGGCACGTCCTCGGTGACGGCGGTGACGAGCTCGAGCTCTTCCTGGTCGAGCTCGGCCGGCTCTTCGGAGAGGACGTGCATCCCGAAGCTGCGCCGCCCGAACGCGAAGCGGGGCTCGACTTCCTCCGCTCGTGACCCGGCCGTGACCCTCCTCGTGATCCCTGGCTGCCCCCCGCAAGAAAGCGCGGTAGCCCGCGCCCTTTCTGAGTCCCCGCTGCGATACTCGGCGCGAGCGGAGTCCTGACCCTGAGAGACGACCATTCCCCGCGCGAGTCGCTGCCCGCGCGCGCGCGCAAGTTCTTCCTGCGCACGCGCAAGTTCCTGACGCACGACCTCTGGTCGCTCGAGTCGGGCGGGCTGCCGACCTTTCGCCAGCTCCTCGTCTCGGTGTCGCGGGTGCTCTACATCGCGATCCGCGGCTTCCAGCGCGACCGCTGCATGTTCCACGCGGCGGCCCTAACCTACATCTCCGTCCTGTCGATCGTCCCGGTCCTCGCGTTCACGTTCTCGGTGGTGAAGGGGCTCGGCGCGTACGACAAACTCGTCGCGGAGGTCATACGGCCCGCGCTCGATCAAGCCCTGCCCAAGGTCATCGATGACACCACTGGCGCGGCCGTCGAGTCGTCGACGAGCTTGCGTGCTGCGATCGAGCGCATCCTCGAGTTCGTCGAGCAGACCGACGTCTCGAAGCTCGGCCTGTTCGGCTTGGCCGTGCTCTTGTGGACGGTGGTCAAGATGCTCGGCTCGGTCGAGAAGTCCTTCAACGAGATCTGGGGGGTCAAGTCCTCGCGCTCCATCGTGCGCAAGGTCACCGACTACCTCGCGATCGTCGTGATCACGCCGATCTTCCTGCTCACGACCAGCGGCGTCGTCGGGGCGCTGCAGTTCCCCACCGCCGTGACGATCCTCGAGGAGTTCCACCTCGGGCCCTTGCTCGATCTCTCGCTGCGCGTCGCGCCCTTGCTGGTGGCCTGGACTGCGTTCACGTTCCTGTACCTGTGCTTGCCGAACCGCAGGATGCAGTTCTCCTCCGCACTGGTCGGCGGGATCGGCGGCGGAACGCTGTGGCTCGTCCTCCAGGTCCTCTTCCTCGGCCTGCAGATCTGGACGGCGCGCTTCAATCAGCTCTACGCCGCGTTCGCGGCCTTTCCCATCTTCCTGGTCTGGATCTACCTCTCGTGGGTGACCGTGATGTTCGGCGCCGAGCTGGCCTCGGCTCATTCCCGCGCGCCCACCTATCGGGGCTCCGCCTACGTCGGACCGATCCACCAGGCCTTCGAGGAAGTGCTCGCGCTGCGCGCCTTGACGCTGGTGGCCGAGTCCTTCTTGCGTGGTGGTCGGCCGTGGAGCGTGCCGAGCCTCTCCGAGCGCATGCACTTGCCCGAGACGTGGATCGACGACGTCGTCCGGAAGCTCGTGAACGCCGGGCTCTTGGCGCCTCTGGATCGGGACGCTGCGAATGGAGCTCCCGGGTTCCTACCCGCGCGCTCGCTGGACGCGATTCGCGTGAGCGACGTGCTCGCCGCCCTGCGCGGCCAACGCATGATCGACGTCTTCCCGGCGCGCAGCGCCGCCGCACGCCGTTCGGAGAAGATCCTGGAAGGGATCGACGAGCTGCTCGTGAACTCCCCGCTCGATCACACGCTGCGCGAGCTCGGGGAGGAGGCGATCCGCGATGCGGGGGACCGACGCGACGAAGCGGCCCTCGCGGCCGCCGGCGTCAATCGAGGAGCGTGATCGGGACCGCGTTGGAGAGCGCCCCGACACCGACCACGACCGGATCGAGGAGCAACAGGACATGGTGCAGCGTGACCCCCGCGTACTGGGGGTCGCTCCCGGGCGACACCGCGAAGGTCGACGTGGCCACGCCCTTCGCGTCGGTCACCCCGAACGGCGGCAGGAGCAATCCCATCTTCGGCGTCTTCAGCGTGAACGCGAGATAGGGGTCGATGTTGAGCTGCAGGTGACCGAAGGTCGTACTGACGCCCGGATAGGTTCCGGAACCTCCACCCACCACCCAGAAGATGAAGCCGGCTTTCGAAGGTCCCATGTCGAGTCGCATGACCTGGCTCCCGCCGGCGGACAGCGAGATCAAGTGCTGGTCGACCGCGAGCGAAAGGGGAAGGACCGAGAAGACGCTCGCCGACCCGACCTCCGCGCCGCCGCGATCGGCCAGCAGGGCCGCCGACACGAGGTCCTGGATCCCGTCCTGGTTCGCGTCCCCGACTCTCGCCGTGCTCCAGCCGAAGAGGCCTCCGGCGCTCTTCCCGTCGACGGCGTAGACGAGCGCCCCCGTCCTGCCCGAGTAGACGCGCACTTGACCGGCGTCCGTCAGCGTCCCCGATGCCGGGTTGGGGTTGCCATTTCCCGGGTCGCCGTCCTCCGAGTCGTCCTTCTCCCCGTCGTCTTCCTTCGGCTCGTCATCCTGCGGCCCGTCGTCGTTCTGGGGCTGGTCGTCGTTCTGCGGCCCGTCGTCGTTTCCCGAATCGTCCTTCGTCGAGGGGTTCGAGACCGGGTTGGCGAGGACCACGTCGTGGCCCGGGACGCCTATCGCGTAGTCGGCCACGCCGTCGCCGTCGACGTCCCCGGCCGGTGCGACCGACATCCCGAGCATGCTGCTCGCAACGTCTCCGGTCGTGACCCGGATGAGGCTCGCATCCGCTCCCGAGTACAGGAACGCCGCGCCTCCGGCCGGAGCGCCGAGGTTGGAAGAAGGAGCTCCCATCAGGAAATCGTCGATACCGTCTCCGCTCGTGTCCCCCACGGATGCGAGCGAGCGCCCGAAGCCGTCCCCCAGGGGATTGCCGAGCAGGTCGAGGAGCTTCTTCCCCGTCTTGCCCGAGATCACGACCACGCGGCCCACGGAGCCCTTCACTCCCGCCGCCAGCAGGTCGTGGTACGAGTTCTTGTCGAGATCGCCACCGGGCGCGACGGTCGTTCCCATACGCTCGCCCGCCGTCGTTCCGTAGTACGTGAAGATCACACCCCCGCTTCGACCGGAGATGACGCGGACGCCTCCGCCGTCGAAGGCGCCGCCGTCACTTCCAGGAATGCCGGCGGCGAGGTCGCCGATCCCGTCGAGGTCGACGTCTCCCACGCCCGCGAGCGAGGTCCCGAGCGCGTCGCCGCCGAAGTTCCCGTAGTGCGTGAAGAGCTCCTTATGGGTCTTCCCGGAGAAGACGTGGACGGCGCCCGCGTTCGTTCCGACCGAGTCGTCGCCGCGCGCAGCGACGGCGTAGTCGTCGAAGCCGTCACCGTTCACGTCGCCGATTCCCGCGACGGCGTTTCCGAAGAAGTCGAAGGCGTTCGTGCCCCCGTGCTGATGGAGCACCGACCCCGAGAGGCCCGAGTAGACGCGCGCGATTCCGCCGTTGAATCCGCCGGTGATGGCATGGGGCGCTCCGACGATCACGTCGTCGAAGCCGTCACCGTTCACGTCGCCCGCGCCCGCGACCGATTGACCGAAGCCGCTTCCCGTGGAGTCGCCGGTCAGGGTGTAGAGCGGCGTCTGCGCAGAGGCGGGCAGGAGAACGAGCCACGTCGTCGCCGCGAGCGCGGCAAGGCGCTGGCCTGATCGGGTCATCGCAGGGGCCCTGTTGCTGGGGGGAGGGGCACGCGACCGGTCAGGTCGACCGGCGCGGGGGGCGAGTGTAGCCGCCCGGCACGCACTGCGGTAATTGGGAATTCCTTGATAATCCAGTTCGGGCGCCAAGATCGGCGCGAAAAGCGTGCGATCTCGCTCCGTTCTGGCGGCGCGCAAGTCCCATTTGCAACTCGGGGCTACGGGCCCGCCGAGCCGCCGTCCGATGGTTCTCACGTTCGACCGACCGCGGCCGCGCGGTGCGTGGACACGTCCTGCACCGGTTGCCAAGGTGAGCGCTTCCGCCGATGGTCCGCTTCCTCCATACGAGTGACTGGCAGCTCGGCATGACGCGGCACTTCCTCTCGGAGGAGGCCCAATCGCGCTTCGCGCAGGACCGCTTCGACGCCGTCCGGCGACTCTTGCGCTGCGCCGTGGAGGAGCACTGCGCCTTCGCCGTCGTCGCCGGGGACGTCTTCGAGTCCAACCACGTCGACCGGCGCACCGTCGTGCGCGGCCTCGAGGCGCTGGGGGAGACCGCGCTGCCCGTCTACCTCCTGCCGGGCAATCACGACCCGCTGGACGCTTCGTCCATCTTCGGCGCGCGCGTGTTCGCCGAGCACAAGCCCGCGAACGTGCACGTGCTCTCCGACGCGCGTCCGATCGCCGTCGCCGATGGCGTGGAGTTGGTCGGCGCTCCCTGGACCAGCAAACGTCCCCTCGAGGATCTCGTCGCCAAGCACTTCTCCGGCCTCGAACCCGTCGTGCGCGGCGTGCGCATCGGCGTCGCGCACGGCGCGCTCGACTCGCTGGCGGCCGTGCACGACGACCCCGCGCGCATCGCCCTCGCGACCGTCGGGCGGCTCTTCGACGGACACCGGTTGCACTACCTGGCGCTCGGCGACCGACACTCGCTCACGCGCTGCGACGAAGCCGGGCGCGCGTGGTATTCCGGCGCGCCCGAGCCGACCGATCACGACGAGGTCGATCCCGGCAAGGCGCTCGTGGTCGACCTCGACGAGGCGCACGTCGAAACGCGCCCGATCCAAGTCGGTCAGTGGCGCTTCGTGCGGCGCGCGGTCGAGCTGTACGCCGCGGACGACGTGGAGGCGCTCGCCGAATGGCTCGAACGCGTTCCCGACAAGGAGCGCACGGTCTTGCGCTTCGCCTTGTCCGGCGTCCTGCGCCTCTCCCTGAAGGCGCGGCTCGACGAGATCTTCGAGGACGCTCGCGATCTCTACGCGGCGGTCGAAGTCTGGGAGCGTCAGCGCGACCTGGCCGTCGTCCCCGACGACCTGGACTTCGACGATCTCGGCCTGGAAGGCTTCGCGAAGGAGGCAGTCGACGCCCTGCGATCGACCTCGAAGCGCGACGACGAGGAAGGCTTCGACGCGCGCACCGCGCTCACCCTGCTCATGCGCCTCGCTCGGAGGGAAGCGTGAGGATCCGGCGCATCCGGCTCTCCAACTACCGCGGGATCGTCGAGCACGAGGTGCTCTTCCCCGAGGGCGAGGACGTGACCATCGTCCAGGGACCCAACGAGGTCGGGAAGTCGTGCCTCACGGAAGCGATCGACGTCCTGTTCGACTGCCGCGACGATTCGCGCGCGATGCGTGTCCGCTCGCTGCAGCCGGTCGGCCGCGACGTCGCGACGGAGATCGAGCTCGAGGCCCGGACCGGCGAGTACGAGTTCACCTACTCCAAGCGCTATCACAAGGAGCGCATGACCGAGCTCGTCGTGCGCGCGCCGGCGCCGGAGAGCCTGACGGGTCGCGAGGCCCACGACCGGGCGCGCGAGCTGCTCGAGCACACGATCGACGTCGCGTTGTGGAAGGCGCTGCGCATCCACCAGGGCATGGCCGTCTCGCAGGCCAACGTGGGGCAGAGCGCGTCGCTCTCGGCGGCGCTCGACCACGCGGCTGGAAGCGGCGGCGGAGATGCCGACGAGAACGAGAGCCTGTTCGAGGCGGTCACGGTGGAGTTCCAGCGCTACCACACGCCCACCGGGCGCGAGAAGAAGGAGCTCTCGGAGCGCCGAGCGGAGGTCCAGCGGGTCGAGGAGCGCGTCGCGACCCTGGCCGCGCGCGTGCGCGACCTCGACCTCGACGTCGCGCGCTGCGCCGCGCTCGGCGCCGACCTCACCCGCCTCGCGGGTCGCGAGGCGCAGGTCGCCATGGAGTCGCTGCGCTACAGGGAAGAGCTCGCCGCCCTGGCCGGCCTGCGCGACGAGGTCCAGGCGACGGAGCTGCGCTGGGAAGGCGCTCGCGGGGCCTGCGAGCTCGCCCGCGAACGCCTTGCGACGCGCGGCGCGCAGCTCGCGCGCCTGGGCGAGCTCGAGTCGGCCCTCGCGCGCGTGACGGTCGAGCTCGCGGCCTCGGAGAACGCGCACGCCGCTGCGCGCGAGGAACTCGCGGCCGCCGAGGAGACGCTGCGCGTGCTCGTCGGTCGCGAGAGCGCCGCGCGCGACACGGCGACTGCAGCGCGCGTCGACTACGAGCACTGGAGCGATCGCGACGAGCTGGACGAGCTCGGCAAGCGCAAGGAGCGCGTGCAGCGCGCGCGCGAGGAAGCGGCGGACGCCCAGGCCCTGCTCGCCACGATGCGCGTCACGAGCGAGGCAGTCCGGCGCATCCAGGCGTCCTACAACCAGCTCCTCGTGACGCGTGCGGTGCTGCAGTCCAAGAGCTCCAACCTGCGCCTGGAGGTGCTGCGCGAGCTCACCCTCGTCGTCGGCGGCGAGCGCATCGTCCTGGACGAAGGCGACGTCCGCCAGGACGCGATCACCGCGCCGCTCCACCTCGAGCTGCCCGGACTCCTGCGCATCTCGATCGAGCCCGGCGAAGACCTCGCGCAGGTCCGGCGCAACCTCGACCTCGCCCGCAACGAGTACATGTCGTCCTGCCAGGCGATCGGCGTCGACGACCTGGAGACGGCGCTGGAGCTCCTGAAGCAGCGCCAGCGCGCCGAAGCCAAGATCGCCGAACGCGATCGCGCCGTGAGCATCGAGCTCGGCGAGAGCTGGACCGACGGGCTCGAGAGCCGTCAGGAGACGCTGCGCCGCCGCGTCTTCGCGTACCTGCGCGAGCGGGCCGCGAGCGGACCGATGCCGGCCGACCGCGAGACCGCCCTGACGAGCCTGCGCAGCGCGGAGGCCGCGTTGGAAGCCCTGCGCGGAGAGCGCGAGCGCGTGTCGGTCGCGACGGAGGCCGTGCGCGCGCGTTGCGGCGAGCTCGGACGCAACGTCGCCGATCTCGCGGGTCGCGCACGTGCGGTCGCCGCCGACTCCGCGGCCGTGCGCGCCGCGCTCGCCGAGGCGCGGGCGCGCGAAGCGGACGAAGTCCTCGAGCGCGAGCTGGAGCTCGCTCTCGCCCGCGAGGCCGAGCTGCGCGCGCTGCACGAGCGGACGCGCGCCGACCTCGAGAGCCGCGGGCCGGACGCGCTGCGCGAGCGCGTCGCCGGTTCGGAAGCCGTCCTCGCCGTTCTGCGACGCGAGTTGCGCGACACGGAGAACGAGCGCACGAGGGTCGGAGCGCGCGTGGTGCTGCTCGGCGAGGAAGGGCTGGCCGAGAAGTACGACCAAGCCGAATCGGAGCGCGTGCACCTCTTGCGCGAGCTCGAGCGCCTCGAGTCGCGCGCCCGCGCGGCGGCCCTCCTGTTCCACACGCTGCGCGATCGGCGCGAGGACGCCCGCCGCGCCTACGTGCGCCCCCTGCGCGAGCGCATCGAGAACCTCGGGCGCATCGTCTTCGGCGCCGACTTCCAGATCGAGCTCGACGAGGACCTGCGCGTGCGGAGCCGGACGCTCTTCGGCCGCACGCTGCCCTTCGAGTCGCTCAGCACGGGCGCGCGCGAGCAGATCGGCATCATCGCGCGGCTCGCCTGCGCCATGATCGTCGCCGCCGACGGCAGCGGGGTCCCGATGATCCTCGACGACGCGCTCGGCTACTCCGATCCCCAGCGGCTGCGCGAGATGGGGGCGGTGCTGACCGTCGCCGGCCGTTCGCTGCAGGTGATCGTCCTCACGAGCTCGCCCGACCGCTACCTGCACGTCGGCGGCGCGCAGGTGCTGCGGCTCTCCTGATCTACTACTTCCCGGAACCTCGCGGAACGCGAGGATTCCGGGGGAGGAGATCCCGCGGCCGAAGGGCCGCGGCCGCCGGCCGGGGGCCGGCGTGCGCCGCAGGCATCCTCGGCGCGCGCCGATG
>CAYPTB010000038.1:0-22249 GCA_964413535.1 uncultured Planctomycetaceae bacterium | reverse complement strand
CTTGACGACGCGCGCCCTGGGCGTGTCGAGCTCGATTTCGGTGCTGCCCGCGAAGAAGCCGCACTCGTGCCCGCGCTTCTCGAGCTCCGCGGCCAGCGAGTGCACGTGGATCTCGGCGCCGCCGACCCGTTCCCAGTAGTGAGTGACGTGCAGGATTCGCATGGCGAGCTCAGCGAACGCCGTGCAGAGCAAGGCATGCGCTTCTCCGCGGTGCGCGCCGAGACGACCCGCGCAGGCGTCGGCCTCCCTGGATCAAGCGGCGGGACGCGATCGGCAGTCGGCGAGTGCGACGCGCAGTCTCGAGATCACCCGATCCTGATCCTTGTCCGCGAGGGTCGCGAACAAGGGCAAGCGCAGGAGACAGGTCGTCATCGTCCGAGCGTTGGGATGCCCAGGGTGATCCGCCGGAAGGAACTGGCGTCCGAAGGGCGAGGTGTCCAGCGCGATGAAATGGATCGCCGCGCCGATCCCGTCGGTGACGAGCGCTTTCAGGCAGCGCTCGCGCGTCGCCTCGTCGGGAAACAAGAGGTGGAAGACGTGCCCGTTCGTCGTGGCCTTCTCCGGCAACCTGGGCAGACGAACCCTGCCCGAGCGCTCGAGGTCGGCGAGGGCTTCCGCGTAGCGGAAGAAGAGCCGCCGACGCCGCTCGAGGATCTCGTCGGCCTTGTCCAACTGCACCCTGAGAACGGCCATGAGGATCTCTGACGGAATGAACGACGAACCGGCGTCACGCCAGGTGTAGCGATCCACCTCGCCGCGCATCATCTGGGCGCGATCGGTTCCCATCTCGCGAATGATCTCGGCCCTGCGTCCGATCACGTCGTCGTTGGTGAGGAAGGCGCCGCCCTCGCCGCACGTGATGTTCTTCGTGTACTGGAACGAGAGGCAGCCGACGTCGCCGAGCGCTCCGCAGGGCTGCCCGTCGAACCGGCTGTCGAAGGCGTGCGCCGTGTCCTCGATCAGGGCGATTCCGTGCTTCCGAGCGAGTGCTCCCAGGGCATCCATGTCGCACGCGATGCCGCCGTAGTGGACGGCCACGATCGCCTTGGTTCGCGGGGTGACCTTGGCGGCCGCGTCGACGGGGTCGAGGTGGGGCGAGTCCGGCCGCACGTCCGCGAAGACCACTCGCGCGCCTTGGCGCACCACGCATCCGGCCGTGCTGGCGTGCGTGTAGGCGGGAACGATCACCTCGTCACCCGGCCCGACGCCGTGCACCATCATCGCCATCTCGAGGGCGTGGGTGCCCGAGGTGGTCAGGATGGCGTGGGAGACCCCGAACCGTTCCCGGAGCCAGGCCTCGCAGTCGCGCAGATGGACGCCGTTGCCGCCGACTGCGCCGCTCGCGACGGCTTGGGCGGCAGCCGCGGGTTCTCGATGGTCGAAGAACGGCTCGTGCAGCGGAATCGTCACTCGGAACTCTCCCTGGATCGGCTTGGACCCTCGTGGACACCTGGGCGCGCTATATCGTCCGAGAGCGGCGGCTCCTGAAGGCAGATGGCCCGGTGCTCCCGCCTCGCCTTGCTCGCTCCACCCTCGGCCACCGAAAGGCCGTGTAACAACCGCCGTTCCGAGACCGCCGATGGACGAGCAGGGACCTCCGATGAACGGCCGGCGCGGAAGGTTCCGCGGACCGCTCGGAAAAGCGCTTGGGCCTCCGCGGGACCTTACGGCAAGGTCGCAGGTACGGGTCTTCCCCGAGTCCGGGAGGGTGCCTTCGTCAGGGAGTTGCCCCCCCGACGTTCGCCCCCTTCCTTCCCCTTTCCGGCGAACGACCCTCCAGGATCGCTTCGTATTGCGCTGCGATGGCCTCCCAGGAGCAGCGCTCCTCGGCGAACCGGCGGGCCCGGGAGCCCATGCGCTGGACCAGGCCCCGGTCCCCGTCGACGCGCCGCATGACCTCGATGCAGGCTTCGACTTCCCCCTCTCCGGGCGGCGGTACGCTGAACGTGAAGTCGGGCGGGAATTCGTCCATCGACTCTCCCGCCGTCACGACGGCCGGGAGCCCGACGGCGAACATTTTGTAGAGAGCGCCGCTCGTCGAGCCGAGCGAGGGGTAGCGCAGGTTGAAGCACAGGTCCGAGGCGTTGATGCACTCGTTGACGTGCTCCATCGGCAGGTAGGTGTCCACCACCCGGACCTTGTCGTCGATCCCGAGGCCCCGACTCAGCCCGTCTACGTCGTAGTCCGTGTCGCGCGGGCCGACGATCAGGTAGAGCACGTCGGGATTGTGGCGGGCGAAGCCTTTCACGGCTTCCATCACGCCCGTGATGCGCTTGTGCTCCTGGATCGTCCCGAAGGAGAAGAAGAGCAGCGTGTTGGGCCCGAGCGGCACGCCGAGTTCGCGCCGCACGAACTCGCGCGAGGCTTCGCGGGTGCCGATCGTCACCGGCTGGAGGCCGTGGTGCAGCACGTGGATCGGGAGCTTCGGCCGCAGCCGCCGCGCGTAGTCCGCGAGGAAGCGGCTGTGCACGATCAGCTCGTCGGCGTGGCGCAGGATGAACCGACTGAACGGGAACAGCGCGCGCTTGTCCGGGTGGCCCTTGTAGTGCGCGACGACGTTGCGGTAGTAGCGCGCCAAGTCGAGCGACGGCTCCGAGAACAACACCCGGCGGGCCTCGGGGTCGAGCGACCGCAGGCTCTCGTACAGGAAGCGCAGCTTGTGCTTCCTGAAGTAGTCGTAGGTGATGTCGTGCTGGCAGGCGTCGTGGAGCGTGACCACGCCCCTGTGACGCAAGAGGTGCGGCAGCAGGAAACCCAGCTCCAAGCTGTTCCCGATCTGGTACAGCACCCGATCCTCGCGCCCGCGGAACTCCCGGTCCGGCCGCAGCCGTCCGAGACGCTCGACGTTGGACGGCTGGTAGGTCTCGTCCAGGTAGCAGGTGACGTCGTAGTAGCGCCGCAGCTCGCAGACGAGATCCTCTGAGTAATCCGACATCCCGCCCGGGACGGGGTTGTACACCCCGAAGAAGGCCAGCGATTTCACGGTGAGCAGAGGAGCCGGTTCTGGGGCCGAGGTCGGACCGCGCCGTTGTGCGGGCGCGCATCATGCCGCGGGCGGCGACACCGGGCCATCCAGCGGGATGGTGGCGTGCCGGAACACAACTCGCCAGTGCATTCCCATCGCCACGAGCACCGCGACGTGCCACACCTCGTGCGGCCCGATCACCCCTTCGACGAGCGTCGGCCATTTCATGCCGAGCAGGAGCGCGCCGACGGAGTACACGACTCCTCCGAGGACGAGCAGTCGCACGCGCGCCGGCCCGAAACGGCGCCAGACGACGAAGCCGGCGATGCCGGCCGTCCAACCCATCAGGAGGTACACGGTTGTTCCGAGACCGCCCGGCAAGCTGTTGTAGAAGATGCTGAAGAGCGTGATCCCCGCGGCGGCGACGAGCCACATGAAGGTGAGCACGCCCCAGCGCGCGAGCCCGCGGAAGAACAGGCCCTGGACGGGGGTATGCGTGCCCGCGATGAGCGCGAAGATCGCGGCATGGTCGAGACGCCCGAGGACCGCGCGTTCGACGCTCGGTTCCGGGAGCATGTGGAACACGGCGCTCATCGAGAGCAGCAACACGCTCGTGAAGGCGAAGACGCCGAGCATGAGGACTCGGCGCGGGTCGCCTCGCCCGCGTCGCACGAGGAAAACGGAGAGCACCGCGAAGACGAGCGCTCCGCCGAGATGGCTCAGCGCGCTGAAAGGCTCGTGGAAGCCAGGAATGGAGTGCACCTGCATCGTTGGCCGGCGGAAACCACGGGCGTTCGCGAACTCGCAAGATAGGTCCGACGACGCGGGCGATCCCCGCAGCCGCCGGTCGTCGAGCCACCGCGCCCGGGCGGGCGCCCCTTCCGTCCCGACCCCCGACTTGCCCCTGCGAGATCCGCATCACGGCTCTCTTACAGAGGTCAAAAAGGAGCGAGATTGTCGGCGCGAACGGCGCGAGAACCGCGCGGGCGGTGTCAAGGACCGTGCCGAAGGGGGGACGGGGGGATTCGCTCGCGAGCAGAGGCGTCCCCCGCGCGCGAGCGGCTCGCTATACCGCTCTGCGCCGGCCGCGATCGCAGGCCGAGCGCTTCCCACGATGAGTCCCGTCCGCACGACCCGTGACGAATCGGGCGACGAGTTGGGTTCGAGCTCGGCCCTCGCGCTCTTCACCGATCGTCTGCCCGAGGCCTATGACGAGCTCCACGGCCTGGCCGAGCTCGTGCTCTTCAGGCGACGCGGCCCGAGGTCGGTGCGAACGACCTCGCTCGTCCACGAGACGTACCTGCGGCTCGCTCGGCATCCGGAGATGCAGGCGAACGGAGACGAGCACTTGCTCGCCATCGCGGCGCGGGCGATGCGTCACGTCCTCGTCGATCGCGCGCGGCGGCGCACGAGCATCAAGGCGGGCGGCGGCATGGAACGCGTGCCCTTCGAGCACGACGCGCTCGAGGCCCGGGAGACCTTGGCAGCGCGGCGCGAGGCGGTCGAGCTCCTCGGGGTCGACGATGCGCTGAAGAAGCTCGGGAGGCTCGACGCGCGCAAGGCGGAAGTCGTCGAGCTGCGCTTCTTCGGCGGGCTGTCGATCGAGGAAACGGCCGCGGTGCTCGCGGTGTCTCCGATGACCGTCAAGCGCGACTGGGCCTACGCCAGGGAGTGGATCCAGCGGGAGCTGGAGGCGGAGTGAGTTCGCTCGGGCGAGCCGGCCGGGGTTCGTTCGTCGACGCGCGCGCGCGGCCGACGCGCGCGCGAGACTTCCTCGAGCGTCCGGCGTTCGCCGGGGACCTCGATCTCGCTGAAGCGGTCGGCCCTCGCCTCGCGGGCGAGGTCCCGTCTCCCTTCGGGGGGGGAGGTCAGATCGGGCCGTATCGCCTGCTCCGCACGATCGCCACTGGCGGAATGGGGATCGTGCTCGAAGGCGTGCATTCCGAGACGCGCCGCCCGGCAGCGGTGAAACTCCTGCGGGGCGGATCGCTCGTCGGCCGGGGACGCCGCGAGCTGTTTAGGCTGCAAGTGAGCGCCCTCGAGCATCTGCGGGCGGCGCCGCGCCACCCGGGGATCGTCGAGCTCGTGGAGTCGGGCGAGACCGTTGCCGGCACGCCCTGGTATGCGATGGAACTCGTGCGCGGCGTCTCCCTCGACCGCCACGTCGCGTCTGGGTCCGCCGCGCTGCCGGAGCTCCTCCAACTCTTCGTCGAGCTGTGCGACGCAGTCCATCACGCTCACTCGTACGGCGTCGTCCACGGCGATCTCGGGCCGGCGAACGCGTTGGTCGCCGCCGGCGGACGATCGCTCGTGGTCGTCGACTTCGGACGACGGCTCGAGCCACGCGACGCCACCGACGCCTCCGTTCCCGAGGGTGCCGGAGCGGTGCAAGTGGGCACGCTCGCCTACGCTGCTCCCGAGCGCGTCACCCTCGGCGCCGACCGTCTTCCGAGCGTGGCGAGCGACGTCTTCTCCCTGGGGGCGATGCTCTTCGAACTCCTGGTCGGGGTGCCGCCGCACGACCTGCGCGAGCTCGGCCTGCTCGCGTCGATCCGGCGCGTGGGGGAAGGCGTCATCCGACGTCCGTGGAGCCTGCGCGCCGGGGTTGCCCCCGAGTTGGAGCGACTCGCGCTCGCGGCCCTCGACCGCGACCCGGGCGGACGTCCCGCGAGCGCACTGGAACTCGGCCGTGCCGTCGAACGGCACCTGCGCGACGAGGGCTCGAAGCCGCGGGTCGCAGCCCGCTGAGCCCCTGTGGAATGGACGCGCGGCGCCCCGGAAGAGGCGCCGGAGGGGTTCCGGGCGCTGTTTTTTCGGGCCTCGGGGGTTAGGCAGGCGCCGGGGGCGTGCTAATGTCCCCGGCTCGTTTTCGGTCGCCAAGGCGACCCCGAAGTGGGTGGACGAAAGACGACGATGATCGTTTCGCGCGCGGCAGGTGAGCGCCTCACCGAGATATTGAAGGAAGCCGAGGTCCCGGAGGGCTTCGCGCTGCGAATCGCTCCCAAAGAAGGGTCCCTGACCCTCATCGCCGATTCCCTGCGTCCCGGGGATCTCGAGTACGAACACGAAGGACGCGTCGTCCTCGTCGTGGGGGAGCGCGTTGCCGCGCGGCTGGCCGACCGCAATCTCGACGTCGTCGAGACGGAGCGCGGGCCCACCCTCTCGTTCGTCGCAGCCAAGGGCTGAGACGACCTTCCCGACCCACCCATCCGCCGCGATTCGAACGCGTCCGAATGAAGCACTCCGTCCTGGTCTCGACCGTACTGCTCCTCACCCCATCGATCCTGCAAGCGGCTGCGCTGCCGCCCGAACTGGCGGCTAGCGTCCCCGAGCTGGCAGCGAGTGTCCCCGAGCTGGCAGCGAGTGTCAACGGCTTCGCCATCACGAAGCAGTCCGTCGACGAGGAGGTCTTCCGCGTCATGCGCGAGCAGAGCCAGGGCCGCGTCCTCACTTCCAAGAAGATGAGCGAGGTCCGCGACTCGATGTACCGCGACGTTCTCGAGCGCATGATCGACGACCGGCTGCTCGACGAAGAGGTCGAGCGCCGAGGAATGACCGTTTCCGCCGAGGAACTCCGGGCCGAGATGGCGAACGGCTTCGACATCTACATCCTCTCCACGGGTCTCCCGCGGTCCTTCACGGAGGAGCAGACCCAGGCGACCCAGGGCGTCTCGCTCGACGAGTTCATCGCCCAGCGCTCGACCCAGCCCGAGTTCGCCCGCGCGATCCTGCACAAGCGCCTCGTGCAAGCGCTCCATCCCGAAGAGACCCGCGTCACTCCCGAGGAACTGGAAGCGCACTACGCCGCGAAAGCGGCGTCGGACTTCACCTTCCCCACCGTCGTGCGCGCGAGTCACATCCTGTTCGGGGTCGAAGAGCGCGACAAGGAGCGCCGAAAGAAGGCGCTCGAGACGGCCCAGGCCGTGCGCGAACGGGTGGCCAGGCCGGGCGTGGACTTCGCGGCGATGGCGCGAACGCACTCGACCTGCACGTCCGCGCCGCAGGGCGGCGACCTGGGATTCTTCAAGCGCGAGAAGATGGTCAAGCCCTTCGCCGACGCCGCTTTCTCCCTGTCCGTGGGCGCTGTCAGCGAGGTCGTCGAATCGCAGTTCGGCTATCACGTCATCCTCGTCACGGATCGCAGCGAGGGCAGGACCCTTTCGCTGAAGGAGGCCACTCCGGCCATCGTGAACATCCTCGAAGTGGAGAAGGTCGACCGGATGCGCGCCGAGGTCGCGGCGAAGCTCCGCGAGTCGGCCTCGATCGAGTACGGGGACGCGAGTCAGGGCTGAACGAGTGCCGACGGAATCGCCGGTACTCCGAAGCTCGTTCCAGGCCTGCGGATCGGCCGGGCACTTCGCCGACGCGCCTGGAGCAGCGTGGCGCCGTCGAACGCAACCGTCATCCGGGTCCCGTTGAGAAACGCGCTCAGGCGGCCGGCCAGAGCCAGGCGAACGCCGCCCCCGTTACGAGACCGTAGGCGACCCCGTCGAGGACGTACTTCGCCGTGGTGATCCAGCTCGCGCCCTTCCAGATCGAGTCCGACACGTTGGAGAAGGCGTAGCCCAGGACCGCCACCGTGCCCGTGACGCGGAAGACCTGCATCGAATCGGCTCCCGGTGCGAGCGCAAGCGTTCCCACGTAGCCCGCGAAGAGCGCGATCACGATCGAATACGCGAACCACTGCACCAGGCTCTTCCCGATCGCCGGCGTTCCGTTCGGTCGCACCGTCAACTGTCCGACGGGTCCCTGCGCGTACTTCTTCAGCATGTCCGGCGACGACATGTCCTTCATCGAAGTCGGACAAGGGAACATGTACTGCCCCGGTTCCACGCCGAGCAAGCGCATCGAGGCGAGCAACTCGTCTTCCCTCGCGAGCTTCTGGAAATCCTTCTTGTGGACGGGCAGGGCCATGTGGATGACCGAGCTCACGATGAAGACGAACACCGCCGACACCAGGATCGGCAGCCAAAGTGTCGTCAAAGTTTCCATACCCTTCCTCCTCTGGACGTGACCGAATCGAACGGAAAGCAGCCGACTTGCCGCCGGCCTAGAAAACGAGATCCTGCGATCGCGGGTCTCGGATCTGGAGTGGTGGAGCACGGCGTGTCTCGTCACGCCTGCCCACGCGCTGCATCGACCGGCGTCCTGTGCCGTTCGGCATCAGACCCGTGCGCCCGTGCGCTTGGCCACGAACGCCGCAAGCTTCACGGTGTCCGCGTTGAAGCTCCGGATGCCCTCCGCTAGCTTCTCGGTCGCCATCGCGTCCTCGTTGAGCTCCCAGCGGAAGCGCTCTTCGTCGATGCTCCACTTCGCTTCGCCCGACTTCGCCGCGGCCTTCGCGTTGAGTGCGGGAACGAGCGTGCCCTCGCCCTTCTGGAGCTCTTCGAGCAACTGCGGCGAGATGGTCAGGAGGTCGCAGCCGGCGAGCGCCGTCACCTGCGCGGCCTTGCGGAAGCTCGCGCCCATCACTTCGGTCTCGTAGCCGTACTTGCGGTAGTAGTCGTAGATGCGCTTCACCGACGACACGCCCGGGTCGTCCGCGAGCGGGATGTCGTCCACCTTCTGCTTGACCCGATACCAGTCGTAGATGCGGCCGACGAACGGGCTGATCAGCGTCACGCCTGCCTCGGCGCAGGCCACCGCCTGGCCGAAGCCGAAGAGCAGTGTCAGGTTGCAGTGGATGCCGCGCTTCTCGAGCTTCTCGGCGGCCTTGATGCCCTCCCACGTCGACGCGATCTTGATCAGGATCCGCTCGGGACCGATGCCAGCCTGCTCGTAGAGCTCCATCAGCCGGTCGGCCTTGCGAATCGTCGCCTCCGTGTCGAAGGAGAGCCGCGCACTGACCTCGGTGGAGACGCGCCCGGGAATGATGCCGAGGATCTCGACGCCGAAGTTGACGAAGAGCTTGTCGATCGTGGCATCCACGCGCTCGGCGTCGCTCGACCCCTCCTCGCGCCCGAACTCGACCGCGTCGTCGACGAGGTCTTGGTAGCGATCCATCTCGGCCGCCTTGGCGAGCAGCGACGGATTGGTGGTCGCGTCGCGCGGCGTGTACTTGGCGATCGCGTCGATGTCGCCCGTGTCGGCGACGACGACGGTGTGCTTCTTGAGCTGCTCGAGCAGGTTCATCGCGTTCCTTTCCTTCTCCTACGGACGTCCGGGGCCACGCGCGGATTCTAGCCGCGATCGAGAGGACGCGATGGAGCGCGCCGCGGAGATTCACGAAGGGTCCCCGGAGAGCACCCAAGCAGCCCAATCGACAGGCGAATGACCTTCCCTCCGTAGATCGCGCTTCGCTCGCCAGAGTGCCTCGGCCTTGGGAATGCCTTCGAGCCACGAGTACGTGTAGAAGAGCTCCATCAGCCTGCGCGTGGCCGCGTCGTCGACCTTCCAGAGGCTCGTGATCGCCGTGCGTGCGCCGGCCGCGTGCAGCGCCGTCTGGAGGGATTGGATGCCGGCTCCAGCGCGCAGCGGGCCGACGTTCGTCCCGCAGGCGGAGAGCACGGCGAGCTCGCACGCGGAAAGATCCACGCCCGCGAGCTCTTCCGCGGTGAGGATCCCCGCCACGCGCCCGCGCGAATCCCCGCCGCGGTTGGCGCCGGCGAGCGCGAGTCCGCACAGCGTCCATGGCGCGAACCCCTTCGTGGCATCGCGCGAGTCGAGCGAATCGCGGAGCACGTCCTGCGTTCCGAGATCCAAGTGCGAGGGGACGTCGCCCTGCGCGAACCAGCCGTGGGTGGCTGCGTGGACGAAGCGCTTCCCCGGGGCGAGCTCGCGGAAAGCCGTCTTGCTCGCCAGCGCTCCCGTCAGGAGCTCGACCTCGCCGTGGAATGCACGCTCGAACAGGAGCGCCGCCGCTTCGACCTCGACGCGTGTCTGCAAGAGCGGCGCGAAGGTGGAGCGGGCCGTGCTCCCGAGCGGAGGGGAGGGGAAGTCCCAAAGGTGCGGATCCCCACCCACCTCCGCGCCGAAGTCCACACCGCCCACGGCCAGCAAGCCGGGCTCTGCGACGGACGTCCGTCTGGGCGCGAGCAGACGTCCGAAGGAGGTCTGCTGCACGATCCGGTAGCGATCGCCGACGCGCTCCTCGCCGAGGGGGAGCGCGTCGAGAGGAACGAGGAACAGGAGATCGTCGAGGCACACGAAGAGCGTCGTGGTCCCTGCGCCGGAGAGCTCGAGCACGGGGTCTAGCACGCGCTCGCGCAAGGCTTCTCCCGCAGCGCGTTCGCGGTCGACGTCGGGTTCGGACGCCGTGATTCCGCGGTCGGCCGGCCGCTCCAACGCCGCGCGCCAAGCGTGCACGAGCCCTTCGACCTCGTGTACGGGTCCGAGCTCTACTTCGGCTAGCATCCCGTCCGGAGAGAGCACGTGCGCGGCGAACACCTCGCGCGCCGTTCCGATCCGTCCCGAGTCCGCTTCGAGCGCTCCGACCGTGCAGCGCAGGAAGCCCACGACTGCCGAGCTCTCGGGGAGGGCGCGCGCGAGTTCGTCGGGCCGGATGACGGCGAACCGGAGGCTTCCCTCCGGAAGGCGACGCTCGAGCGCGTCGCGCTCCATGGCCAGTGCCGAGACCTCGGCGTCGAACTCCTCGGCTGTCCTGCCCCGCGGACCGCCGGCCACGAGGTTGCCGAGCCGTTCGCGCAGCTCGGCGATCCGAGTCTGGAGCAACGCGCGCTCGGCATCCTGCGTCTCGCCGACGCGGACCGACCCGCTCGAGACGTGACGCATCGTCTCGGCCAATTCGAAGCGCGCGAGCCGAACGTCCCGACTCGCCGGCTCGACCGTGAGGCATCGGACGAGCGCTAGCCGAGGCTGCTCGGCGACCACGGCCTCGCGCGCCTCGCGCGGCGAGAGCGCGCAGACTCCGCGGAGCCGGCCGAGCATCCGGTGCGCGAGATCGAGCGCCAGCGCGCGGGCGCGATCGGCGTCGCCCATCTCGAAGACGGTCTTGGCCAGGTGCTCTTGCGCGAGCAGGACGTCGGGATGGTCGGCGGGGAGAAGCCGCTCGCGAATCCCGAGCACGATTTCCTGCAGCTCCAAGGCCCTCTCGCGTTCGCCCGATTCCCTCAAGACCGTGGCGAGATTCAGCTGCGCGCGCAGCCGATTGGGATCGTCTTCGGGCATCGTCCGCTCGAAGGCCGCGAGCACGGTCTCCAAGTTCGCGCGTGCGGCCTGGAGGTCGCCGATGCGCCTCGAAACCATGGCCAGGATCTGGCGCGCCCGCAGGAACTCGGGATGCTCTGCCGGGAGCGTTCGCTCGTAGACGGCGAGCACGGCCTCGATTTGCGCACGCGCGCCGACCGGATCGCCCATCTTCTCGAGCAGGGTCGCGAGGTTCTGCCGAACGCCGAGGACGTTCGGGTGCTCGGCTGGCAAGGTGCGCTCGTAACTTTCGAGCACGGCCTCGAAGAGGGCCCGCGCGCCGTCTCGATCGCCGAACTTGGCCAACGTGCCGGCGAGATTCACGCGCGCGGCGAGCAGGAACGGGTGACCCTCGGGGAGATTTGCCTCGCAGGCTTCGAGCACGGTCTCCTCGAGGGCGCGGGCGCCGGACAGGTCGCCCAGGGCCTCCAGGATGCTCGCGAGGTTGTGCTGTGCATGGAGCAGCGCCGTATGGCTCGCCGGAAGCGTGCGCTCGTAGACCTCGAGCACGGACTCCTCCAGCTCGCGGGCGCTTTGGAGCTCGCCCATGACCTTCAGCGAGATTGCGAGGCTCTGCTTCGCCGAGAGGAGCTCGGGATGCCCTTCGGGGAGGGTCCGGGCGTAGGCGGCGAGCACCGCCTCCCTGATCGCGCGCGCTTCCCCCAGATCGCCCAACGAGTGGAGCGTGTTCGCGAGGTTGTGCTGGGCGCCGAGCAGCACTAGAGCGTCCGGCGGGAGCGTTCGCGCGCAGCTCGCGACGAGCGACTCTTGCAGCACGCGCGCGCCGTCGAGATCGCCCAGGTCCTTCTTGCACAGCCCGAGGAGCTGACGGGGTCGCACCAGGTCGATGTGATCGGGCGGGACCGTGCGCTCGTAGACGGCGAGCACGGCCTCGAGGATCTCGTGGGCTCGCCGCGGCTCGCCCAGCTCCTGAACGGCGACGGCGAGATCGAGGCGGACCGCGAGGAGATTGCGGTGGTCGACCGGGAGCGTTCGCTCGTAGCTCGCGACGACCGATTCGAGGAGCTCGCGGGCTCGCGCGAAGTCGCCCAATTGCCTCGACGTCTTCGCCAGGTTCGTCCGTGCGAGCGCGAGGTTGGTGTGGTCCGCGGGCAGCGTACGCTCGAAGCTCGCGACCGCCGCTTCCTCGAGGGCGCGGGCGCCGGCGTGATCGCCCAGATCGGCCAGCGTATTCGCGAGGTTGAGCCTCGTCGCGGCTGTGTGCGCGTCGTCGGCGGGATACGTGCGCTCGCAGAACTGCAGGGCTCGACTCCACGCCGTGCGAGCTTCGTGCGATCCCTTGGCCGCGTAGGCCAGGCGCGCGGCTCGATTCAAGAAGCTCGCGACCTGCGCCGTCAGCTCCTCGACCGATAGCTCGGCGAAGAGCTCGATGACGCGCGCCGCCTCTGTTCGTACGCCGGCATCCTCGCCCCGCGCCTGGGCTGCATCGCCGCGCTCGAGCGCGCGCCGCGCCTCCTCGATCGCCGACTCCGGCACGGTCGCGACCGCGGGTTCGGTTCCTTGCGCGAACGCGCCGCCGTCCCATTTCGTGCAGAGGATCGCGGCGAGAGCGAGCAGCATGGCGGGCCTCCGAGCTCGTGCACTGGGAGTCGTTGCGACGGAGATCCTACCCCAGTCCCGTCCGGGACGGCGCGGAGAGCGCGTTCGCCCGGCATGGCTTGCAGCGAGCGCGGAGGGCGGATCCGCCACCGCCCGTCAGGGCGGATCCGTACGGTGCGCTTCGTGCGCCAGGCGCTCCGCTTCGTCGCGGCCGAGCCAGCCCTCGACGGAGGCGTGCGCGACGTAGAGCAGCGGCGTGATCGCCACGGCGATCAGGAACTTGTAGGCGTAATTCGTGATGGAGATGTTCGCCGCGTCCGCGGTCGACATCGGCTCGCGGCCGATGGCTGCCGGCAGGATCACGAAGGCCAGGAAGATCACGACGAAGGTGTCGATCACCTGGCTCGCGACCGTGCTGCCCTGGGCGCGCAGCCACAAGAGCTTGCCGCCCGTGCGCCGCCGCAACCAGGTGAAGACGGCGACGTCGACGTACTGGGCGATCGCGAAGGCCACGAGGCTAGCGGCGACGATCGTCCACGTCTGGCCGAGCGCGAGCGCGTAGGCGTCGTGGATCACGTCGGCCTCGACGTCCGTGAAGCTCACGGTGGGCGCGCGGATCGCGGCTTGGATGACCGGCTGCAGCACCACGTTCACGGCGATCGAGAGCCACGTGAAGAGGCGCACGTAGCGGCGGCCGAAGTACTCGTTGACGACGTCCGTCAGGATGAAGGTCAGCGGGAAGGCGAAGATCCCGGCGGTCGCCACGAACCTCTCGCCCTCGCCGAGCCCGAGGTTCACCGGGCCGATGCCGAACAGGGTGAAGGCCCACAGCTTCGCCCCGAGCATCTCTGCGCTCACGAAGAACCCGACGAACAGCGCGAGCAGCGCGAGCAGCAGCGCCTGCCTGCGCGCGACGGGTTCGAAGGGCGCCATGCGTCGGCGGCTTGTAGCCGCGCCGGCGGCAGCGGAGCAAGGACGAGGGGAGAAACCGAGGTCGCCCGCGGCAGGTCGTGGGAACTCCCTGCGAATGGTGTAACGCCGCGAGGCGCTCTCGGATGCAGATCGAGCCGGAAGGCCCCCGATCCGATGGGCGATCCCCATCGTTCCGATCCAAGCGCCGAGACTTCCGGCGGACGCTCGGACGCGCGCGGATATCGTGGCGGGGTGGATCCCGCCACGCACCATGTACAGGCCGCCGAAGCTCTCGCGCGGGGCGATCCGCTGAGCGCGCTCAACCTCGTCGCGGGGGACGAGGGCGCGCACGCGCGCGCCCTGCGCGGGATCGCGTTCGCGCAGCTCCAGGAGTTCGATGCGGCGACGGCGGAGCTGCGCGCGGCCGCCCAGGCGTTCGCCGGCGAGCCGCTGTACCGCGCGCGGGCGTTGGCCGCGCTGGCGGAGATCGCGGCGGCGCGGCGCGAGCTCGGGACCGCGCTCGAGGCCCTGGCCGCCGCGGCGGACGAGCTCGACGCGGTCGGGGACGATCGGAACGCCGCGTGGGCGCGGCTCGTGCGCGCGCGCATCCTGTTGCTCGTCGGCTCGGTCGACGAGGCGCGCGCGGACCTCGCCCGCGCCGCGGGGGGCGCCACCCTGGACCGTCCCGTGCTGCGCGCGGCCTTCGAGCTCGCGCGCGCCGCGGCGTCGGTGCGCGAGCTGTCGGCGGAAGAGGCGCTCGCGGCGCTCGATCGGGCGCTGGCCGAGCTCGCGCGCGAGGAGCACCCGATGCTCGCCGCCGAGCTCGATCTGCACCGCGCGGGCCTCGCGCTGCCGCTCGCCCGGCTCGCGGTGGGCGAGCGCACGGTCGAGCTCGCCCTGCCCGCGCTCGCGGCGGTGTTCCGCGGCGGGGGGAGGCTCCCGATCGAAGTCGTCGCGGACGCCGGCGCCGGGGACGGGCCCGGTCGCGAGCGAGGCGCAGAGCGCGAGCGGACCTCCGACGCTGGGTGTCGGCGCTGGCTCGTCGTCGACGCGATCGCGCGGCGCGCGGCCTTCTGCGGCGAGGACGCGGTCGACCTCTCCGGGCGCGAAGTCCCGTTCGCGCTGCTCGTCGAGCTCGCGCGGGCCTGGCCGGGCGAGCTCTCCTCCGACGAGCTCGTCGCGCGCGTCTTCGACGGGCCGGCGGGCGACGAATCGCATCGCGAGCGCTGCCGCGTCGAGATCGGCCGACTGCGGCGGCTGCTGCCGGGCGGAGCGCGCATCGAGGCGCGCCGGCATGCCTGGCGCCTCGCGGTGGGAGCGGGCGCGGCGGTCGTGCGCGTCGAGCTCCTGACTGGGGACTCGGCCCTCACCGCGTTGCTCGCGGATGGGCAGGCCTGGGCGGCGCGCGACCTATCGCTCGCGATCGGGGCGAGCCCGCGCTCCGTGCAGCGCGCGCTCGTCGAACTCTCCCGGAAGGGCGGCGCTCGTCCCCTGGGGGAGGCGCGTGCGCGGCGCTGGGTCGCGAGCGGAGCGACGCAGGGAATCGCGTCACAGATGTTCCTGGTGAGCCTGCTCCGGCCGAAGTGAGCTGGCTTCGTTCCGAGAAACACCCATCCCGAAACGGAGTTCGAAGCCATGAACGAGAAGACACGCGAGTTCCCCGAGGCCGTCACCGTCCGCGAGCTCTTGCTGACCGAGTTCGGCCATGTCCACGGCGTCACCTGCGACGCCTCCGGCAACGTCTGGTTCGCGCACGGCGAGGGAGACCTGGTGTGCGTCGAGCCCAAAGGCGGCCGCGTGCTGCGCCGCTTCGACGACGTCGGGGCCATGTCGGGCACCGCCTTCGACGGCACGCACCTGTGGCAGATCACGGGCGAGCGGGTCGTCCGCATCGACCCGCAGACCGGCGCGGTCGTCCACTCGGTCCCGGCGCCGGCGGACGTGCACTGCTCCGGGATGGCCTGGATGCCGGGCGGCGCGCGCGGCGCCCGGTGGATCGGCAGCTTCCAGGGCCGCGCGCTCGTGAAGGTCGACGCCGCGACCGGGAAGGAGCTGAAGCGGCTCGCCACCGACAGGCTGGTCACGGGGGTCGAATGGGTCGACGGGGAGCTCTGGCACGGCGCCTGGGAGAGCGAGGAAGAGCCCGTCGGGGCCGGCCTGCGTCGCGTGGAGCCCGAGACCGGCGCCGTCCTGGTCGAGCTTGGGATGCCCGACGACTTCGCCGTCAGCGGTCTCGGCGCGGACCGCGAAGGCCGCCTGTGGTGCGGCGGGAGCTTCGGCGGAGGGATCCGCGCCGTGCGACGCCCGTAGGCCTCGGCCTGCCGGACGGCGCGAAGGCGCCGAGTCGCTGCGACCCGGTGGAGGCGGAGCGACTCGTCGCTCGCGCGCGGGGCTCGAAGGCGGAGGGCGCGCATGCACGTTGCGCGACGCGGTACCGGGAAACCCGGACGGAGACTTCGGCGTCCCGCAAGTCTCCGTTGGGTCGAGCCCCGAAACGTGTCGCGTTCTCGGGAAAGCGCAGGCAACCGGGCGGCGCGCGTCCCGGAAACGCGCTCCCATGCCGGGGCGACGTCGGTCGGCCGCATCGTTATCCAACGGCGTCGGCTCTTCGTCGGTTCACGCTCGCGAGGTCACGCGCCCAGCAGCGTGGCGGTACGGACTTCTACGGATCGCAATGGGCAAGGCTCTCGATCAACGCTTCGAGAGAGCGAGCCGGTGAACGCGCGCGCCTTCGTCTTGCCCTGTGCATGGGCGCGCGAGACGCGTTCGCATGCGAACGCGAGAGTGGCGCCGCGGGAGGCGATCGTGCGATAGCGCGCGGACGCGTTCGATGTGCGCGTGTCTTCCGTCGAGCACACCAGGGAATGCTGCGTGAATGCACGCACTTCTGACTTGCGCCGAACGTGCGCGCGATTCAGATTGCTGGCGTTCCTGGACGGCGCTCAGGCTTCGCGGAACTCGAGAAGAGATGAAGTCGCCTTAACCCGAACCACCGCGCGCCGGAGCTTCTTGCTCCCCCCCCCGAGTCGCCCAACAACCCGAGCCACGAACTCGCCCGTGAGCGGCGCCGTTGCCGCCCCCTCTCACGTTCCCACCTGTAGCCGTGGGGTGTCATCCCCTGAGGAGTTGTCATGTCGTCTCTCTCCCGAGCCCCCCGTTCCCGCTTCCTTGGCGCGCTGGCGCTGGCCGTCGGCGCAGCGCCGGCCGTCGCGCTCGACCACGGCGAGGCTCCGCTCGTGAGCCGGAGTCCGAAGGTCGACGGAACCGACCTCTTCGTGTTCAGGAGCTACGAGCCCGGACGCGAGGACTTCGTGACGCTGATCGCCTGCTACCAGCCCTTCCAGGACCCCTTCGCGGGCCCGGACTACTTCCTCATGGATCCCGAGGCGCTCTACGAGATCCACGTCGACCGAACCGGAGACGGCGTCCAGGACCTGAGCATCCGCTTCCAGTTCTCGAACACGCTACAGGCGGGCGCGTCGGCCCCGACCCCGCTGCCGGGCGGGATGATCGTCCCGACGCCCGTCTTCAATGCGAAGCCCTTCTCGTTCATGATCGATCCGCCGGAGGCGTCGATTCGTCAGACGTACACCGTCGAAGTCGTCAACTACGGCGGGGGAGGGGGCGTCACGCCGCTTACGAGCACGAGCGGTGACGCGGTCTTCGTCAAGCCGGGCGACAACGTCGGCACGCGCTCGTTCGCCGACTACGAGAGCTACGCCCTCGGCCACGTCTACGACCTCGCGGCTCCCGCTCACTTCGGCCGCGTCTTCGTGGGTCAGCGCAAGGACCCGCGCGCGATCAGCATGGGAGCGCTGTACGACCTCGTGAACCTGAACCTGGTCGGTCCGGCGACCGGCGGCACCAACGATCTGGCCGGTAAGAACGTCACGGCCCTCGCGATCGAGGTTCCCGTCTCGTTGCTCGGTGCGGCGCAGAAGATCATCGGCGTGTGGAGCACCGCGAGCACGCGCGCGATGCGTGTCCTGGCCAGCGCGCCCGACTTCGACGAAGCCGGCACGACCAGCGGACGCTTCGTCCAGATCTCGCGCACGGGAGCGCCGCTCGTGAACTCGCTCTTCATCGGGTTCCGCGACAAGGACCGCTTCAACGCGTCGAAGCCCGTCGACGACGGCCAGTACCTCGACTACTTCGACTTCCCCGCCTTCTCCACCGTGATCGCGCAGGAGACCGGACTCGGCGAGCCCACCTCCCTGCGCCGCAGCGACCTTCGCGACTATTTCCTGACGGGCGTGCCGGGGCTCACCCAGGGCTCGTCGATGGGAGAGATGCTGCGCTTCAAGTACGCGGTCAATCCCGTCGATCCGGCGCAGCAGAAGCCGCTCGGCGTGCTCGACGGCGACATGGCCGGTTATCCCAACGGGCGCCGTCCCGGCGACGACGTCGTCGACATCACCTTGCGCATCCTGATGGGCGCGAACCTGCCCCCCGCTCAGGCGCCTTCGGGAGCGCTCGCGCTCACCGACGGAGTCGCGACCAGCGCGCTCGATTTCTACGGGGACTTCCCCTACCTCGTGGCGCCTGCCGGCGGCACGAACTGAGTCGAGACCACTCGGTGCGTAGAGCGAAGCGGCGCGGGGGGATGTCCCCTCGCGCCGCTTCGCCTTTACGGGTCCGTCCGCACCGCGCCGCGTCCGACTAGGGGCTTGCGGTCACGGTCCAGGGTGCGAAACCCCCGTCGCGTGGTCTTGCGAGCCCCACCGAGTAGTGGGTCGCTAGGCTTCACGCTCCATGGCCGATCTCGACGAGACCGAGTCGATCCCAGGCGATGCGACGCCCGACGAGCAGCTCAGTTGGGGCAAAGAGCCGCCCGAGAGCGACGAACGCGAGTTCCTCCGCGGCCCGCTGACGCGCCTGCGCGAGCTCTACAGCGCCTGGAGGATCTTCCTCGAGTTCATCTACGGCTTCCGGCGCATGCACTTCGTCGGACCCTGCGTCACGGTGTTCGGCTCGGCGCGCTTTCCCGAGGGCCACCGGTATTACGCGATGGCGCGCGAGACGGGTGAGCTGCTCGCACGCGCGAGTTTCACCGTCGTGACGGGCGGCGGGCCGGGCGTGATGGAGGCCGCGAACCGCGGCGCCGTCGAGGGCGGTGGGTTCTCGATCGGCTGCAACATCGAGCTGCCGCAGGAGCAGCATCCGAACCGCTACCTGCACCTGTGGCTCGAGTTCCGCCACTTCTTCGTGCGCAAGGTGATCCTGGCGAAGTACTCGGTCGGCTTCGTCGCTCTCCCGGGCGGCTTCGGGACGCTGGACGAGATCTTCGAGATCGCCACGTTGATCCAGACGGGCAAGGTCGATCAGTTCCCGTGCGTGCTCATGGGCCGTGAGTACTGGGAGCCCTTGACCGACTTCGTCCAGGTCCGGATGAAGGCGGCGGGAACCATCGCGCCCGAGGACACGAACTTCGTCTTCCTCACCGATTCACCGCGTGAAGCGGTAGAGCACGTCAGACGGCACGCCCAGGCCTTCGGCGAGAAGGCGCTGCTCCGACCGCGCAAGATCCGTTGGCTCGAGCCGCGAATGCCGTCGACCCTCCGGCGCGAATAAGGAGCACCGGTCGCGATGTTCCGTCGGGAATCGGAGCCGCTATCCTGCTCCGCCCTCGCGCCGGGACATGCTCTTCAACAGCCAGCACTTCCTGTGGTTCTTCGTGCTCGTCTGGGGGCTCTACTGGTGCCTCGTACGCTCGCGCAAGGCGCAGAACGCGCTGCTGCTCGCCGCGAGCTTCTTCTTCTACGGCTATTGGGATTGGCGCTTCCTGGGCTTGCTCGTCTTGTCGACCGTCGTCGACTACGGGTGCGGGCTCGCGCTCGGCCGGCCGGGGCGCTCGCCGGGCGAGCGCAGGCTCGTGCTGCTCGTCTCCATCGCCGTGAACCTCGGAGTGCTCGGCTTCTTCAAGTACTACAACTTCTTCGTCGAGAGCGCCGCGCGAGCCCTCGAGAGCCTGGGCCTCGGAGCGCCCGACTGGACGCTCGTGATCGTGCTGCCGGTCGGCGTCTCCTTCTATACGTTCCAGACGCTGAGCTACACGATCGACCGTTATCGCGGCGAGATCGAGGCGGAGCGGAGCTTGCTCGACTTCGCGCTTTTCGTGGGCTTCTTCCCGCAGCCCGTCGCAGGACCCATCGTGCGCGCGCGCGACTTCCTGCCGCAGGCGAAGCGGCCGCGCGTCTTCCGGTTCGAGGACCAGGCGCTGGGAATGCGACTGGCGGTTTGGGGGCTGTTCAAGAAGTCCGTCGTCGCCGACAACCTCGCTCCCTTCGTCGACGGCGTGTTCGCAGCGGGGGAGGCGCCGGGGATCGCGGTGCGCGTGCTCGCGGTCTACGCCTTCGCGGTCCAGATCTACTGCGACTTCTCGGGCTACACGGACATCGCCCGCGGAACTGCGCGGATGCTCGGCTTCGAGTTCCCGTGGAACTTTCGCATGCCGTACTTCGCGAGCGACCCGAAGGCGTTCTGGAGTCGCTGGCACATCACGCTCTCGACCTGGTTGCGGGACTACCTGTACATCCCCTTGGGAGGCAACCGGCTCGGACCTGGACGCACGCAGGTGAACCTGATGGCGACCATGGTGATCGGCGGGCTGTGGCACGGCGCTGCGTGGAGCTTCGTCGTGTGGGGGGCCTACCAGGGACTGCTCTTAGTCGTGCACCGCGCCTGGAGCGCGACGCGCGCGATTTCAGCGGATCGGCCGGAGCGCGGCGTCGCACGGCTCGGACGAACGCTCTTGTTCTTCCAGTTCGTGTGCCTGGGCTGGCTCTTCTTCCGAGCACGGTCGCTCGAGCAGGTCGCCGGATTCCTGGGACCGCAGTCGGGCGGGCTCTTCGACGGGCTCGTGCTCTCCGACGTGATCGCGAGCGGATTGGTCTTCGGCGGCCTTGGAACCTTGGTGGTCCTCGCCTGGGACCTCGCCACGGAGCAGCGCGGCGGCGTGGAGTCGCCGATCGAGTCCGCTCGGCCTTGGGTGCAGGCCGTGGTCACCGTCGCCCTGTACCTGTGCATCTCCCTCTTCGGCCGCTTCCTCGGCAATGAGTTCATCTACTTCCAGTTCTGAGGCGCGTCGCGCGCGCAGCTTCCTCGTCACCTCGCTCGCATTGACGGCGGCGATCGAGGCGACGTTCGGGATCCTCGCCGACGAGAATCGCGGCCGACACGAGGTCGACGACCGCGTCCATGCGGTCGCCGCGCTCGATACACCGCCCCGCACCGTGCTGCTCGCCGACAGCGTCTCCTACGGGGTGCTCGACGGAGTGACCTTGCCCGACGACGTGCTCGACCTCTCGAACAATCAATCGATCGGAGCCGCGGGCAACTACTTCCTCCTGCGGCGTCTCGTGCATGTGCTCGAACGGCGCGGCGCGCCGGACCCCGCCTTCGTCGTCGTCGCGATGAATCCGGTCTCGTGGGCGTCCGACTTGGACTCCGAGCGTTTCCTTGCGCCGTACTTCACCTCGGTCTTCCGGCGACCGGACGAGATCGAGAGCGTGGCGCGCTCGCTCGACCGACCCGAGCTCACCGTCGCCATGCGACACTCCGCCTTCGCGACCGCCGTGCAGGTCCCCTCGCTGTTGCGGCGCGGACTCGTGCAGACACCGGTGCGCGACGGTTTGCGCGAGCTCAAGCGCACGCTCTCGGCTCCCGGAACCGAAGCCGTCGACGAAGCGCCGGGCGGAGCCGCCCTGTGGAGCGAGATCGCGCGCGACAAGATCTCTGCCCGAGCTCTGCTCCGGGAGTTCAGCGCGCCTGCGGTGACGGCGGCCTATCTCCCACAGATCGCGGCCCTGTGCCGCGAGCGCGGAACGCGGCTCGTGCTGCTACCGGCTCCCGTACCCCCGAGCGTCCTGGAGGCGTGGCAGGCGAACGGATACTGGGCGAGCTATCTCGAGCACATGTCTCGACTCACCGGCGGTGAGCCCGACGTCGTCGTCGTGTCGCGCTGCCCGTACACGCCGCCGTCCGACGCCGCCTTCTACGACGGCGTGCACCTCGTCCAGAGCGCGAAGAACGCGTGGGCCGACGCGCTCGCCCGCACGCTGTTGGATCCGGAGGAGCTGCTGCGCTGAGTCGACCGGGGGCGTCGATCCGATGCTGCGAGTGCCTTCGGGGGACTCCGAGAGCGGGTCTCGGAAGAGGGGTGATGGCCAGGAGGGAACGGCTCCAAACGAGGGGGGACCCGGGGGGTCGCACGGCGGCGTTTCACCCGGCCTCACCAACCCGCGCGCGGACGAGTAGATTGTCGTGATGCCGATCTATCAGTACGTCTGCCAGGACTGTGCGCACGCCTACGAAGAGCTCGTCCTCGGGTCCGAGGAGCCGCGCTGTCCTCAGTGTTCGAGCGCCAGGGCCGTGAAGCAGTTCTCGGTCTTCGCGACGCCCTCCGGTGGACGGGGTCCGCGTCGGGAGAGCATGCCGGTGTCGGCTCCGGCTCCCTGTGGGTCGTGCGGGGATGTGCGCGGGCCGGGGGCGTGTTCGCTGAATTGACGGGGGGGAGAGAAGAGGAGAGAAGAGGAGAAGAGCGGGGTGTGAGCGGGTTGCCGGGGGTCGAGAACCCTTACCGGTGGACGCGCGGTGCGCTTTGCGCACCGCTGCGACACGAGTGACCTTTGGTCACGTGGCGCGAGGCGCGGCTAGGTATCGGGCAGA
>CAYPTB010000037.1:0-3105 GCA_964413535.1 uncultured Planctomycetaceae bacterium | reverse complement strand
GACGCGGTGCTCCGTGCGCAGCGCCAGGTAGGCGCGATTGGGGCCGAGCGGATCCACGACGATGCCCCAGGGTTCGGCGAGGCCCGTGAAGAGCGCGACGGAGCGCGGGGGCACGCTGGCGAAGTCCACGCTCCGGAGCTCATCGTCGACGGTGACGAGCGCGGTCTGCGAACTCGTAGCTGCGATGACTCGGACTCCATCCGGGCTCGCCGACGGTCCGACCACCGAACCCGACGCCGCAGCGGCGCCGTCGGTGAGCGCGAATCGATCGACCTGCCACAGACCCGCGAGGGACCCGACGAGGAGCGTTCGCTCCGCGCGGTCGAGCGCCATCGCCGTCGGGACGCCGACACCCGTGGCGAGCTCTGCTTGCACCTCGCCCGTCGCGAGCTCGATCGAACGCACGCGCCAGCCGCCGGCGCCATCTCCGTCGAGGACGAGCGCCGAGAGCCCGTCGCCCAATGGAAGTGCAGCAACGGGCGAGACGAGGGGATTGGAGCTCCAGCTCGACTGGACGGGCTCGAGTTCCTGGGGCGGCCGCATGAGCTCGAGCGTGCCTCCCACGACGCCGCGCGCGACGATCCAGCTCTCCTGCTGCGCGAGCTCGGGGAGACGCACCGTCGTCTCGTCGATCGGAATCACTCGGCCACGTGCATAGCGCGGGTACTCGGTGCAGATGTGGTGCTCGCGGCGGAGCGCGGGGTCGGAGAGGATTGCGTCGAGCGACGCGTTGTCCGTCGGCAGCGGCGGGAACGCCTCGTTCTCCCGGCGCCACTGGAAGGTCACCTCGACGAGGTCGCTCTCCTCGTCGATCACGCGGTACGGGATCGGGATGCCGCGGCGCTCGTCGGGGTTCGCGAGCAGGGCACCCGAGTCGAACTGGATGATCGGCGCCGCGTTGTTGTCGATGCGGAAGCGGCGCGTGAGGACGGGAGCGCCCGTGTCCACGGGCTCGCCCTGCTCGTCGCGGTCGGTCGGCGTCAGGCGCAGCACGACGTCGTGCTCCGTCTTCCCGAGATCCGCGACCGCGTTCCAGAAGAAGTCGACCTTCGCGCCGTCCTTCGTCGTCTGGATCGACTTCGGCAGATCGCCTTGAGCTGTGGCCGGCAGGAACGCGCTCGGATCGGGCAGCTCGCCGCTGTCGACGTCTAGGCCGTCGGCGAGCCCGTACTCGACCTGCACGTCGACCTGGTCGAGAGAGCTGTCCTTCACGAGGAACGGCACGTGCACGAGGCCGACGACCTCCTCGCTGGGGAGCACTGCGTCAGCGAAGCCGTCCCCGTCCGCGTCGACGATCACCGGCGGGTCGTTGCCGACGCCGAGATGCGCTGCGTTCGCGCCGGGCGTCAGCGACTGCACGCCACCCGTCACCTGCGCGAAGACGAAGACGTCGTCGGTGAAGGTCCCGCTCCCGATCCCCGCCTCGCGCGTGAAGAACCAGTCGAAGACGTGCTCCGTCCCCTGCGGCGAGGCGGCGAGCACGAGGGGGTTGCCGAGCGCTGCGGTCGGGGGCGGCGGATTCGTGGACGGTGCCGGGCTCCGCGCGAAGAGATGCGCGAGCTTCCCGGACACGGCGGTACCCGGGCCCGCTCCGTCCGGATCCACCTCGTAGCGAAGCTCGACCTCGACCGCGTCGCCCTCCGCGTCGGTCAGCACGAAGCGGATTTGCGCGGGCTCCGTCTTCGCGCCCTCGACCGCGAAGCCCGTGATCGCGGCCGGCGCGTCGGCCGCGCTGCCCTCGCTCGACGCCGCCGAGGCGGCACCTGCCGTGATGAATCCACAGCTCGAGCCGACGCAGGCCAGTGCTACCGCGATCCAGAGCTCCCGCATGATTCCTCCCCGAGCAGGACGATCCCTGCTCCCCTTGGAACGGTCGAAGAGCTCGACCGTCACGGCCGCGAGGTCTCCACCTCGCCCGTGATGCAGGGACCATGAGCCTACGGGGAGATCGGAGGGCGGCAAGCTTGGGGGGGGCCGTGAGGTGGCGGCCCCCGCTCACGGCTGCCACCGCGTGCTTCGCGACGGCGATCCGAGCGCCGTCTGCCAGCTCGGGTGGGACGAGGTCGGGTCCTGCCCGCTGTCGACGAAGGGAGTCAGCCGCCTCGTAGAAGGCAACGCTCGACTCCGCTGGCGAGGATTGCCTTCATGCGCTCGCGCACGCGATCCCCACGCGATCGGAGATCTCCTCCTCCGCGAGCACGAGCAACCCCGCGTCGTCGGGATCGCGCTCCGAGCCGTCGTCCGCCGGCCCGAACCGATCGAGCTCCCCGCGCGCTACGTGCAGCGCCGCATCGAAGTTCGTCGAGTGCTCCCTCTCCGAAGTCTTCTCCGCGCGCCGCACGAGATACACGGCCGGACTGGCGAGCACCTCTTCGAGCGCGAGGTCCTCCACCGCCGCAGCGAGTCCCGCCCTCAATGCCGCACGCACCCGATGCGCCAGCACCGCCGCGACCTCGTCCGTCCCCATCGCGCGCGACACCCCGCGAAACCGCCGCACGATCTTCTGCTCGTCGACCGTCAACCCCGGATCGTTCAACGCATTCTGAATCGCCCGCAACACCCGCGGCGCCGCCCCAAGTTCCTTCCGGCAGCGCTGCAACTCCCGCCGAATCCGATCGAGCACGACCTGCTCGATGGGAAGGGTCTTCGCGAGGTCGGGGGGGGTCATCGCAGCCGAGAGAAGCCCTTCATTGTCTTCATGGGTGACCTCCGAAGAAGATCGTGAGGGTGGAAGGAAGAAAGGAGGAGTTGCCTTTGTTCGCCGAGACGAGGTCGAGGTCACCGTCTCCGTCGAGGTCCGCCGCAGCGACGGATTCGGGACGGTCGGTCCTCCCGAAGCCGCCGAGCGTGAGCGGCGCTGGATCGAAGCTCCCGGGCGCGCTCTGGAAGAAGACCGTCAGGGTGTCGCTACCATCATTCGCCGAGACGAGGTCGAGGTCACCGTCTCCGTCGAGGTCCGCTGCCGCGACGGAAAAGGGTTGGTCGGTCGTTCCGGGACCGCCGAGCGTGAGTGGCGCTGGATCGAAGCTCCCGGACGCGCTCTGGAAGAAGACCGTCAGCGTGTTGCTGAAAAAGTTCGACGACACGAGGTCGAGGTCACCGTCT
>CAYPTB010000036.1:0-64288 GCA_964413535.1 uncultured Planctomycetaceae bacterium | reverse complement strand
CCCCCAACACCCCCCCCGGGCCGCCCCGCCCGGGGGCCAACTCTTCCCCCCCCGGGGCCCGCTCCTTGTTTTTTTTTCCCCCGCGGCTCCGTACTACGGATGCACGCGCACGCAGAGCCCCGTCGCTTCGACGCGAGCCGCGAATGCGGTGAGCCACTTCGCCGACAGCTTCGAGAGCTCGGGCGCTTCCGGTTGGTGCGAAGCCCGCTCGATCCCGTAGAGCAAGACGCCTTCCAGGGGAATCGCGCTGCGCACGAGATCCGCCAGCGCGGCGACGTAGGCCTCGAGCTCCCGCTCGTCGGGAGGGCGCCCGTTGCGCGCGAAGAGGCAGGTTTGGATCCACGTCGGTGCGAGCCGCGCGCAGGTCGCGAGGTTCGCGAGCGTGCGCCGGATCCCGATGCGCGAGGAGTTGACCTCCTCGATCCCCGCGTCCGTTGCGCGGTCGAGCTTGAACCAGACCTGGCCCCCGCCTTCCGCGAGCAGGGCGAGACCGCGCTGCACGGAGTCGTCCTGCACGAGCGATCCGTTGGTGATCAGGACGAGCGCTACGTCCTCGGTCAAGCCGAGCTGCGCGAGGGCCGCGCGCGCCACCTCCACCGCTTCGGGGAATTGCGGCGAGCTCGTGGGCTCTCCGTTGCCGGAGAACGCGACGTCATGGAGCCGCCGCGATCCCTCCGGAACGTGCTGCAGCAGATAGTCGCCGTGCGCGATCTGCCCCAGGACGAGGCCGAGCTCGTGCTCGAGGAGCTCGAGGTCGATCGGCGGTCCCTTGCCCCACGCGAGGTCGGGGACCTGACAGTAGACACAGCGCCAGTTGCAGGCGGAGTTGGGGTTCAGGTTGACGCCGACGGACACGCCGCGCGCGCGCCGCGACACGACCGGATAGACGTACACGAGGCCCGCGCCGTCGCGATCGTGGACGTGGGTCGAGAGACGCACGGTGCTCAGCTCCCGCTCCAGGTGGAGAGCTCTTCCACGTGCGCGTGAACGCAGGCGCCCAAGGCGTCGAGGTCGTAACCGCCTTCGAGCAGCGAGACCACTCGGCCGTGCGCGCAGCGACCGGCGAGCTCGAGTGCGAGCCGCGTGAGCGCGCGATACCCGTCCACGGAGAGGTTGCAGCCCCCGAGCGGGTCAAAGCGGTGGCCGTCGAAGCCGGCCGAGACGAGGACGAACTCGGGTGCGAAGGCCTCGAGCCGGGGCAGGACCTCGCGCTCGAGCGCGCCCATCCACTCGCTGTCGCCGGTCCCCGCGACCATCGGACGGTTCAACGTGGCGCCTTCCCCCGCGCCGCGGCCGCGCTCCGAGGCCGCGCCGGTGCCGGGATAGAAGGGGTACTGGTGCAAGCTCGCGTAGAAGACGCAGGGATCCTCATCGAAGATGTGCTGCGTGCCGTTTCCGTGATGGACGTCCCAATCCAGGATGCAAACGCGCTCGAGAGCGTGCGCCTTGCGCAGATAGGTGGCGGCGATGGCCGCGTGGTTGTAGAGGCAGAAGCCCATGGCCCGGTCGCGCTCGGCGTGGTGGCCGGGCGGTCGCGCCGCGACGAAGGCGTTCCGCCACTCGCCGCGCAGCACGCGGTCCGTGGCTTCGAGGAGACCGCCGGTTGCCAGACGAGCGGCGCGATCGGAGCCGCTTCCGGCGCGCGTGTCCGGGTCGAGCTGCACGCCGCCCGAAGCCTCCGCGCGGGCCAGCGATTGCACCAGGGCGGGGGAGTGCACGGCTTCGATCCACTCGGCGGGAGCCTCCGACGGCTCGTGTACGGCGAGGTCTTGCCACAGGGCTGAGTCGATCAGTCGATCGCGCACCGCGCTCAGGCGCCGCGGCTGTTCGGGGTGCCCGATGCCGGCGCTGTGGCCGAGACAATCGGCGTGGTAGACGAATCCGGTCTGCATCGCGCAGCCATCGTAGCGGGCGTCACCCGGCGCTCGTGAGCCTGGGTCGCAGAGATGCCGCGGGAGCGACCGACCGCGCGCCATCCGCGCTTCACCGGGAAGCCTCCGTTCGAGCGCTCCCGCCACATCGGGAAAGCGTTTCTCGAGCTTGGCCGGGCTCCCGAGGAAGGCTGCGCGGCAGAGCCTCCGCGGGCCGACGCGCGTCCGGACTGCGGGGTAGGTTTCGTTGCCGGACCTCCCGGCCCTTCCGCGCGGCGACCACCAACGCCGCACTCCGCCGTGCTCCCTCCGCAGATCGCGCCGACCTCGGACGATTCGGCGGAGCTCGCTCACGAGGACCCGCATGTCGTCCCGTTCCACCTGCTTCGCTCTGGCCTTCGCGCTCCTGTGCGCACCCGCGTTCGGACAGTCGAACGTGCGGCCTGCGCCGCGCCTCGTGCGCGTTCCCGAGATGGGAGCGGAGCTCCTGGCGCGTCCGCGTTCGACGACGTGGAAGCTGAGGCCTCGTTCGTGGGAGCGACTGACGCCCGCCGTTCCGCCCGACCCCTTCGCCAGCGACTTCGCGCACCTGTCGGCGCTGCCCACACCGAAAGAGCCCGCCGACTTCACGCACTTCGAGGTGCAGGGCGTTCTCCATGACAACGCCGATTTCGAGAAGGGCGGAGGGGACGTCGCCATCGCGCGTGGAGGCTGGAGCGGAGTCTTCGGCCGGCGCATCGGAGAGGAGACCGTGCTCGCCGTCTCGCTCGACGCCGAAGCGTCGTTCTACGACTTCAGCGGCGCGCAGGCCTTGATGGCGGGCTCGGGCGATCCGTTCAACGACGTCTACGACAGCCGCGTCGGGCTCGCCGTCCTCGGCGATCCCACGGCGAGTCAGAGCTGGTTCGCGGGCATGGAGCTCGGGTTCTCGGGAGAGGACGACGTCGACCTGCGCAGCGCGCTCTCGGTGGGAGCCCTGGGGGGGATGCGCGTGCGGTTCGACGACGACTTCGCGGTGTCGATGGGCCTGGCCGCGCGCTCGCGACTCGAGGACGATCCGTGGCTGTTTCCCTTCCTCGGCTTCGACTGGCGCGTATCGGAGCGCATGCGGCTCGTCTCCGAGGGCTCGCGCATGCACGCCGTGTACGCGGCGAGCGAAGCGGTCGAGCTCTCCCTGGGAGCGGCCTATGCGATCCGGCAGTACCGCTTGAACGACGACTCGCCGCTTCCCGAGGGCGTCGTGCAGGAAGAGGAGATCACGGCGGAGGGCGGGTTGCGCTGGGAGCTCGGCCGCAAGCTGCGGCTCGAGCTCACGGGCGGCATCGCGGTGTGGCGCGAGTTCCAGACCTACGACGACTTCGGCCGCAAGCTCGCTGAGCTCGAGACGGATCCCGCGCCCTTCGCGGGGTTCGTGCTGAGCGTCGCCCTGTGACCCCGGCTCACGGCTCTGCGTAGGCCTTCGACGCGCGGACCGAAACGATTTCGTCGAGCTCGGGGGAGTAGGCGCTGAGCGCGCCGCCGTAGACGCAACCCGTGTCGAGTCCGAGCGCGACGAGGCGGCCCGCGTGGTGCCGTGCGCGCGGTACTTTCCCGGGGGTGTGTCCGAAGAGCACGAGGTCCGGCCCCTCGTAGCGCTCGTACCAGAACGGACGTCCGCGATCGTCGACGCGTCGAGCGCGGGTCAGAGCTTCGATCGAGCTCCGTTCGACTCCGCGATCCGGTTCCATTCCGGCGTGCACGACGTACCACGCGCGCCCGTCCGGCGTGCGTCCAGCGCCTTCGAGGTCGGATCCGCGCAGGAAGAAGCCGGCGTGTTCCTGGAGGAAGCGGACGACGTCCTCTCGCCGTTCCGAAGGAACGTCGCAGCTCCGCCCGCCGTCGCCGCGCAAATCGTCCGCTTCCAGCTCCGGGAAGGCTTGCCGGCGCGGGGGACGGTCGAGTGGGTCGGTCGACGCCGGCGCGAGGCCGCAGCGGCGCAGGACGGCGAGCTCGTGATTTCCGAGGACGAAGCGCGCGCCCACGCCGCGTAGACGATCCATCACGCCCACGGGATCGGGGCCGCGGTGGAAGAGATCTCCGACGCAGACGAGGATGTCGCGCTCTTCCAGTGCGATGCGCGCGACGAGCTCTCCGAGCTCGTCCGCGCAGCCGTGGATGTCGCCCACGATCCAACTCGTCATCGGGCGCACGGGAGGGCACGGGTCGAGAGGAGATTCATGCGACTGGCTTACCTCTTTTCGTGCCTCTCGCGCAGCTTCCCTGAGGGGTTTCGAGCGCCGGAAAGCGGTACGGCGTGGACTCGTTCGAGAATGCGGCGGAAGAGCCCCGCTCACCCATTGCGAAGATCTTTCAAGAATGCGAACTTGTAGCGGAGAAGGAGGCGGTGCGCCTCTTCGGGAGAATGTCTCTCGAGGCGCATCATCCGGGGTTCGCCCCCAAGGACAGCAACCGAGAGCACAGACACCATGAGGATGTCCCACAGAGCCTTGGCCACGGCTCTACTCGCAGCCGCATTCGCTCCGGCGACGGCTGCCGATGGCCTTACCCCCGGAAGCGTGCTGATCTACCCGATCCACCGTTCCGGGCTCCCGTTCAATGGGGCGCCCACCGGTCCGGCGATCATCCAGGCTCCGTTCTTCTCCGTGATCGCGGTGACGAACACGAACTTGGTGCCCGCCACACCGACCAACGGGCTCGGCGGCAGCACGAACATCCACTGGGATTACGTCAACGCGGTCTTCAATCAGCAGCTCGGCTCCAACTTCCCCGACTGCGTCGTGCAGGACCGGGTGGAGTTCCTCACGCCGGGTGACACGCGGGTCGTGTTGACGAACTGCCACAACCCCTCCTTCGGGACGGAAGGCTACCTGGTGATCACGGCCCAGGATCCCAACGTCTTCTCGACCGCGTGGTCGCACAACTTCCTGGTCGGCAGCGAGTTCGTCATCAACTCGAACTTGCTCGTCTACCACATCAACGCGATCCCGTTCGACGCCCTGGATCCGGCGGGTGCCGCGACCGACCACGACTTGGACGGAGAGCTCGACTTCGACGGGATCGAGTACGAGCCCATTCCCGACCACCTCTATCTGGACTTCTTCGTCGACGCCCTCGGATCGTCGCTCGTCCTGATCAACATGTCGGGCGGCTTCGCTTTCACCGCGGTGGTCGCGTTCGACATCTTCAACGACAACGAGCAGGCGCTCTCGGCGACCCTCAGCTTCCGCTGCTGGATCGAGAAGCGGCTCCAAGACATCAGCCTCGTGTTCTCGCAAGGCTTCCTCGCCGCCAACACCAACCACAACCCGGCCGAGTTCGACCTCAACTGCGATGGGGTCGGCGACGTCGAGACGGGTTGGGCGCGCATCCGCGGCCTGACGAACAGCTCCTCGGTCGAGTCCTACTCGAACCCGGCGCTGCTCGGTGCACACTCGAAGAACATCTTCACCGCCGGCGGACGCCGGCTGTGGGAGTCGACCGCGAAGCAGACGAACGGCGACTTCTTCAAGACCGCCACCAACGATCCCGAGGTCCCGTAGGAAGCCAAGCAAGTCCAAGACAGAAACAACAGGAACACGACACCATGAGACTCAAATTGCTCACGGCTTCCGCACTGCTGGCCGCGGTCATCCCCGCGCCCGGACTGGCGGACGGCCTCGAACCGGGAAGCCTTCTCGTCTTCCCCTTCCATCGCTCGCGATTCACCGGCGGCGGGACGTTCTTCACGGCCGTCGCGGTGACCAACACCAACCTGACGCCCATTTCGCCGATCAACCAGCTCGGCGGCAGCACGAGCGTTCACTACGAGTACGTCAACGTCGTCCCGAATCCGGTGAACCAGCACCTGCCGCTGGACTGCTCGATCGCCGACCGCGTCGAGTTCTTGACTCCGGCCGATACGCGCGTCGTCCTCACGAACTGCGACAACGGTGTTGCCGAAGCCGAGGGATACCTGGTGGTCACGGCGCTCGATCCGAACCTGTTCTTGGAGCCCTGGTCCCACAACCATCTCGTGGGCTCGGAGCTCGTGATCGGCGGGAACCTGGGTCTGTGGTACCTGAACGCGATCCCGTTCAAGTCGCCCAAGGCCGCCCAAGCTCCCACGGACATGGATCTCGACGGGCAGCGTGACTTCGACGGCATCGAGTACGAAGGCATTCCCGACGAGCTGATCCTGGACAGCTTCGTGGCGGCGCTCGACTCGAGCCTCGTCCTGATCAACCTGTCCGGCGGGAACGCCTTCACGGCCAACGTCCGCTTCGACGTCTTCAACGACAACGAGAAGGCGCTGTCGGCGACGCTGGCCTTCCGCTGCTGGACGGAGGCCCGGCTGATCGAGATCAGCCAGGTGTTCCACCCGTTGTTCCTCGAGCTGAACACGGTCAACGACCCGACGGAGCTCGACATCGACTGCGACAACGACGACGACCTCGAGACGGGCTGGGCGCGCATCCGCGGCTTGAACCACTCTTCGAGCGTCGAGAGCTGCCCCGATGCGGCCCTGTTGGGCGCCCTGCAAGCCGGTCCGATCATCAAGCTCGGCGCCCGCCGCTTGTGGGAGAGCAAGGCCAAGCAGTTCGACGGCGACTTCCTGAAGACCGGAACGGACGATCCGGAGTGCGGTGTCCCGCCGCCGGAGAACGTGCCGCCGGTGTGCGATGCGGGTCCGGCCCAATCGGGTCTCGTGGGCGAATCGATCCAGTTCGACGGATCGGGCTCGTCCGACCCGGATGGAGGCTCGCTCACTTTCAACTGGAGCTTCGGCGACGGCACGACGGCGAACAACGCCGGTCCGATGCCCGCGCACGTCTACAACTCGGCAGGCGACTTCGTCGTGACCTTGACGGTGATCGACGGAGCCGGACGGTCGACCAGTTGCACCACGGCCGCCGACATCCAGGAGGGGAACCAGCTTCCGGTGTGCGATGCCGGCCCCGCCGCGAGCGGCTTGGTCAACACCTCGGTCAGCTTCGACGGTTCCGGATCGTTCGACCCCGACGGCTCGGCCCTGGAGTTCGACTGGAACTTCGGTGACGGCGTGACGGTGAACAATGCCGGTCCCACCCCGAGCCACACCTACACGAGCTCGGGCGACTTCACGGTGACCCTCACGGTCACGGATGCGGCCAACCGCTCCGTGAACTGCACGACGCAGGCGAGCATCTTCCCGGGACAAGTCCCGACCTGCAACATCACCGTGAACGTGCCGACGGGTCCCGGAGGTGGTACGGCCACTCCGATCCTGTTTGAGCAGGTGACCTTCACGGCGAACGCCGTCGATCCCGACGGTGGCGCGATCGTGAGCTTCGAATGGGACTTCGGTGACGGCACCACCGCTACCGGACCCGTCGTCATGCACGCCTTCAACCAGGAGATCCTCTTCGTCGTGACGCTGACCGTCACGGACAACGAGGGCGACATGTCGACCTGCACGATCAACGTTCTCCCGAACGGCTGATAGCTGCACCCGGCTCCGGCATTCCCATGCCGGAGCCGGGAGTTTCTCTCTGCGGGCTTCCTGTGCCCGGGCCTCGCCCGCGCGAGGCTGTGCTGCCTCTGCCGCATTCCTCGGGGAACCCACCTCGTGGTGTTTCCCCGCGGGATGAGCTCTGCTGCCCCTGTCGATCCCGTCAGGTGTCCCCCCGAGGGCCTGACGGGATCGCTTGGTTTTCGGGGCCCGATCCCGTGGGCGATCGAACGAGGACCGAGACGGGGCGAGAACGGGTCGGGGACGGCGACCGCCTTGGCGCTTCCTCTAGGGGTTTCTGGGGAGCCTCCACGGCGGGAATCCCGGAGTCTGGACGAGCCCCGCTCCTTCGCGGTTGCGAAGTGCACTCACTGGTGCGAATGTGGTGCTCAAGAGGCAGCGATGACGCCTGTCGGGAGAGCGCTCTCCCGGGCGCATCGCAGGGGGCTGGCGGCCCCCGCAGGACAGCAGCAACCCGAGAGTAGAGCCACCATGAGTATCTCCCTGAGAGCTCTGACCACTACCGTGCTCCTAGCCGCAATCGCGCCGGCGAGCGCGGCGGACGGACTCAATCCCGGGAGCGTGTTGATCTATCCGATCCACCGCTCCGGAATGCAGGTCGCACCCCCCCCGGGGGATGCGACCGCGATCGTTCAAGGCCCGTTCTTCTCCGTCATAGCGGTGACGAACACCAACTTGGTGCCCGCAACCCCGATCAACGGGCTCGGCGGCAGCACCAACATCCACTGGGAGTACGTCAACACGGTCTTCAATCAGCAGCTCGGCTCCAACTTCCCCGACTGCGTCGTCCAGGACCGAACCGAGTTCCTCACGCCCGGCGACACGCGCGTGGTGCTGACCAACTGCCACAACCCCTCCTTCGGACAAGAGGGCTACGTGGTGGTCAGCGCGCGGGATCCGAACCTCTTCTCCACGGCCTGGTCGCACAACTTCCTCGTCGGTAGCGAGTTCGTCCTCAAGGCGAACCTGCTCTACCACGTGAACGCGATCCCGTTCGAAGCTATCGATCCCGCGGGCACGGCGACGGATCACGATCTGGACGACCAGCTCGACTTCGACGGAGTCGAGTACGAGCCGATCCCCGACCACCTGTTCCTCGATTTCTTCGTCGACGCCTTCGACTCGTCGATCGTGCTGATCAACATGTCGGGCGGCTTCGCGTTCACCGCGGTGGTCCAGTTCGACATCTTCAACGACAACGAGCAGGCGCTCTCGGCGACCTTGAGCTTCCGCTGCTGGATCGAGAAGCGGCTCCGGCAGATCAGTCTCGTGTTCTCGCAAGGATTCCTCGCCGCCAATACCCTGCACAATCCGGCCGAGTTCGACATCGACTGCGACAACATCGGGGACCTGGAGACGGGCTGGGCGCGCATTCGGGGGCTGACCAACAGCTCTTCGGTCGAGTCCTACTCGAATCCGGCGCTCCTCGGCGCCCACACCAAGGACCGCAACACGGCCGGTGGGCGTCGCCTCTGGGAGTCGACCGCGAAGCAGACGAACGGCGACTTCTTCAAGACCGGCACGAACGACGTCGAGTTCCCCTAGGAAGCCAGCAAGTCAAAGAGACAGACAACGCGAGGTATACGAACAATGAGACTTCAACTGCTCACGGCTTCCGCTCTGTTGGCCGCGGTCATCCCCGCGCCTGGAATGGCGGACGGCCTCGAACCGGGAAGCGTCCTGATCTTCCCCTTCCACCGCACGCGGTTCGTGGGGGGCCCGACGTTCTTCACGGCCGTCGCGGTGACCAACACGAACCTCACTCCCGCATCACCGCTCAACGGTTTGGGCGGGAGCACCAACGCTCACTACGAGTACGTCAACGTCGTTCCGAATCCGCAGAACCAGCATCTTCCGCTGGATTGCGCGATCGCCGACCGCATCGAGTTCCTCACTCCGGCGGACACGCGAGTCGTCCTTACGAACTGCGACAACGGCGTGGTGGAGGCCGAGGGCTACCTCGTGGTCTCGGCCACCAACCCGAATACGTTCGCGGACGACTGGTCCCACAACTACCTGGTGGGTTCGGAGCTCGTGGTCAGCTCGAACGCAGGCCTGTGGTACCTGAACGCGATCCCGTTCAAGTCGCCCAAGGCCGACCAGGCTGCCACCGACATGGACTTCGACGAGCAGCTCGACTTCGACGGCATCGAGTACGAAGGCATCCCGGACGAGTTGATCCTGGACAGCTTCGTGGCGGCGCTCGACTCGAGCATCGTCCTGATCAACCTGTCGGGCGGGAACGCCTTCACGGCCAACGTCCGTTTCGACGTCTTCAACGACAACGAGAGGGCGCTGTCGGCGACGCTGGCCTTCCGCTGCTGGACGGAGGCCCGGTTGATCGAGATCAGCCAGGTGTTCCATCCGACCTTCCTCGAGCTGAACACGGTCAACGACCCGACGGAGCTCGACATCAACTGCGACAACGACGACGACCTCGAGACGGGCTGGGCGCGCATCCGCGGCCTGAACCACTCTTCGAGCGTCGAGAGCTGCCCCGATGCGGCCCTGCTGGGCGCCCTGCAGGCCGGTCCGATCATCAAGCTCGGCGCCCGCCGCTTGTGGGAGAGCAAGGCCAAGCAGTTCGACGGCGACTTCCTGAAGACCGGAACGGACGATCCGGAGTGCGGTATCCCGCCGCCGGCGAACAGCCCGCCGGTGTGCAATGCGGGTCCGGCGCAATCGGGCGACGTGGGTCAGTCGATCCAGTTCAACGGTTCGGCTTCCTTCGACCCCGATGGGTCGGCGCTCAAGTTCAACTGGAACTTCGGGGACGGCACGACGGCGCTCAATGCCGGTCCGACGCCTTCGCACGTCTACAACGCAGCCGGGGACTTCACGGTGACCTTGACGGTCATGGACGGGGCGGGACGCATGACGGCCTGCACCACGTCCGCCGACATCGCAAGCGTGGACCAGCTTCCGACCTGCACGATCGGTGTGAACGTGCCGACCGGCCCCGGCGGCGGTACGGCCACTCCGATCCTGAATCAGCAGGTGACGTTCACGGCGAACGCCGTCGATCCCGACGGTGGCGCGATCGTGAGCTTCGAATGGGACTTCGGTGACGGCGCAACCGCCACCGGCCCCGTCGTCATGCACGCCTTCAACCAGGAGATCCTCTTCGTCGTGACGCTGAAGGTCACGGACAACGAAGGATCCATGTCGACCTGCACCATCAACGTTCTCCCGAACGGCTGATCTTGCGCACCCGGCTCCGGCGTCGAGACGCCGGAGCCGGGTGCTTTTTTTTTGCGCGGATCACCGGGTGCCGCGGGTCCGCGGTGAGCGCCTCGGCGAGGGGTTCTTTTTTTCGCCCTGCTTGCGCTCGCCCCGGGGCCGTTTCCTCATTTACGCGACTTCGAAGCTCTCGTCTTCGGCACCAGCCGAACGTGGCGGGATTGGACTCTCAAGGATGTCCGACCCGCTGCTCGATAGCCCCGGGCGCGACGCCTGGAAGCCGAAGGGCGTCGTTCGGCATCGTCGAGCGCATGAGTTCACCCATCCCGGCGGCCCTCGAGCCGATCCGCCCCCGTCCGCGCAGGCCGCTGGCGCTCCCCCGCACGGGAGTTCCGGGTCTCGAGCAAAGCGACGTTGCCCTCGATCTCCCGGCCCGGCTCGACGAGGAGGACTGGGAGAGCCTCGCTCCGAGTGGAATCTACGCCGGGGTCGGTCGGCGCGTTCTCGACCTCGGGCTACTCGCCGTGTTCTGTCTTCCCGCTCTCGCCGTGGGGGGAATCGTTGCACTCGGGAACTGGCTCGTGTTCCGCCGCCTGGATCGGATCTTCTTCGTCCAGACGCGCATCGGGTACCGGGGACGGCCCTTCGCGATGGTCAAGTTCAGGACCATGCGCGAGGTGAGGGCCACCGCCTTCGCCTCCTGGGGCGGGGGAGCGGAAGAGCTGCGGGTCACGCGCTTCGGCCGCTTCCTGCGCAACACGCACTTGGACGAGTTGCCGCAGCTCCTGAACGTCTTGCGCGGCGACATGGCTTTCGTCGGACCCCGCCCCGAGATGACGGAGATCGAGGAGTGGGCCAATGAGCACGTTCCCGGCTTCACGACGAGGCTCGCGGTCCGGCCGGGGATCACGGGCTGGGCACAGGTCACCCAGGGCTACACGGGCCACGACGTGGAGGCGTACCGCGAGAAATTTCGAGTCGCCGATTGGTATCGGCGGCAACAATCTCTGTCGGTCGACCTCGAGGTGATCCTGCGCACGGTCGTCTGGATGCTCCGCGGACGCGGCTGGCGCTGGAACGATGGGGATCCGAGGGCGAGCGTGAAACTCCCCGAGCTCGTGCCGTCCGACGACTAGGTTCGGCTTTCCGCGCTCGACGCGACCGGGGTTCGTCTGGCATCGTCCGCGAGAGTCGCCGTTGAAACGGACTGCCTCGGATGGAAGAGTGCGCCGGAGCACGAGTTCGCGGCCTCGTGCGCGCAAGACGTGGGCTCGACTCGCTCTCGCGCCGATTATCCTGGGGACATCGGCATTCGGCTGCCCATGCAAGTCATGAAAGGGTCGAGGTGGGCGGAGCAGTCGACCCGGGATCAGATCCGGCTGTTCCTCGTCGCTTGGATCCTCTTCTCGCTCCACTTCGCGACGAACGTGGTGCGCGAGCACTACCCCGCCTTCGCGCTCATCGAGCGCGGGGACTGGGTGTGTGACGCCTACGTCGTCGAGGACCCCGACGGCAGCGTGCACGCACTCCATTCCGACCTCTTCCCCCACACCAAGGAGCCCTACGGGGACGGGCACTGGTACAGCGGGAACAACCTCTTGGGCTCGCTCGTCGCCGCCGTTCCGCTCTTCGTCTTCGAACCGCTGCTGCAGCGGATCGAGGACTGGACGCGAGCGAAGCAGACGGTGCCGGCGGATGACGAGGGACTCGCCCGGGTCCAGTACGAGACGGAGCACTCGGTGTCGGGCGCCGCCGTCGATCGCATGGTTCGCGCCGGATATCACCTGCGCTTCGGAGCCGCCACCGTCGTCACGAGCGTGTTCCTCATGGCGCCGCTCTCGGCGCTGTGGCTGGCCTTCATGTACCGGCTCCTCCTGCGCCGCGGTGCGTCGCGTTCCCAGGCCGTCTTCCTCGCGCTGGCCTTCGGTTTCGCGACCCCGATCCTCTACCGCACCGCGCACCTCGTGCACAACATGTTCCTGGCTCAGGCGGCCTTCGCCTGCTTCTACCTCGTGTGGAGGCAGGACGGTGAGCGCGAGCCCGCGAGCGTGATGCGTCGCTGCGCGGCGGGCTTCTTCGGCGGCTCGTGCTTCGCACTGGACTATGCGGGCGTGATCCCGCTCCTCGTGTTCTACGCGTGGCTCTTCTTCGAGCGCATCCCGCGCGCCGGTTGGCTCGGTGCGTTCCGGGAGTCGCTCTCCTTTGTCGCCGGCAGCGTCCCGCCGGTCCTGTTCCTGCTCGGCTCGCAGTGGGCGATGTACGGCACCCCCTGGTATCCGGGCCAGTTCCACATGCCGGACGTCAACTTCACCGAGCACGGCTGGCGGGGATTGACGGCGCCCAATCTCGAGGTGTTCTGGCGCAACCTGGTGGACCTCGACTGGGGCCTCTATCCCTTCGGACCGATCCTGCTGCTCGGGCTCGTACCGTCGGCGCTCCTCGGGGGCCGACTGCTCTTCCCGCGCCGCGCGCGCGCGCTCGCGGCGTTGTTCGTCACGGCCTTCATGCTGTTCTGCAGCATGAACCGCTACTCGCTCATGCAGTGGAACACGGGCTTCCGCTATCTCTTGCCCGTCGTGCCCTTCGCATTCCTGGCGGCTTGCGACGTCCTCGTGCGCCTTCCGGACCGCTGGCGCGTGGGGCTCGTCGTCGCTTCGGCGCTCCAGGTCGTCGTCCTTTCGATGGTGCGTTTCACCGTGCCCCTGATCGAGGACTGGCGCGCGGGGACGACCAACGCCGTATCGGGGAGTTGGGAGCGCTTCTTCGCGCGCGGAGGCGTCCAGTTCCCCTGGCTCACGCGGGTGGGCGGGATCACGCCCGGAGAAGCCTGGTTCGAGCACCCGCTCGCGGCCTGGCTGCTCCTCGCCGCGACCCTCGGGCTGTGCCTCGCCATCTGGCGGCTCTTCGCGCCCCGCGGCGAGCGGGCGGCCCGAAAGCTTCTCGCGCGCCGTGCCGATGTAGTAGGGCCCGATCGAGCTTCGATCGCGGAGTAGACTACGCCGGCCGCGGACGAAAGCGCCCCATCCACCGACATGAGCCGTCCCGCTCCGCAGGTCGACCTGGTGGTTCCCGTCCTCAACGAGGCTCACGTCCTCGAACGGAGCATCGAGACGATCCGCGCCTTCCTGGGCGCGAACTTCCCGTATCCCTGGCGCATCGTGATCGCCGAGAACGGGTCCAAGGACGGGACGATCGACATCGCGCGCAAGCTCTCCGAACGCCACGACGACGTCTCGTGCATCCTCCTCGGCGAGCGCGGGCGCGGGCGCGCCCTGCGCGTCGCGTGGACGAAGAGCCGAGCCGACATCGTGGCCTACACCGACGTGGACATCTCCACGGAGCTCTGGGCCCTCGAGCGACTTTGCCGCGCCATCTGGGACGACGGCTACGACATCGCGGTCGGCTCGCGCCTGTCGCCCGAGTCGCGGACCACCCGCGGTTTCAAGCGCGAATTCATCTCCCGTTGCTACAACCTGTTCGTGAAGGCGCTCTTGTTCACGGATTTCACCGACGCGCAATGCGGATTCAAGGCCGTCAGCCGGCGCGTCGTGGACGAGATCGTTCCCGAGGTGAAGGACCAGGCCTGGTTCTTCGACACGGAGCTCCTGGTCCTGGCCGAGAAGCGCGGCTACCGCGTAAGGGACGTCCCTGTGACCTGGGTCGACGACGACGACAGTCGCGTCAAGATCGTTCCCACGGCCTGGGAGGACATCAAGGGCGTCGTGCGCCTGCGCCAGTACCTGTGGAGCCACGCGTTCCGCGCCTACGCTCCCACGCGCCGCAAGGAGCCGGTGGCGTGAAGAGCGGCGCGGCGCCGGACGAGAGCGCCTTCGACCTCTCGCTCGTGATGCCCTGCTACAACGAGGAGGAGGTCATTGGCTGGACGATTCCCGCGCTCCTCGATGCCTTCGAGGCGGCCGGACACGCCCTGGAGCTCGTGGTGGTCGACAACGGCTCGAGCGACCGCACGGGCGAGATCATCGAAGGTTTCGTGCGCGAGGGGCGCGTGGTTCGGCGCCACCGCATCGAGCGCAACGTCGGTTACGGGAACGGCATCCTCGAGGGCCTGCCCCTCGCGCGAGCGCCGTGGGTCGGAACGATCTGCGCCGACGGCCAAGTCGACGCGGACGACGTCGTGAAGCTCTTCGAAGCGCTCGAGCAGACGCGCGGTCCCGTGCTGGGCAAGGTCCGCCGGCGCTTCCGCATGGACGGCGTGCGCCGCAAGCTCACGTCGATCGTCTACAACGCCCTGGTGCTCCTGCTCTGGCCGGGCATCGGCTCGATCGACGTCAACGGCGTGCCGAAGATCACGCGGCGCGAGGTGCTCGACCTTCTGCGCCTCGAGAGTCGCCAGTGGTTCCTCGACCCGGAGATCATGATCAAGTGCCGCTACCTGGGCGTGCGCGTGCTCGAGATGAACGTGTTCTCGCGCATGCGCGGAAACGGGCTCTCGCACGTCCGCGCTACCACCTGCTGGGAGTTCCTGAAGGGCCTCTGGCGCCACCGCTTCGGCGGCGCGTTGCGCGCCTGGCGCGCGTCGGTGCGCGAGACGCGCCTCGACGTGGCGCTGTCGCCGCCGACGCGCACGTCGTGACCCGCGCTCCACCTTCGGGCCGCCCCCGTCAGGGCGAGCGGTAGTCGATCTGCAGTCTCCGGGCGCCGCGGCGCTCGACGAGCGCGCCGTTCTCGGGGCGATCGTCCACACGCAGATCCGTCGCACCGATTGGAAGGCGGTAGAGGACGCGCGCGAGCGGGAGCTCGCTCTCCAAGAGATCGGAGACGAGGAGCCCTTCCGGCAGGAGGCGATAGCGACGCGTGGTGCGCGTTCCGGGCAAGAGCGTGCCGTCGACGGCGGCGAGCGTCCCGCGCGCCGTGATCACCTCGCCCGCCGGATCGAGGTCGAGCTCGACGTCGCCCGCAAAGTGGCTCGCCGCGGCGGCTCCCCACCACAGACGCAGCTCGCGGAGCGTGCCTCGCACGAGGCCGAGCGCAGCGCGCAAGCCTCTCGCGCGCAGCTCGCAACGCCAGCGCCAGCGCGAGAAGACGAGCCAGCGCACGCCGCCGGGCCGCAGCGGGAGCCGCCGCAGCGCGCCGGGGACGACGAACTCGCCCGCCCGGTCGGCGGCGAGCGGCGTGAACTCCGCGCGGTCGGACTCGGCGCCGGCTACCCCGTGGGAGACGAGCGCACCTCCTCCGCACAGTCCGCCGAATCCGGGGCTCGGACCCGGTCGCCGACCGCGCACGAGCACGACGCGCTCCCGCGTCTCGAGCCGCGCGAGGCCGGCGTCCGCGAACAGCGCGCCGCGGACCGCTCCCGCGCTCGCGCCGGCCCGCGGCGGCTCGTCGGGATCTCCGAGCTCGTTCAGGACCGACGTCAGGAGGCCCGTGTGCGCCGTCCAGAACGATCGGCACTGGAAGGCGCGCGGTGCGCCGCTCGTGATGCTTCCGTCGGCTGCGCGCGCGTCGAAGAGCAGCGCGAGGCTCCGCTCTGCGCGTGCCGCGAAGATGCCGCCGCCGAACACGCGTTCGGCGAGGAGCAGCGCGTGCACGTCGAACGAGAGCGAAGCCGTCTCGACAGCGCCCTCGAAGTACCACAGCTTCGCCTCCCAGGCGCGGCACTTCCGCCCGTCGGCGCGATGCAGCGCGAGGAGGAACGCGAGCGCGCGAGTGAGCCGCGTGCGATGCGGCTCGGCGCGCGCGTCGTCACCCACGAGCGTCAGGATCTCGAGCGCGAAGCCGATGCAGCGCGAGTGATAGAAGGCGCTCGCGTCCTCGGATCCCGGCTCGCCGGCGCCTGGACCGATCGCCGTGTAGTAGCTCCACGAGCCGTCCGGGCGCAGGCTCTCGTAGGCGCGCGTCAGCGCGGCGCGCGCCCGGTCCGCGAGGTCGGAGCGCCCCAGGGCGACCGCCGCCCGCGCCATGCCGAGCGCGCCCCACAGGCACTGCGCCGGCACGGGCTTGTCGAGCGCGGCAGCCCACAGGTACGTGGTGGCCGAGCGCTCGAGCGCGTCGCGCACGAGCTCGCGCTCGCCGCCCTCGAGGAGATCGGGCGCCTCGATCAGGAGCTTGCCGAGCGCGTCGCAGATGGCGCCGGAATCGATCAGGTGGTTCGAGCAGTTCCAGGGGTCCGGCCAGCGCTCGAAGAAGAGGTGCGCCCGCGCTTCGGGGTGGGGGTACTTGCGACAGGTGCGCGCGAGCCGCAGGGCCGTGTGCCGCACCGGGTCGAGCGGCTCGCCGCGTGTCGCGTGCAGCGCGAGCCCCATGTGGATGCGGTACGCGCTCTTGCCGAGGTGCTCCACGCCGTGCGCGGGACAGGTGCGCACTCCCGCCGCGTCCGCGAGCCCGTCCAGGTAGCGCGCGGCCCCCGCGAGGAGGTCTAGTACGGCTTCTCGAGACACAGGAACTGCAAGCGCCCGAGGGTGGAAGGAGCTCCGGGGATCGCGTCGGCGACGCGCGCCAAGCCGGACGCGAGCTTGCCCACGGCTGCCAAGGGTCCGCGCAGGTTGCGACTGCGGAAGGCGGCCTCCTTGGGATCGGGCAGGACGTTGACGCCGCGCCGGCCCACCTCGCGAAACCCGGCAGCGCGGACGAGGCGCAGGACTTCGGGGCGCGCGAGGCTCTCGAAGGGCCCGAGGTGGGGTTCGGGCGCGAGCACGTACTCGACGCCGCCCAGTCGCCCGCGGCGCGCACGCTCCATGATCGAGTGGTACGAGCGACGGTTGCAGAAGCCGAGCACCAGCCGACCGCCCGGCGCGAGCGCGCGGTGGAGCGCGGCGAGCGCCGCGGGGCGGTGCTCGGGCGGCAGCGCCTCGAGCCGGAAGAGGCAGGTGGCCGTGTCGAAGGCTCCCGAGGGGAGCGGATCGCCCGCTCCGCGGTCGACCGCGGAGGCGAGCTCCGCGGGCCACAGGTAGGCGCCGCCTTCCTTCGTCGCGCGCTTCTTCGCAAAAGCGACCGTGCCGGCGGTGAGGTCGCAGACGGACAGGATGGCGCCGGGGAAACGCGCCCGGATGGCCATCGTGAGGACGCCGCTGAAGGGCATGAAGTCGAGCCATGCGCCGCCGCGGTCCGCGCCGAGCAGGAAGGCGAGGGCATCGAGCACGGCGTCCTGCTCCCACGCGCGCGGCTTGTTGTAGCGGTTCCCGTTGAGGACGCGCGCGCGGTGGTAGATGGCTACGTCCTCGAGCGTCCAGTCGGAGGGCCGCGGGCTCGAGGGGATGTGGCGCCCGGCGTAATGGTTCCAGTGGCGCACGTGCTCCTTCGGGCGCCGCGTCGGAGCGCGCTTCGGCACGACCTCGGGCCAGCCGATCGCGAGCCCCGCGTACAGCTCGCGGTCGGCCGGGATGCCGAGGATCTCGCGCACGCGCTCGCGGTCGCCGAGCTGCGTGATCCAGAACGTGCCGAGACCCAGCGCGAACGCCGCGAGGCTCATGTTCTGGATGGCGGCGGACGCGGACTGCACGTTCGCGTACGAGTCCTCGGAGAACTCGCGCCCGTACGAGACGAACACGCACACGGGCGCGTTCAGGACCTGGATCGAGAGCTTGCCGATCTCCTTCAGGATCGCGTCGTCGTCGACGACGACGAAGTCCCACATCTGCAGGTTGCACGACGTGGGGGCGATGACCGCCGCGTCGGTGAGCTTCTCGAGCAGCTCGCGCGCAACCGGATCGCGGGCGAACTTGCGGATCGAGCGCCGCCCGTAGAGCACGTCCCAGAAGTCGACCTGCGGCAGATCCTCCGCACGCCGAACGCCGCCGTAGCGGACGTCTTCACTTGCTCCAGTCATGGCCGAACGAGACTACCTTGGCTCCTCTTCCTGCTCACGCGTGACCCAATCGAAAGCGGAAGGTCTGACGGCTCGGCGGAGCCGCAACTGGTCGACCCGAGCGTGCGCGGATAGGATGCTTTAGTTAACCACTGGTCGTGGAAGAGGAGGATGGACATGCTCGAACTCGATATACGTCGCCTTGCGACCACCCGGGTGTCGCGGGCTCTGATCGTGGCGGCGACGGGTGTCGCCGTGCTGGCGGCGGCAGGCTGGGCCGACCAGAGCCAAGAGGTGGATCTGGTCTTGAGCCTCCCGAAGGGCGAGGTGGTTAGATTCGAGGTTCGCCGATCGGCAACGGTGACAAGCCGCATCGGCGAGTCCGAAGTAAAGACCACGAACGAGTACACGCAGATCGTCTCCTGGCGCTTCGCGAGCGTGGAGGACGGCCTTCTCGTATACGAGCTCGAACTTGGGCGGATCGCCGGAACGCTCCAGATTCCGTTCGGCGGTACCTTCGAGTTCGACTCGGACCGCGCGGAGGACAAGCCTCCCGTGCTCCTTGCCAGTGCGATCGCCTCCCTCACCGAGCCCGTCGGCCATCGGATTCTGATCTGGCTTACCGAACGGGGCCGCGTGACCAAAGTCGCGGGATGGGCCGAGGTATTGAAAGGCACACCGGCCGAGCAACTCGCGATGATGGGCACGCCATTGAGCAACGATTCCTACGTGCAAGAAGTTCAGGAGCTTATCCCGCTCCTGCCCGAAGGACCTGTGTCCCTCGGTAGCATTTGGGAAGGCCGCAGGGAGATCCAGATTCTGGACCACTCGATTGGCTTTCTCCCGGTGGAGAAAATGCGTTCGCTCGACGACAACCATGTCGGGTGGAGCTTCGCCGCCGCAATGACCGAAGGCGCACTCGCAAACTCGGAGCACACTAGCGAGGCGTCCGGCGAGAACCGATTTTTCGTTCAATCGCTGACCGTGCACGACGCCTCGGTTTTGGGGCGTGCTTTAGTCTCGCGAATGGATGGTCTGCCACTTAGCTACAGCCTCGATGTCATGATCGCCTGTGACATGGAGGGTCCGCTCGGAATCGGGTTGATCCCGACGACTTCAACCTCGCGCGTCTCAGTCGAACGCTTGGAAGGCGGCGACTGAATCTGGCCGTGAAGTCGCTGGCCCTTGTCGCGCTGCTGCTTCAAGCCTCGGATCCGGCAACGATTGCACTTCGGGAAGGCGAGTTCACCCACGGTGAATTCGGACCCGACGATGACGTCGTCGAGTTTGCATCAGTTGGCGCGAGTGTTGGAACGACCGCGCGGGGGGATCTCTACTCTCCTCGCGTGTCGACGGACGGTACTTGGGAAGTGGAAGTACGAAGTCCCGGGTTCGATGCACACGCTTTTCTTCTTGATGCCGGGCGGCTCGTCCGCGCCCGAAGTCATCGACGGGATCTCCCTGGAGTAAGCCGACTCGAGCTGCCTCCGTCGATGGGCACGGATTGGAGCGTTCTGGTCGCTCCAGACCATGGCGAGAGTGGTCCCTACGTCATCCGCATATACGAGGTGAAGGAACCCTTCGACTGGAGCAAGGCCTTGCCGATGGTCTGGTCCACCAGCCTGGAGGGCGTACAACAACGCGGCAGGATCGCTCCGGCAGAGGCTGTAGTGAACTGGTTCTTTGAGCAGGACGATGGGCATCATGGTCAGCGAGTCAAGATCAACGTCGCGACGGGTCTCATCGCGCAGCGAGAGTACGCGCGCGCTCTCACGATCCTAGAGGGAGTCCTGGAGAGCCTGAACCCCGCCTCGGAGTTTGGACTGTTCGACGAGGTACTGGCGCTGACGGCCCTCAGTACTCTCCATCAGCAGACCGGTGAATGGCACCTTGCCCGCCGCTGCATCGACCAAGCACTCACGGCGTGTGAGAGACCGGACGCCCCGGCATTCTTGCGTGTTCAGGCGCTCCACAGCCTCGGCAACCACTGCATCCACCTGGGTGACTTCGAGCAGGGACTGGTGTCGCTGGAGAAGGCCGTTTCCGTGGCATCCGGCATCGAGGATGTATCCGGCAACTGGGTAACGATTCTCTCAATCGAAATTGCGGACGCTTTCGCCATGTGTGGGCGTGAGCAGGAGGCTATCTCTCGGCTGGACGACCTCGTGTCCTCGATCGAGAAGACACAAGGAAGGGACGCCCTTCTCGTCGCGATGGTCGTCGAGCGGCGCGCGCATCTCCTGGACCTCGTCGGGCGAGAGCCCGATGCGGGCTGGGATCTTCCCTGGGTCTTCGAGCGATACCGGGCGCAGCTAGGTGAGCATCACCCGCGTACAGCGGAGGTCAGAGCGTTCCTTGCGCTTCGGGGCGCCAAGGAAGGGAACAGGGGTCATGCGGTGAGTGAAATGGAAGAGGCAGTCGAAGACTTGGTCGAGTGGTACGGTGCCAATCACCCCAAGGTCGCGATCGCGCGAAGCAATCTGGGATTCTTGTACCTCGTGGAGGGACGCGTCGAACGCGCGTGGGAGGAGCTCAGGCAAGCCGTCGACTCGATCGACCGGACTCTGAAATCGACTATTCACTTCATGTCCGAGCGCGAGCGGTTGGTCCACCTCGCCGACCACAGATTGTACCTCGACCGCCTGTTGTCTCTGGCAGTGCACGCAGGGGACGAGCGGTACGTGTACGAAGCCTACTGCCGCGTGGTCGACTGGAAGGGCAGAGTCACGCGCGGCATGGAGTCGCTCAGACAGCGAGCTGTGGATGATCCAGGGCCGGAGAATGTTGTGCTGCTCCGCGAACTCCGCGAGGTGCGCCGGGATCTGTCACGCCAGGCTCAGCTCCCGGAGCCCGTCTCGTCGGAGGACTTGGCTTCGTTGCGAGCGCGTCGCGACCGACTTGAGCGCGAGCTTGCAATGATGCTTGGGAGCGATGTCGGTTCGGGGTCGATCTCGCTCGGGGAGGCACTGGACGGCGTACCGTGGGACGGTGCGCTCGTCGACTTTCTTGCCTTTCATCCGATCTTCGAGAGCCCCGCGCGGCTTGTCGCCTTCGTCACCGTCGGGCGGGGTGGTGTGCCGAAGATCGTCGACTTGGGCCCCCTCGAAGCAGTCGAATCGGCGGTAACGGAATACTTAACGTTTGTATCCTCCAGTAGCGGCGTGTCCGACATTGCCCGCGGGGTCGGAGTCGAGGAGACGGTGGCGGCGGTCGACGCGGGTCGGCTGCGATCCCTTCTCTGGGATCCGCTCGCACCCATGATTTCCTCCGTGAAGACCATCTTCGTGTCCCCAGACGGCCCGCTGGCGGGTTTTCCGTTCGAGGTTCTCCAGTTGGAAGAGGGCAGATTCCTAGTCGAGACGTACCGGGTCGCATATCTGCAGGACGCAACGCGCCTCGCGCGCAAGGCTCGCACTGTCCAGCCATCGATCCTCATAGTCGGAGGAGTGGACTATCGCGGTAATCAGAACGAGGGTAGATGGCTACCCCTCAGGTCGACTCTCGTGGAGGCAAGAGAGATCGAGCGTCTGCACAACCTCCGCGTGGACGATTCCGCCGAGCTTCTCGTACTCGTCGGCCGCGAGCCGACGGAGACGCGGGTCCGCAACGAGATGTCGCGATTCGGAACTCTTCACTTCGCGACGCACGGATTCTACCGGGCTCCGGTGAGGAATGAGGAAAGCCCGTGGGCTAGGGCGCTGTCGTTCTGGCGCTCGGGCTTGATCGCAGAAGATGTTCCGGGCGCCATGTCCGGCCTCGTGTGCGCAGGTATCGAAGAAGGTCGCGACGACGGACTCTTGACGGCCGAGGAGGTCGGGTGGATGGACCTGTCCGGAACGGGACTAGTTGTGATGTCCGCCTGCGCGAGCGGTATTGGAATGCTCCAGCCGGGCGAGGGCATGCTCGGACTGAGTCGCGCGTTCCTAGTTGCGGGAGTCGACACCGTGATCGGCTCACTTTGGGCGGTCGACGATCACGGGACGGCCGAACTCATGCGTTCGTTCTACGATCGTCTATGGGGGGACGGCAGCAGCCGTTTGGATGCGCTGCGAGGTGCGCAGCTGGACCTGCTCTCGCGGGAGGGTTCTCCGGAAACCAGGCCCGCCGTCTGGGGCGCGTTCGTCCTTCAGGGACAGCCCTAGCGAGCCGGCAGTGTGTCGTAGCATCGCCCCCCGCCGAGCGCCGACGCGCTCGGCGCGATGGAGTCTCTTGGAGGCTGACGATCAGATATAGCGGTACCACTCCACTGTCTCCGCCAGGGACTCGTCTAGTCCGAAGCGTGCGGTCCACCCGAGCTTCCTGCGCGCCTTGGTGCAATCCAGGTACTGAGCGCGGATCTCGTTCGACGCTTCGTTCAGGATGCGCGGCGCGAGGTGCGGCTTGCCCACGACCCCCAGCACGCGCTCGACGAGCGCGAGAACGGAGAGTGGTTCGCCGTTCCCGAAGTTCCAGGCCTGGCCTGCGAAAGCTTCGTCGGGCAGCTTCGAGGCTAGCTCGAGATAGCCCTGGACCGCGTCCTTCACGTAGAAGTACTCGCGCACGAACGATCCGTCGCTGCGCACGATCGGGCGCTCGTCCGCGAGCGCCGAACGGATGGTGCCCGGCACGAGGCGGTTGAAGTTGAGGTCGCCGCCGCCGAACAGGTTCCCGCAGCGGGTGACGGCGACCGGGACGCGGAAGCTGTGCCAGTAGGAGAGCGCGATCAGGTCCGTGCAGGACTTGCTGACGTCGTAGGGGAAGCGGCCCTGGAGCGGCGTCTCCTCGGTGTACGGAAGGTGTTCCTGGTCACCGTAGGCCTTGTCGCTGGAGGCCACGACCACGCAGCGCACGAGCTTCGCGTTCAGGCGGCACGCCTCCAGCAGGTTCCACGTGCCGCGGATGTTCGACTCGAAGGTCGAGACGGGCGAGCGCGAGCTGGTGCCGACGATCGTCTGGGCGCCGACGTGGAAGACGGAGTCGATCTCGTACTCGTTGAGCGCGCGCACCAGGAGGTCGAGGTCCTCGAGCTCGCCGCGCACTACGCTCGCGCGCTCGAGCGTGCCGGAGCGCACGAGCTCGCTCGAGGGAACCCAGTCGCGCACGAGGCACGTGACGTCCGCGCCGCGTTCCACGAGCTCGCGCGCGAGCCACGAGCCGAGCAAACCCGTCGCGCCGGTGACGAAGACGCGCCGGTCCTTCCACGCGCTCACGGCCACACCTTCCAGGGGGCATTGCCCTTCTCCCACATCTCGTTCAGAGCGAGCGCCTCCTTGTACGTGTCCATCGAGAACCAGAACCCGTCGTGGGGGAAGAGGGCGAGCTCGCGCGCGTCCGCCAGCCGCTCGAGCGGTCCAGTCTCCAGGATGCAGTCGGGGTCGAGGTAGTCGAAGATCCGCCGGCTCATCACGAAGAAGCCGCCGCTCGTCATGTCCGTCATGAGCGGCTTCTCCTTCCAGTGGTACACGACGTCCTCGTCGTCGGCGCGCACGACGCCGTAGCGCGAGCGCGGGTGGAAGCCGGTCAAGGTCGCGATCTTGCCCTTGTCCGCGTGGAAGGCGACGAGCCGATCGAGGTCGACGTCGGAGAGCCCGTCGCAGTAGTTGAAGAGGAAGGTGTCGCCCTCGATGTGGCGCCGCGCGCGGAAGAGCCTGCCCCCGGTCTGCGTCCTGGCGCCCGTCTCGGCGAACACGATCTCCCAGTCCTCGACGTCGACGGTCGTGTCGATCTCCGTGCGCCGCCCGGACTTCAAGTCGATGCGGAAGTCCCCGTCGCGCCAACGGTAGTCGAGGAAGTAGTCCTTTATCATCTCGCCCTTGTAGCCGAGGCACAGCACGAAGCGCCGGTAGCCATAGCTGTAGTAGATGCGCATCAAGTGCCAGAGGATCGGCCGGCCGCCGACCTCGACGAGCGCCTTGGGCCGGAACTCCGTCTCCTCGCGCAGGCGCGTGCCCTCGCCGCCGCACAGGATCACGACTTGTTCGTTCTTGAACTGCATCTCAGAGGATCCGCGGCGTCGGTAGCGGAACGAGGAAGCGGCCGCCTCGATCGAGATAGGTCGCCTGCTGGCGTTGGATTTCCTCCGCGAAGTTCCAGGCCAGGATCAGGACGTAATCGGGGACGCGCTCGACGAGCGCCGACGCCGGGAGGACCGGGAGGTGCATGCCCGGCGTGTAGCGTCCCACCTTCAGGGGGTTCTTGTCGACGGTGTACTCGACGAGCTCGGTGCCGATGCCGCAGTAGTTGAGCAGCGTGCTGCCCTTGGCGGGCGCGCCGTAGGCCGCGAGCCGCTTCCCCTTCGCCCGCAGGTCGGCCAAGAGCTCTCGGAGCTCGAGCTTGTTCGCCGCTACCGCGCGCGCGAACTCCCGGTAGCGCGCGGGCGAGGTGAGGCCGATGTCCTCCTCGGTCCGAGCGAGCGCGTGCAAAGCGCCGCCCGCGGAGGCGGGCACGCCACGCCTCGCCCCGGCGCTCGCGAGCGAGCGCGCGTGGACGCGCAGGGACCCTCCGTGGACCGGGACGCGCTCGACGCGCGTGATCGCGAGCCCGGCGGACTCGCACAACCGCACGAGCGACGTGACCGAGAAGTAGCAGTGGTGCTCGTGGTAGATCGTGTCGTACTCGAGACCTTCCACCATGTCCCGCACGTACGGGACTTCGACGACGACGACGCCTTCGTCGCCCACGAGCGTCGCCATGCCCTCGAGCAGGTCGCGCGTGTCGTCGACGTGCGCGAGGACGTTGTTGGCCACGACGCACGCCGCCGGTCCGCGCTCCTCGAGGAGGTCCTGCGCGGCAGCGCGCCCGAAGAACTCGCACACCGTGTCGATGCCGCGCTTCTGCGCCAGCTCGGCGATGTTGCGGGCGGGCTCCACGCCGAGCGTCTGCACCCCTTCGCGCGCGAAGTGCGCGAGCAGGCTGCCGTCGTTGCTCGCGATCTCGACCACGAGGCTCTGCGTTCCCAGTCCGTACTCGCGCACCATGTCGCGCGCGTAGGCGGCGTGGTGCGCGGCCATCGTGTCCGACGTGCCGCTGACGTACAGGTAGTGTCCGAACAGGATCTCCGGGGCGATCACGTCGACGAGCTGCGCGAGGGAGCAGTCGCGGCACACGTGGAGCTCGAGCGGGAAGCCGCGCTCGCGCTCGAACTCGGTGGGTGAGGCGAGCAGCGAGTTCGCGAGCGGTTGCCGCCCGAGGTCGAGGACGAGCTCGAGGTCCGACCCGTCGCACGCGCGGCAGCGCTCTCGCTTCCAGTGGATCATTCGGGGACTCCGCGTCGGCCGAGGAAGGCCGCGGCCGCGCGCACTCCGGACTCGGGGTCGAGGGAGGGTCGCCAACCCGTCCAGTCGAGCAGGCGGTCGACCGTGACCGGCGCGTGCTCCATCTCTTCGGCCCGCAGGGGCAGCGCTCCGAAGCGCAGGCGCTCCGCGGCGATCCCGAGCACCCCCGCGGCCGAGCGCGCGAAGTCCGCCACGGCGACCAGGCGGCCCGTGGCGAGGTTGCAGACCGCTCCGGGCTCGACCCGCGCGCAGGCGAGGCGCAAGAGCCCCTCCGCGACCTCCTCGACGTAGGTGAAGTCGCGCCGCTGGCGCCCGGCGCTGAGCGGCACGTCCGCACCCTTGCGCGCGGCCTCGAGGAGCGTCGGCAGGAGCCGCCCGGCGCGCTCGCCCGGCCCGTAGACCATGAAGAGCCGCGCGGTGAGGCCGCGCAGTCCGGTCGCTTGGCAAGCCAGGGCAAGTGCGCGCGTGCCGGCGAGCTTCGTGCGCCCGTAGAGGGTGGTCGGGTCGTGGGGGCCGTCCTCGGCGAGGTCCCCGCGCACCTCGCCGTACTCGAGCGCGCTCCCGGCGTGGACGAGCGCCGAGCCCGTCCAGTGCGGGTCGGCCCAACGGGCGGTCGCGCTGGCGAGGCGCTGGACGAGGTCGGCGTTGAGCGCGTGCGCGAGCTCCGGATCGCGCTCGTCCCGGCCGACGCCGTAGCCCGCGAGGTTGAAGACCATCGCCGGTCGCGTGTCCGCGAGCAACGCCGAGAGCTCCGCCGGCCGCGCGAGGTCCACTTCGCGTAGGCTCGCCTCGACCGACCAGCGCTCGAGCACCGGTCGCGCCGCGCGCGCGCTGCGCACGCAGGCCGTGACGCGCGCTCCGGCGCGCACGAGCGCGCGCGCCGTCCAGCGTCCGATGAAGCCGTCGGCGCCGAGCACGAGCGCGTGCACGTCCTGGAGCGAGGGCGCGGCCGGCGACGGCATGGGAGGGGACCGTAGCGAGGGGGACCGCGCTGCGCCAGCTCAGCGGGGCGGGCGCGCGCGCACCTCGCGGCCCGTGATCCGCGCGGGCGTCGCGCCCGAGCGTCCGGACACGTGCACGATCGGGCGCTCGGGGAAGGCGGCGCGCAGGCGCGCTTCCGTCGCGTCGTCGCGCCTCCACGCGAAGACCGGGCCCTCGCCCGGGCCGCGCGGATCGTTCAGGAGGAAGGCCAAGCCGTACTCGGTCTCGTCCTCGACGTCGACCAGGACGAGTGTCCCCGCGAGCGAAGGCATCTCGGCGAGCCGCCGGAAGTCGCCGTGGTAGCCGCGGTAGTCCGTGTACTTGGCCACGGCACGCCAGGGCGTGAACACGGCGAGCGAGATCGCCACCAGGATGCCGGCCGTCGCGGCGACGCGCAGCGTCGCCTCCTCGAAGCGCTCCTCGAGCAGCGCGCCGAGGGTGCCCAGTCCGCGGAGCGAGAGCCAGGCGAGCGGCAGGATCACGAGGTACCAGTAGCGCGCGCCGTAGTCCGAGCCGCCGCTGAACCAGTAGGGGACGTTCGCGGCGACGATCGCGGCTACGAACGCCAACGCGGCGCGGTCGAGTCGGCTCCACCTCCCGGCGAGCAGGTGCACCGCGCCCAGCACGAGGGACCCCGAGCACCAGCCGAAGAGCTCGAAGTTCAGGTTGTAGAGGTTCTGGTTCGCGTTGTAGAGCGCGTCCCACACGCCGTGGCCCGGCAGCGGATCCTGCACGTGCCAACCGGGCGGATTGCCGACGTTCGGCCCGAAGCCCAGCGCGTTGGCGCCCGGGTACCAGATGCGGTCGAGGTACGCGTTGATCGGAAAGGCGAACGCGTCGCCGCCGAGCGCCGCGTTGTAGAGCAAGAGCAGCGAAGCTCCGGCGATGCAGCCGAGCGCGTAGAGCGGCACGTGGGCCAGCGGCGATCGGCGCTCGCCGTCGTCCCGCCGGCAGAGGGTCCACACGCCCGTCAGCGCGCCCACGACGACGCCCTCCAACGGTCGAACGAGGCACAGCGCTCCCAACGCCGCACCGCCCAGGAACGCGGCCTGCGGCCGCCGCTGCGCGACCAGGAGCCACCCGCCCGCGCACAGCGCGAGCGTCAGAGCATGCGTCATGAACGACGCCGACAACCACAGGAACCACGGCGACGCCGCGAGCAGGAGCGCCACCGCGTGCGCCGAGCCGCGATCGGCGACGCGGCGGACGAAGGCATGCGCGCACAACACGGCCAGCGCGCCGAGCAGCGGGTTCACGAGCCACTCGAGGCCCACCAACGCCCCCAGCGCCAGCACGAACGGCCAGCCCGGATTCGTGACGCCGAACATGCCACCGCCCGCGAAGTCCACGAGGTACACCTCGAAGGCTTCGGGGACCGCCGGGATCGGCGCTACGAGGCTTCCAGCCGCCAGACACTGCGCCTGGAACAGGTAGGCGACCTCGTCCGGCACGTGCGGCACCCGGTCGAGCGCTCTCCACGCGAAGAGCGCGCTCGCGCCGAACGCGAACGCCGCGAGGAGCCAGGGAAGGACCCTGTCGAGCGCCGTGGGGGGCAACTCGCCTCCCGGCAGCGACACGTAGTGGCGCAGCTCGCGCTGCGCCGCGCCCAGGTCGCCCGCCGGCATGGACGCGGCGAGCGCCGCCAGGTGGAGGAGGTTCGTCGCGACGAGGACGCTGGTAACGAGGAACTGGAACAGGACCTCCGCCATCGCGCCCACGTCCAACCGGTGTTCCGCGGCGTCGAACGCGCGCGTGTAGTGCACGGCGCAAGCGACGTAGATCGCGACGCCCGCGGCGATGAACGACGGACGCCCGAACGGCCGCAGCGCGTCGCGGATCGTCGCGCGATGGAGTGTCGCGAAGCGCCCGGCGAAGAGGACCTGGAGACCGATCACTCCCCACGCCGCGAGCAGCAGCGGATCCTCCTGGAGCCGCCACAGCCGCGCGTCGAGGAATTGCAGCCAGCTCGGGTGCGTCGCCGTGAGCTGCGCCGCCGTCGCGAGCACGAGTCCGCTCGCGAGGAGCGCCGTGCGCCTCCACCCGCGCACCCAACCGATGCCGAGCGCGAGCGTCGCCGCGCCGAGCGAGGCCACCCAGAAACCCTCGAGCGTGCGGCCCTCGAACTCCAGGTACTCGGGAGGCTCGACGGGCACCCGGAACGCGAGCACGATCCATGCGGCGCCGAGCAGCAGGAGGGGAAGCCTCAGCATGTTCAGCACGTTCCGCATGGGCTCCAGGGATCGACCGCGAGCGGCCCGCGAGCGTGGGGAATCGCGGGGCGGCGATCCAGCGCCTGGAAGGCTTTTCGCCGGCCGAGGCGATTCGAAGCCGCGGCCCGCGCGGGCCTCAGGCGGAGCGGGCGTCGGGCGCTTCGCCGCCCTGCGCGTCGTCGTCCGCCGCGAGACCGAGGATCGCGCGGTCCTCCGGGCGTCCCTCGAGCGGCCGAACGCGTTCCTCGAGCGGCAACGGCTCGGGCGTCCTCCAGGCACGCGCGCCGGCGAAGGCGCGGGCGAGGTGCGTCGGCTGGAAGACGATCGAGGGCCACAGGAAGACCTCGTTGGTGCAGAAGCACGCCTTGCAGGCGATCTCGCCGCGCAGCTTCAACGCCTCGGGCGAGTTCCAGATCTCCATGAACGTCTGCTTGCGCAGGTTGCCGAGCGGCGGATGCTGCTCGCACAACGACACGTCGCCGTTCGCGTAGACGACGCCCGTCAGCACGCCGGCCTTGCACGGGATGGCTTGGGTCTGCTGGCGCGCCGTCTGGATCTTGCCCCAGTGCAACATCGGGTCGACCACGTGGCCGAAGCGGCCCTGCTCGCGGTCGCTCCACAGGCGCGCGGCGTAGTCGACGAGCTCGCGGTAGGCGACGAGGTCGGGGCCCATGAGCGTCGGACGCTTCCGCTCGCCGCGCAGCATGGCGATGTTGTGGTGGCTCATGCGCGGGCAGCGCTCGTAGAGGAAGGTCGTGAGGCGCTTGATCTCGTCCACGTTCTCGCCCGTGCAGGTCGAGATGGAGTGGATCTGTAGGCGCGGCTCGCGCGCTTGGAGCTCCGCCAGCGCGTCGTAGGTCTCCAGCGCCTTCTGGAACGACTTCGGGTTGACGCGGAAGCGATTGTGGAAGGCCGGCATGCCGTCCAGCGACAGCTCGGCGGCGAACAGGTCGAGCGAGGGCTCTTCGAACAAGTTCTCGAGCTCGCGAATCGTCTTCTCGGTGAACCAGCCGTTCGTGGGGCAGTAGATCTGCTTCACGCCGTTCGTCCGCACGAAGTGGCGGCAGATCTCGGCGAACTCGGGGCGGATGAAGGGCTCGCCGCCCGACAGGTTCAGGTTCTCGATCGGACCGAGGCTGTCCGAGAGGGCGAAGATCTCGTCCTTGGTGAGGTCGTCGCGGCTGTTGAGCTCCTTCCAGTAGAAGCAGTGCTCGCACGCCAGGTTGCAGATCGAGTTGATGAACAGGATCAGGAACGGCGGCGACTCGATCTCGCCCGCTCGACCCGCCTGGCGGGAGAGGCGCGCGTGGCGCGCGATGCGTCGGAGGACTCCCACGGTGCTCGTCTCTGCTCCCCGCGCGGCGCGGCGAGCGAACCGGCAACTATAGTCGACCGGCGACGGCCCGGATCGACAGGCGTTCAGCGCCCTTCGCCGGCGCGGCCCTCGCGCATGCGCGCCAGCGCTTCGAAGAGGAGCCGCGGACGCGCGAGCGCGAGGCCGGCGGCGGTGCCGCACAGGACGAGCGCGGCCGCGGTCCAGGGGCTCCCGCGCCCCAGGAGTGCCGCGAGGCCGGCCGAGAGGACCGCGCACAGGAACGCGGGCGCCACCGCCCGGAACCAGGGCCCCGGGCCGACGACCGCGCGGAAGAGGCGGCCTGCGGCGACGAGCGTGGCCGCCTCCGCCGTCGTGGCGACGACCGCGGCCGAGACCGGGGTCAACGCCCCTGCGGCGCTGAGCGCGAGGCACGCGAGGATCGAGACGAGCGCGCCGACGGCGCTCGCGCTCATCTCCTCGCGTTGCCGGCCGAAGGCGATCAACCCGTAGCGGAAGTGACCCGACAGGAAGGCCGCGCACAGCATCCACACGAGCACGCGGAAGGGGGGGACGGCCGCCGTGAAGTCCGGGCCGTACAAGAGCGGCAGGAGCACGGGCGCGAGCGCCGCGCCCACGAGCAGCACGGGCGGCACCGTCCAGGCCACGAGGGCGAGCGACGTCTGCGCCAACCGGTTCCATCCCGCGTGGTCCCCGCGCCCGGCCAGGACGGCCATCGAAGGCAGGAGGTTCACGAAGTAGAGCCAGACGAACGTGTGCAGCGACACGACGATGCGATGTCCGCTCTCGAGGTGCGCGGCTTCCGACGGCGAGGCCGTGGCCGAGAAGATGAGCACGGGCGCGTACCAGCGCAGCGCGGAGAAGATCGTCGACGCGCCGAGAGGCAGGCTCGCGCTCAGCACGCGCGCGTGTCCCCGACGTCCGCGCAACGGCAAGAACGCGCGGAAGCGGCGGCGGTAGGCGCGTTGGTGCGCGAGTGCGAGCGCCGCGAGACCTGCCGCCTCGCACAGCGGCACCCAGTAGACGTCCGAGACGTCGTGCACGAGCGACCACACCAGGCCCGCGAAGACGACCTGCCGCAGGAGCGACGAGCCCGCGACGACGTGCATCTCGTTCCGCGCTTCGAAGGCCCAGTTGACGACGAACGGCATCGGCAGGAGCGCCGCGCCGAAGAGGACGAGGAGGACCCGCACCTCGTGGGGCTTGCCCGTGAGCGCGAGCGCGATCCCGAGCAGGACCACGAGCGACGCTAGGACGAGCACCAGCCGGATCCAAGCGATGCGCGCCGCGAGGACCTGCGTGCGCGACGGGTGCTTGGAGGCCTCGCGCGCTCCGTAGGGCGCGAGTCCCGCGTCGAGGACCTGGTTGAAGACGAAGTACACGCCGAGCGGGAAGACGAGCAGGCCGTAGCCTCCGTCCCCGAGCACGTGCGTCAGCCGGAAGAAGGCGAGCAGGGAGAAGACCTTCGCCAACGCTTCCCCGCCGTAGAGCAGGAAGAGGTTCTTCTCGAGCTTGCGCGACACGGGGAGCGCTCCGGGGCGGCGAGCGGCGGGACCGGCTCGACCGCGCGGCTGCCGGGGCGGCCTATCGGGGCGCCGGCCAAGCTAGTGTCCCGAACCAGACGTTCGCGAAAGAAATCGAGCCGCCTGCGGCTCCCTGGCTGCATTGCGCCTCCTCCGAAACTCGTTCAGAGTTAGGTCGTCGGCGCCGGGTGCCGAACATGCCAGGAAGCCTCATTCGACGCGCTTTTTCTCCCGAACATCTGGCTCGGGACACTCGCGGGAGGGGCAGGGACGAGAAAGCTCGCGACTCGCCCTCGCCGACGAAAGAATCCCCCGCGCGGACGCCGATCCACGAGCTCGAGTGTCGACTCTCTCTCCCCACAGCGCCCGACCGCGCGACGCGCGGCTCGACATGGCCCCCACGCATCCCCTGCTCCCCGAAGCGGGCGCGCGCTTCAAGTGGCGCAAGGCCCTCGTGCGCTTCGTCGCGAGCGCCGGGATCTTCGCGCTCGTCTTCTGGCTCGCGGACCTCGACTGGGCCCGGATCCGCGAGGGCTTCGCGAAGGTGGACTCCGTGCACTGGGCGGGCGCGCTCGCAGCCTTCCTGCTGCTGCACGGCGTCAGCGCGATGAAGTGGCGGCTCTTCCTGTCGCTCGCCGGAGCCGAGATCCCGATCGGTCACGCGCTGCGTTACTACGCCGCCGGTTTGTTCTCGAACCTGTGTCTGCCCTCCCTGGTGGGGGGCGACGCGGTGCGCGCGGGGCTCGCCATGCAGGAGGGCAAGTCCAAGGCCGCCGTGTTGCTGGGCGGCGCCCTGGATCGGTTCTTCGATCTCGCGGCCCTGGGCGCGCTCGTGGCGGTCGGCTCGTTGCTCGCGCCGGACGCGCTCCTGCGCATGGAGGCCGCGCACGTCGAGCCTTGGACGATCCTGGGCGTGTTCTTCGGGGGCCTGCTCTTCGCGTCCATCGCCTGCGCCCTGGTCTTCGTGCTGAGGCCGCCCGAGACATGGCCGGTGTTCTCCGAGAAGGGGAAGAGCGTCGAGCGAGCGCTCGCGACGGTCCGCAAGCGGCCGGGGCGCGCCGTCCTGGGCTTGTCGCTGTGCGTCCTGATCCAGGCCGGGTTCGTGGCCGTGAACGCCTACCTCGGCGGCGTCATGGGAGTCGGGCTCGATCTCGCGCTCTGGTACCTCGTGTACCCGCTGGCCAAGATCGCGGCCATGATGCCCGTCAGCCTGGGGGGGATCGGCGTGCGCGAAGCGGCGATTTCGTTCCTCACGGCTCCGTTCGGCGAGGCGGTCCAGAACCTCGCCGTCGCGCAGTCGCTCGTGTGGCAGACCGTGCTCGTCGCGGGCGGCGTCCTCGCGGGCCTGGTCTGGCTCCTCTCCGGGATCGCGCGGCCGCGGGCGTGATGCCGCGATGAGGCGACGATGAAGGCGCGCCTCGCAGCGGTCGAGCTCGCCCCCGGGGAGCACGGGGCAGGTCCGGATCGGCGAGTCGCCGCGGGGCTCGCGCTGCTTGCGCTCGGCGCGCGGCTCCCGAACCTCGACGCCGGGTTGTGGTTCGACGAGATCTGGCTCGTCGTCCTGTACCTGCGGCGACCGTTCCTCGAACTCGCGACGACCTTCGACTCCGACAACCTGCATCCGCTGTACGCGCTCCTGGCGTGGCCTTGCGTGCGGGTGTTCGGCGAGGGTCCGGTGGCGGCGCGTCTGCCAGCGCTCGTGTTCGGCGTCCTCTCCGTGCCGCTCGTGTACGTGCTCGGCGCGCGGTCGCTCGGCGCTCGCCAGGGTTTCTTCGCCGCGCTGCTGCTCGCCGTGTCGCCGCACGCCGTCGCGTTCTCGCAGAGTGCGCGCGGCTACACCGGGCTCTTGTGCTTCACGCTGCTCTCCGTCCTCGGGTTCCAGTCGGCGTTGCGCACGGGCGCGCGGCGCGCGTGGCTGCTCCAGGGTGGCGCGCTCGCCCTCGCGATACACGTGCACTCGACCGGCGTCTTCCTGGCTCTCGCCCAGCTCTTCGCCGTGTGCGTGGAGCGCGCCCTGCGGAGAGGGAAGCCCTCGGGCTCCGGAGGGGGAGCGTCCGCCGCGCCGCTCGCCGGGATCCTCCTGGGCGGCGCGCTCGCGCTCGTCCTGCACGCGCCGATCCTGGCGCAGATGGTCGAGTTCTACACGCGCGACAAGGACGCGTTCGGCGCGACGGTGTCGACCTGGAAGGACCCGGCGTGGATGCTGCGCGAGATGGCGCGGAGCTTCGGCGTGGGGGAGCTCGCGGGCTTCGTCGCGCTTGGATTCGCAGCGCTCGTGTTCGCGATCGGGTTCTTCGCGCTCTGCCGCCGCGATCGGCCGCTCGCGCTCCTGGCCGTCCTCCCGGCGGTGCTCGGTCAGGGGACGATGGCGTGCTTGGGCCGCAACCTGTGGCCGCGGTTCTTCTTCTCGCTCGCGGGCCTGTGGTTGCTCGTCGGTGTGGCCGGCGTCTTCGCTCTCGGCTCCGCGCTCGCGGGCGAGCGGGGGCGGCGCATCGCCGCGCTCGCGCTCGCGCTCGCGGTCTCCCTCCTCGCCTTCCTGTGCGGGCGCGTCTGGACCTTGCCGAAGCAGGACTTCGAATCCGCCGTGGCCTGGGTCGAAGGCGTGCGCGAGCCCGGGGACGCGGTGCTGTCGGCCGGACAAGCCATGTTTCCGCTGAAGGACTGGCTCGGCACCGACTACACCGTCGTCGAGGATCCGGCGGCGCTGGACGCTGCGCTCGCGGGCGGACGCCGGGGCTGGCTGGTCTACTCGTCGAAGGCCTTCACCAGCGGCTACTATCCCGACGTCTGGCGCGAGCTCGAGGAGCGCGGGCGCGAAGTCGCGCGCTTCAGATCCCAGAGCCCGGATCTGGACGTCGTGGTGCTCGAGCTCGACCCGCGTGACGACTGATCAGGGCAGGCCGTAGACGTAGACGGAGATCGAATCGTCGACGTGCTGCACGGAAATTCGGTGCCGCCACGTCTGCCGGTCGGAGTCGGCCACGATCGGGCCCCACTTCTCCCAGTTCGTCGGACTCTCGTCCGGGGCGCTGCGGGTCAGCACGACGATCTCTCGCTCGCCGCCGGGAGCGGGAGGCGGCGGGACGTCCTCGGGTTCGACGAACGCGGCGTTCGGCGCGTAGGCCTGGAATGCGGTCGTGTGCGCGTAGTAGTTCGGCTGCCACAGGATGGCCGTGAGCCAGGCGCCGCGCTCGCGCGCCTCGCGCACCGCGAGCGCCACTCCGTCTCGCAAGTTCTCGCGCGGCGCTCCCGTCGCCTGTCCGAATCCGGCGGTCGCGGCCGCTGCGACGAAGAGACCGGCGACGAGGGCGCGCCCGCGCGGCGTCGCGGCGTCGACGAGGGCGCCCACGACGAGCGGCCAGCTCCAGGCGGACAGCGCGAAGTACTGCAGGGGCATGCGGTTCACGAGCTTCACGCACACGATCGCGAGGATCACGGAAGCGACGAGCGTCGAGAAGATCACGGCCGCGAACCTGTTCGTGAAGAAGCTCGGGCGGTATCCGTCCCGGGCGCGGTCGCGCCAGTTCGAGGCCGCGTACAGCGTGACGGCGATGACCAGCGCGAGCAGACCGAGCAGCCCGTAGTGGGCGAGCACTGCCGAGAAGCCGTGGAGACTGCCGATGCGCGGCACGAGGGTATTGAGGGGCACCTGCAGGAGTTGCTTGGTCAGCGTGCGCAGCGACACCTTCTTGCGCACCCACTCCGGGAGTGAGGAGAGGAAGGACGACTCCGGCTCCCCGAGCGCCGGCGCCGTCGCGGGCGCGATCTCCGGCTCGCTCGCTCCTCGGTGATCGGCCGTGCGCACCCCTGCCTCGTCCCGCACGAGGACCTGCGGCTCGCGGAAGAGCCAGGGATGGCTCGTCACGAGCCAGGGTGCGAAGATCCCCATGCCCAGCGCTCCCGAGGCGAGCAGCGCGGGGAGACCCAGGGTGTCGCGCAGTCGGAAGACGAGGCGTCCCGCGCCCACGCCGAGCAACGCGATGGCCGTGAAGAGGTGCGTGTACGACCCGAACGCCACGGCGGCCGCGAACGCGCCTGCGTGCACCGCGCGGGAAGCGCGCGTCGGGCAGGGCGTGAAGGCAGCCCAAGCGAGCGTGAGCGCAGCGAGCTCGAGCCAGGCGTAGGGCCGCAGCTCCGCGCCCCACTGGATCTGGTAGGGAAGCGCGCAGTAGACCCCGCACACGGCGACGGTGGAGGTCGCCGACATTCCCGTCGCGCGGGCGAGGCCGATGAGCGGCAGGACGCACAAGAGGCTCCCGACGATCGCGAGCCAGCGCAGAGCGTGCACCTCGACTTCGCCGTGGAGCGCTTGTACGGCCAGGTAGAAGAGCGGCGTGTGAACGTCCTTCTTCAGGAAGTCGTTCAGCTCGGTGTAGGTCGCCCGCGAAGCGACGTCGAGCGTGTGCAGCTCGTCGAGCCACAGGCTCTTCCCGTGGGCCTCGATGCCGCGCAGCAGCATTCCCAGGGCGACGCACGCGACGAGCAGGAGCCACCCTCGGCGTCCGATCCCGGGCTTGGGCGCACCCACGGTCGAAGTCTTCGATTCCATCGAGCAGCGCGAGCTCGGCGCGCGGAGCCCCCGCCGCGCGCTCTGGGACCGAGCGTATCCAGGTCGCGAGGCGTCACAAAGGGTCGAGCGCGGAGGGAGGTCGCCTCGCCGAACACGCGCTGCGTTGCCCGAGCGCACGCGCTCGAGCCCGAGGACGCGCGAACGGGGCGGCGCGCCCTCGATCAGCGGCTCGGCGCTCCCTGGAGGCGCGACCGCTGGCGCTCCTCTCGGCGCCAGGCACTCGAAGCGCGCAACGGGTCGCGATCGTCGTCCACGGGCGCCTGCAGGGCCGTCGCCATCCCCGCCGGATGGCTCCCGCGTACCCGGCGAGCTTCTCCGTTCGCGTTCGCGGGCCGGCGGCCTCGAACCGAGCCCGCTCGGGGTCGGGGATGGCGATCTGGACGACGGCCCGAGTTAAGCTCTCCGATCGCAGGACCCGAAGAGTAGGCCCTGGCGGTCCAGTCCCACGGCCCCTCCCGATCCCCGCCGTATCGAAGGCGGCCTGTCGCATGCGCGCTCGCGAGGTCGCCCGACGAGCGGACGATCGCGCCCCCCTGACCCGCCCCCATGACGCAAGGAGAGGAGAAACCCCCGCGCGCCGTCGACCGGCTGGAGCCGGGCCAGCGTGTCGTGGTCGTCGGCGGGGGACCGGCGGGCTTGACCGCCGCGTACATGCTCGCGAAGGAAGGGGCTCGGGTCGTGGTGCTCGAGGGGACCGACATGGTCGGCGGCATCTCCCAGACGGCGACCTACAAGGGCTATCGCTTCGACATCGGGGGGCACCGCTTCTTCACGAAGATCGCCCCGGTGCAGGCGATGTGGGACGAGATCCTCGGCGACGAGTTGATCGACGTGAAGCGGCTCTCGCGCATCTACTACGACGGGAAGTACTTCGACTACCCTTTGAAGGCGCGCAACGCGCTGGCGGGCCTCGGACTCTTCAACTCGATCGGGATCGTGCTCTCCTACGTGATGGCCCAGGTGCGGCCGGATCCGGTCGAGGAGAACTTCGAGCAGTGGGTCTCGAATCGCTTCGGGAAGCGGCTCTACGAGATCTTCTTCAAGACCTACACCGAGAAGGTGTGGGGGATTCCCTGCACGGAGATCCGCGCCGAGTGGGCGGCGCAGCGCATCCAGAACCTCTCGCTCGGCAAGGCGATCCTCAACGCGGCCGCGATGAGCCGGCGCTCGACCAAGATCAAGAGCCTCATCGACGCGTTCAAGTACCCGCGCCTCGGCCCAGGACAGATGTGGGAGCTGACGCGCGACCGGATCCTCGAGCTTGGGGGCGAGGTGCGCATGCGGACCAAGGTCGTCCGCCACGAGCTGGAGCACGGCCGCGTGAAGGCGATCGTGGCCCAGGGTCCCGACGGCGAGGAGCGGATCGAAGCCGAGCACTTCGTCTCGAGCATGCCCGTGCGCAGCCTCGTGCGCTCCCTCCATCCGAAGCCGCCGAGCGACGTCGGGCAGTCCGGGGAGGGGTTGCGCTATCGCGACTTCCTCGTCGTCGCCCTGATCATCGACGCCTTGGACGTGTTCCCCGACAACTGGATCTACATCCACACGCCGGGCGTGAAGGTCGGCCGCATCCAGAACTTCAACAACTGGAGCCAGGCGATGGTCCCCGACGCCGGGCGGACCTGCGTGGGGATGGAGTACTTCTGCTTCGAGGGCGACGGCATGTGGACGTCCACGGACGACGAGCTGATCGCTCTCGCGAAGCGCGAGATCCACGAGCTCGGGCTGGTGGACGGGAAGCTCGTCGTCGACGGAACGGTCGTGCGGATGCCCAAGGCGTATCCAATCTACGATTCGGCCTACCGCAACCACCTCGACGCGGTGCGGGAGTTCCTCGACCCGATTCCGAACCTGCACCTCGTGGGGCGCAACGGCCTGCACAAGTACAACAACCAGGACCACTCGATGCTGACGTCGATGATGGTCGTCTGGAACATGCTGGGCGCGCAGCACGACATCTGGGCCGTCAACACGGACTTCGAGTACCACGAGGAGCAGGCGCTCGACAGACCTACGGGAGACGTGCGCGAGCTCGCGAGCGAAGCGCCCTCGGCCGCTCGGGGCGACTCGTTCGCACATGGGCCGAAGATGCCCACGGCTCGCGTGGCCACGAACCGCGCCGACGGCGACAGGTCCTGATGCGCATCGGCGTCGATGCGACGTCCTGGGCCAATGGACGCGGATACGGGCGCTTCACGCGCGAGATCCTGCGCGCCCTCGCGCTGCTGCCCGAGCTCGAGCACGAGAGTCATGAGTTGGTCTGCTTCGTCGAGGCGGAGAACGTGTTCGGCTTCGACCTCGCGGGCGACTCCGTTCGGGTGCGTTCCGTTTCGCTGACCGGGGCACCGTCGCGCGCCGCGTCGTCCGCGGGCCACCGATCCCCGATCGACATGCTGCGTCTGACGCAGGCCGTGCGCTCGGAGGAGATCGAGGTCTTCTTCTCGCCGACGGTCTACACGTACTTTCCGCTCCCGCCGCGTCTCCCGGCCTGTGTCTGCATCCACGATGTGATCGCCGAGCGATTTCCCGAGCTCACCCTGCCGACCCGCAAAGCACGGCTCTTCTGGAAGGCGAAGGTGCGGCTGGCCCTGTTCCAAGCGCGCATCGTGCTGACGGTCTCCGAGTTCGCGAGGCATGACATCGCCCGCGTGCTCGGCGTGGACGTCGAGCGCATTCGCGTCGCCTCAGAAGCTCCGTCCCGGACGTTCCGCCCGAGTGAGTCCCAGGAAGAGATCGCCGCCGCGGCGGGACGCGCGGGATTGCCGGACGGCGCGCGCTGGATCGTCTACGTGGGGGGCTTCAACCCGCACAAGAACGTGGACTTGATCGTCCGCGCCCACGCCGCGCTCGTGAAGGAGTTCTCGGAGCTGCACCTCCTGCTCGTGGGCACGACGACGGGCGACGTGTTCCACGGGGACGGCGCGCGCATCCGCGCGGCGATCGCGGAGCTCGGGACGACCGAGCGCGTGCACTGGTGCGGTTTCGTCGCCGACGAGGAGCTGCGCCACCTGCACTCCGGGGCGCTCGCGCTCGCGCTGCCCTCGGCCTGCGAGGGTTTCGGGTTGCCGGCGGTGGAGGCCGCCGCGTGCGGGGCGCCGGTGGTCGCCACGACCGAGAGCCCGCTCCCCGAGCTCCTCGAGGGCGGTGGGGTGTTCGTCGCTCCTGGCGACGTGGGGGCGCTGGAGGCGGCGTTCCGGCTGCTCGCGAGCGACGAGGGAACCCGTCGAGAATGCGCGCGGCGCGCCTTCGAGCGCGCCGGCAACCTGTCCTGGGCGAGCGCGGCCAGGTCCACCCTCGCTGCGATCGTCGAGGCGGCGGAAGGAGCGCGAGTGTGACACCGCTGCGCTTCTGCCACGTCACGACGTTCTTCCCGCCCTACAGCTTCGGGGGAGACGGGATGGGCATCTCCCGGCTCGTCGACGGGCTCCTGCGGCGTGGGCACGAGTGCACGGTGATCCACGACGCGGACGCCTACACGATGCTGTCGGGCGGACGGCGTCCGGCTCTGCCTCCCGAGCGGGAGGGCCTCCTGGTCCACGGGCTCACCAGTCGTCTCGGTCCGATCTCCGAGCTCCTCACGCAACAGTGCGGGCGCCCCCTCGTCCACGCCCGGGAGCTGCGCGAGATCTTCGAGTCCGGACGCTTCGACGTGGTGAACTTCCACAACGTGTCGCTCGTCGGCGGACCGGGCATCCTGCGCTACGGCGACGGCGTGAAGCTCTACATGGCGCACGAGCACTGGCTCGTGTGCCCGAGCCACGTCCTGTGGCGTCACGACCGCGAGCTGTGCGACGGCCGCGAGTGCCTGCGCTGCGTGCTGGCGTACCGCCGGCCTCCGCAACTGTGGCGCTACACGGGCTACCTCGAGCGCGAGCTCTCCCACGTGGACGCGTTCATCGCCATGAGCGAGTTCAGCCGCGCGAAGCACCGCGAGTTCGGCTTCCCGCGTGAGATGGAGGTCGTGCCGTACTTCCTGCCCGATCCGGAGCCTCGCGCCGACGGCGCGCCCGGCCCTCGGCCGCACGAGCGACCCTACTTCCTGTTCGTCGGCCGGCTCGAGCGCATCAAGGGGCTCGACGACGTGATCCCCGTCTTCCGCGACTTCGCCGACGCGGACCTCTTGATCGCGGGCGACGGCGAGCACGCCGCGACCTTGCGCGGCCAGGCCAGCGGGATCGAAGGCGTACGCTTCCTCGGACGCGTCGCACCCGAGGACCTCGCGCGCTACTACGAGCACGCGGTCGCCCTGATCGTGCCCTCGATCTGTTTCGAGACCTTCGGCATCATCCTGATCGAGGCCTTTCGAGCGAGCACTCCGGTCGTGGCGCGGCGCCTCGGGCCGTTCCCCGAGATCGTGGAGCACGCAGGCGGGGGGGAGCTCTTCTCGAGCACCGACGAGCTCGTCGGCGCCCTGCGGCGGATGCTCGCCGACCCCGGTCATCGGGACCGTCTCGCGCGCGCCGGCAACGCCGCCTTCCGTTCGACCTGGACCGAGAGCGCCGTCCTGCCGCGTTACCTCGACGTCGTCCGCCGCGCGGCCCGGGCCCGAGGCGATTCCGAGCTCGCCGAGCGGGCAGAAGCCGCTGTTTCGATTCGTTCCGCGTAGGTTGTCGTTCCCCCCGCCCCCTCCGAACCGCAGTACGGCAAACGAATGCGCAGAGTCTTCATCACCGGCGGAGCCGGATTCATCGGGTCGCATCTGGCCGAGCGGCTGCTCGCGAGCGGTTGGCGCGTCTTCGCCCTCGACGACCTCTCGACCGGCAGCATGGCCAACATCGAGCACCTCGTCGGCCGTCCGGGATTCGAGTACAGGATCGGCTCGGCGCTCGACCAAGCGCTCGTTGCCGAGTACGTGGACCGCGCGGAGGTCGTCGTGCACCTGGCGGCAGCGGTGGGCGTGCGCCTCATCGTGGAGCGGCCGGTGCACACGATCGAGACCAACCTGGGAGCGACGACGGCCGTGCTCGAAGCCGCCGCGCGCAAGCAGCGCATGGTCGTCCTCGCGTCGACCTCGGAGGTCTACGGCAAGAGCACGAAGGTCCCGTTCCACGAGGACGACGACATCTCGCTCGGCGCGACGACGCGCTCGCGCTGGGCCTACGCCTGCTCGAAGGCCATGGACGAGTGGCTCGCGCTGGCGTTCCAACGCGAGCGCGGCGTGCCCGTGATCGTGACGCGCTTCTTCAACACCGTGGGGCCGCGTCAAACAGGACGCTACGGGATGGTATTGCCGAGCTTCGCCCGGCAGGCGCTGCGCGGCGAGCCCATCACCGTGTACGGCACCGGGGAGCAGTCGCGTTGCTTCGGACACGTGCGCGACGCCGTGGAGGCGGTGGAGCGGCTGATCGAATCCCCCGCGGCGGTGGGGGGCGTGTTCAACGTCGGCTCTAGCGAGGAGACCACGATCTTCGAGCTCGCGCGGCGCGTCAGGGACGCGGCCGAATCGAACTCCGAGATCGTGCGCGTTCCGTACGACGAGGCCTATGCCGAGGGTTTCGAGGACATGCCGCGGCGCGTCCCGGACGTCGCGAAGCTCGAGCGCGTGACGGGCTTTCGGCCGCGAACCACCCTGGCGCGGATCATCGAGGACGTCGTGGGCGATCAACGCGCGAAGCTCGAAGCCGGAGAGGAGTGAGCGAGCGTGCGCGCGATCCTGATGTACCACTCGATCGATGCGTCGGGATCTCCCGTATCGCTGGACGCCGCGACGTTCGAGCGCCACGTCGCGTGGCTCGCTTCGGGCAGGGCGAAGGTCGTGCCGCTCTGCGAGATCGCGGCCATTCCCCGTGACGAGGACGCCGTCGCCGTCACGTTCGACGACGCGTTCGAGAGCTTCGCCGAGCAGGCCTGGCCGCGCCTGGCGGAGCACGGACTGCACGCGACCGTCTTCGTGGTCAGCGAGCACGTCGGTGGGACGAACCTCTGGGGAGGGAAACCTTCGCCGGGCATTCCCGTGCTGCCCCTTCTCGGATGGGACGAGCTGGGTCGACTCGCCGAAGCGGGCGTCGAGCTCGGAGCTCACGGCTGCACGCACCGGGACCTCGCGGTCGCCGACCGCAAGAGCATCGAGGAGGAGCTCGTGGGGTCGCGGGAGTCGATCGAGCGCGCGACCGGCGTGCGGGCCTCGAGCTTCGCCTATCCCTTCGGGCGCCATGGGCCCTGGGCGCAGGCGGCGGCGCGCAGACACTTCGAGCGGGCCTGCACGACCGAGCTCGCCGTGCTCGGGTCCGAGCCCGACGAGCACCTGCTCCCGCGCCTCGATGCACACTACTTCCGCTCGGAGGGAGGGCTCGAGGCCTGGGGCAGCGCCCGGTTCCGGGTCCACCTCGCCGCACGTGCGGGCGCGCGCCGAATTCGAGAATCCCTACGGCCGCGGAAACGGTGACCTTTCCGCATCAGCCGAGTAACGTCTAAGGTCTGTGCGTCGAGGATGGAAACGAAGACCAAGCACGAGTTGGACGAGCTCCCTCCCCGCGTGCGCAGCCGCTTCTTGCCGCTGCGCAAAGGGGCGCTCGCCCTCGCCATCGGAATCGGGAGCGGCGGACTGCTGTTCCTCGTGACCGCGTACCACCTGTGCCTTCGGCCGGGCGTTCCCGAGCACTTCGCGAATCATCCGTTCGAGGGCGATCCCGTCGGACACCTGTGGCTCCTGCGCCAGTTCTTCCCGGGCTACGACCCCGTGACGTGGACCGGTGCGCTCGCGGGTCTCGGATGGGGTTTAGGCATCGGATTCGCCGTGGGGTTCGCCATCGCCGCCGTGCGCAACACCGTCCTCGCTAGTTGGCTCCTGCTCGTCCGGGCACGGAGCAATCTCGCCGCCAACCGGAGCTTCCTGGACCAGATATGATGAGCAAAGAGACCACGGGCGAAGAAGAGGTCGTCGACGTCTATCTCTCCAAGCTCAGCGGGCACGCCTGGGGTCTTTCGCTCGGCTTGATCCTGGCAGCAGGGCTGTTCGGGGCGACGAACATCCTCGTGCTCAAGGGCGGGGAGAACGTCGGCCAGCACCTCGGCATCCTGTCCCAGTACTTCTGGGGATACGACGTGACGTTCGTCGGGAGTCTCGTCGGAGCCTTCTGGGCCTTCCTCTTCGGCTACGTGTCGGCGCGCGTCGTGTGCGGAATCTACAACTTCGCCGCACGGAGTTAGCCACGCGAGCCTGAAGCTTCGTCGGGCTCGAGCCGGGAGCGGCCGGCTCCGGCTTGCCCCGACGCGCAGCGTGGCTCCCGGCGACACGCCGGTCTGCCGCATCCGCTGCATGCGGCGCCGCGACGAGCGCTTCCCCGGGGACGGGTCGCGGTTCCTAGAGGTCCGGCCGGGAGTGCGAGCTCGGGTGGCGAGCCGAACGAGCCGGCCGCGAGCGACATCGCACTGTGAGCGCGACGAACACTGTCTGCGGGGAGCGCGTTTTGCGTGGAATCGTGAGGGTCTCTTGCGTGCGGCGCACGTGGACGACCCGGGCTCTCGATCCGCCCCAGCCGGAATGGGGACTTCGGGTATCCTCGAAGCGCCTTCCACGAGCACCTCCCTCAACTCAGGACCGTGATCTCGGCCATCACTGGCCACGAGTCCGGCGGACCCCTCGGCGCCGAGACAGCGGCTCCGCATCAGGAAGCGACATGCAACGACTCCTCCCCCTCCTAGTGGCTCTTCCCCTCGCTGGTCCGTCCGAGGCTCAGACGCCCCTGACCACCGAGCTCGTCGCGAGCGGGCTCCCGAATGCGATCCTCCTCCTTTCGCCCCCCGACGACGATCGGTTGTTCGTCGTCGTGCAGAGCGGGACGATTCGGATCATCGAGGACGGCACGCTCCTGCCGACCCCTTTCCTCGACATCTCGTCGAGCGTCAACCACCCCTCCTTCGGGTCGGAGCAGGGTCTCTTGACGATGGCCTTCCACCCCGACTACGCCGACAACGGGCAGTTCTACGTCTACTACACGGGCTTCGCCGGGCCGATCGGAGGCAACACGATCCTCGAGCGCTACACGGTTTCGGCGGGCAACCCCAACGTCGCCGACGCGGGTAGCGCCTGCACCCTCTTCAGCGTCACCCAGCCCTTCACCAACCACAACGGGGGTCACCTCGCGTTCGGTCCGGACGGAATGCTGTACCTCTCGCTCGGTGACGGGGGCTCGGGGAACGATCCCTCTTGCCGCGCGCAGAACCCGACCATCCAGCTCGGCAAGATGGTGCGCATCGCGGTGGACCCGGCAACCTGCGGCTTCTCGATCCCGCCGGACAACCCGTTCATCGGCATGGGCGGTCAATCGAACCGGGTCTTCCACGTGGGACTCCGCAACCCGTTCCGCTTCAGCTTCGATCGCCTGACCGGTGACATGTACATCGGCGACGTCGGTCAAGACGTGGAGGAAGAGGTCAGCTTCGCTCCCGCCGGCGTGGCCGGCGTGAACTTCGGCTGGCGCGTGATGGAAGGGAACGACTGCAACGGCCTGGGTGCGTGCCCCGGCGGCACGCCGCCGTGCAACGACCCTGCGTACACCGCGCCGATCCACACCTACCCTCACCCCGGCGCCGGGGTCTGCGCCGTCACGGGCGGTTACGTCTATCGCGGTTGCGCCATCCCCGATCTCCAGGGGACGTACTTCTTCGCGGACGTTTGCTCGAACCAGATCTGGTCCTTCCGCTGGGATGGTGCCAGCAAGACGGACTTCATGAATCGGACGACGGAGCTCGCTCCGTCCGTGGGCGGAAGCATCGACTTCGTCGTCTCGTTCGGAGAGGACCGCTTCGGCGAGCTCTACCTCGTCGAGCTCACCGGTCAGATATGGAAGGTCGTTGCCGATGGCGTCGTGGCGGGACGCGACTGCGACCTCAACGGGCAGGTCGACTCGTGCGAGCTCGCGAGCGGATACGCGACGGACTTCGACTCGAACATGGTGGTGGACCCGTGCGATCCGTTGTCCGAGGACAGCAACTTCGTCGCGTTCGGCACGTCGGTGAACTTCCAGTTGAACGCCGGAGCGAGCCATGCCGGAGACTTCTACTGGCTCCTCGGCTCGGCGACGGGAACCTCGCCCGGCTGGGCGGTGGGCACATTCACGATGCCCCTGAACTTCGATCCCTACACCGTGTTCACCCTTAAACATCCCCTAGATCCCGTCTTCACGACGATCATCGGGTTCCTCGACGGGGAAGGACGTGGGACCGCGGCCTTCAACGTTCCTGCGGGGCTCGACCCCGACCTGGCGGGCATCACGCTCTTCCACGCCTATGCCCTGTCGGCCGACAGCATGAGCGTGAACTTCGTGAGCAACGCAGTTCCGGTGACCTCGACGCTCTGAGGACCGGCGCAGCGATCGGCGCCCGCGTCCGCGCTCGGCGGGACGCGGGCGCCGCCGTTCACTCGAGATTCACTTCTGCTTGGAGAGCCAGGTCAGGAAGCGGCCCTCCAACACTTTCCGGTCGGGCTCCGATCCGGAGAGGGGGAGCGCGTAGATCTCGTGGACCAGGTCCTCGAAGCCGTTCTCGGGCGCCCGAGCCAAGCTGGTGAGCAGCCGTGCGAAGGCTCGTTCGCAGGCGGCTTTCGATCCGCCTGCATCGATCCGCAGCCAGAAGCAGAAGGCGCTCTTGTACGCGCGGAAGAACTCTTGGTAGTCGCCCTGGAAATCCTTGGGCGGCAGCTCCTTGTTCGCCGCGGGTGAGCCGAGGAACGGCGCGGGAACGGTGATGAACTCGCGCCTCGAATCGTCCTCGATCTCGAAGTGGAGGAGCTTCTCCGAGGCCTTCATGATCCGCTCCGCACCGTTGCGCTGGGAGAGGCGCAAGAGCCCCAGGAAGTGATCACGACCCTTGTTCTGACGAAAGCGTCCGTCGGGGTTCTCGGGGGGCAGGACGCCCCCGCCCGAGTTCCCGCCGGGGACGAAGGCGGAAAAGGCTTCGGTGAAGCGCGCGCGCAAGTCGCCCTCGATACGGGTGTCGACCTCGCCGAACTGCTCGATGACCATGTTCATGGCCAGCCCCGTGCTGAGGTAGGACGGAATCGAGTCGCCGTAGTAGTTGTCGAACAGAGCCTGCGTGCCGAAGTGCACGGCGTGCTGTTGCAGGACGGTGGGGTGCTTGTAGTTGAGCGGAAGTCCGAGCTCGAAGTCGGCCTTCGAGATGTCGGGAGATGCGAACTGCAACGCGATCACCTGCGTCCCTTGGACGCGGCAGCCCAGCCACGTGGCGAGGCCCTCGGTCCAGAAGACGTGCTGGAGGTGCGGGTAGTACCACCCGGCGAAGCACACGAGCTCGAGGAAGCGCGGTCGCGTGGGCATGAGCAGCATGCGAGCGGCCGCGTGCTCCTCGCGCACGAGCCCCACGGGTCCGCCGCCGCGCATCCACGCTGCGAAACGCCGCGCAGCTTGGACCACGTTGTCCTTCGCGCCGAGCCCGAGCACGAGGTCTCGGTCGTCGCGTTCACCGCCCTTGGACATCCGGCCGGGGTTCCAGTCCTCGATCCACTTCGCGAGGATCTTCACGTCCGACAACGCGTCCTTCGCGGGACCGAGCACCTCCTCCACCCAGCCGTGGAACAGGACCTGAGAGCGCAGCAGGGCGAGCGCGATGGCCTGCAGGTCCGCCGCGCTCTCGGCCTCGGCCAGGTCCTCGATGGGAAAGCGCAGGTCGTACAGTCCGAGATCGAGACGCGCGTACTCGGCGCGCAGGACTTCCTCGAAGTCGATCTCCTCGCGCGTCAGGTCCCCGAGACCGCGCTCCGCGAGGAACGAGAGGGCGAATTCCTCGTGGGGAACGACGGCCGGGGTATCCGTGGAGATCGCTCCCTGTGCGCGCTCCGCCGGGGCGAGCGCGAGCAGCAGGACGAACGGAGCGACGACCCTGTGCATGTCCGCTAGTCTGCAGGCCTCATGCTCGGGAGGGAAGGTGGGCGGTACGGGGCGAGCCCCGCGGGTCCGGCAGAGCTTCGGGCACGCAAGCGGGGAGTCCTCGGGTGCTTCACGGCGGTCGTCCTCCCCCCCTTGGTGGGCCTCGCCCTCGCAGGGGCGGTGGACGTCCGGTGGGCCGTGGCCGGCGCCGCGCTGACCTTCGCGATCTCGCTGGCCTGGTCGGCCGTCGAGTTCGCGCGGAGCGGTGCGTCCGACGCGGGACCGCCGACGTGGTCCTTCGCACCGCTCTCGGCCGCGGTCATCGCCGCGTGCGACGTGTTCGCCTTCGGCGGCGACCTGTTCGGACCCGGCACCTACCTCCTGCTCGCGCTGCCCTGCGCGTTCCTCGGCGCCTGCTTGGTCTTCTTCGCGGAACTGCGCGAGAGCCGGCGTCCCGTCTACTCATCGTGCAAGGCCGTGATCGCCGCCGTCTTGATCGCCATCCCGCTCCCGGTGGGTGGGCTCGTCGGCGCAGGCGCGTCGATCGGCCACCGCTACCTCGGGAAGCGCGCGGCTGGGACTGCTCGAGGAGCGCGCTTCGAGCAGCGTCGCTGAGCCCGTGCGAGCTCCGAGCCGCCTCGCGCACGGCTCCCGTCCCAAGCTCAATCGGCGTCCAGGTAGACCTCTGCGGCGGCGCCGAGGGGATCGCCGCTCGCACGGAAACCCTGTCGCTCCAGCGCGGAAGCGAGCGCAGCGAGGCACAGCGTCACGTTCTTGCGCGTCGAGCCAGAGCCCATCAGGCCGATGCGCCACACCTTGCCCTTCATCGGACCGAGACCGCCCCCGATCTCGATGCCGAAGTCCGTGAGCAGGTCGCGACGCACGCGCGCCTCGTCGACGCTCTCCGGTACGCGCACGGCCGTGAGCTGGGGCAGGCGCTCGCTCTCCGGTACGACGAGTTCGAGTCCCAGGGCCTCGAGTCCGCTCCACAGGGCGCGTCCGTTCCGCCGATGGCGTGCGAAGCGGACGTCGAGTCCCTCCGCCAGCGCGAGCCGCAGGGCCTCGTGCAGACCGTAGAGCATGTTGATCGGAGCCGTGTGGTGATAGACGCGTTCGCTGCCCCAGTAGCTCGCGATCAGCGAGAGGTCGAGGTACCAGCTCTGCACCGCGACGCGCCGGGCGTCGAGGCGCTCCTTCGCGCGCGGGGAGAAGCTGATCGGCGACAGCCCCGGCGGACAGGACAGGCATTTCTGGGTGCCGGAGTACGCGGCGTCGACGCCCCACGCGTCGAGCTCCACCGGCGTGCCGCAGAGCGACGTCACGCAGTCGACGAGCAGCAGCGCTCCCAGCTCGTCGGCGACGGAGCGCAGCGGAGCGATCTCCTGCGCGACGCCGGTCGAGGTTTCCGCGTGCACGACGCACACGACGCGGTAGCGCTCGCGGCCGGCCGCCGCGCGGAACGCATCCGGCGGGATCGCCCGACCCCACTCGCCGTCGACGCGCGTGACCCGTGCGCCGCAGCGCAGGGCCACGTCGACCATGCGCGAGCCGAAGACGCCGTTCACTCCGACGAGCGCGCGGTCGCCGGGTTCGAGCAGGTTGGCGAGGCACGTCTCCATGCCCGCCGAACCCGTGCCCGACATCGGCAACGAGAGCTCGTTCCGGGTCCGGAAGACCGAGCGCAGCATGGCCCGGATCTCGTCCATCGCCGCGAGGAAGCGGGGATCGAGATGACCGAGGGTCGGTTTCGCGAGCGCTGCTAGGACCGAAGGTGCGGGATCCGAGGGACCCGGACCGAGCAGCACGCGCGAGGGAGGCTCGAAGGGCGGGGGAACGTCCGACATGGGCTCCGAGTCGACGTCTCGCTCGGCTGGGGGTAACGCTCGAGAGGCATCGTACCGAGGGCGCGCGCGCGCGAGGGGGCGCGCGAGGGGGCGCGCGCGGAGATCAGAACTGCGCCTCCTCGGTGGAGCCGGCCAGCGCGACCGTCGAGGACTTGCCCGCCTTGACGACCTGGGAGACGAGGTCGAAGTAGCCGGTGCCGACTTCACGCTGGTGGCGCGTCGCGGTGTAGCCGTGCGGCTCGCTCGCGAACTCGGCGTCCTGGAGCTCCGCGTAGGCGGCCATGCCTGCGGCGCGATAGGCGCGCGCGAGCTCGAACATCCCGTGATTGAGGCTGTGGAAGCCCGCCAACGTGACGAATTGGAACTTGTAGCCCATCGCGCCCAGCTCGCGCTGGAACTTCGCGATGGTCGTCCCGTCGAGATGCTTGCGCCAGTTGAACGAGGGCGAGCAGTTGTAGGCGAGCAGCTTGTTCGGGTGCTCCGCGCGCAATTCCTCGGCGAAGCGCCGGGCCTCGGCGAGGTCGGGAGTCGACGTCTCGCACCACACCAGGTCGGCGTAGGGAGCGTAGGCCTTGGCGCGCGCGATCGCGGTGTCGAGGCCGGGGCGGATGCAATAGAAACCCTCCGGAGTGCGCTCGCCCGTGAGGAACTCGCGGTCGCGCTCGTCGACGTCGCTCGTCAGCAAGCGCGCGGCATGGGCGTCCGTGCGGGCGACGAGCAGGGTTGGCACGCCCATCACGTCGGCGGCGAGGCGCGCGGCGTTGAGGGTGGACACGAACGCCTGCGTCGGGACGAGCACCTTGCCGCCCAGATGGCCGCACTTCTTCTCCGACGCGAGCTGGTCCTCGAAGTGCACGCCGGCGGCGCCGGCTTCGATCATGGCCTTCATGAGCTCGAAGGCGTTGAGCGGACCGCCGAACCCCGCCTCCGCGTCGGCCACGATGGGGGCGAACCAGTGAGTGGAGGAATCGCCCTCCATGTGCGCGATCTGGTCGGCCCGCTCGAGCGTCTGGTTGATGCGCCGCACGACGTGGGGGACGCTGTTCGCCGGGTACAGGCTCTGGTCGGGGTACATGTGGCCCGCGAGGTTCGCGTCGGCGGCGACCTGCCAGCCGGAGAGGTAGATGGCCTCGAGCCCGGCCTTCACCATCTGCATCGCCTGGTTGCCCGAGAGCGCGCCCAGTGCAGGCACGTAATCGCGCTCGCGCAGGAGCTTCCACAGCCGGGCGGCACCGAGCTCGGCCAGGGTGTGGCTCACGCGCACGCTGCCGCGCAGGCGCTCGACGTCGGCGGGAGCGTAGTCGCGTGAGATCCCGTTCCAGCGGTCGGCGTACGCGCCGTTCATGGGCACACCGAGATAGGGGTCGGTCATCTGGGCTTCTCCTGGTGGAGCTTGGTCCTCGTGGTGCGATGGGAGCGGGCCTTCACGGATCGACGGTCGTGATGTGCTCGTAGGCGGGCAGCGTTAGGAATTCCTCGAGCTCCGGCGAGGTGACGAGGTCCTCGAAGAGACGCGCAGCCAGCTCGTGTCGAGCGTGCGCGTGGTGTGCGGGGTCGACGCCTTCGCGCAACTTCGCGAGCTCTTCCGCGAGCGTGCGGCGGACGAGCTCGAGATCGATCTTGCGTCCGTCGTCGAGCGAGGCGCCGTGGCGTATCCATTGCCAGACCTGCGTTCGCGAGATCTCCGCCGTCGCTGCGTCCTCCATGAGATCGTGCAAGGGCACGCAACCCTGTCCCGAGAGCCAGGCGGCGAGGTAGGCCACGCCCACGCTCAGGTTCTGGCGCAAACCCGCCTCCGTGATCGCTCCCGTGGGGACCGCGAGCAGGTCGCCGGCGCCGACCCGGACGTCCTCGCGCAGGACGGCGAGCTGGTTCGGATCGCCACCGAGAACCGCTTCGAACTCCTCGCGGGCGGCGGCGACCAGACCGGGATGCGCGACCCACGTCCCGTCGTGTCCGTTGCGGGCCTCGCGGCGCTTGTCGGAACGCACCCGCTCGAGCGCTGCCGCATTGCGCCGCTCGTCGTCCTTGATCGGGATCTGCGCTGCCATGCCGCCCATCGCGTGCGCTCCGCGGCGATGGCAAGTCTGGACCAGCAGTTGGCTGTAGGCGGCCAGGAACGGGCGGTCCATGCCGACGCTCGCGCGGTCGGGCAAGAGGAAGCGCTCGTGCGCCCGAAAGCGCTTGATGAAGCTGAAGATGTAGTCCCAACGCCCGCAGTTGAGCCCCGAGGAATGCTCGCGGAGCTCGTGCAGGATCTCGTGCATCTCGAAGGCGGCGAGGATCGTCTCGATCAGCACCGTCGCCTTGATCGTGCCGCGGCGGATGGCGAGCGCTTCCTGGGCGAGGACGAACACGTCGTTCCACAGGCGGGCCTCGAGATGCCCCTCGAGCTTCGGGAGGTAGAAGTAGGGCCCCGTTCCGCGCGCGATGAGCTCCTTCGCGTTGTGGAAGAAGAAGAGACCGAAGTCGAACAACGCGGCCGACACGGGCGCGCCGTCGACCCACAGATGGGCCTCCTCGAGGTGCCAACCCCGCGGCCGCACGACGAGCGTCGCCGTGCGTTCGTTCAGGTGGTAGGCCTTGCCCGTCTCCGGATGGACGAAGTCGATGCGGCGACGGACCGCGTCGTAGAGGTTCCTCTGGCCCTCGAGGTTGTTGCGCCAGGTCGGTGAATTGGCGTCCTCGAAATCCGCCATGTAGACGTCGGCTTTGGAGTTCAGCGCGTTGATCACCATCTTGCGATCGACGGGGCCCGTGATCTCGACCACGCGCTTCTCGAGGTCGCGCGGCGCCGGCGCGACCGTCCATTCGCTCTCGCGGATCTTGCGCGTCTCCGGGAGGAAATCGGGGAAGGAGCCTCGATCGAGCTCGGCCTGGCGCTCCCGGCGCCGTTCCAAGAGGGCGCGTCGCCGCCCGCCGAACTTGCGCTCGAGACGGGTGACGAAGGCCAAGGCGGCGGGCGAGAGCAGGGACTCGTCGTCGGGCGTGAGCGGACCTCGCACCTCCACGCCTTCCTGCAAGACTCGTCCCCTGGTCATGGTCGCTGTCTTCCCGCCTCGTCCGTTCCAGAGTCTACGACAAGGTTCCGTGCGCGCGGGCGCGGAACGGAGGCTGTATCGGACGGTCCGGGCGCCTCGCTACAAGCCTATTGGCCGAGTACCTCGTTCGCGCTGCTTCCCGCAGCGGGTCCTGCTCGATCCCCTTCAGGGTGAACCCGTAGCCCGCAACAGGTGCTCTTGAACGGCGGCGAAGTCGCTGGCGAGCTCGTCGCGGCGTTCGGCGAGGCGCGCCTTGAGCGAGCCCTTCCGCGCGAACCGGAAGAAGCGCAACGCGTCGCCCGCCACGGCGCGGAACCGGTCGCCGAAGCGCAGGGTCACGACGCCCGCGCCGGGTGCGAGCGCGAGGGTCCCGCACGCCCACCAGGGGCCTCCGAGCATCAGGGCGGCGACTCCGGCCAGGAGGAGCCAGACCGCGAAGACGACGATGCCCACGGCCACGCGTTGCGTGGCGACGATGTCGATCTGGACGCTCTTCCAACCCGAGATCCAGCCAACCGCGCGGTAGGGGAGCCACCAGAACGCGGCGCCGAGGACGGCCAGGGGCAGCGCGATCCCGAGCAGGAAACCGTTGCGCAGCGTGAAGCGCACGACGCCCATCGGAGAGTAGCGCACGTCGAGGTCGCCCACGGATAGCCCGAGGAGCTCCAGTCGGTCGCGGAACAGGGCGACGCGGTGCGCCAGCTCGGCCGCTCGATCGGGGTCGCCCGCGCGCAGGCGCCGCAACCCGTCCGCGAAGAGGCGCATGCGCTCCACGGGATCCGAGCCGTCGCGGGGCCAGATGCGTTCGGCGAGCTCGAGCAGCGGAAGGTCCTCCCAGCCGTCGAGCTCGAGCATCACTCGCCGCAGACCTTGCGCGATGCGAGCGGTGAGCTCGCCCACGGCGGAGCGCTCGTCGGCGCGGAAGAGCTCGAGCCCGGTGCGAACCTCGATGGGCTCTCCGACCGACGCGGCCAGCGTGCTGCGGAAGCGATCCTTCCTGCCGTACACGAGCCCGACCGGAACGACCACGACGGAGAGCGTTCCGCGCGCCAGCGCTTCCGCGCCGAGCGCCATGCGCGCAGCGCCGGTCTTGAGCTTCTGGAGCGCGGGCTCCGAGTGGCTGATGCCTTCCGGGAACAGGCACACGACCTCGCCCTGCTGGAGCGCTTCGAAGACGGCTTGGAACGTGTGCTGGTTGTCCGCCGTGTCGGCCCCGTCGATGGCGCGATGGACGGGCAGTGTCCCCATGGCGCGCAAGAGTGCCCCGAAGCCCGGGATCGCGAACAGCGGCTCCTTGCCGAGAAAACGGACGCGCCGTTCGGTGAGCAGCATCACCGCCGCGGCGTCGAGCAGTCCGTTGGGGTGGTTCGCCACGAGCACCACGGGCCCGCTCCCCGGCACCGATCGGCCGAGGACGCGCCGCCGGTAGAAGAGGTCGAGCGCGAGTCTGGAGAGCAGTCGGACCGGCGCGAACATGGATGGTGGGGGTCCGGAGGGCTGGAAGCGCTCGTCCGGACGGGTTCCCGGGCTGCGGGGAAGCTCCGGCCCGAGCCACCGGGGGGTGCTCCGCGATGCTAGGATGTCCGCCCCAGCGAGATCCGGGGCCGGCCCCAAGTAGAGCTGGAACTCTTTGCCGCGAAGGTAGTTAGCACATGCACCAAGGCAACGTCCTGATCATGGGGGCGGCGGGGAAGGACTTCCACGTCTTCAACACCTGCTACCGCGATCAGCAGTCGAAGCGCGTCGTTGCCTTCACCGCCACGCAGATCCCGCACATCGACGGCCGACGCTACCCGCCCGAGCTGGCCGGACCCTTCTACCCGGACGGCATCCCCATCCACCCCGAGGAGGAGCTCGTCGATCTGATCCGTGCGCACTCCGTCGACGAGGTCGTGTTCGCGTACTCGGACGTGCGCGACGAATACGTCGCGGAGCGCGCATCGCTCGTGCGCGGGGCCGGAGCGCGCTTCTCCACGTTCGACGTCGACCGGACCATGCTCGCCTCGACCAAGCCGGTCATCGCGGTCTGCGCCGTGCGCACCGGTTGTGGGAAGAGCCAGACTTCGCGCTGGGTGGTCAGTCGGCTGCGGGAGAGGAATCTGAAGACGATCGTCGTGCGCCACCCCATGCCCTACGGCGACCTCGTCGCGCAGCGCGTACAGCGCTTCGCGGAGCTCGACGACCTGGTGAAACACCGCTGCACGATCGAGGAGATGGAAGAGTACGAGCCCCACATCCAGAACGGAGCCGTCGTCTATGCCGGTGTCGACTACGCCGCGATCCTGCGCGAAGCCGAGCAGGAGGCCGACGTCATCCTGTGGGATGGAGGCAACAACGACACGCCCTTCTACCAACCGGACCTGTGGATCACCGTTGCGGATCCGCACCGGCCCGGGCACGAGCTCGTCTACTTTCCCGGACAGGTGAACTTCGCACGGGCCGACGTCATCCTGATCAACAAGTGCAACACGGCCAACGAGGCCGACATCGAGACGGTCGAACGGAATGCCCGCAAGAAGAATCCGGGAGCTCTCGTGCTGCGCGCGAACTCCCCGGTGCGCGTCTCGAATCCCGAGGCCATTCGCGGCAAGCGCGTGCTCGTCGTCGAGGACGGCCCCACGCTCACGCACGGCGAGATGAAGTACGGTGCGGGAACGGTGGCGGTGGAGCAGTGTGGAGGCGCCAGCACCGTCGACCCGCGGAAGTGGGCGCGTGGGGAGATCGCCGAGACGTTCGCGAAATACGCCGGAATCGGCCGATTGCTGCCGGCGATGGGGTACGGAGAGACGCAGATGGCGGATCTGGAGGCGACCATCAACGCCTGCGATTGCGACGTGGTCGTGGTCGGGACGCCCATCGACCTGGCGCGCGTGATTCGGATCGAGAAGCCCACGGTGCGTGTCACCTACGACCTCGAGACGCAGGGCGACGAGCTGCTGAACGCGCTCGAACGCTCGCTCGCGGAAAAGGCCAGCGGAGCAGCGTGAGGCCATGATCGACATCCGCGGCCGACACTTCCTCTCCACCCTCGACTTCACGACACGCGAGATCCGGCAGCTCGTCGACCTGGCCCTCGAGATCAAGTCCGGACGCGTGCGACCGGACCTCGCGGGCAAGGTGCTCGGGCTCCTGTTCTTCAATCCCTCGGTGCGCACGCGCATGTCGTGCGAGTCGGCGATCAGCCGATTCGGGGGAAGCGCCATCGCGGTGACGCCCGGCAGGGACACGTGGCAGTTCGAGTGCCGGGAAGGCGTCGTCATGGACGGCAACACGCAGGAGCACGTGCGCGAGCTCGCCCCGGTGATGAGCGAGTTCTGCGACTTCGTGGGCATCCGCAAGTCCGAGCTCGTGACGACCAGCTCGACGACGGCCGATGTGACGGGCACCTACGAGGACGTCAAGCAGGACGAGTTCATGCGGCGCTTCGCGCAGTTCTCGAGGGTGCCCGTCGTGAACCTCGAATCGAACGTGTACCACCCGCTGCAGGGGCTCGCCGACTCGGCCACGATGGTCGAACGCCTCGGCGAGCCGCGCGGCCTGAAATACGTCCTGACCTGGGCCTGGCACCCGAAGTCGCTGCCGGCGGCGACGCCGCACTCGCAGCTCCTGTCGGCCGCCAACCTCGGCATGCAGGTCACTCTGCTCCGCCCGCAGGGATGGGGGCTCGACCCCGAGATCGTCGCGGCGGCGAAGGAGCGTGCCGAGGGCTTGGGCGGGACGCTCGAGGAGACGGACGACGTCGCCGAAGCGTATCGGGGAGCGCGCGTCGTGTGTGCGAAGGCCTGGGCCGGCCTCGAGTACTACGGTCGCTTCGACCAGGAGGCGCGCGACAAGGCGAGCTTGCGCAAGGCCTGGGTCGTGGACGAAGCCAAGCTCGACCTGACCGACGACGCGTTCTTCATGCACTGCCTCCCGGTGCGGCGCAACGTCGTCGTGACGGACGGCGTGCTCGACTCCGAGCGCTCGGTGGTGGTGCAGGAGGCCGGCAACCGCTTGTGGACGGTTGCGGCCCTGCTCCACGCGCTCGGGGGAGGGCGTTGAACGGGGATGAGCGGAACGAGGACGTCGCCGTGCGCGTGGCGCGACCCGAGGACGCGCGCTTCGCGGATCGCGCCAGTGCGCTGATCCGCGCCGCCGCGCGCGACCACGACATCGCCGAGCGTGATCCCGAGCTCTTGCGCGAGAAGCTCGAGACCGGTCGCGCGGTTCTGGCTCTGCGAGGCGACGAACTCGTGGGCTTCGGCTTCTTCTCGGAGTGGGAGGGCGGCAAGTTCGTCTCGCACTCGGGTCTGGTCGTCGACGAGTCCATGCGCGGCCGCGGGCTCGGGCGCGGGCTGAAGTTGCGCTTGTTCGAGGCGTCGGAGAGCATGTTCCCGAACGCCGTCACGATGAGTTTGACGACGTCCGAAGCGGTCCGCGCCATGAACCTCTCGCTCGGCTTCCGCGTCGTGCCGTTCGAGCAGATGACGGACGACCCGGACTTCTGGGCAGGCTGTCGCACGTGCAGGAACTACGAGGCGACTCGCCGGGCGGGGATCCGCTGCTGCTGCGAGGGGATGGTCCGAGCTCCCGGAGGAGGCGTGTGAGCAAACTGCGCGCTTGGATTGCCGCCCACGCCGAGGAGATCGCAGGCCTGGTCGAGAGCATGGTTTCGATTCCGAGCGTCACGGGTGGCGAGTCGGAGCTCGCGCGCTTCTGCGCCGATTGGTTCGAGCGGCACGGGATCGGCGCAGAGCTCGTTCCGTGCCGCGGTCGCGCGAACGCGGTGGGGGTGGTGGGCGCGGGAGAGCGGACGCTCGTCCTCTCCGGACACCTCGACACGGTGCCGGCCGAGGAGGGGACGTGGTCCGGCGATCCCTGGGTGCCGAGACGCTCGGCGGGCCGCATCCACGGGCTCGGCGCGACCGACATGAAGTCCTCGCTGGCGGCGGCGGCCTTCGCCGCGCGCTACGCGAGTGAAGCGAGCGGAGAGGTTCCCGGACGCATCGTTCTCGCTTTCACCGTCGAGGAAGAGACCACGGGCGCGGGGACGGTCGCCTTCCTCGATTGGGCGCGAGAGGTCGAGCTCTTCGACTTCTCGCGGGCGAGCTGCATCGTCATGGAGCCCACGGATCTCGAGCCATGCCTCGGGAACCGCGGCACCGCCTTCCTGCGCGTGTCCGTCCAGGGCCGGGGAGGACACGGCAGTCGCCCGCACCTGTCCCGGAACCCGATCGTCGAGGCGCTGCTCCTGGCCCGTCGCTTGAGCGAGCTGGAGGGCGAGTTGCGCGCCGAGTTCAGCGATCCGGACCTGGGCGCTCCGACCCTCACGCCGACGTGCGTGCAAGCCGGCGGCGCGGCACGCGCGAACGCGATTCCGGAGCGAGCGGAGCTCGTCTACGACTGTCGGGTCACTCGACCGCTCTACGAGAACGGCTTCGCGCGCTTGCGCGCGCGGATCGACGGGGTCTTCGGTGGCCGTCTGGAACCTGGGTTCACGACGCGCTACGAGCTCGCGAACGAGCGCCGCGGGCAGGAGCTCCCCGCGGACCACGAGCTGGCTCGAGCGGTGCTGGGAGTGCTCCGCGGTCCGCTGCAGCGGCCGAGCGCCGCGTTCCACTACACGCCGGCGGGCAACGACGCCGTCTTCTTCGCCGATGCGGGGATCCCGACCCTCAACAAGCTCGGTCCGGGCCATCCGTCCTGCGCTCACCGTGCCGACGAGTACGTGGAGATCCAGAACGTCCTGGACGCCGTCGAGCTGTACGTGCGAACGGCTCTCGCGGTGCTGTCGGGACACTAGCCGCGCCCGAACCGGCCGCTCCTTCGTCTCCGCACCACGCGTTCGACCCGACCGCCGCCTTCAAGCTTGCCGGGGGAAGGCGCGCGCCGTCTCGAACACGCAGGGCTCGAAGCCGCGGCGCACGCCGTCGACTTCGATGGCGAGCGAGCGTTTGACGAGTAGGTCGCAGAGGAGGGGATTCGCCTCGAAGACCTCGTCGCAGCGCTCGCGCTGCTCGGAGGTGAGGTAGCCGCGAGCTTGGAGGATACGTGTGCTGACGACTCCGCGGATGGCGGGCAACGGGTAGTCGGAGCCGAACAGGAGCCGTTCGTGCAGGTCGCGGCGCGCGAGCATGGTGCGCAGCGGAGCGCCCGCGCGATTGACCTGCGTCATGGCGGACAGATCGGCGAAGAACGTTCGCGCGTAGCGCGGGTCCTCGAACAGCTCCAAGAAGAGCTCGAACGAGGATCTCGGCGGGGCCAGGGCTCGATCGGGATCGCGGTACGTCCCGGTCCCTGCGCAGTGCGCGGCGATCACGCGCACGCCGGCCTCGAGGGCGCGGCGCAGGCGCATCGGATTGCCGAGTTCCTGGGCATCGCCGGAGGCCACGGCGAGCTCACGTCCGGTATGGACGAGGAGCGGCAGGTCGAGCTCGACGAGACGCTGGTAGAACGCATCGCAGCGCGGCGAGGCCGGATCCATCCCCATCGAATTGGGTAACCACTTGACGGCGAGTGCGCCCCGGGATGCGACCCGCTCGAGCTCCTCCAGGGCGTCGCGTCGATAGGGATGAACGGACGCGCATGCAGCGAACTCTTCGTGCTCTCCGGCGATGCGCAGCACGTAGTCGTTCGGAACGTGGAAGGTCGAAGCGTTCCGATCGGGCTCTCCGTCGTCGCCGTGGTTCCAGTCGAAGGCCAGCAAGACGACCCTGCCCGAGGGATTCCCGGCGTGCTGCAGGGCGAGCAGGCGTTCGACGTAGGATTCGTCGGCTCCCGGCGCATCCGGGTCGATCCCGGAGGCGGCGACGTAGGCGTCGAATTGAAGGCGACGGATCGGATGGAAGTGGCTCCGCATGTCGGGATGGACCCAACACCCGTTGCCAGTCGCTCCCAGGCCTACGAGGTGAACGTGAACGTCCCAGAGCGCCTCGCGATCGATCCCCGCGAGGGCGCTCTCGGCGAAGGCTGCTGCGGCACCCTCCAAGACGCGGACCGGACCGGATCGCCAGTAAGCGGGCAGCGCCGCCCGTCCCGCGGCCAGGGCCCCCGCTCCGATTGCGCCGCCAACGAGGAGGCGCCTGCGTGAGAGCAGGCGCCTCGCGGGGGGACCAAGCGATTGCTTCTCGTCCATGGAGACGAGACAGGATCGGGTCTAGTGCTCCGGATCATCCACTCCGAACTTCAGGAAGTCTCCGTTGGTCTGAACGGTGTAGCTCTCCCAGAGGAGTCGTCCGGCGCCCAAACTGAGCGACGGCTTCTCGGGGGCGGTGGCGGCACCGAGCAGGGCGGGGTCCTGGATCGACTCGGCCTGGGAGTTGGCCACGATCCCGCGGATGCGGGCCCAGCCGGACTCAACGTCGCCGATGGAGTCGCAATCGAAGTCCGTCTCGGTCGGGTCCTGAGGCGTGTTGAAGCGCAGGAAATGATCCGTGAAGATCAAGCTGATCTTCTCCAGCGGTTCGTCGAACCAGCACCGGAACGCGAGCGTCGCCGACAGCGCGAACTCGTTGTCGTTCCAGATCGAGAAGCCCACGACGGCCTCGAAGTTCACACCGCCGGTCAGATTGATGAGCGCCAGGGAAGGCTTCATGACCGGGCTGAAGACGTCGATGTACAGCTCATCGGGGATGGCTTCGTACTCGACGCCGTCGAAGTCGAGCTGCTCGTCGCCGTCGATGTCGGTGGCGCTTCCCTTCGGTTGCGGAGAGTCGAAGGGAATGGCGTTGAGGGCATAGATGGAGCCGGCGCCGTTCACGATGATTTCAGAGCCCACCAGGTAGTCGTGCGACCAACGAGTCTTGAAGGCCGACGGATCGAGTGCCGAGATCACGAGATAACCCTCGTTGAAGAATCCCGGATTCTGGCAATGGGTCAGGACGGATCGAGTGTCCGCGGGGGTCAGGGCTTCGATGCGGTCGATGACGGTGCAGTCGAGGGGCTTGAAGGGTTGGGACGGTTGGGGGATCACGTTCACGTACTCGAAATGGATGTCCGTCGATCCCGACGTCGGGCTCGGGTTCGTGTTCGTGACGCTCACGATCGTGAAGTAGACGGTGGCCGGTCCAAGCCCGTCGATCTCTCCGTTCGGCGCCTTCCAGAAGAGCGTGCCGGAGCGATGGACGGGGTAGATCAGGACGCTGCCGGGCTTGCGTCCGTCTGCGCTGGCGGGGGAAGCCAGGCCGACGAGCAGGGCGGTAGCGATGAGTGCGTTCGTCTTCATGGGGATAGTTCTCGTTTCGCTAGGCCTCACTCTGGGAACTCGCTGTCGAAGCCACCGAACTTGAAGAAGTCGCCGTTGGTCTGACGCTCCGCCGATTCCCAGAGGAGCTTGGCCGTGTCGAGAACCTTTTCGTTGCCGGGAGTGATCGCCCCGAGGATCGCGGGGTTGGGGATGGACTGGGCGAAGGAGCTGGCCTGCAAACCGCGTATGCGCGCCCAGCCCGTCTCCAAGTCTCCGAGCCCGTCACAGTCGACGTCGAGCTCGTCCAGGGCATTGGGTGTGTTCTTGGCGAGGAACACGCCGTCGAACACGAGACTCACCTTCCGCAGCTTCTGCTCGAACCAGCACCGGAACGTGAGCGTGCTGGACAAGGGGAATTCGTTGTCGTTCCAGATCTCGAACCGAACGGATGCGTTGAAGTCGAAGCCACCCGTAGCGTTGATGAGTACCAACGAGGTGGAGTCGATAGCGAGGAACGAGTCGATGATCAGATCTTCGGGAGTTCCTTCGTACTCGATTCCGTCCAGGTCGTATTGGCCGTCGCCGTCGCGGTCCGTGGCCGTTCGCGACGGCTGCAGGGACTTGAAGGGGATCGCATTCAATCCGTAGGAGCCGCCCGAGGGGTTGATGACGATCTCCGACCCCACCAGGAAGTTGTGCGACCAAGCGCTGGGCTGGAGGAGAGGATCCTCGGCGACGACGACCAGGTAGCCCTCGTTGGAGAAGCCCGGGTTGTGGCACTGCGTGAGGCGGGTCAGCGTGTCGCCGGGCGTCAAGAACTCGGTGCGGTTCGCGATCGAACAATCGAGCGGCTTGAAAGCGTCGCCCGGCGTGGGCAGGACGTTCACATAGTTGAAGTGAGCGTTGGTCGCACCGCCGAGAGTGACTCCGATGGGGGGTTGCAAGCTCGTGTTCGTGACGCTGATCGAGGTGAACACGTTCGACCCGGACCGGTGGATCGGGAACACCAGCAAGCTGCCCGGCTTCCTGCCGTCCGCCAGGGCCGGAACGGCGCCCGCGATCAACAGGAAACCCAGGGCAAGGAGTCGGTCGGCGCCCGCACGGCACGCGGAACCGCGAGACCGCAGGCGGAGGCCGAGATCGCGCCGTTCGCCTTGGACGTCGTTGGAAGGACTCATGAGCACACTCCTGAGATGCTTTGCCGGTAGTCCGGCACGTGGGACGTCTCCGGATGGAGCGCGTCCCGGGGGACTTCGTGGACGGAGGGCGGAACCCTCCGGAGGAAATATCCCCCGCAATTCAGGAGGAGGCGGCGGCGGGTGGCGTTGTTTTTGTCAAGTCTCCGCAGCGCAGAAATTCTTTCCAGGCGTGACGGTCCGGGCGAATCGAGCCCCCAGCCGCGCTCAAATGCGAGCGGGCGGCACCTACCGGTACCGCCCGCTCCCGTGCGCCTCGAGCCTCGGTGTTCGGCTACGGAAACTCGCGGTCGTCCGTCCCGGTCTTCAAGAAGTCGCCATTCGGTTGGGTGGCTTCACTCTCCCACAACAGATCCCCTCCGTTGATGACGACGAGGGGGCCGCCCGGACCCGCCGTCAGGGCGCCGAGCAGGGCGGGGTTGGGAACCGACTCGACGGACGAGGAAGCGTTCAGGCCCCGGATGCGTGCCCAGCCCGTTTCGAGGTCTTGTAGCCCATCGCAATCGAGGTCGAGTTCCGTCCCGTCATTGGGAGTGTTCACCAGGAGGAACGCTTCCTCGAAGAACAGCGAGAGCTTCTCGAGCTTGCTCTCGAACCAGCAACGGAAGGCGATCGTCTGGGACATCGCTTGTTCGTTGTCGTTCCAGATGTCGAAGCGAACGTTGGCGGTGAAGGCCGTTCCCCCGGTGAAGTTGACGAGGGCCAGCGACGATCCCCCGAGGGCGACGAAGCTCGCGATGTAGAGGTCGTCGGCGATGGCCTCGTACTCGATGTCGTCGAAGTCGAGCTCGCCATCCAGGTCGACGTCGGTGAGGACCCCGTTGGTGAGACCAGCTCCGGCCTTGAACGAAATCGCGTTGATCACGTACATGCCGCCCAGGCTCGTGACGACGATCTCCGAGCCGATGAGGGAGTCGAACTTCCACGCCTGGTCGAAGAGATTGGGATTCTCGGCACTGACGACCAGGTAGCCCTCTTGGAACGCTGCTGCGTTGTGGCAGCTCGTCAGGACGGACAAGGTGTCGGCCGGGGTCAGCGTCTCGTGCTGGTTCACGACGTCGCACCCGATGGGCAGGAGCTTCTTGGAGGGATCCGGATCGGGCGTCGTGTTCACGTACTCGAAGTGAACCCCGGTGGTTCCCCCCAGCCCGTTCGTGGGGGTGGCCGGAAGGAGGTTCGTGTTGGTGACGCTGACGATCGTGAAGAAGAGCTTTCCGAAACCTCCGCCACCGGGTTGGTTCGGCGACAGGAAGCCGGAGCGGTGCACGGGATAGACGAGCACGCTCCCCGGCTTGCGCCCGTCGGCCAGGGCACTGGGTGCCAGGAGAACGACGAGCACACCGGTGAAGAGCAACGCGGACCGTGTCATGGAGCCTTCCCTCGAGCTGTGGCGGGTCGCCGGAACGGCGCCCCGGAGTATAGGGAGCTCGGTCCGGCTCCACCCAACGAAAAAGCGCGAGCGGTGAATGCGACGAGCTGCGCGGGAGAGGGCGAACTCGTTGGCCGGAAAATGGAGCGGGGCGGCCCCTGAGAGGCCGCCCCGCTGAAGACGAGAAGCTCGGGTCCGAAGTTACGGGAACTCGGGGTCGTCCGTGCCGGTCTTGAAGAAGTCGCCGTTGAACTGCTTCGCCTTCGACTCCCAGAGCAGTCGACCGCTGTCGAGGCCCGGGCCGGGACCCGCGGTGAGAGCACCGAGGAGCGCCGGATCCGGAATCGACTCCGTGGAGGAACTCGCGTTGCTGCCGCGGATGCGCGCCCAACCGGTTTCGACGTCGTTGATGTTGTCGCAGTTGGTGTCGAGCTCGGTCGGGTCGTCGGCCGTGTTGTTCGCCAGGAAGAGACCGTCGAAGACGAGCGAGATGGCCCGCAGCGGTTCTTCGATCCAGCACTTGAAGGCGAGCGTTGCCGACAGGGCCTGCTCGTTGTCGTTCCAGACGTCGAAGCGGACGTTCGCGGTGTGCTGGAATCCACCGGTCAGGTTGATGAGCGTCAGGGACGAGCCAGCGACGCCGTAGAACACGTCCAGGATCAACTCGTCCGGAACGCCTTCGTACTCGATGTTGTCGAAGTCCAGTTGGCCGTCACCGTCCGCGTCCGTCGGGGCCTTGGCCGCGGCGATCGCGTCGAACGGAATCGCGTTGATGCCGTAAACGGTGCCCTGGCTGTTGACGACGAGCTCGGAGCCGACGAGGAAGTTGTGCGACCACGCCGTGCTGAAGGAATTGGGGTCCTGCGCCGTGACGACGACGTAACCCTCTTGGGCATTGGCGGCGTTGTGGCAGTTCGTCAGGACCGAGAACGTGTCGGCCGGCGTCAGGAACTCGACGACGTCGATCACCTGGCAGTCCAGGGGCAGGTTGTTCGTCGGGCCGGGGATGACGTTCACGTACTCGAACTTCGCGTTCGTGCTCCCGCCCAACTGGTTGATGGGCGTGACCGGGACCAGGTTCGTGTTGGTCACGCTGATGACCGTGAACCAAGCCGGACCGGTCTCGAAGGAGTTCGAGCGGTGGATCGGGTAGATCAGGACGCTACCGGGCGTCCGGCCGTCGGCCATCACGGCCGGGGACAGTGCGAGCGCAGCCACGCTCGGCACGAGAAACTTCGTCAGTGTGCGGATCATCTAGGTGCTCCTCTAACTGGGGGTGTCTACAGGGCCACTCGGGAGCAGATGGTAACCAGTGTCCGCGGATTCCCGCAATTGGAATTCTTCGGTCGATGGAGGAATCGGAACGACGTCGCGGGACGAAGGAGCGCTGGAGAACGGCGGCGCACCTGCAACACATATGGGTGCTGGGTGTACCCCTTTCCGGGTAGCCGGCCGTCCTGGCGGATGCCTCGAAACGAAGTCGGGGCGGCCCCCCCCGTGCTGGGAAGGGCCGCCCCGTCGTGAAGGCTTCGGTCCTCGAGTTACGGGAACTCGGGGTCGTCCGTGCCGGTCTTGAAGAAGTCGCCGTTCAGTTGCTTGTCTTCGGACTCCCAGAGACGACGGCCGCCCAGCGTCAGGATGCCGCCGCCGACGGCGCCGAGCAGCGCCGGATCCGGG
>CAYPTB010000035.1:0-23563 GCA_964413535.1 uncultured Planctomycetaceae bacterium | reverse complement strand
GAGCAGGATCAGATCCTTGCCCGAGATCTCCCTCTCGAGCACCGAGAACAAGGGGTTCTCGAGCCGCATCACCCAGCCGATCGCGAGCAGGAGCGCGATGCGCATGAACATCGCGAGGAACAATCCGATGCGCCGCGCGGCGGAGCGCTTCGCCGGCTCGACCTTCGCCGTCAGGATCGAGATGAAGACCAGGTTGTCGATCCCGAGCACGATCTCGAGCGCAATGAGCGTCACGAGCGCGATCAAGTTCTCGGTGGTCAGGAGTTCGGACATGGTCGGAGGGCGAGGGCGAGGGGAATGGGGTCGAGCGAGCTGCCGACCTGGCGAACGCCGGCGTCGGCGCGAGCAGGATAGGCGCGCGCTCGCCGCTCGACCATGCACCCGTCCGTGTGGGCGCGACGAGCTCCGGCGCGGCGCTCCCCACTTCCCCGCAGTCCGCTGCGACTCCTCCGATCGCCGAAGGGTCGGGCTACGGCCCCATGCCGGCGACTCGCGGCCGGAACGGGTCGGCTTTCCGGTCTGAACGGTCAGGGCGGACGTCGATCCCTTCGGCGCCGAAGTCCGTCAGCAGATCCAGCGCGTGATGCGCGCGCCCGCCCAGTCGGCGACGGGGAGCGGAAGCACGCGCCAGAGCGCCTTCGCGAGGCGATAACCCTCGAAGTACGAGCCCGGCGCGGGCGCGGGCTTTCCGATCGGCAGCACGTACTGGCGCACCACGAGGGTCTCGCCGCGCCAGCCTTCTTTGTTGGCGAGCAAACCCTCGTCGCCCGTCCACGAGATCCCGAGGTTGTAGCGCGTGCAGCCGCGCTCGGCCGCGGCGCGCATGGTGTGGAAGATCTGGGCCTTCCCGAGGAAGAGCGCGCGGGCGCGTTCCGAGTTCTGCACGGCGCAGCGCGCGAAGGCGGTGCGCCCGTCGTCGAGGGTCAGGATGCCGCCGACGAGCTCGCCCTCCACGCGCGACAGGAAGAGCCGCAGCGCGCCGCCGAGGTGGCGGTGCATGGCCTCGAAGTAGCGCCAGCCGGCTTGCGGCGCCGCGAGGTCGCGGTTCTCGGCGAGGTACATGCGCCGGAAGCGCGCGAGATCTTGGAGCTCGCGCGTCTCCTCGATCACGAGCCCCGCGTTGAAGGCCGACTGGATGTTGCGGCGGTGACCGCGGCGCACGCCCGTGAGCTCGACTCCCTCGATGGGCACGACGGTGGTCACGAGCCCGGCGTCGAGCGCCTCGAAGCCGAGTTCCGCGAGCCACGGGAGCTCGCGCGTGCTGCGAACTTCGAGGTACTGCGCGCGGGCCTCGCGCGCGTCGCCCGCGGCGCGCTCGACCAACGCGCTCGCGATCGCATCGTCGCCCTCGCGCACGAGCGGCGCGCCGCCGTCGAACTGATAGGGCTGCGCCACCCACTTCGTCCCGAACAACGGATGGCGTACGCGCACGACGGGGAAGAGCCCCACGAGCTCGTCCGACGCGAGCGGACCGTCGAACGCCGCGTACCAGGTCGCGCGGTGGCCGTAGGTCTCCGCGATCACCCGGTTCCACGCAGGCCGGTAGAAGACCGTCGAGTCGGGGTGCCCATCGAGGAAGGCCCCGACCTCCGGCGCCGCCGCCTGCTCGAGCGCCAGCGCGCGGATCTCGCACGTCATCGCCACGCTCGTGCTCGCCTCGAGCAGTTCTCGGAGAAGGGCGGCCGACGCGCGCTCGCAGGTCTCCCGCCCCGTTCGACGTGGAGTCTCACGCTGGTGCCGAGCTCGGGCTCGTCCGCGAACGAATGGATCGGGGTCCTCACGAGCCTGGGCGGAGCTGGGCGAGCGGGCTTGGAGCCGTGGCTTCCTGCTTCGCCGTTGCGCGTGCGGGAAAGTAGCACAGCGATGGTCTTGCGCGAGTCACCTTGGCCGTCGGTTGCCCATGCGCATCCGAGCGCACCATGATCGCGCCAGAGGATCGCGCCCGAGGGTCGCGCTCGATCCGGAGTCCGTGCGGGAACCCGTGCTGCCGTCAAGCGGTTGAATCCGTCGGTTTTGCGAGTAAGGTCCGGCTCCATGACTGCCGCACTGCGAGCACTCGCGAGCCTGCGCGAGGGGAACGCCCGCTACGCGAGCAACGTCCGCAGCCTCGACTCCATGCTCAGCCACATCCGGCGCGGCGAGCTGGTGGAGGTCCAGAGCCCGATGGCGATCGTGCTCGGCTGCTCGGACTCGCGCGTGCCGGCCGAGGTCGTCTTCGACCACGGCTTGGGCGACCTGTTCGTCATCCGCGTGGCGGGCAACATCGTGGCGCCCTCGCAGGTGGGCAGCGTGGAGTTCGCGGCGGCGCGCTTCGGCACGCGCCTGGTCGTGGTGCTCGGTCACTCCGGCTGCGGGGCGATCACTGCGACGATCGAGGACCTGCGGGCGCCGGGACAGCATTCGAGCAACATCCGTTCGATCGTGGATCGCGTGCGCCCTTCGATCGAGCCGTTGCTCGAGCCCGGCATGCCCGCACTCGACGACGCGACGCTCCTGCACAAAGCCGTGCGCGCGAACGTGCGCGCGTCCTGCAACCACCTGCGCCACGCCTCCGAGCTGCTCGAGAAGCTCATCGCCGAGGAGGGCCTGCTCGTGGTCGGCGCCGAGTACTCGCTCGACACGGGCCTCGTCGATTTCTTCGACGGCGTGCCCCTCGGGAGCCTCGCGCCTGCCTGATGCGGGCGGCGTGGCACGAAGACCGATGTTTCGTCAACTCCCTTCGCAGTGCTCTCGGACGAGGCGCGCGACGGCGTGGAGCTCGCGCTCGCCGATCTTCTCGTGGGTGGGGAGGCCGACGAGCTCGGCTGCGATCTCCTCGGCGATTGGGCACGAGCCTTTGACGTAACCGTAGCTCGCGAGCTCGCGTTCGTCCTCGATGGGGTAGATCGGGGTCCGCACGGGCCATGGCACCAACTCGATGCGCGCGCGGCGGGCGCGACGCAGGAGCTCGTCCTTCGCCGCGACGCGCACGGGGAAGTAGCACAGCGGGAGGTCGTCGTTCGCGCGCGGCAGCGCGAGCCCAGCGACGCCGGCGAGCAGCGTCGCGTAGGCCCGGCACGTCGTGCGGCGGTGCTCGGCGAGGGCGCTCACGAGCGCGAGACGTTGCGAGCCGACGCGCGCTTGCGCCGCGGAGATCCGGCCGGGTCGCGAGCGGATCTCGCGCGCGACCTCGTCCGCGATCGAGCGCTGCTCGTAGTGCGACGCGAAGCGTTGCGCGAGGCCGAAGAGCGGCCAGTAGGTCGACGGTCGCAGGAGGGCGGCGTGCAGGAAGCGCTCGAGGCGCTGCATGGTTGCCTGCGCGGCGCCCGGCGGCGCGAAGCGCTCGCGCGCGCGGCGGATGCCGGCGGCGAGCTCGGGATCGGCCGTCGTCGCGACGCCGCCGCTGCCGGCCGGCAACGGTTTCATCAGGTTGTTGCTGAAGATCGCGGCGCGGCGCGGCGGGCCGGCGCGGCCCGCGGACGGCGCGGCGGCGCGCGTCGGCAGACACTGCGCGCAGTCCTCGACGAGCACGAGGCCGCGCTCGCGCGCGACCCGCTCGGCTCCGTCGAGACCGGCGCCCTGACCGTAGGTGTGCTGGAACAGGATGGCGCGCACGCGCGGATCCGCTGCCGCGCGCGCGAGCTCTTCGCGGTCCGCGTTCAGGGTCTCCTCCGCCACGTCGGCCCACACGGGTTCCAGGCCGAGTGCGAAGAGGGCGAGGGGCACGACCTTGCAGGTGAGCGGCGAGAGGACGACGGCGTCGCCCGGCGCGAGCTCGGCCGCCTCGAGGATCGCGACGAGCGCGTGGCGCGCGTAGCCGAAGCACACCGCGTGCGGGGCTCCGATGGCGTGCGCGAGCTCCGTTTCGTGGCGCTCGACGAGCCGCGCGGCGCCGGTCACGGCTCGGGCTCCGTGTCGGCGCCGCCGATCGCACGCGCCCGTTCTGCGCCGAGTTCGCGCGCCGGCTCTTGGTCGAGCTCACGCGTCGGTCCCCCCGCGAGCGAGCGCGTCGATTCGGCGTCGAGCGCGCGCTCGATCGGCACGGCGAGCTCGGCGCCTTTCTTGGTGCCGAGGCCCCAGTACAGCGCGCCCAGGACGAGCAGCGGGATCTGCGCGATGCGCCACGCGACGACGATCGGCGAGGCCGCGGCGTAGCCCGCGAGCCCGAACAGGCCGTCGATGGCCGCTTCGCCGACCCCGAGACCGCCGGGCGTCACCGGCAGCACGTTCGCGAGCATCCCGAGCAGCGTGAGGAAGGTGAGCGCGAGCGTCGGCACGTCCGGCAGGACCACGCTGCCGGTCGCCACGATGAGCGCGACGAGGAACCCGTGTCCGACGAACGAGACGAGGAGCGCGAGACCGAACGCCCGAGCGTGATGGCGGAAGTCGTAGATCGCGTCCATTCCGCGGCGCAGGAGTCCGCCGAAGGGGACCTTGTTCATCGTGCCCGTGTAGAGCCGGCCCGCGCGGAAACGGGCGGACAGCGCCAGGGCTGCGAAGAGCAGCACGCCGAGGAGGATCGCGAACGCGGCGAGCACCAGCCAGGCGAGGGCCGTGTGCTGCGCCACGAGGTCCGAGTTGGGGAGGGCGAGGAGGAGGATCACCGCCACGACCGACACCAGGGCCACGAGCCGGTCGACGAAGAGCAGAGCGAGCACCTCGACCTTCCGCCCGGGGTTGCCCGAGGCGAGGTAGTAGAGCTTCATGACGTCGCCGCTCGTTCCGCCGGGCAGGCAGAAGTTGAAGAAGGTCCCGATGGCGATGACGCGGAAGCCGTCGCGCCAGGCGAGTCGCATGGCCTGCGAGCGGAAGAGGAGCTCGAGCCGGACGGCTTCCGTCGCCGCGCCGAGCGCCATGCAGGTCGCGGCGGCGGGCAGCAGCCACGCGCTCTGGAAGAGCTCGCCCACCGCGCGCAGCGTGTCGCCGCGCGACAGGACCCACGCGAGCAGCGCGCCGCCGATCGCGAAGCGCAGGACGCCGAAGAAGACCTTGCGTGCGCGCTTCACGGCGCGTCCTCCGCGAAGCGCCGGGCGACGTCGTCGCGCGCGTAGAGGCGCACGGACGGCGCGACGCACGGGCTGTCGAGCACGGGCCGCGCGAGGGGTCCGGGCAGGAGGCGCGGAGGAGGGAAGTACGCGACGAGCTCGTAGCCCGCGGTCCCGGTCTCGAGCGCGTCGAAGACTTCCTGCGGGCAGTCCTCGCTGCGCTGCATGCCGGGCTTGCTCGTCCAGTCGGGGATCACGGCGAGGAGCTCGGGCCCCGCGCCGCTCGCAAGGTGGGCCAGCACGGCCGGACCGTGGTCGAGCTCGCCTTCCCACCGCGTGCGGCCGAGAACGCGGCGCGACTCGACCTCGGCGGGGAGGTGCGGCAAGACCTGCGCGTGGCCGAAGAACTCGAGGCGGTCGCCGGGCTGCGCGCGCTCGCGGATCCACTGGGCGGCCGCCGTGCGCGTCTCCGCGACCTGCGCGTGCGAGAGGTCGAGCGTCTGCGCGCCGCGCCAGCCGAACGCGAGCACGGCGAGCGCGATGCCCAGCGCACGCGCGAAGCGCGCCGCATCCGGGCGAAGCTCCTTCGGCGCGAGCAGCAGCGCCAGGCCCGCCGCAGCGAAAGCGTCGATCGGGAACAGGAGCGGCAGCATGTAGCGGCGGATCACGATACCGGTCGCGAGCACGAGCAGGACGTAGGTCGCGGGGATCGGCAAGAGCACCGTGGCGTCGCGCGGCGAGCCGTTCCGCCGGTCGAGCGAGGCCGCGAGTCCGACGACGCCGAGCACGAGCACGATTGGCGTCGCGAGCGCCGCGAGGGCGCTGCCCGTGCCGAGGGCGAGCTCGATCGCGGAGGAGAACGAGAGCTCCGCGTGCGGCCAGTAGCTGTGCGCCGCCGTCAGCGTGCCCTGGTCGAAGAAGAGCCGCCGCACGTGGGTCACGTGCCGCATGGGGTCGACGAGCATGCCCGTGCAGACGGCATAGGCCGCGAGCGACGCCGCGAGGCCCGCAAGTGCGGGCCGGAACGCGTAGCGGCCGCTCGCGTCGCGCGCGAAGCGCGGGAGGCACAACACGATCGCGAGCGGCAGGAAGAGCGCGAGCGCCTGGTCCTTCGTGGCCATCGCCACGCCCGCGAAGATGCCGAGCCACGCTGCCCGGCGCGCCGTGAGCCCTGACCGCAGGATGCGCGCGTACACGACGAGCCCGAGCGCGCTCCAGAAGAGCGCGGGCACGTCGAGGTTCCCGGTGCGGGAGTAGTACGCGAACCACGGGTCGAGCGCGGTCAGGAACGCCGCGAGCACGCCCGCGCGCTCGCTCCACAGCGTGCGCGCGAAGAGGTACGCGCAGGCGACGACGCCGCCCGCCATGAGAACGGTCACGGTGCGTCCGATCAACGTGAGCGCGCGCAGCGCTCCCACGGGATCGACGAACCCGAACGGATACTCCGGCGTGGGCGACTCCAAGCCGCCCGTCGCGCCGAGCCACGCGAGGTAGGGCGCTTGCGCGCAAGCCACCACGAAGTAGTGCCACCACGGATAGGCGTAGTTCCGGTCGGGCTTCGACTCGACGAAGGTGTTGTGCATCTCCGCGAGCGCCCCGAGGGGCAGGACGTCGTCGGTGGCGAAGGTCAGCGTGCGATCCGCCGCCGTGGCGTGCGGCGCGCCCCAGCCGACGAACGGCGCGTTCAGGAGCACCGCGACGAGCCCGAGGAGCAACGCGCGGCGTAGCGGAGCTCGCGCCGGCGCCTGCGCGCACGCTCCGCCTTCGCACGGCGCCGTACTCACGTCAGGAGTCTCTCGATCCCCGTGGCGTACTTCGAGCTCTTCGTCACGCGGAAGGGGAAGGCGCTCGCGATGCGTTCGGCGGCGAGGTCGTCGCGCTCGTCGTACTTCAGCTCGACGACGACGCCCGGCTCCGAGTGCTCGTGCGCGAAGGAGCATCCGAGCCGGTCGAAGGGAAGAAAACCGATCTCGCTGTCGAGCGTGAGTCGGAAGCGCGCGTCGGCGGAAAGATGGTAGGAGCGGCGGTAGCCGTTGACGAGCACGGGCGACTGGGTGCAGAGCTCCGCACGGATCGCGGGAGGGAGCGGCGCGCCGGCGAGGACGCGGCCGAGGTCGCTCGCGGTCACCCCGCGCTCGAGCTCGAACGGCGGCAGGGGAAAGGCCTCCTTCGTGCCGAACAAGCCCGCTTTCGCCTTGCGCTCCAACACGGCCCCCGCCACAGCGCCGAACGCGTCGCCGTACCAGCGGATGCGCAGCTTCGAGCGTCGAGCGACGCCGTTCACGTTCGCGAGGAAGCTCCCGAAGCCCGGCGTGTCGAAGTAGACGTTGTTGACGCGCCGCGGCGGGAACGGCTGGTGGAAGAGCGCGGGGTGGAGTCGCACCAGCATCTCGATCTCGCGTAGATCGAGGTCCTGGACGAGGAACTTGCGCTCGAAGCGGCCGCCCGTCATTCCTCGGCCCCGTACAGCGAGTCGTAGACGTGCTCGCGGTCGCCTTCCCGCTCCACGCCGTCGACGACTGCGCGCGAGCCGGTTTCGATGAGCCAGTCCTCGCCGTTGTTCGAGAGCGCCAAGCCCGTGGCTTCGACGCTACTCGGGCCGAACTCTGGCTTCTTCTGGTAGAGCGCGACGCCAAAGCGGCAGCCCCAGAGGTTCGCTCGCTCGACGACGAGCCGCGAGAGGTCCTTGCTCGCCATCCCGATGACGGAGTCGTGCACCACGACGTCGCTCGCGCGCACCTCGCTCGCCTCGCCCGCGCTGATGCCCTTGTCCCCCGCGCCCTGGACGAAGAGCCGAACGATGTCCACGGAGCTGCCGGAGACGTCGACGCCGTCGTTGCCGGGCCGCACGAAGGAGCAGTCGGCGACGCGGCCCTGGCAGAAGTCCGCGTCGAACGCGTCGGAGAAGGTGTCCTCGAAGAGGCAGAACGAGAGGTCGAAGCGCGTGCGGATCGTGTTGAGCGCGTCCTCGCAGGTGTTGGCGCGGAAGACGCAGTGCTCGATCGTCACGGGCGACTCGTAGAAGGTGACGGCGCTCGTGAGCTCCCATCCGGGTCGCGAGAGCGCGCCGAGACCTTCGAAGCGCACGTGCCGCAGCCTCGAAGGACCCCCCGCGCCGAGCACCACGAGCCCTTGGCCGCTTCCGTCGGACGAACGCACGACGATCGGGGCCGCCTCGCTGCCCTCGAACGAGATCGGCCCATGCGAGACGATCGCGGCGCCGCCGCGCAGGTCGAGGTTCACGCCCTCGCCGCACACGAGTTCCCAACCGGCCGGAACGACGAGGTCCTGCGTGAGCACCCAACTCCCCGGCATGAAGGTGACCTGGTGCGCGTCCACGTCGGTGACGACGAACGAGAACCACTCGGCATTCGCTGCGAGCGGCTCGAAAGCGTCGATTCCCAAGCGCAGCGGACCTTCGGGTTGGAGCACCTCCGTGCGGAGCGGAGTGCCGCCGAGCATGCGGTGGCGCACGCGCAGGGCGGGGCCCGGTGAATCGCCTTTCGCAGGGAGAGCGAAGTCGGGATCGAAGCGAAAGCGCACGTTCACGAGCTCCACGGGATTCTTGGGGTCGCGGCCCGCGATGATCTCGCTCCCGCCGCGCGGGTGCGCGACGAGCTCCCCGTCGAGATCGAGGCCGAGGATCTCGACCGGCAGGAACTGGAGGTTCCCGATCGCCGCGAGCATCCCCTTGCCGTCCCGTGAGACCTGGTGCGCGGTGAGCGCGCGTTCGGGCTCCAACACCGAACGGATGTACGCGGCGTTCTCCCACAGCACGCGGTCGGAGAAGGAGACCTCGGGGTATTCGCTGTGCAGGATCTCGAGGTTCTCCTCGATCCCCGGCGCGAGATCGGAGACGAGAGCGCGCACGTACTCGCCGGTCGTGATCCGCTCGAGCGCCTGGAAGTAGGCCGCGTAGAACACTTGATCGGCGAAGAGCGCGTCGAACCAGGCGTAGTTGTAGTAGTAGTCGGAGCGCTCGGATGAGTAGACGCGCGGGATCGTGCAGACGAGCGACGGAATCGGCAGCAAGCCGTGGCCGCCCGCGTCGAAGCCCACAGGTTCGAGCAGCGTCGTCACAGGGTTGAAGTAGAAGCGCATGTTGCGCCAACCCGCAGCGTGCGCGGAGCCCATGAGCTCGGACACGGCGAGGAAGCGCGCGAGCTTCGGGACGTCGAACGCCTGACTGGTGCGGAGCGCGCCGTTGCGGAAACCGTCGAGGAGCGTGAGCGCGCGCCGGTGGACGTCGAAGGAAGCAGCGTCGGTGATCCAGCGCGAGCTCTGGAACGCGTCGACGTCCGCCGCGAGGTAGCTGCCCGCGCCGCCGAGCTGTTTGCCCTCGCGGAAACGCAGGAAGCCCTGCCGCGCGGCTTCGGCCCAGGAGAGCTCCTCGCTGAAGCGCACGATCGGCCCTTCGCGCAAGCGGTTGTTCTCGATCAGCCGTTTCTCGAAGTGCTCCTCGAGCGCGTAGATGCCCATCTCCTTGCCGTTGAGCACGAGCCGCACGAACGCGTAGCGCAGAGCGGGCAGATCCTCGCGCCGCAGCGCCTCGTGGTAGATCCACTCGGACAGGTAGTCGCGCGTGCGCGGGTGCTGCAACGAGAACTGCTTCATCCCGAGGAGGGTCCGGTCGCCGCGCGTCTCGACGCGCAGCGACCACTTGTCACCTTCCCAGTGGTCGCGCAGGTCGCCCTTGAGCCGGATCTCGACCGGAACGCTCTCGTCGCCGACGCGGATGTCGGCTTTGACGAAGTCATCGGGCCCCGCGACGAGCAGGTTGCGCCGCAACGCCTCGTCGCGCTTGGCGGCGATCTTCAGGAGGTTCTCGTGCTTGACGTCGAGTCGGAGCTCGAGGGGCTCGGCGGAGATGCGCGCCCCCAACCTGCGCAGCCCGTTCTCCACGACTTCCCATCCTCCGAACACGGCGTCGGTCACGATCCCCGACCGATACGTCCACGCGCCGAGCAGGAGCAGCACGGCGCTGTAGGCAGTGAAGAGCAGCGCCCACCTCCGCTTCCCGCCGGAGAGCTCGAGCAGCGGGCTTCGCCGGTGCGCGCGCTGGATCTCCATCAGGAGAGACCCTTGTTCTCCAGGAAGCTCACCCGCAGCGACGGGGAGAGCTTCTGGAGTTCCTCCTTGCCGCGCGTGAGCTTCTCGAAGTCGTCGAAGTCGACCAGGAACGAGGCCTCGAGCAGCTCCGCGTCCTCGTCGAAGCGCCGCAGGTCGACGCCCGAGCTCCAGCTCTTCAGCGTCGCGATGATCTTGTCGAGCGGAACGCGGTTGGGCCCCGCGCTCGTGATCGTCAAGAACAGGTTCTGGTTCGCCTCGGCCCGCACGAAGGCGCGCTTGATCCAAAGTACGCCCAGAATGAGCGCGAAGGCCGCGATCGTGACCTGCCGCTGGTTCGCGCCGAACCCGAGCCCGATCGCGATCGACAGGAACAGGTAGGCGAGCTCCTCGGGCTCCTTGATGGCGGAGCGGAAGCGGACGATCGAGAGCGCGCCGACGAGACCGAGGGAGAGCGCGAGGTTGGCCTTGACGATCGCGATGATCAGGCACGTCGTCATCGACAGGAGCGCGAAGTTGCGCGCGAACGAGCGGCGGTTGCTGAGCGACGTGCCGCAGCGCACGTAGGTGAAGCCGAGCGCCCAGGCGAGCAGCCCGGCCAGCACCAGATCGATGCCGAAGTCTCCCAGGTTGATCTCGACCGCAACGGCGCCGGGGAGGAGGTCTTGGGCGGTCTGAGTGGCTTGCGCGATCATGGGAGGGTCGCTCGGCGGGCGGTGGACGAGGAAGCGAGCCAGTTAATATCGACTGCGCGCCGCGGAGACCCTCGGTGTCTCCCGATTCTCGACGGAGCCGTCCTGGACGCACGGATCCGACCGGCAGGTGCATCCCAGCGCCGCGCCGGCGCTAGTGGCCGTAGGGACTTGCAATCCGCGCTCGGGGAGCAGGCCGCACCGATTCGATGCCGACCCGAAGAGCTGAAGCGCCCGCGCGGAGCGCGCGGTGGCTTCAGATGCGGCTCTCCTCGACGTCGTTCAGGCTCCAGTCGTAGTCCATGTGCTCGAGCTCGGCCTTGCGGATGAATTCGGCCTTCTCGGGCGGCGCGAAGCGCAAGAGGTACTCGCGGACGCTTCCCGCGTCGCGGGCGAAGTCCTTCTCGAACCAGTCGAAGATTCGGGAGAGCTGGAGCTTCCCCTCTGCCTCGTCGAAGCGGTTGCGCAGGGGGTCGACCACGAAGGCGCGCATGAGGCGCTCGAGGTCTTCCTCGAGACGCTCGGCGACGAACGCGCCCTTCATGATGGGCGGACAGCTCAGCGAGGCGCAGTTGATCGCGACGTGCACGCGCGCGTCCTCGAAGTCCGGGCGCAGGATCCCGTTCTCGACGTCGTCGAGCGAGAGATGCTCGTCCTTGCCCTCGGGATGGTGAGCGCGCATCGGGACGATCTCCTTGTCCCACACCTGACCGAACAAGATCCCGCCGATGTCCTTGATGCTGTGCAGCGGGTAGTGGTCGAGCACGAGCGCGATCGCGTGGGCGTTGTAGACGTTGATCCAGAAGGCGAAGCGCTGATCGCGCGTCCAGGCGCGCAGCTCTTCCGGAGTGACGGCGTGGAGCTCGTTCAGGTAGCGATTGAGCTTCTTGCGCTCCCCCGCCATGCCCCGGTAGTCGAGCCAGTCGCCCTTCACGTGCGCGCGCAGGAGCTCGTCGAAGAGCGTGTGAGCGTGATCGAACTCGAGCGCGGTGCCCTTCCGCGCCCCGTGCGCGGTCGTGCTCGGCCCGACGACGGGTGGCGTCGAGCACGGCATGGCGGGAGCAGCGAGCAGTACGGCGGTGCAGGCGAGGAGGCGCATGATCCTTGTCTCCAGATCGGGTGAGCCGATTCTACCGAGTCGATTCGCTGGAGCTCGGCGGGTCGTCGGGCCCCACTGCATTGGCGCGCGGATCCGGTTTCAATCCAGGTGCGCGCGGTCCGAGTCGCCCATCTCCACGCCGCCGCGCGGGAAGTACTCGCTCCAGCGCCGGTCGACCGTGCGCGCCGTGTCCGGGTCGCAGAAGAGCTCCTCGGGGTAGGACGGCTTCATGCGCGCGTCGATCAGGATCGGCGGGGAGTGCGCGGGATGGTTCGAGACGAGCTCGATCTCGCGCGAGCTCACGTCGCCCGCGGGGTCGAAGCGCGTGAACGTCGTCCACAGGAAGTTCGCCGGGCTGCGCACGGCCCGGGCGGCGTCGTCCGTGAGCACGAGCAGCGGCCAGTCGGCGAAGGCCGGGTCGCGCGGGATCGCGGCGCGGCAAGCGGCGTCGGCCGTGAAGGCCGGCCCCTCGACGACCAGGCATCCGGGGCAGAACACGCGCACGTCGCGCACGGGGGAGCGCGGCTCGCCGTGGAACGCGCGGGGGAGCTCGCGGACGGGCGCGCCCATGCCGAGCAGCACGCCCTTGCTGCCGCGATCGATCGCGGGGCCGGCGTAGTCGAGCGAGTCCATCGACAGGTTCGCGAACAGGAACAGGTCGGTGCGGAAGTCCGCGCGCGCGAGCACGTGCTCGAGCGTCGCCGCGAAGTCGCGCAGTTCGACGGCGCCGTCCGTGACGAGCAGGAACTTCGTCAGCGAGAGCTGGCCCTCGCCCAGGATGCGGAAGGCGTGCGCCATGCATTCGCGCGCGTAGCGCTCGCGGACGATCGCGGCCGAGAGCGAGTGGTAGCCCGTCTCGCCGTAGCTCCAGAGATCTTTCACGCCGGGCATGACGCGCGGCAGGATCGGCGCGAGCAGCCGCTGCAAGTAGTCGCCGAGGAAGAAGTCCTCCTGGCGCGGCTTGCCCACGACGGTCGCGGGGAAGATCGCGTCCTTGCGCCGCACGAGTGCGCGACAGCGAAGGAGCGGGTAGTCGTGCACCTCCGAGTAGTAGCCGTAGTGATCGCCGAACGGACCCTCGGGATGCCTCGCGCCCGGCTCGACCTCGCCGACGAGCGCGAACTCGGCGTCCGCCAGCAGCGGCAGCGGTCCGACGGGGTTCGCGCAGGTGCGCAGTCGCTTGCCGAGCACGAGGCTCGCGAGCAGCACTTCCGGAACGTTCTCCGGGAGCGGCGCGATGGCCGCGAGGATCGCCGCCGGCGGTCCGCCGACGTGAACGTTGACCGGCAGCGGGACGCCCAGGCGCTCGGCTTCAGCCAGGTGGAACCCGCCGCCCTTGCCGATCTGCACGTGCAGCCCCGCCCGATCGTCGTCGTAGATCTGGATGCGGTACATGCCGAGGTTCGGCGGGCCGCCGGAGGGCGGTTCGGTGTAGACGAGGGGCAGCGTCACGAACGCTCCGCCGTCGCGCGGCCAGGTGCGCAGCGCGGGGAGCTGCCCGAGCCGGGGCGGGCGCTCGACGACCTCGCAGACCGGGCCCTTGGCGAGCCGGCGCAAGCCCACGCGCGCGAGCGAGGCGAACACTCCGCGGTTGCGCCACAGCGCGCGGAGGGCCCCCGAGCGCGCCGAACGCGACGGGTCCCGCGCGAAGAGTTCCTCGGGCAACGCCGCCACGCGCTCGATCAAGCGCTCCGGCTCGTGGCCGAACGCGAGCTCGACGCGCGACCGTGAGCCGAACAGGTTGGTCGCGACCCGGAAGCTGCGCCCGCGCACTCGCTCGAACAACAGCGCCGGTCCGCCGGCCGCGATCACGCGCCGGTGCACCTCGGCGAGCTCGAGGTCGGCATCGACCTCCGCGGCGACGCGCACCAGGTCGCCCGCCCGCTCGAGCTCCGCGAGGAAGACGCGCAGGTCGCTCGGGGCTTCGCGCGTGGGGCTCGAGGCGCTCATGCGGGGCGGAAGCCTACCGAGCTAGCTCGCTGCCCGCCGCCGAAGGCGTCCGCGGGGCGCCTTCCGCTGCTCGTGCCCATCGTCCGTAGCGGGTGCGTTCGGACCGACCCACGAAGGAGACGACGCCCGCTCCCGAGGTCCGGCCACTGCGGTACCTTGGACTTCCGTGGAGCCGGGCGCGGGACGTCTCGGCGGAACCGACCCGAGCTCGCGGGGTTGGAGGGCGACTCATGGAGCCAGACACCATCCAACTCGGTGCAGCCACTTGGTCGAGATGCGTGCTCGCGCTCGCATTCCTGTGCCCCGCGATGCTCGGGCACGACGCGAAGGAAGTTCCGGGGGAGCTCGTGTGGGACGCGCGGGCCGCGGAGCACTTGATCAACCGCGCCGGGTTCGGCGCCCGCCCGGAGGAGATCGCGCGGGCGGTCGAGCTGGGAGCGGAAGGCTTCGTCGACGCGCTCCTCGCCGGACCGGGGACGGAGCCCGCGCGCTTTCCCGCGGAGCGCTTCGACTATCGCGCCGCCATGCGCGCCGTGGCGATGAGCGCGGGTTCGGACGACCCGCAGTCTCGGCGCCTCGAGTTCGCGGAAGCCGACGGCCTGCGCGATGCGGATCAGGCTCAGCGCGACCGATACCTCGATTTCTGGATGGAGCGCCTGCTCGCCGCAGAGGATCCGCTGCGCGAGCGCATGACCCTCTTCTGGCACGGCTACTTCACGAGCTCCTACCGCGACGTGAAGAACTCCTACGAGCTCATCGCGCAGAACGAATTCTTGCGGACGAACGCGCTCGGGCGCTTCTCCGACCTCGTGCGCGGGATCGCCCGCGATCCTGCCATGCTCGAGTACCTCGACAACGACTCGAACCGCAAAGGTCACCCGAACGAGAACTTCGCCCGCGAGCTCATGGAGCTGTTCACGCTCGGGGAGGGGCACTACGGCGAGCATGACGTCAAGGAGGCTGCGCGCGCCTTCACCGGTTGGACGGACGAGGACGGCGTCTTCACTTTCGAGTGGCGGCGGCACGACTTCGGCTACAAGACCGTGCTCGGCAAGACCGGCAGGCTCGACGGGGACGACGTCCTCGACATCCTCCTCGCACAGGAAACCTGCGCGCGTTTCGTCGCCGCGCGATTGCTCGGCTATTTCGAGGGGAGCAAGCCCGTCGAGGAGCGAGTCGCGGAGTACGCCGCGCTCCTGCGCGCGAGCGAGTACGACCTCGCGTCCTTCCTGCGGCACCTGTTCTTGGACCCGCGCTTCTACCGCGCCGAGATCGTGGGTGCGCGTGTCGCGAGCCCGCTCGACTACCTGATCGGCTGCGCGCGCCGCCTCGGCCTGGAGCCGCCCGGGCGATTCCTCGCGCTGGCCTCCGCAGCGCTCGGCGAGCGTCTCTTCGATCCGCCTAACGTGAAGGGCTGGGAGGGCGGCGAGGCGTGGATCACGACCGCGAGCTTGATCGGACGCAGCAACCAGGTCGGCGCGTTGTTGGGGGTCGTGGAGGCGCGCGACGTCCTCGGTCGCGGCGCTCGAAGGGTCGATCCCGACGCCGACTCGGACACCCCACAGGATGGAGACGGTGCGCGAGAGCCCGGCTCGCGGAACTCCGGGCGGCTCGCCGCGGGGACGAGCCGCTTCCTGGATCTCTCCGGGCGCGTGGGGGCATCCGGCCTCGCTCGCGACGAGGCCATCGTCGACCTACTCCTGTCCGAGCTCCTCGCGGTGCCGCCGAGCCCGGAGATCCGCAGCGAAGCGCTCGCGTTCCTCGCGACCGCACGTGGGGAGTCTCCGAAGCGCGAGGGCCGTCGGCTCGTCGGGCGGGAAGGAGTCGAGCCGGTCCTGCGGCGTCTCGCGCACTTCATCCTCTCGCTCCCCGATGCTCACCTGAACTGAGTCGCGCCCATGCACTCCTCCATCGACCGCCGTCGCTTCCTGCAGCGCGGGATCGCCGCAGCCTCCGGCCTCGTGCTGACCGCCGGGAGGACCAACGCGGCCGTCCGGGCCTTGCTGGCACCGGGCGAGGGAGCCTCCCATGCGCTCGTCCTCCTGCAGCTCACGGGCGGCAACGACGGCTTGTCGACGGTCGTGCCGGCCGCCGACCCCCTGTATGCCCGAGCGCGACGCGCCACGCGAATCGCGGAGAAGGAGGTGCTGCCGCTCGGAAAGGACCTGGGGCTGCACCCCGCGCTCGTGGAGCTCCACCGCGAGTTCGGGGAAGGTCGGCTCGCCGTCGTCCAGGGGGTCGGCTATCCACGGCCGAATCGCTCGCACTTCAAGTCGCTCGACGTGTGGCATTCCGCCTCACCGGATGGCCGTTCGGCGCGCAGCGGTTGGATCGGTCGGCTCGCCGAGGTCGCGTTCGCGGCCGACGACGAACCGAACCGCGTGATCCACCTGGGGCATGGAGTTCCGTTCTCGCTGCACTCACCGACGCGGCCCGCGGTGAGCTTCGAGAGCCCCAAGGCCTATCGGTTCGCCGCGAACGAGGACGCGCTCACCGACGCGGCTCGCGCCGGGGACGTGGAGGGCGCGAGTCCAGCGCTCTCGCGCCTGCGCAGCGTCCTCCGCGACGCCGCGCGCTCCTCGCAGTCCGTGCGAGAGGTCGTGGCCGCCTATCGGTCGGAGGTCGACTATCCGCGCGGATCGTTGGGCGCCGCCCTGCGAACCGCGGCGGCTCTCCTGAAGAGCGACCTCGGCTGTCGAGTCGTTTCGCTCGAGCAAACGGGGTACGACACGCATGCGGCCCAGCGCGGGCACCACGACCGCGTGATGGCGGAGCTCGACGCGGCGCTCGTCGCGTTCGCGAGCGACTTGCGCGGGACCGAGATCGGCCGACGCACCGCGACGCTCGTGTTCAGCGAGTTCGGCCGAAGGGTGGCGGAGAACGGCTCGAACGGGACCGACCACGGGACGGCCGGACCGTTGTTCCTCCTGGGAGAGCCCGTGCGCGGCGGTTTGCACGGGCGGACCCCCTCCCTCGACGACCTCGACGAGGGCGATCTCGTCCACACCACGGACTTCCGCGCCGTCTACGCGACGGTCGTGGACGCGCTCTTCGGCGTCGATCACGCGCGCGTCCTGGGACGGCGCTACGAGACGCTCCCGTTCCTGTCCAAGGCCTGAAGACGGAGTCCGAGCTCTGGAGCCTCGCGGCCGGCAACCTGCCGGAAGTGCGTGCGGCTGGCTTCGAGAGCGGTCGAGGCGATTGGTGCGTGCGAACGCTCGAGCAGGCGCGCGCCGTGCGCGAGCTCGACCTCGGCCCGATCGAGGTCGTGCTGCGCGAGGGCCGACTCCGCGAGGACGTGTCGCGCGAGGCCGCCGAACGTGATCTCGCCCGGTGTCGCGGCGAGCTCCAGGAGCTCGCGTGCACAGTTCTCGGCCAGCTCGAAGTCGCCTTGGGAGAGGGCGAGGCGCGCTCGCCCGTGCAAGAGCGGCATGCGCTGGATCCACTTCATCATCACGTCGCCGTCGAGCAGGCGTTCGGCCTGCGCGAAGGCCTCCTCGGCCTCGTCCGCACACGCGGCGTCGAGCGCCGCGTGCCCGCGGACGATCTCGCCGAAGAGCTGGCCGAGCCCGTAGCCTTCGGCGCGCGCGCTGACCAGAGCTTCTCCCACGAGCTGCCGCGCGATGGGCGTGCGGCCGCTGCGCTGGTAGAGCCACGCCAGCTCGACGCGCATCAAGATCGCCCACAGACCGTGGCCGTTGCGGTCGGCCATCTCGATTCCTTCCTCCAGCACGCGCCGCATCTCGCGCCTCTCGCCGCCGAATAAGAGCGCCCACGCGAGGTAGAAGCGGAAGAGCAGGAATTCGAAGGAGTCGCCGTTCTCGAGGGCGCGCTGCATGCCCTGCTCGGCGTGTCCGCGCGCTGCGGAGTACTGCGAGCGCAGGCTCAAGAGGAACGCAAAGCGACCGGGAACGACGCTCGAGATACGGTGGTCGAGGGCTGTCGTGGCGACGCGCGCTCCTTCCGCGCAGCTCCAGAACTGCTCGTCGCTCCAGCCCGACCACAGGATGCTCCAGTAACCTGCGAGGGCGTGCGCGCACGCCCGTTCGAGCGCGTCGTCGCAACGGTTGGTGAGGTCGACCGCCCGCCGGACGCCGGAGAGGCAGCGCTCGCTCTCGAACCACGAGTAGGCGCCGGCGGCGTAGAGCTCCGCGCGCACCTGCACGGCGACGCGGTCGTAGTTCGCCGCCTGTCGGCCCATGTCCGCGAAGGCTTCCGCGGCGCGCGGCATGTCCCCCGCCGAGCGGTAGACCATGCCGAGCTGCTCCATCGTCCGCGAGCGCAGGCAGGCGGCTTCGACGCCGGGCTTCCCTTCGAGCATGCGCAGCGCCCGGTTCAGGTATCCGATCGCTTCGCGGTTCGCGTAGCGCCGGTAGGCGTTGCCCGCCGCGATGCGCAGGTATTCGACCGCCTTGTCGATCTCGAGACCTTGCTCGAAGTGCGCAGCGAGCTCGGCGGCGATCTCCACCGAGCGGGAGCCGTAGATCTCCTCGCCACGCGTGCCCATGCGACGTCGGAAGGCGCGCTGCACGGCAGGAGTGAGCCCTTCGCGGAGAACGTCTTGATAGAGCGTGTGGATGAAGCGGTAGGAGCTCGTCTCGATGCCGTTCGGCAAGAGACGCACGCCCGCCGGCCGGACGAGCAGACCGCGCGCTGCCAGCGCGTCGAACAAGGCCTCGACCTCGGTCAGGTCGAGCTCCACGGCCGAGGCGACCGCGACCGACGTGAATTCGGGGTTCAGGAGACTCGCGGCCTGCAGGACCGACAGCTCGCGCGAGCTGCAACGCTCGGTCTGGCGCTCGATCATGACGCGCAGGCTCTCCGGGACGCCGTGGTCGAGCTGGTCGAGGTCGACGGCCAGCGTCCAGACGTCGTTCGTCCGCACGATCTCTCCGCGGTCGACCAGGTAGTCGAGGATGTTCACGACGAAGAACGGACTCCCGTCGGTCCGGTCGTGTATCCACTCGGGGAAGGGCTCGGGAAACCGGTGGCCGGGAAACCGCCGTGCGACCAGGTCCGCGATGGCGCCCTTGCCCAGGAACTCGAGCGACAGCTCGCGGCAAGCGCGCCGGACGACGAGCTCGCGCTTCAGCTCGTAGAGCGGGTGGTTCTCGAGCAACACGTCGACCGGGCGGTAGGTCCCGACGACGAGCAGGCGCGCCGGATCGGGGCGGCGAGCCAGGTGCGCGACGAGATCGAGTGTCGAGGCGTCGCTCCAGTGCAGGTCCTCGAGCAAGAGCAGCAAAGGGCGGATCGCCGTCCAGGCCTCGAGGGCTTCCGCGAGCTCGCGGATCATCCGCTCACGCGTGGCTCCCAGAGTCTGGCGCTGCAGCGCCTCGCTCTCGCCGGGTTCGAGCAGTCCGGGCATTTGCACGAGCCACGTCGGCGCGCGAGCGCGCATGATCTCGAGCAGCTCCCTACCGCCCGGTTGACGGCACAGGCGCGACACCGCGTCGAGGAAGGGCAGGTAGGCCTCGCCGGTGCCATAGTGCTCCAAGCACTGACCCGTGGCCGCGTGCACGTCGCCCGCACCGCGGACACCGTCGAGGAACGTCTCCACGAGCGCCGTCTTCCCGATGCCCGGTGGACCCGTCACGAACACGACCTCGCGCGTGCCGCTCGAAGAGCGCTGGAGACAGTTCTGCAGGAACTCGAGTTCGCCGACGCGACCGGCCAAGAGGCTCGGCGCGGGTGCCTTCGCCTCCGCGGCGTTCACCGTCGGGAGCACGAGGAAGCGGTATCCGCGGCGGTGCACGGTCTCGATGTAGGCGGGGTCGCGAGCGGAATCGTCGAGCGCGGAGCGCAGCTCGCTGATCGCGCCCTTCAGGACGGCATCCCCGACGTTGGTGCCCTCCCAGACGTCGCGCAGGAGATCGTGCTTCGCCACGAGCCTCCCGGAGCGGTCGATCATGTACTTGAGCAGGGCGTAGGTCTTGGGGCGCAGGGCGATCGCGCGCGCACCGCGCCACAGGCACTCGTTGACTTCGTCGAGACGGAACGAGCCGAAATCGAGCTGGCGTTTCACGCTGGGCGGGGAGGGGGGCCGTGCCGCGACCTGGCCACCAGGTTAGGGCGCTCTCCCAACCACGGGGACGCGCTTTCCCGTGGATCGCGCGCCCCAGGGAATCTCCGGGCCGGGGATCGGGGTCCGGAGCCCGCGCGCCGCTAATTCTCCGCGATGAGCGTGTGGAGGCGCAGGATCGCCGCCCGGTCGGGCTCGAGCTCGAGGCACGGGTAGGCCTCGGGGAAGGGGGCCCAGCGGAAGTCCGCCCAGCGCTCGTCGAGGCGCAGCTCGCGCCGTTGGGCCACGCGCGAGCCGAAGTTCCATTCGATGATCTGCTCGTCGCCGAGCACCCAGCGCGCAGGCATCTGCAGGTCGATCACCTCGGCCGGCCGTCCCATCCCGAGGTCCTCCATCACCGACCGTCGGATGGCCGTCTCCATCTTCTCCCCGTGGCCGATGGGCGTGTGGACCGGGGTCCAGAAGCTCTCGATGCCCTGGGTCCTGCGCACCAGCAAGTAGCTCGGCACTCGCCCGACGAAGTCGAAGACGAAGACCTTGACGCAGTGGACGAAGTCGATCATGTCTCGGGGATGATAGGCCCCACGTGGAGCGAGTTCCCACGGGTTCAGCGGCGATCGGCCGGGACTGAACGCTGTTAGTATCGTACCCACCTCAGCGGGTCTGAGCCTAAATTGGGAGATCCTAGGTCCCCCCGGTCGGGACCCTCGCCCAGGTCGGTTCTCGACGTCGCGAGGGGCCATTTCGCAGCGGGTGAGCCCTCGACTCGGCTCGCTCGCGCTCTCGCCCGGCTGGACGTTCGCATCGACTGGGAACGGCGCCAGCGGACGGTGGGAGCGACGGGCGCGGGCGGCACCCAGGGCTCGGGCATGCGGGTCACGGTCGAGCCGGCGAAGGACCTCCTGCGCCGACTCGGATCGCCGGAGCGAGGCCTCGAGGTGGTGCACGTGGCAGGCACCAAGGGCAAGGGATCGGTTGCCTCGCTCGTGCACCAGGCGCTCTGCGCTGCGGGTCTGCGGAGCGGCTGCTACACCTCGCCGCACGTCGAGCGGATCAACGAGCGCGTGCGCTTGGACGGCGCGGTGATCGACGACGACGCGCTCGCGCGCGTCCTCGATCGGGCGCTCGACGCGCTCGCGGCGGCCGAGGCCGAGGGCAGCCCGGCCCGCGACGCGAGCTGGTTCGACGTCCTCACCGCGGCGGCCGTGGCGGCGTTCCGCGACGCCGGCGTCGAATGGGCCGTCGTCGAGTGCGGCCTGGGGGGGCGCCTCGACTCGACGAACGCGCTCGACGGGCGCGTGTGCGTCATCACCAACATCGACCTGGAGCACACCGAGATCCTCGGGTCCACGCGGGCTGCCATCGCGCGCGAGAAGGCCGGGATCCTGTGGTCGGGTGCGACGCTCGTCACGGGCGTCGAGGAAGACGGTGAAGCCGGCCGCGCGATCGAAGCGATCGCCCGCGGACTCGGCGTTCCCGTTCGGCGACCGAGCCGGCCGCCGGATTCCGGCGAAAGCATCCAGGAGAGCAACGTCGCGCTGGCAGGGTTCGTTCTCGACGAGCTCGGGAGGCAGGGCGTCCGCACCCGGGGGCGGGGCGCGCGAGACGCTCCCGTGGGTAGGGCGCTCCTCGACGAGGGGGTCGTGCGCGCGGCGCGGCTCCCCGGACGACTCGAGCTCTGGCGCATCGGGAGTTCCGCGCTCGTGCTCGATGGCGCTCACGTGCCATCGAGCCTCGAGCGCGTGTTCGCCGACCTCGAGCGCGAAGGCCTTTCCACGCCCGCTGCGGCGGTCGCTCTCGGCGTGCGGTGCGACAAGGACCTCGAAGGGCTCCTCAAGGTGCTCGTTGGGCGGACCGATAGGCTCGTCTGTACATCCGTGGGCGCCGAGTTGTCCCGCCGGCCGGAGGAAATCCGGCGTGCGGCGGAGCAGCTCGGTCTGACGGCTGAAACGGCCGTTTCGCCCCGGGTGGCGCTGCAACGCTGCCTCTCCTTGTGCGCCGAGGAAGGGTGGGCGCTCGTCACGGGATCCCTGCACCTCATCGGCGCCGTCAAAGCCCACCTCGACGAGCCCACGCGATGCTGACCATCGTTTCGGACCTGTTTCTCACCGACTCGTTCCTGATCAAGGGGCAAGTCGAGAACAAGTACACCCGCCTCAGCCAAGTCCTCGACGAGTACCGCCGCTTCTTCCTGAAGATCCGCAACGCGACGCTGATCGATCTCGGGACGCAGGATCGGATCCAGACTCCGCTCCTGCACATCAACATCGACGAGATCATCCTGGCCCACGAGTTCCTGGACAACGCGGGCGACCCCTTCGCGGCGCAGCTCGCGAGCGTCGAGCGCGATCAACACCGCGTGCGCGTGTTCTACACCGGGAACCTGAACGTCGAGATCGCGGGCAGCGTGCGGCCGGGGAGCTACGAGGCGGACGACCGCGCGACGCGGCGCTTCTTCGTGATGTCGAACCCCGAGGTGCGCGGGTTGAAGTTCAAGGGCGACCGCGATCTGAAGCTCTTGAAGGGGATGCCCTACGCGATCCTCAACAAGACGCGCGTCTCCTACATCTACGACTTCAACTGAGGCCCGTCTGGCCCATTCGCGCGGCCGCGTCCATGATGGGTGCGTGGACGTGCCTCCTCTGGGCGAACGCTCGCGCGCTTTCGCGGCAGTTGCACTGCGGCGCTCTCCGGAGCACTGGTTCTTCCTCGCCCTCGGTCTCGCGTTACCGCTCGGCCTGGCGGTTGCCGGCGTCTTCCTCGACCCCGACCCGCGCGGCTTCGGCACCCACGAGCAGCTCGGTCTCTGGCCGTGCAGGAGCATGGCGCTCCTCCGAATCCCGTGTCCGGGCTGCGGCGTGACCACGTCGGTTGCGCTCGCTGTGCGCGGCCGTCTCCTCGACTCTCTCGCGACCCAACCCTTCGGCACGCTCTTCGTGCTGCTCTCCCTGGCCTTTTCTGCATGGAGCATCGGGGGCCACCTGCAGCGGCGCGATCTGTACGCCGCGCTGCGCGCGAAGCGCCTCACGCCCTGGTGGATCGCCCTCACCGCCGCGCTGGGCTCGTCGTGGATCTACAAGCTCGTGATCACGTGAGCGGTGCGCCGCTCTCGCCCGATGGATCGCCGGTCTGGGCCTCCTCCGGAGGAGGTTCGAGCTCGTCGAGGATCTGCACGTAGCTCTGATAGCGCGAGAGGGCGATCGCGCCGCGTTCGACAGCGTCGTAGACGGCGCAATCCGGCTCGTGGTCGTGTGAGCAGTTGGGAAAGCGACACTTCGACTGGAACGGAGCGAACTCGGGGAACAGCCCGCGGAGCTCGGCCTTGTTGATGCCGTAAAGGCGAAAGACGCGGATCCCGGGGGTGTCGACGATCCACCCGCCGACGGCCTCGAGCCGGTGGAACTGAGAGAACGTGGTCGTGTGCTTGCCCGAGTCCCAGTACTTGCTGATCTTGCCGACTTTGAGCTGGAGGTCGGGTTGGATCGCGTTGACGAGCGTGGACTTGCCTGCGCCGGAGGCGCCGTACAGAACGGTGACCTTCCCTCGCAGGAGCGCAGCGACCTCGGACACGCCGCTTCCGGTCGTCGCACTCGTGGCGAGGACTTCCACGCCGGCGGCTGAGTAGATCGCGCTGAGCTCGTCGACTTCGCCGCCTCGGGCGAGATCGACTTTGTTCAAGATCAAGCAGGTGGGGATCTCGTAGTAGGCGCAGGCCGCGAGGATTCGATCGGTGCGGTTCGTCGAGAGTCTGGGCTTCTCCACCGACCCC
>CAYPTB010000034.1:0-75818 GCA_964413535.1 uncultured Planctomycetaceae bacterium | reverse complement strand
GCCGCGCGGCGCATCGGATTGTTCCTCGCGATGTTCATGCGCATCGCGCTCCTGCTCGCGATCGGCTGGGTGATGCGGCTCGAGAACCCCTTGTTCTCGGTGCTCGAGAGGGAGATCTCGGGCAAGGATCTGATCCTGCTCGTCGGCGGACTCTTCCTGATCGCCAAGGCGACGTTCGAGATCCACGAACGGGTGCAGGGTCACGAGGAGCGCAAGGTCGTGGGCGGCCACGCCTCGTTCGGCTCCGTGGTGTCCCAGATCGTGCTCCTCGACATCGTCTTCTCGCTCGACTCCGTGATCACCGCGGTCGGCATGGTGAAGTCGATCACCGTCATGGTGATCGCGGTGATGACCGCCGTGGCCGTGATGTTGATCTTCGCCAACCGCGTGGCGAACTTCATTGAAGCGCACCCGACGCTGAAGGTGCTCGCGCTCGCCTTCCTGATCCTCATCGGCGTCCTGCTCGTCGCCGAGGGCTTCGACCAGCACCTGAACAAGGGCTACGTGTACTTCGCCATGGCCTTCTCGCTCACGGTCGAGATCATCAACATGCGCGTCCGCGCGAAGCAAACTGCGAAGCACGCGACGTCGTGAAGGGTGGTGCAGCGAGTCCGCACGAGCGCGTGTGGCGGATCGACGCCGAGACGGCGCTTTGGGTGCCGCATGAGTCGAACGCCTAGGAGTTCGAGCCGCCCGGCCGCGTCTGGAGGTGCCGGGCGATAGGATCGCGTTCATGCGAGGCTACCTCCTGCTCGCAACGCTGGTGATCGCGCTGGCCGTGCTCTGGCTGCGCTGGCCAGCCGATCCTCCGCACGGGCCGGAGGCGCTCCGGTCGCTGGCGACGCCGGCATCGCAAGACGCGATCGCGCGAGCGCCCGTAGAGGAGCCGCCGGCCGAGAACGGGAGTCAGAGGGTCGCTCTTCCGGTCGCGCTCGAGGAGGAGGCCGGCATCGTCCTCGAAGGACGGGTCATCGAGCTCGCCGCGGGCGCGGACCCGGCGCTCGGGACGCCGGCCGTGGGCGCGACGGTGAGCGCAGGTGTCGAATCCCTCGGCCGCCTGGGCAGCGAGGGTGTCCGATCGAGCGCGACCACGGGCGCGGACGGCTCCTTTCGCATCGTGCTCGCGGACGACGGCAAGCGTCCGCTGCCGCTGGAGCTGTTCATCGCCGAGGACGAGCGCTTCCGCGGCACGCACACGACGTGTCGGCTGGAACAGGGCGAAGGCCGACGCGTGGGACTTCTCCTCGCGCGCTACCGGCACGGCGCCCTCGTGGGCCGAACCATCGACGTCCAGGGCCAAGCGGTTCCAAGCGTCGAGATCGTCTTGCTGACTTGGGACGAAACGGGAGAGTCGCTGAACGCTCCGGTGGCGACGACGGTCTCCGACGAGCAGGGCGCATTCCGTTTCGAGAGCGCGCCGGAGTTCAAGCAGATCGAGGTGCGCAAGGAAGGCTACACGCTGCTCGAGGCGGCTCTTCCCCAGCAGAGTGAAGACGGAACATGGGAGCCGATGGAGATCGTGCTCTCCGGCGAAGGGACGCTTCGTATCCATGTCATCGATCCGGCGGGGGAGCCCGTGTCGGGCGTGCGCGTCAGGGTCTCGGTCGCGCAACCCGAGCGCTTCGCCTCGGCCATGCCATGGAGAAGCCTGCGCATGGATCCACGCAGCGAGACGGATTCGTCGGGAACGGCCCGACTGTCGGGCGTCTGGGCCGACCAACGCTTGCGCATCACACTCTGGTGGTCGGGGTCGGGTCGCCTCGAAGATGTCGTTCAACAACTGGCCGCGTTCGAGCGCGTCGAAGACGACGAGCTCGTCCTGGAAGGCGGGGAACCGCTGTTCCTCGCGCCCGGAACGGATCGCGAGGTCCGGCTCGAGACCGCAGGACGCTTCCGGATCTTCGGGCGTGTCCTGAACGGAGATCGAAGCGGATTCGAGCGGCCGTCGGTCTCCGTGACGAGCCTCGACCGACCGCGCAATGCAGCGGGAGGCTTCCACCAGCTCTGCCGCGGCGACGTCGAAGGCCGGTTCGAGCTCGGCATACTCACCGTCCGCCCCTTCGGTCGCGTGCTCGTCACGGCTACGAACGATGAACCATCGATTGCCTTGGTCGCCCGAGCGCCATCGGTAGCAGCATGGGCCACGCTCGATCTCAGGGGCCGAGCGAGCGGCGAAGAGGAGCTCACTTTGATCGCGGAGCCCACACTCGCGATCGCCGGTCGAGTCGTCAGCGACCCGACAGGGATCCGCACGATCGTGAGAGCGCATGCGCTGACACATGCGCTGCCCTTCGGATTGCTGCCGACGGGAGCGCAATCGGCCGCCTACTCGAACAAAGCCGGGGAGTTCCGCGTCGGGGGCCTTCCGCCAGGTCGCTATGACCTCGAAGTCTCTCCGAGCTCGCAGTTCCCGACCGTCTGGGTGCGCGACGTCGCGGCGGGCACGGAAGACCTGACGATCCCCCTGGGAGGAACGAGACCAGCTCGCGTCACGGTCGAAGTTGTGCTCTCCGAGGGCGAGCTGGACCAGGCGATCCTGCTCACGGGGAAACTGCGACCCTTCGGGGAGCTTCCCGACGCGCCGGAGCTACCAGCCAACGCGAGCTACGGCGCTCTCGCGGGCTGGCCGCCCTCGCTGATCGACCTCTGGTATGGAGGCGGCGGTCACACGGACGAGCAGGGCTCGACGAGCTTCTCGCTCGTTCCCTTGCAGGAGAACCCGACCACCGTCGAACTCGACGAGGGCCTGCTCTGGATCGGGGCGAAGGCACGCGCGAAGGACGGGAACCTCGCATTCCCGATCGGGACCGGGCTCGTGCGCGTGTCGGCGGGCGAGCACCGCTTGCGCTTCGAGCTCACTCCGTCCGCATCGATCGAGGGGCGCGTGATCGGCGGCGTGCCCGGGCGCGAGCTCTTCGTGGCGCTGGCCAGCGAGGGACGACTACTCACCCTCGACGTGGGCCGCAACGAGATGCGGCCGATGTCCGAGCTCGGCCTCGATGGCTTCTTCCGCTTCCCGCTCGTTCCTGCGGGCAAGCTCGAGCTCCGCGTGGGCACGCGTGAAGAGCTCCTGGGAGATCGCTGGACCCACCGCGAGGACCTCCTGCTCGAGCGCGGCGCCAAGCTCCACGTCGAAGTGACGCTGTAGGAGCTCCCGCGGTCGTCCCATTCGCCAGCTGCGGCCAGTCGGCTCCTGGCCGACTCCACTCCCCCAGCGAGTGAGGAGTGCGCGGAGAGTGAGCCGAGGGCTCAGGGATTCCTGCGCCCGAGCCAGTCTCGGAAGGCTCGAAGGCGAGGGAGCGTTTCGCGGTCCTTCACGCGATTGGCGGCCTCCTTGCTGCGGATGATGTCGTCGAGCGAGCAGACTTGGATCCCCTCGACGGTTCGAGCTCGGCCTGCAGCGGCTGTGAAGCTCTCGATTCCGTCTGGCGCGAAGATCAGGTCGACGTCGAAGGGTCCGCGACGCACTTGGACGAAGTCCTTGCCGCGCAGGATCTCGTCTTCTTCCCGCGGCGAGAACTCGAACCCCATCGAGCACAAGGCCGTCAGCAGGGCCTTGCAGTTCGCCAAAGTCTTCTCGACGAAGATGTCGGCGTCCTGGGTCGTGTCGGCGAAGCCGAGCAGGATCGCTCCTCCCTTTCCGAGGAACAAGTAGCGCACGCCATGCCGTTCGAATGCGTCGGCCAGCTCGCGAGCCTGACGGTATTCGAAGCTACCGGCCATAGCCCAGCCACGACGGCAGCTCCGCCTCGCACCAGCGGCGGTAGTCTTCCATGGTCTCGAACGCGCGGAAGGGAGCGTCGTCGAGCACCGGCTTGTGCGTGTGGATGAACGAGTAACGCATGCGCGTTTCGAGCGAGCGCGCTGCGGCCGCCTCGAAGTCACGGATCCAGTCCTCGAGCTCTTCGGGGGAAGGCGTGCGGCTCTCGGTCATGCGAGTCAACTCTGAGCCCGATACGGCTGATTGTCCAGGTTCCGCGGGCAACCGGCCTGCGACCCGAATGCAATCGCGTGAGCTCCAACGGGCGTCGATCGAGTCCTCCGTCGTTCTGCGCGGGAACAGGTGAGCACGCGCGTCTTCGGGCAAGGGGGCTCGAAGGGATCGTGGACGATTCGGGTGTCGCGAACTCGTGAAGAACGGGCAGGGCAATAGAGTCCGGCGCCGCAGGGAGGCACCCTCCGGGGAACCGGAGCTCGTGCCACGTACGTTTGAAAATATGCTACGATCTTCAAACGTAGCGACGTCCCAATGGCCAAGCCGAAGCAGGTTTCCGAGCGTGGGGGGCGAGCGGGTTCGCCCGCCGCGACCGGAGTAGGCAGCGCCACGCTGCGGTCGCCGAAGCAGGTGCGGGCGCTGATCGCGCCGGCGCGGCAGGAGATCGCGGACGTGCTCGACGCGGCGGGGCCGTGCTCGGTCGCGGCGCTCGCGGAGCTCGTCGGCCGGCCGGCGGACGGGCTCTATCACCACTTGCGAGCGCTCGTGCGCGTCGGGGTCGTCGCCCAGGTCGAGCGGCGCAAGGAGGGCCGGCACGTCTTCACGGTGTACGACCTCGCCGTCCGACCGCTGCGGATGAGCTACGCGCAACCCGTGCGGCGCGCCGACGTCCTGAAGGTCGTCGCGGCCGCGCAGCGCCTCGCCTGGCGCGACTTCCGGCGCGCGTTCGCGGCGGGAGGTGCCGTCGAGGAGGGGCCCGAGCGAGCGCTGTGGGGAGCGCGCGCGAAGGGCTGGGCCGATGCGAAGCGCCTCACGCGGATCAACCGCCTGCTGGAGGAGCTGCTCGCGACGGTGCGCGGCGGAGCACCGGCGTCCGGGGCGATCCCGATCTCGGTCGGGTTCCTCTCCTCGCCGGCGCCGAGCGCGCGCCGGACGAAACGCAACGTATCCCAGAACGCCCGAGGGTCGCGTGCCGCGGTCCACCGCAGCGGCGCCTCGCGGAGCGCCCGTGGCTCGCGCGCGTCCGCCGCGGCTCGGGGCACCCAAACCGTCGAGTCCGCCGCGCCCGCGGCCCAACGCAGGGTCAGGAAGAAGGCGAAGTCATGAAGCGATTCCAGGGTGCTGCGGTCGCGCTCGTCGCGTGCACGTCGGTCTGCGCGGCGTGTAGCCCGGCTGCCGCTCAGGCGGGCATGCCGGACCTCTCGCAGGGAGCTGTGGTCTTCGACGCGTCCGTCGCGCCCGAGCTCGCCGTCGAGCGCACGAAGACCGGCCACCTGCTCGTGCGGCCGCGCATCAACGGCCGCGACGCCGGCTGGTTCATCTTCGACACCGGCGCGGGCATCTGCGTCGTCTCGACGCCGCACGCGGCGGAGCTCGAGCTCGCGCCCGCCGGCGACATCGCGGCCATCGGCACGGGCGGCGGCGAGAACGCGAAGCTCTACCGCGCCCGTGAGCTCGCGCTCGGCCCGCTCACCTCGCACGACCATCCCGTGATGCTCTCCGACCTCTCCTTCCTGCGCCCGCACCTCGAGCGCGACATCGCGGGCGTGATCGGCTTCGGCGTGCTCTCGCGCTGCGTCGTGGAGCTCGAGATCGACGCGCCGCGCATCGCGCTCCACGATCCGGCAAGCTCCATGCTCCAGGGTTCGGCGAGCTCCGCGCTCCAGAGTGTGGCGAGCTCCGCGCTCGAGGGCGCGCGCTGGGCGCCGCTCGCGCTCGAGGGGCGTGTGCCGACCGTGACGGCCAGCTTCGAGGGGCGCGAGGGTCGCTTCCGCCTCGACACCGGCGCGAACAGCGCGGTCACCTTTTACGAGCCCGCGGTGCGCAAGTGGAACCTGCTCGAGGGACGCGCGCTCACGGACGGCAAGCTCGGCGGCGTCGGCGGCTTCCTCGCGACGAAGGAGGGCGCGCTCGCGTCGCTCGAGCTCGCCGGCATGCGGCGCGAGGACGTCGCGGCCTCGTTCGCCGTGGAAGCCAAGGGCACGCTGGCGAGCGACGCGCTCGACGGTCAGATCGGTGCGGGGTTCCTGCGGCACTTCGTCCTGTGCCTCGACTACCCCGGCGAGCGCTTCGCGCTGCGGCCGCGAGCGGTCGACCCGGCGCCGGCCGAGCCCGGCGCCCCCGACTAGCTTCGTCCCGGCGGTCGAAGCAACACTCGGTCTGCCAGGTGTTTGCAGCGGCATCCAGGCCGGCGCGCCGCACGCCCCGGATCCTCGGGCCTTGACGCCCGGTCGCCCCTCGGCATCTTGGTTGGTCGACCAAATACCGATGCCGCGCACCCCCCGATCGAACGACACGCGCGAGCGGCTGATCCAGGCCGCGATGGAGCTCTTCACGCTACAGGGCTACGGCAACACGGGCCTGGCCCAGATCGCGCGCAAGGCCGGCGTGCTGCCGGGCTCGCTCTATTACTTCTTCCCGAGCAAGCAGGACCTGCTGCACGCGACCCTCGAGCGGCGCACGGAGCTCCTGTGGTCCGACGTCCTGCAGCCGATCTGGGAAGGCGTGGCCGATCCGATCGAGCGCGTGTTCGCGCTGCTCACGGGCTACCGACGCATGCTCGAGTCGACCGAGTTCCGCCACGGCTGCCCGATCGGGAACCTGGTGATCGAGGTCGGCGAGACGCACCCCGGCGCGCGCGCGCTGCTCGCGCGCAACTTCGACGGCTGGCTCGACGCGGTGCAGGCGTGTTTCGACGAAGCGGGCGCGCGCTTGCCCGCGCACACCGACGCGCGCCGGCTCGCCGTCTACGTCCTCGTGACGATGGAAGGCGCCGTGATGCTCGCGCGCACCTACCGGAACTTCGAAGCCTACGACGCGACAGTCGTCGAGCTTCGCGATCACGTCGAGCGCCTGCTCGCGGAGGGCTACACGGACGACGAGGCGCTGGGAGTCACCGCATGAAGATCGCAGACGTCGACACGGCCGCGCGCGCTCGACCGCGGGCGCTCTCCGTGTGGCTGCCGATCGTCGCGCTCGCGCTCCTAGCCCCCGCGGGAGCCGCGACCGGCGACGACGCGTTCCGCTCGTACCAGGCGCACGTGGCGGCGGCCGAGATGGCCCTGCGGCTCGGCGACGCGGGCGCCGCGCGCCGCTGGCTCGACAAGGCTCCGCCCGCGCTGCGCGGCTGGGAATGGCGCTACCTCGCCGCGGCGGCCGACCGGTCCTCGCGCTCCGTCGCGCACGAGGGGGGCCTGTGGAGCGTGGCGCACTCGCCCGACGGCCGCTTCGTCGCCACCGGCGGCGACGACGGACGCGTGCGCATCTTCGACGCGCGGACGCTCGAGCTCGTGCGCACGTTCGAGGCGCACGACCGCGGCGTCTACTCGCTCGACTGGAGCCCCGACGCAGCGCGCCTCGCGACGAGCGGCGGCGACGCCCTCGTGCGCGTGTACGACGCGGCGACCGGCGCCGAGCTCCTCACCTTTCGCGAGCACACCTACCCGGTCAGCGTCGTGCGCTTCTCGCCCGACGGCGAGTGGCTCGCGAGCTCTTCCTACGAGCGCCCGATCGGCGGCGAGGTGCGCGTCTGGTCGGCCGAGGACGCGACGCTGCGCACGCGCCTGCAGCACGGCTACGCGCCCATCACGTGCCTCGCGTGGAGCCGCGACGGAGCGCGGATCTTCGCCGGCTCCTGGGACCAGAGCTTCAAGACCTGGGGCCTCGCCGAGCCCGATGACCCGCGCGTCGTGCCGCTCGGCAGCGAGGACCGCTACCGCGCCGCCGAGGCCCTCGCGCTCTCCCCCGACGGACGCATCGTCGCCATCGCGTCGAAGGACGAGCTCGTGCACCTGTTCGACGCCGAGAGCGGCCAAGAGCTGCGCGAGCTCGCGGGCCACGCGAAGACGGTCGAGGGCGTCGCCTTCTCGCCCGACGGCGAACTCGTCGCGACGGGCTCGGTCGACCGCACGATCCGGCTGTGGAGCACGACCAGCGGCGAGGAACTCGCGCGCCTCCCCGGCCACGCTTCCACCGTGCGCGGCCTTTCGTTCTCACCGGACGGCGCGCGGCTCGCGAGCGCGTCGTTCGACGGCACGCTGCGCGAGTGGAACGTGGCGGCAGTGCTCGCGCGCCGCGAGCGCTTCGACCTCACGAGCACGATCTACGCCTTCGCCGTCAGCCACGACGGAGCGCGCCTCGCCGCCGGCACGGCCGACGGCCGGGTCGTGATCCTCTCCAGCACGGACGGGAGCGTGGAACGCGAGCTCGGCGGCGACGCCGGTTGGATCGCGGCGACGGACTTCTCGCCCGACGGCACGCTCGTGCTCGGCGCCGGTGACTCGCCGCCGCGCGTCTGGCGCGCCGACACGGGCGAACTCGTCGCCGTGTGCGCGGAACAAGAGGGCTGCGACGGAGCCGCCTTCGCGCCCGACGGCCGCACGTTCGTCGCGGGCGCGCGCGACCGGACGGCGCGCGTCTACGAGACCTCGACCGGCGCCGAGGTCTTCCGCTTCGAACATCCGCGCGAGGTCGGCTGCGTCGCCGTCTCCCCCGACGGCCGCTCACTCGCGACCGGCTGCCGCGACGGCCGCGTCCGTCTCTTCGACCTCGGAAGCGGCAAGCCTTTCCGCGAGCTCGCCGCCGCGCGCGTCCCGATCCAGCGCCTGGCGTTCTCGCCCGACGCAACGCTGCTCGCGAGCGCGAGCGACGAAGGCCTCGGCCTGTGGTCGCTCGCCGACGGCAGCTTCGTCGGCGCGTTCAGCGGCCACGACCAGGGCGTCCGCGGTCTCGCGTTCACGCCCGACGGCGCGCGGCTCGCGAGCGGCAGCGCCGACGAGACGCTGATCCTCTGGGACGTGGCGGCGCGCGAACCCCTGCTGCGCCTCGAGATCGGCGGCAACGTCGCGCGCCTGGCCTTCACGCCCGACGGCACCCGCCTCGTCGTCGACCCCGCGCAGTCCCACCTGCTCGTGCTCGACTCCATCCCCCTGCGCGAACGCGCCGGCGACTGAGGAGCGCGGGGAGGTGCGCGGGCGGCCGCTGTGGAAGGCCGCAGCTCCGTCGCTTCCCGGACGCGCGTGCAGCCGCTGGCGACTAGAATCCGCGCCCGCTCTCGGGCGCGTCCCTCGATCCCGAAGAGCCCCCGCACCCATGAGCCGAACCCTCCTCCTCCGTGCGCTCGCCGCGCTCGCGCTCGCGGCGCCGAGCTTCGCCCACGACGGCCACGGCGCGGCCGAGCTTTCCGGTACGTCGCTGCACTACCTGCTCGAGCCGATCCACGCGCCGCTCGCGCTCCTGGCCGTCGGCGTCGTCGCCGTCGTCGTCCGCGGAATCCGAGCGCGGGCGGAGCGGCGCGCTCTCGCTCTTGCGCACGAAGCCGACCGCTCCGAGGCGATCGACCCCGAAGGCCATCACTGGTTCTTCATCCAGCGCGTGCGGGGCTGAGGGCGCGGCGCACACGTCCCGCTCTCGCGACTCCTAGCGCCGCGTGAGGTCGATCTCCAGGCGGCCGCTGTCGGGCAGGACGATCGAGATCGGGGGCTCCGAACCGGTGGAGAGCTCGAGCGGAACGCCGATCGGGGCGGGGAAGAATTCGAGTGACGGGTCCGAGCGCTGGGCCGTCCAGCCATCTAGGTCCGGCAAGTCCAAGTCCCTCCATACCGGGATGGGGATCTGCGTGATCTCGACGCCGCCGCAGGTCAAGGACAGACCCGACCCGCCTCGCCATCGTACTCCGCTCGTGCTCTCGCCTGCGTCCCGGCGCACGACAAGCTGTCCGGTCCGCGCGAGCGGGATTTCGACTAGCACTTCATCGTTGCCATGGACCACCTCGATGACCGCCGTGCCCATCCGCCCGTCGAACGTGGACGCGAGGAGGTGGTATCGACCGGCGGCGAGCTTCTCGAGGACGAACTCGCCCGACCGCGAGATCTCTTGCGCGGGCATCGATCCGCTGTCGCCTCCTGCGGGCCAGCCGGCCACCAAGCCGATCTCGTCCGAGTCCGGATCGTCCGCCGGCGGCGATACGACGCCGAGCACGCGCCCGCGCACAGCAACGCCTCCGGACAGCTCGAGGACGAGCTCCCGCTCGCCGCTCTCGACCACGACCAGCTCCGAGCGTCCGAGCGAAGGGTGATGGGCCACGAGCTCATGCGAGCCCGGACCGAGCTCGAGCCGGAACGTCCCGTCGTCCTGGCACGTGCCCTCGAGGCTGCCTGCGCCGACGAGCGAGCGCGCTACGACGCGCGGGGCGTGGCGGCCGTCTCTCCCGACGACCGTACCGCTCACCGAGAGGTCTCTTCGGACGACGAGGACGAGATCCTGCTCCTGCGGCTCGGGAGGGATCGCCACGACGCGCGCCCACGGCGCCATCATTCCCTGCGAGGCGCCCGAATAGGCCAGCGCGCCGAGAGGTCGCTGTCCGGAGGCCGGTCCGATCCACCACCATCCCGGTCGCACGTGCTTGATCTGGAACCGGCCGTCGCCGTCCGAGCCGGCCGTGTGCTCGGGCTCTTCGCGTGCACGGAAGTACCGCTCCGCCGCTGGCTCGCCGGCATCCACCATCCAGACCTGGCACGAGACGGGTGCGCCGTCCGAATCGATCACTCGCCCGAGCACGGTTACCTCGGGACCGAGCGCGACGTGAACGTCACGCCGTTCGCCGGGTTGGAGGGCATCGATCGTCCGTTTCACTCTCCGCTCCCCGGCGGCCACGACCAGCTCGAGAGGCTGTTCCACCGAGACGCCGTCAACCTCGAACCTGCCGGCCGCGTCGCACGAGCCTCGCCAGAAAAGCTTCGGGCCGTCCGGCCTGGTCAGGTGAACGCGCGCGCGCTCGATCGGCTCGCCGTCCTCGTCGACAGCGAGCACGACGAGCCGCGCCGCTCGCGCGAGCGAGACGACGAGCTCCGCTCCCCCTTCTCCTCGCGGCGCATGAACGACACCCGTCCAGGTCGCGCGGTCCGGCGCAGCGACCACGAGCTCGATGGCGAGCGTCACCAGGGCGGTCTCGGCGGAGGCCGGCGCCCACGCCCTCGAGCTCGGCACGGCAGTCACGGGCCTTGCTATGTGCAGCCGGAACGCTCCGTCCTCGCCCGATACGAGCGTCGTTTGGGGCCCGAACGTCATGGCGCTCTCCGCGTCGAGCCGCGCGCCGGCGATGGGCAGCCCGGACTCGCGCGCAACGACGCGACCCCAGAGCTCGACGGTCGGAAGGCGCAGGACGACCTCGCGGCGCTCGCCGGAGGCGAGGGGCTCGACGGGTCGCTCTTCGCCGCCTCGGACGACTGCAACCGTGTGCGGCACGCCGGCCTCGACCTCGCGCTCGATCCGCCCCGCCGCGTCCGTCGTCTTCGTCTTCCGGCGCTCGCCGCGGATCACGACCCTCACTCCGCCGAGCGGCTCGCCCTCCTCCTCGCTCACGACGCGGAGCGCGAGCACCGTCGCGCGCGCCGCCGTCACGAGAGCCTTTCGCTGCGACGTCGCGGGCGTCGGCTCGACCGCGCCCGTTGCGGCGGAGACTTCGGCTTCGACGCCGGTCGGGGGAAGCGCGACCGACGGCTCGGGCGCCTCGTCGACTGGAACGGCGGCCGGCGATGGACTGGACGCGGCGGCTGCTCGGTGCACGACCTCGCGCGCGGTGTCCGAGGTGCGCGCGAGCCAGGCGATCCCCGCGCTCACGGCGAGCGCGAGCGCCGCGATCCACAGCGTCGCTCGAACGGGGCGCTTCAAGGCTCCGTCCGACGATACCTCGTTGACCCCTGCGCGGGGACCGCGACGCGCGCATTCGGCACGTGCAGGTCGTCAGGGCTGACGGAGGAGGCCACGGGCGCCGAGCTCCGCGCGCAGCGACGGGGCGTCGCGGAAGTGGATGGCGGGGATGCCGAGCGCGCGGGCGGCGTCGCAGTTGCGGCGCTTGTCGTCGACGAAGAGGCAGTCCGTGGAATCGAGGTCGAGCTCGCGCAAGGCGTGGAGATACGCCTCGGGGTCGGGCTTGCGCAGGCGCGTGTCGCAGGAGACGAAGCTCCAAGCGAGGTAGCGCGAGAGGCGCAGGCGCTCCTCGATCGCCGCGTACCAGCACGTGTAGTTGGAGAAGGCGTGCATCGTCGCGCCTGACTCTGCGAGCTCGGCGAGGAGCGGCTCCATGCCGTCGAGCCAGCGGTAGCTGGCTCTCATCTGCTCGACGAAGCCGGCTTGGTCGTAGTCGCGGCGGTCGGCGAAGAAGCGCGCGAGGAAGGTCGGCTCGTCGATCGCCGCGAGCTCGAACTCGATCCAGGCGGTCGGGTCCTTCGCGGCGAGCAGCTCGTCGAGCGTCATACCGAAGAAGCGCGGGACCTCGACGTAGAACGGGTCGTAGACGAGCGTGCCCATCACGTCCAGGAGCAACACGGGCGTTCGCGCACGCTCCGCACGTTCCGCATGTTCTGTAGAGTGCGCAGGGAGCGGCGCACGACGCGGGTCCGGACGCACGGGCGAGGGCGGTTCCGGGCGCGCTGGCTGGCGCGATTCCGCGTGCGGGGGCGAGGGCTCGCGCGGGTCCGGACGCTGGCGCGGTTCCGGGCGCGGAGGGGGGGACGACGCGTTCACCGGCGGCTACTCGTCGAGCGGGCCGCCGGCGCGGGCGAGTTGGTCGAGCTTGACCTTGCCGGCCTGGAAGCCGCGCGCGGACGCGAGCATCTTGGCGAACGTGGCGTCGAAGTCGGCTTGCTTCGCGCCGCGCTGGAAGCGCAGCGGGTTGATGCGCGCCACGACGAAGTTCTTGAGGTAGGGGCTGTCGAAGCCCTTCTCCTTCAGCTTCGCGACGGCGTCGGCGACGGCCCCGTCGAGCTCGAGCACGCGCTCGGCGTGCTCGTCGCGCACGAGGAGCGCCTTCGCGAGCGGGACGCCGAGAAAGGTCTCCACGCGCTTCAGCACGGAGTGGTACACGCTGCCCGCGAAGCGCGGCTTCTTCTCGTAGCACGCGCCGAGCGTCAAGAGCGCGGGCTCCTCGAACGCGTCGGCGTACTGCTTCTCGGGCGCCGCGTCGAGCTCTGCGAGGTCGCGCGCCATGCGGATCACCTCGAGGGAGCGCTCGCGCAGGTTGTGCGCCTTCTCGGTGTTGAGCGCGAGGATCTGGTAGGCGAGCTCGGTCTCCGGGACGAGCAGCGCCACGATCGAGCGCCCGCCGAGCTCGCGCAGCGCCGCGAGCCGGTGGTGGCCGTTTGGCGTCCAGTAGCCGCCCGCGTCGCTCTGCACGGCGATGATCGGATCGAGGAAGCGGTCGAGCTTCGCGAGCACTCCGGAGAGACGCTTCACGTGCGCCGCGGAGAGATCGCGCTGGTAGGGCGTCGGCTGCACCTTGTCGAGCGGCAGCGCGACGAGGAGCTGCCACGCGCCGCCCAGCGGATCGCGGTAGGACGCGAGCACGCTGCCGCCGTCCTCTTCGACGCGCGCGCCGAGCGCTGCGACCTTCGCGGGCGGCGTGGCGGCGACCTGGCGCGGCGTCAGGCCGCGCGAGGCCGGCTCGACCTTCTGCTTGCGCGAACCCTTCTTCGCCATCGCCGCGCTATTCGGTGTAGCCGATCTGGTCGGCGTAGCCGAGCCTGTCGTGGAAGGCGTCGATGCGCAGGTCCTGCTCGATCCACGCGCGCAGCTCCTCACTCGAGTGCTGCGAAAGATCGACGTCCGCGCGCGGCGCCCAACCGAGGAACTCCTCGCCGAAGCTCCACAGCGTCTCCGCGTCGGCTTCCTCCGCAGGCGCCGTGGGCGTGCGGACGCGAACGCGCTGCGGTCGCTCGACTCGGTTCCCGGCCTCCTCCGGTGACGCGGCGCGCACGTCGACGTCAAGCGGAGCGGGCGTCGCGATCGCGGAGGCTTCGTCCGAGGTCCCGAGCTCACACATCTCCCGCCACACGAGCCAGAGCGACGTCGCGAGGAGCACCACGACGAGGAGCAGCGCTCCCATGCGCACGCGCACACTGGATCCGCCGGGCGACATGGCACCCATGCTAACGGAACGATTCGCGCTCGGGATCCGGCGGCGCGAGCAGGTGCACGAGGGCCTCGGGGTCGCCGTCGTTCGGCGCGGGCTCGAGCGCGAGGAGGCGCGTGAAGAGTGTGTAGAGGTGGATGCTCTCGAAGGGCGGCACGACGAGGCCGCGTCGGAAGCCGGGGCCGCGGGCCGCGAAGAAGGCCTGCATCGAGCGCAGGCGAGGGTCGTAGCCGTGGGTCGCGCCGCGCGTCGCGCGCTCGAGATCTTCGAGGTCCTCCCGCAGCAGGACGCGCCAGCCCTCGTCCGCGAGGCCGACGATCGGCGGGATGCGCGCGTGGACCCGGTAGTGCAGGTGATCGGGTACCTCGGCGCGCGGCCAGACCGAGAGATGCGGGTGGGCGCCCGCGAGACTCGCGAGCACTTCGTCGAGGCGTTCTGGAGCCGCGCGGATCCCGAGCACGGGCGAGAGCGTCACGACGTGCAGACCGTCGAGGTCGACCAGGTCGTCGAGCACGATCACGCGCTCGCGGTCGAGCTCGACCATGCCGTGGTCGCTCACGACGACGACGTCGGTCGCGTCCGCGATCCCGCGCGCTTCGAGGCCCGCCAGGAGCTCGCCGAGGCGCGCGTCGACGCGCTGCACGGCCGCGGCGACCTCGGCGGAACGCGGGCCGAAGCGGTGGCCGGCCGAGTCGACGGAGCTGAAGTACAGCGTGACGAACGCGGGGCGCTCGGGCTCCGGCAGGTCGAGCCAGGCGAGCACGGTGGCCACGCGCTCGCCCTCGTCCAGGGACGCGTCGTAGTGGAACCAATGCGTCGGCCGGACGCCGCCGATCTCGGCCTCGGACCCGGGCCAGAACATCGTGGCCGCGACGCGCCCCGCCTTCTCGACCTTGACCCACAGCGGCTCGCCCGCCCACCAGCGCGCGTCCTCGACCGCGAGGCGGTCGCCGATCTCGAAGGTCTCGTCGAGCTCCGGGTCGTACATCGTGTTGTCGACGATCCCGTGGTGCTCGGGCCACAGACCCGTGACGAGCGTGTAGTGGTTGGGGAAGGTGCTCGTCGGGAACACGGGGACGAGCGCCTCCGCGCGCACGCCCTCGGCGGCGAAGCGCGCGAGGTTCGGCGCCTCGTGGAGCTCGAGGTAGTCGTGGCGGAAGCCGTCGAGCGACACGAGGACGAGCGCGTGGGGCGCCACCCGCGGCAGCTCCGCTCCGTCGATCGAGCTCGGTGAGACTCGCGCGGGCTCGCTCGCCTGCGATACCTCGTTCGCCTGCGAGGCCCGGGGCCCGAGCGGTTGCGCGGGAACGGCTCGCGCGGGCCCCGCTGCAAGGATGGCGAGGAGGGCGAGGAGAACGGCGCGCCCGGAGAACATGTGCTTCAGCCCGCGAGCGCCTTGCCCGCGATCTCCCCGACGTCCTTGGACAGCGTGGGCTGCGCGAGGATGCGCGCGAGCTCCGCTTGCATCAGGGCCCCTCGGCCCGCGTCGAAGCGGCGCCAGGGGTTGAGGGCCGAAACCATGCGCGCCGCGACCTGCGGGTTCAGTGCGTCGAGCGCGATCACCTGGTCGCCGAGAAAGCGGTAGCCGGCGCCGTCGGCGCGGTGGAAGTGGACCTGGTTCCACGCGCAGAAGACTCCCACGAGCGCGCGCACGCGATTGGGGTTCTCGAGCGTGAAGTCCGGATGGCGCGCGAGCTCGAGCACGCGCTCGAGCGTGCCCGCGCGGGTCGAGCGCGCCTGGACCGCGAACCACTTGTCGATCACCAGGGCATCGCCCTTCCAACGCGTGTAGAACGCCGCCAGGGCGCGCTCGCTCTCCTTGTGGTCGAGCCGTGAGAGGATCGAGAGCGCGGCGTAGGAGTCCGTCATGTTGTCCGCCCCGTCGAACTGACGCGCGACGAGCGCGGTGGTTTCCTCGGTCTCGAGCGCCGCGAGGTAGGCGAGCGCCGCGTTCGCGAGCCGCCGCGCGGCGATCGAGCGAGCGTCGCCCGCGCCGCTCGCGCTCTTCCCGCTCGCGGAGGAGCGGTCGAGCTCCCCCCGCCGCGCGTTCGCCCGGGCCGCGTCTGCCCGGGCCGCGTCATAAGTCCGACGCAGGAGCTCGGCATGGCTCTCGGCGAGCGCCCGGACGGCGAAGCGCCGCGCGGCGAAGAGCGCGTCGGGATCGACGACCTCGACGTGCTGCGCGAGCTCCTTCTCGGGCGGCAGCGCCAGCGCGAGCGCTGCGAGCGAGCCATCGAGCGAGCGGTCGTCGAGCACCTTCCCGAACGCGCGCGCGAGACCCGGGTCGAGCTCGAGCGGCAGGGCCGTTGCCGCGCGTCGCGCGAGATCGAGCAGCACGCCGCGCGCGAGCTCCTGGAGCGCCTCCCAGCGGTTGAACGGATCCGCATCGCACGCGGCGAGGAAGGCGAGCTCGCCCGGCGCGCGCTCGACCTCGAGCCGCACGGGCGCCGAGAGGTCGCGCAGGATCGACGGCACCGGCTGCGCCGTCACGCCGGTGAAGACGAAGGTCTGTTCGACTGCGCAGAGCTCGAGCACGCGCGTCGTGGGAGCGCTCGAGCCGAGTTCCGCGCGAGCCGGTTCTCCCTCGAGCTCGAGCGGCAGGTCGCGGCCGTTCGGACCGACGAGCCCGACCGCCACCGGGACGTGCAGCGGTCGCCAGGGCTCGACGCGCTGCTTCTCGGGCACGGACTGCGACAGGGTCAGGGCGTAGGTGCGCTCCGCCGCGTCCCAGCGTCCGCGCGCGCGCACGGTGGGCGTGCCCGCTTGCGCGTACCAGCGCGCGAACTGCGAGAGGTCGACTCCGTTCGCGTCCGCCATGGCCGCCAGGAAGTCGTCGCAGGTCACCGCCTGACCGTCGTGGCGCTCGACGTACAGGTCCATCCCGCGCCGGAAGCCCGCGCGACCGAGCAGCGTCTGGACCATGCGCACGACCTCGGCGCCCTTGCGGTACACGGTGCTCGTGTAGAAGTTGTCCATGCGCACGTAGGACTCCGGGCGCACGGGATGCGCCGTCGGACCCGCGTCCTCCGCGAACTGCACGGTGCGCAGGCTCTGCACGTCCTGGATGCGCTTGACGGCGCGCGAGGTCGTGTCCGAGGTGAACTCCTCGTCGCGGAAGACGGTCAGCCCCTCCTTGAGCGTGAGCTGGAACCAGTCGCGCAGCGTGACGCGGTTGCCGGTCCAGTTGTGGAAGTACTCGTGGCCGATGACGCCCTCGATGGCCTCGTAGTCGTCGTCGGTCGCCGTCTCGGGCTTGGCGAGCACGTAGGCGGAGTTGAAGACGTTCAACCCCTTGTTCTCCATCGCTCCCATGTTGAAGTCGCCCACGGCGACGATCATGTACAGGTCGAGGTCGTACTCGAGCCCGAAGCGCTCCTCGTCCCACGCCATGGCCTTCTCGAGCGAGCAGAGCGCGTGCTCGCACTTGTCGATCTCGCGCGGCTCGACCCAGATCTCGAGCCGCACCTCGCGCCCCGAGCGCGTCGTGAAGTGCCCTGCGTGACAGGCGAGCTTCCCGGCGACGAGCGCGAACAGGTACGAGGGCTTCCGGAACGGATCCTCCCAGCGCACGCGGCGCCTGCCGCCGCCCAGGTCCACGTCCTCGACGCGATTGCCGTTCGAGAGCATCACGGGCGTGTGCTCGACGTCGCCCGTGATCTCGACCGCGTAACGCGCCATCACGTCGGGGCGGTCGAGGAACCAGGTGATGCGCCGGAAGCCCTCGGCCTCGCACTGCGTGCAGAAGTTCCCGCTCGACAGGTAGAGCCCCGAGAGCGCCTTGTTCCGCCCCGGACGGATCACGACCTCGGTCTCGAGCACGAACCGCTCGGGCACGCTCGCGATCGAGAGGCGTTCCTCCGAGAGCTCGTACTCCTCGGCGGAGAGCTCGCGTCCGTCGACTCGCACCGCGAGGGTCTCGAGCTCCTCGCCCAGGAGCTCGAGCGGCGCCGATCCGTCGTTCTCGGCCGGGTTGCGCCGCACCGAGAGCCGCGCGCGCACCCGCGTCGCGTCCGGGCAGAGGTCGAAGGCAAGCTGGACCTCGTCGATCCAGTGGGCGGGCGGCCGGTAGTCCCGGCGCAGAACGGGTTCGAGCTCGGCGACTTGGGTCGTCATGAGGGGCTTCACCTGGGGCTCGGGCAGCGGGACGGGAACGCGACCGGCGAGGCGCGCCCCCAGTCGATCTCGCCGTCGCGTATCATGCGCTTGGAGGCGGAGCCCGGACCGACGACCGAGCGGAGACCCGCGGCCGGTCCTGGCAGGAGAAACATGAGGTCGAACATCGTCCTCGCAACCTTGCTCGCAGCCACGCTCGCCGCCGCGGCGTCGGCGCAGGGCAACATTCTGATCATCATCGCGGACGACCTGGGCGTGGACAACGTCGGAGCGTACGGCCTCGGGTCGGACCTCCCGAACACGCCCGTCATCGATTCGCTCGCGGCCGGCGGCGTGCTCTTCACCAACGCGTGGGGGCATCCCCTGTGCACGCCGAGTCGCGCGGCGATTCAGACGGGCCTCCATCCGTTCCGGACCGGGCTCGGCGCCACCGCGCAGAGCGGCGGCCAGGCGCTCGCGCTCGACAACCTGATCGTCCCCGAGGCGCTCGACGCGCTCGGCCTCGGCCACTCCCACGCCTTCTTCGGGAAGTGGCACCTGTCGAACGACACGGTCGGCGGCCCCGCCGGCCCCAACCTCGCCGGCTACTCGCACTTCGCGGGCGTCATGGCGAATCTGGGCATCCAGCCGACGGCGTACTTCACCTGGCAGAAGGTCGTGGACGGAGCCGTCTTCACCGCGAACGGCTACATCACGAGCGACATCGTGGACGACGCGCTCTCGTGGATCGGCGAGCAGCGGACGCCCTGGCTCGCGTTCGTCGCCTTCAACGCGCCCCACGCGCCCTTCCACGCTCCGCCGGCGCACCTGCACACCGTCGATCTCTCGGGCGCGGGTTCGCCGCAGACCGACAAGCGGCCCTACTACCGCGCGATGATCGAGGCGATGGACACCGAGATCGGGCGGCTCCTCACCGGCCTCGGAAACGATCTCGCCCAGACGACCGTGATCTTCTTCGGCGACAACGGCACACCCGACGACGTGATCGTGCCGCCGTTCGCCTCCACGCACTGCAAGGGCACGGCGTACGAAGGCGGCGTGCGCGTGCCCTTCCTCGCGGCCGGACTCGGCGTCGGGAAGCCCGGGCGCCAGTGCCACGAGCTCGTGAGCGTCACCGACATCTTCGCGACCGTCGTCGACCTCGCGAAGCTGGAGAAACCGCGACGGGGCGAAGGAAGCAACGCTCCCGGCCAGTCGCCGCCGCCGACGGCCACGTTCCCCGAGTCGATCGTGACGCACGTCGCCCCCGTCCCCACGGCCCGCGATTCCGTGAGCCTGATGCCCTACCTGCGCGGTTCCGGCGCGGTGATCTCGCGGGTCTACAACTGGGCCGAGGTCTTCGTCCCGAACGGCTTCGGCACGCCGACCTCCTCAAGGCGTTCGATCCGCGCCGAGCGCTTCAAGCTCATCTACAACGTCGGCCAGTTCGACCCACCGCTCCCCACCGGCGAGTTCCTCTTCGACCTCCTCGAGGACCCCTTCGAGACGCTGAACCTGCTCGACGCACCGCTCGCCCCCGAAGCCGCGAGCGCGTTGAACGAGCTGCGCCACGAGGCGACGTGGATCCTCAACTCCGTAGCGCCCGCCGAGTAGCCAGCGGACGGAGCTGGACGAGCGCGACCGAGTCCCGCCTCTCGCCCCCCCGCTCCGCAGGCCCCGACTCCGATGGCAGGATCGCCCGGACTCCGCCCCGACGACGCGTCACGGAGCCCCCGGGGACGGGAGCTCCGTTGGCGCGCAACCGTCACGCGCCGCCGCGGCTTTGCTGCAGGAGGAACTGGTCGACGTCGGGCAGCATCTTCTTGACCGCGTCGTCCAGCGCGAGGCGCAGGATCTTGCCGTAGTCGTCGTCGCTGATCCTGATCTCGGCGCCGGCATCGGCATCGAAGCCGAACACTTCCACGCCAATCGCCGAGGCCTTGTCCTGGCGCTTGAACTCGCTGAAGTCGGCGATGATGACCTGACCGGTGGTCGGGTTCACGAAGCGCAGGTCCACGCCGCACTCGGTCGTGACCGTGACGTCTTCCTTCTCGTAGTCGCCGGCCCCGACACCGATCAGGCCGCCGACCTTCGCCAGGCCGAACCCGCGCGAGGTCTTCTCGGTCTTCACGCGCAGGTTGGAGACCTTGCCGATCAGGAGGTAGTCGACGCCGCGCACCTCGCCCGAGGGCGGGACCTCACCGGGCTTGACGACGCCCGCGAGGTTCTGCTCGGCCAGGATCTTGTCGAGCTGAGCGCGCTCGATGACGTCGAAGCGCTGCGAGCGGACGAGCAGCGTGCTCATCTGGTCGGCCGCGACTTCGTTCATCTCGGCCTTGGCGTTGTTCCCGGTCACGGAGAACGCGGGGATGCCGAGGCGCGGGCGCGTGACGCCCGACGGCGGCGGCGAGTATTGGCCGACGTTGGCGGTGAGGGTGTCGCTCGAGGCCGTCTCCGATGTGGAGGCGCACGCAGCGAGCGCAAGACAGCAGGCGAGGGCTAGGCGATGCACGGTGGGCTCCTGTCGATGGGGTTGGGGTCATCCGGCTCGTCTCCGAGCCCAACGACGGCCGTACTATCCGCAGCCGCGGTCGGATGCGCAACGCCCGAACTCCAAGTCCTTCCGGCCAGGGCGACTAGCGCGACGCCAGGTCGGCGGCGCCCGGCTCGCAGTAGCACGACGACGTCGGGGACAGGTCGGCGCGGGCCCAAGAACGCGCGCGGGCACGCGCGAGATCGTCGAGCCCTTCGGTGTCGCCCAGGCGTCGCCTCGCGTTCTCGAGGCCGAGCAGCGCCCAGCCGTTGCGCGGATTGCGCGTGAGATCCTGCTCGTAGACCTCCTCGGCCTCGGCGTAGCGTCCGGCCGCCATCAAGAGCGCGCCCAGCGCGTGGCGCGTCGGCTGCAGCCAGCTCGGCGGCTCGTCGTAGAGGAGCTCGTCCTCGATCGCGACGCCGGCGCGAAGCTCCGCGAAGGCGCGCTCGTGGTCGCCCCTGCGGAACGCGAGCTCGCCCGCCATCATCCTGCGCGCGAGCGGATACACCGCGTGCGCGGGATTGAAGCCGATCGTCCAGTCGATCGGCGTGCGCGCCGCTTCGCGCTCGAATGCGTCGATCTCCGCGCGCGCCTCGTCCACGCGGCCGAGCGCCGAGTTGGCGATGCTGCGCGCGTAGCGGCGCATCGCGCGGCTGATCGGCCGCGACTCCGGGTACTCGGGGAGCTCGAAGATCTCCTCCCACTTGCCGAAGCGCACGAGCACGTGCGGCGCCGCCGCGCTCCAGCCGTCGGCGATCATCGGGTAGCGCTCCATGAAGGTCGCCGGCACGTCGGTCTCCATCGCGCGCGCGGCCTCGATCGCCGCCTCGAAGCGTCCTTCCATCATCGAGGCGAAGGCCAGGAAGTGCAGGTTGTGGGCGATGTAGAGCCCGTAGTAGTCCTGCTCCGCGGCGTCGGCGAGATAGCTCTGGTCGGCCGCGATCGCGAGCTCGTTGGCGTCGGCCGCGTCGGCGTAGCGGCCGACGCGCACGTAGATGTGCGACGGCATGTGCGTCAGGTGGCCCGAGCCCGGGACCAGCCGGACCAACCGGTCGGCGGCCCCTTCGGCGAGCTCGGGGTGCTGCGACGCTTCGACGGCGTGGATGTAGTAGTGCAGCGCGCCAGGGTGATCCGGGCGCAGCTCGAGCACGCGCTCGAGCACCGAGACGATCTCGGTGGCGCGACCCTTCGGCTCGCCCGCGCGCGTCCAGTAGTCCCACGGCTGGAGGTTCATCAGCGACTCCGCGTAGAGCGCGCCGACGTCCGGGTCGTCCGGGTGCTCGCGCCACACGCGCTCCATCGCCGCGGCGTACGCCTTCTCGAGCGGCTTCAGGTCGGCGGGCGGCGCCGGCGACGTGTAGCGCTGCGCGATCGCGTCGATCAACGCGCGCTCGACTTCCGACGCGGCGTCCACGCGCCCCTGCGCTTCCCCCACCGCGTGCCACGCGTCCTGCGCCTCGCGTTCGGAGAGCACCGGGTCGTTGACGTTGATTCCGTTCGCGTAGGCGATGCCCCACCACGCGAACGCGCACGTCGGGTCGAGCTCCGCGGCGCGCTGGAAGCAGCGAATCGCCTCGTCGTCGTTGAAGCCGAAGAGCCACTGCATGCCCTGGTCGACGAACGCCTGGGCTTCGCTCGAGCGCGTGCTGACCGGACGGTGGTAGGCCTCGAAGCCCGGGCGCAGGCGCGCGCCGGAGGTGGGCGCGGCGACGTTGGAGGCGGGAGCCTGGCAGCCTGCGAGCGCGGCCAGGAGGAGAGCGCAGGTCGGGAGGATTCGTTGCATGGTCGGATCGGGGTCGGGGGTCGAGGTGTTCCGTGCAGGCCGGGAGCGTCCTGTGCTCGCTCCGGCGTGAAATCCGGCGTCACGGTGTGACGGGGCCGCGCTGGCGGTCGTCACGGACGGCGCTATCCTCGTTCCTGAGCCTTCCTCCGCCCCCAGCCGCGGTCCAAGGAAACCCCGTTCCAGCCCATGCCGAGAGAGGTCGAGAGCGACGCCGAGCCGCGCGCGGCTCGCGCCCACGACCTGGCGCTCGCGCACGGCGCCGAGCGCGAGTGGGAGCGGGCCCACGAGCTCCTGCGCGAAGCCGACGCGCGCGGCGAGCTCGATGCGGCGGCGCTCGAGCTCTACTCCGACGCCGCGCGCTGGACCGGGAACGACGGGGGCATCGTCGAGCCGCTGGAGCGGGCGCACGCGGCCTACACCGCCCAGCGCGACGCGCAGGCGGCCGCGCGCACGGCGCTCGCGCTCGTGCGGACCAACCTCGACCACGGCCGTGACGCCGTCGCCTCCACGTGGCTCGCGCGCGCGGCCGAGCTGCTCGAGGGCCTGCCGGAGGGGCGCGAGCACGGCTGGCTCGCGTGGTCCCGCGCGCACGCGAGCGGCGCCCGCGGCGACGCCGCCGCGCAACGCGAGGGTGCGCGCGCCGCGCTCGCGATCGCGCAACGCCAGGGCGACCGCGGGCTCGAGGCCCTCGCGCTGATCGAGCTCGCGCACGTCGCCGCCGCCCACGATCCGGCCGGCGCGGACCTGGCGCTGGCCGACCGTGCGACGGCCATCGTGCTCGCGGGCGAAGCCGGCATCTGCGCCGCCGGCGACGTGCTCTGCAACGCGATCTGGCTCTACCGCAGCCGCGGCGCGTGGGACCGCGCGCAACAGTGGGTCGAGTGGTCGAACCGCTGGGTCGAGCGCGAGCGCGTGCAGTACTTCCCCGGGATGTGCCGCGTGCACCGCGCCGAGGTGCTGCGCATCCGCGGGCGGCTCGACGAGGCCGAACGCGAGAGCCTGCTGGCGGCAGAGATGCTCGAGCGCTCGCTCCCTGCCCTGCAGATGTTCGCCTACGCGGAGCTCGGCGAGGTGCGCCGCCGCCGCGGCGACGCCGACGCGGCCATGAGCGCATTCGGCCGCGCAGCGCAGCTCGGCTGGGATCCGCAACCCGGCATGGCGCTCCTGCTGCTCGCCACCGGTCGCGGGGCGGAAGCGCTGCGCGCGATCGAGCGCGTCTTCCGCGTGCCCCCGCCGACCTTCCTGCTCGAGGACCGCGCGAACCTGCTGGCCGCGCGCACGACGGTCGCGTTGGCGAACGCGGATCTCGACACGGCCCGCAGTGCCGCCGACGCCTTGGCCTCGCTCGCGACCGGCGACTGCACCGCATGGGACCACGCGCGCAGCGCCGAAGCGCGCGGACGCCTCGAGCTCGCGAGGGGCCGCGCCGAGTCGGCGATCGACCACCTGACGCGCGCGCGACGCGCCTTCACCGGCATCGACGCCCCGTTCGAGCTCGCGACGACCTGCGTCCTGCTCGGCGAGGCGCTCACGGCGGCCGGCGACCACCACCAGGCCGGCATCGCGCGCGAGGCGGCGCGCGAGCTCTTCGGCCGCATCGGAGCCTTGCACGGTCCCGATGGCGAGCGCCAGCTCGCCGGCCTGGCGCACTCCGACCCCATCGCGTTCGCGGCGGCGACTCCGGCCGCGAACGACCAGGCATCGTTGACGCGCGAGGGCGACTACTGGTCCGTGTCCTTCGGCGGCCGCACCGTGCGCTTGAAGCACGGCCGCGGCGTGGCGTACCTCGCCGAGCTGCTCGCGCACCCGGGCGACCCGGTCTGGGCGATCGAGCTCGCCGCGGAACCAGACGCCGCGTCGGAACGCGCCACCGCGGATCGCGCGATCGGGGACCACGCCCTCGCGGACCGCGTCATCGGCGACCGCGGCGACCGCGGCGACACAGGGCCGCGGCTCGACGCCCGCGCGCGCCAGGAGTACGCGGCGCGCCTGCGCGAGCTCGAGGAGGAGCTCGCCGACGCGCGCGCCTGCGCCGACCCGCGCCGCATCGAAGCCGCGCGCACGGAGATGGACACGCTCGGCCGCGAGCTAGCGGCCGCCGTCGGCCTCGGAGGCCGCGACCGCAAGAGCGGCGCCGCCGAGCGCGCGCGCCAGAGCGTGACCAAGGCGATCCGAGGCGTGCTCAAGAAGCTCGCAGCCGAACACGAGCCCCTCGGCGAGCACCTGCTCGCGTGCGTGCGCACCGGAACGGCCTGCACGTTCCAGCCCGACCGACGTCAGCCGATCGAGTGGACGGTAGAACGCGGTTCCGGATGATGAAGGATGAGCGCCGCGAACTCACGAGCGGCTCTACCTGCCCGCGGGCGTCCGGAATCGACGACTCGTACGCGCCCTGCTGGACGAGCGCTCGACGTTACCGAGGAGCCCCTCACTTCCGTCAACTCCCTCCGGACATGGGATCACCGGACGTGACCTATAACCGCACCCCTTTGCTAGCGAGGTGACTCCTCGTCGAGCAGCCGGCCGGTTCGCAGCGGGACGGGATACCCGGACACTTCGTGACACACATACACCGCATAATCGTTGCCATTATCGCCGTTGTGTAGAGGTGCCGAGATCCAACGACTGAAGTACCCCATCGTCGCTCCCAATGGACCCGTGTCGAAAATGACAGCGACACGACCGAGCGCAATCCACCCCCCAGCATCCACCCTAAACTCCTCGCCTGCTACATTGACACGACCGCGGTGGACCCTAATGGCGAGTCGCTCCGGTAAGGCCTCACTCCACGCCAGATTAGTGTCCTCATTACCGTACACGATGAGCGCATAGTCGGAGAAAGCACCGTTCGACCGCAAGAATTCTCGATCGCTCACCAGTATGGGAGCACGTCCCGAGAAATAGGTCACAAGCTGCTGGTCGAACCTTGCGCGGGCAAGAGATCTGAGATTCTCGTCTTCAGTACCTCCCGTAGCGTACACGAAACAACGCGACTCCGTCGTGTAGTGACTCAAGAGGCTTCCTTCGAGGGCCGCGGCACTCCTTTCAGAGTGGGGACTTTGCAGTGCCCCGGATGCCGTTCGAAACGGGCCACGCAAGTGCTCGCAATCTGCCGTTTCACCCTCTCCAGGTTCTTCAACGTCATTCTCAGTGACATGGTGAGAGTATGCGCAGATCGGAATCACGGCAGTGGGCACTTGAACATCATCTCGCGGCGATAAATCCCAGAAGTACGTCTGCACCCACGTCATTGCAAGCGGCGCAACGAAACCAAAGTCCGCCCATTCTCGCACTTCGGCCGTGAAGCGCTCGTCCTCGGGTACGACATGAGCGTAATCGATGTGCAGCACAGGTATCGCGCGTAACGACGCATTGAACACGGGGAATTCAACCGTGTCCTCCACGTACTGCGGCGCAACCAAAGGTTCACCAACAAAGGGCCAACGGACATCCCACGTTCCAATAACGCAGCGCGTATCAGGACGCCATAAGCGGAGCGCGAAAGGGCCATCGATCCCGGTTACAAAGATGTCGTTGCGGCCCCGACGCAAGGCGACGGGAACGCCTTCAAATCCGTACGAGCGCGGATCACCCCAGAAACCTTCTCCATTCACAAAGAGAATCTCAGCTGCAGTTAGCTGGGCCATGAAAATTCCAGCGGACTCCGCGTCTAGACTTGTATATGCCCACGATGCTGTCGCTTTTGGCGCAACAGCCTTCCATACTGGCGAAGATACCCCGTTCTTTTTCCTCATAGAGGGGGGCGTACTGTTCACTAGGTGAGTTTGCCACACAACGATTGGAGGCGCTTCACGCTCCAACCATAACCAATCGGTTATCGTCACATCAGTGCGGTGCGAAGGGATGCGGCGATATGGAGACGGGCCTTGAAGTGGATGGAACAGTGGTGCCAGGCTCAGGGGCGTGAGCGTGCAGAACCGGAGCGCGTCGTGGATCTCGAGGATCGGGTCCGACATCGGCAACGGCGCCGGGCCCTCGAGCGTGAGCAGCGTGCTGACCATCGCGAGCCGCAGAACGACGACGCCAGCGAGCTTGATCGGAGCGTTCATGGCCAGCAATCCTCGATCGAGGCCCCCCAAAGCGAACGACACCGCAAGTAGACTCTGCACGCTAGCGAGGTCCGTTCGATAGCGAAACACCCGCAACGCGGCAAAGTTTCGTGAATAAGCGCGCGCTCGAAAGCGGCCAGGACAGGACGCCGCACTGCACGTCCACGTCACTCCCGTCGACGAGCGAGAACGCTCGGCGAAGCCTTCGAATGCGCAATCCAGTGCTGGGAGGAGGCGCTCGCTCGGGGAACCCGGACAGCGAGAGGCTGCCCGAGCTCCTCGAAGCGATCGCGATGCGCGCAGACTCGGTCGCGTGGCGTACTTGGGCGGCAAGGGAGCTGTTGCGCTCGCAATCAGCACGGTATAGGCGGGGCTCTGTGATGCGCGGCCGCCTGAAGAAATCAGTTCTCGCCTTCGTCGGGCTCGCGGTCCTGCTCGTGCTGCTCGAGGGGTTGTGTCGGTGGTGGTTTCCGCTGCCTCCGGTGGCGGAAGCGCTCGGGCCGAAGGCGCCGGGGACGTTTCGGATCCTCGCGGTCGGGGGGTCGACGGTGCGTGGGCTGCACGTGCCGGAGCTCGGGTTCGTGGCGCAGCTCGAGGCGCTGTTGCGCACGCTGCGGCCGGAGGCGGAGCTCGAGGTCGAGAACTACGGGCGCGGCGGGCGCGCGTCGACGGTCGTGCGCGCGGTGATCGAGGAGACGATCGAGCGCGACGAGCCGGACCTGTACGTCGTGCTCGTCGGGCACAACGAGTTCCTCTTCCGCACGGGGAGCGGCGGGCTGCGGGAGTCGATCGGGAACGCGCTCGGGCGCTCGGCGCTGTTCCGTACGGGGACGAAGGCGCTCGCGAAGCTGCGCGGCCCGCCCGATCCGAAGCGCGACAGCGAGTACGTGCTCCCGAAGACGCTCGTGCCGTACGACCGCGCGAGCGACTGGTTCGGTGAGCGGCGCGCGATCTACTTCGCGAACCTGCGGGCCATCGTCGAGCTCGCGCGCGCTCACGGGGTTCCGCTCGTCCTGTGCACGGTGCCCGCGAACCTCTCGGACTGGCCGCCGGTGCACGAGGCGATCGCGTGGGCGCTCGACAATCCGAGCTACGACGCCGACGTGGAGCGGATCGAGGGGCTGCTCGCCGGCGGCGAGGCGGAGGCGGCGTTGCGCGAGGTCGAGCGCGTCGTGGCCGCCTTCGGCGAGGACGCGATGATGTCGTGGCTCGCGGGGAAGGCGCTCGCAGCGCTCGGGCGCTCTGCGGAGGCGCGCGCGGAGTTGCTGCGCGCCGTCGACCTCGATCCGTACCCCTGGCGCGTGCTCTCGGAGTTCAATGCGGCCATCCGCGCGTTCGCGGCCGAGGAGGGCGTGCTGCTCGTCGACGTCGAGCGCGCGTTCGTCGAGCACTCGACCGACGGGCTGGTCGGCTTCGACCTCGTCAGCGACAACTGCCACCCGACGCCGCTCGGGAGCGCCGTCGCCGCGGGCGCCATCGCGCGCCGGATGGCCGAGGACGGGCTCTTCCTGGCGCGCGCTGCGCGCATTCCCGACGCCGAGGAGTGGCTCGACGCGTTCCTCGCGCGCCTCGAGGGCGAGGGGCGGCTCTTCGCGCTGCGCGGCCGCTTCCTGCTCGAGAACGCGATCTACTGCATGAAGACGCCCTTTCGGAACTACTCGGCCGCGAACGTCTACTTCGCTGCGGGCGTGGCGCTCGCTCCGGAGGATTGGCGGACGTGGGCGAACCACGGCACGCTCGCGCTGCTCGAGGGCGATCGGGACGTGGGCATCGAGCGCCTGCGGCGCGCGGGCGAGCTGCGCGGTACGCCGCTCGACCCCGACGCCGCGCAGGACCTCGAGCTCGTGCCCTACCTGAAGGAAGCGATGATTCGCGCGGAAGTGGAGGGGGCCGTGCTCCACGCGGGAGGGGGCTGAGGAATACCGAGCCAGTCCAGTTTTTCACCCTTTCGCCGGAAGCACCCTACAGCTCGCCGCGGCTGCGGGCGGAAGGGTGAAAAACTGGACTGGCTCGGTATTCCCGCCGACGTCAGCGCCTCCCCGGGTCCCGAACGAGCGTGGTACCCTTCGCAGGACGCCTCCCCGCCACCGGGGGGCGCCGGAGGCCCTCCATGCACCGCTCCGCGCTCTCCTTCCTCGCCTGCTCGATCCTGGCGGCCCCCGCAGCCGCCCAGATGCTCGAGATCCACACGCTCGACATCGGTCGCGGGGATTGCGCGTTGATCCTCTCTCCGTCGGGAACGCGCGTCCTGATCGACACGGGCAAGCCCGGGGACGGGAACGCGATCGTCATCCCCTACCTGCAGTCGCTGGGGGTCACCGATCTCGACTACATCCTCATCTCGCACTACGACGGCGACCACATCGGCGGGGTGCCCGAGCTCATGGCCGCCGGCTACTCGCCGATCGCCGTCTACGACCGCGGGGACCTCGACGCGGAGATGCACCCGACCTGGCAGGCCTACGTGAACGCGATCGGCTCGCTGCGCCAGCAGATCACGGTCGGCATGCTGCTCGACCTGGGCGGCGGGGTCACGCTGCGCAACTGGATCGTGAACGGGATGATCTGGACCGGACCGACGATCGGCGTCGTCGGGAAGGTCGAGAACGCGAAGTCGGCCGGGTGGAAGCTCGAGTTCGGGAACTTCGACTACGGGACGTTCGGGGACATCGGCGGAACGTTCGAGACGCCGCTCGGACCGTTGGTGGGCGACCTGGACGTGTACAAGGCGAGCCACCACGGCAGCAACACCTCGAGCGTCGCGGCCTTCATCGCGGCGGTGAAGCCGGACGTCACCTTCGTGTCGTCGGGTTCGGACTCGTCCAATCCGAAACAGGCGACGATCGACATCATCAACACGGCGGCCGCGATGCGTTGGATCTACATGACCAACGACTCGTCCTTGCTGACGCGCGGGGGTCGGCCGGCGTACGACCACATGATCCTCGAGACGAACGGATACACCTACACGATCGACGGCGTGACGATCCCGCGCCAGACGTTCCTGTGCGACGAGCTCGCGGGCGGGGCGGCCGCGGTCGGCGACATCGCGCTCTCGGAGTTCCTGCCCGATCCGAGCGCCGTCAGCGACGCGGAAGGCGAATACATCGAGATCACGAACCTCACGGACAAGTGGCTCTCGATGAAGGACTGGACGCTGCGCGATCTCGGGAACGAGTCCGCGAAGATCGCGAGCAACGCCCAGCTCGCGCCGCGTCAGACGCTGCTCGTCGCCGCGCAGGGCGACATCGGGCGCAACGGCGGCATCCAGCCGGGTCTCGTCTGGCCGCGCGACAAGTTCGAGCTCGACAACGGCGTCGCCGACGCGATCATCGTCGAGGACGCGGGGGGAACGCGGCTGATCGACGTGCAGCACGGCGTGCTGGTGCTCCCGGGCCAGTCGCTCGAGCGGATGAACCTCTACGACCCCGCGGTCCACGGAAACTTCGCGGCCGGGATCGTTCCGTTCGGCTCGGGCGACCTGGGAACGCCGGGAAGCCGCAACAGCGCCGACACGACGCCCTGGGTACCGATCCTGGAGGACGTGACTCCGGCGATCGCGTTCGCGCCGGGCGGCTCGTGGGTGACGCTCTCCGGCTTCGATCTCGCGGTCGACACGCCCCCGGACGTGTTCTTCGCGCGCAGGAGAGCGCTCGACGTCGAAGTCGTCGACGTGAACACGGTTCGCGCGCTCGTCCCGCCGCTCGTGAAGTCGCCGACGGCGCTCGGGTTCATGCTCTCGAGCGGGTTGGCCGAGATCACCGAAGACGGCCTCGCGGTGCGCGTGACGGTGGTGACGGCCGGGGGGCACTCGAGCCTTGCGGGAGCCCTCACCTACACTCCGCTCGTGAAGACGCCCCAAGCCGTCGTGAAGTGAGCCGGGGGGGGGAGCTTCGGTAGTTCCGGGCGCTGCGGCGGCGTAACCTGCGTCGCGCGGCGGAGGCGATCTCGGCCGCGAGACGAAGCGCGTGGAACGAACGAGGAGTACGGCGATCGCGCTCGCACGCTGGGGCCTGTTCGCGGGGGCGGCGCTGTACCTCGTCGTGCTCGTCGTCCTGGCGGCCGTGCGCATCCCCTATCCGTACGAGCTCGAGTGGATGGAGGGCGGCACGGTCGACGCGGTGCGGCGCATCCTGGACGGGCGGACCATCTACCCCGAGCCGTCGCTCGAGTTCATCCCGTTCCTCTACACGCCGCTCTACTTCTACGTCTCGGCCGCGCTGGCCGCGATGACGGGCGTCGGCTACCTGCCGCTGCGGCTCGTGGCCTTCGCGTCCTCGCTCTGCTGCATGGCGCTGATCTTCGTTCTCGTCCGGCGCGAGACGCGGAGCGCATGGGGGGCGGGCCTGGCCGCCTTCCTGTTCGCTGCCATGTTCGAGCTCACGGGCTGGTGGTTCGACGTGGCGCGCGCGGACACGCTGTTCCTGCTGCTCGTCCTCGCCGCGATCGGCGTCCTGCGCTTCCGCGAAGGAACGCGCGGTGGCCTCGTGACGGCGGGCTCCGTGCTGTTCCTGGCCTTCTTCACGAAGCAGACGGCGCTGTTCGTGGCGGTGCCGCTCGTGGCATGGGCGATCCTCGTGCACGGTCGCCGCGCGCTGTGGTTCGCTGGCACGTTCGGAGCGCTCGTGCTCGCGTCCACGCTGGTGATGGAGCGTTGGACCGACGGTTGGTACCTGTACTACGTCATCGAGACGCCGAGCACGCACCCGGTGTGGAAGTCCTATTCGACGGGCTTCTGGACGAACGACCTGGCGCGGCCGCTCTGGGCGGGTCTCGCGATCGGACTCGCCACCGTGTTCGCTGCGAACGGGCGCTGGATCGTCGCAGCGAGCCGGCGCCTGGCGCTGCCGGTTGCGGTGGGCGCAGCGTCGCTCGCGCTCGCGTCGGGTCCGCTCGGGCTCGAGAAGGCGGGCGCGCTCGGCGTCGCGCTCGGCTTCGCCGTGGAGCTCGCGCTCGCGCGGCGACCCGAGCCGTTCACGGCCGAGGAGCAAGGGCGCGCGCTGTGGACCTTCGCGTTCGTCGGACTGGTCGTCGCGGGCTGGTACGTGCGCCGCCGTACGGGCAGCTTCAACAACATCGTGATCCCGACCTACGGCGGCGTCGCCTTGCTCTTCGGACTGGGACTCGCGCGACTGGTGGAGATGGCGCGCGGGCGCACGTTCGTCGAGCTCGCCGTGCTCGCGCTCGTGGCCTTCCAGTTCTTCCACCTGCGCTACGACCCGCGCGACCAGGTGCCGTCGGACGCGCAGCGCGCGACCTACGCGCGTTTCGTCGAGCGGCTCGGCGAGCTCGAGGGCGAGGTGTTCGTGCCCGAGCACCCCTGGCTGCCGACGCTCGCGGGCAAGTCGAGCTCCGCGCACCGCCTCGCGATCCAGGACTGCTTCACTGAACGCGTGGCCGCCGAGCTCGACGCGTCCCTCTCCTCGAGACGCTGGGCGGCCGTGCTGCTCGACCGACGCTGGGAGCGCGTCGCGGCGGAGCTCGAAGCGAACTACGTCGCGCGCGGTCCCTTCCTCGACGCGCCGCTGCGGCCGATGACGGGCCTCTTCGCCAGGCACCCGCCGACCTTGTGGACGCCGCGCGGCGATGCGGAGGAACCGTGAGCGAAGCGCGCCACGCCCTAAGCGCACCACCGAGCACGCAACGGTCGCCGTCGGGCCTCGGCATCGTCCTCCTGCGCACGGCGTGCGTCGTGCTCGCGCTCGCCACGGCTTCGCTCGCCCTGCGCAGCGACCGCAACGCGCTCGACTTCCCGCTCTCGGAGGACGGCTACTACTCGCTCTCGGTCGCGCGCAACGTCGCGCTGGGGCGCGGCGTCACGATCGACGGCGAGGCTTGGACGAACGGCTTCCAGCCGCTCTTCACGTTCCTGTGCGTCCCGGGCTTCCTGCTGGCCGGCGGCGACCGCGTGCTCGGCGTGCGCGCCGTGCTCGTCCTGCACTGGGTCTTCCTCGTCGCGACGGCTTGGTGCCTGGGCGCGGTCGCGCGCGACCTGTGCGCCGGGACCTCGACCGAGCGGCTCCGGCTCGTGTTCTGGACGACCGTGTTCCTCTACCTCGCGTCGTTCTCGGCCTTCCTGAACCACTTCAACGGCCTCGAGACGGGTTGCGTGCTGTTCCTCTACGCCTGCGCGTGGCGCGTCTTCGCCGCGCGGCCGCTCGCGGGGGACGCTTCCGCCGGCGATCGCTCCCTCCGCCGCCACGTCGGGCTCGGCGCGCTCCTCGGCCTGTGCGTTCTCGGCCGCGTCGACGCGGTGTTCCTCGTCGCGCTCGTCGCGCTCGCGGTCGCGGTGGTGCGCGCGTCGAGCCTCGCGTGGCGCGGCGTGCGCTTCGCAGCCGTCGCCGGCACGGCCTTCCTCGTCTCGTCGCCTTGGTGGGCCTTCAACTTGTGGCTCTCGGGTTCGCTGATGCCGTCGAGCGGTTCGGCGCAGCAGATCCCGCTCGCCGAGCTCTCCGCGGAGCTGCGCGAGCGCCGTCTGTGGTTCGCGGCGACCGAACCACTCGAGCTCGCGATGCCGTGGCTCGACGCCTCGCTCGCCCAACGCGCGGCGGACGCCGTGGGACTCTCCGAGCTCGCGCGCATGGATCCGCACGACGGCTTCGTGCAGCCCATGATCGTCGCGCGCGCGAGCTTGGCCGTGGCTGTCCTCTTGGGGGCGATCTGGCTCGTGCGGCGGCCGCCCCTGCAGGTCGCAGCGACGAACTACGAGCGCGGGCGAGCGGCGCGCGCGCTCGGATTCGGCGGCCTGCTGCTGCTCTTCACGCTCGTGCTCGTCCTGTACTACGTCTGGACCTCGTTCGCGACGCATCACTACTGGCGCTACTTCTCCCCCACGCTGCTCGTCTTCACGGCGGCGGCGGGCGTCGTCGTCGCGCGCGCGTCGGCGCGTTGGCGGCCGCTGACGCTCGTCCTCTTGCCCGTCCTGCTGCTCGCCTGCAGCGCACCCCTGCTCACCGCCGTCTTCTATGCGCACACGAGCGAGATCGTGCAGCACCGCTACAAGGGACGCCGCAACTCCTACTACGCGCAGCAGGTCGCGCTCGTCGAGCGCGGCGTGCCGGAGGGCGAGCGCGTCGCCTCGCGCAACTCGGGCACGCTCGGCTTCTTCCGCGACGGCGTCGTGAACCTCGACGGCAAGGTCAACCCCGCCGCGCTGGCCCACAAGGACGAGCTCTGGCGCTACCTCGACGCGCGCGAGGTCGATTGGCTGTGCGACTGGCCCGATCACGTCGCGCTGGCGCTGGGCGGCGATCCATCCTTGCGCGGCTGGGAGCTCGTCGACCGCGAGGGGGGCTTCCGGCTCTACCACCGTGAGTGAGCCCCGATCCGTCACCGTCCTCGGCGCCGGCGTCGTCGGATTGACGGCGGCGCGCGCGCTCCAGGATGCGGGCTTCGACGTGCGCGTCGTCGCGGAGGCAAGCGGCCTCGAGGAGAGCTCGGGCGCCGCCGGCGCGGTGTGGTTCGTCTACGGGCCGGGGCTCGATTCGGAACGGGTGCAGCGTTTCGCACGCGAGACGCACGCGCGGTTGTGCGCGCTCGCGCGCACGCTGGGAGCGGCCGGCGTGCGCGTGGTCCCCGCGTACGTCGCCGTGGACGAAACGGCGCGGCCGGACTGGGCCGGCTCGATGCCGGCCGAGGCGGAGCTCGCGTTCGTGGAGTGCGCGGATCTGCCTTTGGAGCTCCAGCGCGAGGTGCGCGGACGCGGGCCTGCCTGCGGCTGGCGTTTCCGCGCGCCGGTGGTCGATCCCGCATTGCACCTCGCGTGGCTCGAAGCCGGCCTCGCGCGTCCGATCGAGCGGCGGCGCGTTGCCGACCTGCGCGAACTTCCGGGCCTCGTCGTGAACTGCACCGGCCGGCTCGCGGAGCGCCTGGTCGACGACCCGTCCCTCGAGCCGCGCCGCGGCCGGACGGCCTTGGTGACGCGCGGACGCCTTCCGCGCGACCACGCGTCGATCGACGATCGCGACGAGACCGCGCTCTTCTACTCCATCCCGCGCGGACCCGCCGGTTCGGAAGTCGTGCTCGGCGGCATCGACGTCGCGCGCACGCGACCGGACGAGGAGCTCGCGAGCTCTCCGGCCGAGCTCGCAGCGATCCTCGCGCGCGCACGCTCGGGCGGCATCGACCCGGAGGGACCCGTGGTCGAGAAGTTCGGCTGGCGGCCCAGCCGCCGCGGCGGACCGCGCGTCGAGCGCGAGGGCCGCATCGTGCACGACTACGGCCACGGCGGCGCCGGCTACACGCTGGCCTACGGCTCTGCGCGCGCGGTCGTCGAGCTCGTCCGCGAAGCGGAATACGGAGCCAGTCCAGTTCTTCATCCTTCCGCGCAAGGCGGCTACGGAACGCAAAGTTCCTCTGCGGAAGGGTGAAGAACTGGACTGGCACCGTATTCTCCCGGCGGGATGCCTGCGTCGAGCCAACGTCTTCCGGCCGTCGTGCACGTCGATCTGGACGGTGGGCGGGACGTGTTCGGCGCGCACGGTTGGACGTACGGCCTCGAGGGGGATCCGCTGTTCGCGAGCGGGCTCGCGAACCTGCTCGACTTCCTCGATGCGGAGCGCGTGCGGGCCGTGCTGTTCCTGATCGCGCGCGACCTGGACGACCCGGCGAAGCGCGCACTCGTCGAGAACGCCGTGCGCCGCGGCCACGAGATCGGCTCGCACTCCCTCACCCACAGCCACCTCTCGACGCTCGACCCGGCGGGCAAGCGGCGCGAAGTCGCGGAGAGCCGCGCGCGCATCGAGGCGGAGCTCGGGGTCTCCGTGCGCGGCTTCCGCGCCTCCGGTTTCGACCTCGACGGCGAGTCGCTCGCGCTGCTCGCGGACAGCGGCTACGCCTTCGACTCCTCGCTCTTCCCCACACGCGCCTCCGCGCGCCGCGCCGGGCTCGCGAGCGTCCCGCCCGCGCCGCACCGTCCGCTCGCGGGCCGCGACCTCCTCGAGCTCCCGCTCCCCGCCCACGCGCCGCTGCCCTTCCCCTTCCACCCGAGCTACAGCCTCGTGCTCGGCTCGTGGTGGTTCCGACTCGGTCTCTCCCGCGCGCGCGGGGCGCCGCTCGTCTTGCTCTTCCACCTGACGGACTTCGCCGATCCGCTGCCGGAGAGCGCGCTCAGGGGCGCTCGGTCGCGCGTCTACACGATCGCGCACCTCTCGGCGCGGGCGAAGCGCGAGCGCTGCGCCCGGATGCTCGCGCTCGTCCGCGCGCGCTTCGAGCTCACGACCACCGACTCCCTGCTCGTCTGAGCGCCTCGGGCCCGTTCGTCCGCGAGAACGGCGCTGAACGACCTCGCCGGCCGGCAGCCTCCCCAATAAAGGAGGCTCTCCAGCTCGGTTCGTTCAGCGAGAATGGACAAGAGCCGATAGATTCCCCCCGTTCGTCTCGATCCGAGGAGCCAAGCAGAGCGCGATGAAGGCCGTCGTCCAGAACCTGAAGACCGGTGAGCTCGAAGTCGACGAGGTTCCGCCGCCCGCGCTGCAGCCGGGCGGGATCCTGGTCGCCGTGCGGCGCTCGGTGATCAGCCTCGGCACGGAGCGCTCGGTCATCTCGCTCGCGAACAAGGGTCCGCTCGGCAAGGCGAAGCAGCGGCCGGACCTCGCGCGCAAGGTGCTCGACAAGGCCCGGCAGGAGGGTTTCTGGAGCACCTACAAGGTCGTCAAGAACCTGATGGCCTCGCCCATCCCGCTCGGCTACTCGTGCGCGGGCGTCGTGCTCGAAGTGGGCGCCGAGGTGGACGAGTTCCGCGTCGGCGACCGCGTCGCCTGCTACGGACTCTCCTTCGCGAACCACGCCGAGGTCAACTACATCCCGCGCAACCTGGCGGTCAAGATCCCCGATGGGCTCGCGGACGACTTCGCGGCCTTCGTCGCGCTCGGCGCGATCGCCATGCAGGGCGTGCGGCTGGCGGAGCTCGAGCTGGGCGACAAAGTCGTCGTCATGGGGCTCGGCCTAGTGGGCCAGATCGCCGCGCAGCTCGCGCGCTGCAACGGCGCCAGCGTGCTCGCGACCGACCTCGATCCGGTGAAGTGCGCCATGGCGCGCGAGCTCGGCGTGCACGAGACCGTCTCGGTCTCCGAAGAGCTCATGGGAGCCGTCGCCACCTTCACCGACGGCTACGGCGCCGACGCGGTGCTCGTGTGCGCGGCTTCGAAGTCGAACGGCATCCTGCGCAGCGCGGCCGAAGTCTCGCGCCTCAAGGGACGCGTGATCATCGTCGGCGACGTCGGCCTCGACCTCGAGCGCCGGCCCTTCTTCGACAAGGAGGTGAAGCTCGTCATCAGTCGCTCCTCGGGCCCCGGCCGCTTCGATCCCGAGTACGAGCTCCACGGGCGCGACTACCCGTTGCCCTACGTGCGCTGGACGGAGCGCCGCAACGGCGAGTCGTTCCTGGAGCTCCTGGCGCGCGGCGACGTCGACGTCGCGCCGCTCGTGACGCACCACTTCCCGATCGAGCGCGCGAGCGACGCCTACCGCATCGTGTCCGGCGCGGACAAGCAGCCGGCGATCGCGATCGTGCTCGACTACGCGCCGCGCGAGGAGCACGCGAAGCGCGTCGTGCTGCGCGACGCCGAGCGCCTCCCGGCCAAGGGCGAGGTGCACCTCGGCGCGATCGGCGCCGGTCAGTTCGCGAAGGGCGTGCTCCTGCCCGCCTTCGCCGGCGAGTCGTCGGTGCGCATCCGCGCCTTCTGCACGTCCTCCGGCCTCACGTCCAAGGACATCGCCGAACGCTACCGCGCGTCCTTCTGCACGAGCGACCCCTCCGAGGTCGTCTCGAGTCCGATCGTCGACACGCTGCTCGTCACGACGCGCCACGACCAGCACGCGCCGCTCGTGCTCGCGGGCCTGCGCGCCGGCAAGGCCGTGTTCGTCGAGAAGCCCCTGTGCATCCGGCGCGAGGACTTGAGCCAGCTCGTGAGCTTCGCCGGCGACCGCGCACCGCGGCTCATGGTCGGCTTCAACCGCCGCTTCTCGCCGCTCGCCGTGCGCTGCCGCGAGTTCTTCGCCGCCTGCCCCGACCCCCTGCACGTCGTCTACCGCGTCAACGCCGGCGCGCTGCCCGCCGACTCGTGGGTCTACGACCCCGTGCAGGGCGGCGGCCGCATCCTGGGCGAGGTCTGCCACTTCGTCGACACGCTGTGCTTCCTGACCGACTCGCTGCCGGCGCGCGTGTACGCCGAGCCGATCACCGTGCCCGGCTCGCCCGACCCGCATCGCGACAGCGTATGCGTGACGCTGCGCATGCAGAACGACTCGCTGTGCGTCATCCACTACCTCACGAACGGCGATCCGTCCGTTCCGAAGGAGCGCATCGAGGCCTACGGCGGCAAGCGCACGGCGCTCCTCGACAACTACCGCTCCCTCGCCATGCACCAGGGCGGCAAGCGCCGCACGAAGAAGCTCGTCAACCAGCAGAAGGGCTTCACCGAGGAAGTGCGCGCGTTCGTGACGGCCGTGCGCGACGGCACGCCGATGCCGATCCCGTTCGAGACGCTCCTCGCGGTCACGCAGACCTGCTTCCTGATCCACGACAGCCTGGAGAGCGGCGCACCCGTCGATTACGTCGACCCGACGCCGCCGCGCCCGGCGCTGTGAGCGCACGCTGAGGCCGGGAGAGCCGCTCCGGAGCCGCACGCGACCGCACCGGCCGCACTCCTGCGCCCCGCCCCGCTCGGCCGCCGCGCCCCGAACGGAGGAAGCCCTCCTGAAGATTTCCCTCCGGCCGACCACGCCCACGAGAGACTGCTACGCTGTTCGGCTCGAGCGCCCTCCGTTCGTGGCGCGCGACGACCCCGAAGAGGAGCTCTCATGAAGACGAAACGTATGTTGTTGGGCGCCTTCGCCCTCGTGGCCAGCACGGCCTTGCTCACGACCGAAGTCGTTTCCGCGCGCCAGGACGCCCGTCCCGAAGACGCTGCGTTCTCGAGGGACGAGATGATGGCGAAGATGATGGAGCTCGCCACGCCGGGCCCGGAGCACGCGGAGCTCGCCAAGCTCGTCGGCAAGTGGACCCAGTCCTACCGCATGAAGTGGGACCCGACCGCCACGGAGTGGGACGAGTCCACCGGCACGAGCGAGGCCAAGACCATCCTCGACGGCCGCTTCGTCGTGCAGACCTACGAGTTCTACACCAAAGAGGGCCCCATGAAGGGCTACAACATCCTCGGCTTCGACAAGATGAAGGGCGAGCACACGTCCCTGTGGGCCGACACGTGGTCGACGTGGTGGACGTCCACCGCCGGCAAGGAGATCGCTCCGGGCAAGGTCGAGCTCCGGGGCACGATGCGGGGCGAAACGGGCGATATGCCGACGCGCTCCGTCGTCGAGCACAAGAGCGCCGACGAGATCACCTTCCGCATGTACTGCACCTATCCGGGCCTCGGCGAACAGCTCGCGATGGAGTACACCTCGAAGCGCGCGAAGTAGCCGCTCGCTCCGCACGCCACCGTGCAGCGGCCCCGCGGTCCCAATCGCGGGGCCGCTCGCATTTCGCAACTCCCCGTGAAGCGCGGAAATACGAGCTCTACTCTTCGAGAGCGGCCTCGAGCTCTTCGTCGAACAGTTCGAGGGCCGGCTCGCGCAAGAGCTCGTCGACGAGGTCGCCGATGACATCGAGCTCGAGCTCGAGGAGCTCCTCGCGCACGACCGTGATGGATTCGATCGCTGGTACGGACTCGGCGTACCTCACCTCGACCTCGTCCAGGTTCTCCTCCAACCTGGCGCGGTGCTCCGCAACTTTCTCTTCGAGTCGGGCGCGATTCTCGTCCGAAGCGTCCAGGGAACGTTGCGCGCGCACCCAATCCGCAAGACCGGTCGTGCTCTTCTCCACGTCGTCGAGGAGGTCTGCGAGCCAAGCGCCGTTCCACTCCCGATGGAGAACATCCAGGAAGGCGCGGCAATCGGCTCGCGTTCGCTCGTCCCACGATCGCTCTTCGGAATCGAGCAGCCGGGTGATCCGCAAGATGCCTTCCCGCCGCACGATCGTCGGGTGATAGCGCTGTTCGAGGCTTCTTCTCAGTTCCGGATCCGACTCCGCATTCCTCGCTTGGTCCGGAAGAATCACCAGGGAGGGATCGAGAGGCTCGTCGAAGTGGCCCTCCAGCAGGAGAAAGGGCCTTTCGCCCACCTTCGACGTGTTCTCGACACGCTCGAGAAAACCTGTTTTGCGTGAGACGAAGCACCGGACACCGTCGCCATCCCAGCCAAGTCTCTCGTCCTCGACGAAGAGCTCGGATACACGGCCTTGCATCTCCCGCAGCCAGGACACCAACGCCCAACGACCGCACGGAAACCTCCGCACACTGGAGTTGAAGCGAGTCGCCGCGAAGGCAATCTCGAATCCTACACCCGGTTCCAGCATTCCTTCCTCCGCCGGAAAGCGATCGTCCAGAACTTCGTGAGCTGGGGAGGGGTCCGGCACGGCCGCGCTTCGCCAGAAGTCTTCTCCGGAAAAGCGAGCGTAAATGCGCTTCCCGACGACCCAAGTCTCTGCCTCACCGTCGGGAAAGGATGCGATCAATCGTCCCAGGTCGGGCGCGCGGTAGACGAGCTCCAAGGAGAGTCCCTCTCCTTCGCCTTCGCCCTCGCCTTCGGAACCCTCGAAGCCGTAGATCACGTGGAACGTCTCTAGTGCGTTCGTCTTCGAGACGAGGCGCTCGAGCTCTTGCTCGATCGAGGGCGGCGCTTTCTCTTGCGGGGCAACGTGGAGAGCGACGATCAGGGTGAAGGTGGTTCGGAGCACGCAAGCCTCCCGGGAGAAGTCAGCGCGAAGTATAGGTGACGCGGGCAGGAGCGGTTTCGCGCCGCGACGCGACCGGCGCGAGCCGGCCGGTCGGGGTCAGCAGGTTCGATCCCGCGCCTGCTGCTTCCGCGCTACTTCCCGAGCGCGAGCCCGAGCTCCTCGTCGAAGGCCGCGAGCGCGGGCTCGTTGAAGAGCTCGGCGTAGAGGTCGGCGATGACGTCGCGCTCGACCTCGAAGAGCTCCGGGCGTGCGACGTCGGGTTCGATCGCGGGCCACGACTGGGCGTACTGGAGCTCTTGCTCTTCGAGATACTCGACGATTCGGGCTCGCTGGACGGCAACCTCTTGCTCGAGTTGGGAGCGTTGCTCGTCCGAGTCGCCCACGGAGCGGCGCACACGCACCTCTTCGGCCGCGTCTGCGATGCTTCCCTCGAACTCTTCGAGCCAGCTCTCCGCCCACCCGCTCGTCCGTTCTCTGTGGAATGCGTCCATGATGGAGCGCCAATCGGAGATCGCGCCCTCGTCCCACGAACGATGCCCCGAGTCGAGTAGCCGTCGACGCGGTGGAAGATCTTCCGTCGCACCCAGGCCGGATCGACGCCCCCTTCGAGGCTCCGGCTCAGCTCCGCGTCGATGGGCGCATTCGTCGCCTCCGGAGGAAGCGTGACGAGGGACGGGTCGAGGGGCTCGTCGAAATGGCTCTCGAGGAGCTGGAAGGCTCTCTTCTGGTCCGAGGTCTTCTCGACCCCGTCGATGAAGCCGCTCTCCCTCGAGACGAAGCAGCGATAGCCGTCACCCTCGTATGCCAGTCGGCCGTCCTCGATGACGACTCTGCCGAGGTCCTGCTGAAAGTCGGCGAGCCAACCGAGCACGTGCGTGCGAGCACCGGAGGAGCGTCTCATCACTTTCATTTCGCAGTTGATCTTGGCATCTGTGCCTTGCATCACTGACAGCGCAACGAAGGCACCGGGCTCGATGAGGACGATGCTGAAGGGAAAGAGCTCGTCGAGGAGCGAGTCCGCCTCCAGAGCCGTTGGAAACGGAGCCCTTCGCCAGTGGTCCTCGCCCGGAGGACGCACGTACATTCCGTCGCCAACGATCCACACCTCTGCTTCCCCTTCGAATACGGGCAAGGACAACCGTGTGCGGCAGAGGTCGGGAGCGCGGTAGACGAGTTCGACGAAGGCCTTTTCACCGTCTTGGCCCAGGTCGTAGATCACGTGGAACGTCCGTAGGGCGTTCGTCTTCGCGACGAGGCCCGCGAGCTCTTGCTCGATCGAGGGCGGCGCTTCCTCTTGCGGAACGGTGTGGAGAGCGACGATCAGGGTGAAGGTGGTTCGGAGCACGCGAGCCTCCCAGGAGAAGTCAGCGCGAAGTATAGGTGACGCGGGCAGGAGCGGTTTTGCGCCGCGCGAACGCGACGGGCCCGAGCCGGCCGGTTAGTGTGGCCGCCCATCCACCTGGTCGAACGCGAGCATCCGCTTCGTTTCGATGAACATGCGCGTCGTTCCGATTCCAAACCGTGCCGAGGCGAACGGACTCGACCCCGCCGACCGCCGGCGCCGACGCCTTCTCGCGTCACTCTCTCCGCGTCGGAGCACGTCAGGCCTTTGCACTCCTTCCGCCCCCCGATGAGACGTCCCTTCGCTCTCGCCTCGTGCCTCGCCCTGGCCCTGATCGCGTCCGCTTGTCGCGCGGCGACGGAGACCGCTCCGCAGCTATTCACGCCCGCGACGGCCGGCGCGATCGGCATCGGCGACTCGCTCTTCCCCGGCGCGGGCAACGGGGGGTATGACGTCGAGAGTTACGCGATCGATCTCGCGTACGAGCCGGCCGACGGCTCGATCGACGCGAAGACCGAGATACGCGCCGTCGCAACGCAGCATCTTGCGAGCTTCTACCTCGACTTCCACGGGCTCGAGATCGAGTCGATCGAGGTCGACGGCCGCCCTGCGACCTACACGCGCGAGGCCGACGAGCTCTGCGTCACACCCAGCGGCTCGATCCGGGAGGGTTCGGACTTCGCCGTAGTCGTGCACTACCGCGGCGTGCCCGAGGGCGTGGACGACGATTCGCTGCCGATCGCGTTGAAGATCGGTTGGATGGCGGACAAGGGCGAGGTCTACGTCTTCAGCCAGCCCAACGGCGCGCGCTCGTTCTTCCCGTGCAACGATCATCCGCGCGACAAAGCGCTCTTCACGCTCGAGATCGACGTCCCCCGTCCCCTGAAGGCGGTGAGCAACGGAACGCTCGCCGAGACGCGGGAGAACGGCGCGCGTCGCACGTTCGTGTACCGGCCGCGCGATCCGATCGCGACGTACTTGGTCACGATCGCGATCGCGGAGTTCGAGGAGGAGCACCTCGACGGCCCGGACGGTCTGAAGATCGTCAACTACTTCACGCCCGAGTCGACCGCGAAGGAGCGCGCGAACTTCGGACGCACGGCCGAGATGATCGCCTTCCTGGGAGAGGCGTTCGGCCCCTACCCCTTCGAGACCTGCGGGAACGTCCTCTCGAGCCTCGACGTTCCCGGGGCGCTCGAGACGCAGACCCTGCCGGTGTACGGCCGGGCCGCGGTCGACGAGTCGATCATCTGCCACGAGCTCGCGCACCAGTGGTTCGGCAACTCGGTCAGCGTCTTCGACTGGGACGACATCTGGCTCAACGAGGGCTTCGCCGAGTACGCGGCGTGGATGTACGACGAGCGCACGAGTACGGCGGAGGACTTCGCGGAACGGCTGCTCAGGTTGTACGGCTTCGCGCGGTTCACGAAGGCCGGGCCGCCCGGGCGCGTCGACGTCGATTCCATGTTCGGGACGTCCGTCTACATGCGCGGACCGCTCGCCTTGCACTTCCTGCGCGAGCGGATCGGCGACGACGCGTTCCTCGGGATCATGCGGAGCTGGGTGGTGAGCCATCGCGACGGCAACGCGACGCTCGCTCAGTTCCTGGAGCTCGTCGAACGCGAAGTCGGGCACGCTGCGGTGACCGGTCTCGAGCCGTGGCTCTTCGACGAGGCGATGCCGGGCGTTCCGGAGTGGGACGAGGTGATCGAGGCCGAGCGCAAGGCGAACGAAGAGCGGCGCCTCGAGCGCGCCGAAGAACGGCGCAAGAAGAAGGAAGCCCGCGAGGCCGAAAAGGCCGAGGTCCACGACGGCTGATCGGACGCGCTCTCCACGCCAACGCTCGCTCTCGCTCTGGCGCGGCGCAGGACGGCGGTACGGGGTCGGATCCTCGCGCAGCGGCGGGTTGTGGTTGAACGGCGCTCTTCGGGCCGTAGCCTGAGCGCGCCCGGCGACGCCCAATGCAACCTGCAACGAGAGCCGACGTAGAGGCGGATCCAGCGGATCGCGGCGCGGTCTACCGCGAGCTCGTCCTGGCTCAGGTACCGCGCGTCCTCGGGCTCGTCGACCGTGAGCACACGAGCCCGACCGCGGGCTGCTGCGACCGAACGTTCTGGGCCTGGAAGTTCGTCGACTTCCCGCGCTCGCGCTTCCAGGAGGCGCTGTGCGTGCTTTCGTTCCTGTACGCGACCGAGCTCGAGGGGAACGAGCTGCGCGGCAACCCGAAGCTCTTGGGCTGGATCCGCGCGGGTCTGCGCTTCTGGACGAGCTTGCAGCACCGCGACGGGAGCTTCGACGAGGCCTATCCGTTCGAGCGCTCGCTGGCGGCGACGGCGTTCACGACGTTCTACGTGTCCGAGGCACTCGCGTTCCTCGCGAACGACTTCGAGGCCCCGGAGCGCGACGACGTGGTGCGCGCCGTCGAACGCGCGGGGCAGTGGCTGTGCGCGAACGACGAGACGCACGGTTTCCTCTCGAACCACCTGGCGGCCGCGGCCGCGGCGCTGGAGCACGCGCACCGCTCGACGGGCGTCGCGGCCTTCGCCGAACGACGCCGCTACTTCGTCGAGAAGATCCTCGCGCGCCAGTCGAGCGAGGGCTGGTACGAGGAGTACGGCGGCGCCGATCCGGGCTACCAGACCCACGGGAGCTTCTACCTCGCACGACTCGTCGAGCTCACGGGCGACGAGCGGCTCGCCGCGTCGCTCGACCGCGCGAGCGAGTTCCTGGCGCACTTCGTGCATCCCGACGGATCGCTCGGCGGCGAGTACGCGAGCCGCAACACGCAGACCTATTACCCCGCGGCGTTCGAGATGACGGCGCACCGCTCCGGCGCCGCCGCGTGGATCGCGGACGCGCTGCGGCCGTCCGTCGCGAGCGCCGCGGCTGCGGGCCTGCGTGGGAGCTGTCCGTACAACCTGTTTCCCTTCCTCAACAACCTCGTCTTCGCGCTGCGCGCGTGCACCGACGCGCGCCCGCGCCAGATGCCGGCCGAGCCGTCCGCGAGCCGCGGCTTCGTCTGGTTCCCGCAGGCCGGGATCGCGCGCGTGCGCGCGCGCTGGTACGACGCATGGGTCGGAACGTCGAAGGGCGGCGTCGTGAAGGTCTTCCACCGCGGCAAGAAGAAGTGCCTCTACTCCGACTGCGGCTGGGTCGCGCGCCTCGACGGTGGCGAGCTCGCGTCGAGCCAGTACCTCGCCCACGAGCGCGAGACGGAGGTCACGGAGGGCCGCATCGTGGTCTCGGGCGCCTTCCGCGAGGTCTCGCGCCCGACGCTCACGCCCGCGCGCTTCGCGCTCTTCCGCGCGTTCATGCTGACCTTCGGCCGCGCGCCGAGCCTCGCGCGCTGGATCAAGAAGCTGCTCGTGCGCGTGCTGATCCACGACAAGCAAGCGCTCGACGTGCGCCTGCGGCGCACGATCCGCTTCCAGGAACGCGCGGTGGTGGTGGAGGATCACTTGGAAGGCGCCGGCGCCGCGCGCTTCCGCGAGCTCGCCTGGGAGGAGTCCCTGACGACGATCCACATGGGCTCCGCGCGCTACTTCGTCCCGAGCGAGCTCGAGCCCGCGCACGTCGAGGGCCCGACGCTCGAACGTCGCGTCGATCCCGCGCGCGTCGTCACGGGCGTCGACCTGACGCGCCGGATCGTCGCGCAGTAGCAGTGACCTGCTCGGACTATTCTCACCGCTCATGCACGATCCGCGGCGAATACTCGATCTCCCGGCGCTCTTGAATGCGCGCGATCTGGGCGGTTACCCGACGCTCGATGGGGCGCGCACGCGCTGGCGCTCGCTCGTGCGCGCCGACGATCTCGTGCAGTTGACCGCGGCGGGCGTCCGGGGAATCAGGACCTTCGGCATCGAGACCGTCCTCGATCTGCGCTGGCCCGAGGAAGTCAGCGCGCACCCGAGCCCGATCGCGCGCGATCTCGTACACGTTCGCTACGAGCACGTCTCGCTGCTCGCGCCGGCCGAGGCGGAATGGCGGGCCCTGGAAGCGGGCTGCACGAAGGAGATGTGGAAGTGCGCCGTGCTCGACCACACGCGCGCGGAGCTCGGGCAGGTGCTGCGCACGATCGCTGCCGCTTCGCCCGGACCGTTGCTCTTCCATTGCATGGCGGGCAAGGATCGAACGGGGGTCGTCGCCGCGTTGCTGCTCGCGCTCGGGGACGTCGTGCCGGAGGCGATCGCATACGACTACGCCGCGAGCGCCGAACAGTTGCGCGAGGGCTATCTCCGGCGCTACGCCGACATGGATCCCGCCGTGATCCTCGAAGCCCTGCGCTGTCCGGAAGAGGGCGTGTACAACATGCTCGACTACCTCGAGCGTCACGGCGGCATCCGAGCCTACCTCGAACGGATCGGGCTCGAGGCCGGAGAGATCGAGCGGTTGCGCGGGCGCGTGAGGGAGTGAATCGAGCGCGGAGCGGACACGGGCGTTCACGTCTGCGCCGGCGCATGCAGGCGAGCGACGCACGAGTCGTTCCGTGTCGCAAACGTCCGAAGGTTCTAGGCGGTCGGTGGCAGCGCTCCCCCGTCGTCTTTCGACGTCCGTGCGAACAAGGCGAGCTCCTTGGGGTCTCCCGGCAGCGTCACCAGGGTCTCGAACGCGAAACCGACGCCCTCGAGAACGCGGATCGAGGGGTGATTGTCGGGATCCGTGATCGCCACGATGCGCTCCAAACCCAAGTCGCGGTGACCGAGCTCGATGACGGACGCCGCGGCCTCGCGCGCGTAGCCACGGCCCCAGTAGCGCTCGAGGAACGCGAAGCCGAGGTCGACATCGCCCAGGGTCTCGCGCCGGATCAAGCCGCAGATCCCGATCGGCGTGCCTTCGACCGCGAGCTCGACCCTGTACAGCCCGAATCCGAATTGCGCGTAGCTCGCGAGCGGCCCCCGCGCGATGTACGCGCGCGCGTCGTCGAGGGTCGCGACGCCCTTGTCTCCGATGAAGCGCAGCCAAGCCGGCTCGTTCACGAGCTCGCGAACGAACGCGGCGTCGTCCAAGGAAAGCTCTCGAAGCCGGAGCCGACTCGTTTCGAGCACGATCCCGGCGTCGGAGCCCCCTTCGTGACCATCCGCGCCGTGCAACGCCATGGTTCGCGCACGGTAGCGGTGGCCGCGCGGCACGGCCAGGCGGCGGTGGCGCCCGATTCGAAACCCTGGAGCTCGAGGGGCCGTTGCTCGGGCTCTCGAAGGGCGGCCTCTCGACCCGAAGAACTGGCGCAGCGGGCGCTAGACTCCCGCGCGACCATGTGCGGACTCGCTGGTTACGTCGGCTTCGACGAAGAAGGGCTGCTCGAGCGCATGACGGCGGCGCTGGTGCACCGCGGGCCCGACGACGAGGGCTACTTCCGCGCGCCCGGCATCGGTCTCGGGCACCGACGGCTCTCCATCATCGACGTGGCGGGCGGGCACCAGCCGCTCACGAACGAGGACGGGTCGCTCGTCGCGATCGTGAACGGCGAGATCTACGACCACGTGGCGCTGCGCGAGGAGCTGCGGGCGAAGGGGCACGCGTTCAAGACGAGCTCGGACTCGGAGCTCGTGCTGCACCTGTACGAGGAACACGGCCCGACGTTCATGCGGCGCATCAACGGCATGTTCGCCATCGCGCTGTGGGACGAGAACGAGCGGCGGCTCCTGCTCGCGCGCGACCGGATCGGGATCAAGCCCCTGTACTTTGTCGAGAACGGCGGCCGGCTCGTCTTCGCCTCCGAGATGAAGGCGCTCATGCGCTGGCGCGGCTTCCAGCCGACGCTCGATCCCAAGGGCGTGCACGACTACCTCGCGCTGCGCTACGTCCCCGGCCCGGGCGGGATGTTCCGCGAGGTGAAGAAGCTCCCCGCGGCGCACTTCGCGTTGTTCGAGAACGGGAAGCTCCGGCTGCAGCGCTACTGGGCGCCGGAGCTGTGCCTCGAGCCGCTCGAGGGCAGCGACGAAGAGCTCCTCGACGGCTTCGCCGAGCGCTTCGAGGCGAGCATCCGCCGGCGGCTCGTGTCCGAGGTGCCGGTCGGGGCCTACCTCTCGGGCGGGCTCGACTCGACCACGATCGTCGCCGCGATCGCGCGGCAGGTCACGCACCCCGTGCGCACGTTCACGGTCGGGTTCGACTATCGCCACGACGAGCTCGAGACCGCGGCGAGGACTGCGGCCGCGCTCGGCTGCGTGCACACGGAGATCCGCTGCCGCGTCGAGGACGTCGAGCTCATGCCGAAGCTCGTCTGGCACCTGGACGAGCCGGTGGGCGACCCGATCGTCATCCCGATGTACCAGCTCGCGCGCGAGGCGAAGAAGGAAGTGACGGTCGTCCTGACCGGCGAGGGTGCGGACGAGGTCTTCGGCGGCTACCTGTTCCACAAGGTGCTGGTGCAGGGCCGTCGGCTCGCGAGCTTCGTTCCCAGCGCGCTGCGCCGCGCGCTGCTCGCTTCCGTTGTGGCGGCGACGCCGGCGAGCGTTATCAACCTCGCCTTCCACTATCCCGCGGCGCTCGGCCGGCGCGGCAAGCAGAAGGTGGTCGACTACCTCGGGTTGCTCGCGCCTCGAGCACTCCCCGACGCGTACCGCCACCTGATCTCGCTCTTCGATCGCCGCGACACCGACGAGCTGTACGCGCCGGAGTTCCGTGCCGAGCTCGACGGGAGCGCTGGGCATCCCGCGTCGTGGCTCGCCCAGGATCCGCGCGCGCCGTTCCTGAACCGCGTGCTCCACCTGCAGTTCGAGCACTGGCTCTCCGATGACATCCTCACGAAGCAGGACAAGCTGTCGATGGCGAGTGCGATCGAGGGCCGCGTGCCGTTCCTCGACCACGAGCTCGTCGAGTACGGCCTGCGCCTGCCGCCGCGCATGAAGCTGCGCGGCGGCGTCGGCAAGTGGATCGTGCGCCGTTACGCCGAGCGCCTCCTGCCGCCGGAGATCGCGCTCGTCGCGCGCGGCCGGAAGCAGCCCTTCTACAACCCGATCGAGCGCTACGCGTCGGCGCCGGTCTTCCAGGAGCTCGTCGACGGCACGCTCTCCGAAGAACGCGTGCGCGCACGGGGCCTGTTTCGCCCGGAAGCCGTCGCGAAGCTGCGCGACTCCGTCGCGGGCGGCGAGTTCCTCTACGCGAAGCAGGTCTTCAGCCTGATGACGCTCGAGCTGTGGTTCCAGGCGTTCGTCGATCGCCGGGGCGAGCCGGGCTGAGCCGCGAGCGGCGCGCTGCGAAGCGCTCTCGCGCGCCTCATTGCGTCACGAGCGTCACCACCGTCTCGCGGCCATCCTCGACGGGGAACGGGATCGCGTGCGCGGCGACACCGTTCTCGACGGCCTGGAGCTCGTACTGACCCGCGGGGAGCGCGAAGTGCTGCGGGAGGCGATCGGAGAAAGTAGCGACGAGGCTGTTCACGTCGTCGCGCAGCTCGATCAGGCGGTAGTCGAGCGTCTTCTTCGCTCGCTCGTCGATCCACGCCACGCTGCCGCCCGCGGGAAGGTGCAGATCGACCTTCTGCGACTCGCCGGCTGCGAGCTGGACCCGTCGCTCCGTCCAACCGCGCCGGGCGCTACCGAGCTCGACCAGGTAGGCGCCGGGCGGGAGGAAGAGCTGAGCACGGCCCCTGGACGGAAGGGCGAAGACGCCGCGTCGCGTCTCGAGCTGCCACACGCGCGCTTCGACGACGTCCTGGTCGTCGTCCGTCCTCTCGCCCTCCGGGAAGCGCATGAGGAGCTGACCGGTGGCGAGACCGGGGTCACGCAAGGCGGCGAACCGCGACTCGACGTCGACGGTGACCGCGAAGGACGGGAGGTGGTTCGGCGGCGCCGTCCCGGTCCGCACGGGCAGCCGCGGATGCACGCGCAGCTCGCGCGCTCCGTCTCCGACGTCGTGGAACACGAAACGCCCGTTCTCGTCGGTGCGCGCGAAATCGTTCCAAGAGGATCCCGGCTCCTCTCCCACGAGCTCGATCCACGCGTCGGCGAGCGGCGCGCTTTGGGCATCGAGCAGCTCGCCGGCCACTTCGGAACCCGGTTCGAGCGCGAAGTCCCACCCGACCGTTTCGCCGGCGAACACGGATCCGAAGGTACTCGCGCGGCCGTGCTCGCCCCCTCCCGCCCGCACGTACCACGTCCCGGGCCGCACGTCGTCGAGCACGTACCGTCCCGCGTCGTCGGTGTACGTCCCGTGCTGACCGAACGCCGGATCCTCGCCGATCGCGAGGAGAGCGCCGACGGCCGGACGTCCGAGCACGTCGAGCACCGAGCCCACGACGCGCGCGCCGTCGCCCTGCGTCGAGGACACGGGCGTGATGCCGCCGAGCTCGCGATGACGCAACAGCTCGCGCCAGCTCGCGAGGAATTCCTCGAGTGCGGCCTCCGCGCTGCCCGCGGGGTCGGAGACGAAGAGCCATTCGCCCCCGGCCCTCGAGAGTGCAGGCGCCCGCTCCAGGGCGACGGGCAACCTGCCGCCAGCGGCGCGGTCACCGCGCTCGTCGTTCAACGGGCTCTCGCGTTCGAGCTCCGGTCGATGGAACCGGTTCAGGAGCCGTCGCTCGATCTCCGCGGGGTCCTCGAAGCGCTTCTCGGTGGGCAACTGCAGACGCAGTGCGAGGGGCACGTCGGCGGTCGATTGCACGCGCACGAGGCCCGACCACGAGCCGGCAGGTCCGGCGACGGCCACGGTGGTGTCCATGTCCGGCAGGTGTCCGTGCCAGACGAGCGCGAGCCGCCCCGCAGGATCCGTCACGCCTGCGACGTCGAGCCGGTGCAGCCGAGGCGCGAGGTACACGACGGCGCCGACCAGCGGGTGATCGAAGCCGTCCACGACCGTGACGTCGAGGGTGAACCGGTAGGGACCGCTGCCGCGACCGACGGCGGGAACGGCGGGCGCATCCCCGCGTTCCTTCGGCGCGCGGTGCTCGATAGCGGGGGGATCCGGCGCCTCGTCGGCGACGAGCTGGGCGAACTCCTGCGGGGGCGCGGGGACCTCGTTCCGCGGCTCGTCCCGAGGAGCGTTCGCCACCGGGTCGACGGTAGTCCCCTCGCGCTCGGGAGCGATCCTCCCGATCCAGAACAGGCACAGCAGCACGAGCACGACCGCCGCGAGGACGGCCCACAGGATCCGCTTGCGCATGGAGTCGGTCGGCCAACCCTCGGCCGCCCGCCATGCTACAGGCGACCGCGGAAGAGTGCTGGACCAGTACCCGAGGCGACCGTTTGGTCGCGATGGAGCCCGATCGGCCCGCGAATCTCGATCAGGCGATGATGAGGACGAGCGCGACGATCCCGATGATCACGAGGATCGTGAGGAGCGTGTTGTTCGAGAACTCTCCCGCCCGCTTGGATTCGAGCTCGTTGCTCTGCTGCTCGAGGCGCCGCAGTTCGGTCCGCTCGTTCTGGTCGAGGGTGCCCTTCGTGCTTCCGGCGCGTCGCAGGACGAGGGTCTCGCTCTCGCGGCTGCGCAGTTCGGTGCGCTCGTGGCGCTCGAGGGGTACGTGCCGAATCTCGAGGCCAGCGCTCACTCCCGTTACGAGGAGCCCTGTCGAGAGGAGAATGGACGTGCAAATCGAGTTCATGCTTGGTTTCCCTGCTCTTTCTGTTGGTCCGCGGGTGTCGGGGGGATGGCGAGAAGCGTGAAGCGTCCGGCGTCTTCCCACAGGTCGTCGAACAGCTTCTGGGGCAACACCAGGTTCCCCCTGCTCGGATCCAAGAGGATCACGGTCTCGTTCGCGGGGTCGTAGCCGGTCAGGAGGCAGTAGTGCAACGAGCGCCCGCCGCCGGGGATCATCACGAGGAGCGGTCGGCCGCGGTCGAGGTGGTGGAACGCTCCTGCGACCGAATCGTCGAGCCTGCCCTCGAAGAGGAAGACCTCCAATCCGAGCGCTTCGAGCGTGTCGCGCAGTTCCGCGCCCGAGATTCCCTCTTCCCGCTCAGCGATCTCGGTCAGGCGCGTGCGGCCTTCCGTCGGGATCACGACGCCGTGGAAGAGAGTCAAGGCCGATACGGACGCCAGGCCGCACTCGAAGAGTTCGTCCTGCGACACGATCGACACGGGGAGGACGACCGCGCTGTCGGAGAGATCTCCCGCCGCCAGGGTCGTCCCCGTTCGCAGGTGCTGACAACTCGCGAGGGCGAGGAGCACGAGGATCCAAAGCTGCCTGGGGCTCATGTCGTGCGACCTCAGGAGGTCGTCCTTCCGTTGCGGCTCGTCCGAGAGCCCGAGGCCGAGAACAAGTCGCGTGCCCCCGGGAGGAGTGCGCCGACAGATCCGTCTCGTAGCCCTCGTTCCTGCCTGCCCGGGCCGAGTCGAGCCCGTGTGCGCACCGGCGAAGGGGACGAGCTCGGGCGAGACGCAGCGCGACGAGTAGATTGTTCAATCCGCTCGGAACGCGGGTCGGTCGCGACCCACTCCGCAGGGCTCCGGCGAACGCGTTTCGAAATGCGGTGCTCCCCGGTGCGCGCCGTCGCGGCGAGGACGACACTCGTTCATTTCCGCTTCGTGCGTTCGCGAGTCACCAGTCCGATGACCGCGACGAAGAGCGACGACCCGATGATCGACCAAACGATCGGGAAGGACGAGTCGCCGACTTCCAGCTCGAAGAGCTCGGGCATCCCGAGCTTCCGCGCGAGCCAGGCACCGAGCAGGGCGCCGATGAAACCGACGGCGATCGAAACGAGACATCCGCCGCGCGAGAACCCCGCGAGCGTCTGACCGATCGACCCGCAGACACCGGCGACGAGGAGCAGGACGAGGAACTCCATCAAGGACATGGCGACCAGCGTAGCGAGTCGTCCGAAGCCGCGCGCGTTCGCTCCTGGCCTCTCGGTCGGAAGTGGCCGGGGAAGTCGGGAACTTGCACCCGCTTCCCGCTAGCCTGAAAGCGGCGTCCACGCGGCCGGAGCGACCCTCCCAGCGGACGCGGCTTCGGCCCGCCGTCGATCCTGCCGAAGAACGCTTCCACCGCCATGAACCTCCCGTTGAAGGTCTCGGTCGTCTGTCCCTTCTACAACGAAGCGGAGATCATCGAGACGACGGTCGAGCATCTGCTGTCGGCGCTGGCGACGCTGGAGGGCGAGTGGGAGCTCATCGTCGTGAACGACGGCTCGACGGACGGGTCGGCGGAGCTCGTGGCGCCGATCGCGGCGCGCCATCCGCGGCTCGTGCTCCTGGGCTACGCTCACAATCGCGGGCGCGGGCATGCACTGCGGACGGGGATCGCCGCAGCGCGAGGCGACGTCGTCGTCACGACGGAGATCGACCTCTCCTGGGGCGACGACATCGTGCATCGGCTCGTCGCGGCGCTCGACGAGCACCCCGACGCGGACATCGTCGTGGCGAGCCCGCATCTCCCTGGTGGACGCTACGAGAACGTACCGGCGAAGCGAGTGTGGCTCTCGCGCATCGGCAACAAGATCATTCGCGCCTGCATGTCGGGCGCGGCGACGATGAACACGGGGATGACGCGCGCCTACCGGAGACCGGTCGTGCAGGCGATGCCGCTGTGCGAGGACGGGAAGGAGTTCCACCTCGAGGTGATCCTCAAGGCGAACGCCTTCGGGCTGCGGGTGCACGAGATCCCGGCCGTGCTGGCGTGGCGCGAGTTCAAGCGGCGCGAGCGGACGGGCGGCAAGGCGGTGCGCAAGAGCTCCTCGCGCGTGAACCGATTGATCGTCTCGCACTCGCTCTTCAGCCTGTTCGCGAACCCGGTGCGTTACGTGTGGGGGATGAGCTTCGGCTTCGGCCTCCTCGGCCTGCTTGCCGGCATCTTCGCGGTCGTGTTCTACGTACAGGGCGAGACCGCAGCCTACACGGCCTTGCTCGCGTTGCTGCTGGTCGTCGTCGCGAACATGCTGTTCGTGCTGGGCGTCGTGCTGAAGCAAGGCCACATGGTCCAGCGCGAGCTGTGGACGATGCAGCGGAACCAGCTCGCGGCCGCGTGGCGCGAGCACGAAGCGCGCGAAGTCGAGGGGCAGAGCCGCTCTCCGCGTGTGAAAGCGAGTTCACCGCGCGCGAGCTGAGCGACTCACGGGGGCTCGGTTATGATCTCGAGCGACCCCTCACCCCAGGCGGACGCAGCCCATGCGCGGGCCTCGCAGGCCTCCCACCATGAAGCATCCCCGGTTCCTCGTTCTCGTTCTCTCCCTCGCCGTCGCCTGCTCCGACGATCCCTCGGCGGTGAACGCTGCCGAGCCGCGGAGCGGCTCCGAGCAGGCGCCGGCGCTCACGGAAACGCTCGACGACCTCGGTTCGGCAGCGAAGAGCAAAGCCGAGGAACTCGCCGACGCGCTGCGCGATCGGCTCTCGGGGGTGGACCAACACCTCTCCGAGCTCGCGCAGAGGCTCGAGGAATCGGAGGGCGTCGCGCGCGAGAAGCTCGAAGCCGCGCTCGTTCAGTTGGAGGAGAAACGCCGTGCCCTGGGCGCGAAGCTCGAGGTCCTCGGTGAGAAGGGCGGCGAGAAGTTCGAGGCGGCCAAGCGCGACCTCGAGCGCGCCACCGCGGAGCTCGCGCAGGATCTCGCCCGAGCGCTCGAGCAGTTCCAGTAGCCCCTCTCTGGAAAGGCCATGGTGAACCCGCTGATTCTCGTGACGGGCTTCGGCCCGTACGAAGACGTCGAGGAGAACCCGAGCGGCCGGCTCGCGGAGCGTCTCGACACCGAACCACCCAAGGGCGTGGAGCTCTCGGTGCGCATCCTGCCCGTCAGCTTCCGCGGCGCGCTGGCGGAGCTCGACCTCGCGCTCGACGCCCTGCATCCACGCCGGCCGGACGCTCTCCTCCTGCTGGGCGTCCACAAGCAGGGCAAGGGCTTCCGGTTGGAGCGGCGCGCGACGACGACGCTGAAGCGCGGCCGCCCGGACGTCCTCGGCGTCGACGGCGCGGAGGTGGCATCGCACGACGGCCCTGATCTCCTCACCGAGTTCGAGCTGGAACCCCTCGCCGGAATCCTCGCAAAGGGCGGGGCGAAACAGGTCGAGATCTCCGACGATGCGGGCGGCTTCGTCTGTGAGCGCGTCTACTACTACGCACTCCTACGCGGTCGCGAGCTCGGCTTCCCCGCCCTCCTCTTGCACGTCCCCGCGTTGCGCCACGTCGCGCTCGGCGCGCAGCTCCGCCCCCTGCGTCTGCTCGTCGGCGCGCTCGCCGGTCAACTCACGACCTAGGCAGCCCGAGCCACCTGCAGCTCCCTGGCCGTGTCGAGCCTCCTCCGAAACTCGATCTGAGTTGCGTCGTCGGCGCGCCTTTCGTTCGACGCGCCCGTTCTGGCGAACTTCTGGTTCGGGACGCTAGAGCGCGATCCCGCGCTCTAGCTCGCGCGCGACGATCTCGGCGATGCGTTCGCCGGCGCGACCGTCCCACAGGGGCGGGACGCGGAACGAGCTGCGATCGCGGGTGAGCATCTCGCGGGCGGCAGCGCGGATCCGATCGGGGTCCGAACCTGCGAGCAAGTTCCCTCCGCAATCGACGGTGATCGGTCGCTCCGTGTTCTCGCGCAAGGTGACGACGGGGACCTTCAGCACCAGCGCTTCCTCCTGGATGCCGCCGGAGTCGGTGAGGACGAGCGCCGCCCGCGCTACCGCGCCGAGGAAGTCGAGGTAGCCCGAGGGTGGTGAGACGACGAGCGTCTCGCACGCACGCACGCGCTCGAGCAGGCCGAACTCCACGAGGCGCCTCTCGGCGCGCGGGTGCAAGGGCCAGACGAGCGGGAGCTCGCGCGAGACGTCCTCGAGGGCATCCAGGATCGCGGCCAGCGTCGCACGATCGTCGACGTTCGACGGCCTGTGCAGCGTGAGCACGCCGAAGCGCTCTGGCGCTCCAGCGGGGAGGGGGCGCTCGAGTGCCGCGGAGCGCGAGCGCAGCAGGCTGTCGATCATCGTGTTGCCCACATGGTGTACGCGCTCGGCGGCGATCCCCTCCGCGCGCAGGTTCGCCACCCCCGACGGCTCGGTGACGAAGAGCATGGAAGAGATGACGTCCGTGACGAGCCGGTTGATCTCCTCGGGCATCGACCGGTCGCGCGAACGCAGCCCGGCCTCGACGTGCGCAACGGGGACGTGCAGCTTGACGGCCGCCAATGCGCACGCGGCCGTGGAGTTCACGTCTCCGACGACGATGACGAGCTCGGCCCGCCGCGCGCGCAGCACTTCCTCGAAGCGTTGCAGGACGAGAGCCGTCTGCGCTGCGTGGCTACCGGATCCGACCTCGAGGTCGACGTCCGGTGCGCGCATCCCGAGCTCCCGGAAGAAGGACCCCGCCATGCGGTCGTCGTAGTGCTGGCCGGTGTGGCAGAGCGCGACCTCGACGCCCCGCGCCTCGAGGGACCGCACGACGGGCCAGGCCTTCATGAAGTTCGGGCGGGCTCCCACGACCGCGATGACGCTCAAAATCGCTTCCTCTGGCAGATCCCTCGCCCGTGCGCCGCGCGAAGCCGAAAGCCGACGTGGCACCCGCGCTCCCTGTCCGAGCCGCTTCGTGCGGAAAGAGTGAGCTTCAAAGGCGGTTGCGGTCGCTCGATCGACGCGCGGCGCGAGCTTCGAAAGCAGTCACGCGCGAGGCAAGATGGAGACGACCACCGGAATCTGCAAGGCGGAGCCTCCCGATCCGGACCGAACTCGCCCCACACGGCCAACGAGCCGGTCACGAGCTGTCCGCGTGGAGGACCCCAGAGATCCCCTGGCGCTCGTGAACCGTTCGGTGACGAGGAGCGTCACCCCGCCGAAGCCGGAGCCAGCACGCGCGCGGCGATCAGAGAGATCTACGACTGCCGATCACGATCAGCCCCATTCCGAAGGTGCCCGGTACGACCGGGTTGCTGGACATCGATTGGACTCGAGTGGAATAGGGGTGCTCCGCCCTCAGGGGCATCCCCGCCTTCCACGCCTACCTCGTCTTCCACGCGCAGGTCGCAGTCGAGTTCGCGAGCAACGCCGTCGCGGTCACGCTGCGCCCCTGACGCCGTTGCGCGCGGGGCTCGTCCGCGGGATCTCGATCCGGAAGCGCGCGCCTCCGGACGGCGAAACGCCCACCTCGATGCTGCCGCCGTGTGCGACGACGGCCGTGCGCGTGAGCGCGAGCCCGAGGCCGTACCCGATGCGGCCCTTGTCGGCCGAGGGTCCGCGGTAGAAGGGCTCGAAGATGCTCTCCCGCTCCGTCTCCGCGATGCCGGGACCCGCGTCGTCGACGACGATCTCGATCGCGTCGGCGTTCCCGCGCAGCGACACGCGCACGCGCTCTCCGCGCGGGGACCAGTCGATCGCGTTGCTGACGAGGTTGTGGAGCGCGAGCAGAAGTGTCTCTCGGTCTCCGTCCACCGTCAGGTCGCCCTCCGCCTCGAGATCGACCGCGACTCCGGTTCGATCGGCGCCGGTGCGGAACTTCCGCAAGCGCATCTCGGCCTCCCGGCCCAAGTCGAAGCGCTCCAGCGCCGTGGCACCGTTCGCCGCGCTGGGCGAGCAGAGCATCACGAGGTTGTCGACCACGCGTGCGAGGTCGCGCAGCTCCTCGAGCTGGCTCTCGATCACCTTGCGGTACTCGGGCGCAGTGCGCTCCCGCAGGAGCGCCACGTCCGCCTCGCCGACAAGGTTTTGGATGGGCGAGCGCAGCTCGTGCGCGAGACCGGCCGCCATGAGCTGCGCTCGATCGCTCTCGCGCCGGATGTTGCGGAGCATCTCGCACAGGGCGTCCGCGACCTCGCAGATCTCCTCGGGTGCTCCCTGCACCTGGAGCTTCGCATCCGCGGAGGGGGCCGTCACCGCCCGAGCCTGGTCTGCGACGGAGCGCAGGTGCCCGGCGAGCCTGCGGCCGAACCAGCTGCCGAGCGCGATGGCGAGCGCCGCGAAGACGAGAGTCACGAGACCTAGCAAGGCGAGGAAGTTCCGCAGCAGCGCCACCTGCCACGAGCCGTCCACGACGAGGCACATGACGAGGTCGGGCTCGAGCTCCTCCATTCGGTAGCGCAGCCCGCGCGCCGGCGCGAACGTGCGACCGATCACCCCGGGCTCGGCGGGCATCTCGCCGAGCAGCCGCTCGCTCCCGACCTCCTGCCACACTTCGCCCGTCGACCGGCTCCACGCTCGCCACGCGAGCGGATTCTCGGGGTGCTCGAGATTGAAACGGCGGGCGAGCTCCGCGAAGTCCTCCGGCGTCTTCTGGCTGGTCGCGAAGTGCGCTTGCATCTCGTCGACCTCCTCGAGGACGAGCGCGTCCAGGGTGCGCGCGATCGACTCGCTCACGAACCACGCCGTGATGGAGGTGACCGCGACGACCAGAACGCCGATCGTGAGCGCGTACCAGCGCGTCAGCCTGCCCGCGATCGACCACGACTGCGTCATGCCTGCACCCCGGCCGGATCGACGAGGCGATAGCCCCTTCCCACGACGGTCTGGATCATGCGCGGGCCGCGCAGCTCGAGCTTGCGCCGCAGCCTCGCGATGGAGACCTCGACGACGTTCGTGCCGGGATCGAAATCGATCTGCCACACCTTGTGGAGGAGCTCGACGCGCGACCGGACCTCGCCCTTGGCCTCCGCCAGGTGTCGCAAGAGGTCGAACTCCTTCGGGCTCACGTCAATGCGCCGGCCCGCGCGCACCACGGACCGCTCGCCGACGTCGATCTCGATGTCGCCGACGGCGATCTTGTTCTTCGTCCGCCGCGCAACGGCGTCGATGCGCGCCAGGAGCTCGGCGAAATCGAATGGCTTGATGATGTAGTCGTCGGCACCCAGGCGGAGGCCGAAGACGCGCTCGTCCACGGAGTGACGGGCTGTCAGGAAGATGACCGGCGTCGTCACGGAGCCTTCCCGGAGGTCTTTCAGGAGCTCCCAACCCGGGCGGTCGGGAAGCATCACGTCGAGCAGGATCAGGTCGAAGCCGTCGCGCTCGCTCGCGATGAGCGCCAGGGCCTCGGCCGTGTCCGACGCCGTCCAGCAGTGGATTCCGCTCTCCTCCAACCCTTGGTGGATGTAAGCGCGGAACTTGGGGTCATCGTCGACGACGAGCAGCTTCATGGACAGGGCGCGACTTCGGAGTCTACGGCGAGAGCCGCTCGAGCCTACGGCTCCCGACTACCCTCGAACCTACGCAAACGTTCGCACGCAGCCCGCTTCGACTGCGGAGCAACGGTCGCGCGTCGGCCCGCAGCGTTGCTTCCCTCCGACTGAGACGCGATCTCTTTCTCTGTGTTCCGACGCAGGGCGCCGCTCCAGCTTCTCCCGGCGCGCCGCCGAGCAGCGACCCTTCGAGAGCTCTAGGCATGCCGATCGCGCGTCTCGCGCTCGCGCACCGCGCTCGCCGCAACGAGCCCATCGCCACGAGCTGCGCGCGCCGAAGTCCGCCGAGGCGAGCGCTTTGCGCACGTGCGCGAGCGCAAGAATGACCGGATCGTAATCCGTGCGCGGTGCTCCTCCCCGGCGAGACGACTACACTCTTCGATCGGATCTTGGTCTCGAGCTGGGGAGGCTCGGACTGCCGGCCTGCATGTCTCTCCTCTCCATGGAATTCGGGCTGCTCGCGTTCGGCGCGGTGGTCCTGCTGAACGTTCTCGAGGGGCTCCCCCGCACCGCCGCCTTCCTGGCGCTCAACGCGCTCTTCGTGTCGAGCCACTCGACGGCGTCCGGGGTCGCGTCGATCGCGGCCCTTGTCCTCGGGGGGTTCGCCGCGGCGCGGCTCGCAGAGCGGAACCCCCGGACGCGGCTCGCGACCATCCCGCTGCTCGCAGCGGCCTTCGTCTACCTGCGCGGGTACGGGTTCCTCGAGTGGCTCCTACCCGATTCGATCGCCGGCCGACTCGTGACGGCGGCGGGTCTGAGCTTCCTCTTCTTCAAGCTCGTGCACATGGTCGTCGAGGCCGGAAGCGGGACTCTCGGACCCGTGCGGTTCGGCGACTTCCTGAACTACTGCTTCAACTTCACGACCTTCCTGCTCGGTCCGATCCAGAGGTACCAGGACTTTCGCGCGGACTGGTACCGGGAGCGCGAGGTCGTCCCCGGTAGCTTCGAGGGACAGCTCGACGGATTGAACCGCATCCTGCGGGGGCTCGTGAAGAAGTTCGTCCTCGCCGAGTTCCTCGCGCACTTCGTGCTCTCGCCCGACCTCGACGTCGCCAGCGTGTCGCTCGGCGAGATGACGTGGCGGACGTACCTCTTCTACTTCTACCTGTACTTCGACTTCTCCGGATACTGCGACGTCGCCATCGGGGTCGGGATCCTGATGGGCGTCCGGCCGCCGGAGAACTTCTACCTGCCGTTCCTCTCGGCCAACGTCTCGGACTACTGGCTGCGCGTGCACCGCTCACTGACGACGTGGCTGACGGACTACGTGTTCGGGCCGCTGTACGCCTTCGGACTGCGCAGGCTCTCGCATCGGGTGCCGGTGTTCCTGCTCGCGAGCGCGAGCCTCGTGATCACCATGTTCGTGTCGGGTCTGTGGCACGGCACGACGCCGAACTTCGTCGCGTTCGGCTTGCTCCACGGCGCGTACCTCGTCGGCTTTCGCGCCTGGGACGCGCTGGTGCGTGGCTGGGTCGGCAAACAGGGCCTGCGCCGGTTGCGCAAGACCCTGACCTGGCGAGCGCTCGGCGTCGTCGTGACGTTCCACCTGACGGCGGCGGCCTACATCCTCTTCGCGCTCGAAACCGAGCAGCTGCGCGAGCTCGGCCGGAGGGTCTTGCAGTCGTGAGCCTCCGAATCGTCGCCAAGCTCCTGTGGACGTTCGTCCTCGTGTTCCTGCTGGTCGCCCTGTCGCAGTCCACGACGAGCTTCATCTATCGTGCGTTCTAGGAAGGTAGCACTCTCGCTCGGCGCGGCCGCGTGCGGCCTGTGCGCCTTCGTGCTCGCGCACGTCGCGCTCGAGCATCTGGCGCGCTTCGCGGAGCTCGAGCTCGGTGCGTACCCGTGGCACGGCGAGGAGCACCAGATCCTCTTCTCGCCCGCGAGCTGGGTGGAGCGCGGCGACGGGCGCATCCAGCTCTGTGGGCCCTCCGAGGCGCGCGAGGCCTTCCGCACGGACGTGCTCGCGCAGGAGCTCCCGCACCTCGAGCCGTTGTCGACGGCTCAGAGCTGGGGCACGCTCGCCGACCTGCTGGCGATGCTGGAGTACGTGGAGCGCTCCTACGGCGCCTCCGCCATGCCGGACCACCTGGTCGTCGGCATCAACGTGCGCTGGATCGCCAACGTCGGCCTCGACCTCTCTCCCACACTGCGCGCCATCGACCGGTACGGTCCCGAGCTCCGCGTCGAGCGGGGTTCCGATCCCATCGAGCTCGCCGAGAGGGGATTCCTCGAGGGAGTCCGCGCGCGCGCTCGGCATCGACTCCACCAGGGTTTTCGTTACGGCAACGCGTTGCGCGCCGTCGCGCGCCGCGCGCTGTCCGCAGTCGATCCGCGCCTGGCGGCCTCGATCTCCCGCGAGCGGCTCGAGCCGTATCGATTCGCACGCAAGCAGCCGCGCAGCGCGGCGTTCGTGCGCCGCTTCGCGGAGCAACCGCTGCCGCTGTGGGTCGAGGTGCAGCGCTGGGACGCGCGCGAGCACGAAGCCCGCGTGACGCGCGACTTCGCGCGGCTCTGGGCGCTCTGCGCGGCCCACGACACGGCGCTCTACGTCGTGAACCTCCCCCTGCGGCCGGCGGTGCTCGACTTCTACGACGCCGAGCTCCACGGGGCGTACATGGACCTCGTGCGCCGGGTGCTCGGCGGTGTTCCCTTCCTCGACCTCTCCGATCTGCTGGACGACGACGAGTTCTTCGACTCCGTCCACGTGACGCACGCGGGAGCGGAACGCGTGTCGCTCGCCGTCGCGCGGCTCGTGGCGGGCGAGACGGACGTGACGGATGAGGCAGGCGAGCCCGACGACGCGCACTTCGTCGAGTTCCTCGACCGGCCGGAGGTGGGGCAATGAACGGGTCGGGTGACGCCTCTCCGCTCGTGCGGCGGCTCGTCCTGCTCGCAACCGCGGTCATGGTCGCGGTCGCGTGGTGGGCGACCGCTTCGGGGGATCCCACGCCGTCCTGGTGGAAGCGCTACACCCCGCTGGGCTTCGCGGCGAACCTCCTCGCCTCCTATCTGCTCGCGGGTGCCTGCTTGGCGTGGTGGCCGGCCGGACCAGCCGCACGGGTGCGGAGGCGAGCGAAAGCTTTCGCCTTGCTCACGGCGTCGGGCGTGGCCTGCCTCGCGCTGGTCGAGGCGCCCGTCGCGCTCGGGCACGACTACCGGCGCACCCTGGGCACGCTCGGTCCGGAGGGGACGCTCGGCGTGCCCATCCAGGCGAACCGTCTCGATCCCGAGCTCATCCACCTCCATCACCCGAACACGGCCTTCCGCGGCCGCGTCCGCGGCAATCTCGCCCCGATGGGGATTCCCGGGAGCGCGTACGAGGTCGACGTGCGCTACGACTCGCGCGGCTTCCGCAACGCGCGCGACCTCGAGCGAGCGGACATCGCGGTGATCGGAGACTCGTTCGTGGAAGCGGCACTCGTTCCGCTCGCGGAGACGTTGCCGGCGCGCCTGGAGCGGGCGACGGGCCGCGCGACCGTGAACCTCGGTCAAGCCGCCTACGGCGTGCAGCAGGAACTCGTCGTCCTCCGCCGCTTCGCGCTCCCGCTCGCGCCGTCGATCGTCGTCTGGTGCTTCTTCGGCGGCAACGACCTGCGCGACGTCGAGACCTACGAGGAGGTGCGGGCGAGCTTCGACCGTCTGGCCGAGCTGACCGCTCCGGGGCTCGTCGAGAGACTCTTCACGACGAACGCCCTGCGCAGGTTGCGCCGGACGCTGGAGGGATCGGGGCTCGCCGAGACGGCCCGGAGGCACTCCGCCACTTTCCGCGACACCGGCGGCCTGGAGTCGCGGGTCTTCTTCCGCGCGCGCGAGGGTCCGTGGACCGAGCACTCGCTCGACGTCGCGAGGGCTGCGCTCGCCGAGGCGAGCAGGCTGTGCGCCGAGGCGAAGGCCGCCTTCCTCGTGCTGTACGTGCCGCGGAAGTTCCGCGTCTACGACGGGCTGTGCGAGCTCGAGCCCGACGGCGTGTGCCGGCGCTGGACGTCGAACGACCTCCCGGACGTCCTCGGGCGCTGGTGCGCGGAGAACGGCATCGCGTTCGAGGACACGACTCCCGCGCTGCGCGAGCGCGTTGCCCGCGGCGAGCCCGTGTACTTCGCGGACGACGTGCACTGGAACGCTGCCGGCCACGCGGCCGCTGCGGAGGTCGTGCTCGCGCGGGCGCGCCGCGAGGGCTGGCTGCCCGGGGAGGACCGTCCATGAGCTCGCAGCGAGCGGTGTCTCCCGCCACGTGGACCGAGCTCCTCGCGAGCACAGGCCTGGCCGAGCACGGCGCGGAGCTCAACCGACTCGCGCGGCGCGCCGCGGAGCTCGAGGCCAGGTTGGGCCCACCCGAGCTCGGCACACGCGTGCGCCTGGCGCTCCTCGGCGGCGCGTCGCTCGATTTCCTCCGAGGCCCCTTCAAGCTCGCCCTCGCGGTGCGCGGCATCTGGGCCGACGTACACGTTGCTGGCTTCGACCAGACGTTGCCCGAGCTCCTCGATCCCGCGAGCGCCACTGCTGCATTCGGGCCCGACATCGCGGTGATCGCCTTCCCCTCGGCTGCGGTCGCAGCGAGGCCCGAGCGCGACTGCACGCCGGCTGAGGCGAACGGCGCGGCGAAGCTCCTGTGCAAGCGCTATCTCGACGCGTGCCGCGCGTTCCACGAACGCTGTGGCGCAGAGATCGTCATCGACGACTTCGCGCCGCCCTTCTTCGAGAGCCTGGGCCACCTGTCGGCGAAGACGCCTTCCTCGGAGCGCAACTTCCTGCGGCGCGCGAGCACGATGCTCGGTGACCTGGCTCCGCCCTTCGTGCACCTGCACGACGTGCGTGCGCTCGTCGAGGAGATCGGGCTCGCGCACTTCGTCGATCTGCGCTTCTGGTACCACGCGAAGCAATCGGTGTCGTTCGAGGCCCTGCCGGCGTACGTCGCGAGCCTCGCCGGCGTCGTCGCGGGAATCCTCGGCCGGGGACGTAGGCTCGTCGCGCTGGACCTCGACAACACGCTGTGGGGCGGCGTCGTGGGCGACGACGGGGTCGACGGCATCGAGATCGGCGAGGGCAGCGCCACCGGAGAGGCCTTCAAGGCGCTCCAGCGCTACCTCCTCGAGCTACGCGCGCGCGGCGTCCTCTTGGCCGTGTGCAGCAAGAACGATCCCGACATCGCCATGGAGCCGTTCCGCTCGCATCCCGAGATGCAGTTGCACCTCGACGACTTCGCCGCGTTCGAGGCGAGCTGGGATCCGAAGTCGGACGCACTGCAGCGAATCGCGCGCGACCTCGACCTCGGTCTCGACTCGATCGTCTTCCTCGACGACAACCCCGCGGAGCGCTTCCAGGTGCGCACCGCCCTGCCGGACGTCGCGGTTCCCGAGCTCCCGTCCGATCCGTCGGGTTTCGTGACCGCGCTCGAGAGCGGAAGGTACTTCGAGACGCCGTTCGTCGCGTCCGAGGATCGCGCGCGCGCCGACGCCTACCGCGGCCGCGCGCGCGGCTCCGACCTCGCCTCGGATGCTGGCGACCTCGAGGCCTACCTCCGCGAGCTCCGCATGCACGCCGTCGTCCGACCCTTCCAGGCGGGATCGATGGCGCGCATCGCCCAGCTCGTGAACAAGACCAACCAGTTCAACCTCACGACGCGGCGCGCGACCCGCTCGCAGCTCGAGCAGATCGCCTCCGATCCGCTCTTCGTCACGCGCACGATCCGACTGAGCGACCGCTTCACCGACCATGGACTGATCTCGATCCTCATCGGGCGGCGCGCCGGGACGGCGCTCGAGATCGAGACCTGGCTCATGAGCTGTCGCGTGCTCGGGCGCCGGGTCGAGCACGTGATGCTGGACGCCGCCGTCGATGCGGCGCGGCGCGCGGGAGCGACCGAGCTCCGCGGCACATATCTGCCGACGCCGCGCAACGGCGTGGTCCGCGAGCTGTACCGCGACCTCGACTTCGAGCTGGTCACCGAGGCGCCGGACGGCTCGAGCCGCTGGACGCTCGCCCTGGACGACCATCGCCCGTCGACGACACCCATCGAGCTCGAGGACGAACTGCGATGACCGACGAAGCAACGCTCCTGCGGCGCCTGGAAGAGGTCTTCGAAGACGTCTTCGACGAGACGATCGAGCTGACGCCCGAGACGACGGCGGACGACGTCGAGGGCTGGGACTCCCTCAAGACGATCGAGCTCGTCGTCGCCATCGAGCGCGCCTTCGACGTGCGCTTCAAGCTCGGCGAGATCACCCGCCTCGCCAGCGTCGGCGACCTCGTCCGCCGCCTCGCGAGCTCGACCCGCTGACGGCGAAGGGCGACCACGGCCCCCCCGGTTCGCCCGCTCCCGGCTCACCGCGATTCCTACACAACTGCATAGGATCGGTCGTGCGTCGGAGGGCGGGTGGGCGCCGTCAGCTTTTCCATCTACAACTTTTGACGCTATCTCCCCCGAAGGTTGGCTCTCGCCTAGCACACGCCGAACTAGAATCGCGAAAGCCATGAAGCACTCTCGATTGGTTCTCGTCGCAGCGTGTTGCTTGGTTGGCCTGCTCGTGTACGTTTCAACAGACTACACCACTTCAGGTGAGCAGATCAGCAAAGCGGGGGCTGTCAATGTCCGCCAAATGAGCTCGATGCCTCAGCCATTGTTCACCTCTGACGCTCTAGTTGTCAGTTGTATTGCCGAGAGCGATCAGTATCTGCTCACGCTCTTCAGGACCGAACGAATTCCGGGCAACACGGTGCCAGCCGAGTACCTCGAGTTCGATACTGAAAAACAGCATAGCGTTCCCTATGGCGTGAGTTGTGTGACAGCTCGTCACGCTCAGGAACTCTACATTGCTGGCGTGACCCGCTCTGGCGACGCCGTTGTCATCGAGCGCTGGGTCTTCCCGCCGCAGCCTGGCGGCTATTACACCGTTCGCCCCGTATCAACAGTTCCGCTCGGTGAGCCCGCGGAACCGTTTGCTCTCTCACTGGAGGTTGGCAATGCTCCAGGTGAGGGAGACTTCGAGCAGCCTGAGTCTTTCACTTGGGCCCTTCCCTGGAGGCAGCCTCTAGAGCGTGCGCCTTACTCAGCCGAGCCTCCCGTACGTGAGGAACTATACCGAGGAGATGCCTTGGAGGAGGTCCATTCGATGGCCGTCGACCCCGAAGGTCGATTCTTGTTCTTGGCCGCACGCAACTCTCCCCGAGTCTACCGATTGACTCTGGCAGAGGACCACACTCCAAGTCTACTTTACGACGATACGAGTCTTACAGGTCTAAAGCCGTCGTCAACGATAGACGTGCGGCAGCATGAGACCTACGGCAGAGTCTTCCGGATCATCTCCTGGGCGACCCAAGTCGGCGCGCAGAACTTGTTCTTCCTCCTGCGCGACGCAAACAACGACGGCATCGTTGATAGCGAGACCTCTTTGACCGAAACACAGTATCAATCTTCAGAGTACCCAGCGAACTGGACTGAGGACTTTGTCTTCTATACTTTTGCGAGCGCGGAGTAGCCGCTGGCAGCGACCAGACACGGGCGGCTCCGAATGTTCATCGGCCGGGGGAAGAGTAAAGGCTCGACCTGAGCCGATCGATACAGCAGCCCGCTGGATGGTAGATCGTCGCCGCATCGTGTTCGGCTCCCGCTGCACCTCTTCGAGGGCGGCGGCATGCACGGGCTCGACCGAGGAGCGCTGATGGACCGGCAGCAGCGTCTACGCGAGCGTGGTGCGGTACTGAGGGCGAGCTCGAGCCCGCGCGGCCGTCGAGCGTCAGGGACGGGCTTGTCGCCGCTCCTGCACGGATAAGGTAGAAGCGCGGGCCATGACCGACCGTCCGGGGACGCGGGGCCGGATCTCGGGGCGACTGCTCTACCGGCTGCTCGTTGCGGCGACCGTGTTCGGGATCCTGCTGCAGGGCTCGACGCTCGTCCTGAAGCCCGCGGCGAACGACTTCCGCGTCTGGACGAACTTCCGCGACGCCGAGCCCGCGCGCGCGGCGTTCTTCGCGGAGCATCCACAGCTCGACCTGGCGCGCGCCGCGCCCTTCCTCACGCGCATCGCCTGGCACGCGCCGCACGAGACGCCCTTCCTCCGCGTCTACGCGCGACACGCCGCCTTCGACGCCGTCGTCCTCGTGCTCCTGCTCGTCTTCCGGCGGCGGACCGTGCGCGCGCTCGAGCGCTTCGCCACGTGGCTCCGCGAGCCGCGCGAGCGCCGCGCGCGCCGACTGGTGCTCGCGTTCTCGGGCGTGATCGTCTCCTGCTACCTGTCGCTCACGTCGCTCGGCTTCTTCTTCCCCGGGATCGGCGGGTGGACCTACTCCGATTGGCGCGGGCGGCTGCGGGCGGAGCTCGACTCGGCCGGCGATCCCGATCCCGCGGGCGGCCGCGTCCCGAGCGCCGAGGAGCGCGCGTTCCTCGAGCGCGCCGTCGCCTTCGAGAACGCGCGCTTCCTGCCGCGCGCCGGGTACCTGTCGGGGCCCGGGATGTTCCTGCACTACTCCGACGGCAGCGTGCTGCCGGCGTCGTACGAGCTCACGGAGATGGTCTTCCCGCGCTACTACTTCGGCGGGAAGAACGAGCGCGTGAACGATCCCGACACGTTCGGGAGGGTGCTGCGGAGCTCGCTCTCGAACTGGCGGCGGTACGGCGGGCGCTTCCTGTTGCCCGCGTCGCTCGCGTACCCGAACCACGCCGTCTACGCGCCGATCGACTACTCGGAGTACCCCGATCCCGCCACGCTCGAGCGCGTCACGTTCTGGCACCTGACGCTGAGCGTCGACGCCGAGCGCCGCGCCGAGCTCGTGACGGCCCTCCAGCACCTCTCCGTCGATGTCTGAGCTTGCGCCGCACGCGGGCGCCGGACGCGCGAACCGCGAGGTCCGCTTCTTCGGTGTGCTGCGCGAGAGCCCGGCGCTGCACTTCTACCTGCTGCAGGCGGTCGGCTTCCTGTACCTCGCGTGGCGCTTCGCGAGCCGCAACTACACGGTCTACGGGATCTTGCCCGACGCGGCCTTCGACTTCCCGCGCGCGTACCCGGGCGAGCTCTGGCCCGTGCCGCCGCTGTGGATCACGACGTTCCAGTTCGTCTACGACTTCCTGCCGCGCCCGAGCGCGGACGGCATGCGCGTGATGCAGTACGCCGTGATCGGAGCGTCGCTCGCCGGTCTCCTCGGGATCCTGCCGCGTGTCTCGGCGGGTGTCGCATTCGTCTTGGCGGCGCACCTGACCGGCATGGCCCAGTCGAGCAATGCCGATGTCGACGGCGGCACGGTGATCCTGTGCCTGATGCTGATCCTCGCACTCTCGCCCTCGGCGAGCTTCTATTCGCTCCAGAACGGCTTCCACCCGCTGCGGCGCAGCGTCGACCACCACTGGCCCGTGTTCCTGCTCTTCCTGGTCGTCGGCTGCTTCTACACGTTCTCGGGGCTCAACAAGCTGATCGAGATCGGTCTCGACTGGCCGTTCACGCTGCACCTCGAGAACCTGGCCGAGGTCGGCATCGAGCAATCGCTCTTCCGGAGCGACCGCTTCCGCATCCCGGCCGTCTCGACGGCGCACCTCTCCTACGCCGTCTCGGTCGTAGGCGGAGTCTTGGCGCTGGTGGGCGAAGCGGGTTTCCTCGGCATCCTGTTCCTGCCGCGCTACCGGCTCTTCTTCGCCACGAGCATGGTCGCGATGCACTTCCTCGTCTACGCGATGCAAGGCATCAACTTCCTCGGCAGCTCGGCCGTCATCCTGCTGTGCCTCGACTGGAACGCGCCGGCGCGTCGCGCGGTCGTCCTGTGGGACGGCGGTTGCGGGTTCTGCGCGCGCACGCTGCGCGCGCTCCGGCGCATGGACTGGTTCGGGCGACTCGAGCCCATCGAGATCGCCCGCTCGGGCGACCTGCCCGTCGATCACGCTCGACTCGAGCGCGAGATGGCCGTGCTGGACGAGAACGGCGAGGTCTACTACGGCGCCGACGCCTTCGCGGAGCTCGCGACGCGCTGCCCGCTGCTCTGGCCGTTCGCCGCGCTCATTCGCGTCCCGGGAGCGATCTACGTCGCGCGTCCCCTTTACGCCTGGGTCGCTCGTCACCGCGGCCACCTCGGACCCGGCGGCGCGTGCGCGCTGCCCCCGACGGAGCCCGACGAGCGCTGATCGCTTGCCGCGCGATCCCTACAATCCGCCCGCCATGCGCGACACGGAAGCGGAGAAGACGTTCGAGGTGCGCGCCGCGCGCGCGGACGACGCTCGAGCCGTCACGCGCATCGCGATCGAGGTGCTCGAGTGGAGCCGCATCTACGAGCTCGGTCCGGCCTTCGCGAACTTGCTGCACCGGCACATCGCGACCTCCGAGCACGGCCTCCTGTCCGTTGGCGTGCGCGCGGGCGAGGTCGTCGGCTTCCTGATCGGCACGTTCGAGGCCAAACGCCTGTTCCGTCAGTTCGTCGCGCGCTATGGGCCCCGCGCCGGCCTCGTGTTGTTCCCCCAGCTCTTCGTGCCGCGCCGCGCCGCCGTGATCTGGCGCGGCCTCACCTATTTCCCCGAAGCGCCGCCGGACGACCCCGTCGCGGAGATCCTCTCCTTCGCGATCGCCCCGGCCGCCCAGCGCTCCGGACTCGGCAAGGCGCTCTTCCGCGACCTCGTGCGCCGCTACCACGAGCACGGCACGCGCGAGCTCAAGGTCGGAACGATCGACGTGGAGAACGAGCCCTCGAACCGCTTCTTCCTCGGACTCGGCGCACGCCTCCTGCGCACCGAGGAGCTCTACCCCGGCAAGCTCGTGAACGTCTACGTGTGCGACATCGCCGCGATGCAGGCCTCGCTCGGGTAGCTCTCCGGCATGCGCAGCGAACAGGGCATTCGGCGCCCATCGGGGCCGTGAGGAATCCTCTCGACGGTCGAGCCCTTCAGGGGGAGACTATTGCGAGCGGTTCCCTACGAGGGTTGCCATGATCGGAGTGCTCGTCGCTTGCAGTTTGGGATTACTCGCGCCCGCTCAGGAGGAGCGCGAGTACGTCGCCTACGGTCGGCACGACGTCGAGGCGTGTTTCGAGCTGCTGCGCACCCCGGAGGGATCCTCCCTTCGCACGAACCTCGAGAAGCTCGATCGCATCCTCTCCGATCTGCTCGCGCACGCCGGCGGATATCCGCCGATCTTCGAGACGAAGGACGAACGAGAGCGTGCGGAGCGCGACGTCGAGCGCCTCGATTCGCTCCTCGGAATCGTCGTCGACGGGGAGGAACCCGACGGCGCGATGCTCCTGCGCCATGCGCGCGTGAACGCCATCGGACACAATCTCGATCTCGAGGGCGCTGCGCAGCGTGCGGACGACTCCTTCACCCGCTTGCTCGAACGCGAGCCGGAGCACGCGCTCGGTCACTACTACTTCGGCTGCTTCCTGGCCTCGACGGGCAACGGTGGAGCGCTGAGCGTGCCGCACTTCGAGAGAGCGATCGAACTCGGTATCACGACTGCGCGCTTCGAGCTCGGCTTGGCGCACCTGATGCTCGGCGACGAGCAGAAGGCGCTCGAGCACCTGCGCGCCTTCTCGAAGGAGCATCCAGCCGACGAGCGTGCCCTCGAGATCATCGAAGCGATCGAGGGGGGCCGGATCCAGCGCAACCAGGAGTGATCGGGCGAGCCGCGTCCGGAAGTCCGCGCGCTGCTCAGCGCGCTCCTTCCCGGGATCGCAGGGGAACCGCTCGGGAAGGACGCGGGTCGCCGAGCACGTAGGCGACGCCGCTCTTCGCGAGCCACACGCGGGAGAGATCGCGCCGCGCGTAGACGCGGCGCACTTGGTCGTTCGCAGGCGCCGCGGGATCGTCGACCACGACATTGCCGCGTGCGTCGAATCCCGCGAGTACGAGCAGATGCCCGGGCGTCGCGCCGTACGGGGCGCCGGGCAGTTCGCCCTCCTCCACCTGCACGCTCACGACGAGCGGCACGCCGCGCGCGACGAGCGCCTCGACCTCGGACCACTCCGAGAAACGCTGCAAGTAACCCGGCACTCCGCATGCGAAGGCGCCCTGGACCGCGCGCGTCCAGTTGCCGTAGATGTCGTGGCGCGCGTCGTAGAGGAGCGCAGCGACGTCGGCCGTCGCGAGCTCGACGCCGTGATAGGAGAGCACCATCGCGACGCAGGTCGGGCTGCAGATGCGCGGAGCGAGCAACGGATCCTCGACCCGCTGGCTGCGCGGACGAACGTCGAGTTCGAAGGCGCGCGGGGGCTCGGAGCGCTCCACCGTACGTCTCACCGGGGCGACACCGGCACCCGTGAGACACAGCGACACGCGCTCGACCTCGATCGCGCTCCCACTGCCCGGCTCGGCGACGACGGCGAACCGCAATGCGTCGAAGTCGACGTCGCCCGCCAGGAAGTCGACGTCGATGCGTCCGCCGTCGAACTCGACCGCGCGCGGAAGCGCCGGATCGACCGCACCCCACTCGCCGACCTGTAGCCAGGGCGACCAGCTCCGGTCGTCCGCCCGCCGCGCACTGAGCTCGACCCGGAAGCCGGCGCCCCCGGGACAGACGACGTTCCAAGAAGCGAGCGCCTCGACGAACGGCTCCTCCGCTGCGATCACCGGCGACTCGAAGCGCTCTCCCGGCGCGAGCACGAGCCGCGCACTCCCCGAGCTTCGTTCGACGCGCTTCGCGGGCCCCGCGCCGTCGTTCGGATCGAGCGTCCCGGCCTCGCGCCACCTGCCGAGTTCCTCGCCGGAGAAGTGGAGCAGGCTGTGCCGCAGGGGCGCCGGATCCACGTCGGCCTGCGCCTCGAGCGACGTGCATGCGAGCGAGAGCGCAGCGGCGGGAACGAGCACCGCGTGGAGCAACCAGCGCTGCGCACGAGCTTCGCCCGTGTTCACCGCGCCTCCGGGAGCGGCGCGCCCTTGCGCCAGCGGACGGCGTAGCGCCCGACGCGCAGCACTTCATCGAACTCGTCCTCGAGATAGCGGTCGAGCAGCGTCGCGCCGATCCCGGGCAGCACCGCGCGCCGTTGCGCCAAACGCTTCTCGGGATCGCCGAAACGGAAGTACCACAGGACGGCGCAGCGCACGCCGCGGCGCTCGAGGTCGCCGATCATCTCGCGCTGCACGTCCTCGCGGTCGACGACGGCCGGGTGCAGCTCGCCGTAGCGCGTGGCCGGCAGCCTCCCGGAGAGCACGTAGAAGTTCTGATCGTTGCCGACCACCGCGTCGTGGCGGTCCACGCCGGCGTGGATGCGCTCGCCCGCGGGGACGTTGGCGCGCACGAAGCGCACGATCTCGGCGTAGCCCTCCGCCCGCCTCGCGTCCGTGAAGCGCACGCCGCGCGCGGCGGGGAAGTCGAGCGGACGGGCCTCGCCCCACAGCACGGCGAACTCCGAGACGCGCATCGAGGCTTCGAGCAGGAAGCTCCCCGCGTACAGGAAGACGCCCGCGCCGAGCGCGACGCGCGCGACTCTTCCCCGCGCGCCGGCGAGACCCATCGCGAGCAAGAGCAGCGACAGGATCGCCATCGAGTCGAGGTGCGTGTTCTGCTGGACGTGCGCGGCCGCGCAGAAGAGCGGCAGCCCGAGCGCGAAGGTGGTGGCGATCGCAAGCGCGCTCGGCGCGAGCGAACGGCGCCGCACGACGAGCACGAGGACCGCGCCGGCGAAGACCACCAGCGGAAGCTGCGTCAGGCTCCACTCGCGCAGCGCCTCGCCGGCAGCGCGCCAGCGCAGGAGCAGATCGCGCCCCTCGCCGCCACCCGCCAGCAGCGCCGCGAACGGCGCGGGATCGGGGGAGAGGCCGGGATACGCTTCGGATCGCACGAGCCGGAAGTCCGTCGCCGGGAACACCACGAGGTCGTGCCACGCGTCCTTGCCCGCGACGAGCGCGAGCCACGCGAGCGCCGGACCCGCCGTGACGAGACAGCCGAGCGCGAGCCAACGGAGCGCGACGAGAGGCGGAGTCCAGCGACCGCGCGCGCCGTCGCGACCGGCCTCGAGCTCCGCGGCATGCTCTGCGAAGCCGCTCTTCTCGCGGGACTCGGTGCGCAGTGCGCGCTGCCCCATCTCGGCGCTCGGCCCAGGTGCGGAAACCAGCTCGCGCTCAGCGGGGGCGTCGTTCGCCCACTTTCCCGCGAGCGCTCCGCGAGCGAGTAAGGCGATCGACGACGCGACGGCGAAGTAGGCCGCGACGTCGTGCTTGAAGATCGCCGCCGCGCCGAACGCCAGTCCGGCCGCGAAGAGCACCCCCGCTCCCGCGCCGCGGTGCGCGGCCGTCACGCGCTCGAGACCGAGGAGGCCGAGCAGCAGCGCGGGCGGATAGCTCGTGAGCTCCGGCGCGATGCGCCAGAACGCCACGACGAACACGCCCCACAGGACGAGCGCCGTCCTGCGCCCCGCTCCCACGCGCACGAGCAACGCGTGGAAGACCACGCCCGCCGCCGCGAGCACGAGCACACAGGCCGCGCCCTGCACCAGGTAGCTCACACCGAAGGCGCGGAACACGAGCGCCTGCGCCCAGAATTGCCCCGGCGCGTACATCGACCAGAAGTCGCGGTACGGCACTTCGCCCGCGAGCACGCGCAGCGCACCGGCCGTCCCCTTCGCGTCGGGGGGCCCGAGCAAGAGCCCCGGCGCGAGCACGAGAACGCCGAGGAAGAACAGCGCGACCGAGACGCGCGCCCGGAGCTCCCGTTCGCCGAACCCTGCTTCGTGCATGCTCGCGGAAAGGCTAACTCTCGCCGTGTGTTCTGTGCTGCACTACTCTGGATGTGAAAATGCGCAGAGCGACCCCCAATTCGAATCCTGCGCCTCCCCGTGGAGCTCGGCGAACGCGTGTGAACTGGCCGGTTAAACTTGCCATTTCGTGCTCCACACTGCTGGTCGTACTGCTGGGATTCGAAGTGGCGCTTCGCGTGCAGACCGAGCTGGAGCGCAATCGGATCATCCGGCGGCTGGGAACCGAGCAGCCACCCAAGCCGGACGAAGTGGGGCGAATGTGGCAGGCCATGCGGCTCAGCGCGGACGAGCGCATCTGGTTCGAGCTGAGGCCCAACCTCGACTGCACGATCGACATGGCGGGCGTTCCAACGCGGCTCGTGACGAACTCTATCGGCTTGCGCGGTTCCGAGATACCCGTCGAGAAGGCCAAAGGAGTGATCCGCATCGTCGGCATCGGTGACTCCTTCATGTTCGGATACGGCATCTCACAGCAGGACACCTACCTGTCCCTGCTCGAGCGGAGCCTCGCTCAACGCTATCCACAGAAGAAGTGGGAGGTGATCAACACTGCCGTAGGCGGTTACAACACGACCCAGGAGGTGCAAACCCTTCGGACCAAGGGATTGCAATTCGGGCCGGATCTGGTGATCCAAGGCGTGGTGTCCAATGATTTCGGTCGGATCCTCTACATGCCCGAGAGCTCGGGGGCTTTGCGAATCGACCGCTGCTTCCTGACGGAGTTCCTGCTGGACCGCTGGTACCGGGAAGACAACGGGGAAGCAGAGCGATTCGTGTCTTCCGATCCACCGCAGGAAAACGCTCGTGCATCGCGATCGGACGGGGTTCTTCGGCCGACGCTCAAGCGCAGGAGCCCGGATGCCTTCAAGGCGGCGATGAACGAGCTCGCGCTCATGCAGAGGGAGCACGGCTTCCACGTGGTCTCGTTCGTCACCGCGAATTCACCGGAGGCGACTGTGATGCGGGCGATCATGGAGCCGCTGGGATTCCGGCTCGAATCCTTTCAATCGAGCGTCGAGACGTACCTGAAGTCCCGAGAGTACGCCAACTACCCGAATTCCGACCTGGCCCTCACCCGCGAGAACGCCCATCCCTCCGCGACACACAACAGGCTCATAGCGATCGAGCTGTTGCGCGTGCTCGAAGAGTCCGGACTAATCGAGGCGTTGCTCGCTCTCTGAAGCACGCACCACTCTTGCGCAGGGCCTCGTTGCTCGAGCCGCGGCAGCTAAGGTGAAGTACTTCGCGCTCGGATGGTGGCACACCAACGCCGCACACGAATCGATGCGGAGGCTTGCGGAATGTGGGTCGTGGCGCCGCTTCTCCACCCTCATTGGGGGGAACCGTAGACCGACAACGGACCGAACACCTCGCCCGCGAGCACGCGCAACGCGCCGGCTGTCCCCTTCGCGTCGGGCGGCCCGAGCAAGAGCCCCGGCGCAAGCACGAGAACGCCGAGGAAGAACAGCGCCAACGAGACGCGGCCCGAGCGCTCTGCGGATGGTTGCGGGATCGATGCGGCGCTCCGACTCGCCGTGCCCGGGACAGGCTCCGCGCGCGTCATTCCTCGTCTTCGGCCAGGTAGCCGAGCGCCCTCAGCGCCTCGATCGTGCGCGCGTCCACCTGGACCGGCGCCTGCGCCTCCTCCGCGATGCGCACCGGTCCGTCGAAGAAGTACAGCCCCGGCCGCCCCCCCTCGACGAGGTGCGCGAGATCGCCGGCACGGTAGCGTCGGACCTCGGGAGTGCCGGGATCCGCTTCCACGCTGATCGGCCCCGCGGCGACGAACTGCACGACGGCCACCAGGGAATCGCGCGACCGGCCTTCGATGACGACCGAGTCCTTCCCTTCCGGCGCCACGTGGAGGCCGTAGAGTCGGGTCGGCCTGTGCAGACCGTGCACGACGAAGCGGTGGCTCGCGGCCTTGCCGTCTCCGATCGCGACGACGTAGCGCACGCCGGGGCGCGAGCGAAGCTTGTGATCGAGGGCGAGCAGGCGGTATCGATCGAGCACGTCGGGATGCTCCGCGCTCACGTTGCGGCGCTCCCCGGGATCGTCCTGCAGGTCGAACAGGAGCTCCCTCTCTCGGCCCCCGGTCAGGATGTACTTCCAGCGGCTCGTGCGCACCGCGATCGCGTTCCCGGAGCACTCGATCACGGCGATGCGGTCGGGTGCGTCCGACGCACCGGGACGGAGTAGCGGGACCAGGGATTCGGCGTCGAGCTCGTCCTCGACGGGGATTCCCGCGAGCTCGAGCAGCGTCGGCATGACGTCGAAGCCGCGCACCTGCGAGGCGACGACCGCGCCGCGTGCGAAGTCTCCCGCGCCGGGCTTGACGATCAGGGGCACGCGGACGACCTCGTCCCACATCATTGACTTGGCGTGCCCGAAGTCGCCGTGCTCCCAGAGCTGCTCGCCGTGGTCGGAGATGAAGGCGATGACCGCATCCTCGTACAGCCCGCGACGCTCGAGCGCGTCGAGGAAGGCTCCGATGCGGTCGTCGACGTAGGCCACCTCCCCGTCGTACAGGCCGCGCACGAGCTCGCGTCGTTCCTCGTCCTCGGGGGCGCCGGAGACGCCCAGCGAGTAGGGCAGCGCCATCCCATGCTCGGCCGGGTCGTCGTTGAAGCGGCGATCCCAGGGAGAGGGCTGCGTGAACGGCTGGTGCGGGTCGTTGAAGTGGAGGAAGAGGAAGTTGCGCCGTTCGTGGTTCGACTCGATCCACTCCAGGGCCTCGGCCAGGTTG
>CAYPTB010000033.1:0-60841 GCA_964413535.1 uncultured Planctomycetaceae bacterium | reverse complement strand
CCGAACTCCAGAGGATGCGCGGGAACCTCGCCAACACGATCAAGGCCCTGGGCGACCTCGCCGGCGGCCGAGCGCTCGCGGGGGTCGACAGCGAGATAAGCTCGCGCACGCTGCCCGCTGACCATCCCGACCTGCAGACGGCGCGCGCGAACCTCGCCATTACGATCCAGGACCTGGGCGACCTCGCCGGAGCCCGAGCGTTGTTGGAGCAGGTGCTCGAGGTCTTCTAGCGCACGCTGCACGCCGACCACCCCCTCCTCAAGTCGGTGCGCGGGTACCTCGCCAACACGATCAAGGCTCTGGGCGACCTCGCCGGCGCCCGCGCGTTGTTGGAGCAGGTGCTCGAGGTCTTCTCGCGCACGCTGCCTGCCGACCACCCCGACCTCCAGAAGGCGCGGCAGAACCTCGCCATCGTGATCAAGATGCTGGGCGACCTCGCCGGGGCGCGCGCGCTCGAGGAAGCGGTGCTCGAGGTGCGCTTGGCAGTCCTGCCCGCCGACCACCCCCACCTCCAGGCCGCGCGCATGAACCTCGCCCGAACGCTCGGGCACCTCGGCGACGTGGCCGGCGCGCGAACGCTGTTCGAGAAGGTGCTCGAGGTTCGCTCGCGCACACTCCCCGAGGACCACACCGACCTCCAGAGGGCGCGGCAGGGCCTCGCCCTCTCGATGTACGCGCTCGGCGACGCCGCCGGCGCGCGCGCGCTGATCGAGGATGTGCTCGAAGTCTTCTCGCGCACACTGCCGGCCGAACACCCCGAGCTCCAGAGGACGCGCGAGAACCTCGCCATCGCCCTCAAGCACATGGACGACCTCGCCGGCGCGCGCGCGATCGAAGAGGCGGTGCTCGAGGTTTATTCGCGCACGCTGCCTGCCGACCACCCGGATCTCCAGAGGACGCGGAGGAACCTCGCCACGACGATCGACGCCCTGGGCGACTACCCCGGAGCGCGCGTGCTGTTCGAACAAGTGCTCGAGGTCGGCTCGCGTACGCTGCCCGCCCATCACCGCGACCTCCAGCAAGCGCGGGGGAACTTCGCTTTCACGCTCGCCCACGAGCGCGTGAGAGAGAACGAGGAAACGGGGGGAATACCGAGAGGAGGGGGGAATGAAGAGTTCGCGAAACTGGCGGGCGACTTCATCCGCTCGCTCGCGCATCGGGCGCACGAAGCGGTGCTCTCTGGCTCCAGCCGTGAAGCAGAGGAGCGCTGCGCAAACTTGTCGAATGACTTGGGCCGCGCGCTGTCGTTCGCCGAGGGGCTGGGCGTCTTCGGACGGGACGGGTCGCTCGAGCGCCTGGCGTTCCTCTCCTCGGAAAGCACGCGAGGAGGGCCCCTCTTGTCGGCGAGCCTCGCTCGTCGAGCTACCGAACACCCGCGCTATGCCGAGTTGCGCGGGGAGATCCGCTCCGTGAGCGCGGAGCTCGCCCGCTTTGCGCAGGGAGGAGCGGGCGCAGACGAGTTCGACCGCGCGCGTTCGCGGCGCGACATGGCCGAGCGCGAGCTCGTGGGACTCGCGAGGGATCTCTTGGGTGCGGAAGCAGGCGCGCGGGAGCTCGATCTCGCGGCTTTGTCCGCCGAGCTCGCGGAGAAGGACGCCATCGTCGCGTATCGGCGCTACAAGCGCTCCCGCGTCGAAGCCGATGGAAAGGACACCTTCACCGATAGTCTGTGCGCGTTCGTCGTGCGCTCGGGCGAGCGACTTCACCGGGTCGAGCTCGGACCGATCGAGCCGATCGAGACCGCCGTGAAGTCCTGGCGCGAAGCGATCGGCGTGCGCTTGGAGCGAGGCTTGTCCAAGACGGCGCCGGAAAGTCTCGCGCGCGGAGAGGAACTGCGGCGTCTGGTCTTCGAGCCGCTCGTGCCGGCGATCACGGACGCTCGGCGCCTCGTCGTTGCGCTGGACGACGTCTTGCACCTCGTGCCGCTGGAGGCCCTGCCGTCGAGCTTCCCCATCGCGGATGCCGAGCAGGGTGTGACCTCTGCCGCAGCAGCGGATGCCTCCGACGGAGGGGATGGAGCGTTGCTCCTCGGCGACCGCTGGCGCATCGAAACGCGCTGCACGTTGACCGAGCTCTTGGCGAAGGAAGGCGAGCAGCGAAGTGGCGACGCGCTCGTTGCCCTGGGCGGCGCGTCGTTCAACTCGGAGCCGCTGCCGCTCTCTGCTGAAGATCTTTCGGCCCTCGAGGAGCGCTCCTCGGAGCCCGTGCAAATGGTCCCGCTCCTGCGCGGCGCATCTTGGGATCGCGGCTTCGAGCCGTTGACCTACTCGGGGCCCGAAGCGCGCGGGATCGCGGCGCTGTACACGGAAGCGTTCGACGAAGAGCAGCCGGCCCTGGTGTTGGAGAAGCGCAAGGCCTCGCGCGCCGCGATGGAAGAGCTCGCTCCCAAGGCGCGCTTCCTGCACATCGCGACGCACGGATGGTTCGCGCCGGAATCGATTCGCTCGCTGCTGGATTCCGAGCTGGTCGACAAGCCGACCGGCCTGGATCTGCGCCTGGACACAGAAGAGCGGGTGAAAGGCATGGTGCCGATGCTGCTCTGCGGGCTCGCGCTCGCCGGCGCGAATCTCTCGGAGGACGAGCTCGGGCGCGCGCCGGGATTGATGACGGCGGAGGAGCTCTCGACGCTCGACCTTCGCAACTGCGAGCTCGCGGTGCTGTCAGCGTGCGACACCAACGTCGGCGAACGCCGCGCGGGACAAGGCGTCGCGAGCCTGCAGCGTGCGCTGCACATGGCGGGCGCGCGCTCGGTGATCACGTCGCTGTGGAAGGTCCCCGACGAAGCGACGAAGGAGCTGATGCTCGACTTCTACCGGCGCATCTGGGTCCTGGAGGAGCCCAAGCACGAAGCGCTGTGGGCGGCGCAGAAGAAGCTGCGCTACGCCGTGGACGAGCGCGGCGAGAAGAAGTACACGACGCGCGACTGGGCCGCGTGGGTGCTCACGGGAAGCCCGGACTGACGGTATAGGCCGGGCAGATCGGCAACGGATCCGACCGGCCACGGCTGACCGATCAGGCCGGGTCGTTTCGGAGGGCGTCTGCGCCTCTCGTTCTCTCCATCCGTACTCGTGCCACCCTGCCTGGGTTGGCCCGACTCGCGAGCCAAGAAGCTCGTTCTCCAGGGCGGTCCTCGACCCCTCCCCCGCGCGCCGGTCGGGCTCGGCGATTTTTCTCCGAGAAACCGGAAGGGCGTCGCCCCCGGTTCTCGGATTGGGATCCAAGTGGGGTCCGTTCAGCGGCGCCGCGGCCTAGGCGACAATTGCCGAGCGGGCCCCTCTGGCTTGGCAGATTGCGACAGCAGGGCCTGCTCCGGGGGACGTTCACTCCTCCCCTGAGAAAGTCCACCCCTCCTCCGACACTATCCCCTCTCGGGGCTCCCCCTCACCCTCCGCGGATCCCGGGGCAGGCTGCTGTTCGAGGCCCCGCCGGCCTCCCCTTCCGGGGGCCGCGGGGCCTTGTCTCTACCCTCCGCGCTGCGGACGAGCCGCGGGCCTCGTTAGAACTGGATGCGGCGCATCGCGAACCTCGGCAAGTTCTTGATGGCGAGCATCACGAGCCGCCAGATGCCGGGCGCGTAGACGAGCGGCTTCTTCGCGTCGATCGCTTTCGCGACGAGCTCTGCGACCTGCTCGGGCTCGCCCGCGAACGGCGGCGGCTTCAGACCCGCGGTCATGCCCGTCTTCACGAAGCCGGGTTTGACGCACAGCGTGACGAGCCCCTGCGCGCGGTACTTGTGGTCGAGGCCCTCGAGGTAGGCCGACAGCCCGGCCTTGCTCGCGCCGTAGATCACGACCGGCTTGCGCCCGCGGTCGCCCGCGACGGACGAGAACACGCACAGCGTGCCGCCGCCGCGCGCGAGCAGCCGCCGCCGCGCTTCCTCGCAGAACGCCACGGTGTTCGTGAAGTTCGTCGTGCAGAGCTTCACCGCGAGCGCAGTGTCGGCCTCGAGCTCCTCCTGGACGCGGTACAGGCCCGCGGTGACGATCACGAGGTCGAGCCCGCCCAGCGCGGCCGCGGCCGCGTCGAGCGCCGGCCCGAACGTCTCGATGCGCTCGAGGTCGCAGGGCGCGTGCCCCACCGGGAGCTTCCGCGGGCTGCGCACGACGAGGTCCTGCGCCGAGCGCTCGAGATCACCCGCGTCGCGCCCGAGCAGGAAGAGCTCGTCCCCGCGTTCGGCGAGCACGCGCGCGAGCGCGCGCCCCATCCCCTTCGTCCCGCCCAAGATCGCTGCCTTCATGCGGTCGCTGCCTTCATGATGTCCTGCCTTCATGTCGGGTCTCCGAAGATTCGAACGGACTGCGCGCTCCTGAGCTCGAGGCGCGGATCCCACTTGCGGCGAACCTCCATCCACCGCTCCAGACGCGGCTCCATGGCGCGGAAGTGCTCCGCCGTCGTGAACGCGTCCTTCGCGAGGTAGATGCGGCCGCCCATCTCGATCACGAGCACGTTGAGCTTGTCGACGAGCTCCTGCGTGCGGTCGTCGACGGCGATGTCCATCGCGATCGAGATGCCCGGACGCGGGAACGAGAGGATGCCCTGGCCCTCCGCGCCGCAGTCCTTGATCACGCACAGGAACGACGACGCGCCGCCGCAGTCGTGCGTGAGGTATTCGAGGAAGCGCCGCGCGGCGCCGCGCCCCGCGCTCTCGGGCAGCACGCACTGGTACTGCGTGAAGCCGCGCGGCCCGTACATGCGGTTCCAGTTCAGCACCTTGTCGAGCGGATAGAAGAACGCCTCGGGGTGCCGGATGCCGGCCTTCCGCTCGGGGACGTGGGCGCGGTACATGAGCTCGTTGAAGGCGACGACGGTGCCCTTGTTCAGGAACCAGCTCGGGAACTCGAACGGGACGTCGACGCGGCGCTTCGGCCGCGGCGGCGCGGCGGGCGCACGCGCCGGATCGGCCCAGCGGCCGCGGTAGAGGATGCCGCGCCCGAGCTTCGCGCCCGTGGAGCGACAGTCGATCCAGCCCATCGTGAGGGGCCAGGCCGCGGCCGACTCCTTCAAGCCCTCGATGAAGCGGTCGATGTCCGGCACGCGGAAGCTCTCGGCCTCGATCCACGGCGACGCGACGCGCTTCATCGTGAACTCGACCTCGAGGATGTGCCCGGTGAGCCCCATCCCGCCGACCGTCGCCCAGAAGAGCTCCGGCTCGACCGTGGGCGAGCACTCGAGCACGCGCCCGTCCGCGACGCGCAGCAAGAGCTTCGTCACGTGCCGCCCGAAGCAGCCCTCGACGTGGTGGTTCTTGCCGTGGATGTCCGCGGCGACCATGCCGCCGAGCGTGACGTACTGGGTCCCCGGAGTGACCGGCGTGAACCACTTGCGCGGCAGGAGCAGCCGATTCAGCTCGCGCAGCGAGAGGCCCGCCTCGCCGCGCAGCACCCCGGTCGTCTCGTCGAACGAGAGGATCCGATCCGCCAGCACCGTCGTCGCGACGTCGAGCTCACCGGGCGGCGGACAGGCCGAGTCCCCGTAGGCGCGACCGAGCCCGCGCGACAGGACGGCGCCTTCCGAGAGCGCGAAAAGGTCTTCGGACAGCACTTCCCGGCCGGGCCGCGCGAGGCGACCCCAACCGGAGATGGTCGGCTCCGCGGCGTTCGACAGGACTCTTCTGGACCTCCGGCGGAAGTCTAGCAGGGCGCCGCCCCCGCCAAACAACCCCGCAGCCGAGGTCGGCCGCTCGCGCGCGACCGCGGCGGGAGAGCTGCGCGAGCGCAGCGCTTCATCGTTCGACGGTCACGGCGTGGCGGCCGAGCACGCGCTCGAGGTGCACGACGCGGAGATCCGTGACGTCGCCCTCGGCGTCGATCGCGTGGTGGAACGCGCCGGGCGCGACCATCACGCGCGCGCTCTCATGCATTCCGTTCGCCTTCCATGCGAGGTCGAGCGGGACTTCGAAGGTCGTCTCGCCACTGCCTTGGTTCACGAGCTCGAGCCGGATCGCGCCCGGCTCGGCGCGCACGACGCCCGAGACCTTCGGGTAGCCCTCGCCGTAGACCCACTCGTCGAAGAAGCGCTTCCAGTCGCGCCCGGTCGTCTCCTCCACCACGGCGCGGAAGTCGTCGCTCGTCGCGTTTCCGTAGCGGAAGCGCAGGTTGAACTCGCGCACCGCTTTCCACCAAGCCTCGTCGTCGTCGACGAAGTGACGCAGCGTGTCGAGCACGCACGCGCCCTTGGAGTAGATGACCGGCGAGTACGCTTGGCCGGAATTCACGCCCTTGCCGCGGAAGAGCTTCGACTTCGCGCCCAGGTGCCGCGCCTGCGAGGCGAAGAACTCGTCCGCGCGCGCGCGGCTCTCGGTCCGCTCGAGGTACACGCCCTCGGCGTAGGTCCCGAAGCCCTCGTGGATCCAGAAGTCGCCCCACGTCGCCGCGGACACCGCGTTCCCCCACCACTCGTGCGCCACCTCGTGCACGAGGATGTAGTCGAGGAACCGATTGGGCCCGGCGTAGCGATCCGCGACCCCGTTCTCTTCGCACCAGGCCGGGAAGCTCGAGCCGTACGCGACGGCCGTCGAGTGCTCCATGCCCCAGAAGTTCGTCTGCACGAGAGCGAACTTCGAGCGCTCGAACGGGAACGGCCCGAACGCCTCGCAGAACACTTCCATGAGCCGCGGAACCTGTGCGAACTGCACCGCGGCCTTCTCGGCGTCCTCCGCCAGCACGTAGTAGAAGAAAGGCACCGCGCTCGCGTGCCCCGGCAGCTCGAGCGCGCTCTCCACCACGACGTACGGCGCGACGTTGAGCGTGACGGAGTAGGTCTCGAGCGGGTAGTCGTGCCGCCAGCGATAGGTCTTGCGCCCGTCGGCGAGCTCGACCGTCTCAGCGAGCCGCCCGTTCGACACCGCGTACAGCTCGCCGGGCACGGTGATCGCCAGCGCGACGCGCTCGGGCTTGTCCTCGGGATGGAAGTACGAATCCTTGCCCGGCCACCACGCGCGCGAACCCGTGTCCTGGCACGAGGTGTTGATCCACGGCTTCCCATCCGGCGTCCTCGCCCAGTGGAAGCCCGTGAAGCTGTCCTTGGCGTTCGGATGCCCGCGGTAGCGGATCGCGAGGGCGAGCTCCGCGCCGCGCGCGAGCGACTCGGGCAGCGTGCAGGACACGAGGTCGCCGTCGCGTCGCACGGCGAGCGCCGCGCCGCTGCACGTCACGCTTTCCAGCACGAGCGTGTTCGTAAGATCGAACTGCACGACGCCGAGTTCCTCCCCCACGACGCGCGCAGTCATCACGACCGTGCCCGAGAGCTCCTGCTCGTCCGGATCGACCGCCAGCTCGAGCTCGTAGGCCAGGACGTCGTAGGCCTCGCGCAGGTCGCCCTCCTGCGAGGCCGCTAGGCAGAAAGCTGACGCGAGGGAGAGTAGGAACATGGCCGACCCGTCTGCGCTCGGCGAGCGCCGAGCCAACGGGGAGGGCGGGGAGGATACCGCGCGCTGGCGAGCGCGGGCGGGGGGCGTCGAGCCGTCCCCCGTGCCTCCCGCGGGGACGGCTCAGCGCGGAGCGGCGGGAAACGGGGAAGTGCTCCCTCTTTGGGCGCCCGGCCTGGAGAATGCGCGCGCGCGGCGCTCTTGCGCCGTGCTCTGCCGCGTCACGAGGGGGGGTCTCTCGGCACGGCCGTTCATCCGGACCAACGAGCGGAGAAAGACTATGACTGCCGAAGAAGTCTCGAAGAGCTCACCACAGGAAGAAGGGCTTCGGCCCCTCTCGCGGCGTCGCTTCCTGAGCGGAGCCGCCGGCGCGGGAGCCGCGGGGATCCTGCTAGGTCCCGCCGCGGCCCAGCAATCCGCGCAGTCCCTGCTCTCGACACCAGAGTCGACCTCCGCCGTGACGGGCGCGCTTGGCCCGGAGAGCGGGCCGCAGCGCCGCGCGCACGCCTTCCGCATCCGCGTCAACGCCGCGAAGATCGCGCAATCCGTCCCGCTCCCAGTCCACCAGAACAACGAGGACGACGCGCGCTACGCGGACCTGCGCGGAAGCTACTCGAAGGGCCTCCCGCACGACGCGATCGGCGAAGTCGATCCCTCCGCGTACCAATCACTGCGCGCCGCGCTCGCGAGCGGGACGCCCGCCGCCTTCGAGAGCGTCGTCATGGGCAACCCCGGAGGCGGCGGACCGCCGCCCGGCATCACGCCCGTGCACAGGCTCATCAACCCCCAGGCCGGCTTGGCCTTCGACCTGGAGGGCACCGACTCGCACCAGCTCTACCAGCCGCCGGCTCCGAAGTTCGCGAGCGCCTGGCAGGCCGGCGAGATCGTCGAGAACTACTGGATGGCGCACCTGCGCGACGTGCCGTTCAGCGCGTACGCGTCCGACGCGACGGCCGCCGCCGCGATCGCGGACCTGAACGCCATGTCCGACTTCCGCGGTCCGAAGCAGGGCGGCGTCGTCACGGCGCAGACCCTGTTCCGCGAGGCGTTCCCTGGCTGCACGGTCGGCCCCTACGCCTCGCAGTTCTTCTGGGCGAGCCAGCCGTTCGGCGCCCAGGACATCGATCAGCGCGTGAAGACGACCGCCCCCGGGATCGACTACATGACCTCGCAGCCCGAGTGGGTGGCGCGCCAGAACGGCGTGAACCCCGCGGCCGGCGACGTCGCCGGCGGGCTCGTGTACATGCGCAACGGCCGCGACCTCGGCCAGTGGGTGCACGTCGACGTGCTCTTCCAGGGCTACTTCCAAGCGTTCCTCACGCTCGCGTCGCTCGGCGTCCCGGCCAATCCCGGCAGCCCCTACGGCACCTCCGCGACCCAGGTCGCCTTCGGCACCTTCGGCGGCCCGCACTTCGCGGCGCTCGTGTGCGAGGTCGCCACGCGCTCCCTCAAGGCCGTGTGGTTCCAGAAGTGGTTCGTCCATCGCCGGCTCCGCCCCGAAGTCTTCGCCGGACGCATCCACGTGCACCAGACGGGTCAGAAGTCCTACGACCTTCACGCCGACGCCCTCGGCTCCGCCGGCGTCGCCGAGGCCTTCAGCCGCAACGGCACGTACCTCCTGCCGATGGCCTTCCCCGAAGGCTCGCCGGCCCACCCGGCGTACGGGGCGGGGCACGCCACCGTCGCGGGAGCTTGCGTGACGATCCTGAAGGCCATGTTCGACACGGAGCGCCCCATGAGCGACTTCTTCGCGCCCGTCGAGGCGACGCCCAACGGTCTCGCGCTCGTCCCCTACGTCGGCGCCGACGTCGGCCAGATGACGATCGGCGGCGAGCTCAACAAGCTCGGCGCGAACGTCGCCATCGGCCGCAACATCGCGGGCGTGCACTGGCGCACCGACGGCACCGAGTCGATGAAGCTCGGCGAAGAGGTCGCGATCAGCGTCCTGCGCGAGCAGAAGCTCACCTACAACGAGGTCTACCCGGGCTTCACCTTCAAGCGGTTCGACGGCACGCAGATCACCGTCTGATCCAGGTCGTCCCTGCGCCGCGCGGGATCTCGAATCCTGCGCGGCGCGACGCCGACTCCCGCTCGTCGGCTGGTTCGACGACTGACGGCCCGAGGCGCGATCGCGTCCTTCAGCGCGGCGTTTCGGTCGCGTCGGTCGAGATTCCTGCCAGTGCCGTGGCGATCCCGAGATAGTGCAACTTCGCCGTCACGCCGTCGAAGCGATAGAAGTGGCGGTACGGCTGACGCGTTGCGTAGTAGAGGAAGATTCGATCGTTCCTGTCGCCGAGGTCGTGTGCGCGCACGACCCGCGCATGGTCGGGCCAGCTCACTTGGTAGTTGTAGACCGGTTCGGCGTGAACGCTGCGACGCGGCGATCGTGTGAACAGAACCACGGCCGGCTCCTCCACGGTGGCCAGCGCGCGATCGATTGCGTTCAACACCTCGGGACGCCGTCCGCGAATCAGCTCCACAGCTTGCGGCTGTACCAGCAAGCACGCGAGCAGAACGATCGCGGCCGGCGCCCAGCTCCACTTGCGCGCGCGCTGCGGCCAGAGCCTTCCGGCCACCTGCAATCCGCTCAGCAACAAGACGATCACGCCCGGCGCAACTGCCAGCGCGTAGTGCGCCAACGTGAACGGATACGCGAAGTACAACAGCAGAAAGAGCCCGACGGTCGTGGGCAGCAGCCAGCGCTGCCGATCCATGCTGCCAAGCAGTCCGAGCAGCACGAGCACGACGAGACTCCAGTGCGGCAGGGTCGTCTTCAACAGACTCACCACCCGCTCGTACGCATCGGAGCCCGCGTGGGCCAGATCGCGCTCGATCAAGTACGGCTTCACGACACGGTCGTAGAAGACCAGCTTCTGCGGCAGCTCCGATGCGACGCGCCAGGACGGATCGAACTTCGTGAAGCCGATTCCGCCTCCGGGCATGTTGCGCTCTACGTAGTATTGCCACGGCGTCGTCCACAGCGATCCCGTCACGCCCACGTTGAAGGCGGCCTGCAACGCGAGAAAGGGAACGGACGCCACCACGACCGTCGCGGCGGTACACACTATGCGCGATATTCGATCGCCGCGCGATTCCCATGACATCGCCACAGCGACCGGGAGCGAGTAGCACAGCGCATCGAGCGGCCGTGTGATCAGCGCCCAGCCCGCCAACGCGCCGATGAGGAGAGCCCAGCGGATCGTCCGTCTTGCGCGCCAACGCAAGAACGCCCACACGATGGCCAGTCCCAACAGCAGCATCGGAACTTGCGCCATGGTCATGACGGCGAGGAGCTGAAACCCTTGGAGGGACAGCAGGACGAATGCGCCGAGCAGGGCCAGTCCTCCCGAGAGAAGCTCGGCCGCGACGAGGTAGAACAGCCCGACCGTCACGCCGCCGACGACGGCTTCCGCCACCCACAGGGGTATGCCCAGCCAGACGCTCGGCACGTACAGCATTGCCGTGCCGGGAAAGTACAGCGGTGCGTACTGCGGTTCGTGCAGCACGTAGAACGTCTCGAAGAACTCGCCAACGGGATGCGGCGGCAGCCACAACCGCAACTCGGCGAGCATCCGTATCTGCGTGGCGTAGGCGAACTCGTCGTGCCAGGCCGGATTCACGTCGCGCCCGTACAAGAGCGTCGTCAGGATCAGCGTCGCGGTTGCAGCCACCGCGACGCCGGCTGCGATGACCGCCCGTTCGCGCGGCGACGGATCGCGCATCGCAGCCAGACCACGACTCGGTGGCTTCGTGTTCACGACCTTTCGTGGCACCGGCCGGCGTGCGTATGCCAGCCGTCAGGATAGCTCCGTCGATGTGCCGGGTGCCACTCCGACGCCGTTGCTGACACGCGCTCGGACCACGTTCGGTTCGGAGGAAGCGACGTTGGCAGTGCCTTCGCGCTCACGGGGCGAGCACGGCGCGCCGCCGCTCGTCCGGAGCGTTGGGAGCGTGAACCCGAGGCTCATGGCAACAAGAAGCTGAAGTCCCCCAGATCGGAGCTCAGGCGGGCGAAGTCGCGTTGGCCGTTCGCTCGGGAGCTAGCTAGATGACAACGGAGGACGGTGTATCCTGTTCGACGCCCCAATCGGTGGGCCGAGCCGCACGGTCACGGGACTAGCACAGAAGGCCTCCATGCCGGCCCGATCTTCATCCTGCTCCCCGGTGGTGACGACCACGTCGCGGGTTCCGGCTTCGACCGTGGGTCGCGATCGCGGGCACTTCGTCCGGACGAGACTCGCGACGTTCGCTGCAGCGGGGGGGCTCGTGCTTGCGGCCGGCGGGCAGGTGCAGACCGCGCAGGGGGTGGAGGACGCCAACCTCGTCGAGGGGCTCGTCTACACGACGCTGCGCCCGCCGAACCTGGACATCTACCTCTTCGACGGTCGCGGACATTCGCCGCGTCCCCTGACGTCCGACGCGGCCCTCGACTACAACGCCGTGTTCTCTCCGGACGGCCGGTGGGTCGTGTTCACGTCCGAGCGCGCGGGCAACGCCGATCTCTACGCTCTCGACCTGGAAGAGGAGAAGCCTCCCATTCCGATCACTCGGCACGAGGCTCTGGACGACGCCGCCTGCTTCTCGCCGAACGGCGAGCAGCTGGCTTTCGTCAGCACGCGCGACGGCGATGCCGACATCTTCGTCATGCCCTTTGCGCCGGACGACCCCCAGGCGGAGTCACGGGCGGTGAACCTCACTCACCGTCCCGGCGGAGACTTCCAACCGGCCTTCTCTCCGGACGGCGGTCGGATCGCGTACTCGCGGCAGGGCAACCAGTGGTCGAGCTGGAGTCCGGAACGCCCCGTCTTCGACATCAGCGTCGTCGACCTGTGCGTGATGGACGCGGACGGCTCGAATGCGCGGCAGGTGTCGCGTCGTACGGAGGGCTTCGAGATGGAGCCGGGGACGACCTTCGGGTCCGTCGCCGGTTCTCCGGTCTGGGCCGACGACGACATCCTCTGTTACTACAGCGTGACCGCTGCCGGGCGCGAGATCCGGCGCATGCGAGCCGACGGATCGGAGGACGCGCTGATCGTCTCCGACGGGATTTCCCCGGCGCTCGCTCCCGGCGGGCGTATCGTCTTCTCGAGGCCGCAGCCGCTCGAAGGCATGGACGAGGGAGACCTCCTCCGAACGGGACGCATCTTCTCGGTCACGGCCCAAGGGTCGGAGATCCGCGCGGAGAGTGACGAAGCGCGAGCCTACTTCGCTCCGCACTTCGACCTGCACAGCGGGAGGATGCTCGCCCATGGAACGGCGACGACCGAGGGACATGTCGGAGACCTGGGGGAGGGCTACCTGTTCGCCCCACCCGATGCGCGCGGCGTGGTGCGTCTACCGGATCGAGCTCTCGCGCTTCACGGCGTCCATGGCTTCTTCCCTGCGCTCAGCCCCGGGGGCGACGTCATCTCGACGATCTTCGAGTTGGCCCGCGAGACGGTTCCCCTCAGTCGTTGCGCCCCCGACGGCTCCGAGCTAGCGACGCTGTTCGACGCGGAGGGCGGCATACCCTGGGGCGTCGCGGTGGCGCGGGAGGCTCGCTGGCTCGTCGTCGCGATCGGTCCCCTCTTCGCACCGGGAGAGGCCGAGGTGAACGTCTGGAGGATGGGGCTCGACGGCGCCGACGCCACGAACCTCACGGCGGACCTCCCCGGGAATCACGCGTTGCCCCACGTCTCCTCGGACGGAGGCGGGATCGTCTTCCGCACGGGCGGGGACGGCGGGGGCCGGGTCTGGGCGATGGGTCCCGACGGCGCGGGCCGGCGGCGGCTCACGGAGGAGGAGGCCATCGAGACCATGCCCGCCCTCACGTCCGACGGTGAGTGGGTCGTGTTCTCCACCGATCGAGCCGTGGGAATGAAGCTCTGGATCCAGCGCGTCGACGGAACCGAAGGTCGGTGGCTCGAGCCCGAGCGGCTCGACGTTCCGGACACTTCCATGCACGCTCGCTTTTCCCCAGACGGCGCCTGGGTCGCTTTCACGTCCGATCGCGGCGGATACAACGACGAGTGGCCGCTCACGCCCTGGCCGCAGCCCTACGGCGATATGTGGGCCGTCCCCGTGGCGGGCGGGCCGGCCGTCCGCCTGACCCACGACAAGTGGGAGGACGGTCCGTGCGACTGGGGAGACCTGCGGGTCGTCCGGTAGGTCCCGGCATCCCAGTCCATCCGCTGCGACCAGGGAAGCCATCGCGTCCTTCTCCGAGCCGCTCGAGCGCGTCGCTTTCCTGAATGAAGGCGTTCCGCTCGCGGCGACGAGGATGGCGGCGGTGACGCGGAGAATCATTGCCCTTTCAAGTTCGGGACGAAGGGGGAGCTGCCGTCGGCGAAGCTCCGACCTGCGACGCGAGCTTCACCGATGAGCTCGGCATCTCGACCTCACGCGTCACTTGGGGTCCGGCCTCGCCTTCGGATCCGGGCCCGGCCCCGGGAACACGTGCGCCCCGCCCTGGTCGCAGACGACGATCTCCGCGAAGCCGTCGCCCGTCAGGTCGGGGATCGCAGAGCCCGCGAGCCCCATCCCGTCGCGACTCCCCGGCGCGCCCCACACACCGAACACGACGCGTTGTGTGCGCCCCGAGTAGAGCCACGCGGCGCCGGACTCCCAAGACATCGCCTCCCAGGGGCTCGACTGCAGAGCGACGGCCTCTTCGAGGCTCATCGAGCGCACGTCGATCGGGGTGCTGCCGTCCTTCCACGAAGGATCGCCCGGGCCCGGGATGTGGAAGTTGGCGTCCCCGAGCAAGAAGTCGGGTACGCCGTCTCCGTCGACGTCACCGAGCGGCACGGTCACGGAGTAGGGCGACAGGATGTCGGGCGACAAGAACTCTCGGAGCAGTTCCCCCGTGCTACGGACGACCGACGTCAACCCGGCGTGGTCTTCCCGATCCTCGTGCATGCTGTCGACGTACAGATCGGCTCGGCCGTCCCCGTCGACGTCGCCCGCGCCGCCGAACGGACCACCCTTGTTGGGCAATGTGCCGAGCGACCTCCCGTCCACTCCCGACAGCCACTGCAGCGGCTCCGGAGATCGGGGGTCCGGCCCGACGACGAGATCCACGAGACCGTCGCCATCGATGTCGCCCACGGCTCGCACGCGCGCGCCGAAGGCGTGCCCCGAGCTCGCGCCTTCCACTCGCCAGAGCCGACTCCCATCGCGTCCCGAGTAGACGCCCACGTAGCCGGCCGGCGTGGCGTTCGACGCGGCGACCTGACGCGAGCCGCTCGCGAACAACTTCATCGGCCAAGCATCGGTCTGCGGTGAGCCGACCGCGTACTCGCTGTAGCCGTCGCGATCGACGTCATCGATTAGAGCGACGGACCAACCGGCGTAGTCCATCGCCGCCGGACCCCGCGTTTCGCGCAGCACGACGCCGTCAGCTCCGGACACGATCAGCACGGTGCCCGATTGCGAGACGTCCTCGCCGATCCCGGGCAGGCCGACGATCAGGTCCGACACGCCGTCGCGGTTCAAGTCCTCGCCTGCATCCCAGTCCATCCGCTGCGGCCAGGGAAGCCCGCCGTCCGGCGCACTCCAGAGGGTCCGGATCGTGTGCCCGTCGAGCGAGGAGACGGCATCGAGGCGCAGGCCCCGCACTCGGCGGTTCCACTTCCCGCTGCGTTCCACCACGAGGTCCGGCCGCCCATCTCCGTCGAGGTCACCCACGAGGCGCATCGGGCCCGCGACGTCGGGAATCGAAAACAGCGCGTCCGCGAGCGTCAGCGGCTGCGTCCGCGGATCGCGCGTTCCTGCGAGCCTCTCGGGCCCAGCGCATTCCTGGAGTGAAGGCGTTCCGCTCGCGGCGACGAGGATGGCGGCGGTGACAACGGTGAGAATCATTGCCGTTTCGAGTTCGGGACGAAGGGGGAGCTGCCGTCGGCGAGACTCCGACCTGGCGACGCGAGCTTCACCGGTGAGCTTGGCGTCTCGATCTCGCGCATCACTTGGTTTCCGGCCTCGCCTCCGGATCCGGGCCCGGCCCCGGGAACACGTGCGCCCCGTTCGCGTCGCACACGACGATCTCCGCGAAGCCGTCGCCGTCGAGGTCCGGAATGGCTGCGCCGCCGAGCCCCATTCCGTCGCTCGTTCCCGGCAGCCCCCAGACGCCCTGGATGACGCGCTTCGTGCGACCCGAATACACCCAGGCAGTACCGGACTCCCAGGACATCGAACGGGGGTTGGTCTTCAGAGCGACGGCTTCCGCAAGACTCATGGTGCGCAGGTCGGGCACCTCCTTGTCTTGCGATGCGTGGTTCTCTCGCCCCCGGATGTTGAAGTTGGCCTCACCGAGAAGGAAGTCGGGGACTCCGTCCCCGTCCACGTCGCCGAGGGGGACGGTGGCGGAGTACTCGGACCACCAGTCGGCGAACGCGAGCTCCAACAGTATTCGACCATCGGCGGCGAGGATCGTCGTGGATCCGGCGTGGTGTGCACGATGCGCATCCATGCCGTCCACGAAGACGTCGGTCGCCCCGTCTCCATCGACGTCGCCCGCTGGGCCGAACGGGCCGCCCTTGTTCGGCAGCGATCCGAGGACTCGCCCGTCGCTTCCGGAGAGGAAGAGGAGCGGCTCGGAGGAGCGCAGGTCCGAACCGACGAGGAGATCCGCGTGGCCGTCACCGTCGACGTCGCCCACGGCTCGCATGCGCGCTCCGAACGCGTGTCCAGGCCGAGTTCCGTCGCGCTGCCACAGTTCACCGCCGTCGCGTCCCGAGCGAACGCTCACTCGACCGGGCAAATCCGACCTGAGAGCGAGCCTCTCCTCCCACGCCTGCTCGACGGGCACCTCTTCTCCGCTCTCCAGGACAACATAGGCGGTTTCGCGACCCTCGGACCCAGTCGTGCCCCCCCGCAAGAGCGGCCACGAGCCCGGCGGACCCAGAAGCTCGGGATCGCACTGCGGCGCTCCGACCGCGTAGTCGCAGTAACCGTCGCCGTCGACGTCGTCGAGCATGGCCACGCTTGCCCCTTCGCGATCGTCGGTCGGACCGCCGCTCGACTCGTGGAGGACGCTTCCGTCGTCTCCCGAGACGACCAGCACCTTCCCCGCTCTGCGCCCGTCGACGGTCGCTGCGGGAAGACCCACCACGAGGTCCGGCACGCGGTCGCCGTTGCAGTCGGCGCCGGTGTCCCACGCCGGAGCAGGGTACCAGACGGACGTGCGGACGGTTCCGCTCCAGAGCGTCCGGATGGTGTGCCCGTCGCGTGCAGAGACCGCATCGATCCGCAGCTCGCGCTTCCACTCGCCGATTCCCTCGCTCCCCCGCTCCGCCACCATGTCCTGCCGTCCATCGCCGTCGAGGTCGTCCACGAGGCGCAGGGGGCCGGCGACGTCGCGGATGGAGAACAGAGCGTCCGCGAGGGTCAGCGGCTGCGTGCGCGGGTCGCGCGGCGCTTCGCCCGGATCGGGGTCGAGGCACGAGTGCTCGAGGGTCGTGGGACCGAGGGCGACGAGAGCTACGGCGATCCGAACGAACATGGGGCCTCCGGCGAAGCAGCGTACAACCTCGAGCTAGCGGTCGGGTTCCGCAACGATCGAGCGAACTCGGTCGCAGCGCTCGTCGGACGGCGCCTACGGCCGGTCGACGGCGCCGGCCTCGACGGCGCCCGTGCGAAGCTTGCCGTTCAGGTCGTCGAGCGGGACGTGGGTCGCGCTGCCGGCTCCGAGCAGCACGCTCGCGAAGGACGGCGACGCGTCGTGCGCGAGGCCGTTCCAGGACACGCTCGTGAAGTCGCCGAGGCCCGTGCCGGGGATCGTCGTACCGTTCGGGACACCGCTCAGCGTGCCGAAGACGACGTTGTCGGCGAAGGTGACGCCGGCATTGCCGCCGTTCACGAGGATCGCGGTGCTGGTCTGGCTGTAGCAGGCGTTGTTGGCGAAGACCATGCCCGGCTTGCCGTTCCAGTCCTGCAGCCGCGCGGCGCGCACGTCGTTCACGAAGACGTTGTTCACGACGACCAGGTTCGTGACCGTGCCTTGGTGGTTCGCGCTGTAGAAAGCGTTCGAGCCCTCGATCGCGACGTTGTTGCGCACGATGGCCTCGCCCTGGATCTGCATCACGTTGTCGTTCGCGTTCCAGCACAGGTTGCGCTCGATCACGTTGACCGGCATGCCGCCGGTGCCGTAGACGAGGATGCAGGGGTAGTTCGTGTCGTGCACGACGTTCTCGGCGATGAGCGAGGCCCACGCGCCCTGCTTGAGCTCGATGCCGTCGCCCTGCGAGCCGCCGGTGTCGTGGACGTGGTTCAGCGCGACGGTCACGTGGTGGGTGATCGGGCTCGCGTTGTTGCCGCCCAGGTAGAAGCCCTCGCCCGTGCCCGACGTGCCGTGAATGTGGTTGCGCGTGAACCACAGGTACTCGGTCGGAACGGTGTTGGCCGTGATGCCGGACTCGCCGACGTCGTGCACGTGGCAGTCGTCGATCCACACGTTCTGGCAGTCGAACAGGCGGATGCCCGCGCTCCCGCCGGTGATCTCCAGGCCGCGCAGCGCGAGGTAGCGCGTCGGCGAGCTCGCGCCCAGGTTCACGACGTTCTGGCTCGCGTTCGAGCGCGTGATCACGGGCGTCGCGCCGGGCGCCGCGACGATCCAGATCGGGGTGTGGGCCGTGCCGACGAGCTGGATGTCGAAGAGCGCGTCGATCGTGTAGGTGCCGGAGCCGATCTCGAGCCGATCGCCGGGCTGCAGGTTCGCGATCACGGTCCTGAGCGCCGCACCGTTCTGGGCGGAGGTCTGCGCGCCGTTGAAGTTGAAGGCGAAGGTCGCGAGCGGCGCGGCGTCGGCCCAGGGCGGGAAGTACTTCTCGGGGCTGTCCGCCGCCACGACGACGGTCTTCTCGACCGAAGGCAGACCCTCGCCTCCCGCGCCGACGGTCGTCACGACGCAGTAGAAGTTCGAGCCGCTCGCCGCGCCGTCGACGACGAAGGGCGGCTCTTGGACGAAGGTGTAGGACTGCATCGTCGGGTCGATGCCGGGCGACGCGCTCCAATATAGGTGGTAGCCGCTCGCCTGCGGTACGCCGGCCCAATCGACGAGCACTGCGCCGTTGAGCGTCGTGAGCGTGACGCTCGCGGGAGCGGCCGGACCCGACGGCGAGGGGCTGCCGGCCGTCGGCCCGTCTGCGCCTCCTCCGCCGCCTCCGCACGCGAACGCAACGACGGCAACGAGACCAGACAATCCGGCACGCAGGCCGGCAACGCGACGCTCGCCCATGCTTCCCTTCCGCGCCCCGACTGGAGGCACCCGCTGGGGCGCCGGAGGGGGCAATGGAGGCGTGCATCGACGAGCCGAGAACCGTTAGTTGAGCTCGATGCGCGACGAGTTCGCGCGGGGGATTCGGACGGCGAAGGGCCGGCGTCGCGCGCACTCGGAAATCGATTCCGCCCGGCGTCCGCGGCCGCCCCTATACTCGGCGCGCGTGGACCGGGCCGAGGGCTTCGCCGCCGCGCTGATCGAAGTCGAGCTTTGTCTCGATTGGCGCGCTCTCGGGCGTCTTTACTGCAGCGAGGGCGGCGACGACTTCTTCGGAGAGGAAGAGCGCGAGGCGATCCGCGACGCGGGGCTGGCCTTGGCTTCCGACCTCGGAGCGGCGCTCGCGGAGCTCCCGGCGGGCGGTCCGCGGCGCAGCCTGTACGTCGGGGCGGCGGTCGCGGAGCTCGCGCCGATCCTGTGCGAGACGATCGTGCTCGAGCGCGAGGTCCTGGCGTTCGCGGCGGACGGCGAGGAGACGCGCGCGCTCGACGCGGCGCTGCGAAGGACGGCGGTGAAGCTCGGCGTCGCGCTGCCGGGCATCGAGGCGGCGGCGCTCGGGTCGCGCGCGCTCCCGCCGTGCGATCACCTGTGGCTCGTCAGCGTGTTGAACGATCCCGACGCGTTCCCCGCGCTGCACGACGAGCTCTACGGGCGAGCGGGAACCGAGCTCGCGACGGGCCGCGGCGACCTCGCGGACGACCGCCGGCGAGCGGAGGCGCTGCTCGACGCCGCCCTCGCGGCGCTACGGGCGCCGGCGGTCTTGACGACGACCGACGAGGAGCTCGAGCTCGTCGCGCGCGCGTGCGCGAAGCGCGGCCTCGCGCTCTCCGTCCCCGACCGTGCGCGGCTGTCGGCGGTGGTCGGGGACCCCGTGCGCCTCTGCGCAGTCCGGTGAGTGAATACGGAGCCAGTCCAATTTTTCACCCTTCCGCGCAAGGTGCTGCGACTCTCCCGCACGCAAGCGCGGAAGGGTGAAAAATTGGACTGGCTCCGTATTCACCGTATTCACTCACGCGTCGACGGGCGACTTGCTGCGGCTCACGCGGGGCTCGCCGAGGAAGTCGATGCGCTCGACGTTGCGGCACTTCGTGCACAGCGGGAAGTCGACGTTCACCGCGGAGTCGAGGCATTCGGGACAGCGGAAGACGTAGCTCGATTCGGTCGTGATCCAATCCTTGATCACCTGCCGTTCGCGCTCGCCGAAGGCGGACTCCGCCGTCTCCGGGCAATCGAGCGTGCGGATCGCGAACTTGTAGGCCGCCTTCTCGCTCTCCTTGCTGCGCTTCAGGTTTGCGAACACGGCGCTGTAGATCCACGGCCGCATGCTCGCAGCGGTGCGCGTGCGCTCGAGCAGCGGCTCGAGCTGGGCCAGGTCCGTGGCGCCCGGGATCGAGTGCAGGACCTGGTTCGCTTGGTCCTGGTACTGGAGGCGCGAGTACACCGTGAGCAAGCAGAGCTTGATGTGCGTGCTGGCATTCTCCGCGCCGAGCTCCTCGAGCGCCGCCGGCAGGAGCGTCTGCTTGTCCACGACGGTCTTGCTGCCGATCGCCCCCGAGAGACGCTCGAGGCCGTAGGTGCCGTGGTAGGTCGTCGCGACGAGGTGTCCCACCGGCGAAGGCCTGCGGCTCCCGGTCGCGCCCAGGCCGGCCCAGGCGCCGGAGACGGGCTCCGTCAGGTAGGGCTTCTCGAAGAACGCCGTCAGGTGCGTGAGCGTGAGCAGGTAGCTCGCGAAGAAGCGCTGGAGCGGATAGTCGTCGACGACGTTGCCGGTGTCGACGAGCACCCGGATCGCATGCTGCTCCGCCTGTTGGAACTGGTCGTTCTCGATGCTCGCCAGCGAAGCCGCGAGTTGCGCCTCGTTCTCACGGTAGATGCGATCGGTGGAGCAACCAGCGAGCAGGAGAGCGGCGACGCCGAGGGCGAACGTGCTGAGCTTCATGGGAGCTACTGGGGCTTGATGCCGACGTAGAAGGGATAGAAGACGTCGTCGATGGTCACGCGGAAGGAAACGAGCGACTGATAGAGATCCAAGCCGTTCCGCGTCTTCCCTTGCGTGTGGACGACGCTGCGCCCGTCGACCTCGAAATCATCTTTCGGGTCGAGGAGGAAGAACACGAAGCCGGTGGTCGGTTCCTTGTTGAGGGGACCCGTGATGAAGCGGTTGTCGCGCACTTTCTGGGCGGGCTTCTTGGGGAGCGACTCGGCCAGCTCCTCGGCATTGATCTGCCGCAACGCCGTCCCGTCCTGGAGGTAGAGCGCGAGCTCCCATTGATCGGGGTTCAGCAGGATGCTGCGGTCCTCGGCGCCCTCCCCGCGCAACCGGACGTCGAGTCGCACGGGGATCACGCCGGCCGCGCGCACGAGGTCCTCCTCGAAGGTGCGCGCGTGATCCGGCTGGAAGCTCGCCTGGGCCACCACCATGTCCTCCTGGCTGAGCGCCGGGAACCCGAGGAAGCTCGAGGGGGCGGCGCCGAGCTCGAAGCGCGGCTCGGGCGGACTGCTGCAAGCGACTGCGGCGAGTCCGAGAGTGGCGCACAGAATCAGTTTCATTGCATCGCTCCGTTGCACGGGCCGCTGCCCGCATGGGGATCGAACGAGTTCATTCTCCTGCGAAGACGAGCTCGAGCAGGAACACGCCGCGGCGCTCCTCGCGCACTAGGCCGAAGTCGGGGGACACGAAGCGAATCGTGTCGGTGGACGGATCCTCTACCACGAGACACGGGATGGGCGCGTCGGCGAATCGGTTACGGAAGGAGTCGACGTCCTCCTGCCGGGGAAGGCTGCGGTTGCGCGCCACCGGTCGATCGAGGGCGGGCTGCCAGAACTCCACGCGCGCGTCCGGATCGAAGACGTTGAGCCTGCGGTTCTTGTCGTTCCCGAGCAGGACGCCGTCCTTGAAGGTGATGCGCAACGTGTCCTCGAACGGGTCGAGATCGCCGGCGCGCTCCGTGAGGGTCTTGCGCCGCACCGTCCAGACGACGCCGTCCTGCTTGTCGACGGTCGAATTGCTGTCCACGATCCACGACGTGACTTGCGACTTGAGCTGGCGGTCGAGGTACGTCCGCGGGCGGAGCATGGCGCGCTCGAGTCCGGCGGCGATGCCGTGCTGGAGCGCGAGCACCGCGCGCCAATCCGGCGCACTCTCCCCGAGACGCAGCTCGGCGAGGTCGGGCGTGAAGCCCGCGCCGCTCTGGTCGACGTACCACTTGCGCGCGTACCCGAACCAGCGGATGGGCTGGTTGATCGCGGGATCGGGCACGTCGCGGTGCAGGTCGGCGTAGGCTCCCCAGCGGCCGAGGACGTGGTTCTTGCGCAACGCTCCGAGGTTGGGCCGACCGCCGGACACGCAAGGTTCGAAGTGCGACACGAGGCGCTCGAAGAAGGGAGCGAGGTCCGTCCAGCCGTAGTCCTCGCCGTAGCGGATCACGCGCTCGGGGTCCTGATCGGGCGGGCCCTCGACCAGACTCTGCACGCGCTCGCGGTCTGCTCGTCGCAGCTCCTCGGTCTCGGTTTCGATCGCCGCGCGCGTGGATTCGAGCACGGCCTTCACGCGCCCGAGGCGGTCGTAGTCGATGTCGGAACTCGGGTCGAGGCGGAAGTCGAGCCAGGCCTTCGCGCCGATCTCGAAGGAGGCGAGCTTGGCCTCCGCGTTCGACGCAGAGACGCGCGCGCTCGCGAGCAGTTCACGACGCAGCTCGTTCGACTTCTTCGACGCCTGGAACCCGTGCAAGTCCGCCGCGGCGTGCGTGAGCTCGGCGATGAACTCCTTGCCGCCGATCCCGGAGCGCGCGAAGAGCTGGTTGCGCTCCTCCTGCTCGAAGCGTGCCACGGCTGCGGAGCCGTGCGCTCCCTCGATGAACTCGAGGACGCGATCCATGAGCTCGGCCGCCTGCGCCGGCGGTGTGCTCACGCGGTCCTGGATCCGGAGCTTCTCCTGCAACTGGGCGATCTGGACCTCGAGCTGTTCGCGCTTGCGCTGTTCCTGGGCGCGCGCCTCCTCGAGGCTCTGGATGCGCGCGTCGCGCAGCTTCTCGTCGGTCTGGACGACGACCTGCTCGTCGCCCTTCGCTCCCAACTGGAGCGCGAGCTCGTTGAGCCTCGTGTCCTTCTGCGCGAGCTCGTTGTCCTTCTGCGCGAGCTGCTCCCTGAGCTTGGCCGCGATGTCGTCGAAGCTGCGCTTCTCCGCGAACAGCGCGGCGTTCTTCGACGCCTCCGTCTCGGTGCGGACGCGCGACATCTCGTCGAACTGGTCGAAGATCACGTAGGCCTCGCCGCCCGCGGCGACGAGCGCCAACCCGAGCAGCCCGCCCACCCAACCCGGCACGCCCGTCGGCAGCCGATAGGCCTTCGAGCGCTCGATCGCATCGATGAACTCCGACGCGTTCTGGAAGCGCTTCTCGCGGTCCTTCTCGAGCGCCTTGCGCAGGAGCTTCTGCACCGAGGGCTTCAAGTGCTCGAGGCCCTTGATCTTCGGCGCGACCTGCGTCTCGACCAGGGAGGTCGAGACCTCCTCGAGCGTCGAGCCCTCGAACGGCCGCGAGCCCGAGAGCATCTCGTACAGCACGATTCCCACCGAGAAGAGGTCCGAGCGCGGATCGAGGCGCTGGCCCTGCGTCTGCTCGGGCGACATGTACATGGGCGTGCCGGAGACCGCGCCCTCGCCGATGTCCGCCGCCAGCGCGGCGATGCCGAAGTCGAGCAGCCGCACGCCGACGCCGTAGGGATTCTCGTCGGTCTTCGAGACGCGCGTGGCGAGCATCACGTTCGACGGTTTGACGTCGCGGTGCACGAAGCCCTGCTCGTGTCCGCTCTGCAAGCCGAGCAGCATCTGACGCGTGATCTCGAGCGCGTGGCGCGTGTTGAGCTTCGACTCGCGCCGGATGAGCTGCTGGAGCGACTCGCCGTCGACCAGGTCCATCGTGAGGAACAGCCGGCCGTCGTCCATCTGGCCGGTGTCGCGCACCTGGTTCACGTTCTCGCTCACGAACTTCTGCGCGGCGCGGATCTCCTGGAAGAAGAGCTCGCGGAAGCGCGCGTTCTGCGAGAAGCGCGGACGCAGGACCTTCAGCGCGACCTGGCGGCCCTCGATCTGGCGGTCGCGCACGAGGTAGACGCGGCCCATGCCGCCCTCGCCGAGCAGTTGGACGACCTCGAAGCGGTTGGCGAAGACGTGCGAGGCGGCGCCGCCGGCGGGGAGCGAGCGGGCGGCCGTGCTGGGAACGCCCTGCGTGTCGTCGCCCCCGCGCTCCAACGGCAAGGTCGGGTCGCCCTCCGGATCGGTGGAGAGCGTTCGGTCCTCGGATCCCGCGAGATGGATCGTCGGATCGAGTTCCAAGGGCTCCTCCGGCAGGCGCGCGGGCGTTCTCTCGTCCTCTTCGGATGGCTTCATGGTGGGGTCCTCGTGCCCGAGCCGCGTCCCCGCGCCGGCTCGAGAGGATGAGAATCGACGCAAGGGTCGTCGGGACCGAAGCGCTTCGGATTGTACGGATCGGCCCCTTCGAGCCCCAGGCTCCACCGCTCGGGCCGCGCGCCCCTGTGCCTCTTTCGAAAGCCCCGGTAGACTCCGACTTCGAGCCTGTCGTGGCCACCTCTCGAGACCCGAACATCCCGGAGTCAGGGCCGTGATCAAATTGCGTCTCATCCAATCCGGGCACGCCGCCGAGCAGGTGACCATCGACGGCAACGAGGCTGTGATCGGTCGCGCTCCCGACTGCGATCTCGTCATCCCCCAGGCCTACGTGAGCAAGCGCCACGTGCGCATCCTGCGCGGTCTGGTGGTGATCGACCTCGACTCGCGCAACGGAACCTACGTCGAGAGCCGGCGGATCCGGGGGGCCGTGCTCCTGTCGGGCACGCAGATCTGCCTCGGAGACGAGGACGCCGTGGTCGAGGTGGACGCCGCGGACGATGGCGCTCACACCCGCACGGCCGTCTTGCCGGCCCGCGCGGACAAGGACGACCTGCGCGCGCGCAACGAGAGCCTCCAGAAGGCGCTCGAGTTCGCCCAGGCGCAGCTCACCGAGCTGCGTCGCGTCAACGTGGTGCCGGGCGGCGAGCCGCTGGCCGACACGGCCCGGCTCGACCGCGACAAGATCGAGCTCGAGAGCCGCGTGCGCTCCCAGTCGCTCGAGATCGAGCGCCTGCGCCAAGAGCTCGAGGCCGTGCGCGGGAAGCGGTAGTACGGAGCCAGTCCACCTTTTCACCCTTCTGCACTGAAGCCATTGCTTGCCGCCGCACGCAGCGCGGAAGGGTGAAAAGGTGGACTGGCTCCGTATTACCGCTTCTACCGATCGACGTAGCCGAGCTTCCGCAGGCGTTCCTCGAGCTCCGGGCTCGTGTCGCGCGGCGCTCCCGGCAGGTCGTCGGGGGCGTCGGGCCAGCACTCGACTCCCCACCACTCGGCGACGGCGTCGAGCTCGCGGAAGGCCGGCACCGATTCGGGATCCCGGACCTCGACGCGCTCGCTCGGATCGAGGGAGATGTCGAACAGCCTCGGGCCGTCCCCGCGCTTGAAGTCGCGCACGAGCGCGTAATCGCGGTTGCGCACCGCGATCAGCCCGTCGAAGGTCGAGAGCAGCACGCGGTCCGGCGCGGGATCCCGGACGAGTCCGAGCAGACTGGTCCCCCCGAGCCCCGCCACGCTCGGGAGCCCGAGCACGTCCAACACCGTCGGATAGAGGTCGAGGTTCTGCACCGGCACGTCCGACCGGCGCGGCGCGACGCCGAAGCTCGCGGGGAAGCGCACGACGAGCGGCACACGCGTGACGTCCGGGTGCACGTTCCGATGGGCGTGACCGAAGTTTCCACGGTCGAAGAACTCGTCGCCGTGGTCGGAGTGGAAGACGATCAAACTCTGGTCGTAGAGCCCTTTCGCCCGCAGGTGCCGCAGGATCTCGCCCACGGCCGCGTCCGCATCGAAGAGGTCGCCGTCGTAGAGATCGAGCAGGTACTGCAGGCGCCCTGCGGCGTCCGGCCCCTCCGCGTCCCACTTCTCCACCTCGTGGAAGGCGAGCAGCTCCTCGATCCGCCCCGGCGTGACGAGCGGGTGATCGGGATCGTAGCGACCCGCGACGAACGCGCCGTCCTCGAGGTAGGGCCAGTGCGGCTGCTCGATGTGCACGAACAGGTAGAACGGACGCCAGGCAAGCTCGTCGATCGAAGCCCGGACCCACTCCGCGATCACCGCCGGGCGCTCGCTCTCCGTGAACTGGTGGTAGCGGTCGATGCCCTGGTCCATCCGGAAGGAGAAGTCGAGGTTCGGGTTCTGCACGAACGCGCGCGTCGCGAAGCCCGCATCCTTCAGCGCTTCCCCGAGCAACAGGTGCTCGTACTCGACGTGGCGCAGGTCGACCTCCCAGGCCGGGCGGCCGGTGAGCACCGACATGTAGGAAGGCCGCGTCCAGTTGTGGTTCGCGTAGGCGCGCTCGAAGAGCACGGCGTCGGCCGCGAACCGGTCGACCTCCGGCGTCGTCTCGCGCTCGTAGCCGTAGCACGACAGGTGATCGGCGCGGGTCGAATCCCAAGTCAGCACGATCACGGACCGGAAGGCGGCCGCGGAGAGGTCGGGTCGGAGGAAGCGCTCCCGCGCGAGCGCCCCGAGCCATCCGGCCGCCGCGACGAGCGCGAAGAAGACGCCCGCCCCCCGCCAAACCCTTCCCGGCCCGCTCCAACGCTCGCTCCCCTTCCCGAGCTCGCGAGCTCCCAGCGCGAGCGCGGCAGTCGCGCCGGCGACGAGCAATCCCGCCGACGTCCAGGCCATCCACGAGAGCTCGAGGCCCGCGATCCCCTTGCTGGAGTCGAAGCGCACCACGCGCCAGAGGAGATTCGGCAACGCGAGGGCGTGGCGCACGCGCACGACGCGCCAGCTCTCGGGCGCCTCGAGCACGAGCACGAGCCACGCGGCCTGCAGCGCGCACGCGAAGGCGAAGAGTCCCGCGAGGCTCGAGCGGCGGGCGCGGAAGAGCGCCGCGACCAGCGCCCAAAGCAATCCCATCCCCAGGGCGAGCAGCGCGCTGCGCGACACCTCCTGCGCGGCGTACGACGCCGCGAGGTAGTCGCGCCCCTGTGCGAGCCAGCCGTTCGCGCGCGCGAAGCTGTGCGCGTTCCACCAGCCGCCGAGGACTGCCGCCGCGACGAACGGCGCCGCGAGCGCGATCCCGATCGCGAGGTGCCCCGACTGCGGCGGCTCGTGCTCCCCTCTTGCTCCTTCCATGGCTTGCTTCGTGCGCTCCTTGCCTGCGGCGCGAAAGCCTCCTGAGAGGCGGGCGCGCGCGGAGCGCCCACCATGAGAATCCCCGCGACGCCCGCGCTCCAGCGCCATCCGTCGCTCTCTGCCGGCGATTCGGAGCGAGCGCCGCGCGAGCACCCTCGCCCGCAGGTGTTCCCCGCGCGCAGACCGAGGCCGCTACCCAGACCTACGAAGACGCGGAGATGCCGGCGCGGAGGTCGAGCCCCGCGCGTCCTGGCCCTAGGATGCCGCCCATGACCTCCTCAGCGCTCGCCGCACTCGAGGCGGCCTGGAAGCGCACCGATCGGCTCTTCGAGCTCCTCGACCAGGCCTGGTTCGCGCGACCGATCCCCCTGCGGCACCCGTTCGTCTTCTACCTCGGGCACCTGCCCGCCTTCACCTGGAACCAGATCGGGCGCGGTGTCCTGGGCAAGGGCTCCTTCCGGCCCGCGTTCGACGAGCTCTTCGAGCGCGGCATCGATCCCCTCGACGAGAGCGCGGCGGCGGACGTGGCGATCGACGACTGGCCGCCGCTGGACGAGATCCTGGACTATCGCGACGGCGTGCGGGCGGCGCTGCCGGAGCTCGCCCGCGAGCTCGAGGGCGCGGCGCGCGAGCGGTGCACCGATCCGCTGGTCGAGAACTCGCGCGTGCTGCACCTCGTGCTGGAGCACGAGCTGATGCACCACGAGACCCTCATGTACGCGATCCAGGAGCTCCCGCCCGAGCGCAAGCGCGCGCCCGAGCACGGAGTCCCGCCGAACGGAACCGAGCGCGCCGCCGACACGGAGGCGGAAGTCCTCGCGATTCCCGGCGGAACCGTGACGCTCGGCACCGACTTCGACGCGCTCCCCTTCGGTTGGGACAACGAGTTCCCCGAACGTCGCGGCGTGCGCGTGGAGGACTTCCGCCTCGACCGGCTACCCGTGTCCGTCTCGGACTTCCACGCGTTCGTGGACGCGGGCGGCTACGCCGACGGGCGCCTGTGGAGCGCCGCGGATCGGGCCTGGCTGGCCAAGACAGCGCGCGAGCATCCCTCGAACTGGCGCCGAGCGTCGGACGGGAGCTACTTCCAGCGCACGATGTTCGGCGAGCTCCCGCTCGCGCACGTGCTCGACCGGCCCGCCATCGTGAGCCACGCCGAGGCCTCCGCCTACGCGCGCTGGAAGGGCGTGCGGCTCCCGACGGAAGCGGAGCTGTCCCGCGCAGCCTACGGAACCCCGAACGGCCGCGAGCGAGCTCTCGAACGAGCGCATCCGGAGCGAGTCCTCGAACGAGCTCATCCGGAGCGAGTTCTCGAACGAGCTCATCCATGGGGCGACGAAGCCCCCGTTCCCGGCCTGCACGGCAACTTCGGCTTCGCGAGCTTCGACCCGGCCCCGATCGGCTCCCATCCCGCCGGCCAGAGCGCCTTCGGCGTCCTCGAGCTCGTCGGCAACGGCTGGGAGTGGACCGACACGGACTTCGCCGCGCACGCGGGCTTCGAGCCCTGGATGCGCACCTATCCCGGTTACTCGACGGACTTCTTCGACGGCGAGCACAAGGTGCTGTTCGGCGCGGCCTGGCCGACCGACGTGCGGCTCGTGCGCAAGAGCTTCCGCAACTGGTTCCAGCGCCGCTACCCCTGGGTCTTCGCCAAGTTCCGCCTCGCGCGCGACGCCTGACGGGACGCGCCGCCTACGAATTCCCCGTCCCAGCTCGATTCCGATCGAAGCGATCGCCGACGAGATGGGGCCATGAACCCCCCGAACACCCGCAACTTGCGCGTCGTCCCCGCGCGAGAGCTCCCCGCTCCCTTCGAGCGCCCACATACCTTCCCCGAGCTCTCCGCCGCGGGACCCGCCCTCGACGCGCGCGCGTGCATCGAGCCGCGCACGGCGATCGCGGTCGTCTGCGCGTGGCTCGTCGTCGTCGCGGGCTCCGTGTTCCTGGCCGCCATGACCTACGGTCTCTCGCTCGCGGCGTTGGTCGCGTGGCCGTTCGTCGCCGCCCACATGGGCAAGCGCGCGCGTGCGCAGATTCGCGGGAGCGGTCTCTGCGTCGGTCCGCGGCAGCTCGCTCCGATCCACGCCTGCGTGGAGGACTTCGCGCGCCGCCTCGACCTCCCCGCCGTGCCCGAGGTCTACGTCGTGGACGCAGCGGTGGCCAACGCGTTCGCCGTGCGCTTCGCGCGGCGCGACGCCATCCTGCTCACCGATGAGGTCGTCGACGCGTGCCTGCTCGGCGGGAGCCCCGGCGCCCTGTCCTTCGTGATCGGTCACGAGCTCGGCCACGTCGCGCTCGGCCACTCGCATCTCGTCCGCTCCCACCTGCGGCGCTTCCTACGCTGGCTCTCCCGGCTCGACGAGCTCAGCGCCGACCGCGTGGCGGCGCGCCTCGTCGGCTCGCGCGAGGACGCCGTGCTCGGCATGGCGCTCTTGTGCGCGGGACCGAAGCTCCTCCGGCACGTGGACCTCGACCTCCTGTGCGACCAGGCGCGCGAGGTCGCCAGCGACAAGCTCTCGAGGAAGGTCGAGCGGAAGCTCACGCACCCGCTCACGCTGAACCGACTCGCGCGCCTCGAGGACGAGTGGGAGCGGGAGTCGGCGAACCGCGCCGCCTGATCGTCAGCGCGCTGCGAAACCGACGCGTCGTCCCGGGCCGTCGACGATCAACCGCCCGGCCAGCGCGACGTCGGCTCCGAGCGTGCCGTCGAGCTCGAGCAGCCGGTTGCGCTCGACTGGCATCTCCCACACGGTGACGTGCTCGAGTTGGAGCGTCACGCCGGCCAAGACGATCACGAGGCGCGGGATCTCGGGCACGAGCGCTTCTCGCACGGCTCCGAGACCCTTGATTCCGCCCTCCACCTCGGCGAGATCGGTGAGCCGCAAACGCTCGACGAGAGCCGGCGTGGCGTCGGTGCTCGTTGCGCCCGTATCGAGCAAGAACAAGAGCTCGGTCCCGCTCGATTCGAGACGCACGACGGGTTCGTACAGCAACACGAGATCGGCCGCCCCGTCGGACGCGTCGCGCGCGCTCCTGCGCAGCACGAGCTCACTGGTCGCTCCGCTGACCTCGACCACCATCCGTTGCAACAGCTCCCAGCCGATGACGAAGGGAATACCGGGGAGCAGCGCCTCGAGGGTCTCCGTGTCCACGATCAGGACGGGAAGGTCGGTGGCGCGGACTTCGCCGAGGCGCAGCTCCGGCAACCTGCCGGGGCGCGCGCTCGCGCCCTGGCCTGCGCTCCCGAGGATCGCGACCGCATCCTCGCCGATGGGCGTCACGCCCAGGCGCCGCGCGGCCTCCGCCGCGATCACGCACGCGCCCGCACCCGTGTCCACGAGCGCCGTCAGATCCTCCGCGCCGCTCGGCCCGCGCACGCTCGCGATCACGAGGGGTAGTCGCCCGTCCGGCGCGACGAGCGGCAGCACGACCGGCGTGTCGGGCAGCTCGACCGACTCCACCGGGAGAGCGAGCAACGCGGCGGGAATCGCATCGCCGGCCAGGGCGAGCCCGCAGCGCTCGCCGAAGTCCCCCATGGATTCCCAACGCCCCTCGATACGCAGCAGGTTCAGCGCCACCTGACCCGCGCGGCGGCGCAGCAACGCGTCGGCGGCACCGGACGCGAGCGCACACAGCGCGCCCTCCGCCGCGCCCGAGCCGCCGTCGACGGCCGCCGCGAGTGCGTCGACGAACGCGCGGCGGTCGGCATCGTCGTCGAGCGCGCGGGCCTCGTCGAGCTCGAGATGCGCGACGGCCGACCACCAACCGTCGTTGTGCTCCGTCGATGCGGGAAGGACCGACGGCCGCTCATGTGCTCCCTCCTGCGCGTCACCGGAGCACGCCGCTGCAAATGCGCCGAGCGCGAAGAGACCCAGAGAGAGGTGGGTACGGTGCCAGTCCAATTCTTCACCTCACCGCGCAAGACCTCTGCTCATGCATGACCGTTGCGCGGTGAGGTGAAAGACTGGCACCGTACTCACCTCTCCAGCACGAGCTCGCCGAACAGCGACGCGTCTTTGCCGCCCGCCATCCCGCCTGCCCACTGCGTGGCGCCGCGGTAGCCCGCGCCGTCGTCGTCGTTCGCGATGTAGGCGAAGCCGAGCACGGCGCCGGGCTCGAGCGCGAGACCGGGGAGCAGCGCGCGCGGGATGCGCGCCTCGTACACGGTGGTGCCGCCCGCGACGCTCACCGCGAGCTCGACCTCGTCGAGCCGACCCGTGCGTCCGCCCTCGCCGCCGTACCAACACCACACGAGCGGCCCCGACGGCGTGCGCGCGAGCCCGAACTCGAGGTCGCGGCTCCCGTAGCCGAAGCCCGTCGCGGGGACGGCCGAGAGCGCGAACTGCACGGAGTCGCCCTCCCACAGCGAACCGTTCGCGTGCGGCTGGCGGAAGACGTCGTCCTCGACGGCGAAGGCGAGCGCGAGCCCGCCCGCGCCGAAGCGCACGGCCGCGCGCAGCGCGCCGAGCTCGCCCGCAGCGTGCGTGAACTCCGCCTCGTCCCACTCGACGAGATCCCCGTCCACCTCGACCTCGCCAAGCCGCGGCCGCGCGCGCTGCTCGGGCGCGATCGTGTACGCCGCGCTCGCCGCGGTGCCGCGCGGACCGAGGACGCGCAAGCTCCCACGAGCCGGCCGCGCCTTCCCTCCGCCGGCAGAGTCGGCTTCGACTTCGTACTCGACGACGAGTAACTGCACGCCCGCGGCACGATTGCCGTCCGTGGCGAACGAGCGCGCGATCTCGCGCGCGCGCAGACCCGGCGGACACGCGAGCTCCACGCGCGCGTCGGCCTCGAGCCCCGCGAGACTTCGCGCGCGCACCTGCACGCGGCTCGGCGCGCCATCCTTCAACCGCACTCGGTCGACCTCGAAGGCGAGCAGGACCTTCTCCGGATCGTTCACGACCGCGACGGTCTCGCCGTACGCGACCTCGCCGCCGTAGAGCACTTCGAGCATCGCCCAGCCGTCGTCGGCGCTCCCGAGCGCCGTCGCGACCTCGAGCGCGCCGTGCGCCGGCAGCAACACCTCGTGCGTCCACTCGGGAATCGCCTCCCACGAGGACAGCGGGGCGAGCCAGCGCAGCGTCGCGGGAATCGGCCCGGGCGTGTGGTTCCTCACGAGCGCGCGCAGCTCACCCGGCGCGCTCGCGATCGCGCCCAGGTTCTCGATCGACACCGCGGAGGCGGGGGAGTCGGCGGCCACGGCGCCCTTCTCTCCCTCGACCCACACGGCGGCGGTGAGCGTCGTGTCGCCCGGGGCCGAAGGGTGCCGCGCGCGGATCGTCACGAGCGAGCGTTCGCGCGGCGCGCTCCCGTTCGCCCGAAGACACAGCGTCGCCGTTCCGGTCGACGCGGGAGCGAGCTCGACGCGCGCGGGCTCGAGCGCGACGGCGAGCCCGTCCGCCGCCGAGACCTGGAGCGCGAAGACCGCGCTCGACACGCGATCGGAGTTCACGAGGGTGAGCTCGACCGTCGCCGCGCCGTCCACGAGCGCGACCTCGCGCGCCGCGGGCACGATCGACGCGACGCCGTTCCCCGTCACGCCCTCGCCGCGGTTCTCGAGCCAGTACGCGCTCGGCGAGACGCCCCCGCGCGTCGGATCGAGGCTCGGCGCGTGCGGGTCGCGCTGGCGCGCCGCGCCCTCGAGGATCACCGTCTCGTAGGCGTTCGCGGCGAGCGGAACGACGAGCGCGCCGTCCGCCAGCACGAGCTCCTCGCGCTCGACCTCGAGCAGGTCCGCCCTCCAGGCCCGCGCCGGTGCGAAGGCGAGCGCGAGCTCGCCGAAGAGGACGCGCGCGTCAACCGCGCGCCCCGTTCCGTTCCACAACCGCAGCACGATCCGCGACGAACCCTTCGCGGCACCGAGCTTCACGTGCTCACCCACCGCGTTCGTCCCGATGCGCCAGCGCGCATCCGGGAAGCCCGCTGGTTTCAGCGCCGTCACGAGCACGCCCGCGGGCTCGACAGCGAGGAAGCCGGCGGAGGCCGGAAGATCGCGGACGCGGCCGGCGGCGTCCTCGGACGGGCGAGCTCCATCCGGCGCATCTGCCGCCGCCGGCGCGTCTCGTTCGTCATCGCGGGCGCCGTCGTGCACGGCTCGCGCGACCTTTCGCGTTCCTCGCGCGACCAACGGATGCTGCACTTCCTGCGCCCGCGCGTTCAGCGCGGCGTCACGGAAGTCGCCCGCGTGCACGAGGAGGCTGTAGCGGAACGTATGGCTCCCGTGCATCGTCCCGAACGGCGCGCCGTCGGGCAGGCGCCGCGCAGGCGGATCGATCCACGTGCCCGACGGCCAGCTCGCCGAGCTGCGCAGGAGGTTCAGGCCGAGCACGCCGGCGGCGGACACGTGCATGCTGACGGGTCCGCGGTTCACGAGCGCGACGCCGTAGTCCGGCACGGACTGGTACCGCGACGGGCGAGCACCGCCGGGCTCGTCGAGCTCCCGAGCGAGCCCGAGTTCCTCGAGCGTGCGCGTGTGCACCAGCGGCACGCGGATGCGCTGATCGTTCGCGAGATCGGCGAGCACCGCCTCGAGACCCTCCGCGGGCTCGAGCAGGAGTAGGCCGACATCGATGTCTTCGACCCACGCGCACGACACACCCGGCGCGATCTCGGCGCGCTCCGCGTGCCCGCGCAGGAGCGCGTGCTCGCTGCGCTCTCCATATAGAACGCGGAAGTCCGGCGCGTTCGAGTCGAAGGTGAGGTCGCCGTAGCGGCGCTCGTCCTCGCGCGTGATCGTCGTCGTCACGCCGCACGCGACGAGCGCCGCGGCAAGGCGATTCGCCTGTCGCAAGCGCTCGGCCGGCGTCTCTGCGCCGAGGACGATCTCGCCGACGCCCAACGCACGTCGATGCACGACTGCATCCCCGCTCGTCATCTCGAGTGTCGCGACTGCGCCGAGACCAGCCCACTGCCAGCAGGTCTGATCGAGCGTCCACGCGTCCTGCGCCGTGTCGACGTCGCGCGCGAACGGCCTCCCGATCACGGCCGCCGCCGTCTGGAACACGGGCCGAGCACCGGGCAGGTCGAGCGGGAACTCGACGCGCAGCAGTTGGTCGCGTCCCTTCCAATCGACGATGGTCGTCTCGAAGTCGACTTGCTTACTTCCCGGCAGGAGCTGGATCACCTGGCGTTTGGAGAACGTGTCGTAATCTGCTTCGAGCACGATCCGGTAGGGACCTCCTCGAAGCACCGTCGCGATCACGTCGGTGCCCGGTTTGCGCTCACCGGTCGGCGCGAGATGCCAAGGGCCTTCACCGTGGCCCGGGAGCACCGGATACTCCGCGAGCAACACGAGATCGTTCGCGGGCCCGGAGAGGAGTTCGCGGTCGGTTGCCTTCACAACGAGACTCGCGAGGGCCCCGCCGCGAGCAGTTTCGATCCGGAGGCTGAGGTACTCGTTCTCGAGCGACCACAGATTCCCGCCGCTCTTGCCGCCTGCGAGCTCGAGCGGCGCGTAGCCCAACGCCGGAACGCGCCTGGCGAAGACCCGCGAATCGATGCTCTGGGCGGGTCCCCACCACCCCTGATGCGCACCTTTCTCGTCGCGCATCTCGATCCAAATGCTCTCGCCGCGCTCGTACGCGCTCGCGGCCGTCTCCTCAGGCGCTCCATCGGTACCTCTGTCGGCGCGGGCGTGCTCGGTCTCGACCCAGTCATCGCGCTCGCGCTCGGTCGCGTTCCAGACGAGCGCGTCGGCGTGGGGAGCGTTCACACGGCTTCCGAGATAGTCCTGCGCGCGGTCGCGAACCTCCGTGGCGATCTCGAGCGCGTCGCGGTAGCCCGCCATGACGTCGAGGTACACCTGATCGGACATCGAGCCCGTGACGGCGTCGTGGTGGGCGTTGAAGAGCAACTGGCGCCAAGCGCGGTCGAGCCCGCGCGACGGGTACTCCGCGCCGTGCACCCACGCGATCGTCGCAGTGATCTCCGCCTCGCGCAGGGTCGTCTCGCAGGCGCGGTTCGCGAGCTTCAGGTCCGCGAACGACACGCCGCAGCCCGTGTAGATCGGGTTCATGTCGCGCGTGATGACGCTCGGCACGATGCCGCGCTCCGCGATCTCGTCGCGCACGGCCTCGAAGAACTCCTCGCCCGTGCCGATCACCGCCCGCGGCGAGACGTAGATCGCGTTCCACGCGCGCACGACGTCACCCAGGTTCTCGAGCGGCCGCACGAAGTCCATGTGCATCGGGAGCAGCACGTGGTGCGTCAAAGCGGGGCGCTTCAGGTCCTCGAACATCGCACGCACGATCGCGTTCGTCGTGGCGACGTCGTCCGACGCGCGGTTCGAACCGTTGGCGAAGCGCCCGTACGCGTAACCGTAGTGGCCGGTCATGTAGTGCGTGAGCACCGCTTCGCCGTCCGGCGCCATCCACAGGAACTCGCTCGGGAAGTTCACCTGCTCGCGGGGCGCGCCCCATTGGTGGAACGGCCCGCGCGCGAACGCGCCGTTCCGATGGCCGACCCGCGCCATCAAGCTCGGGAACGACGGGTCGTGGCCGAAGACGTCGCACTGCCAGAACGTATCGGCGCTCCCGCCGACGATCTCGCGCTGGAAGAGCGTCCCGTAGATCGCGTTGCGCGCGACGGCTTCGGCGCTGACGAGCGTGCTCGAGAGCTCGTTGTACGTGCCCCCCACCGCTCCGACGCGCCCGCGAGCAACGTAGTCGACGAGCAGGCTCGCTTGCTCCGGCCGCGCCTCGAAGAAAGTCTTCAGGTACGGGAGCTGGTGCAGTGCAACCGCGTAGTCGGGATCCTCCGCGCACGCCGCGAGGTACGCCTCCACGAGCTCGAGCCCCGGCCCCACGTGCGAGTCCATGTAGCGCCCGGTCTCGGTGTAGTGCGCCTGCGTGTTCCACCACACCGGGTCGTAATGGAACCCCGGCACGAAGTAGAGCACCCAGCCGGTGTCGGGCCGCGCGTACTCGACCTGCTTCTCGTACCAGCGCTCGCCGTCCCACAGGACGACGGTCGCGCGCAGCCGCTCGTCCCCCACCGGCATCGGCACGGGCAGATCGAGACTCGTCCGCCCCTCCACGAGCTCGAACTCGAGGTCGCGCGAGAACGTCTCGGGGTTCGACCTCTCGTCTACGTACCCGAGCTTGCTGAGCGCCTCGAGCAGCTTCGCCTCATCGAGCGGCTCCGAAACCGGCGGCTCCGGATCGCGCGGTTCGGGAAGCACACGATCGGGGCGCAGCGGCCCCGGAGGCTCGTACTTCACGAAGACGACCGTTCGTTCCTGCAAAGGCTCTGTCAGCTCGAGCCGCAACACCGCGAACGGAAAGTCGCTCGTCCCGAGAACGAGCTCCGTCGCCTCGACGGCGAACGGAAGGGGCTGCGCGGGATCCTGGCCAGCCGCGCTCGAAGCCGCCAGTCCGACTTGCAAGACGAACGCGAGCTTCGCTGTCGTCGCCATCGCCTAGAGGTTAGCGGCCCCGTGGCCCAGCGCATCCTCCGGAGCCGCGTTCCTCCATTCGGTCCTGCTGCGCAGCTCGGGTCAGCCTTGAAGGAGACTTCCAAGCAGACGAGCAGGTCCTCGACTCCTTCCCACATGGGGTCTCGAAGTTGAGGTCGCGGCACGATCCACTGCGCGAAGGGAGTCAGCGCGGTTGCCCGACACGTTGTCTATGCGACGTCTTGCATCTTGTTGGCGAAGTCGCGACCCGACGTAGCCGGCGGCAACGGCTTCCCCTCCCTCCGGTACATGTCGATCGCGTCCTCGACGATTCGGCAAAGCTCATCGAAGACTTCCTTCTCGTCGTCACCGTGACACCCTCCGTAGATCAGTCCTGGAGAACTGCCGACGTAGCACTGGTCTTCCTCCGACCACTCGACGATCTTCACGTATCTGGCGCTGTCTTTCATTTTTTCGACTCTTGGATAGCATGCTGAACCGCTCGCACCTGGTAGTGCTTCGCGTCATCACCCGCGCTTCCCGAGATTGTCACCGGACGGATGACCTTTGGGTGAACGAAGTTCCGATGACCTCCCTTGCCTCCTCGATCCACGAACCCCGCAGCTCGAAGATCGGCTATCAAGTCCCTCAACTTGGGCGGCATGACCGACCGTCACCCTCTCGCCATCCGTGGCGCACGAAGTGCGCCGCTGGATTCGGTCGCCCAACCTTCGAGCTGGTTTTCTTCGTCACTCACCAACATCACCGTTGAAGCTCTCGTGCCCATCCCCACCTAATTCTCATGGGTCGGCGGCGAAGACGTGTAGACCGTCGTAGCCAGCGACAACGGCTTTCCAGCGCGGTTTCGGCTTTTCACCTCGAAATCGGTTAACCGTCGGCGACGGCTCAGGCTCGGGCTCCGAGTGATGCGTGCCTATGCGCGCCGACAGTTGGGCAAGGGAAGTGCGCGGTAGTAATGGGCAAGCGCCCCGACGTACGACGGGCGCCAGATCAGGCCTTCGGCGCCGGGAGGGGAGCGGACGAGGCGGTCGGCTTTGGGCAACGCGTAATAAGGAATGGACGTGCACAAGTGGTGGGCCGCGTGGAAGTTCATGTTGTTCGGCGCGAGGAAGAGGCGCTCGAGCGGGGTCGACGTGCAGGTGATCAAGCGGCGCTCGTCGGCGGTCGCGTCGGGCTCCGGGTGGCTGTGCTCGAGGAAGAAGCGGATCTGGTCGCAGCAGTAGGTGAAGACCTAGACCGGCAGCATCCAGAGCACCGAGTAGGCCCACCAGCCGATGAAGAAAGTGAGGCAGCCGATCAGCGCGGTCTGCCAGACGGCGAGGATCGCGATGTCGCGCAGCATGTAACGGCTGCCTCCGTTCAGCGCTTCGGCTTCGGTCGACTTGGTCACAGCCAACCCTGATCGGTGAGCACATTGCGGGCGATGAGAATCTGCCGTTGGATGAACTGTCGCTTGCGCTCCTTCCATGCGTGGGTTTGCGCGACGACGTCCTGCTCGGTCAACGCTTGCTCGCGGGTGGCGACCCAGTCGGTGGGAGGCAACCCCTCGCACTCGGGTGTCGGGAGGAGCGAGCTCGGGATGTTGGAACCTGCGGAGTCGCAGCCCTCACGCCGAACGATCGAGCCGGCGGACCGAGATCAGGTCGCCGTCGGCGACGGCGCGAACATCGGACTCCTTCAGCGTGATCAAGGCCTCCGTCCTTCCCGACGCGCTGATGAACTCGACTTCGAGGCCATCGGGGTCGTAGATCTGGACGATCGCTCCCAGATCGCCCGTCCGCAAGCCGCGGTCCGGCAGATCGCGGTTCAGCACAACGGTGTCCAGCAGCTTGAATCTCATGGTCAGGATCAGCCGCCGATCACGGAAGTGTCGACGTAGACGCCTACTGCGACCGGCCATTCCAGAATCCTACTCGGTGCGACGAGTCGAGCCCCGAGAACCAGCGTCGCCGCCTACCGCGTCGCCGGCTTGTCGGAGAGCAGCGTGCGCTTGGCGGCGACCTCGCGGAACTCCTCGGCGGTGTCGAGCGGGTCCTGCTTGGCGGAGATGTTGGGCCACTTCTCCGCGAGCTGCGCGTTGAGCTTCGTGTACTCCTCCCACTTCGCCGGGAGCTCGTCCTCCGGGAAGATGGCCTCGACGGGGCACTCCGGGACGCACGCGCCGCAGTCGATGCACTCGTCGGGGTTGATGACGAGGAAGTTCTCGCCCTCGTAGAAACAGTCGACGGGGCATACGTCCACGCAGTCCGTGAACTTGCACTTCACGCAGGGCTCGGCGACGACGTAGGTCATATCAGCGTTCCTTTCGGGGGCGGGGATTCTACACTCGGGCCCCCCGCCGCGAGCAACACGGGATGGACTCCGAAAGCGCATCTTTCAGCGTCGCGCACTTCGATTTCGAAAGCCTGCCGCCGCTCACCTCGCCGTGGCGGCGACTCGGTGCGACGGCGGTCGGGTTGGGATTGATCCGACTCCCCGCGGGTCAGGGCTACACCTTCACGCACAGCCACGCTCGTCAGGAGGAGCTGTACGTCGTCGTGGAGGGAGCGGGGCGCATCCTGCTCGACGGGAAGGAGCTCCCGCTCTCGCGCGGGGACGTGGTGCGGGTCGCTCCAACCGTTCGGCGCGCGTTGCGCGCGGCCGACGACGCGTCCCTCTTCGTGGTCTGCGCGGGCGCGGTTCCGGTGGGCTATCCCGAGAACGCGTGCTCGCGCTACCTCATCGACGACGGCGTCCCTCACTACGAGGACGTGCCGCCCTGGTACGCGGGCGATCCGGCGGTGGCCGCCCGCAACGCGGAACTCCGCGCGCGCATGGAGCGCTCCGCCCAGAAACGCGCAGGGCCCAGGTCGGACGATTCGCCGCCTGGGCCCTGAAGCACCGCGTCAGGCGCGCGGACGGCGCCCGGGGCCGTTCGGGCGCAATCCGCCGTCGCCCGGCTTCTTGCCCGCGGGGGTCTTCGCGAGCGGGTCGGGCTTGGCGGCCGGGGTCGCGGGGAGCGGCGCCTTCGTCTCCTTCTGGAGCGCGGGCTCCTTGCGCGGAGCGGCGGGGATCACGGCGCTCGGCTGCAGGGCTTCGGTGGAGCTCGCCGTGACCGCGGCCAGGATGTGCGCGAGCACTCCGGAGAGATCGTGGCGCTCCTTCTCGTCCTTCCCGTGCACCGCCGCGCGCGCCACGTCGGCGAGCGCGAGCACGCCGATCAGGTAGCCGTCGTCGTCGATCACGGCCATCCGGCGCACGCGGTGATCGCCCATGCGAGTGGCCGCGCCCGCGAGCTCCTCCGTCGCCTTGCACGTGCGCACGTCGCGCGCCATCGCCTCGCTCACGCGAATGTCGAAGAGCGGCCGACCGGCGAAGTGCGCGCCAAGGCAGGTGTCGCGATCCGTGACGACGCCGACGAGGCGGTCGCTCGTGTCGAGCACGGGGATCCACCCCCGATCCTTGCTCCAGAAGAGATGCGCTACGTCGTTCAGCGTGTCGCCCACGCGGCAGGATTGAACCTGTCGCGACATCCAATCTCCGACCTTCATCATGGTTCCTCTCCAGAAAAATGGGCGGGAAGTCTACGCGCCGCGGTCCCCCCGCTCCAGCATACGCCCGGGGCCAGAGTCGCGCCTCGAGGCCGCTCGCACGTTCCGGCTTTCGGGAGCCTTCCCCCCGAAGCCGCAGCCCGCAGCTTCCGTCGGGAGCGAACCGAGTCGCGCGCGCCTCTGGTTTCCGTTCGGGAACCGAGAGACTCGAGGTGGCCCGGGGACGTACTCCTGCGTCGGAGAGGGCGTACCCTCGGGATTCCCGTATCTCGCCCGGTTCCCGGCGGCATGTCGCCATTACGCTTTCGCTCCCGCGCGGGGGAAGACGCCGCCGCAGGAACACTGGAGATCCCGTGACGAACCGAGACCTTGCCGTAGGCGTCGAGCTCGACGCGGATTCCCGCGCGGTCACGCCGGCGAGCCTCAATGCCGCTCGCCATGCGTTGTGGATCGCCTCCCGCTCGCAGGCTCGCATCGCGCTCGTGTACTCGACCTGGGAGGAGCGCGACGACCGCGCGGATCCTCCCGGCGAGGCGGCCGTTCGCGCGCTGGAGGCGCTGGCCCTCGAGCTGCGAAAGGGCAACGTCCCGGTCGAAGTCGTCTTCGCGGACGAACGCCCGTGGCTCGCCCTGGCTCGACGCGCCGCTCGTCTCCGGAGCGACTTCGTGTTCGTCGCGCGACGGGAGCACTCCGGTAGGCGGCTGCTCGGCGTGAACGCGCTGAAGCTCCTGCGCGTGTGCCCGAGCCCGGTCTGGGTGGTGGCGCCCGAGCGGAGCCTCCCGTACCGGCGCGTTCTCGCCGCGACGGACCTCTCCCCCGTCGGCGCGCAGGTCACGCGGCTCGGCGCGAGCTTGGCCGAGATGTCGGGAGCGGAGCTCCACGTCGTGCACGCCTGGCAGAAGACGATGGAGTTCCAGCTCGAGGCGGGACGGATCTCCGCCGCGGAGCTCGGTCGCCGCGTCGTGGAGCACGAGTCGACGCTGCGCGACGGGATCTTGACCGCGCTCGGCGGGGAAGCCGGCGTGTCTCCGCTCCTGCACGTCGGCTGCACCTCGCCGGAGCGCGCCATCCTCGAGGGCATCGGAGCGATCGATCCCGACCTGGTCGTGATGGGCACGCTCTCGCGCACCGGGGTTCCCGGCATGTTGATGGGGAACACGGCCGAGCGCGTCATCGGCCAGATCGGGTGCTCGCTCCTGACGGTCAAGCCGGAGGGTTTCGTCACGCCGGTGAAGCCGTAGGACGAGCGCTTCGACGCTCGATCTGCGATCATCCTGCAACGGCTGGGAACGCGACCGGAGCCCGGAAAGGAACGAGAAGATGCGTCTGCCGCGAGAGCTCGTGAAGGAGCCCCGAACGATCGAGCCCACGGCGAACGCCATGGACGCGGCGCGCCGCATGGAGCGCTTCGGCGTCGGGTCGCTGATCGTCGTGGAGGACCGGCGCCCCGTGGGGATCGTCACCGATCGCGACCTCGCGCTCTTCGTGCTCGAGGGCGAGCTCGATCCCGCGGCCTGCACGGTCGCGGACTGCATGAACGCGGAGCTCGTCGTGCTGCCCCTCGACGCCGGAGTCGACGACGCCGTCCTGCTCTTGCGTCGCCACGGCATCCGGCGGCTGCCGATCGTCGACGCGAAGGGAGAGCTCGCGGGAGTCGTCACGGCGGACGACATGCTGCAGCTCCTCGCGCACGACCTCAGCGACCTCGCCGCCGTCGTCAGGAACGAGCTCGGACGCAGAAGCTCCCGCAGCCGCGACGGCTCGGCCGTCTTCGGGAGGGAGTAGCCATGGAACGACACCTGAAACGCGTCGAGACGATCCGCTGGGATTCGAGCCTGCACGCCGCGGCCCGCGCGATGCGCCACGAGGCGGTGGGTTGCCTCGTCGTCGTCGACGCGGACGAGCGCCCGGTGGGCATCTTGACCGACCGCGACCTGGCCCTGCGCGCGATCGCCACTTCGCACGCGCCGGCCACCCTACGCGTCGACGCGGTCATGAGTTCGGACCCCGTCACGGTCGCGCCCGACGCTCCGCTGCGCGACGTCGTGGCACTGATGAAGCATCACGGCATCCGCCGCCTTCCGGTGGTCCGCGACGGAAAGATCCTGGGCATCGTGACCCTCGACGATCTGCTCGAAGAGCTCACGCGCGAGCTGCGCGACCTGGCCGCCGAGGCGCCGAGCCGCTACCGCACCGCGCCCTCCTCGAGCCGCTTCGAGCACGTCCGCCAGAGCATCGAGCGCGGCCTCGAGGAAGTGCGCTCGAAGCTCCAGTACGCCCAGTGGCACGGCCGCGCGACGCTCCTCGACAAGCTCGACGAGCTCCGCGCCCGCCTGCACGAGACCCGCGAGGACCGCGAGGACTGACGGCGACCCACCGACGTCGTCACGGGACGACGACGTTCCCGGCGCAGGTCGAGGAACTTCCGTCGTCGTCGGTGACCGTCAGCGTGACCGCGTACGTACCGGCCGCGGAGTACTGATGAAGGGTGACGGGCCCGTCCGTCGCGGTCGTGCCGTCGCCGAAGTCCCACTCGTAGAGCTCGATGAAACCGTCGTCGTCCACGGATCCGCTCGCATCGAAGAGCGAGCTACCGAGGAACGGCGTGACTTCGAACGAACAGAACGGGGAGCCGTTCCGGGGAATGACCACGACCCGACTACAGGTCGAGATCGCTCCGTCGTCATCCGTGACCGTCAGGATCACCGTGTAGGTGCCGGGCGCCGCGAATGGATGGAAGGTCTCCGGGCCGTCGGTCTGCAGCGAGGTGCCGTCGCCGAAGTCCCACTCGTAGAGCTCGATGAAACCGTCGCCGTCCAGGGAACCGCTCGCATCGAAGCGCCAGTCCCCGAAGACCGACTCGACCGCGAACGCGCAAGTCGGCGGCTCGTTGAAGGCGCCCACCAGCACGAACCGCGTGCAGGCGGACGCATTCCCGTCCTCGTCCTCGACACGGTGCTCCACCGCGTACGTGCCGGGGGACGGGAACGCGTGGCCCACCACGGCGCCGGTCGCAAAGCTCCCATCCCCGAAGTCCCAAGTGTGGACGATGCTCGATCCATTCGGGTCGACCGCGTCGGAGACGTCGAACACGATCTCGATCCCGGCGTTTCCGATCGGCGGCACGGGGAAGGAGCAGCTCGGCACCTCCCGCGGATCGGGCACGAGGACGGAGAGCACGGCATTGCTCGCGAAGCGGGCGGAACCGGCCGGGTCGAAGGCGGCGAACGCGTGGTGGAGCGTGATCCCGACGAGCGCGGGATCCACACCGCCCGAGAGGTCGAGCCGGGCGCGCGCACGACCTCTTCCGTTCAGCACGCCGGAGAAACCCGCGAAGGTGGGCGAGCCGAGGGAGTGGAGGATCGCTTCCGTGTACGCATCGGGGACGAGTGGCAGCACGACGCCCGAACCGAGAGGGACGCCCGGCGCGGTTCCGCTCGCGCTGCCGAGGAGCACGTAGGGCAAGAACTCGAACGCGGGTCCGGCGTCGAGCTCGAACTTCACCGCGCCTCCCGTCGCCGTCGAGACGAGCGGATGCGGGTGCGCGGACGACAGCGGCAGGTCGACCGGTGACAGGACGAGCACCCGTCGGCTCCCCGCTCCGACGGCGAATTCCTCGAACCCGTCGCCGTCGAGATCGCCCATCGCGGCGAGCGAAGTCCCGATCCGGTCGAGCGGCGCGGAGCCGTCGAACTGGAACAACCGCTGTCCCTTCGGCCCGGAGAACGCGAGCACGGATCCGACTTGCTCGCCGGCGAGCCCGCCCGAGTACGGTGCGCCGACCAACAGATCGAGCGAGCCGTCGCGGTCGAGGTCGGCGCACGCGACCGACCCACCGAAACCTTGCAGCGGCGATCGGATCTCCTGCACGATTCGGTCGCTCGCCGGACCGCTGTACCGGCGCACGTAGCCTCCCCACGAACCGACCCACAGATCGGGCTTCCCGTCCCCCTCGAGATCGCCGGGGGTCGCCAGCGCGACCGCGAACCCGTCGTTCGGGAAGGACCCGGAGAGCTGCAAGAGCACTTCTCCCGTCGCCCCGGAATGGATCCAGGAGTAGGAGTGCTCCCACCCCGTCCACGAGTCGAAGGGATCGCCGACCGCATAGTCGTCGCGCCCGTCGCCGTCGAAGTCGCCCACTCCGAGCAAGGCGCTTCCGAACACCGTACCCGCGAAGGGGGAGAACTGAGCCTGCAAGATCTTGCCGGTGCGACCTGAGTAGACCTTGACGTAGTCGAACAACGGAATCGGAGCGTTCGCAGCGAGGTCGTCCATGCCATCGCCGTCGAGGTCTCCGACGTTGGCCACGACCGTGCCGAAACCTTGGGTCGGCGTTTTGGGCGCCTGGCTGCGGATCGCCTCGCCCGAGCGACCGGAGTAGATGCGCGTGTAACCGCCAGCCTTGTTCCAATGCTGCGCGGTGGCCTGCGGTGCGCCGACGAGCACGTCTGCGAAGCCGTCTCCGTCGACGTCCCCCGCCCCGCACAGGGAGCTACCGAGCTGATCGCCGCTCCCACCGAGGAAGGAATGCAGGAGCTCCCCCGTCCGACCCGAGTACACGTACGCGGCGCCCGATTCCGAGCCGCCCAGGTTGCTCGCCGGCGCTCCCACACCGAGATCCGCGAACCCGTCGCCGTCGACGTCCCCGACGTTGGCGATCGCGCTCCCGAAGTCGTCGTCGACGACCTCCGGGCTCTTCACCTCTAACCGCACCGTCTGCGCGCTCGCCGCAGAGGCCGTGATCAGGAGAGCGACGATCGCGGCGAGCTGACGCATGTCGAGATGATACGTGGAGAGCTCGGATCCGGAACCCCGCCCGCTCCGAATGGATGCGGGCGACTCGTCGTTGGACGCTCTCAGGGCACGACGATGACCTGCGTGCAGGTCGACGTGACGGCCCCGGCGGAGTGCGTCGTCGTCAACGTGGCCGTGTAGGTGCCGGGAGCGTACGGGTGGAAGACCGCTGGAACGGTGGTCTCTGTCGACTGGCCGTCGCCGAAGTCCCACGCGTACAGATCGATGAACCCGTCGCCCGGACCGCTCGCGTCGAAGTACCAGCTCCCGAGCAACTTCGTCACCTTGAACTCGCACGCCGGCGGAGCAGTGACGCCCACGACCACGTCGAGGTTGCAGCTCGTGACCGTGCCGTCCGCATAGATGCGCGTCAGCGTGACCGGAAAGATCCCCGGCTGCGCGTAGTGGTGGAATACGGTCGGGAAGTCGCTCTGGACCGACGTGCCGTCACCGAGGTCCCACAGGTACTCCTCGATCTCGTCGCTCGTCGATCCGCTGAACGAGATGAGCCAGCTCCCGAGAAAAGGCTTGGCGTCGAAGCAGGCAGCGATCGCGGGGGAACGCTTGCAAGTGGAGGCGTTGCCGACGTCGTCCTCCACGCGGTGCGAGATCTCGTAGAGCCCCTTCGCCGCATAGACGTGGGTGACCACGGCTCCGGTCGCGGTGCTGCCGTCCCCGAAGTCCCAGGTGTGGGCGACGCCCGCTCCGTTCGGATCGATCGCGCCGGACCCGTCGAAGGTGAGCTTCAATCCCGCGCCGTCGCCGGAGGGTGCGACGAAGGAGCAACTCGGGACCTCCGCGGGATCCGGGATCAGCACCGACTGGAGCGCGTTGCTCGCGAAGACGGCCGAGCCGCCCGGCTCGAACACCGCGAACGCGTGGTGCAGCGTGATCCCGATCAGCGACGGGTCGACGCCGCCCGCGAGGTCGAGCCGCGCGCTCGCCCTGCCCTGGCCGTCGAGCGCGCCGAAGAACCCGTCGAAGGTCGGTGATCCGATCGACTGCAGGATCGCCTCCGTGTACGCGTCGGGCACGAGCGGTAGATCGACGCTCGGCGCGAGGGACAACGGCGGCGTCGTGCCGCTCACGCTCCCGAGCAATGCGTACGGAAGGAACTCGAAGGCGTGCCCGGCGTCGAGCTCGAACTCCACCGCGCCTCCTTTCGTGATCGAGACGAGCGGGTTGGGAGCGGGGGAGTAGAGCTGCATGTCGACCGGGGACACGACGCGGACGAACCGACCGACCGCTCCCACCGCGACCTCCTCCAAGCCGTCGCCGTCGACGTCACCGAGCGTCGCCAGCGAGGATCCGAAGCGATCGAAGGCCGCCGTTCCATCGAGCCGGAACAGGCGGCGCTCGTCGGCCGCGGAGAAGGCCAGCACCGTCCCGACCTTCTGTCCCGCCGAGCCGTCCGCGTCGGGCGCTCCGACGAGCAGATCGCGCGAGCCGTCGCCGTCGACGTCCGCGCACGCGACCGCCTTGCCGAAGCCTGCCAACGAAGACTCGAGCTCGAGCAGGAGCTGACCACCGGAGGAACCGGCGTACAGATGCGCGTAGCCGCCCCAGGATCCGATCCACAGATCGGGCTTTCCATCTCCTCGCAGATCACCGGGCGAGGCCAAGGACGAGGCGAATCGGTCGTTGGGAGAGGATCCGGAAAGCTGTAGCAGCACTTCACCGGTCGCTCCGGAATGAATCCAGTAGTAGGAGTCCTCCCAGCCCGACCACCAGTCGTAGGGATCACCGATCGCGTAATCGCCCAGACCGTCTCCGTCGAAGTCACCGAGCCCGAGGAGCGCGGTGCCGTAGAAGGTTCCCGCAAAAGGAGAGATGTGGAACTGCAGGAGCCCTCCGGTCCGGCCGGAGAACGCGCGGACATAGTCCAACAGGGGAATCGGCGCGCTGACGGCGAAGTCGCCCATGCCGTCGCCGTCGAGGTCGCCGACGTTGGCGACCACCGTCCCGAAGCCGTCCGCCTTGTCCAACCCGACGTGCGTCCGGAGCACCTTGCCCGTGAGGCCCGAGTAGACGCGGGCGTAGCCCTTCCCACTCTTCGCGATGAACATGTCCAGCTGCGGTGCGCCGACGAGGACGTCGCCGAATCCGTCTCCGTCGACGTCGCCGGCGCTGGCGACCGAGGTGCCGAGGTCGTCGCCGGGCGCACCGAGCAGGAGGCGCAGCAGCGCTCCGGTCCGACCCGAGTACAGGTAGACGGCGCCGCACTCCGTTCCCGCGAGGTCGCTGGCGGGGGCGCCGACACCCAGGTCCGCGACGCCGTCGCCGTCGATGTCCCCGACGTTCGCGATCGCGCTCCCGAAGTCGTCGTCGGGCTCGCCGCTCGCCACCTCGAACAGCACCGTCTGCGCGCTCGTCGTCGAAGCGCAGAGCAGGAGGACGACGAGCACTCGGAGCTTGCGCACGAAGGGAATCGTAACGCCCGGCCCGTTCTCGATGGGCCGTCGACTCCCGAAGGGTCCCTAGGTGCCCCTCCTGCGGGCTCAGGCGTGCAGCCAGTCCTCGAGCAGGCGTGCGGAGAGCCGGATGAAGTCGCGCTCCGTGACGATGCCGATGGGCCGGTCCCCGCGCACGACCGGCAGGCAGCCGAGGTGTCCGCCGCGCATGAGCTCGAGCGCCCGGAGCGTCTCCGTCTCCGGCCCGATGCAGACCGGGTCGCGGCGCATGATCGAGCTCACGGGCAGCGCCGCGCTGGAGCCGTGCCCGAGGACCTGCAGGAGCGCGCGGTACGTCACGAGTCCCGTGAGGCGCCCCGCGCGATCGACGACCGGCAGGTGCAGCACGGTGCGCCGATCCATGAGCTCCGCGGCGCTGCGGACCGTGGCGTCCTCCGCCACGACGAGCACGGGAGAGCTCATCACGTCGGCGACGCGATGGACGCGCGGAGCGCTCCGCGGGGTCGGAGCGCTCCGCTCCAGCTCTCGCTGGCGAAACAGCCCGCTCAACTTCCTCTCCGGATCGGCGCGGGATCGCGCAGCGTCACGAGGCAGTGGTCCAAGAGGTCGGAGAGCGTGATCAAGCCTTCCAGCAGCTCGTTCTCGACCACGGGGATGGCGCTCACGCGATGCCTGACCATCAGCTCCGCGGCCCGCGACAGCGGGTCGTCGGGGACGATCGCGACCACGTCGCGCGTCATGACCTCGTCGACGCGTCCCTCGGGGTCGCGATTCGAGCCGGTCGCCCGATAGAGGTCCCGGTCGGACAGGAGCCCGACGAGCCTGCCCGCCGCGACCACCGGCAAGTGGCGGGCGCCGATGGAGAGCATGAGCTCCGCGGCGTGCGCGAGCGTCGCGGCCTCGCCCAGGGTGACGGGATTCGGCGTCATCCGTACGCCGACGGGCTGATCCTCCGGCTCTCCGCCGATCGTGCGGACGTACAGGCCGAGGACGTCCATCTCCGACAGGACGCCCACGAGCTCGCCGTCGTCGACGACCGGCAAGCAGCCGATGCGCCGGCCGAGGAGGTCGAGGCAGGCGCTCAGCACGCCGACCTTGCTCGAGGTCGTGATCGGCGGGCGCTGCATGACGTCGCGGACGAGCTTCCTGCGACTCTCCGGATCGAACACGTCGCGCACGCGGGCGGGGAGCCACCCGGTGGCCTGCAGCAGATCGTGGTCGGAGACGACGCCGACGAGCTTGCTCCGGTCGACGACCGGCAGGTGTCGTATGCGGTGCGTGTCCATCGTGCGCATCGCCACGTCGACCGAGGCGAGGTCCGAGATGGACACGGGATGCGGGGTCATGATGTCGGAGATCTTCATATCTGACTCCTCTTGCACGGGGATCCACCCACGGGGAGTGTGCCGATCGCCCGCGCCGCGCGAACTCCGGCGAGGGGCGTAGGCGCCTGGGGGGGAGTCCGTAGTCCCCGAGCTCCGAATGCGGACGCGCGGTCCGCGCCGGCGCGTAGGATCTCGCGCGTGAGCGGATCCATCGTGCTCGAGACCCTGGCTGCGGCGCGCGACCTCGGGCGGCTGCACGAGATCGTGTCCGTGCTCGTGCGCCACGGGATGAGCGACCTCGTGCGGCGCACCGGCCTGGCGGGCGCGTTCGAGCGCGCGGGGCGCATCCTGCATCTCGAGGCGGCGCGCGGGCTGGGCGACATCTCGCGCGAGGAGCACGTGCGGCAGGCGCTCGAGGAGCTGGGGCCGACCTTCGTGAAGGCCGGACAGATCCTGTCGGGCCGCAGCGATCTCTTGCCGCCGGCCTGGACGCGCGAGCTCTCCAAGCTGCGCGAGTCCGCGGCTCCCGTGCCGATCGAGGCGATCCGCGCGCAGCTCGTCCTGGACCTCGGCGCAGAGCCCGAGGAGGTGTTCCGTGACTTCGACCCGACGCCGCTCGCGGCGGCTTCCATCGCGCAGGTGCACCGCGCGAAGCTCGCCGACGGGACGGAGGTCGTGCTGAAGGTGCGCCGTCCCGGGATTCGCGAGGTCGTGGACGCCGACATCCGGCTCATGGCGCGGCTGGCGGAGCTGGCGGAGCGCGAGCTGCCCGAGCTCGCGCGCTATCGGCCGAAGAGCTTGGTGCGACAGGCCTCGCGCTCGCTGCTGCGTGAGCTCGACCTGCGCAACGAAGCGCGCAACGCGAAGCGCATCGCGTCGAACGCGCCGGGCGAGCTCGTCATCCCGCACGTCCACGATCGCTGGACCTGCGAGCGGCTGTGCGTGTTCGATTTCCTCGACGGACCGAGCCTGGGCGACTGGCTGCGGAGCGAGAAGAGCTCGCCGGACCTTCGCGCGCAGTTGGCGCGGCAGGGAGCGGACGCCGTGCTCGAGATGGTCTTCGTGCACGGCTTCTTCCACGCCGACCCGCACTCCGGGAACGTCATCGTGCTGCCCGGAGGCTCCATCGGACTGATCGACTTCGGGATGACGGGCTCGCTGACGGACGAGCGCCGCATCGAGTTCGTGAGCCTGCTGGCAGCCGTCTCGCGGCGCGACACCGAAGGCGTCGTCGACGTCCTGATCGAGTGGTCGCGCGACGGCGACGCCGACGAAGCGCGTTTGCAGGAGGAGTGTTCGCTCTTCGTCGATCAGTACCGCGATGCTGCGCTGGGCCAGCTCGACACGGCGGCGATGCTCGGCGACATCGCGCGCATCCTGCGCGACAACGACTTGTTCCTGCCCGACGACGTGGCGCTCTTGATGAAGGTCTTCGTGACGCTCGAAGGAATGGGCAAAGAGCTCGATCCCGACTTCGTGATGTCGCGCCACGTGGAGCCCTTCGCGCGCGAAGCGATCGCGGAGATCCGCTCTCCCAGGGCTCTCGCGCGCCGCGGAAGGCGGCTCCTCACGCGGATGCTCACGCAGCTCCCGCGCGACGTCGACCGGGCCTTGAAACGGCTGCGCAGCGGCCACGTCGGCATCGACGTGGACTTGCCGCAGCTCGAGCGCTTCGGCGACGTCATCACGAAGAGCGCGAACCGCCTGACGATCGGTCTCGTGACCGCGGCGCTGATCGTCGGAACCGCGATCTGCACCTCGGGCGCAAACGACCAACTGCTCATGCGCATCGGCTTCGCGAGCTCGCTCGTCGTCGGCGCGTGGCTCGTCCTCTCGATCCTGCGCTCGGGCCGCTGAGCGCCGCTCCCTCGCCCGAGCGTTCGGGCCGGCTGCAAGCATCCCCGAGGACCCGCCGCTACCGTCTTGCGGCCATGAACCAGCGAATCGCGCTCGCGTCCCTGTTGTGCGCCTGCATCGGCTGTGCGGCTCCCGCGCGACACGCGCCCGAGGTCGTCGGCCGGATCCCCGGCGCCGAAGTGGGCGGAGTGCGCTTCGCGCGACCGCCGGCGCAAGACGAGCTCGCGCTCCCGTTCGAGCGCCCCGTCGGACTCCCGTGGTCGAAGGGCCAGGCCTTGGCGCAGGGCTTCTTCGGGGTGACCCACTTCTCGGAGTTCGAGGTCGAGGGCGGGAACGTCGATGGCGACGAAGGCGACCTGGATCAGCTCCCCGTCCTCGGCGGCGGCGGTCAGTGGAAGCTCGGCGGCGATCGCGTCGCCCTGGGTCTCGAGGGATTGCTGTCGTTCGCCTGGCGCGCCGATGCGAAAGCGTTCGCAACGGGCGGCGGCGGCGCCGTCGTGGCGGTCGACGTCGACGTCCTGATCTTCGAGCTCTTCGGCGGGCCGTTCGCGAGCGTCTTCCTGAACGACCATCTGCGTCTGTACGGCGGCGCGGGTCCGTTGATGCAGTGGGCGGAGTACGACCAATCGGGCCCGAACCTCGACGGGGATGGCTCCGGCTTCGGCTCCGGTTGGTACGCCCGCACGGGCTTGGAGTTCGTCCTGCCCTCGGGCACGCTCATCGGCTTCGGAGTGCGCTGGTCGGACACGCGCGTCGACCTGGACAACGGTCTCGGCGACCTCGAGATCGACGGGTTCCAAGGCGTGGTCACGGTGAGCCAGGGTCTGTACTAGCGCGGCGCGCCGTCCATCTTCACGCGTCGCCGGCGCCGGCCTCACTCCGATCGGCGTGACGAGTACGCGCGGCGGCCGAAGGAGAATGCAACTGCGGCGGCGACCAGCGCGACGGTGCTCGCGATCGCGCCGCGGCGGAAGGACGCCGGCTCGTAGGTGAACTCGACGCGCCGCCCTCCGCTGGGAAGTGGGACGCCGCGGAAGACCTGGTTCACGCGGCGGATGGGAACCACGACGCCGTCGACGCGCGCGACCCAGCCGGGGAACCACGTGTCGCACAGGACGAGCAGCGCGGGGCGGCTCGTCTCGACCTCGACGTCGACCCGATTCCAGTCGTAGCGCACGGCGGCCACGGATCCGGCGGGCCCCGCGCTCCCGGTCGCGGGCGGAGGGGGGAGCGGCGGCGCGCCCGAAGTCGGGTCTTCGATGGCGCTCGCGCGCGGATCGAAATCGGGGGAGAGGAGGCGCCGCAGCGCGGCGTCGCGGTCGGCGACGGTCTGCCAGCGCTCGACGAGGTAGGCGCGCGGGAGAGGGTTCGGACGCGGGATCACGCTCGGGAGCGACGCGGCGGGCGCCGCCAGGAGCGCGCGGAACGGCGGACCGGTGATCCGGTGCGTGATCGCGAGCACGTCGGCGAGGCGGTCGGCGCTCTGCGGCGGGAGGACGCCGAGCGCCTGCTCGACGTCGAAGGTCCGCCGGAGCTGGAGCGCGTCGCCGCCGTGGGCCTTGAACACGCCGTGCGGCAAGCTCGTGTCGTTGGAGAGCAACGTTGCCGCCAATCGGAAGGGCGCCGCATCGCGCGCGCCGTACAACGCGGAAGCCGATTGCGCGTACAGCGTGTGGACACGGGCGGGTTGCGCTGCGCGCGCATCCGCCCCGCGAGCGTCCGCCGGCAGTGTGAGCAGCGAAGCGTCGCCGACCCAGTGGATGTCGCGCGCGTCGAGGTGGAGGTTCGCGAAGGCGACGGCGAGTACGGCGGCGGCGCCGACGAGCCTCGGAACGCTTTGCAACGAGGCCGCTCCCAGGGCTGCGACGCCGAGCCCGAGGAAGACGACCGAGCGGCGTAGGTCCGCGAGCTGGAACGACGCGTCGCCCGCGCCCGCGGGCAGCGCTTTGCCCGCGAGCCACTCGAAGAACGCGCGCCTCCCCGCGAGCAGGAGGAGCAGCGCAACGACGCACCAGGCTCCGAGCAGCGCGAGCGTCGCTCGGTCGGCGCGGCCCGACGCGGCCTCGCGGCGCGCAAGCAGCGCGTCGAACCCGAAGCCCGCGAGCAGCGCGAGTCCGAGCGCCGTGAGCTGCAACCCCTTCGCAGGCCAGCGCACCAGACCCGCGCCGGGCAGCGCCGCGACGAGGTCGTAGAAGGGCGCGTGCTTCCCCAGCGCGATCGCGATTCCCGCGAGGGCGAGGCCGGCGCTCGCCGCCACGACCGCGCCGCGCGGACCGGCCGCTCCCCGCGGGCGCAGCGCCGCGAAGCTCACGAGCACGAGCGCGGGCAGTCCGACGTGGATGGCGCCCAGCCAGAACTCGAACAGCGTCGGGCCCCACCAGGCATCCGCGCCGGGGCGGCCGAACGCGAACGGCAGGAGCAGCGTGACGAGGTGCCTCGGCGCCATCGACGCGATGTCGAGCCCGGGATCGACGCCGCCCGCGCGGATCGAGTGCGGAGCGAGCTCGAGCGTCGGCAGGAGCTGGACCGCGGCGAGCCCGAGTGCGAGCAAGCCGGCCGCGCCGAACGCGGTCAACGTCGCCAGCGCTGCGCCGCGACGGCCCTCGGAGAGCGCGGCCGTGACCGAGAGCACGAGCGCCGCGACGACCGTGTACCCGAGCACCTGCACCTGGCCCGAAACGAGTTGCAGCGCGAGCACGGCGGCGAGGAGCACGGTCGCCGGCAGCACGCGCCGCGCGCTCCGGTGTGCGCTCCAAGCATCGCCGACGCGGCACGCGAGCAGGATCGTCCAGGGCGACCAGGCGAGCGTGTCCATCACGCTCATGAACTCGAGGTTCGCGACGAAGTACGTCCCGAACGCGAAGGTGACGCCGCCGAGGAGCGCCGCTGCCTTCGAAGCCCGGAAACGGCCAAGGAGCGCGGTGATCCCCACCGCTCCGATCCACAGGTGCAGGGCGAGCGTCACCGGAAACGCGATCGCAACGGGCAAGAGGTCGAAGGAGAGGTGCGGCGGATAGAAGACGGCGGACTGCGGGTTCGCGACGAAGGGCTGACCGAAGCGCGACCACGGGTTCCAGAGCGGTAGATGCCCATCGCGCGCCGCGAGCGCCGCCACCCGCCGCCACGGCAGGAAGTCGCACACGGAGTCGCGCATGACGAACGTGCGGCCCGCGAACGCGTCCCACAGGAAGACGACGACGAACCCCGCGAGCACGAGGAGCGGCGCGGCGCGCGCGCCTCGCGCGCGGTGCAAGGGCGCGGCGGTTCCGAGTGCGTTCATGTCATGCTGCGAGGCGCGGGCTGCCCATCACGACCCGCGCTGCTCGAGTTCGACGCGGGCGCGCAGACCCTCGCCTTCGAAGCCGAGCCCGAATTCGCCGCGTCGAGCGACGTTCTTCATGATGAGACCTTGCTTGGATGCGGCGGCCGCGCCATGGACTCGGGCCACCGTGGAATCGATCAAGATCTACCCTGGCGCCGAGAATGCAACTCGCGCGTCTCCCGAGACGGCGGAAGAGCCGACCGTCCCGGCTGGAGACACCGCTTTGCTAGGATCGAGGCTGCGCGACGTGTACGCTCCAGAGACCCGGGGGGGATCGACGAGTTCACGTGGAACCGAAACGCATCCTGATCGGCGTCGACGAGGGTGAGCTCGCCCGGAATGCGCTCCAGGCCGGCATCGAGCTCGCGCGCCGCTTCGACGCGGAACTCGAGCTCGTGCACTGCATCCCGCTCGGGACGGAGCCCTGGGTGGACGTCGCGACCATCGATTGGTACTCGGTGCGAACCGACGTCCTGAACGAGCGCCGCGCGCGGATCCGCGCGCGACTGGACGAGTGGTTCCCGGGGACCGAGAAGGCTCCTTGGAAGGAAGGCCTGCTCATCCTCGACGGCAAGCCCACGCGGTCCTTGGCGCGTCACGCAGCGGAGAAGCAGCACGACCTGATCGTGCTCGGCGGACACACGAAGGCCGGGATCTTCGACTTCGGCGGAACGGCGCGCGCCTTGCTCCACCACGCTCCGTGCGCGGTATGGATCCAACCCGAGCCGCTGCGCGACGTCCGGACGATCCTCGCGCCCGTCGACCCGAACGAGACGCCCGTCGAGCTCCTGAGTTGGTTGCGGACGCTCGGCGAAGCCTTCCGCGCGCGCATCGTGCTGCTCTACGCTCACGAGCCGCCCGCGTTCGCCTACGAGCCCTTCTCCGGAGCCACCGCGACGCTCCCGGTGCAAGCCATTCGCGACGCGGCGCGCGAGCGCTTCGGGAAGTTCGTCGAGCGCGTCGACTGGGGCGACGCGATCATCGAGCCGCGCTTCGTGGACGGCGCGCCGGTCGCGGAGATCCTCGCGCTCGAGGAGACGGTCGACCTCGTGGCGATGGGAACGCACGGTCGGTCCGCCGTCGGTCGCGCCATGCTCGGAAGCGTCGCCTACGGCGTGCTGAAGGCCGCGCACCGGCCCGTGCTCGTCGTGCCCATGCTCGAGTCGAGCGTCAGCCCGTAGCCCGCTCCGTCGCGACCAAGCGGTCGACCACGCGGGCGACCGAGTCCTCGGCGCGCTCGACTCCCGACTGCAGGTGCAGGACGTTGGCGGGCGGTAGCTCGCTGGGCGCCTCGAACGCGTCGCGCGCCCGCAGGTAGACGGCGAGGTCGGCGTCGGACACCTCGTTCGCTTCGCGCGCTCGAGCCGCCAGGCGTTCCCGGACGACGCCCTCGTCCGCATCGACCCGAACCAGACACCAGCGGAGACCGAGCCGTGCGGCGGCGTCGACGAAGTCGCGGCGTCGCGCGCGCCGCGCGAAGGATGCGTCCACGACGACGCTGCGCCCCGCGCGGAGCTCGCGCACCGTCTGCTCGAGCAGCTCGCGGTAGGTCCGATCGGTCGTTCCGGGCGAGTAGATGCCCGCCTCGTAGTCGTCGCCCGCACGCTCCGTCGGCGCGATCCCGGCGAGCTGCTTGCGCCGCACGTCACTGCGATGCAGGGCGGCTCGCAGCGGTCGCGCCACGCGCTTGGCGAGGAAGCTCTTACCGCTCGCGGGCAAACCGCACAGGAGCACCAGCGCCGGACGGATCTCGTAGCACGCCGCCAGGTCGAAGTAGGCGACGGCTTCCGCGCGCTTCGCCTCGCGCTCGTCCGTCGCTCTCGTCGCGTCCGCGGCCGAGAGGCACGCCACCTTGGCGCGCACGACGGCCCGGTAAGCCTTGTAGAACGGCATGAGCTCCCCGAGCTCGTCGTCCTCGGCCCGCGCGGCGTAGTCCTGGACGAGGTAGCTCGAGAATGCCGGGAAGCCGCGCTGATCGAGATCCATCGCGAGGAACGCGAGGTCGCAAGCGACGTCCCCGCAGCGCAAGCGCGCCGCGAACTCGATCCGATCGTAGATCGCGATTCCAACCGCCGTCACGCACACGTTGCCCGCGTGCAGGTCGCCGTGGCCATCGCGAATGCGTCCCGAGCGGACGCGTTGCAGGAAGAGCTCGCGCCGATCGCGCAGGAAGGCTCGCGCGCGCTCGGCGAGGAAGGCGTGGCGCTCGGGCGTGAGCGCCCCGACGGCGTCCTCGCGCTCCGTGATGCTCGAGCGCGACTCGGCGACGAACGGGCGCGTCTGGGCGAAGTTCTCTTCGACCAGCGCGGCGACCGCTTCGGGCGTTCCGAACTCGTCGACGCCCGCACCCGTCGCGGCCGAGCGATGGAAGTCGACGAGGATCCCGACGAGCTCGCGGATCCGGGCATTGTCGACCTCGCCGCGGTCGAACAGGGCGTCGAGCATCCCGGCGGCCGGCAGCCGCCGCATCTCCACGGCCCACTCGACGGCGGGGCGCGCATCGTCGGCGCCCGCCACGCACAGCCGTCCGTCCTCGCTGCGCACGATGGGCACGACACCGAGGTGGACGCCCCTCGACAGGGGTTGGTTCAGACGCACCTCCTCGGCGCAGAAGAAGCGGCGCCGCTCCCGGTCCGTGAAATCCACGAAGCCGAGGTCGACCGGGCGCTTGACCTTGTACACGCGCTCGCCCGCGAAGAAGAGCAGGGAGATGTGCGTGCGCCCGACTTCGACGCGGCTCGGCGCGTGCGGATAGGCGCTGGAGCGGGCGAGATCCCGCTCGATCTCCTCGAAGTCGACGGAGTCTTCCACCATCGTCCTCCTATCCTAAGTCCGCGTACACGGTGCGAGGCCGCTCGATATCCTGAGGGGGGGATGTCAAAGCACAAGTGGGAGCGGATCCCGGTTTCCCGGCTCACCGATAGCTCCACCCGCTCGAGGCAGGCGGACGAGGGGGCGTTCGAGAGTTTCCTCGAGCGCGCGATCGACCTCTTCACGGTCGTCGATGGCGACGGCAGGTTCCTGTACGTCAACCCGTCGGCGCAGCGCTTCTTCGGCGTCTCGGCGGAGGAGTGCTTGGGCCGTTCGGCCTTCTCCTTCGTCCACCCGGACGATCTGGACCGGACGAAGTCGAGCTTCGCGACCTGGCTGGCCGGGCGGGCGGAGGACTCCTGGTCGCACGAGAACCGACAGGTGAACGCCGCGACGGGCGAAGTGCTCCACGTGCTGTGGACCGTGACCGCGCAGTACGGTGACGACGGCGAGATCGTTCGATTCGCCTCGATCGCGCAGGACGTCACGGAGCTCCGCCGCATGCAGCGCGAGACCGCGACGCGTGAGCTCCGCCACCGGTCCCTGCTCGAGGGCATGCTCGACGCGGTGATCACCATCGATCCCTTGGGCGTGATCCAGGAGGCGAGCAACTCCGTCGCCGAGGTCTTCGGCTACGAACCGGAAACCTTGATCGGCCGCAACGTCAGCCTGCTGATACCGGAACCGCACCACTCGGCTCACGACGATTACCTCGCGCGCTACCGCGCGACGGGCAAGACCTGGATCCTCAACACCACGCGTGTCTTCGAGTGCCTGCACAAGAGCGGCGAGACGATCGTCTGTGAGCTCTCAGTCTCTCGCATCGACGTCCCGGGCGAAGAGCAGCCGAGCTTCCTGGGCAGCTTCCGGGACGTGTCGGCGCGCGTGCGCGCGGAACGCGCCCTGGCCGACAGCGAGCGCCGCTTTCGCGCCGTCTTCGACCAGGAATTCCAGTACGTCGGGATCCTCGCGCCCGACGGTACGTTGCTCGAGGTCAACCAGACGGCGCTGGGCATCGCGGGCGCGGAGCGGGCCGACATCCTGGGCCTGCCGTTCTGGGACACCCCGTGGTGGAGCCACTCGGAAGAGGTACGCGAGCGCCTGCGCTCGGCGATCGCGAAGGCCTCCCTGGGCGAGCTCGTGCGTTTCGAGACCTCGGCTTCCACGTCCACGGGTTCCAGGCGTTTCGTCGACTTCTCGGTGAAGCCCGTGCTCGACGAGGCGGGAGAGACCGCCCTGCTCGTCGCCGAGGGACGCGACCTGACCGACCTCAAGCGCGCCCAGGAGCGCGAGACGTCGATGTTGCGCGCCCTCGCGAGCATCGGTGAGTCGGCATCGGTGCTCGCGCACGAGATCAAGAATCCGATCACGGCCGTCAACGCCGCACTGCGAGCCGTCGCGAAAGAGCTCGGCGAGGACGAGCAGGTGATCTTGAGGGAGCTCGTCGAGCGGATGCAGAGGCTCGAGCACCTGATCCGCCGCACGCTCTCCTTCGCGAAGCCCCTGGACCTCCACCCGGAGGCCGTGACGCCCGCGGAGTCCTTCGCCGAGATCCGCGCGCTCCTGGCCGCCGAGCTCACGGCAGGCGGAGTCGAACTCGTGACGGACGCGAGCCCGAGCACTCCGGCGATGCTCACCGACCCCGAGCTCCTGCACGAGGTGCTCCTCAACCTCGTCAGGAACTCGATCGAGGCAGGCGCACGGACCATCGCGCTGCGCGCCCATCCCGCGGAGAACCACCAGGTCGAGCTCGCGATCGACGACGACGGGTCCGGCCTTCCCGCAGACGTCCGCAACCGGATGTTCGAGCCCTTCGTCACGACGAAGGCCTCCGGAACGGGGATCGGTCTCGCCCTGTGCCGCAAGATCGTCGAGCAGCACGGCGGGACGATCTCCGCCGGAACGAGCGAGTTCGGCGGTGCGACCTTCGTGATCCGCCTGCCATCCGTGCAGGGCTGAGACGCGCAGGCGTCTACACCCACCGCCGTAGTCGCATCGGAACAAGTTCGTAGGGGAGCGCCGCGAGCCTGCGCGTGCTCCGGACGAGGGGTAGACTCGCCCTTGCCATGAAGGAATCCACTCACGCCATGTCCCGGACCAAGATCCACGTCTACCTCATCGACGACCAGACGATGATCCGTGCGGCCTTCCGGAGCCTGCTCCAGGCCAAGGGTCCGTTCGAGGTGGTCGGCGACAACGGCGATGCGCGAGCGGCGATCGAAGAGATCGAGCGACTGATCCCGGACATCGTCCTGCTCGACATCACGATGCCGGGTCTGTCCGGCATCGACGCGATCCCGCTGATTCGCAAGGTCGCGCCGCGCGCGAAGATCGTGATGGTCACCCACCATCAGGGCGAGACCTTCGTCGACCAGGCGCTGCGCGCGGGAGCGGAGGGCTACCTCTCGAAGGACTCGAGTCCGGAAGAGCTGTTCCTCGCGATCGAGGCCGTTCACCGCGGGGATCCCTACGTTTCACCCAAGGTGGCCGCGGGCCTCGTGTCGCGCTACCGCGTCGGCGCGCGGAGCGACGAGCCCGCTATGGGTCGGCTCGAGTCGCTCACTCCGCGCGAACGCGAAGTCTTCCAGCTCCTCGCACTCGGGAAAGCCAACAAGGAAGTCGCGCACGCGCTCGACATGAGCCTCGGAACGGCCAAGAAGCACCGCGAGAACCTGCAACGCAAGCTCGACTGCCACTCGGCCGCCGAGCTCGCGTGCCTGGCGATCCGCGAGGGCCTGCTCGCGTAGGCACCTACGCCTGCGGGAAGACGAGGACGGGCACCTTCGCGTTGCGCAGGATCGACTCGGCCACGCTGCCGAGCGCCAGATGCCGGAAGCCGGTCCGACCGTGCGTCGAGAGGCAGATGAGGTCCACCTTCTTCTCGCGCACGTACTCGGCCACGCCCTTGGCCACCCGGTCGGAAGCGATGACGTCGGTCGTGATCTCGACTCCGGCTCCGAAGGCCGAACGCGCCTCGTCGAGACCCCTGCGGGCGTCCGTCATGCGCGCCTCGTCGCTCACGTGGGTGATCGGCGGAGCCAGGATGCCGTGCGGCGGCACCAGGAGCTCCTCGACCACGTGCAGCAGGGTGATGCGCGCCTTGCGCTCTCGGGCGAGTTCGGTCACCGACCCGGCCGGCTGCATGGACTCCGCGGACAGGTCGGTGGTGAACAGGATGTGCTCGATCTTCATGGTCGCGCCTTCGCTCGTTCCTTCGGGCGACCTCCGTTCGAGCTCGCCCCGGGTGCCCCATTACTACGTCCTGGGTGCTGCGAGGCCAGCCTCAAAAGGGCGTAGTCGGCCGGGAGCCGGCGGTCCCGGATCGCCCCGACCTCCCCCTACCCGAGGGTGACCATCGCGAGCACCTGAGCGAACCCGATCGCGACCCCGAGCACGCCCCCGAGCACCTCGATCGTGCGCAGCTCGCGCGACGCCACCGCCAGCACGAGCTCCTCCACGCGCTCGACCGGGAACGACGCGACCTTGTCCTGCACGATCGCGCGGACGTCGAGCCCCTGCTCGAGCGCCTCCTCGAGCTTCTCGTAGAGCGCCTCGCGGTCCTTCGCGATGCTGGCCGCGATCGAGTCGCGCAGGTCCGCGATGCGCTGCGGCGTGAGGAAGCCCCCGAGCAGCGGAATCGACTTGAGCTGATCCCGCTTGCGCTCGAGCGTTCGATCCAGCGCGCCGCGGATCAACCCCTCGAGATCCACCTTCTGCAGCCCGCGCACGATGTCGTCGTGGCCGATGAGGTGTTCTCCCACGACGCGTCCGATGCTCGCGGCCAGCTCGGCCTGACGGCGCCCGATGACGCCCTGGACCCGGAACCCGAGGACGTTCACGGGCCGGATCGGCCGAAAGATCATCCGCACGGCCAGGTAGTTCGTGACGTAGCCGATGACGCCGCCCAGGAGCGGGACGGCGATCCAGATCATGGGGCTCATGGGGGGAGAAGATAGCGCCCGCCGCCGTCGGTCTCACTCCGCGAGCGCGCAGGCGAAGCGCTCGCTCCCCACGACGACCGCGAGCTCGCCGTCGTTGCGGAGCACCGACCAGCGATTGCGGCGCTCCACGCGCGCCGCGAGCGCGTCGACGAACGCGGGGTCGAGCGCCAGCACGCGCACGCGCTCGCCCAGCGCCCCCGCCGGCCGCACGAGCGGGGCGGAACGCGCGCGGTAGGTCACCACCAACACCTCGCGCGCGCGATGGCAGGCCCGCCGCAGTCCCTGCTCGGAGGGAACGCCGATCTCGATCCACGTCGCGAGCGACCCGTCGGGGTCCTCGATGCGCAGCGCCGGCTCGTCGCCCGCGCTCACCCCGGCCGAGAACTCGATCCTCGGCGCGTGCCGCAGCGCGCGCGCCAGGATGCGCGCGACGAGGAAGGCTTCGTCCTCGGACGGATGCTGCGCCACGCGCAAGCTGAGCTCCGCGTACACGCCGCGTTCGACGTCCGCCAGGTCCAGCTCGAAGAGGACCACCGTGCCGCGCGCCGCCATGCACGGGAGTCTCGCATGCAGGTACGGAGCCGCGACCAACGACAACGGATTCGGGTC
>CAYPTB010000032.1:0-319572 GCA_964413535.1 uncultured Planctomycetaceae bacterium | reverse complement strand
CTGTTTGGAGGCCGCGTCCCTTGACCGGTCCGCGGAACCGGGGATAGACTGAGCACGTCCGATCTTCGGATCCTGACTTTTCGGCTGCCGACGGCGGTCCCGTTCGCTGGGGACTGCCGCTCTCTTGTCCTCCGCGCCGTCCCCTAGCTGGACCGCCTGGGCGACAGGGGACGGTGGGTGAGGATCAGGTCCCCGTCCCCAGGCACCGCCGAATGCAAGGCACCGCGGGGCTTGGGGATTCAGCGAGAGTTCAAAGGACAGTCCAGGATCGGGGGCCGGGGATCTACCGGCCAAGATCGCGAGCCGGGCAACCGACTCACCCCCTCCGCCCCGGACGACACGTGGCCAAACCTTCAGGAGGTTCTTCGGGAATGAAACGCTTCATCCGGTTACTGGCGGTCGGGTCCGCCACTGTGGCTTTCGCGGGAGTCGCGACCGCCCAGATCACGTTTACGAGACCACCCAGCGGGTACGGCTCGCCGCAACCTGGGACGGGGTTCGCCCTGTTCAATCTCGAGATCGATCCCAACAACGCGAACGCGGCCGCGCTGGGCGAACCCTTCGACTACGACTTCTACTGGCATTCGAACACGTCGGCGGGGCTGGACTGGCTGTGGAGCGGTCCCTTCATGTGGACGTTCTTCAACATCGGAACGCCGAACTTCGGCGGCCCGGGTGACTCGATCCGTATCTGCTACGGGATCGATGTGACGCAGGGTGGTCGAAACTGGTCGGGAACCTCTCCCACCGTGATCGGCTCGACCCCTGGTCCTTTCGATGGTGACACAGGAGCTCCGGGTGGCAGCACGACGGAGAACACCTACTTCCGCTGGAGCCAGGCCTTCGCTCCCGGCCAAAACCTGAAGATCGGCCTCATGTCGGTCCAGGCCCACACGTCGAGCGCGCGAGGTGCGGACACCTGCTTCGGTCCCATCTTCCACGGGCAGTTCGTCAGTGGCGGCGCCCTCACTCCCCACAGCGGCGAGTCCGGCGGTCACAGGGTCGCCGCGGCCATCATCCCCGGCGTCATCGCCGCCGCCGCTGCGCCCTTCCCGGCCATTTGGGAGCTGACCTTTGCCTGGGGCCCCACTCCGGCTCTCATCCCGAACACCATCGGTGACAACAGCCTGGATCCGGGAATTCCCGTGGGACTCTCCACGGGCGGCGGTGCCCCGTCCATGAACATCGGTACGGGTGGCCCGACCATGGCGGGCCCCGTGTCTCCGCTCCTCGCGAACGTGATCTTCGAGGTGCAGGCGCCGATCAACGCGGGCAACACGGCCAACATTCAGTACTACCTAGCCTCCACCAGCGAGTTCACAGGCATCACTCCGCTGCTCGTTCCGACGGGACCGAGCTCCGGTCTCGGATACATCGGAACGGGAGGCGTGACGAACGGCAACGGCAACATGGGTCTCGACCTGTTCGGCGGTGGAGCCGTCCCGAACGATGCCGGATCCACCAACCGGGTCTCCGGCTCGCGGATCTTCGCCGTCGCGGGTGGTTTCATCACTGGAACCGCGCCTCCTGGCCTCCTCTTCCCCGCCAACCAGCAGCCCACGACGCCGTCCTTCCGCAACGGCCGCATGGAATTCGCTGGCCAGCTTGCATTCGCCACTCCGAAGTTGTGGGCCCACCACAACTTCGAGAAGACTCCCCTGGGCATGCGACCCAGCATCACCGCCAAGGGCGCCGGCCACACCCCGCGTCCCAATGGTCCCGCCGGTACCGCCAACACCCTCGGATTCTGGGGTATGGCCACGCCCTTCACGACCCTCCCCGGCGTTCAGACCGCTCGGATGGAAGGCATGGACGGCAGCAACTTCGCCGCTCTCGGCGCGAACTTCATGCTCTTCACGGGCTCCGGTGGTCCGGACTGGCGCATCACGAGCGCTCCCCTCTCCAAGATCGACATCATCGCGATCGACCACGAGACGGGCGCCGAAGCGGTGTTCAACATCTATGCGAAGGTCGGCAACTACGTGACTCCGACCACGGGTCCGACTTTCACCGGCACCCCGTTGGGCGCGTACTTCGCCAACCCCTCCGCTCTCGATACGAGTATCGGGTTCGGCGGCAAGATTACGGCCGGTGGACCTACGCTCACGAGCAGGGCGTGCAAGTTCAACGCCATGGAACTCTTCCTCTACACGATCCACCTGCCGACAGGGCTCTTCTCCACGACCGTCAAGCACCCGCAAGTTCCGGGTTCGTGGGGATATCTTGCCAAGCCGCCGGCTGGACCTGCGGGAGACGAGCACACCCAGGGTCAGCCGGCTCACGCGTTCGGCTTGTCGGCGAACGTGAAGCAAGGGGTTCAGACCGTTCCGCTGGGATTCATCACGGGAGACCCGCTCTTCACCGCCCTCCTGTCTGACTCCTTCATGACCTTCTCGACCCGGTTCAGCCCGTCGGACGATTTCTTCGCCGATGGTCCCCTGGACTACGGTGGAAACATCTTCCCCTTCTTCTCCTCCCTCTTCCAGGGGATGTGGGAACCCGAGACCTCTGGCCAAGCGGACCTCAAGCCCGCCCCCGGTGGGACTCAAATCTTCGTCGGTTTCCCCGACGCCTCGCTCGCCGGTGCCGGTTTGAACATCGCCGGGCAGAGCATTGCCTTCGACAACTGCACGGGCGGCTCGCCGACTCTCGCCGTCAACGAAGTCGCGAACTCGCTGCGCATCTCGTTCCAGTAGGCCTCGGAGACGAGACAACTTAGGAGCCCGGCCCGGTCCTCGTGACCGGGCCGGGCTTTTTCGTCGAGCCGGTTTCTGCTCGAGAATCGCATAGGCGGCAGAGTACGCAGTCCCGCTTCCAATGCAGGCTCGAGCAGCTCCCCAACGTGTGCGCGAGCACTACCGAACGCGCTCGCGGCCAGGGCAAGCGTCCCTCGAATTCATCTAGGTCCGCTGCAAACGCCAGCGTGCCGATGTTCGCTTGCCTCTCGCCGATCGATTTCGAGTCGTCGCGCACCGCCCCGACCGTCGACGAGACGCCAGCCTCCGACGCCCAAACCTCACGAGCGATCATCAGATGCGCGCGGGGCAGAGAACGCAGGTCGATCGCGACGACCGTTGCGAGGCGAGTATTCGACACGATTCCTGTGGTCGCTCCCCCATGAACCCAGCGCTGCCCTGGGAGCGCCGCGCTGGGCTCGAACTCCACAGGCTCCCGGCCACGTGGGGTTCCCCGAACTTCGCAGTCGAGCGCAAAGCAAGAGCTCACCCGCGCGACGCTGCACAGCGGGAGAATCGCAAGAGCGGTAGGAGTAGACGTCGGAAGCAGCGCTCTTCAAGATGGCCGTGGACGTCGCAATGGATCACGTCGATCACGAACACCGAGGCACTCCTTGCCGTCGAGAAAGACGGGCACCAGCCCCTCGATCGCCTCCGATTCCAGCAAGATGCGCTTGTAGCACCCCGCGTCCTCCGTCTTGCACCTGGGTATCTCGGGTCCAATGCATGCTGAGTGGGCTCGAGTCTGTCTGCGTGCGGAAGCGGATGACGACTCGGCGCGCTCGCGTTCTCCTCATCACCTCGCACCTGTAGCGATGACGACTACGAGCAACCAGGCCTCGCCGAAGATCCTAAATATCAAAGAAGCCCGTACACCCTTTCGGGTCGCCATGTCGCGGGCCCTGGGAAATCTGGCGGATCTGCGAGTACCTCGAGGCCTGCGCTCTGCCGTCTTCAGGGCATGGGCGGCCACTACTGGAAGCGACTTGTCTGCGGTTCTGCTCCCCATCGAAGCCCATTGTTCGCTGGGAGCGTTCTTCGTGCGCCGGCTGTCTGCCGGTGAAAGGAGGTTTCCCGACGATCCTGGCCTGATTGCCGCTCCAGTCGACGGAGTTCTTCAAGCGCTCGATGCAGTCGCCGACGGGCAAATCCTCCAAGCCAAGGGGCGTTCCTATGCCGTGCGCGACATGCTGGCAGGCATGGGAAGCGAAATCGACCTCGAGGGAGGCTTGGCCATCACGCTCTACTTGGCGCCACGAGACTATCACCGCATCCATGCACCAACTGATGCCGACCTGGTCGGTGTGAAGTGGATAGACGGCACACGCTACTCGGTTCGTCCCAGGGTCTTGGCGGGTCGTCCTGGGGTTCTGGCTGGCAACGAGCGGGCAGTCCTACACCTCGAGACTCGATTCGGGCCTCTCTTCCTGGTCCTCGTGGGGGCCCTCAATGTCGGGCGGATTCGAATCGTCGGGGTCCCCTACCAAGGGTCCCTGTCGAACGCTCTGCGATTCAGACAGGGCGACGAGTTCGCTCGGTTCGAAATGGGATCGACGGTGGTCGCTCTCCTGCCCAAGTCCGTTGATCCAATACCAACACTTTCGGTCGGCCTTCCCATCCGCATGGGGAATTCCCTCGCACGCGCACCAGCAAGCCTACTGCATGGACTCAATTCGAGAGCTTCGAATTCCTGAGGATGTCGTTTGCCCACTTGCGGAAGTGCGCACGACTGTACTCGTTCCTGGTTTCGCCCTTGTTGTCTTCGAAAGTTCCTTCCAGGTCCGCAGCCGTTACACCGTGAACTCGCAGAATGGCGTAGCCGTTGGGCACTCGCCAAACGGGGCTGATCTCGCCTGGATCCAACCGGGCGACCGCATTGCGTGTGACACTCGCCGTATCGATCATGAACTCGAACGGGCTTTCGGAGAGACTTCGCTCGATGACCGACATTCTCCCGGCCAACATTCCGTTCTGGAATGCTTCATCGAATTTTTGTGCGACTTCGTGGAGCCCCAACTTGATTAGGCGTTCCCGTAGCTCCGAGTGTAGCCGATTTCGCATTTCCGTGAAGTCCTCCTCGCCGGCAAGTACCCGTGCCCGAGATTCTTCGGCAATTCGATGAGCCTCCTCCCAGTCAAGGTCGAGTCCATCCTCGAATTTCATCGCAGGAAACAGGATCACCTCCACAGCCTGCGTCCAAGCTTCGATGAAGACCCTATTCCTGTCGTAGAAGGCACGTAGATTCTCTTCCGCGTCCCATCCCTTCTCTTGGTGCTCCTTGAAGGACCAGAAGACGCCAGAGAAAGCCCGATAGTGATACGTGCTCGGGAATCGCGCGACGGCAGAGCTGTGAGCGGAGAGGTTCAAAATTCCCCTGTTACGCCGTGTGTATTCATCGGCGTAGATCGACCAAGTCTCCTCGGGAGTGTTCAGATGACCTAATTGCTCCAACTCACCCCGTAAGACCATGAACCAAATGAGCTCCCGCAGCAGTCCCTCTCTCTGATCGCTCGTAACCCCCCGCTGATCGTCCGAGAGATCGGGCACATGCGGCCAGACTTCATCCACGGTCACATAGGCGATCTCGCCCGGCTGGAGCCACGGCGGCTGCAGTTCCTCCGTCTGGATCTCTCCCAGGACGCATGCGGCAACGCCATTCGACGGCATCTCACCGTCCAAGAAGGACCAGGTGGTCTGGAATTCATAGTCCGGCATGGATCGAGTGAACATGACGAAACCGGTCTCGATCATTCCGGCGAGCGCCGCAGCTTCATCCGGATCGTGTATGTTCTTCCGACCCTCGCGAATACCTGCCGCAACGGTCATCAGAACGGGTCGATCCTCAGGATCTTCGATGATCTTGCGGGTGAATTGCGGCAACTGACTGGCATCGCTCACACGCGGCAGGTGCGCCATGATCCCCTCCATTGAGTGGCGCTTCACGAGCATTGCCGCTTCTTCGGGAAGGCCATAAGTTTGACCAGCCTCGAATCGATATTCGTCGACCGTCCTCCCCTTGGACTTGGCGAGCGCATTCTCCAACAAGGCCCATTCATCGTCGCTGAATCCGTAGGTCTCTCCGAACGATTCGGCCACGACTCGCCCGCGCTTCGCAAGGAGTTCTGTACGAACGAGGGACGAGGCCAGGGTGAGGCACAAGTAGCGTCGCCAATCGTTTTGGGTGACCTCTACTCGGACACCACTTGGACTCTCGACCACAGTCAGGACCGGAGCGTCGTAGTCGACGTTTCCGAAGTCGAAGTGCCATGCATCCTCGAGCCTGACCGTATCGGCCTCCTGGACGAACTGAGTCCAAGAGCCTTCCTCCGCCAGCCGCTCCTCCAACAACTTCTGGCTCTGATCAGCCGTATCGGGGTCGAACACTTCGACTTTGACGCCTTCGGAGGCCTTGCCTCTTGGCGTCCGGCCGCCCGTCTTCGGACGCTGATCCTTCGGTGGCCGGGTCGGCGCCAGTTCGCGGCGGCTCGACTTCGAGTCAGGGGCGCTCGAAGGCCCGCTGTAGACTCTCCAACCAACGAAGACAGCGGCCGTGGCAAGAAGGACGATCAAGAACTGCTTCATGGGATGAGTCGCGCGGACGAGAGAAGAGGTGCTGGGGTGCGATCGGTTGGCGGGGTCTACGGTCGCGTCGAGACCATGCTGGACCTGGGACGCGGTCGATCCCTGCGAGCAGCATAAGTACCTGTCAACAAGCACTCAAGGCGGTTGCGCAGGGCTCGGATCACGCCGAAGACCGGTCCCTACCGACCTCCTGCCCGGAGCCCGTCGGGGTGATGATACTCGACCCGGACATGGAGGCTCAGGGTGGGGTCGCCCGCCCTACCAAACCCAACGGCGCCCGGATCGATGGGTCCTAGAATCGCCCCATGGAGATCAGCGCAACCAACCGCCGCCTGTCGAGGCTGGTGGTCGCCATCGTCCAAGGACGCTGGGACGTCGTTCGGGAGGTACGCGCTGGAGCGGGTCCGGGCGAACCAGACCGCGCCTGGAGGGAGGCCGTCCTGCAAACGCACCTGTTCGCAGGCTTTCCGCGGTTGATCGAGGCCTACGGCGTTCTCGAAGAAGCCGGCGGCCTCGGAGTGCCCGAGCCCCTCGAGTTCGAGCTCCCTGTCAGGGACGGCGCTTCGGGTCGAGCGCTCTTCGAGCGGATCTATGCCGATCGATCCGAGTCCGTTCGTCTCACCCTCGAATCCCATCACGCGGACTTCGCCAGGTGGATCGAAGAACACGCCTATGGCCGCGTCCTGGCTCGAGGCGGTCTGGAGCCGGCCCGCCGCGAGATCCTGGCGGTTGCCGCCCTTGCCGCACTGGGTCAGGATCGGCAACTCATCAGCCACTCCCGTGGTGCCATTCGGTGCGGAGCGACTGCCGCTGACCTGCGTAGCGCCTTGGGAGCAGCCGGAGACCTCCTGGACTCGACGTGTCTCGACCGCGCCCTCCGCATTCTCGACCGATTGGCTGCGGAAGAGGGGCGCTCTTGATCCGGATGGAGCTACGGAACGTCTCCCTCGACTTCCGCGCGTAGAAGACGAAGCCCTCCCGTCGCTCGGATCTCGACAACGGAGAGCGGCGACGATTCGCGCGGCGGTTTCACGATCATGACTTCGCTGGGAGAGCCGTCGATCGAGACCGAGGCTCGTCCGGATCGCCGCCGCAACACGACTTCGATCGTGTGGATGTCCCGGGCGAACAGCTCTCGAGCGCGGCTTCCCCGGCCCTTTCGCTGGAGTTCCAGATGCTCGGGCAACGTGCCGCTGGTAGCGAGCCAACCGCGTGTTCCCTCCCCTGGACTTGCGGGCCCGGCCATGGAGACGTGGAATCCTGCTGCGGAAATCACGATGAGGCCCAAAGGCGACGGGGTATCGAACTGGATCCGCAGGGCCAACTCGTCCTTCGGATCGAGTTCGGCCGAGCGTCTTCGCAGCGCGAGGCGCGGACCACCTTGAATCGTTCGCGAGCCTCCAGGCTCTTCTCCGACGACCGGCAGCCACCCTTCCCCATCGTTCGTCCAGCTCCCGCGCTCCCACACGCCACCGCCCCCATCTCCCGCGAAGTCGAAGACCAATCTCACGCGCTCGCCATGCATTTCGACTGCGGTAGGACCAAAGGCCTCGAGATAGTCCGACTCCCTCGGTCGTGGGCGAGGTGCCAGCAGGAGGTCCCGACGTTCGCGCAACTCCTTCATGCGATCCCGCACGATGGCGAGGTCGCTGAATTCGTCGAGTAATCGCTCCACCGCGGAGATCTGGTACGTGCCTTGGCGGGGAGAGTCGACGACCTCGAACAGCTCCCGTGCCATCACCAAGCGATCCTTCTGGACTTCACGCTGCACTTCGAGGGCGCCAAGGGCCCGGTCCTTGAGATCTGCGGACAACAGCGCATCCTCGCCATCGTCGGGAACGGGACCGGAGCGCAGCGCGGCGAGCGCAGAGTGCGGGTTGCCGTCGTGGAAATGGAGCAGCGCCCGCTGCAACCGGTCGATCGGAAGGTCTCGAGTTCCATCGCCGATACCTGCGAGTTCCAGGAGATCGCGCGACGCGATCTCGCGCAAGACGACGTCGTGGATGGTTCCGCGTGAACGGATTCTGAAGGACGCCTGCGAAGGCGCCGCAGAAAGCTCGACGACACCCCGTATGCGTATGTTCCCGAAGTGGAACTCGAGTTCGGATCCGGCGAGTTCCTCGACTCGAGTCGCGGCTCGCGCGAGCAAGTCGTCCAGGAGATCCGCCTCGCGGATGACGATGGCAAGACGGCGTTCCATTCGCTCTCGCCACGGACGCTGGGGCTCGCCTGGAAGCGACTCGACCTCGTCGCGAAGATCCCTCCAGACCGCGAGCAGCGTCGCGTAGTCGCGTTGCTTATAAAGCGGACCGAACACGTCGGAGAGGAGCTCGAAGCGCTTCTCCATGTCAGCCGCCAGCAACGCATCCTCGATCTCCGAGAGTTCTGCGCCACGGCGACCGAGCTCCCTCGACACTGCGGCACGTTCGGGGGCCAGGATTTCTTCGCGCGCGATCAGTTCGTCCTCGAGCTTGCGTGCGAAGGCTTGCTCGAGTTCGAACGCTGCTCCGTGTACGAGCCTTCGGGTGTTCAGCTCTTCTGCGAGGGTCTCGGCCCGTCGCTCCACCCACCGAGCGAGTTCGGCGTCTACCCCTGTCCACGAATCGATGATCGCATCGCGTCGCACGCTCATTCTCGAGCCAACGGAGGCAAGGGCATCCTCGAGGAGCTCGCGTGGAACACCCTGCGAGCTCAGGCCGGATTCCTCCACGAGTTGGACCGGATCCATCGAGATCCGCTCCATGGCGGAGCTCCACCTGCGGTTGGCGACGAGCCTGTCCACGTCGGGCAGGACGAACTGCTCGAGTCGGTCCTCCGCGGCTCTCCTCAGTCCGTCGACATCCGCGCGCGCTGCCTGCTCGACGCCCTTCCGAAGCTCGCCGAGCCAATCCCGATGGGCCCTACCCGTCTGTTCGGGCAACGAGGTGCTCGTGAAGCCAGTGCGCTCGCGCAGCTTCGACTCGATCGACGCTCCAAGCGCGGCATTCGCTCCCGTAAAATCGCGAGCGGCGACCATGGACGAGACTCGCGCCTCGTGTTCGCTGTGTAGAGCGCGCAGCTCTCGGCGCAGGTCGGCCTCGAGCTTGGAGGCCATGTCTTGCAGAACGAGCCGAAAATCCGTGGGCGCAGTCAGTGCGTATCCTGCGAGGTCTTCGATCGCGGTGGCGAGGAGCTTCGGATCCTGGCGGGCAGCCTGGTAGAGATGTTGGATTCCCTCCTCGAGCTCGAGCGTCGGCGCTCCGGAGGAACGGCCCGATCCCTCTCGGTCCCTGCGCAACCACAACAACATCCCTACGAGCACGAGAAGACCCACCACGCCGGCAACTGCCATGAGGACGTGCATGGGCCTCGGGTCGCGATGAACCGGCTCGAGGGCTCGCGCATCGATTCTCGGAGCTCTTCGCTCACGGATCCTCTCCAGGTCCCAGAGGAGCTCCCGAGGGCTTGCATAGCGCAGTCCGAGATCGCGCGAGAGACACTTGCGCAAGACCAACGTCATTCCCCGTGAGAGCGCCGGATTCAATGCATGCGGATCGGGAACGCGCGAGTGCAACACCCCGGCGAGGATCTCCGCCAGGCTGCCCCCACCGAAGGGTGGAACACCGCAAACCACGTGGAAGAGCGTGGCCCCGAAGGACCAGATATCCGCGCGGAAGTCGACGGACGATGGGTCGCACGCCTGCTCGGGACTGATGTAGTGAGGAGTTCCGAGCGTTCCGCCCTGAGCCGTCAGGACCGGATCGCCCTCCATGAACGCGAGCCCGAGGTCGGCGAGACGAGCTCCGCCCGTGTCGTCGATGAGGATGTTCGCGGGCTTGATGTCGCGGTGGACGACACGGTGCTCCCACATGTGCACGAGGGCTTCGCACAGGGGGATGAAGAGTCGCAGCGCTTCTCGCTCGGGGAGGCTCCCCGCCTGGCGCAACTTCAACGCCAGCGAGGGGCCGTCGACGAGCTCCATGGCGAACCACCACAGGCCGTCCACTTCCCCCATGTCGATCGCCGACACGATGTGAGGGTGAGCGAGCCGAGCGGTCGTGCGCGCTTCGCGCTGCAGCCTCCGCACCAGCCGCTTCTTCTCTCCCACCTCCGGGTGCAGGACCTTGAGGGCAACCTCTCGATCGACGGCCAGCTGGCGAGCTCGATAAACGGTGCCGGTCGCGCCTTGGGCGATCAAACCGACGATGCGATAGCCCGGAATCTCGGGGCTGCCGCGCACGATCCGTGGTCTGTGCGAACCTGCGGGCTGCCGCGCGGCTCCTGCATCGTCAGCCAAAGGAATCCTCGGCGGCGACTTCGTCCCCATCCTCGTCCTTGGCGAGTCCGTACTTGTCGAGCTTGCGCTGAAGGGCGAAGCGGCTGATGCCGAGTTCCGCCGCAGCGCGACTCTTGTTCCCCCCCGATCGCGTCAAGGCGGATTGGATCGCATCGCACTCGAAGCGCGCAACCGCAGCCCGCAGGTCCCCGTCGACCGTGGGAACGAGATGCGCGACGCGGCCCTTCCCCTCTTCGGAAGGACCACGTCGAAGGCTCGGCGACAAGAGGTCCAACGTAACCACCTCCTCGGCGACCACGACGAGTCTGCGCATCTCGTTCTCCAGCTCCCGCACGTTCCCGGGCCAATCGTGCGAGATCAGGGCGGCTTGTACCTCGTGCGGCATCAAGGGCGGCTCCCGACCCGTCTCGCGAGCAGCGCGTGCGAGCATCGACTCGGCGAGGAGCGGAACGTCATCGCGGCGCTCGCGAAGGGGCGGCAGATCGATCGACATCACCTTGATCCGGTAGAAGAGGTCCTCGCGAAACTCGCCTTCGGCCACCAGTTTCTCCAGATCTTGCTGGCTGGCGGCGATCAAGCGGATGTCCACCGCCACGCGCCGGTCGGACCCCAAAGGGCGCACCTCGCCCTCCTGCAGGACGCGCAGGAGCTTCTTCTGCATCTCAGGGCTCATGTCCCCGACTTCGTCGAGGAACATGGTTCCACCATGAGCTTGCTCGATGAGTCCCTTCTTGGCGCGGTCGGCGCCGGTGAAGGCGCCGCGCGTGTGCCCGAAGAGCTCGGACTCGAGGAGCGAGTCCGGCAGAGCAGCGCAATTGAGACCGATGAACGGTTTGTCGCTTCGGATCCCGTTGTAGTGAATGGCGCGCGCGATGAGCTCCTTGCCCGTTCCGCTCTCCCCCTGGATGAGAACAGGAAGCTCGCAACCGATGATCCGATCGAGCTGTTGGAAGACGTTGCGCATTCCATCGCTCGCGCCCACGATCGCCGTGTAGTCGTAGCGTCCGCGCTCGCGCTCGAGCTCGGTGCGTACGACTGCCAACTCGGTGTCCCGATCGCGCATCTTTCGACCGAGTTGGTCGTTGAAGGCCTCGATCTGAGCGCGCGAGTGAGCCAGGCGTTCGTTCTGCAGCCGCATCTCCGCGAGCTGACGCGCCTGTCGAATCGCAAGGGCGGCCTGGCCGCCGAAGAGCTCGAGCAGATCGAGCTCGTTCTCGCTGAACGCACCCTCCTGGAGCCTGTTGTCGAGATAGAGAACTCCCTCTACCCGGTTCTCGATCATGACCGGAACGCTCAATACGGATCGGAGGCGCAGGTCCTCGACGCTCGCCATGTCCCGAAAACGCTCGTCGCGACCCGCATCGACCGTGAGGATCGGCCTTCCTTCGGCAAGAACCCGTCCGGCGATACCCATCGAGAGTCGCGAAGCGGGAACGGGGATGTCGGCCTGCTCGAAGCTGCGCGCGACTCGAACGGCGAGCTGCGCTAGATTCGCAGCCGGTACGTTGCGCCCGACTTGGGCCGGAAGCAGCAGGAGGAATCCGCGCTCGGCGCCCGCGATCGCCACGGCGGAGTCCACGATCTGCCGCAAGAGACGCGTTTCGTCCGTCTCGCGAAGCAGAGCATGGGTGATTCGCGCGAACACGTGGAGGTTCCCGCTCGGGGCCAACTCGTCCCCGTCGCACGTCGCGAGACCCACGGCGCCGAAGCGCATCGCGGGTAGCGTCTTCGCGCCCTCCCCGCTCACATCGTCGGCAACTTTGATGCGGGCTCCGCCCACCGACAGCTCATCCGTGGTCGTCAATCTGCAGCGCTCGACGCGGCGCCCGTTGACGAGCGTCCCATTCGCGGAGGAGAGATCGCGCACCCACACCTCCTCGCCGTCGAGCTCGATCTCGCAGTGGTGCCGGGACACGAGCTTGCCCGACAGGCGCACGTCGTTGTCGATGGCCCGCCCGAGCCTCACCACCGGGCGATCGAGTTCCAGGACGGATTGGTTTCCATCCTCGACGACGGTCAACTTCATCGCAGGGGGGTCCCGTGAAGGACGGCGGAGTCCGGTGTGTGGAAGCGCACGCTTCTTCAGGCCTACTACCGATCCCCGTCGTTCGGTAACCGCACACGGCGCAGGACTCGCCCGTCGACACGCCTAAGTTATAGCTAAATAACAGCTTAGAATACGGCGACCGGACCTCGTCTGCTCCCTCGGGCAACGAACGCGTCCCCGGGAATCCTGGTGGAGAGCGCCCCCTACCCCCAGGAGATCCTTGTCTGGACCCCGCGGGGAGCCCCGCGCGGTCATCGGCCCCTGAAGTGCGGTTTGCGCTTCTCGGCAAAGGCTGCCAGCGCCTCGAGTCGATCCTGCGTGCCGAGCGTGCGCTCGTAGCAGCGCGCCTCGTGCTCGAGCCCCCCCTCGAGCGAGAGCTCCAGTCCCCGGTCGACAGCGTCCTTCGCCGCGCGCACGGCAACGGGTCCGTTGGCGGCGATCGCGTTCGCCACCTCGAGCGCCACCTCGCGCAGCCTGCCGGCGGGTGCGACCCGGTTCACGAGGCCGATGCGCTCCGCCTCCCCGGCGTCGATGCGACGCGCGGTCAGGATGAGATCCTTCGCCCGCGCCTTTCCGATGAGGCGCGGAAGGCGCTGCGTGCCGCCTGCGCCAGGAACGATCGCGAGGGACACCTCCGTCAATCCGAGCATCGCGTGGGAAGCCGCCACGCGCAGGTCGCAGGCGAGCAGGAGCTCCGTGCCCCCCCCGAATGCGACGCCGTTGACGACGCCGATCGTCGGTTGCGGAAGGGCTTCGACATCGTCCATCAAGCGTCGGATGTTCTTCACGAAGTGCGGGACGCGATCGGCGGGCATCGTCCTGCGCTCCTTCAGATCCGCGCCCGCGCAAAAGGCCTTGTCCCCCGCACCCGTGAAGAGGATGCAGCGGACGGAGAGGTCCCCGCGGAGCTCTTCCAGGAGCGTGCGCATGCGCCTCAACGTCGGGAACGAGAGGCAATTCATCACCTCCGGTCGTTGGATCGTGAGCCAGACGAGGTCGCCCTCGCGCTCGAATCCGACGAGCTCGGGCTGATCGGGTACATCCGCGGGGAAATCGGAGAGGATGCTCGAGCTCGTCATCTTGGATGGCTTCGTTCGGTTCGGTCGAGGAGCTGGAGCGCCGCTTCCACGACGCGGCTCGATTCGATCTCCGACATGCAGCGATTCGCACTCGCACCGGCGATCGGACAGGCTTCGCGGTGACAGGGTCCGCAGGGTACCACCACGCGCACGACTCGCGTGAGCTGCCCGTGGTCGGCCGAGTGGCGCGGGTCAGTCGGTCCAGCCAGACACACGACGGGCGTCCCCATCGCAACGGCGACGTGACGCGGACCGGTATCGGGCGTGAGCACGAGTGCGGATCGCTCGCACAACGCCACGAGTTCGCGCAGGCCCACGACGGGTTCCACGAGTGCCGACCGAGGACGACCGAGGAGCGCGGCCAACGCCCGTGCGCGCTCCTCTTCACCGGGCCCGGAGATGCACAAGGCGTGCACTCCCCTCCTCTGCTCGAGATCCGCGACTACCTGGGCGAGCAGCGCGAGCGGGGCTCCCTTCGAAGAGCCCGCACGCGCTCCGGCGTTCGCGAGCACGATGCGCTCGTCGACGCCGATCCCGAGTCGCGCCAGACGCTCGTCGACGTGCTTCCGGGCAACCGGCGACGCGACCAGGCGCGGGCGGGTGTGGACGACCGGAACGCCGAGGAGGGCGAGCAGTTCCGCGGCGCTCGCGCCGAACGGTCGGGGAAGGATCCGCGGCCAACGCCCCACCCGTCCGAGCCCCCGGGGCACCCCTCCGACTTCCCGCGCTGGCCGAATACCGAAGGTGAGCCAGGGAGAGCGAGCGTCGCGCGCCCAGCCGATCCGGCGCGGAATCCCCGCTCGCCACGCGGTCCAGGCGCTCCGGAACGAACCCGTGAGGAGCACTGCGACGTCGTGTCCACGCCAGTCGTGCGCTTGCATACCCACGAAGACAGCCTGGCCGGTGCTGCCCTCGAGAACGCTCGCGAGCGCGCTCGGCGCACACAGCGTGAGCCGTCCTCCGCGCCGCACGTCGAGAAAGTTCGCCAGTGCGCGCACCGCGGGCTCGGCGGCGACGAGATCGCCGAGCCACGCGGGCAGCCGCAAGAGCACTCGATCGGTCGGAAGGATCCTCATCCCCCGAGTTCGCGCCGATCGAGCAGATGCTCGGCGGCTTCCAACACCCGTGCGGGTGAGAGCTCGCGCATGCAGCGATGATGACCGAGAGGACAACGCTTGCGGAGACACGGCGCGCACTCGAGATCGTCGAGCCGCACGACTTCACACCACTCGAGCGAGGTGGCGGTCAGCTCGGGAAAATTGGGGCCCATGACGGATACGCACGGCACGTCGAAGGCGGCCGCGAACCAGCGCGGACCCGAGTCCCCCACCAGCACGAGACGACTCCAGGCGGCGAGGGCCTTGCTCGTGCCGAGGTCGCGCTGGAAGGGAGCCAGCGAAACCGCGTTCGAACCCGCCGAGCGCGCGACCTCGTCGACGAGCGCTTCTTCCCCAGGCCCTCCCGTCACCACCGCCCGCCACCCGCGCCGAGCGTGGAGTTCGTCGAGGACCGCTGAGAAATAGGAAGCCGGCCAGAGCTTCGCAGCACCGAAGGCGGCGCCAGGAGCACACAAGACGAAGGGTTCCTCCGCCTCGATCCCCGCGCGCGCGAGGAGCTCGCGGGCTCGTTCACTCACTCGGGGACCGAACTCGAGACGCGGATGGAGATCCGGCACCGCGAGCCCGAGGAGGCCCGCAACGTCGCGCATGGCGTGCGCCGTGGGAACCGGGACGCGGCGACCGCCGCGCGTCGGTGGCAAGACAGCGTGCGTGAGCAACGTACGCCGACCGGAGAGCGCCGTGCCCGCGCGAACCCCGATCCTCGCGCGGAAAGCGCGCCACGCCGCGCCCAGGGAGTTGGTGAGGAGCAGCACGGCGTCGGCATCGAGTTCCCGTAGCACGCGGACCTCCGATTCGCCCGCGCGCAGCACGCGCAGGTCCGAAGCCAGCTCGTCCTCCTCGAAGAGACCCGCAAGCTTCTCTCGCAGGAGGATAGTAGTGCGCGCGAAGCCGTCGCCCGAATCGACGGCGTGCCGCGCCGCACGCAGGATCGGCGTCGCCATGACCAGGTCGCCGACCCAATTCGGGGCTCGCAGGACGAGATGGCCGCCCGGGCCCTCGGGCCACGCCTTCAAGAGCGAACCGCCGCTTCGGGGCGTGCCGTCGCGTGATCGGTGTAGCGCGGAGCGTGGGAGGAGATCCTGTGCGCCTTCGCCTCGATGCGACGCGCCCAGCGCTCGAGTTCACCCGGACGCCCGCGACCCGTGAGCTCGAGGTAGCGCGCGAGGAAGCGCAGCGCCGCATGCGCGTCGACGCTCGACGGGCGCGAATGGAACAAGGCAGCCAGATCCTTCGCGAACCAGCGCAAGCGCGGCTTGCGCTCCCGACGCACGCGACCAGCGTCGAGCATGACGAGCGCGCCGCTACCCTCCCGCAGCACGAAGTGCGTGAGGTAGAGGTCGCGGTGGTAGAAGCCCTGGCCGTGTAGGCGGGCGACGAGTCGAGCCAGGCGTTCCAGATCGCGCGCTCGCTCCGCGGCGTTCGAGCGCTCGAGTCGCTGCTCGAGGTCCTCCGCGTGGGGTATTCGCTCCATCAGCACCGCACTCCGCGCGCCGTCCTCGATCCAACCCAAGACCCCGGGGACCTCGAAGCCGGCTGCGGCGAGCGCCCGGAGGCTCTCTCCCTCCCGGCGACCCGGAGACCGTGGCCACCGGCCGCGCAGCATCTCGTACAGGCGCTCGCGCGCGGAGTCGCCGGTCATGCGCTTCACGACGCAGGGCGCTCCCCGCCAGTCTGCGATCAGGGTCTCGCGGTCCGGAAGCGTCCGCAGACGCTGGATCGGCTCCAGGGAGAAGACGACTTCGGCCAGCGCGGCGGGAACGCGACCCTGCAACTCCGGCGCGCTCGCGAACCAGGCGCGCGTCCGGCCCGAGTGCCGGCGGACGGGGCGCGATGACGCCTGCATCCATCCATCGAAGCGGCGCCGCCCCCGCCGGTCAACGGCTCGATCGCCGGGCAGCCGCGCGAGCTAACGAATTCCCGCCTGGGGGGTTCCCTCTCCCCCTTCCCGAGGATCGAATGGTCCACCTCGTTGGTCGGCCGTGGGCACCGCCAGGGCTCACGGCCGTCCTGCATCCGGATCGCAGATCCGGATCGAACAGTCCCCCTCTGTTGGTCGGCGGACCGGCCCCTCCCTCCACATCCCGCGATGTCCGGTGGAACTGTCGTAGCGGATCAATCGCTGAAGGACGAGCTCAACCCGTTCCTCGCGATGGCGAAGCGGTTCGACATCGCTTCCGATCACCTCGGTCTCGATCAAGGCGTGCGCGAGGTCCTGCGCACGGCCGATCGCGAGCTCACCGTCGCGATCCCCGTCCTCATGGACGACGGGTCCACGCGCGTCTTCACGGGCTACCGCGTCCAACACAATTTCAGCCGCGGCCCGTGCAAGGGCGGCATTCGCTTCGCGCCCGACGTGAGCCTCGACGAAGTCCGCGCGTTGGCCGCGTGGATGACGTGGAAGTGCTCGGTCGTCGGGCTCCCGTTCGGCGGTGCGAAAGGTGGAGTCATCTGTGATCCGCGCGAGCTCTCACAAGGCGAGCTCGAACGCATCACGCGCCGCTACACCGCGAGCATCATGGACATCCTGGGGCCGGACCGCGACGTCCCGGCTCCGGACATGAACACGAACGAGCAGACGATGGCGTGGATCATGGACACCTACTCCATGCACGTCCGACGGACGACCACCGCCATCGTCACGGGCAAGCCGATCGCGCTGGGCGGCAGCCGCGGTCGAGCCGAGGCTACCGGACGCGGCGTGATGATCTCGACCCGCGAAGCCATGCGGAAACTCGGCATGGACAGCGCCAACGCCCGGGTGGTCGTGCAGGGGTCGGGCAACGTCGGCGGCATCGCCGCGCTGCTGCTGCACCGCGAGGGCTATCGGATCGTCAGCATGAGCGACATGTACGGCGCGATCGTCAACGAAGACGGGCTCGACGTGCCGGCCGTCATGTCGTGGTTGCGCGAGCACCGGCGTCTCGAGGATTATCGCGAGGCGGAGCAGCTCAAGAACACCGAGCAACTCGAGCTCCCCTGTGAAATCCTCATTCCCGCCGCCACCGAGAATCAGATCACTTCGCGGAACGTCGACCAGATCAAGGCTCGGCTCATCATCGAAGGCGCGAACGGACCGACGACGGCGGAGGCCAGCGAGCAACTCGACTCCGAGGGCGTCATGGTCGTTCCCGACATCCTCGCTAACGCCGGGGGTGTGACCGTTTCGTACTTCGAGTGGGTCCAGGACCGGATGGGCTACTTCTGGACCGAGGATGTGGTGAACTCGCGGCTGGAGCAGACGATGTCCACGTCGTTCGAGGACGTGTTCAACATGTCCAAGGAGCGCGGGGTCTCGATGCGCATCGCGGCCTACATGCTCGCCATCGATCGCGTCGCCCAGGTCTACCGGCTCCGAGGGATCTTCGCTTGAGCATGGCCGAGAAGACTTCGGGATCGGGCGAAATCGGCGCGTACCTTCCCTCGACGCCGGCGCTGGACGAGGAATCGCCGTTCGCGACGATGATGATCCAGTTCGACGAAGCCGCCCGACGGCTCGGCATCGGGGCAGCCGAGTACGCCCTGCTCCGCAAGCCCGACCGCGAGATGACCGTCGCCGTCCCAGTGAAGCTCGACGACGGCAGTTTCGAGGTCTTCGACGGCTACCGCGTCCAGCACAACCAGGGTCTCGGGCCGTTCATCGGACCGATGTGCATCGGGCCGAACCTGCGGGTCGACGAGTTGCGCGCGCTCGCGGCCTGGATGACGTGGAAGTGCGCGGTCTTGAACATTCCCTTCGGCGGCGCGGCGGGTGGAATCGTCATCGATGACCGGCGCCGGAGCAGCCGCGAGCTCGAACGCGCGGTGCGCCGTTACACGGCCAACATGCTCGACTGCATCGGACCCGACCGCGACGTCTTCACGCCCGAGATCGTCGCGGAAGGGAAGTCGCAGGAAATGATGGCGTGGGTCATGGACACCGTTTCCATGCACGTTCGGCACACCGAGTCGTCCGCGGTCACGGGCAAGCCCTTGGGTCTGGGAGGAACGGTTGGCCACGCGGATGCCGTTGCGCAGGGATTGCGCGTGATCCTCCGTTTGGCACTGCAGCACTTCCGGATCGGCGGCGACTCACCGACGGTGGTCGTCCAGGGCGCAGGACGCGTGGGCGGGTCGCTCGCCGGGCTGCTCCACGAGGATGGCTTCCGCGTGTGCGGGATCTCCGATTTGCACGGCGCCTTCTACGAAGAGCGCGGACTCGACATCCCCTCGATCCTCGCGTGGCGCTCCGAACACGGGACGCTGTCGGACTGCCCCGGCAGCTTTAGGCGCATCTCCAACGAGGCCCTGTTGACGATGCCGTGCGACGTCCTCGCGCCCTGCGCGTTGGCGAACGTCGTCACCGCTCGCACGGCCGGGTCCATCCAGGCGAAGCTCATCATCGAAGGCGCCCACGGTCCGGTCACCGCGCGAGCCGACCGCGCTCTGGGGGAGCGAGGCATCGAGGTGGTGCCCGACATCCTCGCGAACGCCGGCGGTGTCGTCGCCGACTACTTCGAGTGGGTTCAGAATCGCCAGGGCATGAGCTGGCTCCACATCGTGTTCGCCAATCGCCTGAGCCGCTTCATGACCGAAGCCTGGGAAGCCGTCGTCGATATGCAGCAACGGCAGGGGGTTCGATTGCGCATGGCGGCGAACATGCTGGCGGTCGAGCGTGTGGCCATGGCCGACAAGCTCCGCGGCGTGTACGCCTGACGCCTCCCGGTCCGCGGAACTCGCGGTCTGCAACCACGCTTTGGTTGCTCGCTACGGGCTCGACCCTCAGCGTCCGCGAGGGGTTACCCGGAACCCGAATCGGAGAGCCACGAAACACAGGAGCAATCCGAGCATCACGCGCGCGGCATCGACGACGCCGGGCAGGTGAACGGTCTCGACGCCTACGACGGCCCCCGCAAGAGCCCCGATGGCGAGCGGCTTGGCCTGCACCCACTCGACCTCTCTCGCGCGCCAATAGAGATACAGGGACTGGGCAGACGCGACGATGCCGGCGGCGAGACTCACGGCTCGCGCTCCCGAGAAGCCCAGCGCTGGAGCGGCGAAAAAGAGGGCGGGAACGAAGACGAGTCCGCCGCCGATGCCGAGGAGCGGGGCGACGAAACCGCCCACGGCGCCGATCGCGACGCCGGCGAGCCAGAGCCAGCCACCCTCGAGCCATTCCACGCGCGGGACCGCCTTCCCGGCGAACAGCATTCGCAGACCGGCCCCGAGGGCAGCGATCGAGAAAGTCAGCTCGAGCGCGCGGACGTTCAGGCGCCGCCCCACCCGAAAGCCTACTTCCACGCCGAAAACGACACCCAGGATCAGGAAGGCGGCCAATCGCGGGTCGAGGGCCGACTGCTCGTGCAGCGCCTCGGCGATCGTCGCCGCGACAGCGGTCACGAAGACGAGCGCGAGCGAGGTCGCCACAGCCCTTCGCAACTCCATTCGATACCCGAGGTGCAGGAGGGGCACCGCGAAGAGCCCGCCCCCGATCCCGCACATCGAACACACGAACGCGATCAAGAACCCGGAGGGCAAGAGCCACAGGGGTCGCGCCTGCATGCGACCATCGCCGCTGGACGTCATCGACGCGAGAGGGGATCCGAGGACGGCGTCGGAAGGAATCGCCCGAGCAAGGATGAAGAGTGCGTCTTCGAGTCGCCGCAGATCGCGATCTCGATCCCGAGCTCGGCGTCCACCCCCCGTTCCGGAATCGTGTCCGCGGTGTAGTCGGTCCCCTTCGCGTGCACCGCAGGACGGAGCTCGCGTAGCGTCCGCTCGAGAGTGAGCTCCCCGAAGCCGGTCACCCAGTCCACGCAGTCGAGACCGAGGAGCAGCTCGGCACGTTCCTCGAAGGGAACGCGCGGCCGCCCTTCGCCCTTCAACGCGCGCATCGACGCGTCGGTGTTGAGCGCCACGACCAAGCAGTCTCCACGCCCGCGCGCGTCCCGCAGGTAGCGCAGATGGCCGACATGCAGGATTTCGAAGCAACCGTTCGCGAGAACGACGCGCAACGAAGGGTTCTGCCCACGCAATCGCTCGAGGTGGAGAGCAAGCTCCGTCCGTTCGATGGGCATGTCTCGAGCCGATCGCGCTTGCGCGTGCATCTCGCTCAATCCGACGTCGTGGGAATGGGAGCCTTGGGAAGCGCGGCACGCAGCTTGGAGACCGAGCACACGGCCGTGCCGTTCTCCATGACCACGACGCCGGCTGCCGCGTTGGCCATCCGCATGGCGTCCGGCCCACTGATGCCCGCCGCAAGGGCGAGCGTGAAGGCAGCGGCGGCGGTGTCGCCCGCGCCGCTCACGTCGATGACCTCGTCGGACCCTGACGCCTCCACGTGAGCACCACGTCGAGGAAGTTCGCGGCTGAAGAGACTCATCCCTCGGTTGCCCAGTGTGACGAGAAGCCACTCGAGCTCGTTCTCGTGGAGCACCGACATTCCGGCTCTGGCAAGCTCGTCCCGGTCGTCGAAGTCGTCGGGGTCGTTGCCCGTAGCCTTCGAGAGCTCGTCCAGGTTGGGCGTGATGGCCGTGATTCCCTTGAAGTGCGCGAGGCTGACACGCGGATCGAGCACGACCACGATCCCCTTTTCGCGCGCTTCGCGGGCGACGGCCGCCAGTTCCGGCTCGACCACTCCGTAACCGTAATCGGATACGAACAGGGCGTCGACCTCGTCGAGCATGCTTCGCACGCGATCGCAGAGCGCGGCGTGAGCCGACGCTCCGAACCCTCCTTCGGAGGCACGGTCGATGCGGAGCATCTGCTGCATCGTCCTGCGGGGCTCCGCACCGAGAATGCGCGTCTTGGTCGGGGTCGTCCACCCGTCGACGGTCAGGACCTCCGTCGTCCGGAGTCCGCGCTCCTCGATGACCTCGACCAGCTTCTTCCCGTTGGCGTCGTTGCCGACCACCCCCACGATGCGCGTGCGTGCTCCGAGCGCCCACAGGTTCAACGCCACGTTCCCTGCACCACCCGCACCGATCGACTCTCCTACGTGGCGCAGGACCATCACGGGCGCCTCGCGCGACAGACGGCTCGGACGCCCGTAGACGTAGTGGTCGGCGATCAGATCGCCCACGACCGCCACGCGCAGACCGGAGAAATCGGGCACCTGATCGCTGAAGGCCATGGACCCAGGATAGCGAGGGAGCAACGCCCTTTCGCCGTCTCGAATGCCGTGGGGAGATGCCGGAAGAAGCCCCGCCGACCTCGCGGCCTTCGATCTCAGGCGACCTCGTCGGCCGCCGCGGCAAGCGCTAGGTCGCGCAATCGATCCGGCACCGGCTTGGCAGCGGCGGTCGTCCACTCGATACCTCCGTCCTCGGCGAGGAAGAAGTCGGAACGCACGCCCATGAACGCGTTGTAGCGGATCGCGTAGTGCAGCTCGTCGGCTGCAACCGCGGTCGCCGACAGCTCGGCATCGATGCCGCGTACCCCAGGGCGGAACGCTTCCCACTCGACGCGATCCATGGCGACGACTCGTTCCACGAGCGGAGCGTAGCGATCGGCCGCCGGGGCGTCGCGATAGCGGGCCATCCGCGCGTTCACGAACCAGGGCATGCACGCGGCGAGCTTCTCGATGAAGAGGTTCTCCTCATCGCCGAAGTCGAGACAACTCGAGTTCGTGAAGTCGGTCAGAGAGCTCATGGCTTCCTCGCGTACGTAACCCTTCTCCACCGCGAGTCGATGCCCCTCCGTTCCGGGGAAGGGGAAGAACAACGACGTTCGGAAGCGTCCGATCCCCGAACGCGCGAGCAGATCGACGGTCTCGAGGCGTTCCTCGCGGGTCTCCGTCGGCAGCCCGATCATCACGAAGCCCGAGGTGTGCAGGCCGTACCCCTCCGCGAAGGCGATCGTCGAGAGGATGTCGTCATCGCTCATCGGCCGCTGGAGCACGCCGTAGCGCACGCGGCGCGAGCCGGATTCGATGCCGAGCTTCAGGATGCGGCAGCCCGCCCGCGCGAGCGCCGCCGCGACGCGCGGATCGAGGCGCTTCACGTGCGCGTTCACGACGAGCGGCAGACCGATTCCGCTCTCCTCGTAGGCCTTGCAGATCTCGAGCGCGTGCTCCACGTTCTGGGTGAACAGGTCGTCGTCGAGGATGAAGGTCCCGATCCCCTCGTAGCGCTCGACGAGGCTGCGCATCTCCTCGACGACCAGCGCGGGCGGGCGAAAGCGGAAGAACCCGATGCCCGACGCGCTCTTCTCGAGATCGGCGCGATAGCGATCGACGATCTTGTGGTTCAGGCAATACGTGCAGCGGTAGGGACAGCCGCGGCTCGTGAGCAACCCCATCCAGCCGTGCTTGTTGTCCAGGATGCGCTGGGTGTCGAAGAGCTCGAAATCGGGCATCGGCAGCGTTTCGAGCGCGGGGAAGTCGCGCACGGGGTTGTGCAGGACGAGCTCGTCGATCCGCGTCCCCGCGTCGGCTTCCGCGACGCCCGCGAAGGGGGGGCGAACGCCGCCCTTCCACGAGAGGAAGTTCTGGACGTCGTCGCGTCGCTCGGCGCGCTCGATCGACTCCGCGAGCTCCACCAGCGCCTCTTCGCACTCTCCCACTCCCACGTGGTCCCAGACGCCGTCGCGCATGACGTCGAGCGGCACCATCGTCGGATGGATCCCGCCCACGACGATCGGCGGCAGGGCGACCCCGTCGCGGCGCGCGCTCTCGCGCAGGAACCGGGCAACCGCGAGCCCCTCGCGGTACTGCTGCGACAGGCAGGAGAAGGCCACGAGCCCCGGCTCCCACTCGCGCACGAGCGCGTACACGTCCGCGGGAGTCGCAACCGGCGGCAAGTTCTCGTTCAGGTTGACGAGCCGGGTCTCGTGCCCGCGCGCCTTGAGGCAGGCCGACAAGTTGGCCAGCCCGTGATTGAACCCCATCTGCGTGTACAGATTGGGGTAGACGAAAAGGACGCGCATGAGCTGAGCTGGGGCGATCGCGAGTCCAGAGGAGGGTAGCGGAACGGTGGCGTCTTTCGAAGCGGGTGCGTTGCCCGGTTGCTCCGTCTACGCGACCAGCGCGGCACCGGGCTCGTCGCCCCCGCCAAGGCGATCGGAGCGTCAGGGCTCCCCTTGGAGTGCCCGCGCGCGCAACAGGATGTTCGTCGTGGAGCGGCCGGGCACGAGGGGCGCGAGGTGCACCTTGCCTCCGTGTTGCTCGACCCACTCCCGACCCACGACGCCCTTCTTCGCCCAGTCCTCGCCCTTGACGAGCACGTTGGGCGTCACGTACTCGATGATCTCCTTGGGCGTGTCCTGCGCGAAGGGCACGACCGCGTCGACCATCTCCAGAGCGGCGAGCACGTGCATGCGGTCCAGGACTCCGTTGACGGGCCGGTCCGCGCCCTTCAGGCGCCGAACGCTCGCGTCGTCGTTGATTCCGACGAGCAGCACGTCGCCCTTGGAGCGCGCGAAGCGCAGGTAATCGACGTGTCCGCGGTGCAGGATGTCGAAGCAACCGTTGGTGAAGACGATGCGCTTCCCCTCGCGGCGCCACTTGTCGACCACGACCGGGACACCGTCCCAGGTGAGCACCTTGCCGGGCTCGCGCACCTCGGCGCCCACTGCAGCGCGCATCTCGGCGCGCGTCACCGAGGCGGCTCCGCGCCGGCCAACGACGATGCCCGCAGCGTGATTCGCGAGGCGAACGGCCGTCACGAGTTCTTCCCCGGCGGCCAGCGCGAGCGCCAAGTGCGCGATGACGGTGTCACCGGCTCCGGTGACGTCGAACACCTGGCGCGCCACCGTCGGCACGCGGCCCGAGCTACCGTCCTTCTTGCGATGGAAGATGCCGTCCGAGCCGAGGGTGATCACCGCCGCCTCGAGATCCGCGAGGCCGATCAATTGTCGTGCGATGTCCGTCAGCTCCTCCAGACTCGCGATCTTCCTCCCCACCGCTTCCTCCGCCTCCTTGCGGTTCGGCGTCACGAGCGTGGCGCCGCGATAGCGCGAGTAGTCGGAACCCTTCGGATCGACGAGGACCTGCACGCCGGCCGCACGCGACGCGGCGATTACGGTTCGGATCACTCGCGGGGGGAGCGCACCCTTGCCGTAGTCGGAGAGCACGACGGCGCCCGCTCGCGTCACGCGCTCCGCGATCCCGGACAGGAGCGTTTCGCACTGCTCGTCCGAGATCGGCAAGGAATCCTCCCAGTCCACGCGCAGCATCTGCTGGACCCCACTCACCATGCGCGTCTTCCTGGTCGTCGGTCGCGACGGATCGCGAATGCAGCCGTGGGTCGCGATGCCGGCATCCGAGAGCATTTCCAGGAGCTGATGACCCGAAGCGTCGTCCCCCACGACGCCCAGCACCTCGACGTCCGATTCCATGGCGCGCAGGTTCGCGGCCACGTTCCCGGCACCACCGAGGCGCTCCTCGGAATGCCGCGCCACGAGGACCGGGATCGGAGCCTCCGGCGAGATGCGCGTCACCTCCCCGGTCAAGTAGCGGTCGAGGATCAGGTCGCCGACGATCAGGATGCGCGGCCGTCCCAGACGGTCGATCGAATCGAGCAGCTCGCGATCGATCATGAGCCGTTCCGGTAGTAACCACCGGACTCCTTCAGCAGGGTCGTGTAGGCGGCCACGCCTTCCTCGAGGGAGGTGAACGCCCGATCGTAGCCGGCCGCCCGCAGGGCGCGGACGTCCGCCTCGGTGAATGTCTGGTACTTGCCGGCGAGATCGGGAGGGAACGGGATCTCTTCGATCTCCGCGCCTTCGTAGCGTCGCTGCACGGCTCGCGCTAGCGCGAGGAAGCTCTCGGCTCGGCCCGTCCCGCAATTGAAGATCCCGCTCTGCTGGGGATGGTCGAGGAAGAAGAGATTCACGTCGACCACGTCGTCCACGAAGATGAAGTCGCGCCGGAAGCCTTCACTCCCCTCGAACAGCCGCATCCTGCCGCCCGACTGCACTTGTTGGTGGAAGTGGTAGACCACCGAGGCCATGCGCCCCTTGTGGTTCTCCTGGGGTCCGTACACGTTGAAGTAGCGCAATCCGACGACCTGACTCTTCGCCTCGGGAAGGACGCGGCGCACCCAACGGTCGAACAAGAACTTGGAGAACGCGTAGACGTTCAGCGGATACTCGCAGGCCGGATCCTCGCGGAACCCGTCGTCGCCGTTCCCGTACACGGCCGCCGACGAGGCGTAGAGGAACGGGATGCCCCGCTCGAGCGCGAACTCGAGCAAGCGTTTGCTGTACTCGTAGTTGACCGCGAGCATGAAGCGCCCGTCGCCCTCCATCGTGTTGGAGCAAGCGCCTTGGTGGAAGATCGCGTCGATCGTCTTCGGGCCGAACGAGGACAGCCGCTCGAGGAAGTCGCGCCGGTCCACGAAGTCCGTGAATTCGAGCGCGTTCAGGCTCCGGTGCTTGTCGCCCAGCTCCAGGTCGTCGACCACGAGGACGTCGCTCACTCCGCGGCGGTTCAAACCGCGCAGGAGGTTGCTGCCGACGAAGCCTGCCGCTCCGGTGACGATGATCATGTCGGTTTCGCGCTTTCGCCCGTCGACGTCGGGTCGAGGGTCTCGACACGATAGGTGGAAGGCTCTCCTTCGGCAGCCTCCAACCCGTCCCGCGAGGTGAAATCCTCCGACGCGGGCGGTCCCAGCGCGGTTCGAACCTCCGCCTCGAGCCTGGCGAGTTCGGGGACTTCGTCCGGCGCCTTGCGGTACCGGTCGTGCAGCCAGAAGTACTGCTCGGGGCGCTCGAGGACGAGTTCCTCGATGCCGCGGTTGAGGGTCGCCACGATTCCTTCCGCCGACAGTCGCGCGAGGCGCTCCGGCTGGAGCACGCGCGGGATCGTCAGCCGGTAGTGGAACGGGCGGTCGGTGAGGGTGCAGGCCGCCAGCATGACGGGTGCGGACAAGCGGCGCAGGAGCACACCGGCAGCGCGCTCGCACAGGGCCGGGTGTCCGAAGAAGGGCGCCACGACCGACCGACCCTTGCCGCGCTGATCCGCGAGGAGTACCACGCAACCGCCCGCCCGGAGGATGCGCGGGAGGCTCTTCATGGCGCCGTTCCGGTGAAGGGTGCGCGCACCATAGCGCTCGCGCTTCTCCTGGGTAGCGATCGACATCGGTCGGTTGCGGGGCGGTCGTGCAACGGCGTAGCTCGGCCCGAACCCGAGCCTCGACAACACGGTCACCGCCGCCTCCCAGTTGCCGAGATGCGGCGTGACGACCACGCATCCCCTTCCCGCACCTACGAGCGCGCGCGCCTCCGCGCACATCTCGACCTCGAAGTGATCTCCCACACGGTCGAGGGGCATCACGCGAGGCAGGACTTCGGCCTCGTACACGATCCGGAACAGGTGCCGCCACGCTCCGAGCACACGGCGTTCGAGGTCCGCCTCGGACAGGGGACCGAGCGCTCGACCGATGAAATCCCGGGCCGCGCGCGTGTGTCGCCGGTCGACGCGTTTCGCGACGCGCGCGAGCCCGTCGACGAGCGCGTCGACGACGCGTGGCGGCAGCACGGCGAGGGCTGCAACCACGGCTCGGACGGCGCCGAACGAGAAGTGCGCGACGAAGCCGTCCTCGATTCCCTCGACCGGCTCCCAGGGGACCGGCCATGCAGCTTCGAAGGGAGCCGTCAACTCGACGGGGAAGAGCTCAGCCATGAAGCCCCGCGTGTAGAGCGCCGCGAGCGCGCATCCCCTCGCTTCGAGGCAATGCGGCGAGCAAGGCCTCGAGCACGGTCCCGCCGCTCCGCACGACGAAATCGACCTCGAGCACGGTGACCTTCTCTCCGGGACACTTCACGGCGTCCTTCGCGGTAGTGACGACGAAGCGCTCGCATTCGCCCAACCCATCGAGATCACCCGGCGCGTAGGCATGATGGTCGCGGAAGCGCCGGTGCACGCGAACCTCGGCGCCGAGCGAGCGCACCGTGCTCTCGAATGCGTCGGGATTGCCGATGCCGCTGAAGAGATCCACTTCGCGACCCGCGAGGTCGCGAGGGTCACGGTTCGTGTCACCGACTCGCCAACGAACGGGAGCGTGAACGGCCTCGGCGACGGCGAGGTCTGGGGCCAGCTCGGCGATTTCCGCGCGCAGGAGATCGAGGTCGTGCTCCTCGACCTGGTCGGCGCGTGTGAGAACGACGGCGTTCGCACGGGTCAGTGCGGCGGGAGCTTCACGCAGGAACCCGCGGGGCAGGAGTGCCCGCACGGCTCTGCCGCCATCCGCCGGGCGCGGCAATCCCCACGGCCGCATCGCGTCGACGAGCACGAGGTCGAGATCGCGCGCGAGGCGACGATGTTGGAACCCGTCGTCCATCACGACGACGTCGACGCCGAGCTCGCACAAGCGCTCGCCGCCCGCTGCTCGATCCGTATCCTGCACGTGCGGGACGAGCGGGAAGCGACGGGCCAGCTCGAGGGCCTCGTCGTTGTCCACATCGCCGTTACTCCGATAACCACGCGACAGGATGCCGACGCGTCGACCATGACCCTCGAGCTCGCGCACGACCCAGGCGACCATCGGGGTCTTGCCCGTCCCTCCCGCCGTCAGGTTCCCCACGCACACGACGGGCACCGGCAGCTCCATCGACGGGAACCAGCCGCGATCGTAGAGCGCGCCGCGCAGGCGCACCAGAGCGCCGAACAGCGCCGCAGGTAGGCGCAGGAACTCAACCGGGCCCCCACGGCGGGCGAGTCGCTCTTCGGGTCTCGAGGAAGGGGTGGACACGAGTGTTCTAGAGGTATCCCAGGTCCTCGAACCTCTGGGCGTTCTCGCGTAGGTAACGCTCGCGCTCCTCGACCAGCCTGGCGTCGTCCGGACCGAGGTCGACCGCTCGGGCGTCCTCTTCCACGAAAGCGTCGAGAGCGCGCTCGAGCTCCTTGGCGCGGTCTCGCTCGCCTTCGAACCGATCCACGCTCTCGCCCGGGTCCTCGCGCAGGTCGTAGAGCCTGCGGTCGCCGTCGACCAGGTCGCGTACGAGCTTCCAACCGTCCTGCACGATCGTGTCGCGCTCGGTGCGCACGCCTCCGGGACGCTCCGGCAGCATGCCGTGAGCAACGACGTGGAAGCTGGACGGCTCCCCCTCGCCTCGGAGTAGACGAGACATCGAGCGTCCTGGGAACTCTTCCTCGGCGAGCCCGGAGAGGTCGAGCAGCGTTCGGCCGAGGTCGCGCAGGCTGACGGGCTCGATCACTTGCCCGGGGGCGCGCCCGGGGAGGGCGATCACGAGCGGCACGCGCAACAAGACGTCGACGAGCTTGTCGTTACCGTGCGAAATCCCCCCGTGCTCCAGGAACTCCTCACCATGGTCGGCGGTGATCGCTACGAGCGTGGCATGGAGCAGCCCGCGCTGCTCGAGACCGTCCAGCAATCGACCGATCAACGCATCTTGATAGAGGATCTCGGAGTCGTACCGGGCCGCGAAGAACAGAGCGTCGTTCGCGGTGATCTGGTCGACGGCGCCCACGAGATCGTTCATCGAAGCGCTCGAAAGGAGTTCACGACGCTCGAGCGGGACGCCGAACGCGTCCTCCGGTACGAGGTCGTGGCGCAGGTAGCGATGATGCGGCTCGTAGTGATGGACGTAGAGGAAGAAGGGACGGTCCGGATCGCGCTCGTCGATCCACTGGAGCGCGACCTCGTTCACGCGCTCTCCGGTCGACGTGTCGTACGGAGCGATGGTCCCGGCTCCGCCTTCCGAGAGCGCGTCGGCGTAACGCTCGAACCCCTGACCGAAACCCCACTTTCCGAGCAGGTACAAGTTGCTCTGCACCGCGAGCGTCTGCCAACCCCTGCGGGCGAACACCTCGGGAAGTGTGTCGTGCTCGCCGTGCAGAGCGTCGATGTGCGTCAAGACCCCGTGCGCGCGGGGATCGAGACCGGTGAGGATCGACGCGACCGAAGGCTTGGTCCAGGACGACGTCGAGCGCGCCTCGGTGAACTCGACGCCGTGCTCCGCGGCGAAGCCCGCGAGCCGCGGCGTCGTGTCGAGCCCGTATTCCGCGAGGCTCGTATGGTCGGCTCGAAGCGTGTCGACGACGACCAGCAGGACACCCCGCACGGGCGCGGGATCGGAGCCGCAACCGGCCAGGCCCAAGAGCCCCACGCTCAGCGCGTGCGCGCTCCTCGAGCGCAGGTCGAAGCGAGTCACGGGACGCCCTCGTCCCCGACCGGGAGCGGAGTCGCGTCGCCCCATGCTAGGTCGGGGTCCAGAGCCGTCAGACGGACGAGGTTCGGCGGAGGATCCTGTTGCGCGGCCAGGTCGCGCGCCTCGCCCGGGTCCCGGGCGAGGTCGAAGAGGTGCGCGACCGGCGGAACCGCCAATCGGTCGACGATCCACTTCAAGTCGACCTCGGAGTCGAGCACACCCCACTGCAGCGCGCGCTTCTCCGCCGCGTCGGCCGAGGAGAGCGGCGGCTCGTAGTCCGTATGGAAGTAGAGGTAGCGCCGGCGGGGCTCTGCGTTCCCGAGCACCGAGCCAGCGAACGAGAAACCGGTGCCCAGCCCGCCGTCGATGCCCGCCAACTCGAGCACCGTCGCCCCCAGGTCGATCTGGCTCAACGGGTGGGTCACGCGAGCCCCGCGTCGGGCCGCGGCGATGCCCCTCGACGTCCGGATCACGAGCGGCACGCGAACGAGTTCCTCGTGCAAGGTGCGTGTATGACCGATCCAGCCGCGGTCCATGATCTCCTCGCCGTGATCGGCGGTGAACACGACGAGCGCGTCGTCCTCCATTCCACGCAGGTCGAGTTCCGCGAGCAAGCGGCCGACGGCTTCGTCGGCACGCGCGACTTCGCCTTGGTATCGGCCGCGCAGGAAGGCCACGTCGACTTCGTCCAGTTCGTGACGCTCGCGCTGCAGGGCGGGAAAGTCTTCCCGACCCGTGAGGCGTCCCCGGTACGGAGCACCGCCCGGCCACCCCGGACCGAAGCGCAACCCGGGCTGGTCCTCGTAGCGGTAGTGCGGCTCGAAGAGCAGCAGAAACAGGAAGAGACCCTCCCCGGGATCCCGGGCGAGGTCGTCGGCGAACGCGAGCAGGGTCGAGACTGCGGCGTGGGCCGTCGACCCTTCATGGCCCGTCGCGTTCGTTTGATCCCAACGGTCGAACCCGCGGTCGAAGCCGTACTCGCCCTTCGCCACGAAGTTGGTCGTGACTCCGGCGGTGCGCCAACCGGCGGCGCGGAATCGCTCGGGAAGTGTGACGAGGTCGGGATCGAGGGGATGGAGCAAGCGCAGCGCTCCGTGATCCCAAGGCCACAACCCGGTGAGCTGGGTCGCTAGGCTCGGAATGGTCCAGGGCGCCGCACTGTAGGCCCGCTCGAACAGCACGCCTTCTCGCGCGAGCGCATCGATCGCCGGCGAAGGCGCGGCTCCGTTCTCCCCGCGGGACGAGTTCCCATAGCAACCGAGCGCGTCGGCCCGGAGGGTGTCGACCTCGACGAAGACCACGACGCTCGGTCGAGCCGGTTCGGAACAGGAACTCGCGACGGCGAGCAGGAGCGCCGCCGCGCAGGACCGCGCCATCACTACAGGGTCGGCGTCTCCTCCTCGGGAATGAGCTCGATGAGGCCGCGCTCCATCTCGAGGAAAGCGATCTTGATCGGGTTCTGCTCGCGCGTCTCGATCAGCGGAGCGGCGCCGCGAATGAGCTCGCGCACGCGCTTCTGCAAGAGTGCGGTCTTGTGGAAGGAACCGGAAACGGACTTCTGCAGACGCTGGGGCAGCGTGGTATCCATAGGCCGAGGACCGTGGAGAGGGCGGTGACCGTCGAAGGCGCTGTTCGACAAGGGACGCGCCCCGCCGTCCCGCTCGGGATCGTTGGGCGCGCGGAGAGAGCGATGGTGCGGTGCGGACCCCGCATGATACGGGCGGGGGCCTGGGTCCATCAAGAGTCCCCGCGCAGGTCGGTAAGGAGCGCGCCGGCGATCGCCCGTCACCCCCCATCCAGAGTGATCCGGAGTGCGCCCTCAGGTCGAGATCGTCAGCTCACGCGTCGAAACCGCCAGGAGCGACGACAGCACGAGGACGGAGCACGGCCAATCCAGGGCATGATCGGCTCCGGCTGCCAGCGCTTCGGCGGCCCAGCCGGAATCTCGCGAACCGCTGGTGACGAGCAGGACGCTTCGCGGATGGCGCTCGCGGAGCGCACGGATCCCCTCGAGATCGTGCGGCTCGTAGCCGTAGACCCAGATCGCGTCGAGATCGCTCCCCTCCTCCAAGGTGAAGTCGAAGGACGCCAGCGCCAGGGAAAGGTGCCTGCGCAGGGTGCTGGCGAGCCCCCGCTCCGGATGAAGGTCGGTGAGGAGACAACGGATCCTTTCCATCGGAGCAGGTCGCGTGTCGGCAACCACTCGGAAGAACCTCGAACCGCCTGCGTCTCGATGATCCATGCTTGCTTCGGGGCCGGGGGCGGCGTCTACCCGACGCTACCCAGGTCGATGTCCGAGGAAACGAACATGTGTTTCTCCCGTCCGGGGAACCATCGGCCATTCCTGCCCGATCCATGACCAGCGGACATCGGATGCCCCGTGGACGGTCCTAGGCCCGGCTATTCGGGTTCTCGACCCCCCCCTCTCCACCCCCTCTCCGAAGGTCGGGTCCTTCTGGACCCTGGGAAGAGGCGGCGGCGGGGCCTGCTCCGGCCCAGGCTGGGGTGGGTAGCCCTCAGGCGCCCGCTCGAACGGACCGGCAGCGCCCACTCCGTCGGGGTGTCCGTCGTATAGTCGGCCCTTCCTCGGGCACCCCGGGCGACGGGTCGGAGATCAGCGGGTGGGATGCCGCCCGGGTCTGCGCCGACGTCTCTCCGGGGCGGCTCCCCGCCTCACCCTCCTCAAGCGAGATCGCACATGCGATTGGACTCAGTTCTCGTGCTCGGCCTCCTGACCGGAGTCCTGGCCGTACCCGCTCGAACCCAGGACGTGCCCGAGGCGCGGATGCCCGAAGGCACCGCGCTCGTCATCGATGGGACGGAGATCTCGGTGCCTCTCTACCTGGGTTGGCTCGTTCGCTTCCGGGGGGAGGCCAAAGCCGTCGACTACGTGGAGTTCTTCCTACTCGAGCGCGAAGCGGCGCGATTGGAAGTGACGGTTCCGAGCGAGTTCGTCCAGGCAGAAGTACGAGCGCGACTCGATCTCAGGATCCAAGCGGTGTTCGGGGAGGATCGCGACGCGTGGGTCGCAGAAATCGAAAAGGAGCACCGCAGCGTCCAAGGCCTCGAGCGGGAGCTCTCGATCTCCGTGCGTTCGGAACTCACCGCTGCCGCGATCCTCGGCGAGGAACGCGTCGTGACGGACGAAATGCTTCGGCTCGATTGGGAGCACAAGTATGGTCGCGGCGGACACACGATCGATGCGCGAGTGATCGGGATCGAGCTCGACGTGCCGCCGGCCCCACCGGGTGCCACGCTCGGACAGATGCAGGCCCAACGACAAGCGGCCATCGAACGCGGTGAATCCGACGCGCTCGCCCTTCGCCGGCGGATCGAGGAGGGCGAGAGCTTCGCTCTGCTCGCGCGGCAGTACAGCGAACACCCGACTGCTCGGGATGGCGGTGCCTTCGAGGGAGGCTTCCGCCCAGGCCAGTTCTCCGCAGAGGTTCTGGACGAGCTCGAGAAAGTCTCGCCCGGGGAAGTTTCCTCGCCCATCTTCGGAATGGGCGCTTGGTGGATCTTCGCAGTCGACGACGTTCGTCGGACGCCGTTCGAGAGCGTGCGTGCGGATCTCGAGCGCGAGTTCTTGACCCGGCAGCCCACCCCGGACGAGTTTCGCGCCCTGCGCCACCGGCTGCTGAGCGCTTCACAATGGGAGGTCTTGCCGGCGATGTGGGCCGAGCCCGAGAACAGCGAGACGATGTTGGCTGCGGACGAACCCGTCCTCCTCATCGACGAGTCTCCCGTCCGGCGGGCCGAGTATGCGCGCTGGCTCCTCCATTACCACGGCGAACTGATCGCCCCGCGGTTCGTGGAAGCGTGGGTCGTGAACCGCGAAGCCGTCGAGCGCGGGTTCACGATCTCGATGGACGATGTGCGGCGTCGCGTGGAGATCGACATCCAGAGGACGTACGAGGAGGCGGGATTCACGAGCTTGGAGGATTGGGAGGAATCGCTCGCAACGGCCTTGCGCGCCTCGGACTCCATCAGGCGCGACATGTACGTGACTCATCCGACTCTCTACCTGGCGGAGGACATGATCGCCGCCGACCGCGTGGTCACGGAGGAGATGATCGTTGCGCGCTGGGAAACGGAGTACGGCAAGAACGGCAGCTCGCTGGACGCACTCGTGATCGAGCTCGAGGCGGGACCGGTCAGGACGAGAGACGCGTCGAGCGAGGAACGCGAGCGAATGAGGAAGATCCAGGAGGAGAAGAGAGCCCTCGCCGACAAGATCCAGGAACGGCTGAAGAACGGCGAAGACTTCGGTGCCCTGGCTCAGCGATACAGCGACGACCCGGAAACGCGCTCGCGCGGGGGGGAGTTCGCAAAGGGATTCTCGTCGGCCAACTGGCCCGAGGACGTCATCCAGAACCTCAGCGGTCTCGAGCCGGGTCAGGTTTCGGAGACGATCGATGTCGATGGGTCCTTGTTCATCTTCCAACTCCGAGAGTACCGACACACACCGCTCGAGAGCGTACGGAAGGCGATCGAGAAGGAGCTGCGAGAGCAACGTCCGACCACTCCCGAGTTGGCCAGCTTCCGCAATCTCCTCGTGCGCGACGTTCCCTATCGGATCGAGGTTGGGATGTCGTCCCTGTGATTCGGAGCCGGATGATGCGCTCAATTCGTTCCGCGAACCCGCTCGAGTAGCTCTTCTACCGGCATCCCGGTGGCGAGCAGCTCTTCCAACAAACGCTCGCACTCCGTGATCGCCTCGGAGCGTTCGGCGCCGGTCAGGGATTCGGCCGACAGGAACAATGCATTGGCGAGGCCCAGCGCCGCCGATCGATCGCCCGCGTCATCGGCGAGCACGGTCCGGTACTCGGCGATCGCCTCCGCCACCCTTGTCATGTCGACGCCTCTCGGCGCGCCCGCCGCGAGAACCAGTAGAGCGTCTGCGTGGCCGCGCCGAGCATGGAGGTCGGACGGATCGAAGAGCAGCGCGGCCCCGTAGCAGGCCTCAGCATCCCTTGCGTCTCCCGCGAAGGCCGCGATCTCACCCCCCAGTAGGTGGGCGCGGTGTCGCTCGCGCTCGTTCGAGCCGCTCCTTTCCACGACGATCTTCAATCGCTGGCGAGACGCGTCCAGGAGCTCGGCGGTCCTCTTCGCGTCGCCGGCGGCATGGGCCTCGCGCGCCATGCGGAATTCGACTTCGGCGCGAAGCGACCACACTCGCAACGACCGTGGATAGTCCGTATCGAGTTGCTCTACGCGGGAGAGGAGTTCATGGGACGGAGCACCATCCCGGAGCAGATAGGTGACGAGGTTGAAATCGCGCGCCGCGAGCTTCTCCTCCCGAGCCTCCTGGTCGAACACGGGCGTGAACACGACGACGCCGGAGAACAGTAGCGAAGAGATCACCGTCGTTGCGCTGCGCCGATCACGCAGGAGCCCGGGGAGGGCACACACCAGCCATCCGCCGAACGGAAGGAGCAGGGGCAGGAGGGCGATCCGCGCGCGCATGCTCATGACGGTGAGGACGATCGTGGCCAGATAGGCCAGGAAGCACGACGCGACGGTCAGCGGACCGCGCACGTCTCGGCCGCGCAGACGTGGGCTGGCGAGGAACGCGAGCATTCCGGCCAACGACAACCACCCCCACGTCGCGAAGCCCGGAATCGGCAGCGCCAGCAGTGGTACGAAGCGAGCGTCCCATTCCAAATGGTGGTTGTCGGGCACTTCGTAGCTCGACAAGGCCAGGCGAAGCTTCTTCCACAGGATCGACAGGTGGAGCAGCGGTCGCTCGCGCATGGAACGCAGAGCCTCTTTCGTCCAGAAGGAGCTGACCTCGGTCGGCGTGAGCTCCCTGCCCGCTCGCCGCTCGGCCTCGTGTCGCCAGTCCTGCGCCTCGTACTCCGGAATGCCGCGCACCCAATCGAACTCCTTCGCGATCCCGTACGGGTTCTCGGGGTTGTTCCCGCCGTACAGGTTAGTGCCGGCACCACTCGTCGTGAGAGCGAAGACCCCACCGACGTAATGGTTGCGCAGCGCAATGGGAGCGAGCATCGACGCGGATCCCAGGAGGAAAGCTGCACACCAGACGATGGCGCGCCCGAAGGGCGCGCGCCTCGGGCGTCGTTCGTTGCGCAGCCAACCCATCACGAAGGCGCTCGCCGCCAGGACCGGCAGGAGCACGAGCATGTTCCCACGAAGCAGCGCGCCCAAGCCCGCGAGCAGGCCCACGCCAAACCAGCCAGCGAGCGCCCCGCGACCTTCACCTCGACTCCGTTCCACGGCGCGGAGCAGGACGAGCGCCGTTCCGGCCACGACCGGTAGGAACAGATTCGGCTTCAGGAACAGGCTCGGATAGAGGAGCGCCGGGCGATACGCGGCGAATGCGAAGCCCGCGACCAGCGCCGGACCCGTGCCGAAGGTGCGGCGAGCCAAGGCCCAGACGAGAACGGAGGTCAGAGCCCCGAGACCCGCCTGCAGGAGCCGCAGTGCGGTGCGGTCCTCGCCCAGGATCGTGTACACGGTTCCGATCCAATAGGGATACAAGGGTTCCTGGAAGAACACCTCGTCTCCCATCCAGTCGCCGTCGGCGATCTCGCGTCCCCACTCCTCGTATGCGAGTTCGTCGATCACGGGGCGGTCGGCGAGCGGATGGCGCTCCTCGTACTGCAACAGAACGAGGACCCGCAGGACGAGCGCGACCACGAAAATCGCGACAACGGCCGTGCGCTCCCTGCTCGAGGGCGCTGCGTTCACGGGCGCTCCATCTCCCAGCGATCCGAAACGGGCAGCGCGCCGGCTCGCCGCGCGCGCGCAATCACGCGCGCGAGGAACAGGAGCTCTCGGCCGAGCGGGATCCGCGCGACGAGCAGGAGGAGCGCACCGCACAGTGCGACGCCGCTCCAGGAACCTGCTCCGTAGCCGCCCGCCATGCACGCGAACGCGCCCCCGAGCAGGAGCTCAGGCAACCTCTCCGGCACGTTCGCGTAGAACCACCACTGGATCCGGTCGACGATGGAGTTACCCAGCGAACGGCCCGGCCTTCGAAGGGCTTGGAAGTACGCATGGGCACGCCGCAGCGCCTGGGACTCGAGCGCGGAACCCGCCGCCGTCTTGACCTCGACGAAGACCGCATCTTCGACTCGGACGACGGAGAGACCCCGAGCGCGCACCGCGAGGACGAGGTCGAGATCGTCGGCCGCGATCCCCGGCTCGGGGACGAGTCCCAGATCGGCTCGCCACGCGAGGAGCTGACCGTGCACGCTGAAGAGCTTGCCGAAGCGCGATTCGATCCGGCGCGCGACGGCAGTGAACCGATCGAAGAAGGCGTCGGCGCGCACCAGCTCCCCGCCGTTCCGGGCGCATGGCGAACCGTCGTCGGAGAGGTCGCGCACGAAGACTTGGCTCCCGGTCGCCATGCCCGTTCGCGGGTGGACGAAGGCGACGGTCAAGCAGACGAGTGCGTCCTCCATGAAGACGACGTCCGCATCCGTCAGCACGAGCAGCGTCGAACCGTTCGATCGACACGCCTCGATTCCGCTCGCGATCGCCCCGGCCTTACCCGGACCGTGCTCGTTGGCCACGAGAACGACTTCGACGTCCGATCGGTTCGCGAACAGCTCGGTGGAAGCCGTGCGCGCGAGCTGCGCGGTCTCGTCCTCTGAACCGTCGTCGACGACCGCGATTCGGTGCGGCCTCGAAGCGCTGGGCCACCGAACGCGCGCGAGGTTCGCGAGCTTGCGACGCACGACGCGAGCCTCGTTGCGGCAAGGCACGATCACGCCGAGAACCGGCCCGTTGGAAGCACCTTGGGATTGCGGGGAAGGAGGTTGCGCGTCGATGCTCACGGGCGAACGCGCGCGTAGGTCAGAGCCAGACGCGGCCACGTGCGCGGATTGAAGAGCACATTGTCGGCTTGCGCGCACTCCCATGTGCAACGACACCGCGTCTCCTCGATCTCGACGCGCAACGCCCGCGCGCTCTCCGCCGTCCAGAGCCGCTCGAGGTCCCACGCGACGTCGTTGAGGTTTCCGATCGATTTGCCGAGGATCTCGCAAGGATGGACGCTGCCGTCCTCGAAGACGACGGCAGAAAGGGTGCCCGCCGTACACGGCAGGTGCGGGCGACTCTCTCCCTCCGCGACGCGCGCAACGTGCTCGTACATCAGCCGATCGCGGGCCACCGCCAGCCGCCCGAGTGGAAAGTCGAAGTAGGGCAGGAGTCCTTCGCGGACGAGCTCGTGCTTGCGCGCCACGACCTCGCGGTAACACGCGGGATCCACGTCGAGCAGTTCCTCATCCATGGCCGTCCCGCGTGCGAGGTTGACCGTCACGTTGTCCGGACGGAGTTCGCGAACGAGCTCTTCCATGTGATCGGCCAGCACGTGCTGGTTCTCGCTCGTGACGCACAACAGAACGCCGACGCCGAGATTCGGAAGGTCCTTCTTCTGTTCGCGCAACCGCGCCACGGTCGAGGCCGAGCGGGCGTGACCACCGGGAACTTGCCGAATCGCGTCGTGCACTTCCGGCGGTCCGTCGAACGAGACGGATACCGAGAGGAACGTGTTCGGGTTCTCCCGCGCGATCCGTGCCGTCAGGGCGTGTTGGCGACCCTCGACGAGCCCGTTGGTCGGGATCGCGAGATGGCGCAGCCCATGACGACCGAAGGCGCGCGCGAGTTCCGCCAGGTCCCGCCGTAGGAACGGCTCGCCACCGCCGAAGCTGACCCACAAGAGCGGTCCCATGCGCGCGCTCGAGTCCGCGAGCCGGCGCACGTCCTCGAGCGTCGGGCCCGGCACACCCGCGGCTACTTCCTTCCAGTGGAAGCAGTGCCGGCAGCGCGCGTTGCACATGCCGGTCACGAACAGCGTCAGGTGGATCGGCGCGCCGGAACGCTTCAGGGCGCGCGCCGCGAACGGTAGGTAGCGGGAGGGCTTCAATCCGATCGGGGGCCCGAGGCCACCTTTCCATTATGCAGCACGGGTCGGAGCCCGCGGGTCCCGCAGTCGCCTACCTGGCCGTGTATCCGAGCCCGATCCCCATCATGTCGTCCAGGTCGGCGTCGTCGAAGTCGGTTTGCTCGTGCTCGCCCTGCCGGCGCTCGAGCGCACGCTGCTGGATGGCCTCGGCCCGCTGCTGCATCTCGGCCACGAGATCCGGATGCTCCTTGGCGACGTCCACCTGCTCCCGAGGATCCTCGGCGATGTTGAACAACATCACCTTCACCCCACCCTCGATGGATTCCGGGTCCTGGATCCACTGCTCACGCGCGTTCCAGGGTGCCAGGGGCTGCACGATCAGCCGCCAGGGATACTCCGTCAGGGCGACGTCGCCGCCCGGTCCGTACAGCTCGAACTCCCCCAGAGCCGGAAGCGTGCTCGCGGTCGATTCACCCCGAAAAATGGGAGCGACACTGCGACCCTCCGTCGCGTGCGGGGGAGCGGGAAGGCCGAGCAGTTCGAGCGCCGTAGGCAGTAGGTCGATGCCGCGGATCGTCTGGCCGACGCGAATGCCCTCGGGTAGACGCCCGGGCCAGGAAAGGATGAGGGGCACCTGCAGGAGCTCGGAGTAGTGCGAATGCCCGTGCCACCATTCGCCGTGGTCCCACAGCTCCTCTCCGTGATCGACGTGGAACACGACGAGCGTGTCGTCGGCGAGGCCTTGCCGCTCGAGCGAGTCGAGAATGTGCCCGACCTGCTCGTCCATGTAGCGAACGAGCACCCCGTACATCGCACTCATCTTGTCCCGGTCGGCCTCCGGCACGCCCTTGATGAGCATCTCGGTGGGCGCTCCTTCGATCGAAGCATGGCCGTCGGAGTCGGGTACGTCGGGCCGACGCTCGAAGCTAGCGGGCACCGTATAGGGCCAGTGGGGATCGAACATCTGGACGAAGGCGAAGAACGGCCGGCCGGAAAGGCTGCGCGCCCACGTATCGAACAGATCGGCGGCCGTGCGTCCCGTCACTCCGTACCAGATGTACCCGTCGAAGCCGCGGTCGATCCCCGACTTCATGTTCAGGTGGCCGTTGGCATAGATGGCTTGGGTGTAGTAGCCCAGGTCCGCGAAGTGGCCCACGAGGGAGGGAATCCCGCTCGCGATCCCGATCGTGGGCAGCTCTTCACCGGGCAGCGGCTCGACCGTTCGATCGAGTCCGGCGCCGTGGGTCGAGGGGTACTCTGCGGTGAAGAGACTGGCGTAGGCCGGAAGGGTCCAGGGCGCCGGACTCCAGAAGGAATCGGCCACGACTCCGCGCTCGGCCAGGCGCTCGAGGTTGGGCGTCTCCTTCCCGGGCGAGTAGGGCGAGATCGCATCGCGTCGCAAAGTGTCGATGCTGATGACGAGGAGGTTCGGCCTGTCGGAGCTCTTCGTCACCACCATCGGGTTCCCGTAGGCCGCACGAAGTGTCGGGGGGAGGAACGGGCTGTCCTCGTGGGGCTTGGCCACGAACACGAAGCGAGCGGTACGTCCCGCCAGTTTCCCGAGGTCGACCTCGGCCTCGCGCCAGGATCCACCGGTCGGCGGCCGGAGGAGTTCGTCGCTCCTCCAGATCTCGACCTTCGAGACTCCCGGCACCTCGATGAACACCTGCCACGTGATGCCCCCGAGGAGCCCGCCGAGGGCTTCGACGAAGGGCAGGTACGAGAAGCACAGGCTCGCCTCGCGCGGGATGTCGACCAAGGGAGAGGTCCATTCCTCCCCCTGCATGACCTTCAACGACACGGCTCGGCGGCTGTCGCGGTGCTTGGTCGAAAAGGATTCGCGGACGAGCTGGCTCGCGTTGCGGTGCCGGTCGACAGCCAGCTTGAGCCGCGGCTTCGGCTCGCTGAACCAGGCTCGATCCTCCGGGAGGAGACGCAACAGACCGTCGACGTGCAGAGCTTCCTTCCCCGATTCCTTCGAGCCGCGGGAGGGAGGGAGCGCCTCCTTCGCCGTCGCGTCGGTCTCACGACCGCAGGCGCACAGACAGAAGATCGAGAGAGCTTCGAGGACGAGGAGAGGGCGAGTCGGGCGACGAAGCATGGCGCTGTTCGGATCCGGGTCTGCGTGGGGTACGGCTGCCTGGGCGATCCCGATGGAAGCGACTCATGGTAGTCCGATGCAGCTCGCGCCGTGACCGAAAGAAAAAGGGGCGGCCCGGGCATCCCGGGCCGCCCCTGCATCGAGACTCGCTCGGTCCTTACTCGTAGAAGGGGACTTCGATGCCCTTCGTGGCGGACCAGGCCGTGGGGCTACCGCCCGGCTCGAGGACGAAGCCCTGTAGGTAGATCGAGAAGACCCCGGTGATGTCGTCGGGGATGTCGTGCTTGCGCACCTTGAAGCCCGCTCCGGTCGACAGGCCGATCTGTTGCAGGAAGATCTGCGACGAATCGATGTTGAGGATGCCGACGAGCGGATCGGCCGTGGGCGCGGACGAAGCCAAGCTGTAGCTGATGAGATGGATGCGCGGAGCACCCTTCGTGTCCATCACCACGTACCAGCGCTTGCCCGCGGTCAGAAGCGCACGCGAGTGCAACTCGTACTCGAGACCCAACGTTCCGATGAAGGCAGTCCCGTACACGTTCTCGGGAGTACGGGCGCCGGGGGAAGCCGTGTAGTTCTGGGTCGTCGAGAGACCCGAGTTGCCGTACTGGTCCACGGACCGGAAGCGGTACGACACATTGCCGGTCACGTTCGTCCCGATCGTGGCGCGGAACACCTGACCGCCCACCGACTGCGCAAGGAACGAGTCGACCTGAACGCCCTCCAGCGAGAGGAGCAGGCGGGTGGGGTTGTACCAGGTGATGTAGTAGGGCGCGTTGTCGTACACGTGCGTGCGCACGGGGCGGTCGGGATCGCCATTGATGCCAGCCGTCGCGTTGCTGAGCGCCTCGACGGGGCTGACGCGCGGAGCGGTCGTGTCCGGCACGCCGGTCATGTTCTCCCAGAAGATGACCGGACGCTGCCCGTCCTCCGCCGCGAACACGTCGTAGTCCCCGTCCTCGTCGACGTCGCACCAGTCTGCGTCGAGCGACCGGTTGCTGCCGATGCCGTGGAGATTGAGGCCGGAGGTCGCGTTCGAGACGAAGGAGAAGGTGCCGGAGCCGTTGTTGCTGTACAGCCGGTCGGTGCTGGAGAAGTTGGCCACGAACAGGTCGAGGTCGCCGTCGTTGTTGTAGTCGCCGAAGTCGCCCTCGTTGTCGTCGCTGCTGGAGCTCGAGAGGATCGTGTGGGTGCCGAAGCGGCCTCCGACGTTCGGGGCGACGATGTCATTGAAGGCCGGGCTACCCCAGTTCAGGCCGTACAGGTCGAGATCGTTGTCGCCGTCGAAGTCGCCCATCTCCTGCTCGTAGTTGCCCGAGTTGTTGGCCCAGCTGGCGCCCTGGAGTCCGAAGACCCAGTTGGACATGTCGCGGAAGGCCAGGTCCGAAGGATCGCCGCCGTTTTCCTCCAGGCGGTTGTAGAAGAAGCGGGGATTCTGGTTGCGGTCACCGTGAAGGATGTCGAGGTCGAAGTCGCCGTCGATGTCTCCGAGGTCGATGTCGAGGGCCCTCGTGGCGATGTCGCAGTTCGCCCCGGTCGTGTTCGTGGTGTTGGCCGACTGATTGCCTTCGCACCACAAGCCGGGGTTCCCGTTCGCGATGTTGGAACCCGTGAGCTGGAACCCGCTCGGGTTGAACTCTTCGAAGTGGCCGTCGCCGTCGTTGAGGAAGATGCGCGACGGCACGTTGCCTCCGAAATTCCCCCCGTAGGTCGAGTGGAAGAGGTCCATGTCGCCGTCGTTGTCGAGGTCCCCGAAGTCGCAGTCGCACGACCAGTCGATGAAGCCTCCGCCGATCAGTTGGCTGGCGGCGATGGACGAATCGCCGAGGGCCAGGTTGACCCAGCGAGACGCGGTCTCCTCGCTGTAGAACCCGATCGACCCCAATTGCTTACCGCCCAGGTTGGTGAACCACTGGTTGGTTTGGTTGCTGTTCGTCGACGTGTTCGAGATGTAGATGTCGAGGTCGGCGTCGTTGTCGAAGTCGACGAACTCGATGTCACGGCCGTCGCGCGCTATGGCCGGGAAGCGCGTGCTCGTCTGGTCGACGAAAACGCCCAGCGTCCCTGCTTGCACGCCGCCGTTGTTGATCCAGATTCGGTCCTGGATGTTTCCTTGGTCACCGCCATGGGCGAACACGGCGTCGAAGTCGCCGTCGAGGTCCACGTCGCCGAAGTCGACGTTCTCCGTGAAGCGATTGGTGACGCCGTTGGATTGGTTCGGAATGTCGGTCGAGTTCCGTACGAAGACCTGGGCATCCGTCTGGACGCCGAGGGCGCACAGCGCGAGTCCAGCCAGCCCGAGGCTGGTGAGGGATCTGAGGTGAGTCATGGTTTCAGGCAAACTGGGGTTTCGCTCCGGAGGAGGAAAGGCCGATGGGTGGCGCGTTGCAATGGCGCCTCTGGCCCGGCGGCCCCGAGGGGAGTCCCCATCGCGATCGTTGCGGAGGGCGACGACGCGACGGGACGCGAATTCGTCGAGGCACGGCCCGGTGACCCGCGCGGCGGCGCACTCGGGCCGATCTCGATAAAGAGCGCTCGTCACTAGTATATGCATTGGGCGGCTGGATGGCTCCGGGTAGCTCGAAACACTGGCAGGAGGATCGCCGGACGCCCTTCGGACCCCGCTTGGACTCGCTCCCCGTCGATCTGGTTCCATGTTATGAGCAGGCTTCGGGACGGCATCCGAGGCGATGGGACCGCGAGGGAGGTAGTCGAGGTCCCTGCGCGGGACCGACGCGGAAGGAGCGTTGTGTTCCCTCTCCGAGGTCTCGGGGAGCGCCGGAGCGAGGGCGATCCGGCTGCGCATGCTTATGCATATGCAGTCGTCTACGCGCATAACATTCCCGAACCGTGCCAAGGGTGGCCCGCTCGTCAGCGAGTGCGGATCGCACGCTCGAGGAGCCAACCCGCGACGAACGAGGCGCCGCCGAGCAGCAGCCCTTTGCCTTCGTAGGCCATCGATTCGAGGCCCCGTTCATCGAGGCCGAGTTGGACGCTCAGCGCGAGACCGACGAGGACGAGCACCAGGCCGATCCCCTCCAAGGCCTTCGCGAAGAACCAGAGCGTGCGTTGCATGCCGGATGCGGAGCTCAAGCCCGGCGCCTGGAGTGCTCGGGCAGGTTGCGCAGGATCGCGTCGACCAGCCTTTCGACGGTCAGGGTCGACATGTCCACCGTGGGGCGGTAGCTGCACGAGTCGAAGGACGTGCTCGCGACCTTCTCCCCCCGTCCATAGAGCTCGATCTCAGCGGCCGACGTCGGGGCGAAGAACGCAACGACCGGCACCTTCCGCGCGATGGCGACGTGCAGGGCCAGGCTGTCGCTCGTCAGCAACAGATCCAGCCTGTCGATGAGCGCAGCGAAGTGGTGCATCGTGTTATTGGTCCCCGCGTCGACAACGGCGGCGCCCCCGCCGATCGCCTCGAGGATGGCGGCGTTGCGGTCGTCTTCCTCTGGACCTCCGAGCAACAAGATCGTTTCCCGTCCCTCCAAGCGTCGGTGGAGCTCGCGCGCGACGGCCGCCGTCTTCTCGATCGAGAGCTTCTTCGATTCCCATCGCCCGCCCGCTCCCGTATTGAAACCGATGACCGGGAACTTCCCCGAAAGCCCGGTGCGACGAGCGAATTCGCGTGCGAAGTCCGCGGCCGGCTTCGAGACGAAGAGCATCGGCTCGCCCTTCTCGATCCCCAGCATGTCGGCGTAGATCTCGGGGTGGCTGCGCTGGTTCTCCTTCTTCAGCCGATCCGCCCGTTCCTTCCCGTGCACCGAGAGGAGTCCCATGTCGAACCACGGACTGGTGTCGGGCGTGTATCGCAGAGCTCCGTCCTCGTCTTCGTACGCGCCTGAGAGCACTCCCGACTCGACGCCCCACCGGCCTCCGGCTTGCTCGAACGCGATCCTACAGAGCTCGGACTCGTCGTCGAAGGAGAGGACGCGATCCCACACGCTGCGACCGGGAATCGGCGCGGGGAGCGCGGCACCCGTCACCGGCGGAAGCGGCGTGGGATGACGAACGACCTCGTGCACGAGGCACTTCTCGGAATTGAGCTGATTGGGGGCGATCAAGGACGCCGCCGCCGCGGAGGTCAGCCAAGTGATGCGGCAATCGGCGTAGCGCGCGTGCAGCCCCGGCAAGATGGACGTCGTGCGCAGGACATCCCCGAGGGCCGCCGTCTTGAGGATCAAGATCTTCGTCAAGGTCGCGATTCGGTCGAACGGGGAGGCGTGAGCGAGGGGATCGATCGAAGGATCGTCCGGGGATCGTAAAGCCGAGGGTAATGTCGCAGGAACGGGTGCCGCAAGTCGACGGGTTCGCGCCGCCGGTGGCGCACCATCGAATCGAGCCGTACCTTCTCGCGCTCCCTTGCGCGCGCTGGTCGTCACACCCACCTACGACGAGGCCTTGAACGTAGTCCCCCTGGTGACGCGCGTTCTCGAGCAGTCGCCCGCCCTGGAGATGCTCGTAGTGGACGACGCGAGCCCGGACGGCACCGGCGACCTCGTGGCTCGGCGCATGACGGACGAGCCGCGACTGCACCTCCTGCGTCGCGCGAGGAAGCTCGGGATCGGCTCGGCCTACCTCGAGGGCTTCCGTTTCGCGATCGACCGCGGGTTCGAGCTGGTCGTCACCATGGACTGCGACTTCAGCCACGATCCGGGCTACTTGCCCGAGTTGCTCGCCGCCATGGAGGATCACGACATGGTGATCGGCTCGCGTTACGTCCCCGGCGGCGGCATCGCCAACTGGCCGCTCCACCGGCGTGCGCTCTCGGCCTTCGCCAACCTCTACACGCGCCTGCTCCTGCGCATGCCCGTTCACGACTGCACCTCGGGCTTCCGTTGCTACCGCGTGCCGGCGCTCATCGCGGTCGATCCGTTCGCCGTGCGCTCCTCGGGGTACTCGTTCTTGTACGAGATGGTCTACCGCGTCCACCGCTCGGGGTTCCGCATCGGCGAAACCCCGATCCTGTTCGAGAACCGGGTGGCCGGAGCCTCCAAGATCAACCGCTCGGAGATCTGGCGCGCGGCCTGGCACGTGCTCGGCACGGCGCTGCTGCCTCCCAAGCTTCCGACTACCCGCCGCTGATCGCGACGGCGAGCTCGAGCCGCTCGCCGTCCGAGACGAGCGCGCGCGAATCGAGGCGCGTCCCCCCGCGGTAGACCGCGACGATGGGGCGGTCGTCGCGCGAGAGGAACGGCGCCGCCGCCGGATGTTCGTCGGCGACGGCTCGCACGACGTCGGCCACGCTGGCCGGCAGGAGGAACTCGAGCGCGATCTCGCCGCCCAGCCGCTCGCCGAGCGGGCCGAGCCCGACCAGGCGGACGATGCCGGGTGCGCGCTCACGGGGCCCTGCCATCGCCGTCATGCCGGCGCCAATCGGCTCATCCTCGGCGGAGAGAGCGCGCGCGCCGAGATCGAAGAGCGCGGGAGTGGCGAGGAGTTCGAGCGCCTCCGGACGCGGCACTCCGACACCGTCGAGCCCCCGGGCGCGGCGGTACTCATCCAGCATCCCCGGTCGGTCGAGGCGCTCGCGCGCGAAGCGCGGACGAAGGTCGGCGTCGGCTCCGTAGCGCCCATTGAGCCGGCGACGCAGGAGAGCGATCGACGCCCCTGCGGCGAGCAAGCGCTCTCCCGGCGAACGCGCGCGCCACGCCTCCCCGAGCGGGTCGCTCTCGGCGGAGAGAGCGGCCGGAGCGATCCACTCGGCGAGCTCGTCGAGCTCGCACACTCCGTCGGCGAGCAGCCCGCCCGCGGAGAACGCACAGAAACCCGAAGCGTCGATGGCCGCGACAAGGTTTTCGTGCCACCAGACGAGCCGACCTTTTCCGCGCGGATCGAGGGGGTCCTCCGCCCCGGCGGGAAGCGGGATGCCGGCGAGCAAGTGCTCGATCCGGTCGCGGTCGAGCCCGTCCGCCGTCGAGAACGGGAACGACCGCATCGGGTCGGCGCCGTTCGCGCTCGTGCATTGTCCGAGCACGGCCGCGAGGTCGCTTCCTTCGCGCGCGGCCTGGCCGGACGCGCTCGCGAGCTCGTCCGCCAGGCCGAGCGCCTCCGCCAGCGCCTCGGCTCCGAGAGCTCCCCGGCGTGCATCCGTCCGTCGGTCGCCGCTCGATTCGCGCCCGAGCTCGTGTAGCGCGTCCTCGAACTCCGAGACCTCGCCGTAGCGCGGCGCGGCGCGATCCAGACCGCGCTCGCCCGCGCGCGCGCGCAACGCCAGCACGGCCCCACTCTCCTTCGCATCGACGCCGAGCTCGTCGCACAGCGCGAGCAATCGCAGCGCATCGTCGAAGCGCTCGAGCCCGAGGTTCGGCCCGAGCGCCCAGGAAGCACCGAAGTGAGCTCCCTGCAGCGGCGCGCCGCCCGACCGCTCGAACACCCAACCGCAGGGCGTCGGACAACCGCGGCAACCCTTGCGCTCGCGGCCGGACGCGCGCGACTCCTGCCACAAGCGGCCCGCGACCTCCGGCGACACCCCTTCCGTGTAGTTGCGCGAGGTGAGCTCGCCGCGCGCTTGGAACGCCTGCCACAGCTCGAAGGTGCCGCCCTCCCCGCGCGCGCGTAACCTCGGGGACGAAGCGAGGGCGCGCAAGAGCGCCGCGTGGCCGGCGCCGCGCTCGCCGGTGCTCGCGGGTAGCGGGTCCGCTCGCACGACGAGCGCGACCAGACCCGCTCGCGCGAACCACGCGCCGAGCCCGCCCCTTCCCACGTGGCTCGGATGTTCCCCGCCCGCCACGAGGGTCGCGAACGGGACGCCGCAGTGAGCGGCGGGTCCGGCGCGCAGCACCGCGCAATCGCCGAAGCGGGCCGCGACCTCGCGCTCGATCACCGCGGGGGAGGCGCTGCGCAGCTCGGGGAGGACGACGAGTTCCACGACGCCATCCGCGCCGAGTACGACGACGGAACCCGCGCGGCGCGCGCGGCCCCGGAGCACGACGGCGTCCGCCACTCCGGTGAGGCGCAGGGCGAGGTCGCCCCCGATCTGCCCCTCCGCGAGTCGGCCGCTCGACGCGCCGCGCGAAGCCACGCTCGCACGCGCAGCCGTGGGGAGCCCGCGGCGCACGCACTCGCCGATCGCCAGGACGAGCGGCGGCTCGCTCGCACCCTCCGCGGCCGCTTCCTCGAGCCACGCAGCCGAGAGCGCGCTCCCGCCCCACCCGCCGATTCGACCTCGCGCCGGATCGACCGAGGTCCACTCGGCGGGTGCCCGAACGGCGCTTCGGCCCGGCTCGAGGCGCGCTAGATCGAGGACGAGCACGGCCGGTCGTCCGGGTGATCTGGTTCCATGAGTCGAAGGCACGTTTCCGACGATATCCGACGGGACCCCCGGGGTTGTGAACGGGGGGCTCGGGTCCTAGGGTCTCCCCCCGAAGTGACACGGGCTCCCGCGGCGAACGGCGCCTATCCGTACGCGCCGCTCTCCTCCGGGGAAGGGCGCTGTGGCGAGCCCCGCGCGCTGGATCGCCCGCCTTCGATCTCGCCCCGAGCCCGCCCGTGACCCAACGACCCGCTCTCTCGCTCGGTCGCTCCTCCCTGCGCCTGGGAAGCGTGTCGGGCATCGACGTCAGGGTCCACTTCCTGTGGTTCCTGCTGCCGCTCGTCCTCGTTCGCTTCGGGTCCGAGCCGCTCCAGCAGATGGCCTGGCTCGTCGTGATCTTCGGCGCGGTCTTCCTCCACGAGCTGGGCCACAGCTTAGTCGCGCAGCACTTCGGGATCCGGGTGCTCGAGATCACTTTCTGGCCGCTCGGCGGCATGGCGCGCATGAGCGAGATCCCCGAGAACTCGCGCACCGAGATGCTGATCGCGATCGCGGGCCCGCTCGTGAACTTCGCGCTCGCTCTGCTGTCCTTGACGGTGATCTTCGCTGCTCTCTTGCTCGACGCGCTGTGGCTCGCCGTCCCGGCTGCGTTCTTCCTGAAGATCAACTTGATGCTCGGAGGCTTCAACCTCATCCCCGCCTTCCCCATGGACGGCGGCCGCGTCCTGCGCGCCTACCTCGGCCGGAAAGAGGACTGGGTCACGGCGACCGAGCGCGCCGTGCGGGTCGGCCGCTACGTCGCCCTCGTGATGGTGTTCCTCGCGGTCCTGGCAGGGATGTGGGTGGTTCCGCTGATCGCCGCGTTCGTGTGGTTCGCGGGAGCGCAGGAGCTCATGGCCGTTCGCATGCGCCACGGCCTCGGCCTCTTCGGGCGCTTCACCGGAACGGAGCCTCCGCCACGGCCAGCCTCGGCCGAGGTGTGGCCGGCCGGAGCCTCCGCCGCGCGATCCGGCGCCGAATCCGAAGGCGCGCAGCGACCCGGCGTGTGGAGCACCCCCGGCGTCCCGCGCACGGGCGGGTTCAGCGAATCCGACGTCCAGGAGCTCGAGCGCTTCCGCGGACGGGTCGTACCCCCCTCGGACTGACGAGGATCTCAGAGATTCCCGAGGTGGATCGCGCCGGTCGGGCAGTTGCGAGCGCAGGAGTGATCGCGCGTGCACTCGTAGTTACTGAGCTTGCGCACCGTGGCCTTGCCGCCGCTCGTGGCCCAGAAAGCGTCGGTCTCGCAGACCATCTCGCACATCCCGCACCCGATGCACGCCTCACGGTCGATGCGGATCGTGACGTAGTCGCGTGGAGTCACGGGACAGGAGAGTCCGTTCACGATCTCGGTTCGAACGAGTTCGCGGGTCGCAGCGTGCGAAGTCAACACTCGATAGGCTTCGACTCGTCCGAGCCTCACGATCTCCGGGACGTCCTGGAAATCGAAGCGCGAGAGATGACCGACCTTCGGCTGGATCAGCGCCACGCGCCAGTCGGCATGCATGTGGAGCTGGTGCTCGACCAGGACTTCCTCCGCGATCTCGAACGAGCGCCAGAGGGTCGTGATCACGCGGTCCTTGTACTTGGGCGGCGTGAAGGTCGCCTTCACGGACAGGTCGACTGCGATGATGAGCTCGGGACGCAGGGTCTTCGCGAAGCGCAGCGGCACGGAATCGACGATGCCGCCGTCCATGTAGTGCTTGCCGTCGCGGACGTGGGGTTCGAAGATCCCCGGCAGCGCGCACGACGAGTACACGGCGTCGACGAGCGAGATGTCGTCCATCCCCGGCATGCCCCAGAACACGCTCCCGCCCGACTCGAGCTGCACCGCGTTGCAGTAGAACGGCACGCGGAGCTCGCCGAACGAGAGCGGAGGCAGGAGCTCCGCGAGCTTCGCGCGGAAACGCTCTCCGGAGTACATGCTCGGAGCCCGCGCTCCCTTCAACAGGAACTTCAGGAAGTTGAGTTGGAAGTAGTCGCCCTTCTGCAACTCGGAGATCTTCTTCTCCATCTGCTCGAGCGACTGTCCGCCCGCGGCCATGGCTCCGACGAGCGCCCCGATGCTCGTCCCGACCACCGCGTCGTACTCGAACCCCAGCGCCGCCAGGGCATTGAGGACCCCGACGTGGGCCATCCCGCGCATGCCTCCCCCGCCGAGGACGAGCACGGTGCGCGGCCGCTTCGCGGGTCCGGGCCGCGCGTCACGCGGGACCGAGCGCGCGCCGGAAGGAGAGGGGCTGAATGCGTCCTCCATGGTTACCAGAGTCGGGGGCGAAACGGGTCGGACTGGGGGTCGCGGTGCTGGTTGCCGCGGGACGCAGTTCCCATCATCCATGTCGGCAGGAGCCCGGAGAAACTTGTTCGATCATTCGGGAGCGGGGCGTGGATTCGCGGCTCGAGCGGGAGTCCAATCGAGATCGGGACTAGTGGGATCGGCCCGAGCGGCCGATCCCTTCCTCGCCCAGACCCCGCATTCCTTCCACCGATGAAGACGAATCCTTCTCGCGTCGTCCTGGCCGCCGGTCTGAGGTTGCCGCAGGCCCGAGCCGGCGGCGTCTTCGCGGGCGAGGACGCCGGCCATCTCGGCGCTGCGCTCGTCCGCGAGCTCATAGCACGCACCGGAATCGATCCAGCCGAATTGTGCGAGGTGATCGTCGGCTGCGTGGGCCCCCCCCACGACCAGACCAACGTCGGACGCGTCCTCGCCCTCCGCGCCGGTGTGCCGAAGGGCGTTCCCGGCTACACGGTCGGACGCAATTGCGCGAGCGGCATGCAGGCGGTCACCAGCGCGGCCGCCAAGATCCGGGCGGGTGAGGGCGACCTCTTCCTGTGCGTCGGTGTCGAGGTCATGAGCGCCTACCCGTTGCACTGGAACCAGAGGGCCGCCGACTTCTTCGCACGACTCGCGGGCGCGCGCAGCCCCCTTGCGAAGCTCGCCGCCCTGGCGCGCTTCCGGCCCGGCATGCTGGCGCCGCGCGTGACCCTCGTCGAAGGCCTCACCGATCCGACCGTCGGCATGATCATGGGCAAGACCGCCGAACGCTTGGTCCGCGACTTCGGGATCGAACGCGACGAAGCGGATGCGTTCGCGCTCGAGAGCCACCGGCGCGCGAAGGCCGCGCGCGAGAGCGGGCGTTTCGCCCTGGAGATCGCTCCGCACCTGCCGCTCGGCCGCGGGGCTTCGCGCGGATCGCTCGAGCACGACGACGGGATCCGCGACGACCAATCGATGGCTGCGCTCGGGAAGCTCCAGCCCTACTTCGACAAGCCCGACGGGATCGTGACCGTCGGCAACTCCTGCGGGATCACCGACGGCGCCACGGCCCTGCTCGTGGCCACGGAGGAGCGCGCCCGTTCCCTCGGCCTCGCGCCGTTGGCCGCGCTGCGCTCGTGGGCCTTCGCCGGCTGCGATCCGGCTCGCATGGGGCTCGGACCCGTGTTCGCCTCCGCGCGGGCGCTGGCCGACGCCGGCTGCGAGCTCGAGGACATCGGCGCGATCGAGATCAACGAGGCCTTCGCGGCGCAGGTCATCGCTTGCCGGCGCGCGTTCGCGAGCGACGACTTCGCCGTGCGCCACCTCGGGCGGCCCAAGGCCCTCGGACACCTGTCGCCGGAGCGCACGAACCGCAACGGAGGAGCCATTGCGCTGGGGCATCCCGTCGGAGCCACTGGAGCCCGCCTGTTGCTCACGGCGGCCCACGAGCTCCGCACGGCCGACTGCGATCTCGGGCTCGCCACCCTGTGCATCGGCGGCGGACAGGGCGGAGCGGTCGTTCTCGAGAGGGTGGCGGCATGAGCACGGAAGCCGCGCTGGAGTCCGAGCGGAGCGTCGCGAGCTTCTTGCCCGCCGACGCGCCGGCCCCGGGAAGCTGCGTACGCGTCACCCGCAAGGACGAGGGCCTGGCCGTCTTGGTGCTCGATCCGCCGCACCGCAAGCTGGCCGTGCTCGACATGGCGCTCATGCGCGACCTCGACCTCGCGCTCGATTCGATCGAGGCGGACAAGAGTCTGCGCGCGCTCGTGATCACCGGCCGCGAGCCCCTGTCCTTCGCCGCGGGCGCGGACGTCGCCGCGATCGGAGCCGTGACGAAGGTCGAGGACGCGCTCGAGCTCGTGCGCTTCGGCCAGCGCACGTTCGACCGCATCGCGCTCCTCTCGCGCGAGTCGGGCGGGCCGTTGTTCACGGTGGCCGCCGTCGGCGGGCCCGTGCCCGGCGGCGCCTACGAGCTCGCACTCGCCTGCGATCGCATCGTGTGCGCCGACGATCCGAAGACGCGCGTCGGGCTGCCCGAGGTCAAGCTCGGGATCTTCCCCGCATGGGGCGGCACGCAGCGCCTCCCGCGGCGCATCGGCGTACCCAAGGCCCTCGCGGCGATCCTCGGCGGGCGCCTCTATCCCGCGCGGCAGGCGAAGTCGCTCGGGCTCGTCGATCGATTGACGCACCCCGAGTACCTCGTCCGCATAGCGAGCGAGATCGCGCTCGGCCGCAAGGACGCTCCACGCCGGCGGCGCGGCATCTGGCGCTACCTGATCGACCTCGATCCGCCCGTGCGCGACTTCGTCCAGCGCCAAGCGGAGAAGCGCGTGCGGCGCGAAACGGGCGGACACTACCCGGGACCGCTGGCGGCGATCCCGCTCGTCGTGCGCGCCCCGGGCACGCCGCTCCAGAGCGGCCTCGAAGCCGAGGCGCGCGCCGTGGCTCCGCTCCTCACGGGTCCGGTCACGAAGAGCCTCGTCGCGCTGTTCGAGCTCTCGGAGAGCGCGAAGAAGCTCGGCCTGCTGCCCTCGGGAGACCGACCCGCGCGCGTCGGACGCGCCGGCGTGATCGGCGCAGGCGTCATGGGCCGGGCGATCGCCAGCGCGCTGGCGGAAGCGGAGATCGACACGCGTCTTCGCGACGTCGACCGCCGCGCGCTCGACGAGGCCGTGCGTGAGCATCGCACGCACGTCGACCAACAGAGGAAGCGCCGTCGACTCCTTCCCCACGAGGCCCGGGCCGCCGTCGATCGTCTGGAGGCCACGACGCTGGGGGTGGGGTTCCAGCGCTGCGAGCTCGTCCTCGAGGCCGTCGCGGAGCGGCTCGACGTCAAGCGCTCGGTGTTCGGAGAGCTCTCCGCGGCGCTCGCTCCCGACGCGATCCTCGCGACCAACACTTCCTCCCTCTCCGTCACGGCGATCGCCGAGGGGATCCCGCATCCCGAGCGCGTCGTCGGCATGCACTTCTTCAATCCGGTGCGCCGCATGCCGCTCGTCGAGGTCGTGCGCGGCGACGCCACTTCCGACGAGGTCGTCGCGCGCACCGCGCGTCTCGCGCTCGATCTCGGCAAGACGCCGGTGGTCGTGAAGGACGTTCCGGGCTTCCTCGTGAACCGCCTGCTCGGTCCCTATCTCGACGAGGCGCTGCGGCTGTGGGAAGCCGGCGCCGATCCGGAGGCGGTCGATCGCGCGCTCCGGGATTTCGGCATGCCGATGGGGCCCTTCGAACTCCTCGACGAAGTCGGACTCGACATCGCGGACCACGCGGCCGATTCGCTCGAAGCCGGCTATGGCGCGCGCATGGCGAAGTCCCGCTCGCTCGCGCCGCTCGTGGAGGCGAAAGAGCTCGGGAAGAAGACCGGCCGTGGCATCTATCTCTACGCCAAGAAGCGCGGCCGACTCGCGCGCGATGGACGCAACCCGCGCTTCGCGCGACCGATGGGCGGTCCGCGCCACGACGCGGCCCTCTTCCCGCGCGACCATGTCGACCGCTGCGTGCTCGCGATGGTGAACGAGGCCGCGCGCGCGCTCGACGAGCAGGTCGTCGCGAGCTCGGGCGAGCTCGACCTCGCCACCGTCTTCGGGATGGGCTTCCCTCCCTTCCGCGGCGGGCTCTGGCGCTACGCCACGGCGCTCGGTCTCGGAGCGGTTCGCCATCGGCTCCTGGAGCTCACCGGCTCTCCCGGAGTGGCCGAGCGCCCGGGCGGTCCCGAGCGCTTCGCACCGGCGGGCCCGCTCGCCGAAGTCTGACCCGGCGCCCCCGTTCGGGCGATCGAAGTCCCTCGGTTCGGGGACGGGCGGAACCGCACGGCGCCTGGACCCTTCCCCCCCGCCGCGTATCCTTGGCGCTTCGCCCCGGGCGCGCCGGGCGCGACCCGAACCGCCGCTCCGACGCGAGCCTCCGCTCGATGCATCGAAGGGCGCCCACTTCGAGGGGAGTTTCCGAGCATGATCACGAGCGAAACCGCCACGTCCTTCGACCTCGCATGCGTCAATGCGATCCGCGCGCTCTCGATCGACGGCGTCGAGAAGGCCAATTCGGGCCATCCAGGACTACCCCTCGGCGCAGCGCCGATGGCCTACGTGCTGTGGTCGCGCTTCCTCAAGCACGATCCGCGCGACCCCGCTTGGCCCGACCGCGACCGATTCGTGCTGTCGGCCGGCCACGGCAGCATGCTCGTCTACTCGCTGCTGCACCTGTTCGGTTACGACCTGAAGCTCGACGACCTGAAGGCCTTCCGGCAGTGGGGCTCGCGGACCCCCGGACACCCCGAGGTCGGCGTGGCCCCGGGCATCGAAGCGACCACGGGCCCCCTCGGCCAGGGCACCGCGAACGCCATCGGGATGGCGATGGCGGAGCGCTTCCTCGCGCACCGCTACAACAAGGAAGGCCACACGATCGTCGACCACATGACCTGGGCGATCGTCTCGGACGGCGACCTGATGGAGGGCATCTCCCACGAGGGCGCTTCCCTGGCCGGACACCTGAAGCTCGGGAAGCTCGTCTACCTCTACGACGCGAACGACGTCTCGCTCGACGGTCCGTGTTCGCTCTCGTTCTCGGAGGACGTCGCCAAGCGCTACGAGTCCTACGGCTGGCAGGTGCTGCGCGTCGAGAACGGCGACAGCGATCTCCCGGCGATCGAGAAGGCGCTCCACGACGCGCGCGCGGACACGACGCGCCCGTCGCTCGTCCTCGTCAAAACCACCATCGGCTTCGGTTCGCCCAACAAGGCCGGAACCTCGTCCGCCCACGGTTCGCCGCTCGGAGCAGACGAACTCGTGCGCACGAAGGAGGCCCTGGGCCTCGACCCGCGGAAGGAATTCTTCGTTCCGGAGGAAGTCAAGAAGGCGATGCGCAAGGCGGTCGACGCCGGCCAGATGGCGCACGCCGAGTGGAAGCAGCGTTTCGACGCGTGGAAGGCCTCGCACAAGGGACTGGCGGCCGAGTGGGAGCGCGCCCTGAAAGGCGAGCTACCGGACAAGTGGGACGCGGCCTTCCCCACCTTCGAGGTCGGGAAGCAGCCCGCGACGCGCGAGGCCGGGTCGGCGGTGATCAACGCCATCGCCAAGGGCGTCCCTTACTTCTTCGGCGGCGACGCCGACCTCGGCGGCTCGACCAAGACCGTGCTGAAGGACGGCGGCGACTTCGAGGGTCAGGGAGGCTCGGGACGCAACGTCCACTACGGCGTGCGCGAGCACGCGATGGGCGCCATCGCGAACGGCATCGCCTATCACGGGGGTGTGCGGACCTTCACGGCGACCTTCTTCGTCTTCTCGGACTACATGCGGCCAGCCCTGCGGCTCGCGGCGATGAACCACCTGCCGGTCGTGTTCGTGTTCACGCACGACTCCATCGGGCTCGGCGAGGACGGTCCGACGCACCAACCGGTCGAGCACCTGGCCGCCCTGCGCGCAGTCCCGAACCTCGTCGTGTTGCGTCCCTGCGACGCGACGGAAGTGGCCGAGGCCTGGCGCTTCGCCGTCACGCAGAAGAAGCGTCCGACCGCGCTCGTGCTCACGCGCCAAGGGTTGCCGGTGATCGATCGCACGCAGCACGGTGCGGCCGCGGGCCTCCACCGGGGCGCGTACGTCGTCTCCGAAGCCCATGGCGCCATGAAGGCCGTGATCATCGCGACCGGTTCGGAGGTCGCGCTGGCCCTGGAGGCGCAGTCCCGGCTGCAGGCGATGGACGTTCCGACGCGCGTCGTCTCGATGCCTTCGTGGGAGCTCTTCTCCGAACAACCCGACGTCTACCGCGACTCGATCCTGCCGCCCGAGATCCGCGCGCGCGTCGCGGTCGAAGCCGGCTCGAGCTTCGGCTGGTCGCGCTGGGTAGGCGAGAAGGGGACCGTGATCGGGCTGGACCGCTACGGCGCCTCGGCGCCGGCCGAAGAGCTCTTCGAGCACTTCGGGTTCACGGCCGAGCACGTCGTCGAAGCGGTGCTGAAGGTGGCGGGCGGTCCGCCTCTGAAGCTCTGATCTCGCGTCGCCCGGCTCCCTGTGCGGGACCCGGGCGACGTCGAGCCGACGCGGCGTGGAGCTCGCACCCAGCGCTCAGCGCAGGGCGTTCTCCAGGGCCGTCGCGGCGTCGGTTCGGGCATCCCGATACTTGGGGATGAGGGCGCAGGCCAGCGCGAGCCCGCGCTCGCGCGCCCAGTCGCCCGCCGCAGGGCGCGAGCCGGGGACGACGACGGCGCGTTCGGGGATCTCGAGCGGCGCGGCGCGCGTGCCGCGCAGCTCGCGCTCGTTCACGAGGTCGTACACGGGCGTCGACGCGGTGAGCACGACGCCTGCGCCGATCACGGCGCCCCTGCCCACCAGCACGCCCTCGTAGATGCCCGAATTGCCTCCGATGAGCGCGTCGTCCTCGACGATCACCGGGCGGTGGCCGACGGGCTCGAGCACGCCCCCGATCTGGGCCGCGGCGGAGACGTGGACGCGCTCGCCGATCTGCGCGCACGAGCCGACGAGCGCGTGGCTGTCGATCATGGCTCCGCGACCGACCCACGCTCCGATGTTGACGTAGGCGGGCGGCATGATCACGACGCCTTCGCCGACGTAGGCGCCGCGCCGCACGGACGATCCGCCGGGGACGAGGCGCACCTTCGCGGCGAGGGGGAAGCGCCGCACCGAGAGCGGTGCCTTGTCGACGAAGGGCCAGAGCGGGTCGGTTCCGTGCTCGACCAGCGCGCTCTCGCGGAAGAGCGCGAGGATCGCCGCCTTCACCCAACCGTTCACGCGCCAGCCGCCGGCACCGTCGGGCTCGGCGACGCGGACCTCGCCCGACTCGAGTGCGTCGAGCAGGGCCTCGCCCGAGAGCTCGCCGGAATCGGGCGGAAGTCCTCCCGCACTCACGCGCGCTCCTCCGCGTCGAGCTTCGCGAAGATCAAGAGGGCCGTGCGCTCGTACTCCGCCCGCGCGCGTTCGAAGGAAGCGAGCGAGAGCTTCTCGTGCTCGGTGTGGGCGTCCTGGATGGAGCCTGGGCCGTACAGCATCTTCCGACCCCAAGCCGGCAGGTGCGAGGCGTCCGTCGCGAAGGCCACGATCGGCGCGTCGGGCTCCCCGTCGGGAACCTCGAAGTGGAGCGGTCCGTAGGCCTTTTGCGTCAAGAGCTCGACGCGGTCCGACAGATGCCGCCGCAGGCGCTCCTCGACGCGCTCGGGCTCTTCGACGATGCGCAGCATCAGGCGCGCTTCCGCGCGGTCGGCGACGACGTTCTCGGCGACGCCGCCCTGGAGCGTACCCACGTTGACCGTGCCCCGTCCGAAGAACTCGTCACGCCCCCACTCGTCGCCGAGGACGGCGTCCAGGACCCGCACGAGCTCGTGCACGGCCGACGGGCCGACGTCCTGCGAGCTGTGTCCGAGCACTCCGTGCGCCACGAGCGAACACTTGAAAACGCCCTTGTGTCCGGCGACGAAGCGATTGTCGGTCGGCTCGCCGAGGATCGTCACGGCGGGGCGCCAAGGAAGCTCGAGCCGCCGGTTGGCGAGGCGCGCGCCATCGCTGTCCTGCTCTTCCCCCACGGTGAAGAGCAACCCCACGTCGCGTCGTCCCGCGCGCACGAGCGCTTCGACGGCCTGGATCATCGCGAGCGCCGGTCCCTTCGCGTCGCATGCGCCGCGACCGCGCACGAGACCGCGCTCCAGCGTCGGTCCGAACCACGGCGGCACCGTGTCCTGATGCGTGCAGAAGACGACGCGCGGCTCGCCGTCGGCGGGGCGCGCGAGCAGATTGGAGCGGCCGGGCGTGACCTCTTGGCGCTCCACGTCTAGGCCGACGCGCGCGAGGTGCAGCGCGAGCACGTCGGCGTAGTCGCCCTCCGATCCGGAAACGGAGGGGACGTCGATCCAGTCGGCGACGATCTCGAGGGGTGCTCGCACAAGAACTCCAGCGCTTCGAGTGTGGGGCCGCCGCCTTCCAGGTCAACGCTCCAACGCGGAAGACGCTCGACCCGTAGCCCGTCGGCGCCCCGCGTCGCGACACGGGTTCCCGGACGAAGAGCCCTGGGGCATCCGCTCCACGATCCGAGCCGCCTGCGCCGCGCGCGCGCGTGCCCGACTCGAGTTCCGCCTTTCGGGCTCGTTGCGGCTCGGGTGGCGTTGCGCTGCGAACGGCCCCCCCACTACCATCTCTCCCATGAATCCGTCTGCGAACGAGCCGGCCGGCGCGCCGGAACCCCGGGCCTGGCACAAGGGTCTCGTCGCCCTGCTGGCCGTCGCGTTCTTCCTGACCCCGTACCTGTTCAGCTCGCGGCCGAGCAAGGACGACGCCCTCGGGGCGGAGCTCGTGGGCGACGGATTGGCCCTCGTGACGGGACACGAGGCCCTGCTCGCGGCCCAGAGGGATCCCTCGATCGCGACGCTCACCGACACGCTCGGGTCGACCTGGTGGGGTTCGATCACGGGCGGTCAGGCGCTCTACCGCCCCATTCCGACCTTCCTGCTGGGCGTGGCGGGCGCGGCCGGCGGCCCCTACTCGCCCAAGGCGCCCGGGGACAAGACGTTCCCCTACCACGTCATCGTGCTCGCGTTGAACGTGTTGTGCGCGCTGCTCGTCTTCGAGCTCGCTTGGCTCGTCTTCAAGAGCTCGAAGGCGGCGCTCGTGGCCGGCGCACTCTTCGCGACCCTCCCGATACACGGCGAGGTGATCTTCGACGTCGCCGGCGTGGCCGAGCTCTCGGCCACGGCGTTCTCCCTCGCGGCCTGGGTGGCCTGGATCCGCGCGGGCGATCGCCCCTTCGCGCGTCCGGCGCAGCTCGCGATCGCCCTCGTCACCGGCTTCCTCGCGACCCTGTGCAAGGAGAGCGCCTTCGCGCTGCCGCTCGTCTTCTTCCTGTTCGACCTCGGACGGGCGAAATCGGGTGGGATCGGCGAGGGCTTCCGGCACGCGCTCTCCAAGCTGCCGGCGTTGGCCGCGCTGGTCGTCGTGCTGGGCGTGTCGCTCTGGCTGCGCTACACGGTCGGCGGTGCGATCCTGCCGACCTACGTCGCGCAGCACGCCCTCGACAATCCGCTGCACGGCGTCGAGGACATCCCCACGCGGGTCATGAACGCGCTGCGCGTGCTGGCCGGCGGCACGGCCGCGGTCTTCGGCGTGAACCCGCTATCGTCCAACTGGAACTACAGTCCGGACTACTCGGCCAACCAGATCGCGGTGCTCCCGGCCTTCTCGCTCTGGAACCTGGTCGGCCTTGCCGCCGTGGTCGGGGCGATCGGCCTTGCGATCGCGCTCTTCCGCAAGTGCCGGACGCGGGCCGCGCTGGTCTTCGCGTTCTTCGGCGCCGCGCTGCTCACCTCGAACGTCCTCGTGCGGGTGGGAACGATCTATGCCGACCGGCTGATGTTCTTCCCGTCGGTGGCGGCCGTCCTGTTCCTCGCCGCTTTCCTCGCGAAGCGCGGCACCGTGGGGGTCGCGCTCGGGCTCGCGCTCGCTCTGGGAGGCGGCGCTTGGAACTGGTGGAACGGCAAGGAGCACTGGAGGAGCCAAGAAGATCTGTGGGGCTACGCGAGCAAGCACGCGGCGCCCGACAGCGCGCGGGCCCGTTACAACCTCGCGGTCGACGAGGCCAACGACCAGGTCTACTCGATGGCGCGGACCGATCTCGCCGAGGCGGTCGCGATCTTCCCGCGTTACGCGCAGGCGCACGCCATGCTCGGTCTGATCCACACGCTGCCCACCGACACGTACGATCTCGAGCTTGCGATCGACCACTTCGAGGAGGCCTGCGAGATCCAGCTCGAGGACTTCGCCTACGAGTACCCCCCCGAACCGCGCGTCGGGAGGGAGAGCTTCGGGCCGCGTCAGATGCTCTTCTGGCTCACCCGGTTCCGGTTGTACGAGGACGGCGTCCGGGATCCCGAGGGACACCTCGCGTGGATCGATTCGCTGATCGCGAAGGGTTACGACTCGGCCTACGCGCACCACCGGCGGGGAGAGACGCTGCTCGCGCTCGACCGCGTCGAGGAGGCCGAGGCCGAATACGTGAAGAGTCTCGCCATCGAGCCCACGCGGGACTGCATGCAAGCCTACGGCAAGCTCTTGCTCGACCTGGGTCGCGCGAAGGACGCGCTCGCCCTGTTTGCGGAGATACCGGACTTCGGCGCCCCGGGCGAGAAGGTCCCGATCCTGCTGGCGCGCGCGCAGGCCGAGTTCTCCGAGGGTCCTGAGAAGGTCTTGGAGACGTCCGATCTCCTGTGGGAGATGCGCGACGACCTCGCCCGGAGCGGCGAGTACGTGTTCACGCCCCAGGAGGAGTTCCAAACGCTCTTCCTGCGCGCGCAGGCCAAGTACGCGATCTACGGCCCCAACCCGACGCGCGCGCAGACCGAAGAGCTGACGAAGATCCTCAAGAACGCGTTGGGCGCCTGGAACGTGTTGACGGACGAAACCTTCCCCGCGTGCGCTCTGCTCACGCAACTCCTCGCCACTCTCGGCGAGTACGAGGAAGCTCAGCCGATCCTGGTGAAGTTGCTCTCGCAGCGCGAGGCTCCGAGCCTGCGCTTCCAGCTCGGGATGGTCTACGCACACATGGGTCGGTTGGAGGACGCTCTCGACCAGTTGACGCGTGTCGACGGCAATCTCGCGACTGCCGCCGAGATGTGGCCCGACGATCCCTCGTTCCTCGGCACGCTGCTCGAGACACGCGCCATGGTTCTCGACATCTACGGTCGTCTCGGTCGCTCGAGCGATGCTTACAAGGCCATCGACGAGTGGCATCAGCTCGCGGGCGGTTACGACCCGAACGTCCTGATCGTCCAAGCCCAATGGGAGCTCTCGCGCGGCGATCTCGACGCGGCCTTCGAAGCGGCGAGCACCCTGCGTCTCGAGTTCCCCGAGGAGGCCCGCGGGCCCAAGCTCGAGGACACGCTCCGCGCGTTGCGCGCGATCGAAGAGAAGGCGGCTGCGTCGAACGATCCGCAAGCCTTCGAAGAGCTGGCGGTGGCCCGCCGCAGCTGCCGGAACCACTCCGGCGCCGTGGAGATGGCCGAGCGCGCCGTGTCGCTCTCGAAGGACGGGGGCGCGCGCGACCTGGCGCGGCGGCTCTCCCTGCTGGCAGCATGCCACGAATCCGCGGGCAACTTCGACGCGGCGCTCGGAGCGATCCACCGGGCGCTGGGCCTCGCGCTCGAGGAGAACGATCGCGCCGCGCTGGAGATGCAAGTCAAGCGCCTCGAGGAGCTCGTTCGCGGATAGGAGCGCCCGGGACAGGCCGGCGTTCCTACTCCAGCGTGACGAGCTTCGCGCCGCTCTTGACGGCCTCACCTTCGTCGACGTGAATCGTGCGAACGCGGGCCTCGGCCGGCGATGCGATCTCGTTCTGCATCTTCATCGCCTCGAGGATGAGGAGGGGCTGACCCGCCCCCACCGTATCGCCCTCGGCGACGAGCAGCCGCACGACGACTCCCGGCATCACGCTCTTCACGACGCTGCCCTTGCGCGTTCCGTCGCGCTCGGCGGCGTGTGCGGCCCGCTCGCGCTCGTCTTCGACCTCCACGCGGAACGAGCGGCCCGCGACCGTCACGCTGGACTCGTTCAGGTCGCCTTCGATCGACACCGCGTAAGTCCGTCCGTCCTGGACGACCGCGACCTGGCCCAGACGATCGACCTCCTCGTAGGAGAACTCGACGGGGACGCCGTCGAGGCTCACGACGAGTTCGCCGGCGCGCTCGCCGACGGAGACCTCGTGCTCCCTCCCGTTGACGGTCACGAAGTACTTCACGGAAGCTCTCCGTTGCGGGGGCGGGGGGGCGCGGTCGGGTACGAAGTCAGCGAGCGGCGCGAGCGCGCGAGCCAGTCGCGGCGTTCGCCCGCGGAATCGGACAGCGCGCGGCGGCGCGCGAGGTTCCGGCGATGGACTGCGGCGACGACGGCGGCAACGGCCTCGTAGGCGGCTGGCCAGGCAGTCAAGTTCATGCTCTCGAGCAAGTGCGTGTCGAAGTCGCCGGCGCGGAAGCGCGCGTCCTCGAGGACCGCCAGCGCGGCCGGCGCTCCGGTGCGTACGCCGCCGACATGGAACTCCTGCAGCGCGCGGGTCATGCGCGCGATGGCCGTGGCTCGATCCGGCCCCCACACGACGATCTTGGCGAGCATCGGGTCGTAGTTCAGACCGACCTCCATGCCCCGGAAGAGGCCCGAATCGATCCGCACCCAGGGGCCTCCGGGCCAGCGCAGGTTCTGGATGGTACCCGTGGACGGCAGGAAACCGTTGGTGGGGTCCTCCGCGTTGATGCGTACTTCCATCGCCCATCCGCGCATCGCCACGTCCGCTTGCTCGAACCCCAAGGTTTCACCGGCCGCGACGCGGAGTTGCTCACGTACGAGATCGAGTCCGGTGACCATCTCGGTGACCGGGTGCTCGACCTGCAAGCGCGTGTTCATCTCGAGGAAGAAGAATTCGCCCTTGGAGAGCAGGAACTCGACGGTCCCCGCCCCGCGGTAGTCGACCGCGCGTCCCGCGCGCAGAGCCACTTCCCCCATCGCGGCCCGCAGCACCGCGTCGACCACAGGTGATGGGCACTCCTCGATGAGCTTCTGATGACGTCGTTGGATGGAGCACTCGCGTTCGAAGAGGTGCACGCCGTTCCCGTGCTCGTCGAAGAGCACCTGGATCTCGACGTGGCGCGGGCGATCGAGGTAGCGCTCGAGGTACAGCCGGCCGTCGCCGAAGGCAGCCTGCGCCTCGCCCGCAGCGGTGCGGAAGGCGCCTTCCATGGCGCCGGGCTCGCGCACGACCCGAATGCCCTTGCCGCCTCCGCCAGCCGCGGCCTTGAGCGCGATCGGATAGCCGACTTCCTTCGCGGCAAGCACGGCCTGCGCGGCGTCCGCGACCGGATCCGTGAGACCGGGCACGACCGGCACTCCGGCGGCCTTCATGAGCCTGCGGCTCGTGATCTTGTCGCCCATGGCCGCGATGGCTCCTGGCGGTGGGCCGATCCAGACGATGCCGGCTTCCTCCACAGCGCGCGCGAAGTTCGCGTTCTCGGCCAGGAATCCGTAGCCGGGGTGGATGGCCTCCGAGCGCGTCGCGCGCGCGGCGTCGACCAACTTCGCCATCGAGAGGTACGAGTCGTGGGGGAGCGAGCCTCCGAGCGGCACGGCGATGTCCGCCATGCGTGTGTGCAAGGCCGTGCGGTCGAGATCGGAGTACACGGCCACGGACTCGATGCCCATTTCGCGCGCCGTGCGGATGACGCGCATGGCGATCTCCCCGCGGTTGGCGATGAGGATGCGCTGGAACATCTCTTCAGAGGGGGATGTTGCCGTGCTTGCGCAGCGGGCGGTTCTCGTGCTTCGTCGCGAAGAGATCGAGCGCGCGGATCAGTATCGGACGCGTCTGCGACGCCTGGATCACGTCGTCCACGAAGCCACGTGCGGCGGCCCGGTAGGGATTGTTGAAGGTCGCCTCGTACTCCTTGGTCTTCGCCGCTTCCATCGCCTTCGGATCGCGGGCCTCCTGGATCTCGCGCCGATGGATGATCTTGGCGGCCCCTGCCGCCCCCATGACGGCGATCATCGCTCCGGGCCACGCAACGTTGAGGTCCGCGCGGATGTGCTTGCTCCCCATGACGTCGTAAGCGCCTCCGTAGGCTTTGCGCGTGATGACGGTCAGCTTCGGGACGGTAGCCTCGCAATACGCGTAGAGGAGCTTCGCGCCGTGCAGGATGATCCCGCCGTACTCCTGCTCCGTGCCGGGCAGGAAACCGGGCACGTCCTCGAACGTGACGATGGGCACGTTGAAGGCGTCGCAGAAGCGGATGAACCGCGCGCCCTTGATCGACGCGGCGATGTCCAGGCATCCGGCCAGGACGGCCGGCTGGTTGGCCACGATTCCGACGACGCGGCCCGCGAGGCGGGCGAAGCCGACGATCATGTTCGTCGCATAGCGCGAGTGCACCTCGAGGAAGCTCCCCTCGTCGGCGACGAGGTCGATCACGCGGTGCATGTCGTAGGGCTTGCTCGGATCCGCGGGGACGATCGTGTCGAGCGCGGCGTCGCAGCGATCCGAAGGATCTTCGCAGCGGAGGCGCGGCGGCTCCTCGGCGTTGTTGAGCGGTAGGTAGGACAGGAGCCGTCGCAGGAGCGACAGGCAGGCCTTGTCGTCGGGGCTCGTGAAGTGCGCCACACCCGAGATCGCAGCATGCACCTCCGCTCCCCCGAGATCCTCCGAGGTCACTTCCTCGTGCGTGACCGACTTCACGACGTCCGGGCCGGTGATGTGCATGTAGGAAGAACCCTCGACCATCAGGACGAAGTCGGTGATGGCCGGGCTGTACACGGCGCCGCCGGCGCACGGGCCCATGATGGCCGAGATCTGCGGCACCACGCCCGAGTCGCGCGTGTTGCGCCAGAAGATCTCGGCGTAACCGCCCAGACTCTCGACTCCTTCTTGGATGCGCGCTCCCCCGGAGTCGCACAGGCCCACCACCGGCACGCCGACCTTGGCGGCCATGTCCATCACCTTGCAGATCTTGGACGAGTGGGCCTCCGAGAGCGAGCCGCCGAAGACCGTGAAGTCTTGGCTGAAGAGGTAGATCGGGCGCCCTTCGACGCGCCCGTGACCCGTGACGACGCCGTCGCCCAGGACCCTCTGGTCCTGCATCCCGAAGTCCGTGCAGCGATGCGTGACGAACCGATCGATCTCGACGAACGAGCCTTCGTCGAGGAGCAGGTCCACGCGCTCGCGCGCCGTGAGCTTGCCCTTCTTGTGTTGCGCGTCGATGCGCGCCTGACCGCCTCCTGCGAGGGCGGCCTCGCGCATCTCGCGCAACCGCGTTGCCGAAGACTTGTCGCTCATGTGCCCTTCATCCTGATTCCTCGCGCTTCCGAATGGCGGACCCGCCGATGGGTCGGCCTGCGGCCTGCCTCTCATCGCGTGGCGCTACGCGGATCCTCGACGAGTTCCGAGAGCACGCCGCCCGTGGCGCGCGGGTGCACGAAGGCGATCCGGGTTCCGTGGGCGCCGGGCCGCGGCTCCGAGTCGATGAGCTCCACGCCGGCATCCTTCAGCACGCGAAGCGCCCGGTCCAGATCCGAGACGCGCCAAGCCAGGTGGTGCAGTCCTCCGCCGCGTTTCTGTAGGAACTTCGAGATGGGCGAATCCGGGCTCGCGGGCTCGACCAGCTCGATGCGCTGGTTCCCCGCCCAGCAGACGAGCACGTTGACCTTCTGATCGCTCACGTGCTCCGGCTCGCCCGCGCGCAGTCCGAGCAGATCGACGTACGCGCGCCGGGCCTCCGCGAGGGACGGCACGGCGATGGCGACGTGGTGCAAGCCGACGACGACGCCGGCGATCGCGCTCGGGCTCTCCCTCATATGACCTCCGGCGGCCGGTACTTGCCGAACTCGGCCTCGAGGGTGGCGCAGACCTCGCCCACGGTGGCGTAGGCCTCCACGGCCGCGAGGATCGGCTCCAGGAGGTTGCCGCCGTCGCGCGCAACCGATCGGACGGCCGAGAGGCACGTCTTCACGCGCGCCGCGCTGCGCTCGGAGCGCACGGCAGCGAGGTCCGCGAGCACTTCCGCCCGCGCTCCCGCGTCGGGCTTGAAGATGCGCGGTGGTCCCTCCTCCACCGTGTACTCGTTCACGCCGACGACGACCCTCTCACCGCGTTCGACCTCGCGCTGCCATTGCATGGCGCTGTCGTGGATCTCGCGCTGCATGAAGCCGGCTTCGATCGCCTGCACGGAGCCTCCGAAACCCTCGACTCGCGCCATGAGCTCCCAGGCGCGCGCTTCCAGCGCGTCGGTGAGCTCTTCGACGAAGGGGCACCCTCCCAGAGGATCGATCACGTCCGCGACACCGCTCTCGGACGCCAGGATCTGCTGCGTGCGCAGCGCGAGCCGCGCCGACTCCTCCGAAGGCAGGGACAATGCCTCGTCGCAGCCGTTCGTGTGGAGCGACTGGGTTCCGCCGAGCACGGCTGCCAATGCCTGCACCGTGACGCGCACTGCGTTGTTCTGGGGCTGCTGCGAAGTGAGCATCGAGCCCGCCGTCTGGGTGTGGAAACGCAGACAGGCGCTCTCGGGATCCTTCGCGCCGAACTCCTCGCGCACGATCCGAGCCCACATGCGCCGTGCGGCTCGAAACTTGGCCACCTCCTCGAAGAGGTTGTTGTGCGCGTTGAAGAAGAACGAGAGCCGCGGTGCGAAGGCGTCCACCTCGAGCCCGGCTTCGATCCCGGCGCGCACGTAGGTGCGGCCGTTGGACAGCGTGAAGGCGAGCTCTTGCACGGCCGTCGAACCGGCCTCGCGAATGTGGTAACCGGAGATCGAGATCGTGTTCCACTTCGGAACGCGCTCGGCGCAGAACGCCATCAAGTCCGTCGTGAGGCGCAGCGCGGGACGCACCGGAAAGCGATAGTTCCCGCGCGCCACGTACTCCTTGAGGATGTCGTTCTGAACCGTTCCGCGCAGCTCGGCGGGAGACACGCCCTGCCGCTTCGCGAGCGCCACGACCATTGCGAGGAGGATGGGCGCCGTGGCGTTGATCGTCATCGACGTCGAGACCTTGCCGAGCGGTATGCCTTCGAACAGCCGCTCCACGTCGCGCAAGCTGTTGATCGGAACGCCGACCTTGCCCACCTCGGACTCGGCGAGCGGGTGATCGGATTCGTAGCCGATCTGCGTCGGAAGGTCGAAGGCCACCGACAGTCCCGTCTGCCCGCTCTCGAGCAGCATGTGGAAGCGCCGGTTCGTCTCGCGCGCGCTCGCGAACCCCGCGTACTGCCGCATCGTCCACAGGCGCCCGCGATACATCGTCGGATGGATCCCGCGCGTGAACGGGAACTCGCCCGGGAAGCCTCCGTCGGACGCGCCGCCGTAGAGCGGCTCGAGCTCGAGGCCCGAGGCCGTCTCGAAGGTCGCGCGCCGCTCGGGTTGCCGCAAAACGGCCTGCATCCAGGTCCCTTCGCGCCAGCGCGTCGCCTCGGCCGCGGCGGCCCCGCTCGCCCCCTGGACTTCATCGGCGACCGTCTCGCTCTCGTCTCGCACGGCGGGGGGACTGTTCTCCGTCGGGGAGGGCACAGCGCCTCTCCCCGGCAGTCGGAAGAGGAGCGGCGGATTCTACTGGTTGTAAGCTGACCGTTGGCCGCCAGAATGGGGGAAACAAGCTCGCGCACGCCGCGCGCGTACGGTTTCGATACCGGGCTCTCCCCTTCGCGCGCCTCCAACCCCACGCTCCGGTTCGATGCAGAAGCTCGTCCTCGCCGCCGTGGCCCTGACGCTCCTCGTCGGGGTCGTCGCCGCCTTCTTCTTCCTCGGGTCGCGTCCTCGAACGGAGGTGACGGCCGTCGCGAGCGCTCCCGCAGAGGCGCCCGAAGAGCTGCGCGTCGAGTCCGCGATCGAGACCCCGCCGCTCCAGGTGGAGGCTCTGGTCGCGGACGAGAGTGCGCGCGAGCAGGTCGAGGCGGAGGTGGAGGTCTCCGAGGAGGCGGAAGCTCCGGCGCTCGCGCCGCCCGATCCGGCCAACAGCACCTGGGTCGAGGTCGCGCTGCGCCTACCGAAGGAGGCGCCGACCGACGATTCGCTCGTCGTCCTCGCCCTCGACGGGCCGAAGACGTTCCAAGATCTGTACGGTGCGAAGGGCATCGTCCCCGAACGCACGCGCCGCGGGCGCGACACGAGCTACAAGGGTCTGCTCGGCGTGTTCCCGGTCGATGCAGCCGGCCGCGCGCGCGTCGCGTTCTCGAAGGAAGTCGCCACACCGCACATGGCGCTCAGCGGCATGTTCCTCTACACGGAGGGTTCGTCCGCGGTGGACGTCGCGAGCGGCTTCGGCAAGCTCCGACCCGAACTCGGTGCCTACGTCACGGGGTCGGTCCTGGCACCGTCGGGGTCGACTGCTGAATGGAAGGAGCCCGTCGAGGTGCGGCTCATCACCGACTTGGCCGACGTCACCTCGTGGGAGGGGAACTCGAGGCGCCTTGGGTTCCAGCACGACATCGCCGTGGGAGCTCGTTTCGAGTTCCGCGCGATCCCCGTTGCGAAGACGGTCACGCTCTCGGCGAGTTCGGACGAACTGGCGACTTTCTTCGTGGAGGGGCTGAAGCTCGAAGCGGGGCGACGCGTGGACGTCGACCTGCAGATGGTCTCGGGCGCGCGCATCACGGGCCGGGTCGTCGACGAGGAGGGCGAGCCCGTGGAGAACGCGGAAGTGGCCGCCAAGACGCGGGAGATCTGGGGAACGCCCATCGTCTCCCTGCGCGAAGCCGAGACGGATCCGGAAGGCCGCTTCGACCTACCCGCCGTGGCGCCCGGCGACGTCTGGATCACGGTCGAAAGGGAGGGATACCTCGAGTACCGCTCGCCCTCGTCCTTCAGCGTGGCGAACGGCGAGGAGCGCGAGCAGGACATCGAGCTCTCCAGCGGCGGCAGCCTGAGGGGATTCGTGGCGTTTCCCGACGGCACGCCTGCCGCCGGAGCGAAGGTGGAGATCGAGATCGACCTGTCGGGGAACGTGGCCGGCTCGCCGGTGGGGCCCGATCAGACGAGCGGCGCGGGCACCGATGTCGACGCCGACGCTTCGGGAGCATTCGCCGTGTCCGGATTGGGAACGGGTCCCTTTTCCGTGGTGGTGGAACTCGAGGTGGGAGCCGGCGACGCAACGCACGTGGCGGGCAAGTGGACGGCGCAACTCGACGGTCTCGTTCCGAGCGTCGTTCCCGAGAACGTCGAGCAGATCCATCTCGTGCTCGAGGCACCTCTGTCGATCCAAGGCGTCGTACGCGACGTCGCCGGCGCGCCCGTGCCGGTCTTCGAGATCGTCGCCGAGCGCGCAGGATCGCAGTGGTACATGCCCCCCACCGCGCGGGAGGCGAAGAAGTTCGAATCGCAGGACGGCTCGTTCACCCTGCCGAGCCTGCGCGCGGGCGATTGGAAGGTCGTCGCGAAGGCCGAAGGGTTTGCACGCTCCGAGCCGGTCGAGGTGGAGCTTCCGACGGATGAGTTGCTCGCGATCGAGTTGAAGCGCCCCGCTTCGGTTGCAGGCCAGGTGTTGGATCCCGACGATCAGCCCGTCGCCGGCGCCGCGGTCGGTCCCGAAGCCGACTTGGTCGAGCTCATCGCGCGCAGTCAAGGTCGCGAGTCCACGCGTCCGAGCACGACGACGGACGCCGCCGGCTGGTTCGTCCTGAACGGCCTCCCGCCCGGGTCCGGTACCCTGCGCGCGGAGAAGGAAGGTTATGCACGCAGCGCGGCGTTCCCCTACGACCTCGGGGAGGGCCAAGGGATCACCGACGCGGTGCTCGAGCTCCGGCGCGGTGGAACGATCACTGGAGAAGTGATCGGGAACGACGGCGAGCCCGCTCCGGGCGTACAAGTGTTCATCCAGGAGCAGTCCACCTTCCAGCGGCGCTCCGTCACGAGCGACGATGAGGGTCGCTTTCGAGCCGATCACCTCGAACCCGCGAAGTGGCAGGTCACGAGCATGAACTTCGACGGCGAGGGATCGAACTTCGCCACGGCGCTCGAGACGATGAAAGTCGCGATGGTCGATCTCGCGGACGAGACCGAAGTGCACGTCGTGCTCGGGAAGCAGCCCGAGAACCCGGTCGAGGTCTTCGGCCGCATCACAGCGGCCGGAAAGCCCGCGAAGCAGATGCTCATCAGCTTCATCCCGACGCGCGGCGGTGGGATCGAAGCCCTGAAGCTGAAGAACCTCGACGACGAGGGACGCTACCGCCTCCAACTCGCCGAACCCGGAGATTATCTCGTGACCCTCCAGACGCTCGGGGGCGTCGGACAGCGCAGCGAGGAGCACCGCTACCGCATTCCGGACGTCTACGAGTTCGAGCTCGATTTCGAGCTCCCCCTCGGGCGCATCAGCGGCCGCGTGATCGGCCCCGACGGCGACGCCAAGTCAGGAGTCCGCGTGACGCTCAACGTCGACGGCGGCGTCACCTACGGCACCGTCTTCGGCGGGCAGTTCACCGAGACGCTCACCGACGACAGCGGAGGATACGAGATCGAGCACCTGAGGCCCGGCAGCTACCGCGTCGCCGTCGGGGGGAACATCACCTTCACCGGCACGAGCGGCCTCGGACGAACGGTGACGCGCATCGACGTGCGCGAAGGCCAGTGGGTGCGAGACGTCGACTTCCGGCTGGAGTCGCCAGGCAAGATCCGCGGCACCGTGAAGGATCACGCCGGCCGCGCGGTCGAGGGCGCTTCCATCTTCGTGCGCGACGAAGACGGGAACCTGCTCGAGCTGTTCTCCTACACGGAAACGGACGCCGGCGGGCACTTCAAGTACGAGGGCCTCGCGCCCGGTCGTTACACCATCTCGGCGCGCACGGACGCGCTCGCGTCCGGCGAGGACCAAGTCGTGGAGATCGAGTCGGATCAGGAGACCGTGGTCTCGATCGTCATGGACACGGGCACGAGGCTCGTCGTCAGCCTCGAGGACAAGTCGGGAGAGCTCGTGCCCGCCCTCGTCAGCGTCGTCGACGACCGTGGGCGCGAGGTCAATGGGATGAGATCCATCCAGGACATCATGGAGCAGTACAACGGCGGCCTCGGCCGTCTCGAGCAGAACGTCGGGCCCCTCCCGTCGGGCGAGTACACGATCCGCGCCGTGGCAGCCGACGGGCGCTCGACGAAGAAGAAGGTCACGCTCTCCGGTCAGGAGGAGCGCAGGGTGCGTCTGCGTCTCGACGAGTAGACGTTCAGGGAACCCCGGGACCCGCGCCCTTCGACCGAGACTGGCGCAGGTGGTCCGCGAGCGCGGCGATGTCGGCGGCGAGCGGTGCGACGAGATCGAGGCGTTCACCGTGAACGGGGTGTTCCAGGACCAACCGCTGCGCGTGCAGGGCTTGGCGTCCGAGATGCGGCGCGCCTTCGGGTAAGCGCGGCCGCGCCGCACGCCGCGAGCGATACAGGGGGTCGCCGACGATGGAGTGCTCGATGGATGCGAGGTGCACCCGGATCTGATGCGTTCGACCGGACGAGGGACGGCACGCGAGCAGGGCGAAATCGTCGAAGCGCTCACGCACCTCGTAGAAGGTCTCCGCCGCGCGACCGGCGCCCGGCCGAGCGATCGCCATGCGATCCTCTCCCGTCACGCGCTCGATGGGCGAGGAGATCCAATCGCTGTCGAAGCGCGGCACGCCCGTGACGAGGGCGAGATAGGTCTTCTCGATCTCGCGCTCGCGGAACTGGCGCAGGAGCTCTAGGCCTGCCCCCTCGGTGCGCGCCACGAGCAGTACGCCGCTCGTGTCCTTGTCGAGGCGGTGCACGATGCCGGGTCGACCCTCGCCCTGGAAGCAGGGCAGCGGACCGAAGCGCGCCTCGCACAGCTCGGAGACGGTGCCGCCGCGCACCACCGAGCTCGGGTGGACGACCATGCCGGCGGGCTTGTCGACGGCCACGAGATGCTCGTCCTCGTAGACGATGGCGAGCGGCGCCTCGAGCGTCGAGCCGGGACGCGAGCGGTCGCGCAGGACGAGCTCGACTTCGACGACCTCACCCGCGAAGACGGGGCGCGAGGGCTTGTGCACCGCGACGCCATCCACGCGCACGCGGCCATCTTCGACCATCTCTCGCAGGCGCTCGCGGGAGAAGCCGGAGACGAGCGAGGCGAGCGCCCGATCCAGCCGCAGCCCGTCCTGGTCGGCGAGCACGCGGAAGGTCTGCGTCGAGACGTGTTCGACCACGATCCGCCAGGGTAGCGCGCCTCACGCGCGAGGGCCCGGAGCCATTCGCGTTGCGCCTCGGCGCACCTCGGGTAACAATCCCTCCGACGCCCCCTAGAGTGGGATCGGGCGTCGAATCGTCCGCTTTCCGAGCGATCCCTCCGTCACCGCGCGACCCCTCACCCCCGGCAGCCGTGATCACGACCTACCTCGTCTCCGCGTCCCTGCTCCTTCTCGCCCAGGGAACCTCGAACGTCGCCCCTCCGCCGGGCATGGTGTTCCTGAAAGGGGCCAAGACGACGGTCGGGACCAAGGACGTCGTGGCGAAGGATCTCGTGGCGAAGACCAACAACGTACAGATCTGGGGCGAGACTCCGGAGCACGAGGAGAAGGTCGACGACTTCTTCCTGATGCTCACCGAGGTGACGAACGAGCAGTACGCGGAATTCGTCGTGGCGAAGGGGGCCAAACCGCCCGAGAACTGGGGGAAGAATGCCGTGGACGCCGCTCAAGCGGCGTTCCTGGAGGAGGAGGGCCGACGGAAGCAGGAGGATCCCAAACACGAGAAGCAATCCTTCGACCGCGTCGTGTGGTGGGACCTCAACTGGGACGAGTCGGAGTACGCCGTTCCGAAGGGTGCCGAAGCGCTGCCCGTGACGTACGTCGACCACGCTCAAGCACGGGATTACGCGCGCTGGGCCGGCCTGCGCTTGATGACGGAGGCGGAGTTCCAACGCGCTGCGCGCTTCGATTCGAAGTCGCAGTATCCCTGGGGCGAAACGTGGGAGTCCGGCAGGGCCGTGACGCTGGAGGGCCGGTTCGGGTCGCCGCGGCCCGTGGGGTCGTTGCCTGCCGGAGCTTCGCCGGAGGGAATCCACGACCTGCTCGGGAACGTCTGGGAGTGGACCGACAGTCCGTACGTCGCCTACCGCAACCACAAGGCCAGTACGCTCACGATCAAGGACCGCGGCGGCAATCGTCATCAGGAGTTGTTGGTCCTCTGGGACGACGATCAGCGCGTGCTCGTCGGGGGATCGTTCTCGAACGACGCCGTTGCATCGCGGGCATCGACTCGGCGTTCGAGCACGCGCCATCAGGCGACGTCGGCGGTCGGCTTCCGCTGCGCGGCGAGCCCGCGACCCGGGCTCGACATGGCGGAGGAGGTTCTGCGCGCGCGGATTTCCCGCAGCATCAAGAGCGAGATCGACGGGTTCGACCTCCCCCTCACCATCGCCCTCGATCGCTGGAAGTCGCGCAAGGGTTCGGCGGGCGACCGGTACGCGAATCAAGACGGCGACAACCCGCTCGGCGGATACGCCGTCATCACGGACTACGACTACTTCCTGTTCGTGCCGGTCGCCGACGTCGGGGCCAGCGGGCTGCGTCAGCTCGCATCCGATTCCGTGGACGGCAACCCGAAGATCCTCGGGTTCTTCTCGACGACGCTGGCCTTCACCCGACCCGAGCTCCCGGCCGGTGACTACGTCCTGGCCTGGCGCGGAGCCGGTAAGGGCCGAGCGAAGCCTGCTCCCCAGGACGACGAGAAGCAGGAAGGCGAGAAGGAGGGCGAAGCTGCGCCTCCGCCTCCTCCGATCTGGGAGGAGCTCGCCTTCGATCCCGAGAAGGAACACTTCATCGTCATGGACGGAAACGGCAAACCGCTCGTCGCCGTTCCGTCGCGCGGCCTCAGCGAGGACAAGATGCGCGCCGGGACGATCAAGACCTCGCAGGTTCCGGCCAACGAACGCGCCAAGGTGGAAGCCCACGACGAGCTCCTGCTCTCCGCCGCGATTCCCTCGGCCCGTCGCGGATTCCTGTTCGATCTGCCCTTCGAGCTCGCCTCGGACGCGCTGGGGGGCGACTGGCGCAGACCCTGATCCCGAGGGGGTCGAGGCGCCGGCGCGAACATGGCTCGCGCGCTCGAGTCAGATCGCCGACAGGCCCGCCAAGTTCCGTTCGAGCAAGTCGAGCTCGTGCGCCATCTCCGCGCGCCGCGCATGCTCGGCCTCGACCACGTCCGGATCGGCGCGCTTCGCGAAGTTCTCGTTCGCGAGCTTCGCGTCCACGGCCCCGATCCCCTTGCGCAACTTCAGGACGCGTCCTTCGAGGGTCTTACCGAGCTTGGCGAGATCGATCTCCTTGCCGAGCGGCACGAAGACTTCCGCCCCACTCGTCACGGCGACGGCCGAGGCAGGCGGGCGCGCGGCGGATGCCCGCACGTCGAGGGTCTCCAGGAATGCCATGCTCACGATGCTCGCCGCATGCGCCTCGATCGTGCGACGCTCGACCTCGCGCGGCGCGGAGATCGTCGCCGCGACGAGCTTCCGGTCGCCGATCGTCGTGAGCGCTCGGATGGCGCGCACGGCGCGGACGACGTCCTGCACGACCGTCATCTCCTCCTCCACGGCGGCGTCGCGGCGAATCCCCGCTCCATCCGGCCAGGCAGCGCGCACGAGGAGCGACCCGGGATCCAGGCCGAGCGCACCGTGCAAGGCCTTCCAGAGCACCTCGGTCTGGAAGGGCGTGAACGGGTGGAGGAGCTTGAGCGCGTCGCCGAGCACGCGCGCCAGCGTTCCGCGTACGGCCCGTGCGGAGTCCGTCTCACCTTCCGAGAGCCTCGCCTTCGCTAGCTCGAGGTACCAATCGCAGAAGTCGTTCCAGACGAACCGATACAGGGACGTCGCCGCGTCGTTGAAGCGAAACTCGTCGAGCGCCGACGAGACTTCCTCGCGGACGCCGGCGAGCCGCGAGAGGATCCAGCGGTCCTCCAAGCGCTCGGCCGACGCCAGCGAACCGTCGGTGCGACTGCCGCTCAGGTTGGAGAGGACGAAGCGCGCCGCGTTCCAGACCTTGTTGGTGAAGCGCCGCCCCTCCTCGAAGCGCGTCTCCGCGAGCTTCACGTCCTGCCCCTCGCGCGTGAGCATGATCAAGCTGTAGCGCACGGCGTCCGCGCCGTACGTGTCGATCATCGCGATCGGATCGATCCCGTTCCCGGCGCTCTTCGACATGCGCTTGCCGGCCGCATCCAACACCGTCGCGTTGATGTAGCAGGTCGAGAACGGGCAGCGCGCGTCGCCGTCGAGTTCCTCCATGAACTCGTAACCGGCCATGACCATGCGCGCGACCCACAGGTAGATGATCTCGCGCGCCGTGGCGAGGAACTGGGTCGGGTAGAAGCGCGCGAGGTCGGCTGTGCGCTCGGGCCAACCGAGCGTGGCGAAGGGCCACAGCCACGACGAGGCCCAGGTGTCGAGCACGTCGTCGTCCTGGCGCACGATGGGTTTCCCCGTCTCGGGGTGCGGCGAGCCGATGGCGAGGTCCTCGGTCGAGGCGAAGGGCACGCCGTCCTCGTCGTACCACACGGGGATGCGGTGTCCCCACCAGAGCTGGCGGCTGATGCACCAGTCGCGCACGTTCTCGAGCCAGTCGAGGTAGACCTTGGTCCAGCGCTCGGGGCGGAAGACGAGCGCTCCGCTCTTCACCGCCGCGATGGCGGGTTCCGCGAGCGGCGCCATCCGCACGAACCACTGCTCGCTCACGATCGGCTCGATCACGGTCTTCGAGCGATCGCTGATCGACACGTTGTGGGTGTAGTCCTCGACCCTCTCGAGCAGACCGCGCTCCTCCAGGGCAGCGAGCACGCGTTTGCGCGCTTCCTCGCGCGAGAGCCCGGCGAACGCGCCGCCGGCCTCGTTCAGGGTTCCGTCCTTTTCGAACAGGTTGACGATCGGGAGCCCGTGCCTCGCGCCGCGCTCGTAGTCGGCCGGATCGTGGCCCGGCGTGACCTTCACGGCGCCCGTGCCGAAGGACGCATCCACGCTCTCGTCCGCGACGATCGGGATCTCGCGCTCGACGAGCGGCAGCACGCAGGTCTTGCCGACGAGATCGCGGTAGCGCTCGTCCGTCGGGTTCACGGCGACGCCCGTGTCGGCCAGCATGGTCTCCGGCCGCGTCGTGGCGACGACCAGGAAGCGCCCCGGCTCTCCGCGCACCGGATAGCGCAGGAAGCACAGCTTCGTCTTGCGCGTGACGTACTCGATCTCGTCGTCCGAGACCGCGGTCTGGAGCTCGCAGTCCCAGTTGACGAGCCTGGCGCCGCGGTAGACGAGCCCGCGCCGCCAGAGGCGAACGAACGCCTCGCGCACGGCGCGCGTCATGTCCGGGTCGAGCGTGAACTTCGTGCGCGACCAATCGCACGAGCTGCCCAGGCGCCGGAACTGCTCGAGGATCGTGTTGCCGTGCTCCTCCTTCCAGTTCCAGACCTCCGCGAGGAAAGCCTCCCGACCGATCGCTTCGCGCTTCAGCTTCCGCTCGGCGAAGAGCTTCTTCTCCACCACGGCCTGCGTCGCGATGCCCGCGTGATCGGTGCCCGGCACCCACAGGGCGGCGAAGCCGTTCATGCGCCGGTGCCGGATGACGATGTCCTGCACCGTGCCGTTCAGCGCGTGGCCCATGTGCAGGACGCCCGTGACGTTGGGCGGGGGAATCATCACGGTGAAGGTCGGCTGCGCGGGATCCTGGTCCGGCGCGAACGCGTTCGCGTCCAACCACGTCTGGTAGACCGCCTTCTCGTAGCGCGCCGGTTCGTAGCGGCTCTCGAGCCCCGTTCCGACGTCCGTTCCGCCTTCCCTTCCTACTTCCATGGGCGGAGAACCGTAACGCCGCGGGCGCGACCGTCAACCCGCGTAGGCGGCGGCGAGCCCTTCCTGGATGCCGCGCAAGGGCGTCGCGAGCGCTGCGCGCGCTCGCGACGCATCCAGCGAGACGTCGGCCGGCCGGTCGAGACAGCCGAGGTCCGAACGCAGTCCAAAGCGGAGCTCGTCGCGCCTTCCGTGCGCAGCGAGGACGGCCCGAGCGAGCTCGAGACGCGACACGCGCTCGGGTCCGGCGACGTGCAAGATGCCGGCGCGCTCGCCGTCGAGCAGCTCGACCAACGCCAAAGCCGCGTTCCCGACCTCGAGGGGAGTCCTCCACTCGTCGGTGAAGAGCGTGGGCGTGCGCCCCGCGTCGAGGTCGAAGAGAAGCCCGTCCGATGCGCCGAGCCCCCGTCCGGCACTCGGCCCGTAGAGGAGCGGGAGCCGCACCACCAGCGCCCGCGTGCACGCCGCGAGGGCCAGAGCCTCCCCCTGCGCCTTCGTGCGACCGTAGACGTGTGCGGGACTGGGCGGATCCTCCTCGCGATAGCGGGTGCCCGCGCGCGGCGGCTCGCGGCCGAACACGAGATCGGTGGAGACGACGACCAGACGCATCCCGCGCTCCGAACAAGCGGCGGCCAGCTCGCCCGGCAGCTCGCCGTTGAGGCGGCGCGCGAGGTCGGGATCGGCGGAGCAGTCGCCGACGCGGGCGAGCGCGGCCACGAGCGCGACCCGCTCGGGGCGGACCAGATCGAGGAGTCGCGGCGCGGCGCCGGGCTGCGCCAAGTCGATCGCGACATCGCTCTCGCGGGGCGAGCGCTCGTGCGTTGCGACGGCCGGACGGCGCGAGGCAGAGACGACTTCCCCGCGCTGCGCGAGTTCGGCCACGAGGTGCGCCCCGAGGAAGCCGCTGCCCCCCAGGACGAGGACGCGGCCCGCTCCCGTCGTGCTCGCCATCGTCCGAACGCGGGACGATAGCGCTCCCGAGACAGGCTTGGAAGGCACTCCGGATTTCGGCGTTCTCGAGCAGGGCGCTATGCTCTCGTCGCCCCCGCGCCGAGCCATGCAAGAGACCGGAGCAGGCACCACCGAAGCCGGAGGGGTGCGAGTCGCCGCCGAAGCCCCCTATCGGCGCGCGATCGTCGTGGCGAACCCGATCGCCGGGCGCGGTCAAGGACGCTCGGCGGCGCTCGAGCTCGAGCAAGGACTGAAGAGTCTCGGCGCGGCGACCGAGCTCTACCTGACGGTGGGTCGCGGCGATGCGTGGCACTGGCTGCGCTCGCGTCGCCGCGATGCCGACCTCGTGGTCGCCATCGGCGGCGACGGCACGGTGCGGGAAGTCCTGGGCGGCCTCGTCGATCCCGACGTGCCGGTGGGCATCCTGCCGCTCGGCACCGCGAACGTCCTGGCCGCGGAGCTCGGGCTACCGCGCGACGTCCACCGCGCGATCGAGATCTTCGCCCGGAAGCGCACCACGCCGATCGACGTCGCGACGGTGAACGGGGTGCTGTGCTACCTGGTCATGGGGGTGGGCTTCGACGGACATACCGTGCGCGAGATCGAAGCCCGGCGCTCGGGGCCGATCACGAGGCTCGTCTACGGGCCGGCGATCCTGCGCGCGCTGCGTCGCTACGACGAGCCTCGACTGGAGGTCGAGATCGACGGCGAGCGCGTCGACGGCGGTCCGTTCGGGCTCGTGCTGGCGAGCAACATCCGGCGCTACGGCGGCTTCATGCGCCTGTCGCCGAAGGGGCGGATCGACGACGGTCGCTTCGAGGTCTACCTGTTCCGCGGCGCCAGTCCTGCGCGCCTCATGGGCCACTTGGTGCGCGGGGTGGCCGGTCGACTGGTGGGCAAGTCGTGCCTGGTCGTGCCCGCACGTCGCCTGCGGGTCACTTCCGAGCAGCCCGTTCCGGTGCAGGTCGACGGCGACTCCGCCGGCGAGACACCCGTGGACTTGGTGGTCTCCAACGTCCAGTACAAGATCATCGTGCCGTGACATCCCCCATCGAGATCGGAGGCCGCTGGCTGGGCGGCGGCGAGCTGTTCCTCATCGCGGGCCCGTGCGTGATCGAATCGCGCCCGCTCGCGCTCGAGATCGCCACACGGCTGCGCGAGATCGCCGAGGAACGCGGTCTCGCACTCGTCTTCAAGGCGAGCTTCGACAAGGCCAATCGCTCGAGCATCCGTTCCGGACGCGGCCCGGGCATGGACGAGGGGCTCGCGGCGCTGGCGGCGGTGCGCGACGAGATCGGGATCCCCGTGCTGACGGACGTGCACCTGCCGGACCAGTGCGCGGCGGCCGCCGAAGTCGTCGACGTGCTGCAGATCCCCGCCTTCCTCTGTCGCCAGACCGATCTGCTCGTCGCCGCGTGCGAGACCGGTCGCGCCGTGAACGTGAAGAAGGGTCAGTTCCTCGCGCCGTGGGACATGGCGAACGTCGCCGACAAGTGTCGCGCGGCGGGTTGCGAGCGCGTGATCCTGACCGAGCGCGGCACGAGCTTCGGTTACGGGCGGCTCGTCGTGGACATGAACGCCTTCGCACACCTGGCGCGCACGGGTTGTCCGGTCGTCTTCGACGCCACGCACTCCGTGCAGGAGCCCGGCGCTCGCGGCGATCGCTCGGGCGGCGATCGCACCCTCGTCCCGGCCCTGGCGCGCGCGGCCGTGGCGACGGGCGACGTCGACGGGCTCTTCTTCGAGGTTCATCCGGACCCCGACAGCTCGCCCTCGGACGGTCCCAACATGGTTCGCCTCGACGCGTTCCCCGAGCTCCTGGACGGCGTCCTGGCGGTCCACCGCGCCGTGCGTACGGCGCGCTAGCGACCCTCCTCTCCTCCCCCCTACCCCGACGGCCGCGAAGCCTTTTCCCCCGCTTCCCGGAGCACGCGTGCAACCAAGCGATGCGCATGCTCCTTCCCGGGCGGCAAGCCGCCCGCCGCGCGGACGAGCGCCTCGACGTCGAGCGCTTGCACTTCTTTCGCCGTGCGACCGCGAGCGGCTTCCGTCGCGAGCGACGCGGTGGCGATCACGGCGCTGCACGCTCGGGCGCGGAAAGCGATTCTCGCGATCGATCCGTGCTCGATGGCGATCGAGATCTCGAGGTGATCGCCGCAGGCGTCGTTCTGCCCCGCAGCCCTCGCGCTCGCGTCCTCGAGCGTGCCTACGTTTCGCGGTGAGCAGAAGTGATCGCGAATCTCTTTCGGCAGCCCGTTCACGCGAAACGAGCTTACCGACGCATTGCTCGATCACAACTCGCGGAGGATCGAGAGCTTGGAACCGTCGCGCGTATTTTCGGACCGCTTCGTCCGCTCGCTGCGCGCGGGCGGGATATGGTTCCGCGCTCCCGACGATGACACGACAAAGGCAAACCAGCCGCGAGGCTGGGACGCAAAGCCACGGATCCCCTCGGGATGGCCGGGTTACCGAAAGTCGTCGTTCCACCACGGACGTCATCCAAGGGGCACTAACGGGATCCGATCCCTCACCTGCAACAGGTGACGTCTGGGTGTGAAGCTCGACTTCCTTCCCAGGCCCCGCTCCGGGCGCCGCAGCCCGGAGCGGGTCCGCCCTGCTGCGAGTGGGTCCGGCTCCCGAGCGAACGCCGACGATGCCGATCCGAACGAGCCTCGCTACAACCTCCGCCAAGACGCGGCAGACGCGACGACAAGTCCGCGCGTCCGGGGGGGGCCGTTCCCGGAACGACATGGGCGTTCGCCCCTCTCACCCTGCGCCGGCCGATCGAATCGATCACGCCGGCGGGGCACAGGACGAACTTGCGGCGCGCACTCGCGCGCGGCGCGTTCGAGCGACCGATTCGGCCGCGCCGGCGGATCGGAGTGGACACGTACGAGGAGGAACCGAGTGGCACGCCCGAGACTTCGGGCCCGGAGGGGAAGGGGCTGACGCGCAGGGTGTTCGCGGCTTGTGGGGACTTGACCGCGTCACCTTGGGAGGAGATGGAGCGTGGTCGACGACGAGGTGGGGACTGAACCGTCGATCGCGCGTCCCGCTATGTCTGCCTACGGGGTCAGACCAGATCGCGATGGGGAACGCCTCCGCTCCATGAGCCGGGCGTAGCGATCCCGGGTTCTCGCCGGACGAGGACCCAAGCGGGAAACTCGAGGGCATGGGGGTTCGCCCCCATGCCCTCTCCTCTTCCGGGACGGAGCTGTCGCTCGCCGGCGGCGCTACTCGCGCCGGAAGCGGTCCTTCAACCGGTCGAGCAGATTCGCGTGGATCTTGCTCACGCGCGACTCGGAGAGACCCGTGAGCTCCCCGATCTCGCGCATCGGGAGCTCTTCCCAGTACTTCAGGTACACGATCCGGTACTCGAGCTCGGTGAGCTTTTGCGCGACGAGACGCAAGAGCTCGGTTCGCGTCAACTGCTCGCCGGGCGTGCTCGAGTGGCGATCGGCAACGGCTTCCAAGGCGCTACCGACGTCCTCCAAGGCATCCATCGACGCAATGGACCGCGGCGGAAGGCCCGGCAGCCCGATTCCGAAGGTCTGCGCGTAGACGTCGGGAGCCATCTCCATGGCGCGCGCCACGTCCTCGTCGCACGGCTCGCCGTTCCGCTCGCCGCGCAGGCGTTCGAGGATGCGCTTGTGGCGCTCGATGCGCTGCCTCCAGTGACGGGGCAACCAGTCCTGCGTCCGGAGCTCGTCGAGCAGCGCGCCGCGCACGCGCCGCTCGCAGTAGAACTCGAAGCGCACGCCGCGCGTCGGATCGAAGCCGGAGATGGCCGACATCAGGCCGACGTTCGCGGCAGTATCCAGATCCCCTCGGTCGACACGGCGCGGCAAGCGACCCGCGAACCGCCGCACGATCTCGTCAACGAACGACTTGTAGAGCTCGACCAGGAGGTTGCGATGCTCGTCGCAGGGGTAGCGCCGATAGGACTGCCACACCATGTCGAGGATGGGGTCGAGGATGGGGCCCGACGGGGTGAGCGTCGTCTGCCCCTTCGCTCCGTTCTTCTTCGAGGGGCTCGCCCGCCTGGGCCCGGGTACCGTGACGCGCGCGCCGTCACGCCGCGAGCGGGCTTCGCCGATCGGCAGGGCGTGTGCCTTCCGAGCCTTTCTCGAGATCTGGGTCGACAACGGATGAGGCGAGCACCGCGGAGCGAGTCGACTCGCTGCGAACGTCCGCCGCAGACTCTCTGGTAGCGCGCGCGCAGTAAGGGTCAAGACGCATCTTCGCCGCGGGCGCGTTCCCCAGCGCGCGGACCCGTCGACGCCGCCGCCGTGCACTCGCGCGAGTTCGCTCGGCATCCGGCGAAAGGAGCACGATTGCGCAATCGAGACGAAGGCGACGCGGCGCTCGCGAAGACCGCGAAAAAAAATGGAGAAAAACCGACCGTGTCGGGAGATCGCGTCCGATGGATTTCCGTTTCAGACGTAGCCGACCCGCCGCAGCACGCACTGCTCCGCCGCGCGCATGCGGGCTCGTTCCGGATCGGTGCCGTCGTCGAACCCGCACAGGTGCAGGGTCCCGTGGACGAGGTAGAGGGCGAGCTCCCGAGCGACCGTCTCGCCTCGTTCGGCCGCGACGCGTAGCGCGCAGTCCACGCTCACGACCACTTCGCCCCACGGTCCGCCGTCGTCGCCCAACGGGAAGCTCAGCACGTCGGTGGGCGACGGGTCACCCAGGAAGCGGCCGTGGAGCTCGGCCAGCGTCGCGTCGTCCACGAAGGCCACGGACAGGTCCCGACCGACCTGGCCACCGTGCTCGAGGGCCGCTTCGACCGCCGAACGCACCTCGTCGTCGGCGAGGGGGCGCAGAGCCGTGCTCCAGGTGATCTCGACCTTCAAGGCCCGCTGACGGCCGGGGGCGGGAGCAGCTCGCTCTCGCGGCGAACCGCCTCGCGCTCCTCCCGCGGTTGGGAGAGATCGAGGGGGTGGGGACGACCCTTGGGAAAGGTGGGACGCGTGTGGTAGATGCCGAGGAGCACCCGCACGCAGGCCTCCTCCACCAGGTGGAGCTCGCGCAGCGTCGCCCCGCACTCGTCGAACTGGCGGTCCATCAACCGTTTCATGACGACCTCGTGCACCATCGACTGGAGTCGCGTGCGCGAAGGGTCCGGCATCTGCCGGCTGATCGCTTCGATGGCGTCGGCGATCATCACGATCGCGGTCTCGATCGTCTGGGGTCTCGGTCCGGGATAGCGGAAGTGCTCCTCGTTGACGTTCTCCTCGCCGCGCAGCTTCTGGGCGGCGTGGAAGAAATACTCGATGCAGCTCGTCCCGTGATGCTCGGGCATGAAGGCCAGGACCGAGCGCGGCAAGCCGTGATAGGCCCCGAGCTCCACTCCGTCGCGTGTGTGGCTCGAGATGACGAGCGTGCTCATCTCCGGCGTCAGCCCGCGGTGCCGACCGCGGGCCTCGGGCGAGTTCTCGGCGAAGTAACCCGGCTTGTTGAGCTTCCCGATGTCGTGGTAGAGCGCGCCGACGCGGGCGAGCAGCGCGTTGCCCCCCACGGCTTCGGCGGCCGCCTCCGAGAGCAGGCCGACGATGTAGGAGTGATGGAACGTACCCGGCGCTTCGAGGAGGAGCTTGCGCAGGAGCGGTTGCTCGTGGGTGTTCCCGAGTTCGAGCAGGCTCACGTTGGTCGTGACCCCGAGCAGGCGCTCGATCGCGGGCAGCGAACCCGACACCGCGAAACCGACGGCCACCCCCTGGATGCCGAGGAAGAACGTGCTGCGCGCGAACGAGCCCTGTGCCCCTGGCTCGGTCGCGAGCAGGACGAGCGCGCCGTGAACGAGCACTTGCACCAGGCCGACGAGCAGGCCCACGCGGACGACGGCCGCGCGGCGCTTCAAGCCCTCGGCCGCCAGACAGGCCGTCAGGGCTCCTGCGAGCGCTATCGCAAGGCCTTCGAACGCTCCGTCGCGCTCCGGACGCAGGGACAGGAACAGGACCAAGAGTCCCCCGCCGAAGACCGTGCAGTCGATGGCGAGCGCGCGCGACCAGGCCATCGCCATCACCAAGCTCAGGAAGGAGACGGGCAGGAAGGCCATCCCGCGCGGATCGAAGAGCGCGAAGATCCCCTGGCTCGCGAGCACCGGGGCGAGCAGGCAGGCGGCGATCCCGATCACGCGTCCGAGCGTCCCCAACGCCGGTCGGCGGAAGTCGAGCAGGTAGCGGGCGAAGCAAACCAGGGCGGTCACGAGCAGCGCACCGAGCCCCACCCAGCCGCGACTCGAGAGATCGGCTCCCAAGCCGATCCCGAGCAGCGCGGCCGCACCCCCGACGGTGGCCACGCCGATCTTCTCCGCGACCTGCGACAGGGGCTGTCGCTGGACCGCGCGCCGCCGACCGGTCTTCGCCCGTTCGGGCGAGATGCGCCGCAGGCTCTTGCGGTTTCGACGGAGTCCCACGAGCGAAGCCTTCACCGCTCCTCCTCGCGGCCCCGCCCCTCCTCGGCTGGAGCGCGCTCCTCGTAGGCGCGAACGATCTTCTCCACGAGCGGATGGCGGACGATGTCGCGCGTGTCGAACTCGACCACGCCGATCCCCTCGAATCCGCGCAGGCGCCGCACCGCATCCATCAACCCGCTCTTGGCGCCGCGCTCGAGGTCGGACTGGGTCGGATCCCCCGTGACGACCATCCGCGAGCCCTCGCCGAGCCGCGTCAGGAACATCTTCATCTGGGGAACGGTCGTGTTCTGGGCTTCGTCGAGGACGACGAACGAGTGAGCGAGCGTCCTGCCGCGCATGTAGGCGAGCGGCGCCACCTCGACCACGCCCGCATCCTCGAGGCGCGGAATGTCCTCGAAGCGCATGAGCTCGCCGAGCGCGTCGTAGACGGGTCGCAGGTAGGGGTTCAGCTTGGCTTGCAGGTCGCCGGGCAGGAATCCGAGGTGCTCACCGGCCTCGACGACCGGCCGCGTAATGACGAGTTTTCGGCACTCGCCCGTGCGCATCGCGCGCAGCGCCGCGGCGACGGCCAGGTACGTCTTCCCGGTGCCGGCGGTGCCGAGGCCGAAGACGAGGCTGTGCTTCTCGATCGCTTCCAGGTACCGGCGTTGATTCTGCGAGCGCGGTTCCACGGCGCGCATGCGCAGGCCGTCGAGCACGGCCTCGCGCGCGAGCGGTTGGGAAGCATGGAACGAGCGCTGGTTGCGGCGCTCGGGTGCGGGATCGGCAGGGCCCGTGGCGACGTCGCCGCCTCCGGGACCGATCCCGTCGCCGAGCAGGATCCGCTCGATGTCGCCCGCGTCGAGCGCGCGCCCCTTGCGCGACTTGCCGAGCAGGTGGTCGACGCGCCGCTTGGCCTCGAAGACGTCCGCCTCGATGCCCTTCAGACGTAGGGTGCCGCCGCGCGTGAAGAGCTCGATGTCGAGCGATTGGCGCAGGAGCTTCGCGTAGCGGTCGTAGGGCCCGAGGACCAGGATGGCCTCGTCGTGGGAGCGCAGGGGAATGCTGACTTCGGTCAAGAGGCTCGTCGTCGATGGGGACGGAGTGCGGGGTGGGGTCCGGATGCGCTCCCCGGGTCGTCGGGCCAAAGCAGGATCGCGCGCGGGAGGGAAGGCGTCAAACCCCGGCGCCGTTCGCCGAGCTCCCGAGGAGGAAGGGCCACGCCAGGACCGCCGCGGGGACGGTCAGGAAGACGCTGTCCAGGACGTCGAGCACCCCGCCCGAGGACCCGAGGAGGTCGCTGGAATCCTTCACCCCGGCCCGGCGCTTGATCCAGCTCTCCAGGAGGTCCCCCGATTGAGCCGCGAGGTTGACCACCAGGCCCGCGACGAGACCTTCCGCGAATCCGCTCCCCGGAAGCACGCCCGCCGCGGCGAGTGCGCCGCCCAGCGCAACGGTGGCGACGAGCGATGCGACGCAACCCTCGAGGGTCTTGCCGGGACTGAGTCGCGGGAAGGGATGGTGTCGCCCGAACGCATTCCCGCCGAAGTAGCCGGCGACGTCGCCGATCTTGGAGAGCACGATCAGGGAGACGAGGGCGCCGACCCCGAAGCGCTCCCACACGTGCCACAGCCAGGGCAGCGGGAGCGCGATCCACACGGCGAGGCCGACGGCCTGGAGCGGTTCGCTCGGACGCTGGCGCGCCTCGCTCCAAAGGAAGTGGACACCGAAGAACAGGCCGATCGAGGTCGCCGTGAGCAGGACGATGCGCGTCGTGGGAGACACGCCGTAGAAGTGCCCCGCCGTGATGAACGCGAGGAGCACGAGCACGCCCACCATGGCGCCGCGCGCGGGGCGCGAGTCTTCGCCGATGCGTTCCAGCAGGCGCAGACCGAGATGCCCGAGCCCGGCGAACACGGCGACGAGCAGCGCTTCGGAAAGGTAGCTCGCACGAACGGCGCCCGCGCGTTGAGCGGCCGCGTGGCCGACGAAATCCCAGCACAGGAACAGGGCCGCGCTCGCGGCGCCCGGCAGGACCCATTCGAGCTTCCGCCCGCGCAGGTTCCCCATGCGCGAGACCTCGAACACCGACGCGGCGACCAATGCGGTCGCCGCCAGGGCGATCGGGGCCCCGTTCTCGCTCTGCGCGGCGAGGAAGAGCAGCGCGATGACACCCGCGCCGAGTGAACTTCCCGTCGCCGTGCGGCGCCACATGCGACCGGCCTTCGTGCTCGACCCGCGCGGCATCGCAGCCTTCACGCCGTGCGCCCGGTGCGATCGCGCTCCACCGGCGGGCGATCGGCGACGAGCCCCCCGAACTTGCGCACGCGCCCGGCGTACGCCCGCAATGCATCCAGGAGCTCCGCTCTCCGGAACTCCGGCCAGCAAACGTCGGAGACGACGAGCTCGGAGTAGGAGATCTGCCACAGGAGGAAGTTGCTGATGCGCATCTCCCCCGCCGTGCGGATGAGCAGATCCGGGTCGGGCGTCTCGGGGTCGTAGAGGTACTCGCGCAGCGACTCCTCGCGGATGTCGCGCGGATCCAGGGCTCCGCGTAGCACGTCCGCGCACATCGCGCGGATCGCGTCTGCGATCTCCGTGCGCCCGCCGTAGGAGAGAGCGAGCCGCAAACGCATGCCGCGATTGGCCGCCGTCATCTGCTCCGTTCGGCGCAGCTCGCCGAGCGCGTCGGGCGGGAGATCGTCCAGCCTGCCGATACAGCGCAGTTGGACGTCGTTCTCCATCAACGTCGGCCGCTCCTCCACCATGAACTCGGCGAGGAGGCGCATGAGGTAGCGCACCTCGGGCGACGGCCGCTTCCAGTTCTCGACGGAGAACGCGTACAGCGTGAGGCTCCCCACCCCCATGCGCGCGCATTCGGTCGTGATCTCGCGCACCGAGGCGATGCCCTCCCGATGACCGAGGACGCGTCGCAGTCTGCGCTTCTCGGCCCATCGACCGTTTCCGTCCATGATGACGGCGATGTGCTCGGGGAACGGCCCGCCCAGGTCGGGGCGTTCGATCTTCTTGGCGCCCATGGCGTTCTGGTCGAGCGCGCGATTATCGAGCAAGCCGCTGGGGAATACCAGCCGCGGACGACCTCCAAGGCCATCCGGTCCTCACGCTCGAGCGCGAGGAACGGGCACGACCTGGTCGCGATCGGGGCCGACCGAGAGCATCTCGACCGGAACCCCGATCATGTGCTCGAGCCAACGGACGTACTCGCGTGCGGCTCCCGGGAGTCGGTCGAAGCTGCGGATGCCGGTCAGGTCCTCCGTCCAACCCGGCCGCGTCTCGAAGACGACCTCGATCCCCGACAGGTCGGAGAGCTCGGCGGGGAAGTAGTCGTAGGTCTCGGCGCCCCGGCGATAGGCGATCCCGACCTTGATCTCCGGAAAGCCGGTGAGCACGTCGACGTTCGTCATGATCCAGGCGTCCGCTCCGGACAGCTCCAGCGAGTAGCGCATGGCGACCGCGTCGAACCAGCCGCAGCGACGCGGTCGTCCCGTCGTCGATCCGTACTCGTGGCCCACTTCGCGCAGGCGCTCTCCGTCCGCTCCAGAGTCCTCGGTGGGGAACGGGCCTTCGCCCACCCGCGTGCAGTAAGCCTTCGCGATGCCGACCGCGCGCTCGACGTTGCGGATGGGGAAGCCCACGCCGGCCGGGATGCCATTGGGACCGGTGTGAGAGGACGTGACGTACGGATAGGTCCCGTGGTCGAGGTCGAGCATCACGCCTTGAGCCGCCTCGAAGAGCACCGTCTTGCCGGCGCCGTACGCGCGCCGCACGAGCAGGCCGGTGTCGCACACGAACGGAGCGAGCGCTCGGCCCCACGCGAGGCTCTGTTCCAGCTCGCGCTCGAGCTCGAGCGGCGCGGTACCGTGAACCTTCTCGAACAGGGCGTTCTTCTCGGCCAGGGCGGCTTGCAGGCGCGGACGGCAGCGATCGGCGTCGAGCAGGTCTGCGATGCGCAAGCCCGTCCGCGCGGCCTTGTCCGCATAGCACGGACCGATGCCGCGTCCCGTGGTCCCGATGCGGCCCGCGCCCTTCCAGCGCTCCGCCAGGTTGTCGAGCATTCGGTGGTGCTCGAAGATCACGTGCGCCCGCGCCGACACCCGCAGGACGCTCGGGTCGACGGCGATACCGCGCGCGCGGAGCCCCTCGATCTCGTCGAGCAGCTTCTTCGGATCGGCCGCGACGCCCCCGGCGACCACGTTCACCTTCCCCGGATGCAAGATCCCCGAGGGGATGATGTGCAGGACGTACTTCTGACCGCCGACGACGACCGTGTGGCCCGCGTTCGCGCCGCCCTGATAGCGCACGACCAGGTCGACGTCGCGCGCCAGGAGATCGATGATCTTCCCCTTGCCCTCGTCGCCCCACTGGGCACCGAAGACGCTGAGGGTGGGCATGGACGCTTCGACTCCGCTCGACGAGGGCCCGGAACGGGCACCGGGGGGCGGGAATTCTGTCTCTGCGTCGGCGGAGCCTCAAGCGCGGGGCGTCATTTCCCCCGTTCGACGCGCTGCGGGGCGTCCGAGCCGACGTGACGGCCTCCCGAGCCGTCCCAGCGCGGACACGTCCCGCCGCTTGGGACCGAGCGCGGCGGGGAGCGCTCCCCGAGTCATTGGCTCGCGCTGGCTCGCGATGGCTCGCTCGGGCGACTAGCGGTCCTCGCCCGGGAAGTCGAGCACCTCGAAGGGCACGTAGTCGAGCACCTCGCGGCGCTCGAGCGGGAGGATCTCGATCTCGTTCTCGCCCTGCCGGCGCCAGACGATACAGCGCACGGTGCGCACGAGGTCGAGTCCGCGTTCCTCGTCCTCCTGGACGAGCTCCTGATCCCACTTGAAGTCCAAGTCCTCCCCCTCGCCCGTCCGCCGGCGCGCCGTCACGAAGATCGAGAAGACCTGGCTCTTCACGTCGAGGAGCTGGCGCACCTCGGCCTGCGCGATGGGCTCCATGGCTTCCCAGCCGTCGATCTGGACGAGGTCCTCCACCGAGCGAAAGATCTTGCGCACGACGACCTCTCGATCGAACTCGTCGTAGACGGGCTCCTCGTCCGAGTCCTGTGCCTCCTCGTCCTCTTCGTTGCGATACTCGACGATCCGATCCCAGAAGTAGGAGGGCACTTCGCGGTCGTCCATCAACGCGTGCAGGACGGCGCGCGGAGCGCGATTCACGTTGATCCTCACGCCGCCGGAGCGATCCTCCTCGGCCGCACGCGCGCCGGTTTCGCCCGGCTCGCCGCCCTCGACCGGCTCCTCCTGCCCCGGCACGCCTTCCGGCTCGCCCGAGCCGGAAAGCGGTTCCTCCGGATCGCCGCCCGCACCGGTGTTCGCGGTGAGCGGATTCTCCGGCGGGGACGGTTCCGGTGCCGGTGTCGCGGACGCGGGCTGGCTCGCGGCGTCCTTCGTCGTGAGCGAGGTCCAGAGGGTCAGGAACGACGTGATCGAGTGCACGACCGCTCCCTCCTCGTCGCGGAAGTCGCGGAAATGACTCTCGTCGAAGGGCTCCAGGACGACGAACTCGCGCAGGGACATCGGCAGACCGCGTTCCGGCGCGTTCTCTTCGTCGTCCGTAACGAGCTTGGGCCGCGGCAGGACCGAGTTCTCGCGGCGCTGCATGTGCTCGAGCATCGCGTCGGCCATGTCCTCTGCCTTGGAGGAGTCGATGTCCGCGCTCGTCCCTTCGCGGCACAGGTCGAGGATCCGGATCACGCGCTCGTGCGCCTTGCGCGCCTCGTCCTCGTCGGGCGTGAGCAGGTTGAGGACGTTGAACTTGCTGTCCTCGTCCTGGAAGAGGATGCGCAGCGTGAGCTCGTTGATCTCGTAACGCCCGGGCCGCGCCCAATCGTCCTGCGAGGAATCGGTCGGCCCGCCTCCGCCTGCGCCTCCCTGGATGCCCGGCTCCGGGGAACTCGCCTGACCCGCAACCGCGGCGGAGCCCGCCGCGGCTCCGGCCTCGCCGTCCGCCTTCAGGTCCTCGAAGATCTGCAGCAGCACCGATTCGATCGCGAGGTCCATGTTCGCGATCGTGGTCTGGTTGCGCGCGATGCGCGCGTCGGTGCTCGTACTGATGCTGATCTGGAACACGATCAGGACCAGCACGAAGAGCACCAGGATCGCCATCATCAAGGCGGCACCGCTCTGGGAGGCGCAGTACGGCGCGGCGAGCGTGGGTCGGAAGCGGCGAAGGGTCTTCACGAGCGGGGGCGGACGACCGTGGAGGATGGGTCTTCCCGGCCGGGAATCCAAGCGTACGTTCGGCCGGAGGGCTGGGAGCGCTACCGGAGAAGACGGAGCGTGCGCCCAGGGCGGTTGGAGGCCACTACCGAACCGGAGAAGAAAGACGGAGTGAGAGCCCAGGGCGGTTGGAGAACCCTACCGATGGACCCGCAGTGCGCGAGCGCACTGCGATCCGGCTCAGAAGTCCCGGTGGAAGTCCGACCCCTCGAGGATGCGCGGTCGGATGAAGAACAGGACGTGCGACCGGCTGACCTGGTTGAACTTGGACTTGAAGAGGTAGCCCAGGATCGGGATGTCCCCGAGCAGCGGGATCTTGCGCTCGAACTCGCGCTTCCGCGTGGACGTGAGACCGCCCAGGATCAACACCTGCCCCTCCTCGAGGTAGACGATCGTGTTCACACTGCGCTTGGCGATGATCGGCGTCTCGAGGTCGCCCGCTTGGTTGGAGACGACGGTCGTCAGGGAGCCGGCTTCTTGCGAAGCCTCGATGTCGATCTGCAACGCGAAGGTGTTCGTCCCGACGACGCGCGGAACGATGTAGAGCTTGACTCCGACTTCCTTGAATTCGAGCGTCGCGTTGAACGTGCCCGTGTCGCTGATGCTCTTGACGTTGAAGAAGGGAAGCTCCTCCGTGTTGAGGATCTCGGCCTTGCCTCCCTCGCGAACCGCGATCTTGGGTTGGGAGATGATCGACACGTTGTCCCAGGTCTTCACCGCTTCCAGGATCGCGGTCACGGTCACGCCGTCTTGCACCGCTCCCAAGGCGAGGATGGCCTCGTTCGCACTCTCCGCGTTCGGGAAGCGGAACAGGATGTCGTCGATGAGGGTGTTCGCGGGGAACTGGACCTGCGGAACGGCGCCTCCGCTGGCGTCGACGCCTGGGAGGATCCCGAAGTCGAAGATGTCCGTTTCGGTGAGCTCGACGATCTTGGCCTCGATCTCGATCTGCGGCACGCCCGCAGCGAAGAGGTTCACGAAGTACTCGACCTCTCCCATCAAGCCTTGCGACGCGGTGCAGACGAGCCAGTCCGACATGGACACGTCCGTGTCCTTGGGCGGGAAGGCGCGCAGGTCCTGGTACAGCTCGCTGTCCCAGTCCTCGAGCAAGACGGCCTTGACCACGTTCGGGTCGGGCGCACCGGGGTTGTCGAACTTGACCTCCTCGAGCGGGAAGAAGCCCTCCTTCGACATCATGAGCATGAGGTCGAGCAGGCGCCGGCCCTTCTTGGGCGGCAGCGGGAACGGCTTGGTGACGCGCCCGTCGGCATGCACGAGGATGCGCCCCCCGAACGCGAGGTAGGGATTGACCGGGCGCTCCGGCTGTGTCCGCTCTTCCTGGCCGGCATCCAGGCGGCGTCCGGAGCCGAAGGCCTCGGCAACGAGCGCCCCGAGATCCTCCTCGACCTCCGGCAGCTCGTCCTGGAAGGGGGCAACCTCGTCCTCCGACTCGGCTGACACGAGAGCGGTCTCATCGCTCCGAGCCTGCACGGGGGCCGCACCGCGCGCGACCATCTCGGAGAGGTCTTCCAGCGAGCCGGTGTTCGTCTGCGCTTCGCGCCCGGCCGATCCCGACCTGCATGCCGCAGCGAGCGCGAGCAGGAGAACCCAAAGGCTCCACGCAGGCGGGGGGCGGAAGGAAGGGCGCCTCATGGAGCGAAGGAGATACCCCCTGGGGACGCGCGATGCACGCCCAGGAGTCGGTCACCGGGGCTCAAAGGCCCGAGCTGGCGGGGAACTTCTTCTCGACCTCTTTGGTGATGTCCGCGATCTTCCGGCCGTCCTTGTGCCGGATCTTCTTCCAGACGCTGCAGTGCCCTTCGGCCTCGCGCACGTCGTCACACGCCTCCCGAATCCGGTCGGTGGCCTTCTGCTGCAGGGAGATGCCCGCCGGCGACTGGGGATCGATGCCGTCGCGCTTCAGCTTCTTGATCTCGGGGGTCGCGTCCCAGACCTGGCCGTAGTCGACCTTGGCCGGCTCGCTCAATGCCCTCGGATCGGACAGCCCGCAGATGTTGTCCGCCTCCTCCACGATCCAATCCGAATCGGGCGCGGAGGTCGAGCTCGGGGAGGTGCGGGAGACGACTCCCGGCTCCGGCGCGTCCGCGGTCGAAGAAAACGTCGAGAGGACCACGAGAAACGCGATGGGACCGAGCATCGGTGACTCTCCGGCCAGGGGTTCCCGGAACGCGCGGGACGCACAGTCCCCCGCTCCCCATACCATCGGCACGGGACTCGTTTTCGTGGGGCCTTGGCCCGGGAAAAATTCGAGCGTCCCGTTCGGCCGTCTCGCGCCGAAGCGCCGACCTGTCGCGAGGGCACGGGCCTCCCGTTCCGCTCGCGGGACGCGCGGAACCCGACTCCGGCTCTCCGAGTCCCGAACGGGACCCGCTCAGGTCGAGCGGGTCCCATCGTTCACCCGTTCTCGCCGACTCGGCTCGGTCGAGCTCAGGTGACGGCCATGGCCTGCCGCCGGGAGAGCTTGATCTTGCCGCGGTCGTCGACGTTGATCACGACGACCTCGACCTCGTCTCCGACGTTCACCACGTCCTGCACCTTCTCGATGTAGCCCTCGTCGAGTTCGGAGATGTGACACATCCCCTCGACGCCGGGGAGGATCTCGATGAAGGCTCCGAAGTCCTTGACGCTCTTCACGACGCCCGAGTAGCGGGAACCGATCTTGGGCAACGCACACATGCCCTGGATCGAGTCCGCGCACTTCTTCACCAGGGCGCTGTCGGCTCCGAAAACCTGCACGACCCCCGTGTCCTCGACGGAGATGCGCACCTTGAACTGCTCTTGCAGTCCCTTGATGTTCTTCCCGCCGGGACCGATCAGGAAGCCGATGCGCTCGGAGGGAATCTGGACGGTCTCCATCCGCGGCGCGTAGATCGAGATGTCCGACTCGGGGCGCGGAACCGCCTCGAGCATCTTGCGCAGGATATAGCGCCTGCCCAGCCGGGCCTGATCGAGAGCCCGGGCGAGGAGGTCGCGGTCGATGGATTTGATCTTGATGTCCATCTGCAAGGCCGTGATCCCGATGCCCGAGCCGGCGACCTTGAAGTCCATGTCGCCGGTGTGGTCCTCGGCACCCAGGATGTCGGACAGGATGGCCGTCCGGTCGCCGTCCTGGACGAGCCCCATGGCGATCCCCGCGACGGGCTGCGTGAGCGGGACGCCGGCGAGCATCAGCGACAGGCAACCACCGCACACGGTCGCCATGGAGGACGAGCCGTTGGACTCCATGATGTCCGACACGATCCTGATCGTGTACGGGAAGCGATCCGAGTCCGGCAACACCGACGCGATCGCGCGTTCGGCCAGCATGCCGTGCCCGATCTCGCGCCGCCCCGGCCCCATGATGCGCTTGGTCTCGCCCACGCTGTAGGGCGGGAAGTTGTAGTGCAGGTAGAAGGACTTGCGGTACTCCTCGTCGATCCCGTCGATGATCTGCTCGTCGTCGGGCGTACCGAGGGTCGTGCTGACCAGCGCCTGCGTCTCGCCGCGCGTGAACAGCACGGAGCCGTGGTGCCGCTTGACGAAGTTCGGGTGGATGGTGATCTCGCGAATCTCGTCGTGAGCTCGCCCGTCGATGCGGCGCCCGTCCAGGATGCTCTCGCGCTGGACCTCCACCTCCAGGTCGTGAAAGACGCCCTTCGCGGCCTTCGTTCGGAGAACGAGCTCGGCCTTGTCCTGGATGCCTTCCAAGAGCGGCGCGAGGATCTCGTCGCGCAGGCCCTTCACGGCGTCTTCGCGCGCGTGCTTGCCCTCGGTGAACATCACCTGGCGCAGGCGTTCCTTGTGGCGCCAGATCGAGCCGTGTAGCTCTTCGTTGCGCGCGGGAGGCGTGAACTGCACCTTCGCTTTTCCCGCCTTGGTTCGCAGCTCGTCCAGAGCTGCGCAGATCGCCCGGATCTGTGCGTGCGCGAGTTCGAGCGCGTCGAGCATCTCTTCTTCGGCCATCTGCTGGGCCGAGGCCTCGACCATCACGAGACCCTTCGCGTGTCCGGCGACCACGAGGTCGAGCGTCGAATCCTCGCGCCGCCGTGAATCGACGGGGAAGGCGACGAGGTGATCGTCGTAGCGTCCGATGCGGACGGCGCCCAGGGCGCCTTCGAACGGGATCTGGCTGATGTGCACGGCCGCGAACGACGCGATCATCGCCAGCACGTCCGCGTTGTTCTGCCCGTCGTAGCCGAGCGTGATGCTCATCAACTGGACTTCCTGCCGGAAGCCGTCGGGAAACAGCGGCCTGACCGAGCGGTCGATCATCCGCATCGTGAGGATCTCCTTGGTGGTGGGGCGCCCTTCGCGCTTGAAGAATCCGCCGGGGATCTTGCCCGCCGCCTCCGTCTTCTCCCGGTAGTCGACCGTCAGGGGGAAGAAATCGAGGTCGTCGCGTCCCGGGCTGGTGACGACGGCGGCGAAGACTTGGGTCTCGCCCATCGTCGCGATCACGGATCCATGGGCCTGACGAGCGACCTGTCCGGTCTCGAGCGTCAGGGTCCTGCCTGCGATTTCACAGGTAACTCGAATCGGTTCCAAACTCATTGTCTACGTCTTTCACTATGTCGCGTCGGCGCGACGCTTCTCTTTTACGTGATGTCGTTGTTCGTGTAGGGCTTCCGCGGCGGGCGATCGATCGACGAAGCGCGTCGAGGAACGCGCGACGCTTCGACGAAGGGCTCCGAGCCATGCGGACCCAGGAGAAATCCGGACGGCGCGAGAACGCGGCTGCGGAGATCGCCGGCGTTTACCGGACGCGCGAGAACGCGCTTGCGGAGCCTTGCGGGCAGTCACCGATGTATACGCGGTGCGCGAGGGATACGCGGTGCGCGAGCGCACCGCTAGCGCCGCAGCCCCAGACGTTGGATCAGGCTCTGGTAGCGCGCCGGATCGCAGCGGCGCAGGTACTTCAGGAGCTTGCTGCGCTTGCCGACCATCATCAACAGACCGCGCTGGGACGTGAAGTCCTTGCGGTGCACCTTGAGGTGCTCGGTCAGGTTGTGGATGTGCTCGGTCAGGAGAGCGACTTGGACCTCGGGCGATCCGGTGTTGCCTTCCGTGGACGCGTATTCCTTGACGATCTCGACCTTCCGAGCCGGCACAATGGCCATGGCGATCTCCTGTCGGGTGGTCCGTGGAACTTGCCCGCTCCCCAGAGCAGGAAGCTCCGGGCGAGGGGTGCTGGGGGACGGCTCGGGCGTCCCCTACCACCTGGAGACCCCGGCCTACGATCGAGCGCCAGTCTAACGGGCGTGGCGAAGCGCACAAGCCGACGCTCGCGCGCGCCGCGGTCAGGTGGATCCGCGCTACTCGCGAGTGGGATCCCGGGCCGGGAGAACGGCCAGGATCTCCTTGGCCAGGAGCTCTGCGGCGTGCTCGTAGAGCTCGGCCTCCGTCATGCGCGTCCGCTCTCCCGAGAACTCGAGCCGGCGCCGGAACGTCTGCCCCCACAGGGGTCGGGCAAGCGTCCGATCGCCGTCGAGCATCTCGACGGTGAGCTCCACGAGGATGGCGCCGTGCGAGACCAAGAGGCTTCGGTCCCACTGCTGGACGACGACCTGCACCACTCCGCCGGCCTGCAGGGAGGTCGGATCGAATCCGCCTTCCGCCCAATGTGCATCGACGAACTCGAGGTCGATGGGCGTGTAGAGGCGCGATGCCAAGCCGTCGTAGAGCGCGCGTCGCAGGGCGATGACGGGAAAGCCACCCTCCTTCGACTGGTCTCGAACCGGAACGACAGCCACCTCCGCCGGCTGCGCGTCCTCCAGGGCGAAGTAGGGATGGCGGATGTTCTCGTTCTGCGGTTTGGGCGGGGGAAGGGAGCAGCCGGCCGCGGTCGCGAATCCCGACACGGACAGAGCGATCGGAGCGAGGACGAGAGCGAGACGAGAAGGTCTGGCTCGGAGCCGGCAAATTGCATCGCGCATGGGAGTCCTCATCGATCGGCGCCGCCCGGGTGGGGCTCCTCCGTCGAGCCCGGCGGATTATAGGGATCGCCGGGAGCGGGGAAAGCGCCGTTCGCGGCCATCGGGCGCGGATCCCCCGGCGGAATCGGCCGCAGGTCCAGGCGCCGGCGCGACGAACACGCTCACAGGAGCGTGAACGTGAACTCGCGGGAGTGCGTGAAGGCCTCGACCTCGCGGCCGAGGTCGCTCCACAGGAACACGTCGGGCAGGGCATCCAGCGGATCGAAGGCCGGGAACGACTCCCAGGCGAAGGTCGAGATCCGCACGCCCGTCGTGGCCGTCGCCCCGGACTGGATCGGACTCGGATCGGGCGACAAGTCGGGGAAATGGACGCTGACCTCGGCGGCCCCCCCGACGTCGAGCTTGAAGAGCTCCCACCTGCGGCCGGGCATCCCCGCCAGATCTTCCGTCAGCGTCACGCGGTGCAACCCGCGCCCGTCGAGCAGGAGTCCCGATCCGTCGGTCACGACGTCCGTGAAGGCGAGGTCGAAGCCCTGCGACGCGAGCGATCCCGAGCCGTCGGTCGGGATCGACGTCACGACGGGCGCGTCCGGCGGGCGCAACGGTGCGAGGCCGGCCAGGTCGTCGACGTTGGGACGCAACCCCACGATCACCGCCGCCTCGGTGCTCGACGGATCGTCCTCGCGGAGCTCGGCGCGCAAGCGCAGGACTCCCTCGAAGGGCGCTTGTGGATTCGGCGGATCGGCCATTCCGGCGTACGCGCTCCGGAGGTTCCACCGGCGTGGGTTGCCGGTGACGTCGTAGGCGGTGCCGAGCCCCACGGGAACGGGCCGATCGATACCCGGCAGGGTCGCCTCCACTTCCACGAGCGGTTGGTCCAGGTAGTGGAAGTCGAGCTCGAGGTTCTCCGGGTCGATCCCGACGATGGTCTCCGCGGTGAGCTGCACGTCGGCCACGCTCTTCGCCACGTCTGCGGGTGGTCCGCCCGGATCGTCGAGCGTGCGCGTCACCTGGAATGCGCCTTCGGAGACCGAGAGCGGCAGCTCCTGACCATCGACGGGGACGCGCAGCTCGAATGCCTTGACGAGTCGGTCCTTGCCGACGTTCGCGATGTCGGCGTCCCGGATGCCGGCGAGGAAGCTCTGCGCGCCGAGCCGGAAGGGCCGCAAGAGGGTCGAGTCGAAGTCGAACTCGGTCGTGCCCGGCGTGTTGAGCGTGTTCCGCGTGGGGAACGCCGTCTCGATGCGCCGCGTGTCCCCCACGCGGCGCACCAGGGTCGAGATATTCACGTCGGGCGCCACGAGGACCGAGTTCGTCTCCGTGCCGAGCGTCACTTGCGCCGGAGTGAGCGGGATCGACAGGCTCGTCGTCGGCACGCCGTGGAAGGTGAAGACGTCGAAGCCTCCCACTACGACCGTGACGAGCGTGGCCGCTTGAGTGGCATCGTGGTGAGGGACGCTCGCGAAACCGCCGGCATTGCTGACGGACGCTCCTCCGCCGAGCAACGGATACGAGAGGTTCCCCATGCCGTCGTCGACCTCGGCATGGGAGTAGACGAGCGCCCCCTCGATCGGCTCCAGGGTCTGTGCGTCGAACACTTCGACCGTCAGGGGCGCGGGATCGGTCGGGTCGAGCGGCGTCGATCCGACCGCTCCCCGTTGACGGAAGGCGAGCGTCACCGGCAGCTCGACGGAGTTCAACGCCCGATCGAAGACCGTGAGCGTGAAGGTCAGGGTTCCGCTCGCGGCCGGCAAGCGCCCGACGGGTACCGGAGCGGCGAGGAACATCGAGCTGGGCGTCGGCCCGCTGCCGGCGTCGACCACCGAGAGCGCGCTGCCGACGACGGGCGGAACGACCCCGACCATCGTTGCGTTGTCGCTCATGGAAGTCGTGACCAGCGCGGCGCGGACGAAGTCTCCGGGACCGACGTCGGCGTGTCCCGCGACCGTGAGATCGAGCACGTCGCTTCGGAACTCGTCGGTGAGCGCGACTTGGCCGTCGAGCAGCAAGAGCTCCGGCCGCACGAGGTCGACGACCGGATCCTGGACGCCGGCATCCAGCAGATCGACGTCGAGGATACGCACGTGACCTTGATCGCCGCCGCGCTCGAGCCGCACCGCGAACCGCACCGCGCCGTCGGCGACGCGCGCGCCGAGCGGTTCCGTCGAGCGCAGGAAGTCGAGGTCGGCCAAGCTGATCTCGGCGCTCGCGATCCCGCCCGCTCCCGAAAGGACGATCGAGCGCGAGAACGCGATGGTGTTCAGCGCGTCCGTGGGATCCGTTCCGACGAAGAAGACCGTGAGGACGTCGCCCGCCTGCGCGAGATCGTCGGGTTCGAAGTCGACCTGGAGCGCGAGACTCTGCATGCCCGCGAGTCCGTCGACGTTAGCGATGCCGATGGCGTCCTGCGGCTCGAACCCGGGGTTCAAGAGTCCGGCGAAGGGCTGCGGCGCCAGGGACAGCGTGAAGGTCGAGGCCGTCTCCGCCACGGTTTGGCTCGGGTTCGCGTCGTCCACGAACGGTGCCATCGGGTCGGAGACCGTGACCGTCACCTCGGCGCCGCTCCTCCCCAAGCGCTGCGGCTCGTCGCCGTCGACGCTGCGCCACGTCCACATGCGCGGATCCGGGATGGGAACGCCGAGGAATCCGGCGACGGTCAAGGGCATCGGATCCGGATCGAAGGCCGGATCCACGGCGACCATCGAGCCGACCTCCTGCACCTTCACGTCCCAGCCCGTGGCGAGATCGAGGGGCGGTCGCACCTCTCGATCGAAGACGCACACGATCTCGGCGGTCGGACCGTTGTTCGTCGATCCATCGAGGGGAAACAGGAGCACGACCGACGGCTCGGCGGGCAAGTTCATCGCACCGGCGATGGTGAACGTCGCGAGGTCGGCATCCTGCGCGACGCCGAGAGCCTGGCCCGTGAGATCGAGCGGGCCCGCACCGGCCGCGAGCCGAACGGCGTAGCTGCCTTGCGCCAGCGGGGGAGTGGGAAAGAGGACGAGCACGCGTCCGTCCGCCGCGAGCACCGTGGTCGCCGCCGCCGCGAAGTTCGTCTGGGTGTCGACGATCTCGAAAGCCTCGAGCGTGGCCGCGGACGACATCGACTCGCTGAAGACGAGCGCGACGGGCGTGGCGGGGTTGCGAGCCGCTCCGCCGTCGGGCTGGATCTCGAGCAAGGTCGGCGCGGCGGCGAGCAGGAGCTCGCCGTCGACCGGGGCCACCGCGGTCGATCCCAGGGCCCCTTCGTTGTCCTCCGAACCGAAGCAGTTGCCGCCGAACACGCAGGTCGGATCGTCGCAGGCTGGCAGACACAGGGCGAGGAGCGCGAAGCTCGCCGCACGCAGGGCGCCGACGAAGGAAGGGCGACGGTCGTTGGTCATTCGATCCTTGGCTCCGCGGGCTCAGGCCGTCCGGCGGCCGAACAAGTGGCCGAACAAGGGTAGGAAGCGCGCGCAAGACGCCCAAGAGTCGGGGTTTCTTCCCCGCTGGACGTAAGGAGAGACGCGGGGACGCGGCACGTGCTCGACCCGGGTCGGTGCGCCTCGACCGCGAGCACGAGCAGCGCGCGAGCGCGATGCCGGTCCGACTGAGTCTCGTCCGTCCCTAGGTTGCCGTCGCGGCCCGGCCACCGCTTTTTCCGCAGGCGCGCTCACCGCTTCGTTCGGGGTGTCGAACACCCATCGCCGGCGGCTCCGGCCGCGGGCGCGCCCGCACCGCTCTGGCTACAATCCAAAGCCCTCGAGTTCGAGCCGCGCCTCTCCTTCGCTCGCCCGAGGACCCCTGGGCCCGAACCCGAGCCATGCCCTTCCCCCAACCCCTCGTTCCCCTCGCCCTGGCCCTCGCCGCTTGGCCGGCCAGCTCGTGCTCGGCCCCGGGTTCAGCGAGCGCTCCGAACCCGGATGGACGTCCCGCCGCGGAGCACCGCGACCCGGAGGAAGGGCGCGCGGAGGACGAGCGGGTGATCGCCGCCGTGCGCGCCGGCGAACTCGGAGCGGCGCACGAGATCCTCGGGGAGATGCTCGTCCGGCGTCACCTCGCGCAGGCCCGCGCGCTCTTCGCGACCGACCCACCGAACCCGTCGGACGGCCTGCTCTCCATCGACGAGGCGCTCGAGATCGACGCCGAGAACGGCGAGGCCCTGCTGCTGCACGGCGAAGGCAGCGTGCTGCTCGCCGAGCAACTGATCGCGAAGGGCGCGAACGGGATGTACATCACCGGATCGTACGAGAGCGCGCTCGACTCCTTCCGGCGCGCGGCGAACCAGATGCCCGCGAATGCTCGCGCGCTCTTCGGGGCGAGTCGGGCCGCCTACAACCTGTCCCAGTTCGACGAAGCACTGGACTTCGCGACGCGCGGCATGGAAGCGATCGGCGCGGGAGCCGACGCGACGGGGATCGCCCCGAGTCCGGCGCGCCTCTTCGCGGAGGCTTCCTATGGCGCCTACGCGAACGCAATGGCGAACGCCGCTGGACCGGCGGACGCCGAGGAGCTGTTCACCCTCACGGAGGGAGCGCTCGGTCGACTCCTCGGCCTGAACTCCACGGACCCGTGGGTCTGGACCACGCTCGGGAACCTCTATCTCTGGGCCGGGCGCCCGGAGGAGGCGATGTCGACGCTCGAGCGCGGGCTCGACCGGGCTCCCACCGACGGGCGCATGCTCGCGAAGCTCGTCGACATCGCGCGCGAGAACGGGGGCTCCCAGACAGCGCTGCTTCGGATCAACGCCTTCGTCAATGCGCACCCCGACGTCGCGGGGGGATTCTGGTGGCTCGGGAGGGAGCGCTTCGACCTCGCCTGCACCCGGCTGCGCGAGGGAGCGGCAGACGAGTTCGCGGCGGCCGAGCGCGCCTTCGCACGCGCGCGCGAGCTCGATTCCTCGCTCACCGCGGATTGCAAGGGCTACGAGGTCGTGTGCCGCGCCGGCGTCGGCTGGAGTCGCTACCACTCCAACGACCTGGAAGGAGCGGTGGCAGCGTTCCTCTCCATGAACGAAGTCATGGAACGCGGCATCGAATGGGACTACCCCGAGCGTTTGTCCTCGGGCATCCAAGGTCTCGCGCTCGCCGGCAACCAGTACGCGGAGCGCGGGGACTGGCTCTCCGCCGCGGAGGTGTTCGGGAAGCTCTTCGAGCTGCAACCCGACCGCGCCGATTGGGCGAACAACCAGGGCTTCTTCCTGCGCGACCAAGCCGTGGCCCTGGAGCAACTCGGCCGCGATCTGTGCGAGCAGGCGGCCCTGCTCCCCAGCGACCCGCAGGCACTCGCGCGCTGGCTCGAGCGCGCAGGACTGCCGGCCGACCTGCAAGGCGACCTCGGCGCGGCGCTGAAGGCCAAGGCCGAGGAAAACCTGTCCCGCGCGGCGGAGCTCATGGAACAGAGCTACGCTGCCTATCAGAACGCGGCGCGTCTCGCGCCCGACGACGTCCGTCTGGTCAACGACACGGCGCTCGTCGCGATCTACTACGTCGACCGCGATCTCGAGCGCGCCGAAGAGATGCTCCTTGGCTGCATCGAGCTCGGCACCCGAGGGCTCGAGGACGCTTCCCTCGAGCGCGAAGCGCGCATCGAGCTCGAGAACGCGCTCGGTGACTCCTACGAGAACCTGGGCTACCTGTACCTGGTGCGACGGCGCGAGCCGGAGAAGGCCCGGCCCTTCCTCGAGAAGGCGCTCGGACTCGGCGATCCGCGTCCCAAGGTCACCATGCAGATGCTGCCCCTCTGCTCCGAGCCTCCGGACCATCCGACCCTGGTCGAATGGAGGTCGTGGGGTCGGCCGTGCGACGCCGTGGGTCCGGGAGATCCCGTGCGGTGACGCGCTCGCTCGGCTTCCTGCTCTTCGTTTCGGCCCATTTCTCGGCCCCTTGGGGGCAGACGGAAGCCACCGCGATCGAGGATGCCGACCGCTGGATCGAGAGCGGCCGCGCACTCCTCGCCGCGCAACCCGAAGCCGCACAAGCGGCCTTCGAACGCGCGAGCGAGCTCGAGCCGGGCAGTCTGCGGACGCGCATGTGGATCCTGCGGAGCTGGATGGAGCAGGGCCGCATCAACGACTCCCTCGACGGGATCGACGCCCTGGTCGCGGAAGGAGAGCGCGGCGCGGCCATCGACTACCTCTACGGGATGGCGTGGTTCCTGGCTGCCGAAGCCAAGCTCGCGGACGGCGCCCCGCCGGCTCTGGCGCAGCGCAATCTGCTCGACGCCTACGCGGGACTGGTCGCCGCGACGCGCTCCGACCCCGAGCTGTTCGGCGACGCGCTCTACCCGCTGGCCAAGGTCGCGTGGCAGTCGCAACGCCTCGACGTCGCGCTCGAGGCCGCGCGCGCAGCGTGCGCACGCGAGCCGGGGAACGCGCGCGCCCAGCACCTGTTCGGACGCATCGCGCGCCTCGAGTACGAAGTCGCCCGCGCGTCGCCCGAGACGCGCGAACGAGCGCTGCTGCACGCACGCGCGGCAGAGGACGCGTTCGAGCGCGCCGCGGTCCTGCTCACGGCGCCCGCCGATCGGCAACAGGAGGCGCTCCTCGCCGAGACCCACTTGGAGCTCCTGCACCTGCATCTCGCCCTCGGCCAGACGGAACGCGCTGCCGCGGACCTCGGCCGAGCGGTCGCCTGGGATCCGGAGCGCATCGACTACTCGAACCTGAACGCCGCCCTCCCTCCGACCCTGTTCGCGAAGGCCTTGGGCGACGGCGTCGCCGCCTTCGAGAGTCGCTTCGGTCTAGGAGCGCGTTCGGCGGCGGTCCACTGGTGGCTCGGCTACGCCCACTTCCGCCAAGACGACTACCCGGCCGCCGAGCGCGCCTTCCTGGCCGCACTCGCGCGGCGCGTGGACCTGCGCAGCGCGTGGTACTACCTCGGCCGGCTGCGCTTCGTGCAGCGCGACCACGCAGGCGCCGTGGAAGCGCTCCGGACGTTCTGGGAGGCAGATCCGGTGGAGCTCTTCTCCTCGCTCCGCTCGGACCCCTCGTCGAACGTTCCCATGCTCGACCACCTCGGCACGTGGTGCAGGAACGCGGGGCGGGTCGCGGACGCGACGATCCTCTTCGAGCTCGGCGCGGAGCTCGAGGGCACCGGATCCGCCTGGCGGCGCCTGGGGATGTACCTCGCCGATCAGTCGAAGCGGCTTCGCGAGCGCGAGGGCGTGGGCTCGATCGACGCCCACCGCTCTGCTGCGACGGCCTTGCTCGCCTTCGAGCGCGCGCTCCTGTGCGAACCCGACTCGCCCGTGCACGCCCTCGACCTCGCCCTACACCTGCACCAGGCCCTCGGCGACGACCTCCCGCGCGCGCGAACCCTGTACGAGAGCGCGCGCGCGAAGGCTCGACTGCGTCTCGCCGATCCGACCCTCGACGAGCCGACGCGCCGGGTCATGACGGAGGTGGTCGCGACCGCGGACGCCAACCTCGAGCTCCTCCCGGCGGGCGGCGGATAGACCTCCCCCGTCCTCCATGGAGCTCCCCGTTCGCATCGATCCCGCGCCTTCGACCGACCCGATCGTGAGCGTCGACGGTGTCTGGAACGCGCCCGGTCTGAACCTCTCGCACTGGCCCGGCAATCGCACGCCGCACGACCTGCGCCACGATCTCTCGACCGGCAGCGCGCTCGCCTTCGCGCGCCAGGGCGAGCGCGAGCGAGAGCGCCGCGCCGCGGGAGCCGTCGCGATCGTGAACAACCACTACGACACCGACGGCGTCATGGCGCTCTTCGCGGTGCGTCATCCGCGCGCGGCGCTCGAACGCGAGGTCGCGATGCTCGAGGCTGCGGAAGCGGGCGACTTCTTCCACATCCCCTCCGAGCGCGGGCTGGCGCTCGACGCGCTCGTGAGCGCCTGGGACGACGAAGCCCTTTCCCCCGTCCGCGCCGCGTTCGCGGGTCGGTCCGAGGACGAGTGGCGCGCCATCGTGCTCGCCAGCCTGTTCGAGGCGCTCCCGGGGCTCCTGGACGGCGACCTCGAGCCCTATCGCAACCTGTGGGAACCCGTGGTCCGGCGCACGCGCGAGGACCTGGCCGCGCTCGCCGCGGCGGAGCAGAGCGACTTCGCGCGCGCGGACCTCGCCGTGTTCCGAACCGCGCACGGCCCCGAGCAGGGCCCGGGGCGACACGCCCTGTTCGCGTCGACCCGCCGCGACCGCGTGCTCGTCGCGTCCAGCTCCGGCGCCGCCGGTCACGGCTATCGGCTGATCATTGGCACGCTCTCTTGGTTCGACCTCTCCGTGCGGCGCGCTCCGCGCCCCGACTTGCACGCGCTCGTCCGTCACCTCGATCGGCTCGAGGGGACGTCGCCCGCGGACGACTGCGCGTGGCGCGCCGAGGACCCGGCCGGCCCCTCGCCCGAGCTGTGGTTCGGGACGAGCGAGCACCCGCGTTTCGCCGAGCACTCGAGCGCGCTCCGCCCCAGCGCACTCGCCCCGGACGAGGTCGTGGACGCGGTCCTGCGCTATGGCTCCTCGTCGCCGGCACCGTCGTCCTCTTCGTCGTCCGCATAGCCGATCTGGGCCAGGCGCTCGCGTTCTCCTTCTTGGAGCTCCAGTCCCTCGGCCTGCCGCGCACTCGAGCGCAACTCGGCGAAGCGCCGCGCGAGCAGGTCGCGCATACGCGCGAGGTCCTCGGGTTCGCGCAGGGCGAGATCGGTGAGCTCGCGCGGATCGTCCTCGAGGCGATAGAGCTCGCGCAGCGAGTCGCCGTCGCCGAGGACGAGCTTGAAACCGTCGGCCACGAGCGCTTTGGCCTCGTCGAAGGGCGCGTACGGTCTCCCCCACAGGATCGCCTCGGCGAACGCCTCGAGTTCGACGTCCACCTCGCCGCGCGCGAGCCCGACGAGGCTCGATCCCCGCAAGCCGCTCGGCGCGGTCAAGCCGAGCAGGTCGAGGATCGTGGGGAACACGTCGATCGTGCGCACCGTGCTCGCGACGCGTCCCGGAGGCAACACCGACGGCCGCACGATCACCAGCGGAACGCGCAAGACCTCGTCGTGGAGCGAATGCCCGTGCTCGAGCCGACCGTGGTCCCACAGCTCCTCGCCGTGGTCGGAGTGCACGACCACGAGCGCGTCGCGCGCCTGCTCGCGATCGTCGAGGTGCGCGAAGAGCCGGCCGAGCTCCGCGTCCACGTAGGCCACCTCGCCGTCGTAGAGGTCCGAGAGGAGCTTCTTGCGCGCCGCGTTCGGCGGCCGCTTGCGCACCAACGCGAGCGACCACGGGTAGCCGGAGATGGACTCGACGGCGCGCCCCGCGAACGCGCGGTCGAAGGGGGCGGGCGGTGCGTAGGGCCAATGCGGATCGATGAGCTGGAGGAACAGGAAGGACGGCAAGCCCTCGTTGCGCTCGAACCACTCGATCGCGCGGTCGACGCCCGCACTGGCTCCGTAGGAGCAATTCACGTACTCGTCGAACCCGCGTCCGATCCCGGTGACGGGGTCGAGGAAGGGGTTGAAGTACAACGCGCATGTGCGGTAGCCGGCGGCGCTCAAGGACTCCGCGAGCGTGGGAACGCCTTCCGCCAGGCGGTCGGAGCCCTTCTCGAAGTCGTCGGCGGAACCGCCGCGCTCCCACACCTCTGCCCCGAGCGACACTCCAGCGCGGTGCTCGGTCGGATGGAGCGACGTGAAGAGCGATCCGTACGAGGGCAAGGTCCAAGGCGCCTGGCTGATGCAGCGCTCGAAGACGACGCCGCGCTCGGCGAGTCGATCGAGGTTCGGCGACGTGTCGCGCTCGTAGCCGGCGAACCCGAGCCGATCCGCGCGCAAGGTGTCGATCGAGACGAGGACGACGTCGGGCGCCCCCGAGCTCGCGAGCTCCAGACTGGGGTTCGCGAAGGCGCAGCGCACCACGGCTCCCGCGTCGCCGCCGCTCCCCGGTCGCGGCGTCGCTTCGAAGCGCAGCCGGCCGCCCCCCTCGGGGACGTCGAATGCGGGGACGTCGAACGCCGCTTCGATCCAGTGCTCGAGATCCGCTCCGGAGACGCTCGCGCTCGCGAGGACGCGGAAGCCGTCCCCCGCGTCGAAGCTGAGCGCGAAATCGACGACCGTTCCCGCCGCGAGCCGCTCGCCCTTCGCAGGCGCGACCGCTCCGAACGCGGCGCGCACGCGTCCGCCGCGCGGGAGCCGGATCTCGAACGCCCCCGCGCCGTCGAGGGCGAAGGCGCGCCGTACGTCGCTCCGCACGCGCGAGTCCCCACTGCGCGAGCGCTGCATGCCCTCGAGCCCGGTCTCCTTGACCTCGGGAGCGCGGATCTCGACGGACGTGACGGCCGTGGCGGCGCCTTCCGCGGAGAGGACCTCCAGCGCCAGGAGATCGATCCACGTCGAACGCGCGTCGACCGGGGGCACCGGCGGCGCGACCTCGGGCAAGCGCTCCGCCCAGCCGGTGTCGTCGTCCTCGCCGCACGCCGCCGCGGCCAAGAGCGCGAGAGCCAACGCCCCGCGCTTCATCCTCCCCCTCCGGCCCCGACCTTCTCGTACAAGCCGAAGCGCTCGAAGGCGTCGAGGGCGATGCGCCCGTAGGGACCGCCGCTCCCGAGCGTGCGGCGACCCGACTCCATCTCGGTCGCGAGCCCCATCACGAAGCGCGGCCATTCCCTGGGCGGCAACTGATACGTGAACGGCTTCGCCGGAATGCCTTCGTCCATGAGCTGGAAGAGCACGCTGAACTCCCCGGCGATCGCTCCCGCGTCGACCGGCTTCGCGTGGACGCCGACCCACTCGCCGGGGCGCAGCCGCGCGTGCAAGAGCTCGAAGCTCGCGCGGTGTGAGTCCTTCGCGTCCACGAGATCGTAGCCGTCGGGAGCGTGGAAGACCCGCGCGAAGAACGGGTCGCCCTCCACCCCGAAAAGCGTCTGCCAGCTCGTGGCCGCCATCCACGCCGCGAGGAGGAGCGCGGCGGCGAGCGCACCCGCGCGCCGCGCTCGCCCGAGCGCGGTAGGGAACACGGACGCGAGCCCGACGCCCGCCAACACGGCGAGCACGCAGGCCGTCGGGAGGTAGATCCGCACGAGTCCGGCGTCCTTGTAGAACAAGAGGAAGGTCGCGCAGCTCGCGACGAGCGCCGTGACGAGGTAGCGGAACGCGAAACGGTCGCGTCGGAACAGCGAGACGAGGCCGGCGAGCGCGAGCGCGAGGACGGGATAGGTGATCTGGCGCTCCACGTGAACGAGCGGGAAGAGGAAGCGCAGGATGCGCTCCAGGTTCAAAACGAAGCCGCCGCCTTCCGTGCGCTCGAAGTCGATCCAGTGCGCGCGCGCGAACGGATCGAAGAAGAGCGCGGAGAAGAGCGCCACGATCGGCAGCGCCGAGAGGAGCGCCAGCCCGGCCTTGCGCGAGCGCGCGAGCGTCCGCGGGAGGGCGGCGAGACCGCATCCCTCGAACCCGGCTCCTCCGAGGACGTGGTGCACGAGCACGAAGATCCCCATCCCTCCCACGTGGACGACGATCATCTCGTGCCAGCCGTAGGCGGCGAGGGAGGTCGCCGCCATCCCGGCCGCCAGGAGCGCGTCGCCGCCAAGCGTCCTCTCGCGCGCGAAGAGCGCGTACCCCTGAAGCGCGTACAGGGCGTAGAAGAAGGTGCAGCCGCTCTGCCCCCAGCCCGTACGCGCGTACCACACGTGCAGGCAGCCCAGCGCGACGACGGACGCCGCGAGGAGCGCGCCCGCACCCTCCGTTCCTCGGCGCCCCCCCGCCCGCGCGCCGTCCGGACGCAGGACGCGCGCGACGAAGGAGAACGCGACGAGCGCCGTGAGCACGCCCAGGATGGCCGAGTCGAGCCGGATCGAGCTCACCGCACCCGCACCGAAGCGCCAGGCCCAGCGCGCGGCGAGCTGGTGCGCGAAGGAGTGCGGGTAGTACTTCGGCCAGGCCCACTCCGCGTCCTCGGTGAGACGTGCCGCGAGGTCCGTGTCGCGCTCGAGGCGCTGGATGCGCGCCGAGAAGAGGTAGTTCCCTTCGTCGGCGCTCGCGCGATACGCGTCCAGGTCGCGCAGGCGCAGGAACGACCCGAGCGCGAGGACGAGGACGAGGAGCGCGATCTCGAGTCGCGGGAGCGCGGCGCGTCCCGCACGCACGGACCGAGTCGCGGACATTGCTTCGGATTGTACGCGGGTCGTTCGTCCGGACGACCACCCGCCCTCGGGCAGCGGATCCGCGCTGCGAGCTCGGAGCGTCACGCGCTCAGGCCGGCGATGCGTCGAGAGAGCGCTTGCGGCGTACGCCGAACGCCACGAGGACGAGGACGAAGCCGCTCGCCGCGAACAGCCCGTGCAGCCCGAGCAACGTCGACAACCCGCCCCCCGCCATGGCGGAGAGCGAGACGCCGAACTGACGTGCGGAGAGCACCATTCCCACCGCACCTCCGCGCCGCTCCACCGGCGTCACCTCGGCCATCAAGCCGATGGAGCACGGCTTCGTCCCGGCGCAAGCCGAGGCGAGCAGGAGCCGCGCAACGACGAGCGCCCCGTACCCGGGCACGACCGCGTGCAAGAGGAGCGCGACGCCCGTGAAGAGGGTCGAGCGCCCGAGCATCTCGCGGTGCCCGCGTCGGTCGCCCAGATGACCCCAGAGCGGCATGCAGACGAGGTCCACGATCGCCATGAGCGAGAACAGCGCCGCGGTGAGGCCCGGCACGCGCGCGGCGTCGCCGTCCCACACCTCGCGCACGTACAGCTCGAGCAGCGGCAGGGTCGTTCCGACCGCGAACTGCACGCTGAACACGATCCACAGCATGCGCCGCAGGTCCGCGCTCCGCCCGTGCAGCGCCACGTCGCCGAGCAACGCGCGCGCTCCGACGCCCCATCCCCCCCATCCCCCCCATCCCATCGGCCCGGCGCCGCGCTCGATCGGCCCCTCGCGCACCAGGACGAGCACGACGAGCGCGCTCGCGAACGCCGCGCCCGACACGCACAGGAAGAGCGCGGAGAGTCCGTACCTCGACTCGACGAAGGCGCCCAGCAACGGTCCGGCGATCGTCCCGACCGCGAGCGCGGTCTGGAGCGTTCCCGTCACCCGTCCTTGGATCCCGGGCGGGGCGGCCACGCTCACGAGCGTGATGCTCGGCGCCACGAAGCCCGAGAACACGCCCTGGAGGAGGCGCAGCCCGAAGAGCTCGAACGGCGTCCGCGCGAACGCCATGCAACCGATGAAGAAGCCGATGGCGACGAGCGCCCGCAGCACCATCAGCTTGCGCCCGAAGCGATCTCCGAGCGAGCCCCACACGGGCCCCATGACGCCCGCCATGAGCGGAGCGGCTCCGTAGATCAGGCCCGACCACGTCGCGATCTCCCGTCCGTCCGTGATCCCGAGGTGCCCCAGGTGCGTCGGAAAGAACGGCAGGAAGCTCATCATCCCGATCGACGTGATCAGGTTGGCGAACCAGACCGCCCAGTAGACGCGCTTCCAGTGCGACACGGAGCGTGGGAGCATCCCACCGCGACGAACGACTCACAAGGGCCGCGCACGCAGGGAGCTCGGTCGAGAGCCGCGCTCGAGCCGTGGCGACGGGGCACGCTCGGCGCGGGTCCGGCCTCAGCCCTCGGGATCGGCGAAGCGAACGCAGACCTCGAGCACCTCGCGCTCGCACGCGAGGAACGATCGGACGATGTCCGGATCGAACTGCGAACCCGCGTTCTCCCTCAGGTAGACGAACGCGTCCTGGGCCGGCCACGGGTCCTTGTAGGGTCGGCGCGAGGTCAGCGCGTCGAAGCAGTCGACGACCGAGAGGATGCGCGCGGAGAGCGGGATCGCCTTGCCGGCGATTCCTCGCGGATAACCGGACCCGTCCCACTTCTCGTGGTGGTTCCAGGCGATCTCGAGCGCCATGTGCAGGAAGCCGACGGGATCGTTCGTGCGCTCGATCACGCAGCGCAGGATGTCCGCGCCGATCTGGGCGTGGGTGCGCATGACCGACCACTCCTCGCGATCGAGCTGGCCGGGCTTCAAGAGGATCGCGTCGGGAATCCCCACCTTGCCGATGTCGTGGAGCGGGGCGGAGCGGATGAGGTCCTGGACGAAGGCGTCGTCGATCGCGCCGGCGTAGGCCGGGTTCGTCCGCAGGTTCTCCGCCGCTATGGCGGCGTAGCTCGAAACGCGCTCGAGGTGCTGTCCGGTCTCGTTGTCGCGCGTCTCCGCCAGCCGCGCCATCGCGAAGATGATCGCGTGCTGCGCTTCGTCGCGCTGCCGCCGGCGGATCTGGTTGTGGGTGGCGACGCAGGTGATGGAAGCGATGGTGCGCGCGAGGCGCTCCTCGGTCGGAGAGAGCGGTCGACCGTCCCGTCCGCCCACCATCAGGCTCCCCACTTCGCCCTCTTCGTAGCGGAGGACTTCGCGGTGGACGGGGCCCTTCATGCTCGGTCCGGCCGAAGCAGAGACGGCGTCCTCCGACCGGCGACCCGTCAACAGGTCGAGCTGCAGGCCGCGTCCGGGCAGGATGCGCGCACCGTGGTCCAGCGCGACGCTCGCGAGCGCGCCGAGCGAGTCCACGGCCGCGATCCGTGCGGCCAGGTCGGAGATCTCGCTCACGGTCTCGGTGTCGCCGCCCGGCGCGACCTCGAGCTCGCGGACGATGCGCGCGACCGACTCGCGCGCCTCCGCCAGCGCCAGCGCCAGCTGGGCCTCCGACTCGGCGCCCTGATAGCGCACGATCCCCTCGCTGAGTGCGGCGTGCAGCACTTCGTGCGGCAGCGGCTTCTCCAGGAAGCGGAACACCTCGCCGCGATTCGTGGCCTCGCGCGCGACCTCGAGGTCCGCGTGTCCGGTCATGAGGATCCGAACCGTGTCGGGTGACTCCTCGCGTGCGCGTTCGAGCAGGCTCACCCCGTCTCCGCCGGGCATCTGGTGATCGGTCACGATCACCGCGAACGGGCCGGCGTCGCGCAGCTTCCGCAAGGCCTCCTCGGAAGAGGAAGCCACGTCGACGTCGTAGTCGGTCCGCATGAGACGCGCGATGCCGTCGCGGATCTCGGGTTGGTCGTCGACGATCAGGACCTTGCGGTTCATCGTTTCCCTGACTCGCTGCGCCGGAGACCGACGGAAGCTCGGGCTCTCGGGGCAGGACCCATGGGGGCGGGGAGCAGGTTTCCCTTCGGGCCGCCCGGCGACCCCGCTTGAGGTCGGCTCGGCGCGGAGAAAAGGTTTCGGCGTGCCGCCCCGCCCGTGGGAAGGACGCAAGCCGCGTGGCCGCGTCAGTTCCGGTAGCCCTGCAGCGGCGCCGGAATCCGCCCGCCGCGCGCGTGGAAGACCTCGCACGCGAAGCTCCCCGGATCCTGGACGATGGCCGTGCCGAGCAGCCCACCCCAGTCGACCGTCTCGCCCGTCCGCTTGCCGGGCACGGGGATGATGCGCACCGCGGTCGTCTTCTGGTTCACCATTCCGATCGCCATCTGGTCGGCGACGATGCCGGTGATGACCGACGGCGGCGTGTCTCCGGGAACGGCGATCATGTCGAGCCCCACGGAACAGACCGACGTCATGGCCTCGAGCTTGGCGAGCGTGAGCGCGCCCTCTCGAACGGCTTCGATCATGCCGCGATCCTCGGAGACGGGGATGAACGCGCCCGAGAGACCGCCGACGCGCGACGACCCCATGGCGCCGCCCTTCTTCACTGCGTCGGTGAGCAGGGCCAGGGCGGCGGTGGTGCCCGGTGCGCCCGTTCGGTCGACGCCGATCAGCTCGAGGATGTCCGCGACGGAATCGCCGACGGCGGGCGTCGGTGCGAGGCTCACGTCGACGATGCCGAACGTCGTGCCGAGCCGGCGCGCCGCTTCGCGTCCCACCAGCTCGCCCATGCGCGTGACCTTGAACGCGGTGCGCTTCACGGTCTCCGCGACGGCGACGAGATCCGCCTCGGGTCCGAGCCGCTCGAGCGCGGAACGCACCACGCCGGGACCGGAGACGCCGACGTTGAGGACGGTCTCCGGCTCCCCGACTCCCAGGTGCGCGCCGGCCACGAACGGGTTGTCCTCGACGGCGTTGCAGAAGCACACGAGCTTCGCGCACCCGATCCCGCCCGCCGCGCTCGTGCGCTCGGCCGTCTCGCGGACGACGGCGGTGAAGCGCACGACGGCGTCCATGTTGATGCCTGCGCGCGTGCTGGCGAGCGACACCGACGCACACACGCGCTCGGTCTCGGCCAGCGCGCGCGGGATCGAGCCGAAGACGGCCGCGTCGGAGCGCGCGAAGCCCTTGTGGACGTAGGCGCTGAAGCCGCCGATGTAGTCCACTCCGACCTCGGCGGCCGCGGCGTCCATCGCGCGCGCGATGGGCACGAGGTCCTCGGCGCCGCAGGCTGCCGCCACGAGCGAGATCGGCGTGACGGCGATGCGCTTGTTGACGATCTGGATGCCGTAGTCGGTCGTGATCCCGTCCGCCGTCTTCACCAGGTCGCGGGCGTGATGGAGGACCTTGGCGTAGATCTTCTCGCAGGTGTTCTCGAGGCTCGGATCGGCGCAGTCGAGCAGGTCGATGCCGAGCGTGGTGGTGCGAATGTCGAGCGTCTCGAGCTCGAACATCCGCACGGTCTCGAGGATCTCGCGATCGGTGAGGGGCACCCTATTCCCTAGACTCGGTGCATGAAGCGGAAGACGCGCTCGTGCATGACGCGCACGACGTAATCGTCGGGGCCTCCCAGGCACTGCAGCCGAGCCTTCGCGTCCTCGAACGTGTGGGCGCGAGCGAACTCGACGGTCAGCACGAGGTGGAAGTAGCCCCCGATCATCTTCTGCGAGACGTCGAGCACGTTGGCGCCGAGCTCCGCCAGCGCCCCGGTCACCTCGGCCAGCACGCCCGGACGATTCATCCCCACCGCGGTGACGACGGCGCCCGTCTCGGCCGTCCGGCCGTCGGACGAGTCGACCGGCTCGGGCAGGTGCGGCAACTCGCGCATGGCGAGCGCCGCATCCGGTCCGCGGTCGGGAACCGGCTCACCATAGGGGCCGCTCTCCGTCTCGATCGCGATCCCCGCGCTCGCGGCGTACTCGAGCGCGTGCGGCGTCACGAGCGTGCCTTCGTCGACGCGGATCACGCCTCCGCCGGCGCGCTGGACGTCCTCGACCGTCAGGTATCGACGCGGCATCGTTCCGTGCGCTCCTAGAGGTGGTTCACGAGGTCGGGATGGGGTCGCGGGATCACGACGTCGCGCGCGAGCTGGCCGCGATCCGCCGCGGCGCGCGCGCCGGCTCCCACCGACGAGCGCACGTCCGAGACCTCGCCCGTGAGCGTCAGGAAGCTCTTCCCGCCCAACCCGTTGGCGATGCGCAGGTCGAGCAGGTCGATCGTGGCCGTCTTCAGCGCGACGTCGGCGGCGACGACGGCCGCGGCGACGGTCTTCGTCTCGATCACGCCCACGGCATCGAGCGTCCCGTTGATGATGCCGCCCGTCCGGCGCAGCGCGCCCTCGACCTGCGGGTGCACCTGGGGGATCACGAGCTGATCGATGAGGTCGTCGCCCGCGGCCTCGATCCCGCCCGCGAGGGCGTCGCGCACGTCCAGCACGCTGCCCGTGAAGAGCATCACGTACTTCCCGGGCTGGACGGGCGCCGCGAACAGGATCTCGACCGACGCCCGCCACAGGATCGCGTCGGCGACCAGGACGCCGCGCGCCACGGAACACAGCTCGAGGAGCCCGATGCACGGTCCCATCGGGGCGCCCTCGCGGAGCTCGGGGTTGTAATCGTTGCGCTTCACCGCGGTCCTCCTTCGGAGTCCTGCTCGGCCGTCGGACCGACGCGCCGTCCGCCTTCCAAGTCCATTCCGTCGATGATCGCCGCGACCGCCATCTGGAAGCCGATGTCCTGGCCGCGGCCGATCATGTGTCGCGCCGCGCGGCCGCTGACGACGAGCACGCGCTCGCCGACGCCCGCGCCGAGCGGATCGACGGCGACGATCGCCTCGGCCGAGGCGTCGCCGTCGGTGGTGAACGGGCGCACGACGAGGAAGCGCAGGCCCGTGAGGGTCTCGTCCTTGCGCGTGGCCCACACCTGGCCGATCACCGTGCCGACGATCACGCCTTCCCTCCCTTCGTGCGGCGCTCGCTCTCGTGGGAGTTCCCATCGTGAGCGAGTTTCCACTCGGGCGGCGCGTCCGGCGCGTCGAAGTCGTCGACGATCCCGACCACGGCTGCCTCGAAGGCGTGATCGCCATCGCCGCCGCACGCCACGCGCGCCGCCTTGCCGAACGCGACGACGACGTGCTCGCCGATTCCCGCTCCCAGCGGATCGGCGGCGACCACGGGCGTCACTTTCGGCGCGGCAGGGTCGCGGCGCTGGTCGAGCGCCTCGATCACGAGTAGGCGCTTGCCGGCCAGGGTCGGATCCTTGCGCGTCGCCCAGACCTCGCCGATCACGCGCCCGAGGAACATCAGTCCGTCCCCCGGTTGTCGCGGCCTTCGACGCCCGAGAGGGCGCGCTCCAGGGCCGCCACGGCGGCGTCGATCTCCGCGTCGGTTCCGGCGAGGCGCAAGCGCCCCACCGCGCCCTGGTTGTCGAGCCCGACGATGCGGATGGGCGAGGCCTTCTCCGCCTCGTTGGCGGCGAAGAGCGCCCAGATCGCGGGATGCACCTCGAGCGTGTAGAGCGCATCGCGTCCGAGCACGAGCATCCCGTTGCGCGTGCGGTTCACCAGCATCGCCTGGTGCGAGTCGACCTGGCGGATCACCTCGTGCGTCAACACGTGGGGACGGAGGCCGTCCGACGCCTCGACGCCCGCCGCTCGGAGCATCCGACGCCCCGCTTCGCGCACCTGGCCCTGGTCCTTGCCGTGGACCTCGAGCGTCCCGTAGGAGCGCTCGGTGACGAGCGCGCCGGGCGTCACGTCGCAGTGCTTGAGCGCGACGTCCATGAGGCTGTTCACGACGATCGCCGGGCGCACCTCGATCCAGAACGCGCTCTCCCCCGCGACGGGGAAGTAGCCGTTCGAGGTCGCGGCGATCGTGGCGGCGAACTGCGGCTGCATCTGGTCGATCACCAGCGCTCCGCGCAGCTCCACCGCTCGTGAGACCTCGCGTGCAGGCATCGCCCGTGCGCTACTTCTTCTCCGGCGGGACGGGCGGGAGGAAGCCGTCGAGGTCGACGGCGGGGCGCGGGATCACGTGCACGCTGATGAGCTCGCCCACGCGCCGCGCGGCCGCTCCACCGGCGTCGGTGGCGGCCTTCACCGCGCCCACCTCGCCGCGCACCATCACGGTCACGAGCGCTCCGCCGGAGATCTCCTTGCCGAGCAGCGTGACCTTGGCGGCCTTGCACATGGCGTCGGCGGCCTCGATGGCGCCGACCATGCCCTTGGTCTCGATCATTCCCAGTGCGATCAGACTGTCATCCATGGGTTCGTTCCATCCGATGCCGTGGAGCGTGCGCCGGGGGGCGCGCGTTCCGGATCAAGCCGTGCAAGCTCCCGTTCGAACGTCGTGATGCGGACACCCGCGGCAGGGACCGAGCGGGCACCCGGCGCCCGCGTGCGCCATCATCTCGCGGATCTCCGGCGCCGAGAGCGCCGAGCCCACATACGGGGAGGCGCCCCGCGCGGACCCGTGTTCCTGCGGTAGGGACGCGCTCCGCAGGGACGCAGCCGCGTCGGTGGCGTGCAGGACGGCCCGGCTCGCGGACGCGCCGCTCTCCCTGGCCGGAGCCACTGCGGAGGGGACGGCCGTCCGAACCGCTCGCGCATCCGGCCGCGACGGCCGCGCCGGCGCGTCCAGGAACGCCGGCGCGCGGCGGCTCGCGACGGGGGCGACGGGGGCGATGCGCGGCGGCGACGACGCCGGGTTGCCGCGCCAGTTGCTCGTCGGCTCGGCACTCGCACTGCGCGCGACGCTCGCTCCTTCGATCGCGTGTGACGCGGGCGCGGGCGCGCGCGCGGCAGGGATCGGAGCAGGCGCCGCGTGAGCGGGCCCGCCCGACAGCGCCGGATCGCCGGCGAGCCCGGAGCCGCGCGGAGCGACGTCGCCCGTGAACGCGGCGGCGCGCGCCATGTCGCGCTCGTAGATCTCGCGCCAGTCGGAGCGCGGCCAGGCGACGCGCTTCACGTTGATCAAGTGACGCGCCGTGATGTTGTCCGAGGTGATGTTGCCGGCCTGCGGACCACAGCCGAGCGACAGCGAGCGGACGAGGTGCGTGCTGTAGCCGACCGCGCCCTCCGACGTCGGACCGTTGACGATGATGCGGCTGGCGGGCTTCTCGAGGAACCAGGCGTGGAGCACGGCCTCGTCCTCCGCCCAGACGCCGAGCGTGTGGCCGAGCCCGCCGTGGTGGAGCACCTCCAACGAAACGCGGCAGCCCTCCTTCCAGCCGTCGACGACGTGCACGGAGAGCAGCGGGCAGAGGACCTCGATCGACAGGGGATGCTCCCGTCCCACGCCGCCCTGGGGGGCGAGCAGGAGCGAGGTGCTGCGCGGGACGCGGAATCCGGCCAGCGCCGCGACGGCGCACGGATCCTTTCCCACGACGTCGGGATTCATGATCCCGTCCTTGTTGCACAGGACCTCGAGTTTCTTCGTCTCCTCCTCGTTGCACAGGTAGGCGCCGCGCGCGCGCAGCGCGGCGAGCATCGCGTCGGCGATCGGGCGATCGAGCACGAGCGCTTGCTCGGAGCAGCAGAACGTGGCGTTGTCGAAGCTCTGGCTGGCGACGATCCCGCGCGCGGCCTCCGCGAGCTTCGCACTCCGGTCGACGTAGACGGGCACGTTGCCCGGGCCCACGCCGTAGGCCGGCTTGCCCGAGCTGTAGGCCGCACGCACGAGGCCCGTCCCTCCGGTGGCGAGGATCAACGCCACCTGCTTGTGCTTCATCAACGCGCCCGTCGACTCGACCGTCGGATTGGGGAGCGACTGCACGAGGTCGCTCGGTCCGCCCGCGCGCTCGATGGCGCGCCGCAACACCTCCGCCGTCTCGCCGATGGAGCGCCGCGCGCGCGGGTGCGGGCTCATGACGATCGCGTTCTTGCCCTTGACCGAGATGAGCGCCTTGCCGAGCGCAGTGGACGTCGGATTCGTGGTCGGAATGATCGCGGCGATCACGCCCGACGGCGTGCCGACTTCGACGATGCCGCGCCGCTCGTCGCGCGACAGGATGCCGACCGTCTTCTCGTGCTGGATCGACTCCCACACGCCCTCGGAGCCGAACAGGTTCTTGAGGATCTTGTAGTGCACGCGCCCGATCCCCGTCTCCTCGACCGTGAGCTTCGCGAGGTCGTACGCGGCGCGCGCGCCGGCCTCGGCCATCGCGCGACACAGGCGATCGGTCTCGGCCTGGTCGTAGTGCGCGATCCGCTCCACTGCCGCGTACGCGCGCTGCACGGCGTCGCGCACGTCCTGCAGGGCGCGCAGGTCGGGATCGAGCTCGGGCAACTACTTGTCCGTCTTGTCCGCGGCCTTGCCCTTCGGCGGCGCCATCGGCGGAAGGATCCGCTCGAGCTGCTCGTGCGGGCGCGGGATGACGTGCACGCTCACGAGCTCGCCCACGCGCCGCGCGGCCGCCGCGCCGGCGTCGGTGGCGGCCTTGACCGCTCCGACTTCGCCGCGGACGTACATGGTCACGAGCCCGGCGGTGGCCTTCTCCTTGCCGAAGAGCTCCACCTTGGCGGACTTGACCATGGCGTCCGCCGCCTCGATGGCCCCCACGAGCCCCTTGGTCTCGATCATTCCCAGCGCGCGATGCTCCACCACGACACGTCCTCCGGGCTCGTCGGCCGCACTGCCTCGCGCGGCGGGAGGCGCTCCCGCAGCGGGCGCGGAAGTCTAGACGCGTGCCCCCGCGGGCACAATGCCCGGAAAGTCGCAGGGAAGTTATGGCGAGCTTGGGGGGAAGCTCTACCCCTCAGAAGCGGAACGCGTCCTCGTCGAGGGTCGGCTCGTGGCGCGCCGAGAGCCCGAGCGCCATGCCGAGCGCGGCGAAGCTCGTGAGCATGGACGACCCCCCCGCGGAGAGCAGCGGGAGCGTCAGCCCCGTCATCGGGAGCAGCCCCAGGTTCACGGACGCGTTGATGAAGAACTGCGACGCGAAGAAGAGCCCCACGCCCCCCACCGCGAGACGCGCGAAGCGCTCGCGGATCGCAGCGGCGGACGCGAACAGGAGGCACACGAGCATGAGGTAGAGCGCGATCAGGGCGCCGGCCCCGAGCAGCCCGCCTTCCTCCGCGACGACGGCGAAGATCGAGTCGGCGTCGCGTTCCGGCAGGTGACCGGTGCGGTTGGCGATGCCGCGTCCCAGACCCTGCCCGCGCCAGCCGCCGTTCCCGATCGCCACGCGCGCGTAGTAGGCGTGGAAGGCGCCGCGCTTCTTCTCCGCGATGAGGTCCTCCGCGCTCCAGGTATCGGCCCACGTCTCGATGCGCTTCGCTTGGTAGTCCTCGACGAGCTCGAGGCGCCACGCGGCAAAGCCCAGCGCGAGGAACGCGCCGACGAGGAGCGCGATGACCCGCCCGCGCGCGCCGGCCAGGTAGAACATCCCGAGCGCCACGGGAACGATGGCCATGGCCGTGCCGAGGTCGGGTTGGGCGATCACCATCGCCATCGGCAACAGTGCGGCGGCGCACGGAGCGAGCCAGTCCTCGAACGAGCGCATCCTGCGCCGGTAGAGCAGATGCGCGAGGAAGACGATCAGCCCGAGCTTCGCGAGCTCCGAGGGCTGCAGGTCGAACCCCATGGGAAGCTGGATCCAACGCCGCGCGTTGTTGCGCACCGTGCCCACGATCGGCACGAGGGCGAGCAGCGCGATGCACGCGCCGTACAGCAGGCCCGCGTGGCGTTGCAAGAAGCGCGGGCGCACGAAGAAGGCCGAGAACAGGACGGGTAGGCTCACGGCGACCTTCTTCAGGTGCCCTGCGAACAGCACGTCGTCGCGCGAGAAGAGCTCGTCCGCCCGCGACATCGCGTGCAGGAAGGCCATGCCCGTCGCGAGCAAGAGACCCGCCACGATCAAGATCGGCCAGTCGATCCGACTCCAGCGGATGCGTCGATCGAAGAACCAGGACAAGCGTCCCTCGCGCGACGACGTGAACGGTGTGGGACCGATGCCGCGCATGGCTCAGTTCTGGTAGACGACGCCGCGTCCCTCGAGCCAAGCGCGCACTTCGGGAAGCCTCAGGAATTGCTGCGCGACGTAGACCGCGCTGTGACTCGACGTCGCGCGCGCCCGGTCGAGGAACACGACGAACACGCCTTCCGGGCGCTCGGGCGGGAGCCAGCCGGCCACCCAAGTGTGCTTGGGCGAGCCGGAGTCGGTGAGGTCGCCGTTCTCGTTGCGGCCCACGAGGTCCGCGCTCCCCGTCTTCGCGACCAGGCGCGTGCCGACCGCGTCGGGGGAGAGCGCGCGGTAGGCGGTTCCCTCCGTCTCTCGAGCGACGCGCCCCAGCGCGCGGTGGAGGAAGTCCTGCGTCTCGCGCGACATGCCCGTCGGAACCGGTGCGGACCGCTCGGGCGCGCGCCCGCCCACCTCGCTCACGTTCGCCAGCGCGGGGAGCTCTCCGGTCGCGAGCGCCAGGAACGCGCGCGCCACTTGCATCGGCGTGGCCTCGACCACCGCGAGCCCGTTGCCCGCGAGCCGCGACTCGTGCGCGTCCATGCTGCGCCCGCCGAAGAGCCCCGGGACGTACTCCTCGTAGAGACCGCTGCGCCCCCTTCCGCGGCGCAGTCCCGTCGGCTGCCCGAACCCGAAGGCCCGCGCCATGTCGCGGAAGTCCTCCACCCCCGGGTACTGCTCGCCGAGCCAGGCGAAGTAGCAGTTGCAGGAGACCTTGATCGCGCCGGACAGGTCGACGAACCCGTGTCCGCCGCTGGTCCAGCAGCGCACGCCGCCGTACTCCGGTTGTCCCCCGCGCCGCGCGCACTCGATCTCCACGCGCGGGTCGAGACCGAGGTGCTCGAGCGCCCACGCGGCCACGAAAGGCTTGAACACGGAGCCCGGCGGCTGGAACGCAGGCTTGCGCAGCGTGCGGTCCATGCGCACGCCGCGGTCGGCGCGTTCCCCCGGTGCCGCGGGATCCTCGCGCGTGAAGTCGTTGGGAACCGAAGCCGACACGATGACGTTTCCCTCGCCGTCGAGCAGCACGATGGCGCCGACGGGCTCGGCGAACCAGGAGCGGTCGACCAGCGCATCGCTCGCGTCGTACTCGGGATTCTCGAGCATCCACTCGGCCGCGCGCTGCAGCCCTGCGTCGATCGAGAGGCGCACGTCCTCTCCGTCGACGCGCCGCGAGAGCGTCGACGACGTGCGGCCGTGGCCGTAGACGTCCTCGAGTCCGCGGTGCTCGCGGTAGCCGTTCCTGCCGCGCAGGACGTCGTCCCATTCGCCTTCGATGCCGGAGACGCCGCGCCACTCGTCGCGCTGGAGGATCTCGCCCACGAGCTCCGCGAGCTCCATGTCCTCCTCGCGCGTGCGCGTCCGCCCGCGCAGCTCGCGCAGCCGGTTCTCGTCGACGCGTTGGCGCTGCAGGGCGTCGACCCCGACCGCCGAGACGTTGCCGACGAGCTCGGCCCCCGGGAGCACGTCCTGTGCCGCGTCCGCATCCGCGGAGAGCGGCATGCGCACGCGCACGGTCGAATCGACCGCGCGGAAGCCCGCGTACTCCTCGGGGAAGCGCGTGAGCAGGTACACGAGGTCGTAGGTCGGGTGCGGATCGATGGCGATCGTCCGATCGCCGTAGTCGCGCACGACGTCGCGCAGCGTCTCGAGCGCGCGCTCGCGCCGCTCGCCGCCGGGCGCCAGCCGTCCGTTGGGAGCGAGCGTGCCCGCGGCTGCGCGCTCGGCCACGGCCTCGTCGAGGATGCGAGCGAGCTCGGCCTGGAAGTGCCGCTCCCAGCGCGGGACGAGCTCGTGCGCCAGGAGCTCGAGATCGTAGCGGGAGAGCGAGCTCGGGTTCCCGAGCCCGCGTCGCAAGCGCCCCACGGCGAAGGTCAGCGCGGGATCCGGGCGACCCAGCTCGTCCGTCGCGTCCACGGCGTCCGCCAGCGGTCCAAGGAGCAGCCAGCGCTCGGCGCGCGTCGCGCCCACGCCGCCCGCGAACTCGTCCTGCGGCACGCGGTAGCTCGCTTCGCGCACGCCGAAGGACGCGGGCAGCCGACCCAAGACCGCCGGGTGCGGCGAGGCGAGCGTCTCGCGGTCGAGCGCGGCCTCGAGGGCCGCCGGCTCGAGATAGATGGTTTCGAGCAGGGCGAGCAGTCGGTCGGGATCGCGCTCGAGCTCGCCGCGCGCGATGAACTCGACCAAGAGGTGAGGCACGGCGTAGGCGTCGCGCCACTCGAGCCAGCGCCGGCGCGTCTCCTCGGTCCAGCGCAGGAGCCGCGCTTCGTCCCAGCACAAGGGACGCGCGATCCACGACAGGTCGAGCGTGCGGTACAGCGTCTCCGAGTCGACCCGGCCGGCCGAGAAGCCCGTCGCCTCGCGGAACAGACTGGCGGCGACGAGCTCCTCCACGGCGTTGCGCACGTGCTCGAGCAGGCCGACCAACGAATCGATGGGGAGCGCGAAGTCCGCGCCCTCCTCGGGCAGGAACAGGCGCTCGGCGAAGAGCTCCAGGTGTCGTCGCGAGCGCTCGAGGCGGTCGAGCAGCGCCGCGCGCGCCGACGCCGGATCGATCCCCTCGCGTTGGGCGCAGAGCTCCAGGAAGGAAGGCGTGCGCTCGGCCGCCCGCGCGAGGTCCGCGAGCCGCGCGCGGTCCTTGGGCGAGAAGCCGAGCAGGCTCCCCACGTAGAAGAACAGGTCGCTCGAGCGCTGGGAGCGCAGCTCGCGCCGCGGGTCGCGCACGGCCGGCACCGCGCACGTGGCGGTCACGAGCTCTTCGCCGCGCTCGAAGGCCGCGAGGTCGGCGGGGCCGAGCTCGGCGAGCTCGAGCGTCCAGCCCTCGAGGTTGGCGAGGGCCTCGGAGAGCGGGACCGGCCGGCCCTCGAGCGCCGAGCGCGCGTGAGCGACGAGGCCCAGCGGATGCTCGCGCCGGAAGTCGCGGTAGGAGAGCTCGAGTCGGTAGGTCGCGCGGTCGCGCGCGAGGACGCGGCCTCCGGCGTCGAGGATCGACCCGCGGCGATAGGGAACGAGCGTCCCGGAGCGTACGAGCTGCGCGGCCTCGTTGGCCCAGAGCGCTCCCTCGCGGACCTGGATCTGCACCAGCCGCGCGACGAGGACGAGCGCGGCGAACACGCTCGCCAGCGCGAGGAGGACGAGCCGCTTCACGCGCCGCCCCGCTTCCTCGGCACCACGCCGGGCAGGAGCCGCAGCACGGGAAGCAGCGCGAGTGCGGTGAAGCCGGTCGCGAGTCCCACCGCGAGGGGCTCGAACGGTAGAGCCGAGGAGGCGAGCGCCGGGAGACCGAGCCGATCGAACGACGCGCTCGACGCGAGCCCGAGCGGCTCCGCGTGACGCAGCGCGTGGACGGCGCGCAGCCACGCCGCGAACGCGCCCGCTCCGACGCACGCCAGGGCGAAGCGGAAGGGCAGTCGGTCAGGATCGACCACGGCTCCCAAGGACGCGTGCACGGCTGCCACGGCCAGGTATCCGGTCAGCACCACGGCGGGCGGATCCACGCCGACCGCGATGCGCGCAGCCGACACGGCGAGCGCGCCGGACCACAGCCCGCGGGCATCTCCGTGCACGGAGAGCGCGAGCAGCAGCAGCACGCCGGGATCCGGCGTGAACGCTCCGAGGGATGGCGAGAGGAAGCCCGTGATGGCGAACAGGAGCGTCGCCTCGAAGAGGAACAGGAGCCACGCGCCGACGGAACGCGCTTGCGAGCGCTCCAGCGCCTCGACGCGCGCCGGGACGCTCACGGGAGCACGGCGTCCGTGCGCACCCACAACTCGCCCCGCGGGCGATCCACCCCGACCTCGAGCAGCACGACGGGATGGCCCGCGCCCGAATCGAGCACGATCGTGGCTCGTCCGAGGTAGAGCGCTCCCGGCAGCCCCGGCTCACCCGAGCCCGTGAACAGCTCCGCGGAGACGTTCCCGTTCCGGTCGCGGGAGCCGCCGAGTTCGACCTCGACGATGGCCTCCCAGCGCAGCACGACCAAGGTCGGGGCATCCTTGGAGCGCCCCAGGGAGACGAGCCGTCCGAGCACGCGCGGCAGCGTCTCTCCCTCGACGCGCGCAACGGCCACGATCGCGAGACCGGGATCCGCGAGCGTGCGCGCGTCCGACGACCACAGACCGGCGCGCTCGACCCGACCGACGAGCCGCAGCCCCTCGATGACCGCAGCGCCGGGGCGCACACCATCGGAGGTTCCACCCGAGATCACGATTCCGGCGCGCCACGCGGTCGGATTCGCGTCGGACAAGAGGCGCGCCGGTCGCCAGCTCCGGTCGGCCACGGCGAGCTCGATCTCGTCGAGCGCGCCCGACCGAACGCCCTCGGGGCAGACCACGAACACGTGGAAGAGGCCCGCGTTGTAGTCGACGTCGGCGTGCACGACGAACTCGCCCCCGGGGGCGGCGACGAGCGTACCGAGGCCGAAGCCGTGAGCGAGACTTCCGTGCGCGTCGACGTCCGGCAGGAGCTCGAACACCTCGACCTGGCCCTCGGAGGGCTCCCGATCGGACGGATTCCGCGCGGAGAGCGCGAGCCGCTCACCCGTGCGCTCGTTCGTCGAGGCGAGCCCGCCCACGGTCATCCAAACCGACTCGCCCTGCGCGTCGACGGTGCGCGCGCCCACGCCGAAGGTGCGGCCGGTGACGAGATCCACGTCGAGCATCCCGGTCGCCTCGAGGACCCTGCTCACCCGTCCGACGTAGGTGTTCGCGTGCACCACCGGCAGGCCCGGCACGATCCCGCGCGAGTCGGCGACTCGCACGCGCAGGCGATCTTTGTCAGCGAGGTCGCGCCCGACCACCTCGGCGGGGACGAGCTCGCGCCCGAGCAACAGGTCGTCTCGCGCGGGGCGCGCGAGGAAGAACAGCTCGCGCCAGAGGGCCTCGATCTCGGCCAGGTCCGCCGCCCCGCGCTCGAAGAAGCCGAGCTCTCGAGCGTGGGCGTCGGAGGTGCGCAGCCACACGAACGGACGCACGACTTCGGCCAGGGCACGCAGCGGCGACACCACGAGCTCGAGCGCCGCGTCGGCCGCTTCGCCCGGACGCAGGGCCACGAGCAGGAGGCCCATCCAGACCAAGCAGCGGAGCAGGGTGACGCGACGGGACCTCACGGTGCGACGGGGAGATCGGATCCGCGCGCTCTCCCCGCTCGGGAGCCGTCGGCGCGGGCGTCTTCTCTCTCCCGCGGATCGTGTCGCGCCGCGGCTCCGGACTCAATCGCGCGTGCGCGGGCGTGCCGTCGCCCGCTTCCAAGCTACGCTGCCCTGGCAGTTTGGGCGCATGCGCGTTGCCCTGGAGCCACGACCGCGGTCGTCCGCGTGCGCACGCGGGCAGGCTCGGCGCTTCCCGGGTGCTCGGCTCAGGCGTCCTCGTCGGTGGCGAGGACGCGCGAGAAGACCTCGAGCTTGTCGAGGAAGACGGCGGTGCCGCGCGCGACGGCCGTGAGCGGATCGGGCACGACCCGCGCCGGGATCCCGATGTGATCGGTGATGGCTTCGGCAATGCCCTGGAGCAAGGCTCCACCGCCGACGATGGCGATGCCAGAGTCCACCAGGTCGGCGGAGATCTCGGGCGGCGCCTCCTCGAGCACGTGCCGGATGCACTCGCAGATCTGCCGCACCGGATCGGTCAGCGCCTCGCGGATCTCGATCGACGTGACGGTGGCTCGACGCGGCAGGCCGGTGACGGAATCACGGCCCTTGACCTCCATCGAGAGCTCCTGCTCGAGGTGCCAGGCGGAGCCGATGGTGAGCTTGATGCGCTCGGCCGACTGCTCACCGATGAGCAGGTTGTGATGGCGTCGAAGGTGCGAGACGATCGCCTCGTCCAACTCGTCGCCCGCCACGCGCAGCGAGGTCGCGACGACCGACCCGGCCAGCGAGATGACCGCGACCTCGGTCGTGCCGCCGCCGATGTCCACGATCAACGAGCCGCGCGCTTCCGTCACGGGCAGATCGATGCCGATGCCGGCCGCCATCGGCTCGTCGATCAGGTAGACCTTGCGCGCTCCCGCGCGCTCGGCCGAGTGGATCACGGCCCGCCGCTCGACCGCCGTGATCCCGGTCGGCACCGAGATCACGACGCGCGGTTTCACCCATTGGCGCCCGTCGTGCACCTTGGCGATGAAGTAGCGCAGCATCTTCTCGGTGATCTCGAAGTCCGCGATCACTCCGTGCCGCAGCGGTCGAATCGCTTCGATGTTGCCCGGCGTCTTGCCGAGCATCGCCTTGGCCGCGTTTCCCACCGCCATGCCGCCGAGCAGCACCTCGTTCGTGCCCTTCTTGACGGCCACGACGCTCGGCTCGTTGAGGACGATGCCGCGCCCGCGCACGCAGACGAGCGTATTGGCGGTTCCGAGGTCGATCCCCATGTCGACGGAAAAGCGACCGAACAACCACTCCAGCGGTTTCAGTACGTTTCCCATCGCAGGCAAGGAGACCCGAGGAGAGAGTCCGACGCATCGACCTCCCCCCTAGATGCGGGGGCAGTCTACCGGCGGGGGGGGGCCGTGCAAGACGCTCGCGGCGCGAGCGACCGCCCCGAGCGTCACCCGGAAGCGCCGCGCCTCCCGGCGCGACGGCGACGGAGCGCCGTCTCCCTAGAAGAACAGCCCGTGCGGGTCGTAGTGCGTGCCGAGCTCGTAGTCGAGGAACAGGATCCCGACGAAGAGCAGGAGGGCCGTGATGATCGCGACGGCGTCTTCCGTGCCCATGCTCTGGGCTTCCTCGACGACCTCGACCTGGGTGGTGGCGACGGTCGTGGTCTTCTTGCGCGACGTTGCGCGCGCTTGGCGCGGGGGCGCGCCCCCCTTGCGGCTGCGACTGCGTGCCATCGGGTCCTCCCCTACAAATTGGTGGCGGCGCTGTCGCCTTGGCTCATGGGCCCGTTCGCCGTGCGAACGATGATGGCCGAGCACCAGGTCGGGTGGACCAGCTCCACGCGCACCTGGCCCTTGTACGTCTGGCCGTTGAAGATCTCGAAGGTCGTGCCGCGCCGGACGCCGTGGTCGGAACCCTTGTTGATCGCGACCAGACCGGGAGCGAGATCCGTCTTCACGCTGGTCACGGCGCCGTCGATGTCCGGCTGGGCCCAGACTTCGGGGAGAGAGATGTTGTACTTCGCGACCATCGTGTCCCGCAGGGCCTCCAGGCTCGCGATCGAGGCCTTGGCCGCGTCGACCTCGCCCCCCAGTTCCGCCGTGCGCGCTTCCGCCGCGCTCGCCGCGCCCTGGGCGTCCCGCAGGGCGATCTCCGCGTCTCGCTGGGCTTGAACGGCGTCGTTGCGCTCGCGCTCGGCCGCCAGCCGCGCGTCGGTGTCGCGCTGCGCGCTCGTCTTGAACGCCTCGAGCTGTTTGTTGTAGTCGTCGAGCGAGCTCCCGATGCGCGTCAGGTCGTTGCGGAGCTGCGCGTTCTCCGACGCTAGCTGATTGCGGTCGTTCTCGGCGCGGTCCGCGCGGCTCTTCTGATCGTCGCGCTCGTCGGCGAGAACCTGCTTGTCCTGGCGCACGGCGTTCAGCTCGGTGCGCGCTTTGGCGAGCTCGTCCTCGAGCGTCTTCTTCTCGCTCACTGAAGCGACTTCGAGCTCGTCGCGTTGCTTCTTGAAGTCCTGGCTCGTCGCGACGATGTTCGACGCCCAGCCGAGGAAGGCCGCCGAGAGGGCCAAGTTGACGACGATGAAGATCTTTCCGATGGGGCTCATGCTCTTGCGCGCAGGGGTCTCGAGGGGTGGGTCTCGCCAGGGGCCGGACTGGTTTTCGTAACGACTTTCCTCGGAAGGGTCTACCGCGCTCGATCGCTGAAGTCGCGGCGAGCGCGCGACTATAGGGAGGGTGCGAGCAAGCGGTCAAGCGCGAAGGAACCACCGCCGACGCCGGATCTCTCGAGACTAACCTCGCTCGAGACCTCGGTTACGGCTCGTTTTCCCGCACCAACCGAGCAGCAGGGCCGGAACGAGGATCCAGGCGCCGAGCCACAGCGGCCTCCAACGGACGAACGGGGGGCTCGGAGCGGGGCCCGCCGCCGGTCGGATCGGCACCGGGACCAGCGAGCTCAGCGCGCCGCCGACCAGGCGATCGCGGCCGTCGACGACGAGCCGGTCGAGCTCGCGCCCGTCCGCGCCCATCACCAGCGTGACGCCGGAGTTCGTCGCGCGGGCGATCGAGCGGCCGGTCGCGATCGCGGCGAGCCGCGTGAAGGCGACCATCTGGTCGAGCTCGCAGCTGTCGAGGTACCAGGCTTCGTTGGAGAGGACGAGGTGGAAGTCGACGTCGTGCTCGCGCACGGCGTCGACGAAGGGATCGACGAAGGCGTTGTCGAAGCACACGCTCACTCCGAACCGGAAGCTCTGGCCATCGCGCGCCGCGAGCGTGAGCGCTCCGACCGACTCGAAGGGCGTCAGGGACGGGACGTAGGAGACGAACCGCTCGCACAGGTCGCGCACCCATTCGAAGCGCTCGAGCCCGTGCATCGTCTCCGCGCCGGGCACGAGGTGCTGCTTGCCGACCGCGGGTTGACGCGAGCCGTCGGGCTCCCACAGGAACACGGAGTTGCGCTCCAGCAAGCGACCGTCCCGCGCGAGGATCTCGAGCGCTCCAGCGAGGAACCGCGTGCCCTCCGGCAGGAGCGTGTCGACCGGACTCCCCGCGGACGGAACTCCGAGGATCGCGCCGCGCACCCATTCGCGCTCGAACGCGAGCAGGCGCTCGCCGTAGCTCGGGTCCACGATCCGATCCGCGGCGGCCTCGGGATCGCGCACGGGACCGGCCGCGAGCGCGGAGACGAGGTCTCGGTGCGCGATCGGGATCGTGAGCATGGTCTCGCCCCAACACACGAGGTCCGGCGGCGCGGCGCTCGCGGCGAGCCCGGCACGCGTCACGGCGATGCCGTGCTCGAGCAGCTCCTGCCACGTGCCCGGGGAGTGCTTGCGCTGCTGGGGGATGCCGGGCTGAACCAAGAGGAGGCGTGGACCGTCGGTCGTCGCGGGCGGACGCGTGACGACCGCGCACAGAGCGGGAAGAGCGATTCCGAGCGCGCCGACGGCGAGCGGCAGTGTTCGGACGACGGGCCTGCGTGCGACTTGCGCGAGCGCGCCGCCGACGAGCGCGAGGCAGAAGCCGAGCCCTTGCACGCCGAACACGCGCGCGCCGCCCGAGTACCACAGGTGGTCGTGCGCGTAGTGCCCGAGGCGCAGCCATCCGAGCCCGAGCGGAGGAGGGATCACGGCGCGCAGCGTCTCCGCGAAGATCCAGGCGAGGGGCACCGCCAGCGCGAGTGGAACGCGGCGAGCGAGTCGGCGCAGCGCGGCTCCCGCCAGGGCCGCGTAGACCCCGGTTCCGGGCCCCACCCACGCGACGAGCGCCGGAGCCGAGACGTAGCCGATCCACCAGACGATGGGGGTCAGGCCCAGCGCGCCGGCCAGCCATTCGGAGAGGAAGGCGCCTCGCCCCGGACGGCTCGCGACTGCACCCCAGAGGGCGATGCCCGACACGGCCAGGACGGTCGAGCCCTCGGCGCTCGCGATGCCGGGGCTTCCGAGGAACAGGAGACCGAACGCGGCCAGCGCGAGGAGGAAGCGGGGCACGCGGCCGAGCTCGCCCTCCACCATCGGCGTGTCGTGCTGCATCGCCCTGTACGGACCGGGAGCTTCTCGAGGCGAGGGCGCGCGCGGAGCCGCGGCCTCAGGCGAGCGGACGGTACAGGATCGACTCTCCCGTCTCGACCACCGTCTCGGGGGGGACCACGGCGAAGGCGGACGCGCGGCTCGCGCCGACGATGTCGGCCGACCCGAGCCAACGCACGGGCTCGAGGTGATCGCAGCCGTCGTCGCCCTGACGCACGCGCGCCGGGAGGTTCTGCTGGCGCGTGTTGGACTCGGTCGGCGGGCCGTTCCACACGCCGCGGCGCAGGCGCTCCTCTTGTTCGTCGGGTCCCGCGCCGCCGAGCCGTGCGAGCGCCGGACGCACGAAGACCTCGAAGCCGAGCAGGCTCGACACGGGATTGCCCGGGAGACCGAACACGGGCGTCCTACCGCGCAGTCCGAACCAGATCGGCTTGCCGGGCTTGATGGCGACCTTGTGCAGGACCGGCTCGACTCCCAGGCGTTCGAAAGCCGCCCCGACCAGGTCGTACTTGCCCACGCTCACTCCGCCGGTCGTGATCAACGCGTCGGACGCCTCGAGCGCGCGACCCAGGCGTTCGAGCAGCACCTCGGGATCGTCGCGCACGATGCCGACCTCGAGCACCTCGCACCCGGCGGCTTCGCAGGCCGCCGCCAGGTAGAGCGTGTTTCCCTCGCGGATCTGACCGCGACCCGGCAGCGCGGAGGCGGGCACGAGCTCGTCGCCGGTCGTGAGCACGCTCACTCGCGGTCGGGGGTGGACGCTGACGGGATCCGCGCCGACGGCTGCGAGCACCGCCAGGTCGCGGGGCTCGAGCCGCCGTCCGGCCGAGAGCGCCAGCGCGCCGCGCGCGAGGATCTCGCTGCGGTGATTCACGTTCGCCCCGGCGCGCGGGTTCCCGGACACGCTCACGCGCTCTCCCCTCCGCTCGGTCTCCTCCACCATGACGACCGCGTCGCAGTCGGGGGGCAATTCGGCTCCGGTGTAGATCGCCACGGACGACCCGCGGGCGACGGATCCCTCGAAAGGGACCCCGGCGCGGGACTCGCCGACGACGCGCAGCTCGACCGGGTTCCGGGCTCCCGCGACCCCGGCGAAATCGGCGCTGTGCACGGCGAACCCGTCCATCGCGCTCTTCTCGAAGGGCGGCAGGTCCACGTCCGAGAGCACGTCGCTCGCGAGCACTCGACCTCGAGCGACCCGCAGGGATACACAGTCCTTGTGCTGGAGTGGCTGGATCCTGCCTAGAATCTCCGCCATGGCCTCTTGAGGTGAGCGCATCGCGAAAGTCTATCGGGCAAGCGGCGACTGCTCGCTCCGCTTCCCCCCCTCGCACACTCACCTTCCCGCCTCCCCTCCCCATGCGCTCGAGCCTCACCCGGAGCCCGCGCTCCACTCCGTTCTCCTTCTTCTCTCCAGGCATCGTTGCGAGCACCGCGGCGGCCGCGGCGCTCCTCGCATCCTGCTCGGTGTCGGTCGACCCCGGCGCGGATCGCGACGCCCTGGCGTCGGGAGCGCGCCAACGCGAGGCGCCGCGCGTGCGCACGACGCCCATCGTCCGGCGCGAGATGGTCCGCCTGCTCGAGACCACCACCGTGATCGAGTCGGAAGCCGAGATCGCCCTCTTCCCGCGCACGAGCGGCATCGTGGTCGAGGTCCTGGCCGAGGAAGGGGATCACGTCGCCGCGGGCGAGGTGCTCGCTCGCCTCGACGACCGGGACACGACGCTCGCGGCCCGCGACGCCGAGGTGGCGCTCGACGAGGCGAAGAACCGCGCCGAGAGCGCGGGGATCGCGGTGCAGGAGGCCCGGGCGGCGATCGACAACGCGAAGCTCGCGGCCGACCAGGCTCTGCGCGACCACGACCGCAACCAGCGCCTGTTCGGCGGGGAGGCGAAGCCGAGTGCGCTCTCCGAGCAAGCTCTCGAAACGAGCGGGCTCGAGCTCGAGCGCCGGCGACACGAGGTCGTGCAGGCCGAGCTGGCGTGGAAGAAGTCCGAGGTGGAGGAGCGCGACACCGCGATCGCCGTGTCGCGGGCGGAAGTCGCCCTCGAACGGGCCCGCGTCACCCGCGAGCACACGGAGATTCGCGCTCCGTTCGACGGCGTGATCGCATCGAGATCGATCCGCGTCGGCGACATGGCCGGCAGCAGCGCCGTGTACGTGCTGACCGACGTCCGGAACTTGCGCGCCGTCTTCCACCGCCCGCAGCGCGAGCTCGAGCTCTTCACGGACGGCCTCGAGCCGGGCAACGGACACGGCCGTTCCGGTCCCCTGGGGGTCAGCGCGGTGGCGGAGGCCCTCCCGGGGCACGTGTTCGCCGGAACCATCCAACGCGTCAGTCCGACCGTCGACGCGAACTCGGGTTCGTTCCGCGTCACCGCCAGCCTTTCGATCGCGCCCGAGGGCAGGACCGAACCGCGGCTCCTGCCGGGGATGCTGGTGCGTCTGTCCATCGTGACGGATCGGCATCCCGACGCCCTGGTCGCGCCCAAGCGCGCCGTGAGGCGCGAAGCCGACCAGAGCTTCGTGCTCGTCGCACGCGACGGGATCGCTCACCGGGTCGACGTCGCGGAGGGCTATGCCGACGACGACTTCGTCGAGATCGTCGTCCTGGGCGACGGGGTCCTGGCTCCCGGCGACGAGATCGTCTCGGTCGGAGCACGCGAACTCGCGGACGGCGCCCCGATCACCGTCGAAGCCTACGAGGCGCCGAAGGTGGACGCGGTGGAGTCCGAGATCCCGACTCCGGACGCGGGTACGGACGACGAAGCAGACCCGGTGGCCGACCCCGAGGCCGTCGAGTAACGGCGTGGACGCACCGACCCGGGGCGACACTCCGCAGGGGACGATGGCGTTCATCACGCGTCGTCCGATCGCGATCACGATGTTCGTGCTCGCGGCCGCGGTCTTCGGGCTGGTCAGCTTCTCGAAGCTGTCCGTCGACCTCTTGCCCGAGATCAGCTATCCGACGCTGACCGTGCGCACGAGTTGGCCGGGGGCCGCGCCCGAGGACATCGAAGAGCGCGTCTCGGAGCGCATCCAAGAGGCGCTCAGCACGCTGCCGAACCTCGTGCGCACGAGCTCCATCAGTCGCGCGAGCACTTCCGACGTGCTGCTCGACTTCGACTGGGGCACGCCCATGACCTTCGCGGTCCAGGACGTGCGCGAGAAGCTCGACAGCGTCCTGTTGCCGCGCGGCGCGGAACGGCCCCTGATCCTGCGCTACGACCCGAACCTCGATCCCATCCTGCGCATCGGGATCACTTCGGCGCGCGGCCCCGGCGGAGAGACGGACTTGATCCACGTCCGCTGGCTCGCCGAGAACCGCATCAAGCGCGAGCTCGAAGCCATAGCGGGAGTGGCGGCGGTGCAAGTGCGCGGCGGCCTCGAGGAGGAGATCCACGTCCGGGTCGATCCCTTCAAGCTCGCCGCGCGGCAGATCGATCCAAGCGCGCTCTCCAATCGCCTGGCCCAGGAGAACATCAACGCTTCGGGCGGCTCCCTCCTGGAGGGCTCGACCGAGTACCTCGTGCGGACGCTGAACGAGTTCCGCACCGTCGCGGAGATCGAAGATCTGGCCGTCCTGCGCCGCGGCGACGCGGCGATCCGCATACGCGACGTGGCTGAGGTCGAGCGCACGCACAAGAAGCGCGAAGTCGTCAGCCACCTCGGGGGCGGCGAAATGGTCGAGATCGCGATCTACCGCGAGGCGGGCGCGAACATCGTCCAGCTCGCGAAGGCGCTGAACGAGACCGTCTTCGGCACGCCCGAAGGGCGGGCGTTGGTCGCCGCCGCCCTCAAACGCGAGGCCGACGGCGACGGCGGGGTCACGTGGGAGGAGCGCGAGAAGACCGGGTACATGGCCTTCCGCATGCGAAAGGAGCTCCAGCTCGAGCTCCTCTCCGATCAGTCGACGTTCATCAGCAACGCCGTCGACGACGTGAAGAGCGCGGCCGTCCTGGGTTCGCTGCTCGCCGTGATCGTGATCTGGATCTTCCTCCGCCGCCTGTCGGCGACGTTCATCATCGGACTCTCGATCCCGATCTCCGTCGTCGTGACCTTTGCGCCGATGTTCGTCTTCGACGTGAGCTTGAACATCATGTCGCTCGGCGGGCTCGCGCTCGGCGTGGGGATGCTGGTCGACAACGCGATCGTCGTGCTCGAGTCGATCACGCGCTGCCGCGAGGAGGGGGATTCGCTGGAACGGGCCGCCGTGCGCGGCGTGCGCGAAGTGGCCGGAGCAGTCACTTCCTCGACCCTGACCACGATCGCCGTCTTCGCGCCCATCGTCTTCGTCACCGGGATCGCCGGCCAGATCTTCGGCGACCAGGCGTTGACGGTCGTCACGTCGCTCTTGGTTTCGCTCGTCGTCGCCGTGCTCTTCATCCCGATGCTCGCTTCCCGCGCGTGGCTCGTGGGGGGAAAGCTGCGCGCGGGCGAGCAGGAGCGACCGCCCTCGCCTCGGCACGGGATCCGGTGGTCGTGGTGGAACGGACCCGGGAACGTGCTCACGATCGGCGCGCGCGCGCTCCTCGTCCCGATCGGTCTGGTGACGCGCGGCGTGGGCTTCGTGGTGGCCGGCGGGTACAGGGGGCTGGCCTTCCTCCTGGGCCCGGCCTCGCGCGCCTTCGACCGGGCCTGGAGCGCGAGCGAGCGCGCCTACGCGAGACTGCTCGGAGCGGCGATCCGGCATCGCTTCGCCGTCCTCGTGCTCTCGGCCGCGCTGTTCGCGCTCGCCGTCCGCCGCGTCCCCCAGCTCGGTCTCGAGCTCTTGCCGGAGATCCACCAGGGCGAGTTCACGGCGCACGTCGCGCTCGGCATCGGGACGCCGCTCGCGTTCACCGACGCGACGCTGCGCGAGCTCGACCTCGAGATCCGGGCCATGGAGGGCGTGCGCACGACGGCGCTCACGGTCGGCATCGAGCGCGAGACGCTCTCGCGCGACATCGAGGGTTCGCACACGGCGCGCCTCACGGTTCGGCTCGATCAGACGGCGTCCGACGCCGCGGCGGAGGAGCTCGTGTCCGAACGCGTGCGCGAGCGGATCGCGAGCCACCCGGCCGTTCATTCGGTCGAGATCCGGCGGCCGACTCCCTTCGCGATCGAGGCCCCGATCGCCGTCGAGGTCAAAGGCTACGACCTCGAGTCGATCGAGGCGGTCACGACCGAGGTCTTCGCACGCCTCGCGTCCGTCGAAGAGCTCTCGGACTTGCGCGTCTCCCTGCGGCCCGGTCATCCGGAAGCCCTGATCAGCTTCGACCGCGACAAGACGCTCGAGTACGGACTCGATCTCGCGGCCGTGTCGAACCTCGTGCGCGATCAGGTGCTCGGCAACGTCAGCACGCGCTTCAACGAGGGCGAGGAACGCATCGACGTGCGCGTGATCGGGGACGAGGTCGTGCTCTCCACCCTCGCCTCGGTGCTGGACCTGGTCGTGAATCCCGGCTCGGCGACGCCCGTGCCCTTGCGCTCCGTGGCGGACGTGCGGACCGTCCAGGGTCCGGCCGAGATCCGGCGCATCGGTAACACGCGCGGGGCGCTGATCACCGCCGAAGGGACCGGACTCGACCTCCGGGGCATCCAACGCAAGATCGAAGCGAGCCTCGCGACGCTGCAGACGCCCGACGACATCACGGTCGAGTTGGGTGGTCAGAAGCGCGAGATGGACGAGGCTCAGTCGAGTTTGCGCTTCGCCCTGCTCCTCGCTGTCTTCCTCGTCTACGTCGTGATGGCGAGCCAGTTCGAGTCCCTGATCCAACCCTTCGTGATCCTCGCCACCGTGCCCCTTGCGGGCGTGGGCGTCGTGTTCGTGCTCGACCTGCTCGAGGTTCCCGTGTCGGTCGTCGTGTTCATCGGCCTGATCATGTTGGCCGGCATCGTCGTCAACAACGCGATCGTGCTCGTCGACCGCATCAACCAGAAGCGCGCCCAGGGGTTGACGGTCCAGGAAGCCGTGATCGAAGCCGGCCGCTCGCGCCTGCGACCGATCATGATGACGACGGCGACCACCGTCCTGGGCCTGCTCCCCATGACCAATTGGTTGGCCTCGGTCCCGATCGTGGGTGAGCTCGGCTCCGGAGAAGGCGCGGAGCTGCGCGCGCCGATGGCGATCACCGTCATCGCCGGGCTGTCGGTTTCCACGCTCCTGACGCTGGTCGTGATTCCCACGATCTACACGCTGGTCACGCGCGACAAGACCGTTGCCCACGCGGGGTAAGGGGTGCGTTGCGACCGAGGAGCGCGCGAGCCGGCGAGGTATCCTGATCCGATCGGTTCCCGAGGGGAGACCATGACAGACACAGGCGGCTTCTTCGCGATCACCGTCCGGCGTCCGATCGGAGCCCTGGTGCTCTTGGTGACGATGCTCGTCGTCGGCGGCATCGCCTACCGCGAGATCCCGCTCCAGCTCCTGCCCTCGGGCTTCTCCGAGCCCAGCCTGAACATCTGGATCCCGACGCCCGAGTCGAGCGCGCGGGAGAACGAGGAGAAGGTCGCCCGGGTCATCGAGGAGCAACTGCGCACCTTGGCCGGGATCGACGAGGTGACGAGCAACTCGAACGCGAGCCGCGTGTGGATGGAGATCGAGTTCAACGCGGGCCTCGACCTCGACTTCGCCAAGGCCGAGGTCCGCGACCGCATCGAGCGGGCTCGCCCGCTGCTGCCGGACGGGGTCGAAGAGATCGAGATGTGGTCCGAGGACGCGGACAGCCTGCCGCTGGCCTTCTTCGGAATCCTGCACGAGGGCGAGGGCGAACGCACCGACTACCTGATCGACAAGGTCGTCCAGCCGCGCCTCGAAGCCGTGCGCGGCATCAGCCGGGTCGACATCTGGGGCGGCGGCGCCGACTCGATGCGCATCCTGCTCGACGAGGACAAGGTCGTCGCGGCGCGGATGGACCTGGGCGAGCTGGTCCGGCGTCTCACGAGCGACAACTTCACCGAGCCCCTGGGCGAGCTCGACGACGGCGGCAACCAGGTCCTGTTGCGCTCCGACATGCGCTTCCGGACGCCCGAGGAGATCGCCGAGTTCCCGATCGGCGACGGGTTGCGCATTCGCGACGTGGGCGAGGTGAGGCAGGTCAAGAGCGTGCGCAACTCCCTCGCGCGGATCGACGGCTCCTACTCCTACACCGGCATGGTGAGCCGGGAGAGCCAGGTCAACATCGTCGAGGCGAGCCGCAACTTCAAGGAAGCGATCGAGCGGATCGAGGAGGACCCGCGAGTGGCGGGCGACCTCAGCTTCGTCACGTTCTGGGTTCCGGGCGACATGGTCGAAGCGACGCTCTCCCAGCTCCAGGAGACCGCGGCCTTCGGCGGCGTCCTCGCGATCGTGATCCTGTTCGTCTTCCTGTGGCGCCTGCGCCTCACGCTGTGCGTGGCGATGTCGATCCCCGTCTCGGCGATCATGGCCATCGCCTGGGAGTACTTCAGCGGCGAGTCCTTCAACGTGCTCACGATGGCGGGCATCACGCTCGCCGTCGGCATGCTCGTGGACAACTCGGTGGTGGTGGTCGAGAACATCGCCCGCTTCCGCGATCGGGGCGAGGACGCCCTCTCGGCGGCGGGCAAGGGAGCGCGCGAGATCTCCTTGGCCGTGACGCTCGCCACGCTGACGACCGTCGTCGTCTTCGTGCCGATGATGTTCATGAGCGAGCACCCGCTGATGCGCACGATCTTCATCGGCATCGGGCGGCCCCTGTGCGTCTCGCTCCTCGTCAGCTTGTTCGTGGCGCTCGCCTTCCTGCCGGTGATCTCCGCGCGGATCCTGGGGAAGCGCGCGGCGTGGATCGAACGCTCGGGGAGAACCGTCGCTCCGCTGATGCGGATCCCCGTCCGGATCGTCTCCTACCTGATCGCCCTCGTGCGGATCCTGGCGTTCCTGGCCGTCCGAGCCCTGCACGTCGCCAACCGCGCCGCCCTCGCGACCACCGCTCGTTGGCCCCTCCGGATCGTCGTGGCCGCGATACCCTTCGGGGTGGCCGCTCTCGTGCTCCTGCGCACGGCGCCGGCTCTCGAGGTCGGGCGCGCCCTGGATCGAGATGCCTGGGGATTCGTGGAGCAAGTGCTTCCCGGTGTCCTCTTCGGCGCGGCGACCGCGGCGTCGCTGCTCGTGCTCTTCGCCATGCCGCGCTGGTGGCGCCGAGATCGCCGCGCACCCAGCAAGCCGGCGAGCTTCGTTCCCCGCGGCAACTCGCTGATCGAGATGACGACGGACCTCAACGCGGCCGTCGTCGGCTGGACGATGCGGCACAGACTGCTCGCGACCGCGCTCTCCGGCGTATGCATGCTGACGGTCGTGATTCCCGGGAGCTACGCCGACTTCGCGGCGTTCACGCAGGAGGAGGACACCACTTCCGTTCGCTTCTTCTTCGAGTTCGAGGCGGACTTCACGCTCGCGGAGGCTGCGAGCGAGATCACGCCCTACGAGGACTTCGTGGAGGAGCGCCGCGCGCGCTACGGCTTCGAGAACTGGAACTGCCGCTTCGACGACCGCCGAGGCCAGTTCAACTTGTACTGGGAGCGCGCCCTCGACCCCGAACGCCTGGCCTCGATCAAGCGAGATCTCAAGGACGAGCTCCCGCGCCTGCCCGGCCACAAGCTCGTCTTCTACGACGAGGAGAACACGAACACGCGCCAGAAGAGCGTCGCCTTCTTCCGTTTGCGGGGACCCGACTCCGAGGTCCTCGAAGGGCTCGGCGCCGAGGCGGTTTCGATCCTCGCCGGAGTTCCCGGTCTGACGGGGGTGCGCTCGCCGCTCGAGGACTCGCCGGAGACGCTCCAGGTCGAGATCGACCGCGACCTCGCGCTGACGATGGGGGTCTCGTCCGAGGCGACGGTGAACTCGATCGCGTACACGCTGCGCGGGTGGATGGTGTCGCGCTTCCACGACGAAGGCCGCGAGATCCCGCTGCTCGTCGAGTACGACGAGGAGGAGATCGCCGGGATGGGCACCCTGCGCGACCTCTCCATCTGGACGGAGGAAGGCCGCGTGCCGCTGTCTTCCTTCTCGAACCTGAGCGTCGCCCGCGGCGAGCGCTCGATCCACCGCCGCAACGGCCAGACGACGTTCGACATCACGGCCGAGATCGAAGACCCCACGCAGGTCATGGCGGTCACTCTGGCGGGGAACCAGGCCCTCGACGCGAAGCTCGACCTGCCGCGCGGGTACACGCTGGGACTCGAGGACAGTTTCGGCGCCCGACAGGAGGAGGAGCTGTCCCAGATGCGGAATGCCCTCATGCTCTCCGTCGTGCTCGTGTTCCTCCTGATGGGGATCCTGTTCGAGAGCGTGCTGTTGCCCTTCTCGGTGTTGTTCACGATCCCCTTCGCCATCCTGGGGGCGATGTGGACGGTGTTCCTCACCGGCGTCCCCATGGACTTCATGGGATGGATCGGTCTGATCATCCTGTCGGGGGTCGTCGTGAACAACGGGATCGTGCTGATCGACAGGATCCACCGTTTGGTGCTCGAAGGCGTTCCGCGCACCGAGGCCGTGATCCAAGGCTGCGCGCAGCGCGTGCGACCGGTCTTGATGACGGCTCTGACGACGGTCGGGGGACTCTTGCCCATGGCGGTCATGGAGCCCGCGACGAACACGATCCCCTACCGCGCGCTCGCGACCGTCGTCGCCGGTGGGCTCGTCGCGAGCACCTTCTTCACCCTGTGGGTGGTCCCGCTCGCCTACACCGTCTTCGCCGACCTCTCGCGGACGCTCTCGCTCCACGTGCGCTGGTGGGTGCGTCCGCCGCGCGTGCGGACGATCGAGGTCGGAGAACCGGCCGCTTGACGACCGGCGTCGTCGCGTCGTGAAGGAGGCCCACGCGCCCCGCTCGCTCGCGACAGCTCGCGCGGCTAGACGTCTTGGGCGCCGGGAGCTTGGAGAATGAGTCAAGTTTCAGCCCAAGACGGCTAGCTCGCGGCACGCGACCGAAGGTCGCCTGTGCCGCAGCCGGGCGCGGAGCGCACGGCGCGTCCAACGGGAATCTGTGCGAATCGCGGCAGAGCGCTCCCACGCTCCCGCTCCCGCTCGCTTCTGTCCACATGCTCGTCCGTGCCGAGGCGAAGCCTCGTTAGACTGTCCCGCTCGTTCCCAGAGCGCCCTCTACCAACGATGTCCTCCGACGACCAGAGCTCGCGGGAGAGCCGCCTCGCGCCCGGCACGCGCGTCGCCGCAGCCGTGTCGCGCTACCACGCCGAGGTCACCGGTCCGATGCTGGAGTCGGCGCGCCGCGAGCTCGTCGCCGCCGGGCTCCACGAGCGCGATCTCGTCGTCGTCGAGGCTCCGGGAGCGTTCGAGCTGCCCTTCCTCGCGCTCCTGCTCGCCGAGCGCGCCGACGTCGACTCGGTGCTGTGCTTCGGGCTGGTGCTGAAGGGCGAGACGGAGCACGACCGCTACATCGCGCAGGCCGCCGCGAACGGCATCGTCCAGGCCTCGCTGGCGACGGGGAAGCCCGTCCACTTCGGCGTCCTCACCTGCGCGACGCTCGAGCAAGCGCTCGAGCGCGCGCGCCCGGCGTGGGAAGGCGGCGTCATCGACAAGGGCCGCGAGGTCGCACGCGCCGCGATCGAGACCCTGCTCGCCGTGCAGGCGATCCACTCCGATGCCGTGCAGGCTTTCCCGCGCGAGCGCGTTTCTCCGAAGCGAGTCGACACGTGAAGAAACGCACCCGGGCGCGCGAGCTCGCCCTCCAGTACCTCTATCAGCTCGACCTCCTGGGCGATGGCCTCGACCTCTCTCCCGAGCAATTCGTGCGCTCGGAGGAGCCGGAGCCGACGACGCGCGCGTTCACGCTCGAGCTACTCCACGGGACGCGCGAGCACGGGCCCGAGATCGACGTGATCATCCGCGAGGTCGCGCAGAACTGGGACCTCGAGCGCATGGCCGTGATCGACCGCAACGTGCTGCGCCTCGCGACGTTCGAGCTCCTGTGGTGCCCGGACATCCCGCCCAAGGTCTCGATCAACGAGGCGATCGAGCTCGGCAAGCGCTACTCGACGCAGAACTCGGGCGGGTTCATCAACGGCATCCTCGACCGGATCAAGGACCGCCAGCCCGGTGCACGAGCCGCGAGCGACGAGAGCGATCCCGCGGCTCGAGACGCGCCGGACACGACCCAGGCCTGACCATCGTGGGACTCTTCGATCGGCTCGTAGGGCGCCTGACGAAATCGCGTCAGGCCATCTCGGACGGGATCTCCGGCTTGTTCCGCGGCGGGCGACCGATCGACGAGGCGATGCTCGTCGAGCTCGAGGAGCTGCTCTACACCGCCGACCTCGGGCCCGTCGCGAGCGAGGTGTCGGCGGAGCTCGCGCGCGCCCATCGGCGCGGCGAGATCAAGGGCGAGGAGGACGTCCGAACGCACATGCGCGAGCTGCTCCTCGCTCGCCTCGGCGCGGTGAAGGGCGAGATCGACCTCTCGAACCACCCGACCGTCGTGCTCGTGGCCGGCGTGAACGGCTCGGGCAAGACGACCAGCATCGCGAAGCTCGCGCATCGCTTCCGCCTGCAGGGCAAGCGCGTGATCGTCGCGGCCTGCGACACCTTCCGCGCCGCGGCCTCGGCCCAATTGGCGATCTGGGCCGAACGCAGCGGCGTGGAGATCGTGCAGAAGGGCGAGGGCGCGGATCCGGCGGCAGTGGCCTTCGACGCCGTCGAGGCCGCGCTCGCGCGCGATGCCGACGTCCTGATCGTCGACACGGCCGGACGACTGCACACTCAACTCAACTTGATGGCCGAGCTCGGGAAGATCGAGCGCGTCATCCGCCGCCGGATCCCGGACGCTCCGCACGAGTGCCTGCTCGTGCTCGACGCCACGAACGGTCAGAACGCCGTGCAGCAGGCCCGCGAGTTCACAGCGGCCATCCGCGTCACGGGACTCGTCGTCGCCAAGCTCGACGGCACGGCGCGCGGCGGAGCGATCTTCGGGATCGAGAGCGCGCTCGGCATCCCGGTGCGCTACGTGGGAACCGGCGAATCGCTCGAGTTCCTCGAACCCTTCGATCCCGAGGCCTTCGTCGACGCGCTCGTGCGCTCCGACGATCCGACGTAGGAGCGCGCCCTCCGAGCGCCAGCGATGAGTGCGCGTCGAACGGGGAGCGAAGCGTGAGCCCGCGAGGGGAGAGCCTGGCGGCGCGCGCCCTCCCTGCCGCACTCGCCCTGCCCGTGCTCGCGCTCGCCCTTCCGAGCGTCCTCGCCTTCGATCCGGTCCCGCTCGCGACCGCCGTGGGCTGGACGGCCCTCCTCGCGCTACCCGCCGCGTTCCTGCTCGCGCTCGCCGCTCCGCCCGCGCTCCCGCGCGCCGCCCTGTTGCTTTGTGTTCCCCTGTTGCTCGGCGCCTTCGCCTTCGCGAGCGGCGACGCGCTCGATCCGTTCGAGCTCCGGCGCGGCATCCTGATGCTCGCCCTCGCGGCACTGGGCCTCGTCGCGGGCTCCTCCCTCGCCTCGCGCTCCCTCGCGAGTTTCGTGCTGCTCGCAATGTGCGCTTCGCTCGCGCTCACCGTTCCGGCGTTCCGCGGAGCCGACCTCGCCGGGGCGCTCGGCAACACGGGAGCGCTGTCGCAAGCGGCGCTTCCCGGCGCCGTTCTCGGAGCCGTGCTCGCGGTGCGAGCGCGCGGCTGGCGCCGGGCCCTCGGAGCCGCGTCCGCCCTCGCCTTCCTCGCGCACGCGAGCACCGCGCCCGTCCTGGCCGGGACGCTGGCCTTCGGCTTGGCGCTCTTGGCGTGGTCGCTCTGCGCGCCGCGCGCCTTCCGCGCGCTCGGGCTCGGCGTCACGGCGCTGGCGCTCGCAATCGCGCTTGCGCTGCACTATGCGCGCGACCTTGCGCACGACGCCGCGCGCGAGGCGCAAGCTCCCGTCGCGCCGGGCGACCTGGGCGGCGTCGGGGTGCGCGTCCTCCTGTGGCAGCGTGTTCCCGCCCTCGTAGCGGAGCATCCGCTCGCCGGCGTGGGCCCCGGACAGTTCCAGGCCACCTTCCCGCCCCACCGCGATCCGGCGGAGATCGAGCTCTCGACGCACGGACGCCTGCAGGACGTCGGATCCGAGGTCGAGCACGCCCACAGCGACTGGCTCGAGGCCTTCGCCGAGTACGGTCTGCTCGGTGGCGGCGCGTTCGTCCTCTTGTTCGGCTGGATCGCGCTCGCGGCCTTCCGCGTCTTGCGCGCGCCCGATGCTACGGGCCCCGATGCTGCGGGCCCCGAGGCTACGGGCCCCGATGCGACGGGCCCCGCCGCGGCCGCGGTCCTGGCCGTCCTCGTGAATGCGGCCGTGCACGCGCCGCTCTTCGCCAACCCGGTGGCGGCCCTTCAGGCCTGGGTGCTCGCGGGCGCCGTCCTGGGCGGCTCGAAGCCCATCGGAGCCGGTCGCGCGCCGGGGCGCGCCGCCGCAGTGCTCGTCCTGGTCTTGCTGCTCGCGACGAGTTCGTGGTCCGTCGCGTTGTGCCAGCACGGAGCGCTGCTCGCGGCCAGGCAACGGGCCGTGGCGGCCGTTACGGCGGGCGGCGCGGCAAAGAGCGCGTGGCTGGAGGAGGGCCGCATCCTGCGCGACGCGCTCGCGAGTGCACCGGATTCGCCGCTCGCGCGCGCGCTGCTCGCACGCCACCTGACGGACGGCGCGCGGTCCGAGAGCGCGCGTGAGCGCGCCCGCGATGCCTGGCTGGAGGTCCTGGAAGTGCGCCCCTACCAGGTATCCGCGCTGGTGAACGCCGGGATCCTCGCGCCGACGAGCTCGGAGCGCCGCGCGCTGTGGGAGCGCGCGCGTCGACTCGATCCCGGCCATCCGCTCGTGCTCCAAAACCTCGTCCGCTTCGAGATCGTCGAGGGATCCGGCGAACGCGCGCGCGAGCTCGTCCTCGAGCTCGCCGAGCGCGGGCTCATGGAGGCCGAGCTCGCGGACGAGCTCGGAGCACGGGCGCTGCTCGCCGGCCGCACGACGCTTGGCTCAGAGCTCCTCGCGCGGAGCGACCCGGAGTTCCAAGAGCTCGCTGCGGACGAGCTCTACGCGCTCTCCAAGGCGGAACGAGCGCTCCATGGCGACACGCTGCGCGCGGACGCCCTCGAGTGCGCGGCGCACCGCGCCTGGGGCCTCGAGCACCTCGCGAGCGGCGCCCACGACTTCGCCATCGCGCAGTTCCGCCAAGCGCTGCGCATGACTCGCCGCCACCTGGCGCCGGGCGACGGACCGACGCGCCTCTTGCTCGCCGCGTCGCTCGCGCTCGCGGGCCGCGAAGCCGAGGCGCGCGAAGAGCTCGCGACGCTGGAACGCCGCGCCGCCGATCGCTCGGAGCTGCCCGCGATCGCCAGCGAAGCCCTGGCGGAACTCGCACGGCCGGGCTCGTGAGGTCGCATCGGCGCTCCTCGCCGACGGCAAGCCGCGAAGCCGGGAACGCCACGCGCGCGGACGCGCTGGCCACCGCTGTACTCTGTGCGGAGCGACATGCGCGAAGGTCCCCTCGACGGGCAGTGGTCGGGCACGAGCGACGCGGACGATCTCCCCGGTGATCCCGGACTCGTCGCGTCGCACTCGATCGCGCCGAACGGGCAGCCGTTCGTGGGATCTCCCGCGGAGGGGATCGCGAGGTTCGCGCACGACGGAGACCTCGAGCGCGTGGCCCAGGGGCTCTACCGCGGCTTCGGGCCGCAGTACTGGTGGCCCGCGACGACCCCGTTCGAGGTCGTGGTCGGCGCGCTGCTCGTCCAGAACACGGCTTGGCGCAACGCGGAGCGCGCGTTGTCCGCGCTGCGCACCGACGGGCGGCTCACGCCGGCGCGCATCCTCGCTCTGCGCGAAGCGGACCTGGCAGAGCTCGTGCGCCCTTCGGGCAGCTACCGGGCGAAGGCGAAGAAGCTCCGCGCCGTGTGCGCCTGGTACCTCGACGCGGGCGGGATGCGCGCCCTGCGCGAGCGGCCGCTCGAGCCCCTGCGCGCGGAGCTCCTTCAGGTCTTCGGAGTCGGCCCGGAGACGGCGGATTCGATCCTGTGCTACGCCGCGGGTCGCCGGACGCCGGTGATCGACGCGTACACGCGCCGCGTCCTCGGTCGACACGGGCTCGCCGACGGCGCGGCGCCCTACGAGGAGCTGCGCGCCTGGCTCTCCCGGAAGCTCGTCCCATCGCAGCCGGTCTACGAGGAGTTCCACGCCCTGTGCGTGCGCGCGGGTTACGGGCATTGCAAGCCGAGGCCCGATTGCGAGCGCTGTCCGGCCCCGACCCCGGAGCAGCTTCGCCCCTGAGCGCGACGGGTACCGAGCCGCGCAGGCCCCATTCTGCCCAGCATGCTCGTCCGGGCTGGGGCGGAGCCCCGTTAGACTCCCCTCCCATGTTCCACGACCACACGGTGGCCGTCGTCGTCCCCGCCCACAACGAAGAGAGCACGATCGCGGACGTGGTGCGCGATTTCCGCGGGATCCAGTGCGTCGACCGCGTGATCGTCGTGGACAACAACTGCCGCGACGCCACCGCCGAGCGCGCGCGGGCCGCCGGAGCCGAAGTGATCGCCGAGAGCGCTCCGGGCTACGGCTGCGCGCTGCGCGCGGGCATGGAGCACGCGATCGCGACGGGGTCCGAGATCCTGGTCCTGACGGAGGCGGACGGATCCTTCTGGGGCAAGGACCTCTGGAAGCTCGTCTACTACCTGCTCGACGCGGACATGGTCCTCGGGACGCGCACGACGCGTCAGCTCGTCCAGCAGGGCGCCAACATGGACGCGAAGCTGCGCTGGGGGAACGTCCTCATGGCCAAGCTGCTCGAGCTCTTCTGGTACCTGCCGCACGAGCCGCGCCTCACCGACGTCGGCTGCACGTATCGCTCGCTGTGGGCGAAGACGTGGCGGGATATCGGGGGCGATACGCGCGAGCCGGGGCCGTCGTTCTCGCCCGAGATGATCTGCGCGGCCTATCGCCGCGGCCTGCGCACGATCGAGATCCCCGTCCACTACGGCGCGCGCATGGGCGGAGAGTCGAAGCACTCCGCGAGCTTCGGGAAGGTCGCGAAGACGGCCATCGCGATGTTCAAGACGATCTGCCGCAAGCGCTTCCGCGGGTAGCGACGCGGGATCCCTACGGTAGGGACTCGATCCAGTCCTTCGAGTAGCGCTCCGCCCGCACGGTGCCGCGGCCCTGCTCCTTCGTGTGGACGTTCAAGTAACGCCACACGACGTCGCCCGAGCGAGTGACCTCGAAGACCTCGCCCCGGTCGGAATCGGTGACGAGGACGTTTCCTCCGGGCAGCGCCTGCGCCACGCCGCGGCTCTGGCAGAAGAAGTCCGTCGGGTTGGGCGCGCGGTACTCCCAGGTTTCTTCGAGGGTCCGCGGATCGAACTCGACGATACGCGAGTAGCCACGCATCGGGAATCCATTGTCGAAGACGAGAACGCGGCCGTCTGCGAGCCAGGTGGCTTCGTGCTGGTACTGGAACTTCGACGCGTAGCTCCACGCAACCCGTCCCTGCTCGAAGTCCACGGCCGCGACCACGCTCAGGTGCCGGATCGAAACGAGCACGCACGATGAGCAGTGCTCCGGATCGGCGTCCGAGAGTTCGGGGAACGGAAGCCAGTGCACCGAGTTCGTGTGCAGGACGTCGTACGGCTCCGCCCGCGGCCCGATGCGGGAGAGCTTCCTGGCGAGCAGCGAATGGAACTTGCTCGGACCCGCCGTGGCGGCCTCGTAGAGGGAGACCGAGGACTTCTCCACTCCGTCGCGCGAGAAGAGGACGAGGAGGTCGTCGTCGATCTCGATGCCGTGCCGGACCGGGCGCGGCGAGCTCACGATCGTGAGGACGTCCCCGCTGGGAGTCCACTCCACGTCGTGGTGCGCGGGGATGTCGTGCTGCCAGAGACGCTCGCCCTCCCACGAGTAGCACGCGAGCAGCGAAGATCCGTAACGGCCGATCTCCGAGGGTGACGCCCTCTGCGCGTAGCGTCTCCGATGCTTGCCCACCACGGCGAGCCTTCCCTCCGGTCCGAGCACGGCCCTGCTCCACTGCCCGTCCGCGGGGTTCGACCAGGTTCGGACGGCGAGCCCGCTCGCGTCCAAGAGGTCGGCGCGCGCGTCGGGGATGGAGACCACGAGCGTGTATCCCCCCTCACTGCGCCGCTCGTCGCGGGTCACGACTCCGGAGGCCTCATCGGGGTCGATGCTCGCGAAGTCCGCGTATCCGAGCACCGAGAGCGCGTCGAGATCGTCCGCCGAGTCCCAGTCCTGCCCGAGGACTTCGGACGCCCGATCGGACACCGGTGCTCCAACCTGCTCTCCGCAGCCGTACGGCGCGGCGGCGATCGCCACCAGCAGCAGACGAACGCGGCTCCTGATCCCGGTCACGAGACGGCGATGCATGACGGTGCTGCGGGGAATGCGCACGCCGCGAGGTGACACGGCGGTACGCGAGCCGCTCGATCTCGGCTCAGCCGATCTCGGAAGCGTCGCTCCAGGAAAGCCTACAGGCAAGGTCGATTCGGGATGGGCGTCGAAAGTGGAGCTGGGCGCTCAACTCCCGATGCGAACGCCGTGGGAGTCGAGCTCGTCGAGCAAGGCCGACGCATCGGACGAACGACCACTCTGCACGAGCGCGCTGTGGACCCGTTTCGCCGTCGCGACCGGCGTGTTCCCCAGGCCGTCCTGGATCGCGGCGCTGGCAGGCCTCACGGCGATCCCCTCGCGGATGGCTTCGAGAGCGAGATCGAGATGTCGATCCTCCACGTGCAGGTTCGCCGCTCCGGCCAGGGCGAGCGCGACGTAATGGAAGGCACTGTCGCGATAGCTGGGCTCCTGCTCGACCGACTCGCGGAAGCGCTCGACCGAGAGGCCATAGGCGGCCTGGGCGGCTTCGCGGTCGCCGTTCGCGACGTGGCGTTCCGCGGCGACGAGCGTCGCGAGCCCCGCGAACCACGCGAAGCTCGCCTCTTCTCCCGGCGGGACTTCCAAGGTCTCGTAGGCGCTCTCGAGCGCGAGCGCCCCGTGGTCCCGGAGCACGCCGTTCCGCAGCGCGATGTGCAGGTCCGCCGTCCCCGGGAAGCGCGCGAGCGCGCGCCGGACGACCGCGTCTTGCCTGGCGTGAGCTTCGACGGCCCCCAGGAAACGCACGTACTCGACGACTTGACGCTCGGTGACGAGCGGGTGCGCGAGGATGACCTCGTACGCATCCTGGATGTCCGAGATCCATTCGTCCTCGAAGGTCCCGGAGTCCAACGCGGCGTACAGAGCGTTCGATCGAGCCTTCACGAAGACCTCGAGGACCTGGGCCGTCAGGGGGGCGCACGGGTCGGCTCGAAGGAGCGGGAGCGCGCGCGCGGCGAAGTCCGCGGCGTCCGGCTCGCCCAGCAGGTAGCTCGTCCACGCGAGGTACCCCAGGGCCGGACCATCGGGTCGCTCCTCGCTCGTTGCGCGCCGGGCGGCATAGCGGACGTCTTCGAACAGATAGGAAGGGTTGCCGCCCTCGAGCATCTGGATCCGCGCGAGTCGCATGAGCGCGTCGGCGAAGAAGGCGTAGAGCTCGCGATCGTCCGGCGCGGCGTCGATGCGCGCTTCGAGGTCGGTGATGCGCGCCACGACGGCGTTCTTCTGCTCGGGCGCGGGCGGGAGCTCCTCCTGGCGCGCAGCGAAGGCGAGGGCGAGCTCCCAACGGTCGCGGTCGAGGACGTCGGAACGCCGCTCGAGCGCCGTGGACACGCGGGCGAGCCGAGCCGCGCGCTGGCCGAGCTTCGAATCGGGAGTTGTGTACGCCAGCGAGCGCAGGGCGTCCAGGACGGATTCGCGCAGGTCGCGGCTCTCGCCCGCCGCCTCGAGGGCAGGGAGCAACAGATCGACGGGTAGAGCCCTCGGGTTCCGGACGAACGCGGCAATGCCCTTCTCGCGCACATCGGCGGATTCGTCGCGGAGCGCCATGCGCAGGAGCTCGGGATGCTGCGTCTCGCGCTCGGCCGAGAGGCTCGCCGCCGCGAACCGCGCGCGTGTCGCCTCGTCACCCTGGGCGAAGAGCTCTTCGAGCCGATCGCGACAGCCCGCGTCGGGGCTCTCGAAGAGCTCTTCCTCGGAGAGCCCTGCGGGATCGGGCAGCTCGACCGCGAACACACCGTGCTCGCTCAGCGCGGCGTCGATGAGCGAGAGGTCGGTGACGAGGAAGATGTCGAAGATCGTGTTCCCCTCGGCGTCGAAGGCGGCGTGTCGCGGCGCCACGCGCTCGCCCTTCAGATAGCGCTCCGTCACGAGATCGTCGTGCGCCATGTGCTCGGAATCGAGGATGCGGCCGAACCGGGGGTCGGGAATGCGCCGGCCGAAGTCGTCGTGCTCGCGCGTCGTGTGCGGGAAGGGCGCCAGCAGGATCGGGACGAAGCCTCGCACGAGCGCGGCGAACGCGGGATCGCGATAGCGGCCGCGCGCGATCGTCTCGCTCGCGCTCTCCCCGTCCGCGTTGACGCACACGAGCAGCGGCTTCCCCGTGCGGCGCACGAGCGCGAGGGCGTCGTCGAGGCTGCGCTGCCAGGGAATCAGCGGGCGCCCCGCTTCGGGCGCGTCGGGCGGCGGGTCTTCCTCGGGCGAGGGACCTCCGGGGCGCTCCGACCTGCGCGGCGCGAGCTCGGAGCTCTCCACACGCCCGTCGCCGTTCGCGTCGAAGCCCGAGAACAGGCGTTCCATGTCCGCGAGCGTTGGCGAGCCGTCGAAGTCGGCGTCGAGCGCGCTCGAGAGCGTCAGGAGGTACACGCCCGGGGAGACCGCGTTCGGATCCTCGGGCGGCGGCTCGGCCTGGACCCGCTTCAACCATCCAGCGACCACGGCGAGGTCGAGGACGCCATCGCTCTCGCCGCACGCGATCTGGAGAGCTTCCCACTCGTCCGCGCTCGCTGCGCCGTCCCCCTGCAGGTCGGCCGCGTGCAGGAGCACCACAGCGGCCATGAACCCGAAGTACCCGCGGGGAGCTCCGGCGAGCTCTTCCTCCTCGAGCATTCGATCGCCGTTCGCGTCGAGGTCGGCGAAGAGGGTGCGCAGGTCGACGCCCGTCGTCACCCCGTCCTCGTCCCAGTCCCAGTCGTAACAGAGGATCTGCGCCCGAACGACGTCGCGATCCAAGCGGCCGTCGGAGTCGGGCGCGAGCGAGCTCACGAAGGCTCGGTACTCGTCCGCCGCGACGGATCCGTCGCGATCTTCGTCCGCGACTCGAAGCACGAGCGGCCGCAGGTCGAGGCCCCGTTGAGCGTCTTGGGCGCTCGGAAGGAGAAGGGCGAAGGCGAGGGAGAGCGCCAGAGAGCACGCGATCATGGGTCGGAGGTGGGGCCGGAGGGAGGCGGGAGGGGCGGCGGCGCGGGCAAAGGGCGTACCAGGATAGTCGCGCCGTCCGGCGCTCGCTCGCGGCGTTCATGGAAGTCGCTCGAGCACCGCCGATCAGGGCTCCGCCACGACGGGAAGGCCGCGGGCGGCGCGCGACGAGCACTCGCCCGAACACCATCGCCGGGCGGTCCCTACGGTGGTGCGTGGTCGAGCGTCGCGCCCCGTAGCGGCTCGGCCACGTCACCGGTTCGAGATCCGTCAATTCCTCGCGGTCGGTCGGCCGGGGCGCGTAGCTCGCCTCCATCGATCGCGGGCTAGGAGCCAACTTTCGGACGGAGCTACACTCCCCGCCCCCCTCGAGCCGACTCCTCCCTCGGTCCGCTACCCGTCCCGCTTGGCCTCACCCATGCCCTTGAAGATCCTCGTGGTGGAAGACGAGCAAACGCTCGCCTTCGGTGTCCGGGACGCTTTGCTGCACGCCGGCTACGAGGTCGAGGTCGCCCACGACGGCGACGGCGCCCTCGGCGCGGCGCGCCGCGGAGACTTCGACCTGATCGTCCTCGACCTGATGCTTCCGGGGAAGAACGGCCTCGAGGTGCTGCGGACCTTGCGCGACGAGCGCAAGGACGTGCGCGTCATCATCCTCTCGGCCATGTCGGACGAGCGCGACGTGCTCAAGGGCTTCGAGCTCGGCGCCGACGACTACGTCCCCAAGCCTTTCTCCCCGCGCGAGCTCGTGGCGCGCGTCGAAGCTCAGTTCCGCCGGCGCGCCATGGACTCCTCTCCGCCGCCGCGGCTCGATCTGCCGGGCGGGATCCAAGTCGATCTCGCGCGCCTCGAAGTCCACCGCAACGGCGAAGTCATCCCGCTCACCCCGCGCGAAGGGGACATCCTCGAGTACCTCGTGCGCAACCGGCAGCGCGTCGTGACGCGCGACGACCTCCTGCTCGACGTCTGGCACTACCGCAGCGCCAACGTCGAGACGCGCACCGTGGACATCCACATCGTCGGACTGCGCCGCAAGATCGAGCCCGACCCGGCGAAGCCCACGCTGGTGCAGACGGTGCGCGGCAAGGGCTATCGTTGGTACGCCTGAAGGCCCGACGGACGGCGCTGCTCCTCTACTCCGTCCTCCTGGTCGTTCCGACCGTCGTCCTCGGCGGACTGCACTGGCACCAGCTCTGGCGCGAGTACCGAGCCGAGCTCGAGGACGTTCCCGAGAGCGCGCGCGACGCGGCTCGGCGTCTGGTCGACGGAATCGCGGAGCACCTCGATCAATTGCTGTCCAGCGAGGCCTCGCGTCCCTTCTACCACTACGCGGAGATCTTCGCGCCGGAGGATCAGATCGGCACGGAGCTGTCGCTCGCTCGATCCCCGCTCCTGCGCGAACCCATTCCCAAGGGCATCCTCGCGTGGTTCAACTTCGACATCGCGGAGGGTTACGAAGCGCGAGTCGACGTGTTCTACGGACGCGACTTCCAGGCGCAGGCGGAGGGCGCTTCCTCGGAGCTCCAGGTCGCGGCGCAAGCGCTCTTGCGGGAGGATCTCGAGGACGGGTTCCTGCGCCGCGCTGCGCGCCTGGGCGCGGTCGAGACGTTCGAGCTCCCACTCGTGGTGGCCGCGGTCCACCGCTGCCAGCGCGACGACCTGAACGGGCTCGCCGACTTCCTGCCGCTCTTGCGGGAGGAACGGGTTTCGATCAACTACAGCCAACTCCACTTGCGGCTGTACGTGGGAGCCGACGGTTCGCCGCGCGCGCTCGCAACGCGCCGCGTGCTGCTCGCCGACCTCGATCCCGAGCTGGTCGAGCGGGCTCCCTTCCTCGCCCCTCTGGCCCACGGCTTCGGTCTCGTGCAAGGCGTCTTCCTCGATCCGTACTGGCTGTTCGAAGAGCTGCCCGTGTGGGTCTCCGACCGCGTGCTCTCCGGTTCCGAGCGCTTCCTGGACGAGCCCGTTGCCGCGGAACGCGACGAGCGCTCCGAGTTCCGCTTCCCGGTATCCCTCGTGCGCACCCTCGGCTTCGAGACGCGGTCGAACATGGAGGGCGACTTCGGGCACGTGAACATCGTCATCGACAAGGGCGAGATCGAGAGCCGTTTCGAAGCCCAGTCCTGGCGCTTCTTCGGAGTGGCCTCGATGCTCGCCCTCACGCTGGGCACGGGCATGGTGCTCCTGTTGCGCAGCGTCGGCCGCGAGCTCGAGCAGGCCCAGCAAACCGAGAACTTCGTCGCCGCCGTCACCCACGAGCTGCGCACGCCGCTCTCCGCCATCCGCCTGCATGCGGAGATGTTGATGGAGGGCTGGGTGACCGACGAGGCGAAGCGGACGGAGTACTACGACCGCATCATGCGCGAAACGACTCGGCTGTCGACGCTCGTCGAGCGCGTGCTCGAGAAGGCTCGGCTCACCGCCGGACCGGCGGCTCCGGAGCCCGGGGACCTGAACGCCCTGGTGGAGAACCTGCGCCGAGACCTGGAGGTTCGCGCCGGCTCCGACGGCCGGGATCTCTCGTTCCGGCTCGCCCCGGACCTGCCCTCGGTCCTGCTGGTTCCCGAGGGCGTCTCCGGCATCCTCGACAACCTCGTGGAGAACGCGCGCAAGTACGCGGGGCCGTCCGAGGAGCAACCGATCGAGGTGCTGACGCGCCTCTTCCGCGGCGAGGTCGTGCTCGAGGTGCTCGATCGCGGTCCGGGGGTGCCCGCCGACGAAGCGGACCACATCTTCGAGGCCTTCTACCGCGTCGGCAACGAGTCCACGCGCACGTCGACCGGAACCGGACTCGGCCTGCACCTGGTCGCCCTGCACGCCGAGTCGATGGGAGGCCGAGCGAGCTTCCACCCGCGCCCGAATGGCGGAGCGATCTTCCGCGTCGTCTTCGCGCGGGCGTGATTGCTCGTTGGCGGACCCGCCTCCGGTATCCTCTGTGGACGCGCATCCCCGGCGCGAGTTCATCTCCTCCTCCGATCGGCATGCACGCAGACGTCCACGGACACGCTCGCCCGCGCGCGGAGGAGGGTGCGTGACGCCCATCCCCGGATTGGCGGCGTCCGTCCCGGAGCACGCGTTGCATCCCGTCGCGTGCGGACTGTGCGGCGCCGCGGACTCCGAGCTCAAGTTCGAGGACGCCCCCTTCTCCGTCGTCACTTGTCGCGGCTGCGGATTGACCTACGTCACGCCGCGCCTCGCGGACCGTGACCTGCTCCAGCACGTGTACGACGAAGGCTACTGGAGCTCGACGGCGGCGAAGACCCGCGGGTACACCGACTACCGCGCGGACGCGCCGCTCTACCTGCGCACGTATCGAAAGCGCCTCGCGGTCGTGGATCGCCACTTCGAGCGTCCCGGACGCGTGCTCGACGTCGGCTGCGCCGCGGGTTACTTCCTCGCGGTCATGCAGGAGCGCGGCTGGCAGGTGACGGGCCTCGAGCCCTCCGACGCCATTCGCGAGCAGGCGGCGGAACGCGTCGGGCGCGCCAACGTCCGGAAGGAGCTCCTCGACGAGGCCGACCTCGCACCGGGCTCGTTCGACCTCGTCACCCTGTGGGACGTCCTCGAGCACGTCCCCGACCCCGTTCGCGCGCTGTCGCGCGTCCGGTCGCTCCTCGCCCCCGGCGGCAAGCTGCTCGTGGAGACGCAGAACGTCGACAGCCTCGCTGCCCGCGTCCTGGGCAAGCGCTGGCAGCACTACAAGCACGCCGAGCACATCTACCACTTCAACCGCGGGACGCTCGGCCGCGTGCTCGCCGGAGCGGGGTTCCGCGAGCTCGAGAACTCGCCGCGCTACGGCGGGAAGTACGTCTCCCTCGGTTTCATCGCCGAGCGTGCGGGACGACTCTCTCCATTGCTCTCGTTCGCGCTCTCTCCGCTGCGCATGTTGCGCGGAGTCGCGCTCTACGTGAACCTCTTCGACGAGATGATCGTCGTCGCCGAGCCCAAGTGACGCCTCGGGCATGGAACCGACCGCCTACGAGCAGTTCCGCGACCTCGAAGGGGAGCACTGGTGGTTCAGGGGGCGCCGCTCGGTGTACTTCGGGCTCCTGCGGCACTGGCTGCCGCGCTACCTCGCGGGCGCGCGCGTCGAGCGCGCGCTCGACCTCGGCTGCGGGATGGGAGGGTTCCTGGCGGGCCTCGCGGAGCTGGCGGAGCACACCTATCCGGCCGACATCTCGCGCGAGAGCCTCGCACACTGCCGCACGCGCGGCTTCGGGCGCGGCGTGGTCGTCGACGGTTACTCCCTGCCCTACGCCGACCCGAGCTTCGACCTCGTGTGCCTGTTCGACACCGTGGAGCACGTCCCCGACGACCTGCGCGCGATGCGCGAGGTCCACCGCGTCCTGCGTCCGGGAGGCGTCGTGTTCCTGAGCGTTCCCGCCTTTCCGTTCCTCTACAGCAACAACGACCGCATCGCCCGGCACGAGCGCCGCTACACGCGCGCGAGCATGCGCCTCCTGCTCGAGCGCGCGGGCTTCGCGGTCGAGCGCAACACCCACAGCAACGTCCTGCTCTTCCCGTTGATCCTCCCGGCCGTGCTGGCGATCAAAGCCGTCGAGGCGTTGCTCCCGGCGCGGGCGGAGCCGCAGCACACGAACTTGAGCTGGCCCATTCCGGGGTTCGTCCACGGCCTGCTGCACCGCGTGTTCGCGTGCGAACTCGCCGTGTCGAAGCACCTCGACGTGCCCGTGGGTCACTCCATCGCGGCGCTCGCGCGCCGGCCGACGCCGCCCTGCGCTACTCCTCCGACCGCGGCAGACTGATCGCGTACTTCTCGGCGAGCGCCTCGAACGAGAAGTTGTCGCGGATGAAATCCATCGCGATCTGGTACTCCCAGACACGGGTGCTCTGCTCGTACTCGAGCGGCGACATCTTCCACGCCTCCGGATCACGCGATCCGGCGGCGCGCACGAGGAACGCGCGCGCTCCGTCCGCCGCGAGCCCGGGCGGCGCGAGCTCGCCCTCCGCCAGCGACGAGAGTTCGGCGGTGTGGTTGCGGATGTAGGTGTGACCGGGAAGCTCTGCGTCGGGATCGCGCGACATGGCGAATGCGTCCTCCATGTGCGGCCGGCGCTTCACCTCGAGCCCGATGGCGGCCGCGGCCTCCGCGAACTCCGTCTCCGTCGCGTGCGGGAGCGGCTCCGTATCGGCTTCCCCGTCGTCCTCGGGGTCCTCGGGATCCTCAGGCTCTTCGGGGAGGGGCTCGAATCCGTCGCGCAAAGCGGCCAGACGCGCGACGGCGAGCTCACCCGCGCGCGCATCGATCCACGCCTGTGCGACGTCGTCGCGCACGACCGCGAATTCGGGCAGGAACGACGCCGTCTTCTCGGCGAGCCGTCCGATCATGATCGCCCCCTTCTCGATCATCAACCCGGGAGTGAACTCGTTCTCCGCGAGCCGCGAGAGGCGGATTCCGAGCGACGGACCGCCGAAGCCCGAGACCTCGCTCCACTCTTCGCCGGAGAGCGAGTCGACCGCCGGCCGGTAGGACAACCCGAGCGAGCGCGCCTCCGCCTCGAGATCGATCTCTTCGCCGTCGATCGTGCGCTTGCGCAGGTCGCCGATCCAGCGCTCCATGGCGAAGTAGACCGGGGCTTCGCGCGCGGCGATCGCCTCGACTTCCTCGAAGGAGAAGTAACGCGCCGTGAAGTCGTCGGCCGGCGCTTCCCCTTCCGCCACGGGACGCTCGAAGCGCCAGTAGAGCACGCCATCGTAGTACTTCTGGGCGAGGGCCTGCGCGGCCTCCGCCTCCCCGACCGCCTCGGACCCCTCCGCGTCCTGCGCGCTTTCCGATTCGTGGTCGTGCCCGTCTTCGTGCCCGTCTTCGTGATCGTGCTCGTCCACCGGCGCCGCGCTCTCGGGATAGCGCTCGAGCAACCCGGCTGCGTCGTTCTCGCCGTCGAACAAGAACCCCACGAGCTCCGCGCGCATGCGCTCGGGTTCCTGGAAGTCATGCTTCTCGAACTCGTCGCGCTCGGCGAGCCATTGCTCGAGGGCGGCGTCGTCGGGGAGCTCGGCTCGGGCTTCGTCCGTCAAGGCGTCCTGCTCGAGCTCGAGGTAGTCGAACGCGCGCTCCTGATGGGCGGCGAGCCAGACCTTCTCGATGGCTTCCGGATCGGGCGTCGCGGCCATGAAGGCGAGGAGCTTGACGTAGCGGTCCCCGCTCAGCTTCTGGCGCATCGTCTCCTCGAAGCCCCGGATGCCGCCCTCCGTCCGGGTCTGCATGAACTGCTTGAGGGCCGCAGCGTCCCCGAAGGCGGCGGCCAGCTCGCTCAAGCGTTTCCTGAGCTCCTCGTCGGTGATGCGGATGCCCGAGTCCTGCGCGAGCGCGTCGAGCACGAGGAAGCTCGCCGTGTCCTCGGCGGTCGTGCGGACGTTGAACAGACCCATGTAGTCGTTGAGCCGCCGGGACGCGTTCCGGAACTGGCCCGGCGAGACCTCGATCTCTCCCTGGCTCGGGTGGTTCCAGGTCATGTAGCTCCCGCCGCCGCCGCGCATAGCGGTCAGCAGGTTGCCTGGATCGACCGCGAAGAGCGCGGTCAACACGATCACCAGGAGCACGACGAGCAGGAAGCGCAAGGGGCTCTTGCCCGTCGGGACGTGGAGCACCTCCTCCACCACCTCGCCGATCTCGTGCTTCTCCGAAGCGCCGATCGCCGACTCGGCTCCCGCCGCGGCGGTCGAACGGGGCTTCTTGCCCGAAGCGGGAGCGGACTTCTTCGACTTGCTGGACATGTTGCCGGCGGCGCCTTGCCGCAAATCCCTAGGGTCTCGGATGCGCTCCGAACGAGCAGGCCGGGCGGGCTTCCACGGGGAGCTTCGGCCAACAAGGCGGGCGAGGAGTGTACGGAGCGCCGAGCGAGGGGTGCAAGCTGGGCGAACCCTCGGAGAGGCCTCGAGGCGCGAGCACCGCGCGTCACTCGCGGGTGAGCTCGCCGTCGCGGGGCAGATCCGCGAGGGTGTCGAGGCCGAACGTCTCGAGGAACTCGCGCGTCGTCCCGTACAGGAGCGGGGAACCCGGCAGCTCCGCCCGTCCCGTGACGCGCACGAGCCGGCGATCGACCAGGCTGCGCAGCACCGGTCCCGAGCCGACGCCGCGCACGGCTTCGATCTCGCCCTTCGTGACCGGTTGGCGGTAGGCGATGATCGAGAGGGTCTCGAGGGCCGCCGGGCTGATCTTCTCGGGCCGGCGCTCCGCGAGTCGACCGAGGAGCTCGCCCATCTCCGGCCGCGTGAACAGGCGCCACCCACCGGCCACGGACTTCAGGACGAGGGGCACGCCCTGGGCCTCGAGGCGCTCCTGCAAGTCGGCCAAGGCCTCGGCCGGAGCCCCCTTCCCGCGCATCCCGAGCAGTCCCGCCAGACGGGCCTCCGTCAGCGGACCGGGGGAGGCGAACAGGAGCGCGAAGAGCTCCCGCGAGAGCTCGACCGGATCGCGCTCGTGCGCGTCCCCGTGCGCGTCCCTTGGCTCGAGCTCCTCCCCACCGGTCGCCCGGGACGCCTCGTCTTCTTCGTTCGGCTCGGGCTCCGGCTCGGGGACGGCGGCGTCCGAGCCGTGCGGAGTCGCGGAACCTTCGGCGGCGGGCTCGAAGTCGGGCGGCACACGCTCGTCGCTGCGCAAGAGGTCGACCTGCATCCGTGATTCCGTCCGCGTGCGAACGGCGCGTGGAGCATCCGCCTTCCCGCTGCTCGGGTCAAGGGTCGGGTCGCGCGTCCTTCCATGCGAACGCGCACACTCAACGCCGGGGAGCGGGCTCTCCGACGAGGGAGTAGAACGGTCCGAGATCGACCTCGTGGCGCTGGGCGGTGAAGCGCCACCACTGCTCCCGCTCGGCTTCGTCGAGAGGCTCCGCGGCAAGGCTCGCTTCCACCGCCGGTGCGATGTCGGCCCACAGACCCTGCAGCGGCGCGGGGAAGTCTTCGACCTGCAGCCACAAGATCCCGCCGCGCTCTTCCACCGGTCCGAACACGCCCCCCTTCGGCGTCGTGAAGGCGAGCCGCGAGAGCAAGCTGTCCGCGCCCCGAACGATCGGAGCCATCTGACCTCCGCGCGTGGCGGACTCGTCGCGCGAGAGCTCGGCGGCGACCTCGTCGAAGGGGCGCCCCGCATCCAGGGCCTCCTTGACCTGCGCCGCTTCGTCCTCCTCGGTGACGATGATCACGCGGATCCGCGCGCGCTCCTGCGAGAGGATCCAGGCCCTCACCACGCGCTCGAGCATCATGGACTGGATCTGACGCTCGCGCACGAACGCGAGGTAGCGTGCGGGGTCGAGGCCGAGCCGGCCGCTCACGTACTCCTCCAGCGTGGTGCCCGGCTTGTTCTCCGCGAGCTGGGCTTCCATCTCGCTGCGCACGGCGATCACCGCCGCGTCGATCGCCTCCGGCGACAGCACGATGCCGAGGCGCTTGCCCTCGAGGAGCCCGAGCTTGTGATCGAGGATCACGGCGAGATGCGCACGGACTTCCGCCGGCGCGCGGTGCCACCACAAGGCGAGCAGCTCCGACACGCCCACCGCCTCGCCGTCCACCCGCAGCACGACCGAATCGCCCGCGGCGGGGACCGAGCCCGAGGTCGGCCGCGCCGCGCTCCGGGGCTCGACCGCTTGCTGCGAGACGCTGCCCGCGTCCTCGGGCTCGGGCGCCACGCTGCTCGGCGCAGGCGCGGGCCGGGGCGGGGCGAAGACCTGCTTCGCGGGCGGCGGCGTGGCGCAAGCCGTGAGCAGGAGGACGGCGACGAGCGTGCGGGAGACCATGCGACCTCGGGGATCAGCGGTAGACGACGCGGCGCACGATACCAACGTGCTGGCAGATCGGGCAGGCGAGCCGGCTGGTTCGCGAGGGCGACGAACCGCTGACGGCCGGTCCCGAATACTCGATCGCGTTGACGCCCGTGCCCCCGCACTCCCCGCACGCGCGGAACTGGACGTCGCGCAGCTCCATGTCCCCGCCGAATTCCGCGTAGTGCGCGAGCAGCCATTGGGCCCGCCCCGCGCTGGTCCAGGTCTTCCAGTAGTCGGCCGGCTCGATCTCCGTCCGGGCGCGGCCCCCGCGCGAGCCTGTCCCTTGCTGCGCGAGGAAACGGCGGATGCGGTCCTCGAGATCCTCGCGCGCCGCATCGCGCTCGCTCTTCGGTGGGTTGGCGCCGCGGTCTACCTCCAACCCAGCACGCGCCTTCTCGTCCCCGAGCAGCCAGGTGCCGCTGCCGTAGCTCGCGCGGTGGATGCGCTTCTCGTCGCGCGCGAACCAGAGCTCGCGCACGCGCTCGGGCGTGATCCCCGAATCGATCCCGCGCAGGTCGCCGGCCACGGCGGACAGGACTTCCTCGCCCATGCGTCGTTCGACCCACGCCGCAGCGGCGTCGAAGTCGAGCTCGCGCGCGGCCTGGCTCGCGAGCCGCCCGGCCCAGTGGTGCCAACGCTCCGCGACGGCTTTCGTGAGCGCGCCCAGGCGGGAACGCTCGACGCTGGCGCGCAGCTCGTACAGCTCCTCGAACAGCGGGCTCTTCGGGAACAGGCTCGGGAAGGACGCCGCGAGCGACAGGGCGCGCTCGTAGTTCCCGCGCTGGCGCTCGCGGCGAATCTCGCCCAGGAAGTCGACCTGCTCCTGCGCCGCGGCCTTGCGCTCGGCCCGCGCCGTCGCGTCGGCCAGGTCCCGCGGGCGGAAGCCCGGGTCCTCGGCACGCGCCTGCTCGTAGTGCACCACGGCGTTCGCGTAGTCGAGGATGCGCTCGCAGTACTGCGCCAGGGCGAAGTGCGCCGCCGCGCCGCGCGCACCTCCGGCCTCCAACTCGTCGCGACGCGCGGCGCTCTCGAGCTGGTACAGCTCGGCCTTCGTGTAGACGTCGAGCGCGGGGACGCGGACGAGCGTCGCCGGTCCGGCGATGCGCAGCTTCGGGATCGCCACCAATGTGCTCGCCGTCTTCACGTGCACGGCGTCGTCCGTGTGGTGCACGATCAGCCCGACGATCTCTTGCCCGTCGATCGTGCGCAGGAGGTCTGCCGTCACGAGGAGCTCGTCCCCGGCCAGGTCGAGATAGCCCAGGCGCTCGCGCAGCTCGCGCTCGAAGCGCGGATCGAGGAGGTCCCACGCGAGCCGCACACGCCCCCCGTTGTCGAGGCGCACGAACTCGACACCGTTCTCGTCGTGCTCGCTGATCTTCCCCCACAGCACGCCGCCGTCGCGCAGACCCAGCATCGTCTCGTCCTCCTGGGCGGCGAGGGGCGCGCCGGCGAGCAGCACGACCGCGCAGGCTGAGAATCGGCCGATCATCACTAGTGTCTCGAACCAGAAGTTCGCGAGAAAAAGCGCGTCGAATGGGGCTTCCTGGCAAGGCGCGCCGACGACCTGACTCTGATCGAGTTTCGGAGGAGGCGCAACGCAGCCAGGGAGCCGCAGGCGGCTCGATTTTTTTTGCGAACTTCTGGTTCGGGACACTAGATGTCCTTTCCTTCCGTTGCGGCTCCGGAGTCGTCGGGCGGTCGCGCGAGCGCGCGCCGCATGCGCTCGCCGAAGGGGACCTCGCGCAGGAGCAAGACCGAGAAACGGCGACCGCGCGCCTCGGGCGTGGCCGACCAGCGGATCTCGACGTCGACCTGGTACTCGCTCGTGCCGCCCGGGCCCGGGCCGTCGCCGTCCAAAGCGCCGCGCGGCGTCGCCCACGCGAAGTAGACGAGCTCCGCGCGACCGGGGACGGGGCGCGCCTCGATGGAGCGCGGCTCGCCCGCGCCGCCGTCCGCTTCGAGCGGGAACAGGCCTTCCTCGAGGTCCCGGACGACCGCCTCCACGGCGAGCGCCGTGAGCGCGGAGAGCCGAGCCGTGCGCGCCATGCCGGCGCCGAACGACAGGAGCGAGAGGATCACCGTCGCTCCGAGCAGCAGGAGGCCGAGCGAGAGCACGACCTCGATCAGGGTGAACCCGCTCGCTTTCGTGACGCGCGGCTTCACAGGCCCCAGTCCTCGCGGTGGACGGCGACGACGACCTCGCACACGCTCGGAGTCCCGAAGTGCACGAGGGTTCCCGCGGAGTGCTCGGCGGGGCGCGAGCCGCGCGCGCCGCGCTCCACGGAGAGGCGCGTCCCCGCCGCGGCGCGCACGTGGACCCACTCCTCGCCGAGGCGCGCGAAGGCGCCGGCTGGCGGGGCGAAGCGCGGATCGCGCAGGACGAGCGCGTTCGCGCCGGGACCGACAGGCTCCGCGAGCGTCGTGCGGCGGTCGCGGTCGGCCGCGCGCTCGAGCTCCAGCACGAGCCCGATGCGGCGCGGCAAGACGGGCAGGTCCCCCGCGCGCGGAATCCCGGCCGAGAGCTCGTTCCAGGGCGAGAGGTCGACGTCCAACCGGCCCGACGTCCACGCGTCCCAGGCGGCGGAGGCGTCGAACGCGCCGGGGCCGCGCCGCCACCCGTCCGCGAGCGACGTCGCCTGCGAAGCGCACAGGAGCTCGATCCACAGGACTTCCTCCGACAGGACGCTCAGGGCGTCCGCGGGCGGAGTGCCGCGCGCGTCGAAGAAGTCGGCGGCGAGGAAGGAGTCGCGCTCGTTCGACCCGAAGAGCCGTTCGCCGCGCAGGAGTCGTCCCGGCGCTCCGGCGCCGGCGCCCGGCAAGAGCACCCAGACCGTCTCGACCAGCGCCCCGAGCCGTGCCGATTCGACGCCGTCGCTCGGGGGGCCCTGCTCGGATCGCTCGACTCCCCTCCCCGAGCGTCGCGACAGTTGCGCGGCCGAGACGCGCCGCACCAGGCGCACGCGCTGCAGGAGGAGCCCGGCGATGCCGTCGCCGTCGAGGTCGTGGGCCGCCCAATCGACGACGAGATCGCCGCGCGGTCCCGGCTCCAACGTCCCGAGGTCCTCGGCCAGTAGACCCGTGAGCGCGCTCGCTTGCTCGCTCCGATCGCGGCGCGCCTCCGTGGCGCTCCACAGGCCGAGCGACGTGTCGACGAGCTCGACCAGCGCGACGAGGAGCAGCGCGAAGAGCCCCGTCGCGACGACGAGCTCGACGAGCGTCAGACCGCGCTGCCCGGGATCGCGGATCATCTCAGCGCTCCTCCCGCGCTAGCACCGTCCGCGGCGCGATGTACTCGGCGCCCACGCGCAAGAGATCGGGCGTCGACTTCCACCCGTGCGCGCGGCCGTCCGTGAAGTCGAACGCGCCGGCGCGGTAGCGCGCAAAGACGCGCAGCTCGAGCCGGTCGGACTGGATCCCGAGCTCGAGGCGCTCGCCCTCGTCCTCCTCGCCCCCGAAGAGCCACAGCCCCTGCGTCTGCTCGGGGTCCGCGTCCCACGGCACGCTCGCGTCGCCGCGCACGAGCACTCCGAGCGCGACCCCCGCGTGGGCGCTCTCGGTCTCTTCGAAGAACGCGGTGCGCCACCACGCGTCCTCCTGGGCGACGTCGAAGCCGAAGTACGCGAGCTCGGGAGCGTCGGCGCGCTCCGTCCAGCGGTCCCAGTAGCGACAGGGGAAGAGGATCACGGCCGCGCCTTCGACTTGACCGTCCGCGGAGGTCCCGAAGCGCCCGCGGAAGAGCCCGCGCCCCTCCGCGTCGCTCCGACCCGGCTCGCTCGACGCGCGCGGCATCGACACGCTGCCCGCGCCGTCCGCCGGCGTGCGGCGCGGGTAGTGCACGAGCTCCTCTCCGACGAGCAGCGTCCCCGAACGCGGGAAACCCTGCAGGCCCCCGAGCGGGAGCTCGGCCGCTCCCGGGGCGACGTCGTCGGCGAGGTAGCTCGCCTGGAGGTGCGAGAGGAAGTGCACGGATTCGCGCAACGCGTGGGCTTGCGCTCGCGTTCCGAGCAGCCCGCGGCCGTTCGCGGCCAGCGTGATCCGTCCGCCCTCCGGGTCGCGCGAGCGGAAGGCCACGATCTCCTCTCCGATGCGCAGGAGCCCGCCGCGCTCCGGAAGCTCGAGCAGCACGGGAACAGCGGTGCCGATGATGCCTTGCGTGATCGCCAGGCCCTCGGGCTCGACCTCGAGAGAGAGGTCCGAGACACCCAGCGACTGGGCCAGGACCAGCCCCGCGCCGCGCGTGACCTCGTCCGGCGCGAGAAGCTCGGCGAACTCGGTCGAACCGAATTCGAGCTCGTCCACCAGGGCCCGGAGCGCCGTTCCGCCCACGCGGAACGCGCCACCCACGGCGATGCTCGTCACGGCGCGCGGCAGCTCGCCCGTGGGGAACTTGACGAGCCGCGCGACCGTGCGCATGTCCACGGCCTGGGTCGGCTGGGCGAGGAATCCCTGCGTCGGCGTCACCAGGCTCGGCGCGGCGTCGCGCAGCGCGACGAGCGTCTGCGAGCCCGCGAGCACGCCCTCGAACTCGGGTTGCGGCGCCGTTCTTACGCCGGCTGGATCCGCCGCGAAGTTCCCGTCGGTGTCCTCCCACTGGTGGACCTGGTGCTCGTCGTCGGGGACGTGCGCGTTGTGGACGACGACCGGCGTGCCCGGATCGTCGTCGTCCTCGCGCAGGATCCAGGCGCGGTCGCCGCGCGAGGGCGCGCCGCGGTCGAACTTCCTGCCGAACGTGCGGAAGACGGGCAGCACGACCGTGCCGAGCGGGTGGGCGTGGCTGTGCGTCCCCAGCACGCCTCGGAAACCGAACGCGGTGCGCACCGCGTGCGTGAGCGGGAAGCCCTGGTCGGCTGGCTTCCCGAGGTCGCTCTGCCACAGCCATCCGACCTGGTCCAACAGGTTGGACCCGCCGGCGTCCTGCGCGCTCGCGGCTGCCGGCGCGACGGACTTCGTCGACGGGGCGCTCGCGCTCGATCCGCCACCCGAGCCGCCGCCGTGACCGCCGCCGCCGGCTCCACCGCCCGTCACTCCGGGCGGCGGTCCGCTCGTGGGCGGCGGCGTGGTGGGCTGGAACAGGAAGCCCGCCGAGATTGCCCGGCCGAGGGTCGCGGTCCCGTGCAGCGCGGCGAGCGCGGCGGGAGAGTTGCGCACGAGCTGGCTCGGTGAGCCGGCCGTCTGCGCCGCGATCGCGTCGTAGCGCACCCACTCGGTGAGCTCGGTCTCGTTCCCAAGGCGCGTGATCTGCGCGTACTGCGGCCCGAACTCCGGATCGAGGAACTGGACGTTCGGCGGCGCGGGGAAGACGCCGGGGACCGAGAGCGAGATCGGGACGACGAACACCTGCGCCCACAGCTCCTCGTCGAAGCTCGTGTCGTCGAGCGTGTCGCCGAAGTCGTGGACGAAAGCGCGCGCGCCGAAGAGGCCCAGCGTCTGGTCCAGTTGGTTCGCGAGCTCTGCATCGACGACCTGACCGCGCGCGGCGATCTGGAGCCGGTCGCCCTGACGGCCGGAGTAGCGGATCACCTCCAGGCCGCCGAGCCGCGCGCCGGAGGTGGTGACCCCGCTCCCGATCGCGATCGGCGCCTGCACGAGCGCCGCGAATCCTCCGCGCGGATCGAAGGCCTCCATGAAGCTCGTGTCGCCGCCCTTCGGATCGTCGGCGCGCGCGAGCACGAGCGCCGTGGCCTTCGACGCTGCGCCCTCGAGACCGACCCCGACGACCTTGTCGGTCGCCGCCTGGGGGTCGTGGACCCAGATGTTGTCGCCTAGCGCCGTGTCGCCGCCCTCGACCTCGGTCACGACCGCGACCGCGAAAGCCCCGAGGGCCGCGGGCAGACGCGCGGATCCCGGGGGCACCGCGCTCCACAGCGGCATGCTGTAGCCGTACAGCATGACCGGCGTGCCCGCGGCGTAGCTGCGCGGCGCCGTCGCGCCCTCGGGTCCGAAGCCCGTGATCCACAGCTCGCGCGCGAGGCGCCCCCCGGTGCCGGCCTTCACGCCGCTTTGGCTCGGGAACGCGGTGAACGTGTGCTCGTCGCGCAGCTCGGCCTCGATCAGCTCCTGACCGATGCGCAGCACGCACGTGTCGCCCAGGGCACCGAAGCCGGCGGTCGACTCGACGCGCACGAGCGCGTCCGTCTCGCCCAGCGGAGCCGCGAGGCGCGTGAGCCCCGCGGTCTCCGCGCGCGCCATCCCGTCCACGAGCAGCGTGACCTGGTCGGGGCGTGACCCGTGCACGTCGACCGAGACGTGCGACCAGGTGTCGGTCGGGAGCCGCGCCAGCGGAAGCCGCGCCTGCGTCTCCTCGAGCGTGGTCGAGCCGGGGTGGTCGCCCGCGCCATCGAGGACGCGCAGCACGAGCTCGGTGCCGTCGACCGCGAGCGAGACGCGGTCCGCGTCGTCGTAAGCGCCCCCGAGGTCGAGCAGGAAGTCGCCCTGCAGCAAGCTCGCCGGCTCGATCCACATCGAGAAGCTGAACGGGCGCAGCAAGTCGTCGGGACCGTCGCTCCAGCGCACGCGCGCGTCGTCGGGCACGGCGTAGTAGATGCCGGCTGCGGCGATCCCGCGCCCCTCGAGCTCGCCGTCCTCGAAGTCGAAGTGCTCGACGAAGCGCCCGTGCCCGCTGATCGCGACTTCCTCGACGCGCAGGGTCGCGAGTCGCGCGAAGCCTTCGTCCGCGCGCGAAGCGAAGGTGCGCCGGAAGTGCTCTCCAGAAGACAACGGGGGCGCCGGGCGGCCCGCACCCGGCATCGCTTCGAAACCGTCCATGGGCGAATCCGCGAGCGAGCCGAAGTTCGCCGCGAAGCGCGAGGGCGGCGAGCCGCCGCTCGTGAAGCGCGAAGTCGCCTCCGGTCCCGTCGACCACCACGGCGCCTCGCGCGAGAGCCGCAGCTCCTCGTCGAAGTCCTCCTGCCGCGCCCACAGGGCGAAGAGCTCCGCTTGGGGCACCACCACCTCGACCTGCTCGCGCACGTTCGCCACGCGCTCGATCCCGCTCTTCGCGTTCACCGAGCTGCGCAGGGACAGCGCGAACGTTCCGCGCGACGTGAACGCGAACGGCATGGTCGAGAACTCGAGGTCCGCGTCGTTCGCGTTCAACGCGTTCTGGTACAGGGCCTGCGCGTCCTCGAGGTCGATGAAGCCTCCCGGGCCGACCTCGTCCCAGATCGGGGGACGCACCGGCGCGTCCGGCGGAAGCTCCTCGATGCCCGCCGCCGGCAGGACCACGCGCCGCGCGAAGTCCTGGAAGCCCGTGAACGGACGCGAGGTCACGATCGCCTCGACCAATAGATCGGCTTCGCGGTCGGTGATGCGCGCGTTCACGCCCGCGCGCTTGAGCCCGAAGACGAGCGCGCGCAGGACGGCGGGACCGGCCGTGTTCACGTTCACCGGCCGCCGAGCCAGCGCCCGGATCTCCGCGCGGTAGGCGTCGTAGTCGTTCGCGAGCACGTCCGTGAGCTCGATCAACGAGCCGAGGGAGCGGCGCACGATCGCGAGCTCGCGCGCGCGGCCGTCCGTCACGAGCACCGTCGTGCCGGGATTGAACCAGCGCCATTCGTCGACGGAGACGGTGCAGTCCACGCCGCCGTCGACCGAGCTCACGACCCGCGCGGCGCGCTGCCAGCGCGCGCCGGCCCCCGCGTCGCCGAAGGGCGTGGTCGCGTCGCACAGCCGGGCCAGGGCGCCGCGCTCGAGCGCGCCCCCGAGGGACTCCGCGAAGACGGCCCCGACGCGGTCGGGTCCGTCGAAGACGCGCAGCTCGCCCGTCCCCCCTGCGATGCGCCAAGCTGGGATCGCCCAGGCCGCGAGTCCCGTGACGGGCGCACCTGCGCCGTGTCCGCGCGGCGCGCCGGGGGAGCAACCGCCGGCGCCGCTGCGCTCGGCGGCCGCGAAGAGGCCGCGCTCGAGGTTCGCGAACGCGCCCGCGCCCGTCGCGCGGTAGGCGATGCGCTCGCCGCCGAGGGACAAGAATCCCTGCTCCGGGAACCCGTGCGTCGTCGCGCACGCGAGCTCGGTCTCCTGATCCGAGGCGGCGCGCGTGAGCCACGTCGAGCAGCCCAGCAGGTTGGCGAGCACGCCGGGCGACGCGCTCGCGAGGTCGATGCGGCCCGTGAGGTCCTGGGCGTCGAGGTCCCACGACACGCCCGCCTGCCCGGGCGCATCCCCCTCGCGCCCCTCGCGTGGCGGGAGCGAGAAGCTGCCGTCGACCTCGAGCTCGGCCTCCGAGTCCCAGTAGGGCGTCGGGTCGAACGCCCCGTGCGTGCGATCGAGCACGGCGCGCGCGTGTCGCGCCGCGTCGTCGAGCGCGAGTCGCCCAGCCGCCTGGTCGAGCCGCGTCGCGCTCCCCTGATCGGCGCGGCGGATGCCCGTCAGGTAGGGCGCGAGCAGGGCCAACAGGGCCAAGAGGACGAGCAGCACCGCGATCAGCGCGTAGCCCGCGTTTCCGTTCGAAGCCGGTCGGCGCTTCATTCGACCGTCCCCCACGGGCTCAGGCGCACGACTTCCTCGCGCCCGTCGGCGAGGACGATGCCGAGCGCGAGCGGAGCGGGATGGGCGTCCGCGTCGAGCCGACCCGCGGCGTCGAAGAGGATCTCCGCGGGGAAGTCCGCCGCGAGGCGCACGCCTTCGGGGAGCACGCCGGCCGCGCCCTCGACCCACGCCGACAGGACGAGGTTGTCGAGGCGTCCCACGAACGGCGTCGTCCCGCCGCCGATCGTGAGCGGACCCGCGATCGGCCACACGGGAGCTTCCTCGGCGAGCGACGCGACCGTCACCCCGTCGATCAGGAGCTCGAGCCTATGGCGGTCGTAGGACGCGCGCACGCGCGTCCACTCGCCCACCCGCAGCGCGCCGGGAGCGCTCTCGACGACGACCTCGCTGCCGCTGCGCGCGATGCCGTCCGCCCCGGCGAGCGCCGGAACGAACCAGGCGCGCAGGACGCCGTCGCCGCGCGCGTGGAGCCCGAGCGAGCCGCCGAGGCTCACGACGTGCGCCGACGTGCCCTCGTGCGCGAGCGCGCATTCGAGCGCGAACCCCTCGCCGAAGTCGAAGGACGGATCGAGGTGCACGGGGAAGACGACGCTCGCGGCTTGGCCGAACGGAAGCTCGAGCGCGCGTCCGATGTAACCGTCCGGGACGAGCCGCGCGCCGCCGCGGCGCTCCCCCGCGATGCCGAACGCGCCGGCGAGGTCCTCGGTCTCGAAGTGCCAGGTGCCGAGCACCGTGAGCCCGCGCGGCGTCAGCGTCGCGCGCTCGCCCCCGGCAGAAGTGCTGCGCGCGACGCGCACGCTCGCGGGCGCGTGGCGCGCGATCGCCGCGTTGTGCGCGGAGCGCAGCGCGCCCTTCACGATCTCCTGCGCCTGCGCGCCGGAGAAGTCGAGCGTGGCGAAGGCGCCGAGCCCCATGCCGAGCACGACGCCGACGAGCGCCAGCACGAGCATGAGCTCCATCAGCGTCAGGCCCCGCCGGCCGCGCACGGCGCTCGAGCGAGCGCCGCGGTGCGCGAGCGCGGCGTGCGGCGCGCTTGCGACCAAAGCGCTACGCGCGCCGGGCGACGCACCGCGCAGGCGTGGGTCGAAGGTCGCTCTCACTGCCTGAAGTTCCCGAGGTCGTCCTCGGTCCCGAAGGCGCCGTCCGGACCCGCGGACAGGAGCTGGAAGCGCCGGTGCTCGAAGGGAAGCTTCGTCCTTGGGTTGACCGCCGCGGTCACGCGGCTCTCGATGCGCTCGCCCGTGCCGGGGAACACCGTCTGGTAGGTATCCGAGCGGCCGTAGTCGGTGTGGTGGAAGTAGGCGATCGGGTTCCCCCACGCATCGGCGAGCTCGAACAGCTCGCGCGTGGGGAGCTCGCTCACCTGGAGCAGCGTCTCGTCGCCGTCGACGTTGTAGAGATCGTCGGGCGACAACCCGCAGCCGTCCATGCCGTCCGACCACAAGGCCAGCACCAACCGCTCGGAACCGACGTTCACCCCGTTCGGCGGTTGACCGGCGGCACCGCCGAACGAGCTCGGGGGATAGTCGCCCTGCACGCTCTCGTAGTGCGCGAGCGCGGCCGAGATTTCCTCGAGCTGCGCGCGCGCGAGCTTCACCTGGACGACCTCTTCCGCGCTCCCGATCTGCGTCGCGAGGAAGACGGCCAGGATCGACAGGATCGCCAGGACGGCGACGAGCTCGATCAACGTGAAGGCAAGGCGTCCGCTCATTCGCGCTCCTCCCGGTACACGACGCGCACGAGGTCGAGCGAGAGCAGCGCGCGCCGCCCCGTGTCGCCCTCGACGAAGGCGCCGACGCGCACCGCCTGCGAGGCTCGCCACAGCTCCGAGAGCGGCGCTCCCAGGACGAGCGGGAGCTCGTCGAGGAACACGTCGACCGTGGGAGCCGCGTCGTCGCCGCCGCGCTCGATGCGCACGGTCACCCAGCGGTCGGTGGGGAACGCCGCGGTCTCGGCCGTCAGCACCTCGCCGTCCCCGGTCGCGCTGCGTTGGAGCTCGACTTCGAGCGCGCCGTTCTTGTCGCGCGCCACGCTCGCGGCGCTGGTCGTCTCGAAGGTGCGCTGGCGCAGTCGCTCGCGACCGACGAACACGCCGGCGCGCACCGCGCCTTCGCCGCCGATCCACATTCGCGCCTCGAACGAGACGAGCTGGTGCCCCGGATACTCGCGGAACAGGCGCGTGCGTCCTGCGCGGGTGAACGCGCCCTCGAGCGTCACCTTGCCCTCGGCGATCTCGACCAGCGGTCCTGCGCCTTCCTCGACCTGCCACCCGTTGCGCAGCGCCGAGCGCTCGAAGGCGTCCTGCCATTCGACCTTCGCCAGGTGATCCTCCAAGCGCTCGATCGTCCCGCGCGCCCAGGCGCGGTAGGGATCGTCCGCGGCGTGCTCGCGGCGCGAGTCCTCGAGCTCCGCGAGCTGCACGAGCGCCTCCTCGGGATCCCCCGTGCGGTAGGCGCACCACGCCGCGCCGCCGAGGGCGATCGGATCGCCGGCGTCGAGCGCGAGCGCGCGCTCGAAAGCCTCGCGCGCGTCGTACCAGCGCCCCCGCTCGAGGGCGTTCGCTCCGCGTAGCGCGAACACCTCGGGGCGGTCGGGAAGCCGCTCCGCCGCGCGCTCGAGGTAGCGCTCGGCGTCCTCGTGCCGACCGAGGCGCGCGGCGATCTCGCCCAGCGCGAGCACGGCCTCGTCGAAGTCGAGGTCGCGCTCGAGCGCCGCGCCGAAGGCTTCGCGCGCGCCCTCGAGATCGTCGCTCTTCGCGAGCAGACGCCCGCGCTGGAAGAGCGTCCACGGATCGAGCGGATCGCATTCGCGCGCCAGCTCGACGAAACGCCAGGCCTCCTCGTTCGCCCCGGCGAGCTCGGCCAGGTGGGAGAGCGCGCGCCAGGCCAGGGACGCGCGCAGGGGATCCGCCTCGGCGGCCGCGAGGAGTCGCTCCCGCGCTGGAGCCAGTCGGTCGCGGGAGAGGTCGAACAGGCCGAGCGCGAGCAGGAGATCGAAACGCAGGCCCGTCCCGCTCGCCCGCGCGTCCCCGTCCCTGCGCTCCTCGAGCGGCGCGAGCCAACGCTCGAGCTCCTCCTCCGACGACGCGCCGGGAGTGACGGAGACGACGCCCTGGTCGAGGACGGCAGAGGACACGAGCGCCGCGATCGCCTCCTGACGCTGCGGGTCGAGGGCCAACGCCAGCTCGATCTGCTCGACGGCGGCGCGCAGGTCGCCCGCGCGAACGTGCGCGCGCGCCAAGTCGACGCGCATCGACACGCGCGTCGCCAGGGCCTCCGGGTCCTCGGGAGCGTTGCGGTTGGCGATCGCGAGGTGCTCCAGGGCCGCTCCTTCTCGCCCGCGCGCGAGGAGCGTCCGACCGAGCGCCCACTGCGCGCGCCACGACGTGCGCTCGACCGCCACCGCCGTGCGCAGCCGCGCCTCGGCCGACTCGAAGAGCAAGCAGCGCTCCTCGAGCCGCGCCAGCGCGACGTACACGTCCGCCTTGTGCGCGAAGCGCTCGAGCAGCGCGCCGTACTCGGCGAACGCCGACTCGAAGTCGAAGCGCGCCTCGAAGACGCGCCCCAGGCCGATGCGCGGGGCGGGATCCTGGGGATCGAACTCCGAGAGACGCCGATAGAGCGTCTCCGCGATCTCCAGCGCGCGCGGCGCCTCGTGCCGATCGTCGATGCAGCTCGCCGCGAACGAGAGGAGCTCGTGGTAGCGCCCGGGGGCGATGCGGCCCTCGGTCCCGCGGTAGAAGAGCTCGATCTCGTTCGCGCGATTCCGCGCGAGGCCGAAGTCGACGATGCGCTCGCGCTCGTAGGCGAGCGCCGGCTGACCCGTGAAGGCCTCGCGTCCCGTCGCGGGGTCGACCTGCAGGAAGAGGATCGGCTCCTCCTCGCGGCCGCCCGAGAAGAGCCCGTAGCGCTCCTCGTTCTGGATGGACCCGAAGAGCGTCGTGAGCGAGGTGAGCTGGATCCAGTCGTACAGGTGCTTGTTGCTCTCGATGCGCGCCGCGCGTTCGGACGGGAGCTCGCGCTCGCCCTCCGTCTTCCGAGAGCGATCGAGCTCTTCGAGCGCGCGGCGCACGTCGGCGCCGCGCGTCTCGGGCGTTTCCGAGGCGCCGCTGTCCGATTCACGGGCGGCGAAGAGCTCGCTCTCCTCGAGCGGCTCGACGACCCGCCGCAGGTAGCGCCCGTAGAGCTCCGGCGCCGGCCCCGGCACCGTCGGCGGGGCGAGCCCCGGGAGCTCGCGCCGCGGCGGCGATTCGAAGGCGAGCGGCGGCAACGGTCGGGTGTCGGAAGGCTCGGCGAACAGATTGCGCGGCGTCGAACCGTTCGCCGATTCGCCGCCGGTGTCTGCGGGGCCCTCCTCCGTCGTGCTGCGCGACGGAAGGACGCGCAGGGGATCGGGGGCGCGGTGGTGCACGAGCTCCGGACTCGTGACCCTTGGCGTCCCGCGCAGCGTCTCGGCGCCGCGCGCGAGGCGCGCGTACAGGAGCGCCAGGATCGCGGCCGTCGCGAAGAGGACGACGGCTTCCCTGCGCAAGAGGCGCTTCACTCCGTCCCTCCGTTCGCGGTCGGCTCGGCTCCGTGCAGCCGCACGAGCGCCAGAACGAGCGCGAGCCGCGCCTCGCCCCGGCGCTTCGGAGCCGGACGAAGCTCGACGCTCTCGACGGAGAGCGGTCTCTCGCCGCTCCTCTGCGTCCGCGCCAGGAAGCTCGTGAGCGCGAGGCCGCTGCCGGCGAGCTCGAGCTCCACGCGCGTGCGCTCGACGTCCTTCGGACCGTCGCGCGAGGCGAGCGCCGGATCCAGCCGGATGCGGATCTCGTCCACGCGCTCCACGCCGGTCGCCAGGGCGATCCCGACGGCGCGCTCCACCGCGTCGAGTCCCGCGAGGTAGCGGGCGATCTCCTCCTCGTTCGACGGCGAGAGCTTGGGGAGCCCGAGGTCGCGATCGACGAAGAGATTGCTGCGCCCGGCCACGAGGAGCAGGCGGTCGCGCACCGCCGCGACGGCGCGGTGGTACTGGTTGACGGCCGACGTGGACTCCAGGACGGTGAACTCGGTGCGCGGCTCGAACGCGACGGCGCCCGCGAGGCGCGCGAGCACTTCCCGCAGGGCCTCGTTCTCGCCGCGCGCCTCGTCCCGGTCCGCCGCCTCGAAGCGCGGCTCGGCGAGCTGACGCTCCAGCCGGACGCGGTTCGCGCGCTCGAGGTCGAGCTCATCCCCGTAGACGGTTTGGATCGAGTACAGCCCGATCAGGAACACCAGCGCGCCCAGGGCGACCTGGATCACGAAGCGCTTGTTCTCCTGCCAGAGATCGTGGAGGTCCATCGTCAGCCCTGGGCCCCGTCGGTCACGACCTCGGCCGGCTCGGGCGCGAGGATGCACAAGTCGAGCGTGAAGCGATCTCCCGTGGGCGACAGGCTCGGCTCGATGCGCGCGCCCGCGAGCCCGGAGCCGAGGCGCTCCAGGAACGCCTCGAAGAGCGCCGAGGGCGCCTCCGTGCCCTCGCGCACGAGGCCTTCGAGGTGGAGCACGGGCCGCTCGTCGCCGCGCTCGATGCGCAGGCCGGGGTCGGCCGCGTAGCGGCTCGAGAGCTCGGACAGCCAGAAGTCCGCCGGCAGCTCGCGCTCGACGATCTCGAGCACGCGAGCGATCTGCTCGCCGGAACCGGCCGTGAGCCACAGCTTCGAGACGCGCTCGGCGAGGCGCGCGTTCTCCGCTGCGAGCTCGCGCGTCTCCACGTCGGCCGCGCGCGCGCGGTGGAAGCGCGCCGAGAGTTGCGCCACGTCGGCGCGCGTCTCGCGCAGCTCGCGCGACAGCGCGAAGGCCGCGTAGCCGAGGTACAGGACGCACAGGACGCCGGCGGCGAGGAGCAACGCGGTTCGTCCCCAGAATGCGCGCCGCCGCGCGACCTCTCGGGGGAGGATCTCGATCGAGTAGGCGTCGTCGCGCGTGGCGCCGGTCGCGAGACCGAGCGCGACCACGGCCTCGAGCCGGAATTCCTCGAGCAGCTCGCGCGCGTCGGCGCCGAGGCTGCTCGTGTCGACGACGCGGAAGGGGTCGAAGATCTCGACCGGCACGCGCATGGCGCCCTCGAGGAAGCGCGGGAGCCCGTCGAGCGCCGCGCCCCCTCCGCACAGCGCGACGCGCTCGACGCCGAGACCGGAGAGCTTGAGCTGCGTCTTGCAGAACAGCACGGCCGACTGCAACAGACCCAGGAGCTGACCCGCCGGTCCCTGCAGGGCGCGACTCGCCTTCTCGCGGTTCCCCCCGGCGCTCGCGGCGTCCGGCGCGAGACTGCCGAGCTCGAGTTTCACCTTCTCTGCGCGCTCGAGTGAAACGTCGAAGCGCTCGGCGAGGGCTTGGTCGAAGAGCCGCGAGCCGCCGGAGAGGTTGCGCGCGAACAAGAGGTCCGTCCCCCGCACGAGCACGACCTCGACGTTCTCGTGGCCGACGTTCGCCACGAGGACCGTGTCCTCCTGCACCACCCCGTAGTGGAGCCAGGCGTTGTAGAGGGCGATGGCGCTCGGCGTGAAGGCGAGCAGGCGCCCCCCGGCCGATTCGAGCCCCGCCGCGTGCTCGGCGAGCTGCGTCTCGCGCGCCATGGCGAGCAGCACGATGTCCTCGCCCTCGATCTCGGGCAGCTCCGGCAGGACGTTGAAGTCCGAAGCCATCTCCTCACCGGCCTGGTCGACGATCTCGCCGACCTCGAAGCGCATGAGCTTCTCGAGCTGCCAGTCGGCGAGGCGCGGCGCCTGCGTGTAGCGGATGTTCACTCCGCGCCCCGACAGTCCGACGGCCGCGGCGCGCGGTCGGAACGGCGGCCGCACGGCCGACCAGGCCCCTGGGATCGAGTCGCTCCGCGTGGTCGTCGCCCAGAAGTCGGTGACCGCGAAGGTGTTCCCCTGGGGGTGCCCGCGCAGCACGACGAGGCTGCGCGAGCCCACGTCGATACCCGTTGCGCTGCGCGTCATCGCTCCCCGCTCCCGTCTCCGGCGACCTCGTCGCGGACGTGGGCGGCGAGCTCCTGGGCGCCCTCGCGCGCCAGGATGGCGGCGACTCGGCGCAAGCGATCGGCTTCCAGCTCGCGCTCGACGTCGACGCTCGCGACGAACGCCGCGTCGATCTCCGCGAGGAGGACCTCGAGCTCGGCCGCGACCTCACTTCCGGCATAACGAGCGAGCAGGTCCTCCGCGATCATGCGGCCGCGGCGATAGATGTCGGCGAGCTGGAAGAAGCGCGCACGCTCGAAATTGCGGCGCAGCTCCGCCACTTCCGCGAGTCCGACCTCGACCAGCCGTGCACGCGTTTCGACGGCCTCCGCCACGAGGGCGCGGTCGAAGGGGAAGTCGGAGAGGAGCTCCGCCCATACGGCGAGGGCGTCGGCGGGCGTCGACTCCTGCTCGGCGCGCCGCGCACGCACGGCCAGGTCTCCGGCGCGCGCGCGCTCGTCTCGAAACGCGAGTTGGAGCGTGAGGCGCGCGACGGGGCTCGCCGTCACGGCGACTCCGGAGCCCGAGAGCGGTCGCGAGCGCAGGGTCGTCCCGGCGCCGAAGCCGAGGCGCAGGAGGCGCGGGCTCGCACCGGCCACGAGGTCGATCACGTCGTCCGCCTCGAACTCGAAGGTGCGCGAGCGGAAGCCCTGGGAGCCGCGCGTCGCGAGCCCTTCGGCGGCGAGCGCGTCGTCCAGCACGAGCGAGAGGGTGCCGGTCTCCGCGAAGACGAGCTCGAACCCGACGTCGGTCACCTCTACGTCGAACGGCGTCTCGGTCAGCGTGGGAGGCCCACCCGGCGCGCGCGCCGTCGGAGCGAGCGACAGCGCGAGCACGAGGGGACGCTCGATGTGCAGGAGCACCGCTTCGACGGCCGGCTCGCCCTGGAGCAAGAGCTCGAACTCCTCGAAGACGCGGCCGGCGACGCCGACCCCGCCGACCCCCCCGATCACGGGAGCGAGGGAGACGTCGTCCAGGGCGAGCGAGCCCGCGACGTCCGCCGCGGCGAAGAGCGCGAAGCGCGCGGCGTCGTAGCCCGGGAGGACGCGTGCGACCGAAACGAGCGGCGCGAACCGCCCCTCGGCTGGAGCCGCCGACTCCCCGGAGGACCCGCGGCTCCGCGCGCCGTGGAGCACGAGCGGCGGGCGGTCGCCGGCGGAGTGCTCGAGCACGATCGCCTGACTCGCGCCGACTCCGGGGTCGAGGCGCACGAAGGAGCGCGCCTCGAGCGTCACGCCCGCGCGCACGCGCACCGGCGCGGAGCGGAGCTCGACCCTCTCGTCCGCGGTCAGGCCGGCGCCGATCCCGATCTCGCCCGAGCGCGTGAAAGGCCGGCCCGGGACGAACGGACGTGATTCGGCTTGGACCCACGGAGCGAGCGCGTGCTCGGCTTCGAACGACCCGGCCGCGAGCAGGTCGCCCTCGACCGGCTCCGGAGCTCTTGTCCCCGCCGTCCCCTCGTTCGTCCCCGACCAGCGCGGAACGAGGCTCCGAACGACGAACGCCGTCAGGAGCACGAGCACGACGGCGATCCCGACTCGCGGCCCGATTCGCCGGGGCGGAGGGAGCTCTGCGGGCTCGAGGTGATGGAGGTCGTCTCCAGAGTCCGCCGTCTGCGCCAGGGCGCCGTCTTGGAACGTGCAGGTGACGTGTCCGAAGCGCAGCCGGTCCCCGTGGGCGAGCAGGTGGTCGCCGTGGAGCCGCTCGGAGCCGACGCGCGTACCGTTGCGACTTCCGAGGTCCTGGACGCGCACGCCGTCTCGGCCCACTTCGAGCCGCGCGTGACGGTTGGAGACCGAGCGGTCGTCGAGCACCACATCAGCTTCGCCGCTGCGACCGAGGACCAAACCTGCGGCGGGGATGGAAACCCTCTCGCCCCGGCGATCACCGGAATCGATGCGCAGCCAATAGCTCGGATCCATGGAGGAGAGGTCGCCGCCTCGGCTCGCCGAGGGAGATCTGGGGTCGCGCGAGAGGCAGTGAAGCCGGGTCGGTTGGGTGCATTCTCGCTTCGGGGACCCCGCGCCGGGAGAGCGCGAGCCGGGACCGGCCAACGTACCTAGTCCAGGACCCCCGTCCTGCTACAAATGCCCGCAGTGGCGCAGGCGAGCGCCCGCCCGACCCACCCGGACGACGCCCATGGCCGCGCGACGCTTCTTCCTGGAACGCGCCCCCCCCGAGGGTCCGCCGCGCCTCCAGCGCGAGGAGGCCCTCCACGTCCTGCGCGTCCTGCGCCTCTCGACCGGCGACGAGATCCTGGGACTCGACGGGCGCGGAAATGCTTGGCCGCTGCGGATCGCGGGCGTTTCCGGCCGCGAGCCCGAGCTCGAAGCGACCGGTCCGGTGCGCGCCGAACCCCCTCCGGGCGCGGCCGGTGCTTCCCTGCCGTGGATCGAGGTGCTCGTGAGCTGGCCGCGGTCCGCTCGCGCGGAGCCGATGCTCGACCGGCTCGTGCAACTGGGAGCGGCGGCAGTCGTTCCGCTCGTCTGCGCTGCGCGCGGACCCGAGCCGCTGCCCGCGGGCCGGCGCCGCGCGCGGCTGGTCAAGATCGCGGAGAGCGCGTGCAAGCAGTGCGGCCGGCTGTGGCTGCCGGAGATCCGCGAGCCCACCGAGCTTTGCGCACTCGCGCGCGATCCATCGTCGAGCACCGAGTCGAGCACCGAGTCGCGCACCGAGCTCTCGCGCAGCGCGCCGCTCGTCCTCGATCCGATGGCTCGGAAGCACTTGGTGGATTGGCTCGCGACTTCGGGCCCCGTTCGTTCTACGCGCGAGACACCGCTCGAGCTGGTCGTGGGTCCCGAGGGCGGCTTCTCCCGCGAGGAGCGGGACGTCCTCGCGGCCCTCGGCGCCCAGAGCGTCTGCGTGCACCCGAACGTGCTGCGCGTCGAGACGGCGGCCGAGACCGCGCTCGCGCTGTGCGCCGCGCACTACCACAGCCGCTCGCGCAGCGACACGTAGCGACCGCCGCCGACGACGACGTGATCGAGCAGAGGGATGCCGAGCAGGCATCCGGCCCGGCGCAGGCGGCGCGTGACCTCCAAGTCTTCGGCGGAGGGCTCGGGATCTCCGCTCGGGTGGTTGTGGACCGCGATCACCGCCGCGGCGGCCTCGCGGATCGCCGCGCGAAAGACCTCCCGCGGATGGACGAGCGAGGTGGTGAGCGTGCCTTCGCTGACCTGTTCCACGCGCTGCAGGCGATGCTTGCCGTCGAGGAGCAGCACGAGGAAGCGCTCGCGCTCCCGTCCCGCGAGCTCTTCGGCCACGACCGCGTGCACCGCCTCCGCCGAGTGACAGGCCGGAGCCGAGGGACGCTCGGCGCTCCCCGCGCGGCGCCCGAGCTCGAAGGCGCAGGCGAGCCGCACCGCCCCCGCCGGCGGGATGCCGAAGCGCACGACGAGCTCGGCGGGTGTCGAGCGGGCGATGCGAGCGAGATCCTCGCCGCACAGAGGTCGCCTCCCCCGCGCAGCTCCCAAAGCGTCTCCCTCCGCGTCTCCCTCCGCTGCAGCGGGGCCGGGGGGGGAACCGGCGCTCCGCGCCACCCGTCGCAAGAGCTCCCGAGGCCCCATCACGGAGGGGTCGGGGAAGGCTCGCCGCGGGCGCCCCGCTGCACCTCCCGCGCGAGCCCCCGTGCCGGCGTCCAATGCAGGTTCCAAGCAACGCCCGTCGTGCTGCTCCGCGTACGCATCCATGTGCTCCGGACGCGAAAAAGAGCCGGCGGTTGCACCTCCTTCCCGCCGTCTTGCGTTTTCCCTGCAGAGGGAATGCGTTCGGAGCTCCGAAAAAAAAGGCTCACCTCTTGGAATCGATTTCGGATTCAGGGCCGATGAACAGCACAGCGCCATTCGCGAGGAGCGGTCCATGTTGACCGTGATGATCAAAGGGGGGTTGTTTCTCTTCGCGGTATGGGTCGCCATTACCGTCCTGTTCCTCCTGAGCTACAGGTCGAGCGCCTTGGCCGAAGGCGCAAAGGCTGAGGACTCCTCCGCCTGACCTCTCCCAAGGGACCGCCGCTCCTGCTCCTCTTCGGTCCCTTCAGACGACCGCGCCCAAGGACGCGGTCGTTTGCTTTTCCTCGGCGCCTGGCTCGGGCGCGTCCCGCTTCGGAGCGTGGATCTCGGCAGAGGGCTGCTCCTATACTCCCGCGACGCTCGGCCGCTCGAGGCCGTGCCCCATCGGAGATCGCGCACGCGCCCATGCGCCAGCCCACCCTCGCTTTCCGGACGCTTCGACTCGCCTTCCCGGCGCTCGCGCTCGCTGCCGCCTGCCGTGCGCCGGCGGAGCTGGATGCCGTGGGCGCGCTGCCCCGCGTCGCGCGTATCGAGCGGGAATCGCAGCGCACGCGCATCCAGGTCGTCGCCGCCCCGACCCAACCCGACGACGTCCTGCCCGATGACTTGATGGCTCGCGGCGGAGGATCCCAGGATCGAGCCCCCATCGAGCGCTTTCGCCGCACCATCGAAGTCGCCATGCGGTCGAGTGGACACTTCGAGCCGGTGTCTGAGGATGCCGACTACCGACTCGAGCTCTCGGTCGCGGAGGTGACCGTCGAGTCCAAGGACGACCTCGGCATGATCGACTGGGTCATGTGGAAGTTCTTCAGCCGCTATCTCGTCGCGACGGCGCGGGTGGGCGGTGTCGTGTACGACGAGTCGGGTCGTCAGATCGGTCCCGACATCGAGGAGCGCGGGCAGTACCGGATCGTGTCGGGCAAGGCCTTCCGGAGCGCGACGGATCCCTATCTCGATCTCATGGGAATGGGATCGAGCTTCGCGAAGACGGGATCGCCGGCCGTCTCCAACGCGCTGCAGAAAGCGAGCGTGAAGCTCGTCCACGCGGTGGCCGAGGCGACCGCCGAAGAGGACGCCCCGGCCAAACCGCGGGTGAAGGACGCCGACGAGTAGGACTCGTGTCAGCGCCCCCTCGAGCTCGTATGGGATCCACGACCAGAGAGGAGCGCGCGGATCGCTGACGCGATTCCCCGAGCGCGTCGCATGACCGATTCGGAGAAGCGCCCTTCGCTCCAAGCCGAGGAGGCGTTCGCGGGCTTCGTGCTCCAGCGCGAGCGCGGCGAGTCGGTCGACTTCGAGGAAGTGTGTCGCCGGAATCCGGAGCTCGCCGCCGACCTGCGCCGCCTGAATCGGGACTGGTCTCTGCTCGAGACGGTCTGCACCGAGAAGTTGGGCGAGCGCTCGCTCGTGGCCACGATGCTCATCCGGGGAGCCGAGGGCGCGGAAAGGAGCCCCAGCTCCGAAGCCCGCGCCGTCTTCTCGGACTACTTGCTCGCGCGTGAGAGCGGAGCCGTTCCGAGCCTCGACGAGCTGTGCGCGGAGCACCCGGGGCTGGCGAGCGAGCTGCGCGAGCTCCACGAGCGCTGGAAGGTCTTCGAGAAGGCCTTCGAGGAAACCCCCGGCGGCTCGGCAACACTCACGAAGACCCTGCTCATCCGCCACGGCCGGGACGCGCTCGAGGACGCCAAGTGGGAGGCGACGAAGTCCGACGACCACCTGGTCGAACGGCTCCTGTCCTCGCGCGGGGCGCGCGGACACCATTACAGCTTCTGCGGCGAGGTCGCGCGCGGCGGGATGGGAGCGATCCTCAAGGTCTGGGATCCCAACCTGCGGCGCAACCTGGCCATGAAGGTCATCCACGCCGAACGTCAGGTGGACGTGCGCGAGGGCTCCTCGGTCGTGGACAGCATCCTCTCGCGCTTCCTCGAGGAGGCGCAGGTCACGGGCCAGCTCGACCACCCCGGCATCGTCCCGGTGTACGAGCTCGGCGTCGACGAGCAGGGTCGCTGCTACTTCACGATGCGGCTCGTGCGCGGGCGCGATCTGCTCAAGATCTACGAGCTCGTGTGGGCCGAGCGCGAGGGCTGGAACATGACGCGCGCCCTCAACGTGCTCCTGACCGTGTGCGACGCGATGTCGTACGCACACAGCAAGAAGGTCCTGCACCGCGACCTCAAGCCCGCGAACGTGATGGTCGGCCGTTTCGGCGAGACCTACGTCATGGACTGGGGCCTCGCGCGCGTGATCGGCAAGCGCGAGGTGCGCGACATCCGCCCCAGCGCCGAGCCCGAGCAGAGCATCGTCGAGACCGACCGCAAGGGATCGGTGCATCAGGCGGACGAGCTGCGCACGATGGACGGCGACGTCATCGGGACGCCCGCTTACATGGCGCCGGAGCAGGCGCGCGGAACGCTGGAGGAGATCGGTACGCACACCGACGCTTACTCCATCGGGGCGATGCTCTATCACCTGCTCGCGCGCCACGCGCCGTACCTCGAGCCGGGCAAGCCGATGTCGGGCATGGACGTCTGGCGCAAGGTGATCGCCGGCCCTCCGAAGCCGCTCGACGAAGCGACGCCGCGCCCGCCGGCGGAGCTGGTCGCGATCTGCGAGAAGGCCATGGCGCGCGAGGTCTCGGAGCGCTACGCGACCACGACCGAGATCGCTCAGGACCTGCGCGCGTTCCTCGAGGGGCGCGTCGTGAAGGCCTACGAGACCGGCCCCGTCGCCGAGTTCAAGAAGTGGGTCAAGCGCAACCGCATGGCCGCGGGGAGCATCCTCGCCACGGTCGGCGTGGTGCTGCTCGGGCTCGTCGTCTCGAACGTCTCGCTGGCGGAGAACAACCAGACGCTCGCCAGCGACAAGCAGGAGGCGGTGGAGATCGCCGAGGTCGCCGTCCAGGACAAGGACCGGGCCGTCCATGAGAAGACGCTCGTCGAACGGCAGCGCGACGAGATCTTGCGGCTCGCCGACGCGAAGCGCCTCGAGCAGATGCTCGCCCGGGCGGACGATCTGTGGCCCGCCGTGCCCGAGCGGATCCCGGAGCTCGAGACCTGGTTGGCTTCGGCGGAGGAGCTCGCCGGGCGCTTGGGCGAGCACGAGCAGCAACTCGCAGCGCTGCGCATGGGGGCGAGAGGGCGTCGCGCGGAGGAGCTCGCGGCGGATCGCGCGTCGCATCCGCGCGCCGACGAGCTCGTGCGTCTCGCGGATCGACGCATCGCGCTCGGCGCGGTCATCTCGGAGCTCGAAGCGAACCAGCCGACCGTCCAGCTCCAGAACGAGCTCGTCGAGAAGCGCGCCGAACGCGATGCCCTGGAGCTCGAATACGGCGCGCTCTCCGGCGAGATCGCGGCCTTTCGCCGCTGGGAATTCGATTCGCCCAAGGAGCAGTGGCACCACGATCTCCTGGCCGAACTGATCGGGAACCTCGAGGCCTTCACGGACGAGACCGACGGCGCCCTCGCGAGCGTGCGCGACCGCATCGCCCTCGCGCGGACGATCGAGGCCGAGAGCGTCGAGCGCTACCGCGAACGCTGGGACGAAGCCATCCGCTCGATCTCCGACGCGGCGGAGTGCCCGCTCTACGGCGGCCTGCTCGTTCGCCCGCAAGTTGGCCTCGTGCCCCTCGCGCGCAACGCGAGCGGGCTGTGGGAGTTCGCCCACGTCCCGACCGGCTCCGTGCCCGTGGTGGCCTCGGGAGAGTGGAAGCTCGGTGACCAGGACGGCATCGTCTTCGTCCTGTTGCCGGGCGGCGCGGCGCGAAATGGCGCTGAGCTGCCCGACCGCGACAAGATCGCTTCCGACGCCAACGTCACCGACCTCGCTTTCTCCGACGAGGGTCCGATCCACGAGGTCTACCTCGCGCCGTTCTTCATCGGCAAGTACGAGGTCACCCAGGGTCAGTGGGAGCGCGCGACGGGCCGCAACCCGAGCCGCTACGGCCCCATCCAGAAGGAGTCGGGTCAGAGCCGCAGCCTCCTGAACCCGGTCGAGAACGTCACTTGGTTCGAAGCCGACCGCGTTCTGTGGCAGCTCGGGCTCACGCTCCCGAGCGAGGCCCGCTGGGAGTACGCCGCGCGGGCTCGGCAGGGCGCGCCTTGGTGGACCGGCGAGCGTTCCAACTCGCTGAACGGGAAGGCGAACCTCGCCGACGAGTTCGCGCGCACGAACGGCGGTCCGGAGGGCTGGACCTACGAGCGTCGGCTCGACGACGGCTACCTGGTGCACGCGGCCGTGGATGCGTTGGCCCCGAATGCCTTCGGCTTGCACCACGTGGCCGGGAACGTCTCCGAGTGGTGCAAGGACGGTTTCGCTGCCTATTCGGCCTACTTGCCCGAGCCGCTCACCGGCGAGCGCAGAGTCCCTGCGCCGGACAAGCGCGCGGCTCGCGGCGGGAGCTTCCGACACACGGCGGACGAGATCCGTTCGGCCTACCGCCACAAGCACTCCCCCGGCGAGCGCCAGAACTACCTGGGCGTGCGCGCCGCCCGCGAACTCGAGCCCTGAGCGCCGACGGCGCCTACTCCTTCGCCGTCTCCACGCGGTGCACGATGACGCGCACGTCCTTGGGCAGCGGGCGATCGAAGACGTCGGGGGGCGCGACCTCCGGGTCGAATTCGATCGCCGAGAGACGCATGGAGACCTCTTCCCCGTCGCGATTTTCGTAGGAGACGCCCACGAGCGCGGCATCGCTCTTGCGCACCGTCAGGCGCAAGCGGGCGAGGAAGGCGCGGATGCGCTCGTCGCGCGGTCGCACGTCGATCGTCGTCGTCGCGTCGGTGGATTCGATCGCGACGAAGACGAAGGCTTCCTCGATCCGGCTCACGCTGCCCGTGAAGCAGGCGAGCAAGGCCTTGGCCGTCTCGTTCGACTCGAACAGGTAGCGCTCGGCCCGTTTCAGGTCGGGATGGTAGATCTGGTGCGAGGTCGCGTCCGAGCGGATCACGACGGCGCGCGGCTCGGAGAGCTCGAGCACGAGGCAGCCCGGCTCGGCCCGCAGGTGCAGGCGCCCGCGCGAGATCAACGGCTCGTCGAGCAAGAGCGAAGTCTGGCGCTGCTCGTAGTCGGCGCGAATGCGTTCGACCTTCTCGAGTCGCTTCCCGAGCGACTCGACGACCGCGCGCGCGGCCTCGAGCTCCGGCCCCTCGAGCCCCTCACCCGCCGCGCCCAGCAAGGAGATCAGGACGAGCATCCATTTCACGACGCTAGACATGGGCGTTTCCTCTGCGAGGCGATCGGTACGAGGATCATCGAGACCAGGAAGCACGCGAGCGTTCCCACCAACACGATCGCTCCGAGGGATGCGATGGCCGGACTGGAAGCCGTCACCAGGGAACCGAACCCGAGCGCCGTCGTCACGCTCGCGCGCCAGACGCCGATGCCCGTCGTCGTGATCGCCGTCGCGCTCGCGCCCTCGTCGGCGCCGCTCTCGCGCGCGCGGCGCACCATGTGGATTCCCTGGTCCACGCCCAGCCCGAGGACCAGCGGCAGCGCCAGGAGGTTGCCCGGATGGATGGCGACGTCGAACAGGGAGATGACGCCGATCGTGATCCCGAGGCCGCACGCCACGGGCAGCAGGGCGACGAGACCGTCGCGCACGGATCCGATGCTCGCGACGACGAGCAGCGCGATGACCGCGATGCAGGCGACGAGCGAGCTTTGAAGCTCCGAGGCCAAGAGGGGTCCGAGCTCGTCGATCACCGAGCGCGAGTCGACGAAGCGCGCCGGCACTCCCAAGCGGGCGCGCACGTCCTCCACGAAGCCCTCGCGCTCCTCGCGCGACTCGAAGCTCCGCGGAGGATGGAGCGTGGCCTTCCAGAACGTCTGCCCGCGCCACTCGATCTGCCCTTCGTCCGGGGGGATCACGGGCTCGGCCGCGAAGCGCTCCTCCAACGCCTCGAGACCCGCGCGGAAGGGCGCGCTCTCGAAGCCCTGCGCCTGCATGTCGACGAGCGCGTCGTCGACCCAGCCGCGCGTCCTCTCGCGGAAGAGCCCCACTCGCCGCGCCCGCTCGGCCGAGGGCCGCGTGCGGTGCGGACCCTGGGAGAAGACGACCGAGCCCGCGGCCTCGAGCGAGCGCGCCGCGCGGTCGAGCACCTCGAGCGGCTCCTCGCCGTCGACGAGCACGGTCACTCCGAGGGGCGCGAAGCCGAGCTCGCGTTCGAGCTCGCGCGCTCCCGCGATCGCTTGCGCCTCCGAGGGCCGCAAGTGCCGGGGATCGGCGTCGAAAGTGATGCCGCGGACGAGCGCGAGCGTCCAGCCGCCGACGGCGAGTGCGACCAGGCCGAATCCCATGCACCGAGCGCAACGCGAGCGCGCGATGCGCGCGAAGAGGCGAATCACCCATCCGGTCGGCTCGCTCGCGACCTTCGGATCGAAGGCGCGCACGAGCAGTGGAAGCACGATCCAGGTCGCGAGCAGGGCGAGCAAGAGGCCCAGGGCGAGCAAGAGGCCCAAGCTGCGCAAGCCCGCGAAGGGGCCGAAGGTGATGGACAGGAACGCGGCCGCGGTCGTCGCCATGCTCCCCAGCAGGGCGCGCCCCGTCGCGCCGTGGGTCCGCTCCAACGCGCGCACGAGCGGCGAGCGCGCGCGCTCCTCGCCGAAGCGTCCCAGGTAGTGGATGGGGTAGTCGACGCCCAGTCCCATGAGGATAGCCGCCGAGCTCACCGCCAAGGGCGTGAGCGGTCCGAGCACGAAGCCGCCGAGGCCGAGCGTCCAGACCAGGGCGAGGGCGACGGGGAACAGGTACAGGTGCGGGCGCAGGAAACTCTGCGTCGAGAGGCACAGGAACACGAGGATCGCGGGGATCGACCAGCACAGCGAGCTGACCAGATCACCCTTGATGCGCGCCGCGTCTTCGCGCGCGACGGCGTAGCCCCCCACCGCCTGGAAGTCGACGCCGTCGAGGCGCGCTTCGACGTCGCCGAGGAGCGCGCGGGAGAACTCGACGTCGAACGGATCCTCCTTGCCTTTCACGCGCACGAACGCGGTGCGGCCGTCCTCGAGCAGCAGGTAGGGCGATTGCGCGTCGAAGCTCCCGGGCAGCGGAGGTCGGGCGGCGCCGTCGAAGAACCAGCGCAAGCCGAGCGGGTCGCGCAGCACGATCTCCCTGCCGGCGAGCGGATCCTCGGCCAGGAGCTCGCGGCTCTCGCGCAGCGCCTCCACGCGCCCCTCGCCGCGCAAAAGGCGCTCGAGTCGGTCCAGGTCCGAATCGGACAGGTACCACAAAGGGGCCGAGGCCGCGCGCGCGGCGAGCTCCGCGGCGAAGTCGACCTTGCGCCCGGCGACTTCGTCCAGGTACGGCGAGGCCGCGAGCTCGGACAGGAGCTCCTCGAGACGCGGCTCGAGGTCCTCCCCGCGCAGGATCAGGAACATGCTGCGCGCGGCCTCCTCCCCCGCCGCAGCGCGTTCGAACAGCTCGACCACCTCGTTCCCCTCCGGGAACAGCGAGGCCACGTCGGGATCGATCTCGATCTGGGCGAGCCCGAAGAGCGACCCGGCGGTCACGAGCACGAGTCCCACCGCGATCGGGCGCGGATGCCGCGCGACCGCGCGCGCGCCCGCGGACAGGGCCGACTCGATCACGGCTCTCGCCCCGGCGGGAGCTCCAGCTCGAAGAGGGAGTCGGGAGGAGCCGCGAGGGCCTGTGTCGTCTCTTCGGAGAGCACCCAGTCGAAGTCCTGCGCTTCGAACCGGTGCTCCGGCTCGAAGACCTCGCGCCAGCTCACGCCGCGGTGCGTGTAGTGGCGGCTTTCGAGCGCGCCGTCGGCGGCGATGCGAACCTCGATGTGGGTGTGGTCGCCCTCGATCGCGGGTTCGAGCTCGAGCGCGTACCCGCCGTCGCAGCGGCGCATGCCGCGCACCCGATCGAAGCCGAGCGGCGTCGCGTTCTCGAGCAGGCTCACCGCCAGGAAGCCGATCAGACCGCGCGGCGGAGCCGGCAGGTCCCTCCCGTAGCGCTCGCGAAAGGACGCGCCCGTGTGCGGCCAGTAGCCGGCGGTCTCCGCGGGCGTGACGACCAGGTCGAGCACCTTGCCGCCCAGGTCGGGCAGGAGCTGGAGGCGGATGCGCGTCGGCTGCTCTCCCTGCACGACCAAGGTCCTGAACTCGCCCGAGAACCACCGGGACTCGATCCGCGACCAGGCCGTCTTGCGCAAGGCGCCGCGCGCCGCGGCCGCGGGCTCGAGGAGTGGGACGAGCTCTTGCCCCGGAGGCCCGAAGGCGCGGCAGCCCGACGCGCAGGCAAGCAGCGCTGCGAACGCGAGCGCCAGGCGGCCGCTCACCGGGCTCAGGAACCCGCGCCGGCGTCGGGCGGAACCAGTCCGAACTCGAGCTCGATGTCCGTGCGCAGGTTGGCGAGCCAGGTGTTGTAGTTCGAGTGGATGCGCTTCTCGCCCGACTCCGAGACGGACTCGTCGAGGTTCGCGCTGGACACGTGGTTGAACTCGATCTCCGTCTTGGTGTACGTGATGTCCACGACGCCGACGTGCGAACGCACGGCGAGCTGCGCCTGGATCGTGTTGCCCTCTTCGCCCTTGAGGCGCCAACCGCGCGTGGCCATGGCGCGCAGGATGACCTCGCGCACGTCACTGCGTGGCTCCTCCAAGACGATCGGGTCGGGCACCACGAGGGGCGACGCGCGACAGGCCGAGAGGGCGCCGAGCGCGACGAGCGGGAGCAACACGGTTGCGAGGAAACGCTGCATGACTCCTCCGGGAGGGGGAACGACGGAACGGATCACAGGGAGAGCAGAGCCCTTCGATCCAACTTACCGCGCACCGTGCGCGGGATCTCGCGAACGAAGGCGATCTTGCGCGGGACCTTGTGGGGGGCGAGACGGGTGCGACACCATAGGACCACGTCGCGGTAGCGCAATCTCCCCTCGGCGCAGGCGATCACCGCGCGCACGCTCTCACCCTGACCCGTCGGGAGGGGTTGGCTCAGGACCGCGACCTCGATCACCCCGGGGAGCTCCGCCAACACGCCCTCGACCTCGCGCGGGTTGACCTTCTTGCCCTTGACGTTGATCCAGTCGCTCTGGCGTCCGCACAGCCAGAGCTCGCCGTTGGCGAAGCGCGCCAGGTCGTCGGAGCGAAAGGCGCCGTGGCCGAGGCGCGCGCCGTTCCCCGGCTGCGACGGCACGTATCGCGTCGCCACGGCCGGTGAACGCACGACGACGCGCCCGCCCGCGCCCCCGAGCACGGGTTCGAGCTCGATCTCGACGCCCTCCACGGGCGTGCCCACGCTCCCGCGTTCCGCGGCATCGCCCCGGCGGTCGTAGGTGATCCCGCCGCACTCGCTGCACCCGTACAGCACCCGGATCGGCAGGCCGAAACGCTCGCGCCAAGCCCGCGCCGTCTCCGGGCGCAGCGGTGCGCCGGCGGACAAGCACAGCCGCAGCGACGGAGGAAGCGGAGCGTCGTTCGACACCCTCAGGCGGGCCTCGAACCAGGAAGGCACGCTGGGGAAGAACGTGGCCTCGAAGCGCTCGGCGATCTCGAGCAGATCCTCTTGCGCGGGGAACACCAGGGTCGCGCCCAGGATCCACGCCGGCGTGGCGAGCACGGACAAGCCATAGGAGTGCGACATGGGAACCGCGCACAGGAACCGGTCCGCCGCAGTGAGCCCCATCGACCGGACCAGGACGTCGCCGTCCGTGAAGAGCGCCTGCGCCGACACGGCGATCCCGACCGGATCGCCGGTGCTGCCCGAGGTGAGCTTCAAGCAGGCGGTCTCGGGCAGCGTGCGCCGGCCGCGCAGGGGCTCGATCCCGCCGAGGACGGACGCGGAGTCGAACGCGCCGGGACGCCAGATCGCGCACGCTCCCAGGTGCAGGGCGACGCGCAACTGCTCGCCACGCGGAACGCTCGCGTCCAGGGGCAAGACGCACAGCCCCGCGCGCCGGCACGCCAAGTAAGCCGTCAGGAAGCTCGGTCCCGGATCGACCTGGAGGCCGATCACCGCTCCCAGGGCGAGCCGCAGGCCGTCCAGCGCACGCGACGCGCACCGCATCCCTTCCTCCACGTCCTGCCGGCGCACGCACAGGCCCGGACCGACGGCCACCTCCCGCATCGGGTCCGCGGCCCAGAGCTCGAGGAACGCGCGCAGGATCGGATCCGGCGCAGCGCGTAGGGGTGGGCGCTCCATCGCCCCCATCATATGATGCGGCCCCGCTCGTTCGGCAGGGCTCGAAGAGCTCCGCTGTCCGCATCCAGTGCACACGAAATCCCCACTCGCGACTCATGAGGGAGCACCTGGAATACGAAGTCGTCGTCATGGGTGGCGGCCCCGCGGGAGCGACGGCGGCGGCTTGCCTCGCCCGCGCGGGGCGCCGCGTCCTGCTCCTCGAGCGCGACCGCTTCCCGCGCTTCCACATCGGTGAGTCCCTCTTGCCGCTCTCCAATCCCGTGTTCGCCCGCCTCGGCTTGACGGAGGAGCTGGAGCGGAGCGGGTTCGTGGCGAAGCTCGGCGCGACCTTCCTGTCGGAGTGCGGGACTCGTTCGGCGCGCGTCGGATTCTCGGACGGGCCCGGCATCGTCGCGCCCCGCACCTATCACGTTCCGCGCGCCGAATTCGATTCCATGCTCCTCGAACGGGCCGAGCAGTCGGGCGCGACCGTGCGCACGGAGTGCGGCGTGTCGGGCGTGGACTTCGAGCGCGACGGTCCGCGGGTGCGCCATCGCGACGAGCGCGGACGCGAAGCCTCGGTGCGGACGAGGGTCGTCCTCGACGCCTCGGGCAGGCGGGGGATCCTCGCTCGCGAGCTCGGCCTGCGCGTGCCCGACGCCGAGCTCCGGAAGACGGCGCTCTTCGCCCACTTCGAGGGCATCCCGAGCATGACGGGTCCCGCGGCTGGAGACATCCGCGTCGTCACCCGCGCGAGCGGCGGTTGGATCTGGCTGATCCCGCTCCCGCAGGGTCGGACGAGCGTCGGCTTCGTCTTCGACGAATCCGAGAAGCCCGTGCGGCCCGGCGAGAGCCCCGAGGAGTGCCTCGAGCGCTGGATGGCGAGCGTTCCGCTGTTGGCGCGGGAAGGCGGGGCGGCGCGGCGGATCGGACCGGCGCGCTGGGAGGGAGACTTCGCCTACGCGACGCGCGCCTACAGCGGCGCGAACTGGTTGCTCCTCGGGGACGCCGGCTCCTTCCTGGACCCCGTCTTCTCCACCGGCGTGCAGATCGCCCTGAGCTCGGGAGTCGAAGCCGCCGACGCGGTGGAGCGGAGCCTCTGCGCCGGCGGTCCGCGCGCCGCGCACTTCCGAGCGTTCCACCGCCGCCAGCGCGCGCGCTATCGTTTCTTCCGGCGTCTGGTCCAGGGATTCTATCGGCCGGCGTTCCGCGAGTTGCTCTTCCACCCCGAGGCCTGGCCGGCGGGCGCGCGGGCGCTGACGGCCGCGCTGGCCGGAGAGGATCGGCCGGGTCCGCTCACCCGTCTGCGGCTGGAAGTCTTCTACGCCCTCGTCGCCCTGAGGGGAGCGCTTCGACCGCGCGCCGACCATGGCTCCGCCGCTCTCCGCTCTCCCCACCGGCACCCGCAACTGAGATGACGACCGACGTCGAGGACATCCGCGCTCGAATCAAGCGTTTGATCGTCGAGCGACTCTTCATCGAAGGACTCGAACCGGCGGAGATTCGCGACGACGCGGCGCTCGGCGTGGAGCTCGGTCTGGATTCCGTGGACGTGCTCGAGCTGATGCTCGGCCTCGAGCAGGAGTTCGGCCTGAAGATCGCCGACAACGGCTTCGAGCGCGAGGCCTTCGAGTCCGTGGGCTCCCTGGCGGAGTTCGTGAGGGGCTCGCTCGAGAAGCCCCGCGGCTAGCATGAGGCGCATCGTCGTCACGGGCGTGGGAGCCGTCAGTGCCTATGGCCTGGGGGTCGACGCGCTCTGGCGCGGCTTGTCGAGCGGCGAGGCCGCGATCGGCGCCGTGGACGTGTTCGATCCGACCGCGCACCGCACGAGCGTCGGCGGGCAGGTTCCGCGGGAGTCCGCCCTGCGCGCGGCGGCGTTCGCGCGCGGACGCGGCCGTGCGCGCCTGACGCGCACCGACCGCTTCGCGCTCGAGGCAGCCAGCGAGGCGCTCGGCGACGCGGGCTTGGCGAGTCCCGCGTCCGCGGCGCTGCTCGCCGGCGCGGGAGTGTTCTTCGGATCGAGCACCGGCGGAACGCTCGAGGGCGAACGCGTGCTGCTGGACCTGCTCCGAGTCGAGCCGGGCGAGCGCGTCCCCAGGCACTTCAGCCGGTTGAGCGCGCAGCCGGTGTGCGGTCCCTCCGAGGCGCTCGCGCGCACGTTCGGAATCGACGGACCGGTGGAGACGATCGCCTCCGCGTGCGCAGCCGCGACCATGGCCATCGAAGCCGCCGTGCTCGGTCTGCGCTCCGGCGAGATCGAGGTCGCGCTCGCCGGAGGCTCGGACAGCCTGTGCGAGCTGACCTACGGAGGCTTCAACGCGCTGCGCGCCGTCGATCAGATGCCCGCGCGTCCCTTTCGCAAGGACCGCGCGGGCCTCTCGCTCGGCGAGGGAGCGGGTGTGCTGGTCCTCGAGACCTTCGAGCATGCAAAGGCCCGCGGCGCGCGCTTCGCGGTCGAGCTGGCTGGCACCGGCAGCTCCTGCGACGCGTTCCACATGACGGCGCCCGATCCCGCGGGATCGGGCGCCGCGCGCGCCATGCAGATCGCCCTCGACGATGCCGGAGTCGGTCCGCACGAGATCGACTTCGTCAACGCCCACGGAACCGGCACGCCCCACAACGACGACGCGGAGTGGAACGCGTTGCGTCAGGTCTTCGGCGAGCGCGCGGGAGCGATCCCACTGACGTCGACCAAGGGCGCGGTCGGCCATCTGCTCGGCGCGTGCGGCGCCCTGGAGGCGGTGGCGACCGCGTGCTGCCTCTTCCACGGCCGCGTGCACCCCACGCCCGGCGACGGTCCGCTCGACGAGCAGTGTCCCGTCGACTTGGTGCTCGGACGCCCGCGCGTGGTGGAGCCGTGCCGCCTCGCGCTCTCCGTCAACCTCGCCTTCGGCGGCGCCAACGCGGCGCTCGTCCTGCGGCGAAGCCAAGCTCCGGGAGCCCGCGGGTGACGACCTCCGTGGTGGTGACGGGGCTCGGAACGGTGGGACCCGCCGGCCCGGGCGCGGCGGCGCTGTCCGCCAGCCTGCGCGCGGGTCGCGCGCCCTTCTCCGAGGTCGACCGCTCGGCGGGCTACCACGTCGAGGGTTCGGCGCGCAGCGCGGGACTCCTGCCGCCCAACGCCTTCGAGCCCTGGCTCGCGTCGAAGGACGCGCGGCGCATGAGCCCGTCGAGCCGCATGGCCGTGTGCGCGGGAGCGATGGCGCTCGACGCGGCCGGCTTCACGCGGGAGCGCTTCGCCGGAGCGGATGCCGGCGTGTGCCTCGGAACCGCGTTCGGCTCGACGGGCTGCACCGCGCGTCTCCTGGAGCAGGTCCACGCACCCGGTCCGCTCGCCATCTCGCCCTTCCTGTTCATGGAGACCGTCGCCAGCGCGCACGCCGGACAGATGGCCCTCGCGTTCGGCGCGCGCGGTCCCAACTACACCGTCTCCCAGCGCGAGGCGAGCGGGTGCCTCGCCGTGGCGCGCGGCGCGGACCTCGTCGCCCGCGGGCGCGCCGCGCGCGTCCTGGTCGGCGTCGTGGACGAAGTGAGCGCGATCCAGCACGCGGTGCTCGACCGCTTCCGCGCGTTGGCGCGGCCGGAGGCGGCGGGCGAGCCCGAGGTCGCGCGCGTCCTCGACGCGCGGCGCGCGGGCTTCCTCGTCTCGGAGGGAGCGACGGTGTGGGTGCTCGAGGAGGAGTCGGCCGCGCGGGCGCGGGGAGCGCCGCTCGTCGCGCGCGTGCGCGCCTCGGTGCGCGCGAACGACAAGACGGCGTCCGGCACCGACTGGGGCGACGGCTTCGAGGTGCTGGCGCAGCGCCTCGCCGCCGGCCTCGAGCGAGCGGACGTCGACCCGCGCTCGTTCGATCGCATCGTCTCGGGCGCGAACGGCAGCCGCCGCGGCGACCGGATCGAAGCGCTCACGCTGCGCGCGTTCTACGGGGACGATCGCCTTCCGCCGATCCTGGCTCCGAAATCGGTGACGGGCGAGTACGGCGGCGGATTCCTCGCCGCCGCGCTGCTCGCGCTTGGCGCCGAGACGTGGGCCGCCGCACCCGGCTTCGAGCGGCCCGACCCGGAGCTCGGCGTCGTTCCGCACGACGGCTCTCCGCTCGAGCCTGCGCGCCGCATCCTGGTCTCGAGCCTCTCGGCTGGCGGAGCGGCCGCATGGCTCGTGCTCGAGGGACTCGAGCCGTGAGAGTGGCCGCCGTGATCCCCGCCTTCCAAGCCGTCCACAGCATCGCGGACGTCGTGCGTCGCACGCTCGCCGTGCTCGCGCACGTGATCGTCGTCGACGACGGCTCCGACGACGGGACCGGCGACGCGGCGCGGGCCGCGGGCGTCCTCGTCCTCACCCACCGCGAGAACCGCGGCAAGGGCCGCGCGCTGCGCACCGGGTTCGAGCACCTGCTCCAGGACGGCGTGGACGGCGTGGTGACGGTCGACGCGGACGGCCAGCACCTGCCCGAGGAGATCCCGAAGCTCCTCGCCGAAGCGGAGGCCGGCGCGGACCTCGTCCTCGGCGTACGCGATCACCTGTTCGCACACATGGGCCGCGTGCGGCGCGTGTCGAACCGCGTCTCGTCCCACTTGATCTCGCTGGCGGCGGGCCAGTCGATCTCGGACGTCCAGACGGGCTTTCGCTTCTACGGGAAGCGCTTGATCGAGGGGGTGGACATGGCGGAGACGGGCTTCGACGCGGAGAGCGCCGTGCTCGTCCGCGCGACGCGGCGCGGCTTCCGGGTGCACGTCACGCCGGTGGAGCTCGGCTTCGCCGACGGCCGCTGCACCAGCCACTTCCGCCCCCTCGCGGACAGCCTGCGCATCGCGCGCGCGGTCATCGGAGCGCGACTGGAGAGCGTGCCTTGAAGGTCGCCGCGCGCGCGCCGAACGGGGCGCGCGTCCTCCCCGAGAACCTTTTGCGGCGGCTCCTGCGCCGTCTGCACTTCACGGGCGTGTTCTGGTACCGCTTCCATCTCTTCGCCGTGCGCGCCGTGCCCGAGTGGCTGAAACCCCCGGTCCTCGCGTGCTCCGCGCTCGGCTTCTTCCTCGCGCTGGGCGAGGTCCGCCGGGTGCTCGCGCAGAACCACGAGCTCCTTTGGGGGCGCGCCGGCCGTTGGACGCGGATGCGGCGCGTGTTCCGCACGATCCACACCTTCGCCTGGTGCCTCACGGAGCGCTACGAGCAGTTCGTGCCGAACAAGAGGTCCGTGATGCGGGTCGAGAACCCGCAGGCGTGGGAGGAGCTCACGTCGCGGAACACGGGCGTGTTGGTCGTCACGTCGCACATCGGGGGATGGGAGCTCGGCTCCGTCGTTCCGTCGCAGACCGGATTGGACCAGGTCGTGCACGTCGTGCGCGAAGCCGAGGTCGATCCGCGCGCGCAGGAATTCATCCGCGGGCTGACCGCGCGCCTGGGAGGCGCCGGCTACGTCACACACTTCGCGGGAGACGATCTCGGCCTGGGCCTCGTCCTCCTGAACGCGCTGCGCCGGGGCGAGACCGTCGCCCTGCAGACCGATCGTCCGCGCGAAGCGGGCAAGGTCGAGCGGGTGCGGATGCTCGACGCCGAGGTGGCGCTCCCCGTCGGTCCCGCCGCGCTCGCTCGCGCGGCGGGCGTGCCCATGCTCCCCGTCTTCGTGTTCCGCGAGGGCCGCTCGCGTTACCGAGTCGTGTTCCGCGAGCGCGTCCACGTGGCCCGCACGGCCGACCGCGAGCGCGACCTGCACGACGCCATCCAGGAACTGGCCCACTCGATCGAGTGGGCCATCCGGCAGGACCCCGCCCAGTGGTTCTGCTTTGCCGACCTGCGCTTCGCTCGACCGGCGCGCGGAGCACCGCTCACGCGCTGATCGACGAGGGCGTCCTCGGCGCCGCTATGGCGCGGCGGAGGTTTGGGCGTCCCCGCCGTCGACTGGCGCGTCGCTGTAGGTGCTCACCACGCCCTCCGCCACGCACCGCTCTCCCTCGCGCACCTCGAAACGGTAGACGCGCAAGGGCGGCGCGTGGTCGAGCAGCGTCGCCACGACGACGAAGCTCGCGTCGGCGGCGAGCGTCGCGCTGTGGAAGCGCGCGTCGCGCGCACCGACGACGAAGCCCCGCGGCGCACGGCGGGCACCGTCGGCGGCGCGCCGCGCTTCGAGCACGGCGGCGGCCTGGGCGCCCATCTCGAGCGCCAGGAATGCGGGGACGAGCTCGCAGCCGGGCTCACCCGCGCGGAAGGGAGAATCGCGCGGAACGCGCGCGCGGCAGGTGGAGCGCTCGGGCTCCGCTCCCAGCACCTCGCAGATCAGGAGCGCCGGACCCGACTGGGGCAAGAGGCGCGCGGACTCAGCCGACAAAGAGCACCCCGCCCGACACCGTTCGCCCGCCGCGGCGGATCTCGAAGCCGACGCGTCCGCGCGGGTCCGGCGCGTCGAGGCGCACCTCGAGCTCGTCCCCCGGTCCGATCGGAGCGCGAAAGCGCAGGGCTTCGATGCCGAGGATCGCGAGCGCCCGAGCGCCATGCGCGCGCAGGAGCTCCGCGACCAACTCCAGGTGCGCGACGCCGGGCAGCACGGGCGCTCCGGGGAAGTGGCCCGCGAAGAAGGGGCTCACCGCGTCGACTCGAGCGCGCACGATCGATCGCCCGCCCTCCGCGGAGGGAGGCTCGAGGAGGGTGACGCCCTTCAGGTGCGGTCCTCCCGCAGTGAAGTTGCGAGCGCGGCGTCGGCCGTGCGCGGAGCGCGCTTCCACCGACCGAACGAACGCTGCCACAAGTCGTGGGCCTCGGCGCGCAACCACAATCCCAGGCCGTGACGATGCGCGGCGGTGAAGCGGTTCTCGGCGCGACCGAAGTTGTCGCTCACGTCGTACCAGCCGACGTTGCGACGCCCGTAGGTCCCGTGCGCGCGACGCCGCCACGCGAGCGCGACCAGCCGCCGGGCCGTGAAGCGCATCAGGGCGTAGGCAGCGCGCGTGCGCAGGTTGTCGAGACCGAACACGGGGATCGCCAGATTGCTCGTGTCCTCCAGCACGGGGCGGATGACGCCCACGAAGTACGCGGCGGTGTCGAGGTAGAACGCGGCTCCCAAGAGCTCCGCGTCCCCCATCAACACGTACTTGTCCCGGTAGAGCGCGTGGAAGTAGCGCTCGTAGGAGCGCGTGAAGCGCTCGTTGTGCGTGGCCACGGCCGCCGCCAGACCGTCCGCGTCCAGCCCGCCCTCGAGCTCGCGCTCCAGCAACAGCGCCGTCGCGTAGGTGGAGATGGAGCAGTGGTCGAGACCGGGGCTGTAGTAGGGATCGACGAAGGCCGCGGCGTCGCCGACGATCGCCCAGCCCGCGTCCATGTAGCGACTCGTGCGGTACGGCAGGTGGTCGTAGGACTGGAAGTCGTCGGGATCGAGCACGGCGGAGCACAGGAGCTCGCGCAGACCGTCCTGGCTCCGGACGAAGCGCTCGTACTGCTCGCGCTTGCCCGCCGACTCGCCGCCTTGCGGCAGCTCGACGAAACGCTTGTCGTAGACCAGGCCGACGCTCGTCTCGCCGCCGCGCAGGGGGATCAGCCAGCACCACCAACCGAAGCCGCAGAAGTGGTTCGTGCACAGGCGGCGCGCGGCGGGGATCGCTCTCAATCCGCTCGTGCGCCGCGGATCCGCGCCCATCACCTCCGCGCCGTCCATGTCGAGGACGCCCTTCCAACGGCCCCACAGCGCGGCCGTCGGATGCTCTTCGAGGCGCTTGTGGAGTCCCATGCGGCGCGCGAGGAAGGCCTGGCGTCCGCTCGCGTCGACGACCCAGCGCGCTTCGACCTCGCGGCGGGTCGGAGGGGAGCCGGGGGCCTCGACCGACTCGAGCGTGATGCGTGAGCTCGGCCAACCGAGCTCGGTCGCGAGCACCTTGACCGGTCGCGCGACCTCACAGCCTTCCGCTTCGGCCAGCTCCAACAGGGACTCGTCGAGGCGCGCGCGGTCCAACTGGAAGCTCGGCAGGCACGGCACGGTCTCCGAGCTGACTTCGCTCATCTCCGAGAGCGCGCGCCCGGCCCCGTCGGTGAACCAGTAGCGCAGCCCGTGCTTCGTCAACTGCTCGCGCGACAGGAGGCCGTGCAGCCGCAGGACGTGCGACAGGAAGTGACCCGACAGCTCGACCGTCGCCTCGCCCACCTTGCGGTCGAAATGATCGCGGCGCTCGACGATCAGGATGCGCGTCTTCGGCCGCATGCGCTCGAGCAAGAGCGCGAAGGCGCTCCCCGAGAACGAACCGCCGATCACGACGACGTCGAAGACGTCACCGGGGTCGCGATTCTGGGTGGGCTCGATCACGTTCGTCCTGACTCCATTCGAGCGCGGCGGATTCTAACGGGGACTCGAGCCGATCGCGCCCGCGGCGGACACGGGTTCCGCGCCTCGCTCCGCGTCGGCTCGTGGCGAGGCCGGGCGCTATTCCACGCTGCGCTCCGACGTGCCCGACACGAGCCCCGGCCCCCGGCGCGCGACCGCCCGGCGCGCGACCCGCTCGCCGAGGAAGATCGCCGCCATCAACAGGTAGGAGAGGAAGCAGGTGTAGGCGAGCCACCACGTCACGGGCGCGAAGCAGGCGAGGACGGCCGCCACCGCGCCGTTGAAGACGAAGAAGCCGCACCACACGGCCGTGACGCGACGGCAATGCCCGATCGCCCCCGGGCTGAGGCGCGAGCCGGGCATCCTCCGCCCGCGCTCGATCTCGGCGAAGCGCTGCACCATCGGCACGCGCCCCGCGCGGAGGGAGCTCGCAAACGGAACGAGCAGCGCGAGGTTGACGGCCACGGGTAGCGCGAGGATCGCCCGCCGATCGTCCGCGAGCGACGCCAGGACGACGAGCGCGAGCATCGGCACGAACGGCCCGACGACGCCGAGGAGCTGCTCGCGCGGAACCCCCCGAACGCGGGCGAACGCCGCGACCAAGAGCGCGCTCGAGAGGACCCAACCGAGCGTCCGCGCGCTCCAGCGCGTGAGCCCGAAGTACAGGAGAGTCGGATACGCGAGCAAGAGGACCACCCCCACTCCCCGCATCGCCGCACTCCGAGTCGACACGCCGCGGAAGATAGAGGATGTCGCCCGCGGAGCGAACGGGGTCGAGGTTCAACGAGGCTTCGCCTCGGAGCGAGGCATGCTCGGTTCGATTCGGCGTGCAGCGTGTGGACCACGCGGCGGACGGCCCGTCGGGCCGATGAATTCGCGCAGCGCGCGAGAGGCTGGCGGCGCCACGGCGGGGCCTAGATCCCTTTTAGGGATCTAGAACTCCATGTCCGCGAACACGGTTGCGAGCGAGATGCCCGTGCGCGCCTCGAACACTAGGCCCGGATTCCCTCCGCGCACGCAGCCGGCGACCATCTTGACGAGCACCTCCTCGCCGTAGGTGCGGGCGATGCCGTCCACGAAGAGCAACGCCTGGGCATAGGCGCGCCGGATCGCTGCGGGGTCTTCCCAGTCGCTGAGGGAACCCTTGAGCTCCTGGAGCGGGAACGGCTCCGCGCCGGCCATGGTCCGGCGCGCTTGGGTCAAGAGCTCCTCCCGATTCCCTTCGAGCCACTGTGCGAGCCCCTCGTTCAGCCAACCGGGGACGTACTTCTTCCCGGACTCGTGCACGAACACGTGGACGAGCTCGTGGCGCAACACCGGCTCCCACGTCGCTTGCTCGTTCGCGAGATCGGAGAGCGGCAGCCGAATGGTCCCGTCGAACGCTCCGCCGGCCCATTCTCCGAGCCCGGTCACGCGGCGGAAGTCCTCGTGGTCCGAGAGGATCACGCGGACGCGCTGGCGGCGCCTCCGGATCAGGTCGAAGTCGAACTTCAGTCCGAACTCGTGATAGGCGGATTCGAGCACGTCGAGGACGTCCTGCGCGCCGTAGAGCAGATCCTCGCGCTCGGCGTCGAAGGCGAGCTCGAAGTGATCCGTCTCGTACTGCCAGAGGGCTTTCTCCTCGGCCTGGATCTCGCGCCAACGCGCGAGGATCTTCGCAATGTCGTCGCGCTCCGGCGCGAGCGCCCCGGCGCGCTCGAGCAGGACGAGCGCGTTCGTGCGCGCGCCGTTCCCGTACTCGTCGAGCGCGAAGCGCGCGAGCGCCTCCGCGAGACTGGCGGCGTAGACGGACTCGTTCGGGCGGGCGGCCAGACAGCGCTCGAAACTGGCGACGGCGACCGCGTGATCGCCCGCCTCGAGTGCCGCCAGGCCCGCGTCGTTCCAGGTCGCGAGCTCCGAATCCCCGTCCGATCCGGCGGAGGGCGCCGCGAGTGGCCGATGCGCCGCTTTGCTCGGGGACTCTTGCACGGCCGGATCGCGCCCGGACCTCGTGGGCACGCGCAGTCCCGCGCCGCGCTGGCGCGCCGCGCTCTCGGGCTCGTCCTCCAGCACGTGGAGCAATCCCGCGATGCCGACCGCGAGGAAGAGCGCCAACCCCAAGACGTGCAGTAGCCTCAAGCAGGATCTCCTTCCGGGGCGCCCACGCCCCGTGCGCGCAGGAGCGCGGGGAACTCCGCGTAACTCACAGGGTAGCCGGTCTCGCGCTCGATGGCCCGCAGGCGCGCGAGGAAGTGCTCGTGCGCCGCGCGCAGCGCCGATTCCGTGCGTGTGTCGCAGTAGTAGGTGCGGCATGCGAGCGGCCGCCCTGCACGGGCCGTGCAGCGGCCCGCCACGTGGTACGGACAGCGCCCGGGAGCCTCGGGCGCGGGCGCGTCCGGAACGCGCTCGCGCGCGTAGTCGGCCTCGAGCGCCGTGGCGAAGAGCCGATGCCCCGCGTCCTCGAAGCGGCAGCACGCTCCGCGCAGGATGCACACCGAGCCGGAGCGCTCGGCGAGGAGGTCGACCTCCGCGTAGAGCTGCTCCAGCGCGGAGAACGCCCTCGCGCGCGTCTCGGCCGGCACTTCGACCGCGATCCCGGGACACACCTCGCGCGCGCGCTCGAAGGCGGCGCGATCCGTGAGCACGCTCGGCCAGTGGGGGAAGCTGCTGCAGTGCTCGGGCCGCGCCTCGTAGACGCTGCAGTGGTTCTTCCCCTCGAGCAGCGCGCAGCGCCCGCCTTCGTCCCGCAGCGCCGCGCGCAAGACCCCCGTCGTCGGGTCGGGCACGGTGCGCACGAAGCGCGCGCGAAAGAGCTCCAGGTCCATGTCGAGGGCCGCAGCGAGCCGCGCGGGCTCGCCCTCGGCGAGCCACACGTAGCCGTCGGGCGCGGTGCAGCAATGGCCGCAGCGATGACAGGCGAACCGGAACGGAACGACGCCGTCCTGCCCGGGGTCGCGGTCGGCGCCGCGCTTCCCGCTCAGGGCCGCCTCCGGCGGCGGCGCGCGTCGCCCTCGAAGTCGAGGCTGTCGCGGCCCTCCAACTGCTCGCGGATGTCCGTGGCGAGCTCGTCGAACGACTGGTATCGATGGGCCGCCACCTTCGCCATCATCTTCTCGATGAAGTAGTGCAGGTGCGGAGAGATCCCGCGGCCCTTCAGCTCGGGCGAGGACAACGAGTCCATGATCTGCATGCGCAGGAGCTCGCGGTCGTCCGAGCTCTCGAACGGCAAGCGCCCGACCACCAGGTGGAAGAGCGTCACGCCCAAGCTGTAGATGTCGGAGCGCGAGTCGGCCGAAGCGCCCCCGCGCGCCTGCTCGGGCGACAGGTAGGCGACGGTGCCCACGGCTCCTTCGTGCGGCGTCGACGCGCCGCCCTCGGCCGCGAAGCCGAGGTCGATGAGCTTCACCTTCGACGCGCGCGTGAGCATGACGTTGCCCGGCTTCACGTCGCGGTGCACGACGCCTTGGCCCTCGAGGTACGAGAGCACTTCGGCCACCTCGAGGACGATGCGCAGCGCCGCGGCCTCGTCGAACGCGCGGCCCGAGTCGAGCTCTTCGAGCAGCGTGCGGCCTTCGATGAGCTCGAGTCGCGAGAAGAGCGTCGTGCCGCTCTTCGCGACGCCCTGGCATCCCACGAGCCCCGGATGCGCGAGGCGCTCGAGCATGCGCGCCTCGCCGATGAACGCTTGGCGCACGGCGGGTTGACGCGCGCACTTCTCGTTCAGGACCTTGAGGGCGAGGAGGCGTCCCGACTTGAGCTCGCGGGCGCGAAAGACGTCGGCGGTCCCACCCGTACCGAGCTTGCCGAGGATCGCGTAGCCGGGAATCTCCGGGATCTCGCCGGCGCGCGTGCGCCGCAGCTTCTTCACCAAGCGCGGATCCCAGGCGAGCTCGTTCTCGAGCAACTCGTCGAGCAGCACCCCGCCCTGCACGCGCGGTAGGAGCGCTTCGGCCTCGGCGCGGCCCAGGTGGCCGCGGTGGACCAAGAGCGCGAGGTACTGGAGCTCCTCCTTGACTGAGGTCATGGCGCGTCTTCCGGACGGAGTGTACTGGCAAAGGGGCGGCGTCCCACGAACTCGATCGGCGCCTTCGTCCGCGCGCGCGGCACGGGGAACCCGTCAAGATCCCCGACGCGCGGATCCGAAACAGCCTGCAACCCGGTGGCGCGAGACGCCCCTCGACCCGAGATCCCCCCTTGCGCTCCGCCAAGACCGCCACCGTCTACAAGTACTTCGACCTGGCCGACCGGTTCTTGCGCGTGCGCATCCTCGCCCCGGAGAGCGCGGGGCTCCGAGTCGCAGCCGGGATGAACCGTTCCGCCTACCGGCAGTCGGTGATCCGAGCCTGCCTCGAGGACTACCGCGAGGAGAACCTCGACACGGTGCTGTCGGACCTCCACCCCTGCGATCCGATCGCCGCGGAGGATCACCTCTACCAACTGTGCGTCTCCGTGAATCCGGGCCTCGAGATCCACGCAGTGAGCTTGGCCGAGACGCCGCTGCCGCAGCCCGAAACCACCGGCGAGCGTCCGTCGCGCTCGCCGCGTGAGAGCCTCACCGCCCGCTTGCGCCGGCGCGTCGACGGGTTGACCCAGCGCATGGGCGAGCGCGTGATCGGACAGTCCGAAGCGGTCGGGCGCGTGGCCTCGGCCGTGCGCCGCGCGGCGGCCGGGCTCGCCGAGGAGAACCGGCCGCTCGCTTCCTTCCTGTTCGTCGGCCGCTCGGGAACGGGCAAGACCGAGCTGTGCCGCGCGCTCGCGGCCGAAGTGTTCGGCAACGAGAACGCTCTCGCGCGCGTCGATTGCAGCGAGTACGCGATGGCGCACGAGTACAGCAAGCTGATCGGCGCTCCGCCGGGCTACGTCGGCCACGGCGACGGCGGGCAGTTGACGGAGACCCTGGCCAAGACGCCCGAGTGCGTCGTCCTGTTCGACGAGATCGAGAAGGCGCATCCTCGGATGCACAACCTGTTGCTGCAGGTCCTCGACGAGGGGCACCTGACCGACAGCAAGGGGCGGCGCGTGCTGTTCGACCGCGCCTTCGTCGTGCTCACGTCCAACGTCGGAGCTCGGGAGGTCGCGCGCGAGTCCCACCGCGTGGGCTTCGGCGCGGACGACCCGCTCGACGACGGCGCCGTGGGTGAGATCACGCGCCGCGAGCTGGCCCAGACGTTCTCACCCGAGTTCCTGGGCCGCCTCGACGAGACGGTGCTCTTCCGGTGCCTCGACGGGGAGGACGCCCGGAGCATCGCCCGGCGTCAGCTCGGCGAGCTCGCCGCGCGCGTGCGGGGCCGGGGCCGCCGGGTGGCCTTCACGCCCGCGGTGGCGGCGTGGGTCGCGGAGCGGGGCTTCACGGTGGAGAGCGGCGCTCGGGAGATCCGGCGCACCATCCGCCGCGCGATCGAGGCGCCGCTCTCCGACGTCCTGCTCGCGACGCGCCGGGAGCGACCCTGGATCCGGATCGCCGTCCGCAAGGGCGAGCCGGAGTTCCGCGTCGAGAGCTGAACCCCTTCGCAGCGCGGGGGTCGTGAGCGGGTTCGACGGCCCGTATCCTCTCGGGCTGCATGCTCCTCGCGATCCTCCTCGCCCTCGCCGCCCAGATCGTCCCCGCGCAGCGCCCGGACGATCGGGCGGACGTCGTGGCGCGCGGCGGCGGGCTCGAGCTCACGAGCGCCGAGCTCGGCCCCGTCCTGCTGCGGCGCTACGCGATGTCGAGCTCCGGCCGCGAAGTCCTCGAGCACTTCCTGACCACGCGACTGCTCGAGCGGATGGCGCACGAGCGGCGCATGACCGTCACGGACGCCGACGTCGATCGCCGCGTCGCCGAGCTCGACCGTCAGGTCCGCGCGAACGGCTCGCGCGCCGGGATCGCCGGAGAGCTCGCGTCGAACGAAGTGGACCCGCTGGAGTTCCGCGAACTGTTGCGCATGGCGATCGTGCAGGAGCGGCTGTGTCGCGAGGCCCTGGGCCTCCCACCGGATTCCCCGCTGAACGGAGACCAGCAGAAGATCTGGATCGAGAAGGAGATGGCGGATCGCGGACTGCACGCCCCGCCCCCACCGTGGTCGGACGGAGTCGCGGGGCGTTGCGGCGACGTGAGCGTGTCGCGGGCGGAGTACGAGACCAAGCTGCGCCAAAGCCTCCCCGTCGAAGACGTGCGCGAGACGAGCTACCAGTTACTCGTCGTCAAGGGCATCCGCGCCCGCATGCCGGATTTCTCGGAAGCGGCTCGCGCGCGCGCGATCGACGCCGAGATCGAGCACCGCCGGCGCGAGGCCGAGGCCGACCCGCGCTACCGCGGCGCGCCGTTCGAGCGCCTCCTCTCGATGCAGGGACTCTCGCTCGAGGCCCTGCGCGTCGATCCGGCGGTCGAGCTCGCCGCCTTCTCCAAGGCCTGGGTCGCGCGAACGTACCCGGAGGACGCGCTGCGCAAGGTGTACGGAGAGGAGCGCGCGACGTTCGACGGTCGCCACGGCGAAGCGGTGCGCGCGCGACTGCTCCTCTTGCGCGCGGCGTTGCTCACGAACCCGCTCAACCCGCGCGGCTTCGGCGAAGCCGCGTCACAACTCGAGACGCTCGCGCGCAACATCGCGACCGAAGCGGAGTTCGAGGCGGCCGCGCGGAGCCACTCCGAGGAGTCGCGCACGCGCGCGCGCGGGGGCGACCTGGGGTGGCTGACCCGCGTCGGCGACGGGCTCGAAGAGCTGCGCGCCGGGATCTTCGCGGACCTCCGGACGCGCGGTCCCCTGCCGGCGGGGGGACGGCTGGTCGGTCCCCTGCGCCTGGACGAGGGTATGGCGCTCGTGTGGCTCGGCGAGGCCCGCGGCGCACCGAGTTGGGACGAGATGAAGAGCCACGTCCAGAACGAGCTGCGCCGGAGGCTCATCGAGGACGTCCTGCCGCGCGACGCGATGGTGACGTTCTTCTGAGTCCCTGCGCCGTCGCCCTGGGTATCCTCTCGGCGAATGTTGATCGGAAGAGTCGTGGGGAGCGTGGTCGCGTCGCAGAAGGACGAGAAGCTCGAAGGGCTGAAGCTGCTCGTCGTCCAGGTCCACGATCACGAGAACACGCCGAAGGAGCAATACGTCGTGGCCGCGGACGCCGTGCAAGCCGGCGTGGGCGACCTGGTGCTGTTCGCGACGGGCTCGAGCGCGCGTCAGACCGATCTCACCCAGGACCGGCCGTGCGATGCCGTGATCATGGCCGTCGTCGATTCCTGGGACCTCGGCGGGAAGAACGTCTACGAGAAGTGGACCTGAGCACGTGTACCTCGGGCGCGTGATCGGTCGGGTGGTCGCGACGCACCGCTACCGCGGGTTGGAGAGCGTCACGCTGCAGTGGGTGCAGCCGCTCGACGAGAACGGGAAGGCGAACGGCGACGCGCTCGTCGCCTGCTCGGTGGTGGGCACGGGCCCCGGGGATCTCGTGCACTTCGTCGACGGCCGCGAGGGCGCGCTCGCCTGCCCCGTGACGTTCGTGCCGGTGGACGCGGCGATCATCGGCTACGTCGAGGAGGCCGTGGTCCTCGGGCGCGACGTCGCGGACGGGAGCTCCTAGGGTGTTCCTCGCGGACGTCGTGGGCACGGTCGTCTCGCCCGTCCAGATCCCGATCCTCGCCGGACGCACGCTGCTCCTCCTGCGCGGAGTCGGCCCCGACGGCGCGCCATCGGGACGCACGCGCATCGGAATCGACCGCGTCGGGGCCGGAGTCGGGGATCGCGTGCTGGTCGTCGACGAGGGGAACTGCGGGCGCCAACTGCTGCGTGCTCCGGGCGGCGCGGTCAAGACGGTCGTCGTCGGGGTCGTCGACTACGTGGAGCGCGACGGAGCGCTCGTCTACGACAAGGGAACGCGCGCGGCCGTGGGTAGACTGGCGCCATGAGCGACGAGTACGGGAGCGACGGCGCAGGACCGGGTCCGTGGCCGGACGAGGAAGCGCGGCTGCGACGCGCGATCTGTCGCATCGGCGGGCTGTGCTACGAGCGCAACTTCATCGCGGGCGCGGACGGGAACATCTCCGCGCGCCTGTCGGACGGAACGATCCTGATCACGCCCGCGGGCGCGATGAAGGGCTTCCTCGAGCCGCACCACGTCGCCCACATCGACGCGCGCGGCAGGGTGGTGGACGGCGGTCCCAAGTGCTCGACCGAGGTGGCGATCCACCTGGTCGCGTACGAGGAGCGGCCGGACATGCGCGCCATGGTGCACGCGCATCCGCCGCACGCGGTGGCGCTCACGATCGCCGGCGTGGACATGCAGATGCCGCTCATCCCGGAGATCGTCGTCACGATCGGCGGCGTCCCGACGGCGCCCTACGGCACGCCGGGGACCGACGAGCTGCCCGAATCGATCCGCGCGATCGTGCGCTGCTCGGACACGCTCCTGATGCAGAACCACGGCTCGGTGACGCTCGGGACGAACCTGATGGACGCGTACAAGAAGCTCGACATGCTCGAGCACACGGCGCGGATCCTGTTCCTCGCGCTCGCGGTGAACGGCGGCGTCCAGCCGCTCCCCGACGAGGCGGTGCGCAAGCTCCTCGAGACGCGCCGGCTGCTCGGGATCACGACCACGAACACGCTCGAGAACCGCTGCGGCACCAGCTGACGGCGCCCGACTCAGATCACGCGCTTCGCGCTGCGCGCGGACGCCTTCTCGATCTCGGCGCGGCGCTTCTCGAAACCCGCACGCCCCATCAAGGCGTAGGCGGCGATCTTGCCGGCCTCGACACCGGGCTGGTCGAAGGCGTCGATCCCGTAGTGCTCGCCCATCACGCCCACGGAGACCTCGAGCATGTAGACGAGCTGTCCGAGCGCATGGGCGTCGATCTTCTCCATGCGGATCGTCGCGTTCGGGCGACCGGCTTCGGTCAGGGCGATACGGGTTCCGTCGCGCTCGGCGTGGAACAGCTCCACGAGCGACCGATTGCCGAGGTAGCTCACTCCTTCGAGGTCCGTGTAGGCGAGAGGGATGGAGACCTTGTGATCGGGCTGGTCGACCGCGAGCAGCGTGAACCACTTGTCGAACGGCCCCTCGAAGTAGAGCTGGGCCTGGCTGTGCTGGTCCGTGACGCCCACCGCGCGCACGGGCGTCGGGCCGACGAAGACGTCCTTGCCGTCGCGGCCCTTGCGCTTGCCGATGGACTCCGCCAGGAGCTGCGCGTACCAATCGCCCATGTCGCGCAGCCTGTGGCTGTAGGACATGGTCACCGCCACGTTCTTCCCCTTGACGCTGTCCATCGTGAACTGGATGGCGGCGTGCATGAGCGCGGGGTTCTCGCGCAGGGAAGAGGCCTGGCACACCTCGTCCATGTCCGCCGCACCGGCGAGCAGGCCCTTGATGTCGATGCCGACCAGCGCCAACGGTAGGAGTCCGACCGGCGACAGCACGCTGAAGCGGCCTCCGACGCCGTCGGGCACCACGAACGACCGGTAGCCGTCGCGCCGCACGATGTCGCGCAGCACGCCCTTGTCGACGTCCGTCGTCACGACGACGTGCTCGCGCTGCCCCTTCTCGCCGAGCTTCTCGACGAGTGCTTTGCGCACGATGAGGAACTGGCTCATCGTCTCCGCGGTCCCGCCCGACTTGGAGATCACGTTGAACAGGGTCTTGGCGGGATCGAAGCCGTGCAGGAACTCCCCCATCAGGTCGGGGTCGATGTTGTCGAGCACGAACAGCCGCGGCACGCCCGCAGGGGTCCTGAGGTTGTGATAGGGGCTGTTGAGTGCGGAGTTCACCGCGATCGTGCCGAGCGCCGAGCCGCCGATGCCGAGCACGACGACGTTCTCGAAGCGACCGCGGACCGACGCCGCGTAGTCCTGGATCTCGTCGTGGACCTCGCGCTCGTAGGGTAGGTCGAGCCAGCGCAGGTCCTCCTTGCGCCGGCCGAGCACGGCGGCCAGCGCCTTCGACGACCGCCCCTCCATCCCCTCGAGCTCGGCGTCGGTGATCCCGTGCTGGGGCCCGACGGCGCTCGCCAACACGTTCGTGTAGTCGAACTGGATACGGCTCACGGCGACTCCTCCTCGATCGATGCCGGGACGGGAAACGGGCGAGCGCCCGGCGGGCCGGCTCGCCACGGGGCCGCTACGTTACACGTCCCGCCGCTCTGCGGTAAGGGTGGGCAGCGTTCGGATCGCCCGCTCGCCGCCCGCTCGCCTCTCCCCGCTCCGGCCGTTCGCCGGCGCAGCGTCAGCGCTCGCGCGCCCGCAGGATCAGCACGATGAGCTGCAGAATGGCGGTGACCGCCGCTGCGACGTAGGTCATGGCCGCCGCATCGAGCACCTTGCTCACGCCGACCGCCTCTTCCTGCGTGCTCACGATCCCCGTGCGCGCGAGGACCGCCTTCGCGCGCTTCGTGGCGTCGAACTCGACCGGCAAGGTCACGAGCTGGAACAGCACGACTGCGGAGAAGAGCAGGATCCCGATCGGCACCAGTTCCCGCATGCCTAACACGAATCCGCCGATGATGAAGATCGGCCACAGGTTGTTGCCGATCGTGCACACGGGAACCATCACCGAGCGGAACGTGAGCGGGGCGTAGGCCTCCGCGTGCTGGATGGCGTGCCCGGCCTCGTGGGCAGCGACGGCGATGGAGGAGATCGAGCGGCCGTCGTGGACGGCGGGCGAGAGCCGCAGGGTCTTCGAGCGCGGGTCGTAGTGGTCCGACAGGAAGCCCTGGTGGCGCTCGATCGTCACGTCGTTCGCACCGCCGGCCCGGGCGACGGCCGCCGCGGCCTCGGCGCCGCTCATGCGCGACGCCACGCCCACCTGGGAGTAGCGGTGGAAGGCGCTCTTCACGCGCGCGCTCGCCCAGAGCGAGAGGACGAGACCGATGGCGGACGCGATGAGCCAGAGGGGACTCCAGAACATGTGCAACTCCTGAGGGGACGCTTAGGGCCGGTGAGCGCTCTTCTTCGTATTCGCCGACCTACTTTTCCAGCGCGCGGTCACGCCAACCCGCGCACCTCGCCGTCCGGACCGAGGTCGATCCGTCGATAAGCCGGGCTGCGGCCCATGCCGGGCATGGTCGCGATCTCGCCCGCGAGCGCGACGACGAAACCCGCTCCGGCGCACAGGCGGATCTCGCGCACGGGGAACACGAAACCCGTAGGCCGCCCGCGCAGCAGGGGGTCGTGGGAGAGCGAGAGCTGCGTCTTGGCGACGCACACGCATAGCTCGCCGAAGCCGTGCGCCTCGAGCCGCTGGATCTCGTCCAGGGCACGCGGGGAGAAGCGCACCGACTCGGCGCCGTAGACCTCGGTCGCCACCTTCCAGATCTTCTCGCGCAGGCCTTCCTCCGTGCGGTAGAGGAAGGCCAGTCGGGCCGACTCGGAGCTCGCCACCGTGCGCACCGCGAGGGCGAGCTCGCGTGAGCCCTCGCCCCCCTGCGCGAAGGCCGCGGAGACCGCCACCGCACTCGCGCCGGCTCCGAGCGCCCGATCGCGCAGGAGCTCGATCTCGCGCTCGGTGTCGCCGGGGAAGCGGTTGACTGCGACGACCACGGGAACGCCGTGTCGGAGCACGTTCGCGATCTGCGCCTCGAGGTTCGACGCACCCAGGACGAGGGCGTCGAGGTTCTCGCGCGTGAGCTCTTCGGGCAGGGGCTTCCCCACTTTGACCTCGAACATCCCCGAGTGGGCCTTCAGCGCGCGCACGGTCGCCACCAGCACGGCCGCGTCGGGACGCATCCCCGACGCGCGGCACTTGACGTTGAAGAACTTCTCCGCGCCCATGTCCGCGCCGAACCCCGCCTCGGTCACCACCCAATCCGCGAAGCGAGCGGCGAGCCTGTCCGCGACGACGGACGAGTTCCCGAACGAGATGTTCGCGAAGGGGCCGGTGTGGAGGAGGGCGGGCGTTCCCTCGCAGGTCTGGACGAGGTTCGGATCGAACGCATCGCGCAACAGCGCGGCCATGGCCCCGTCGCATTCGAGATCGCTGGCCGTCACCGGGCGACCGGTGAACGTGCGCGCGACGACGATGCGCGCGAGGCGCTTGCGGAGATCGTCCAGGTCGCGCGCCAGACCGAGCACGCTCATCACCTCGCTCGCGGCGGTGATGTCGAAGCCCGTGTCGCGCGGAAGACCGTTCTTGGGTCCTCCCAAGCCGATCCGCACCTTGCGCAGCGCGCGGTCGTTGACGTCGAGGACGCGCTTCCACGTCACGGACTCGGGATCGATGCGAAGCTCGTTCTCGAGCAGGATCGACGTGTCGAGCGCGGCGGCCAGCAGATTGTTCGCCGCGCCGACGGCGTGCGTGTCGCCCGTCAGGTGCAGGTTGATCTCGGAAGCGGGTTCGAGCCGGCTCGCGCCGCCGCCGGCCCCGCCGCCCTTGATGCCGAACACCGGGCCCAGGGACGGCTGGCGCAGCGTGCAGACCGCGCGTTCGCCCAGGCGCGCGAGCCCCATGGCCAGGCCGATCGTCTGGACGGTCTTCCCCTCGCCGAACGGGGTCGGCGTGACCGCGGTCACGACGACGTACTTGAACGGTCGCGTGGGCTCGCCCGCGGCCAGCCGGTGGTCGATCTTCGCGCGGCCGCGACCACAGTCGATCACCTGCTCCGCGGGCAGACCGAGATCCGCCGCCACGTCACGGATGGGGCGCGTGGACATCTCAGGAGACCATCGAACCACGCGACTGGCCGGGATTCAAAAGGTTCCAGAGGCCGAGCTGCGTGTTTCCCACCGTTCGACGCGCGCAGAGGGGCGTATAGTGGATCGACGCGCGGGCGGGAACGGGAGCTTTTCGCCTCGCGGCTCGATCGCCCGCATGAGCATTCCGTCCGACAGCCTCCGGATCGGCGACTTCGCCCGTTTGGGCGGGACGAATCTCCGAACGCTGCGCTACTACGGGCAACTGGGGCTCCTGTCGCCGACGGCGCGCAGCGAAGGCGGCTTCCGCTACTACCGCCGCTCGGACCTCAACCGGCTGCGGATGATCCGCGACCTACAGGCGTTGGGGCTCGAGCTCTCGAAGATCGGCGCGTTGCTCGGCGACCGCGACGACTGGACCGAGCGCGGGGAGCTGATGGCGCGCGTGCAGACCGCGCTGATCGAGCGCAAGCGGCTCATCGACGAACACGTGGCGCACCTGGAGGAGGAGCGCGAGCACGTCGGACAAGCGCTGGCGAAGCTCGGCGAATGTCGAAGCTGCGAGCACTCGCCCGGTCCGACCAACAACTACTGCGAGCCGTGCCAGAAGACGGGCCGCGCGCTGCCGAACGACCTCAGCGCGCTGTACTGATCCCGAGTTGCCCCCCTACTTCGACAGCAACGCCACGACCGCGCTCGCTCCCGAGGTCGTGGAGGCCCTGCTCCCTTTCCTGCGCGAAGGGTTCGGCAATCCCTCGAGCCTCCACCCAGCGGGCACGCACGCCGGCGCCGCCGTCGCGCGCGCGCGTTCCTCCGTGGGCCGGCTGCTCGGTGCGCGCTCCCCGAGCGAGGTGATGTTCACGTCGGGTGGAACGGAGTCGATCCACGCGGCCATCTGGAGCGCCGTTCGCGCGTCGCCCGGGCGCCGGCGTCTGGTGACGAGCGCGGTCGAGCACGCCGCCGTCCTCGCTCCGCTGGAGCGGCTCGAGGCACGCGACGGCTACGAGGTCGTTCGCGCCGGCGTCGACGCGGACGGGCACTTGGACACGCGAGCCGTTCTGGACGCGATCGACGAACGCTGCGCCCTCGTGACGCTGCAATGGGTGAACAACGAGACCGGAGTGGTCACGCCGACCGAAGACCTGGCCGCCATCGGTCGGGAATGCCGGCAGAACGGCGCCTCCTTCCACGTCGACGCGATGCAGGCCGCGGGCAAGATCCCGATGCGCGTGCGCGAGCTCGAAGCCGACTTCGTGTCCATCAGCGCGCACAAGTTCCACGGGCCCAAGGGCTCGGGCGCGCTCTGGATCCGGCCGGAGGCGGCGTTCGAGCCGTTCTACGTGGGCGGTCCGCAGGAGCACGATCGCCGCGCGGGAACGGAGAACGTGCCCGCGATCGTCGGCGCCGGTCGAGCGGCCGAGCTGGCGCTCGCACACGTCGAGGACGCGAACGCCCGACGCGAGCTCGCCCTGCTGCGCGACCGCCTCGAGCGCGCGCTCCTCGAGCGCATTCCGGCCGCGTCCGTGAACGGGGCGGGAGCGCCGCGCGTGCCCTCGACCTCGAGTCTCGTCTTCGACGGCGTCAGCGGGGAGGCCTTGGTGATGCTCCTCGGCGAGCGCGGGTTGGAAGCCTCCTCCGGCTCGGCCTGCAGCTCCGGCAAGCACGGGGCGTCCCGCGTGTTGCTCGCGATGGGCGTCCAGAACGAGCGCGCTCTCGGGGCCCTGCGGCTCTCGCTGTCCCGCTACACGCGGGCGGACGAGGTCGAGCAGGCCCTCGAGATCGTGCCGGAAGCCGTGTCGATCCTGCGCACGATCGCCCCCCCGCACAGCGCCTGAGCCCAGGCCACCGGTTCGCACCGGGCGAGAACCGGAAGCCGCCGGACGGTTTTCGGGCGCCCGGGAACGCGAGCTGGGCTACCTTCTCGGGTCGCCGGAGCCGCTCGAGGCTCAGGAATCGCCAGTGATCGGGCCGAGATTCGGCTCCACGACTCCGGCCTCCCTATGCAGGCGTCGTCTGCGCCATGACCGAGACTGCCACCACCAAGACCGTGTACGAAACGCGCGTCACGGGCCTCTGGAACTCGCGTCACGCGATCCGCGACGCGAACGGGCCCGTGGGGGTCCTCGCGATCCAGCGCAACGCCTTGGGGCTCGTGACGCGCGGCACCTTCCGACCGGAGAAGGGCGCCGTGCTCGAGATCACGCGCGATCCGGGTCTGCGCCGTGGGCAGTTCTCGATGTGGTCCGAGGGTCGCGAGTGGCTCGGGAGCTCCGAGCGCGAGCGCTTCTTCGAGCGCGTCCTCAAGCTCCACACCGGTGGAAAGCCCTTCCACCTCGTGCCCCTGCGGGGCTTCGTGAAGGGCTGGGGATTACACGCGCCCCGCACGGGAGAATCGGCGCGGATCGTGGCGCCGCTCGCGGGCAGGGACTCGCGCCTGGAAGTCTTCAAGCGTTTGGACTTCCCCCTGCTCCTTTTTGCCTACTTCCTGGGCACGCAGATCTACCGAGAATCCGTCTGGCCAGGTCCGGAGATCCATCCCGGCAGCCTCTGATCCCGCGGAACACGTCCTACCTGGAAGAGGAATCGATCGAGCGCGTCGTTTGCGACCTTCCCGGCCCCGAGCTCCCGCACGGCCCCCGGCCCGCGCGGGGCGAATCCCCCAAGAACCCCAACCTGCCATGCGCCCGCTCCTCGTCCTGAGCCTCGTCATCGTCGCGGTAGCGACCCTCTTGTTCGCCCTGTTCTCCCTCGGCGGTGAAGATCCCGTCCAGAGTCCGCTGAACGTGGAAGAGGCCCGCGGCCCCGTGGCCAAACCCGCCGAGCCCGAGATCGATGCGCCGGACGTGACGAGCGAGGAGTCGAAGCCGACGGCGGTCGACCGGACGGCCGTGAGCGCCGGGCGCGACAGCGTGAACGCGAATCGCCCCACCTACGACAACGGGTTGTCGGGGCGCGTCTTCGATCCCGAAGGCAAGCCGCTCGCCGGAGTGCGGATCACCGTGGTCCGCAGCGACTCGCCCGTCATGGGCGACATGCAGAAGATCCTCGGGTATCCGCTGGGCGACGACGGCTCGCGGCGAACCAGTCAGAGTGACCCGGAGGGACGCTATCGGTTCCGCAACCTGGAGCCGGGCATGCACTTCTTGACGGCCGTCCACAAGAGCTACAGCCGCGCCGAAGTGACGGTTCCGCTGATCCCCTTCGACGGCGAGATCGCACAGGACGTGACGCTCGAGAACGGCGTCGTCGTCCACGGATACGTGCGCGGTCCCAACAAGACTCCGCTCGTCGGCGCGAGGTTGACGCTCGGTCCCATGAGCATCGGACACATGGCGATCCTCTCGGGGGACTCGATCCACGGCGTCGACGACGAATCGCTCTACACCTCGACGGACGAGAAGGGCTACTACCGCCTGACGAACGTCACGCCCGGCACGTGGAACCTGACGGCTGCGGCGGAGGGCTTCGGGAGCAGCACGAAACGCAACCGCAACATCCAGGCGAAGGGCGAGGAGCGCGACACCGACTTCGACTTCGATCTGGAACCGGGCGCGGCCATCGCGGGGCGCGTGTACGCACCCGATCGGACGCCCATCGCGAGCGCGCAGGTGGAGATCCTCGGCTACCAGGATCCGCAGAGCCTGAGCGCCACGACGCTCACCGATCCCAAGGGCGAGTTCCACTTGCCCGACCTCGTGCCCGGCGCCTACTTCCTGCGGGTCCGCGCCGAGGGCTGGGGCGAGGAGAAGCTGCAACGCGTCGAGGCGCCCGACTCGGCGGTCCAGATCGAGATGAGCGAGCAGGGAACGGTCATGGGCAGGGTCGTGTCCGCGGACAACCGGACGCCGGTGACGAGCTTCACCGCGAGCTTGCACCAGTACGTCCCGCAGAGCTCGACCTTCGGAAGGGCCGTCAACGAGCAGAAGTTCGATTCGCCCGACGGCACCTTCGCGATGAAGGGCGTGGAGGCCGGTCTCTACGGGGTCAAGGTCGAGGCTCCCGGCTGCGCGGCGACCTACTCGGCGTCCTTCGAGGTCGTGCAGGGCCTCGCGACGACCGACGTCCTCGTGCGCATGAGCAGCGGCGGCAGCATCACGGGCAAGGTCGTCGACGCGAAGACCGGAGAGCCCATCGCCGGCGCGGCGATCACGACGCACGACAGCACCTATTCCGACAACGCCTTTACCCGCATGTTCGCGAACGCGATGCCTAGGCGCACGACTTCGAGCAAGACCCGCACGGACAAGGACGGCGTCTTCGAGATCGCGCTGTTGTCCCCCGAGCTCTACCAGGTCCAGATCAAGCACCCGAAGTTCCCCGACCACGTGGAACGCAACGTGCGCGTGACCGAGGGCGAGCGGACCGACCTCGCCCGCATCGAGGTCCCGCAGGGCGGGACGGTGGAGGGAACGGTCTTCGACGCGGCCGGCAACCCGCTCCCGGGCGCCGTCGTGCAACTGATCCCCATGACCCAGGCGGACTTCCTGAACCTCGAGACGCGCACCGGCACGGACGGGCGCTACGTGATCCCCAACGTGCTGCCGGGCCCCTACCGACTCTCGGCCACTCGCCCCCAGAACGAAGAGAATCCCTTCCGGATCATCTCCGACATGCGGAACTCGCAGATCGAGATGACGGTCATCGGGGGGCAGAAGCACGCCAACGACTTGACGTTGGGCGGCTAGTGCAGCGTCGACTCGATCCAACACCTCTGCGCTCGGACCGGCCCTCACGTCCGCTAGACTTCCGGTCGTGGCGTTCGACGAAGGGGACTGGGCCCGGTTCCTGTCGCGGGAGCTCGGGTTCGCCGTGCGCGTGCGGTTCGGCCGAGCGCGACAGCGCGTGCTCGAAGCTCGGCCCCTGAGAGCGTCTCGCGACCATCGCGAGCTCGACGTGCGCATGAGCGCCTTCTTCGGCGAGGCGCCTCCAGAGGTCCGGGCCGCCGTGGCGCGCTGGCTCCGCGTGGGCCGGCGTGCGAAGCGCGCAGCCGAGCTCCTGGACGGGTGGATCGCGCAATCGGTCGTGAACCTTCCTCCGCCGACCCACAGGACGCTGAAGCTCTGCGCCGCCGGCCGCCACCACGACCTGGCCGCGCTCGCCCTCGAGCTCGCGGAGGGCGGCGATTGGCTGCCAGAGCTCGATCCGTGGCCGCGGATCACCTGGGGTCGGAGCACCGGCTCGCGTCCGCGCTACTCGCTGCAGCTCGGGAGCTACGTCACGGCGGAGAACCTGATCCGCATCCACCCGGTGCTCGATCGGGATTGGGTCCCCGCCTGGTTCGTGCGCTACGTCCTGTTCCACGAGCTCCTGCACGCAGCCGTGCCCCCCGCCAAGCAGGGTCGACGCACCCTCCACCACGGCGCCGAGTTCCGGCGCCAGGAACGCGCGTACGCCGACTTCGCCCGCGCCCAGGCCTGGCAGGAGCAGAACCTGCCGCTCCTGCTTCGCGACGCTCGCCGGAAGAGCGAGCGCTTCGAAGTCCCGGCGCAGGCCGTCCGCGAGCCTCCCCCCGCCCGGAGCGCGGAACGCGGACAGGGTCTGCTCTTCGCTCCACCCCCCACGCCTTCGGACGGGCTCCCGAGGAGCCGGGTCGCACCGTCGCGATAACCTTTTCCCGGTCGCCGTCGTAGGCTGCGGGATCCCGCTAACTCCTACGGTCGCTCCCCGCCCGTGTCGAAAGCGGAGGGACTCCAGAGCTTCGTTCCCCATGGGACTCTTCCGTCGCAAGATTCACCGCTCCCCGCTCGTCCCCGCGCCGCCGGACGAAGCGCGCCAGATCCCCGCCGACCGCGAGGAGCTCGCGATCCGGCACGATCCGCAGAGCATCATCGCGGAGCAGTACCGGCGCCTGCGCAACTCGATCCTCGTGCTCAATCCCGATCGCGCTTCGCGCACGATCCTGCTCACGAGCGCCGTGCGCGGCGAAGGCAAGTCGGTCGCGACGTTGAACCTCGCCCTGGCGCTCGTCGAGCAGCCGCGCATACGCGTGATCGTCATCGACGGCGACGTGCGGGCGCCGTCCATCGAGCACTACCTCGGCTTGCCGCGCCGGCAGGGCATCACGGAGATGCTGCGCGGCGAGCTCCCGCTGAAGGCCGCGATCCGCCAGACGTCCGTGGAGCGGCTGGACATCCTCGCGGCCGGCTCGCGCCCCGACAACCCGACCGAGATCCTCAACCTCGATCGCATCAAGACCGTGCTGCACCAGTTGAAGCGCGAGTACGACTACGTCCTGATCGACACTCCGCCCGCGCTCAGCCTGAACGACCCGAGCATGCTGGGATCGATCTCCGACGGCATCGTGCTCGTCGTGCGACTGGGCGAGACTCCGCGGCACATGGTCGAGCAGGCGCAGCAGATGCTCGAGAACCTGGGCGGGAACATCCTGGGGATCTGCCTCACGGGTGCGACCCCCGCCGGCAAGGCCTACCAACCGTACTGACGGCGGTCAGTCGATCGCGCGCTCGAGCCGATCGAGGTCGACCGGCCGTCCGGCGCGCCAGCGCGCGAGGATCGGGTCCCGCGAGCGGACGTCGGAACGCTTCTCGAGCGCTTCGCGCGTCTCGGTCGTGAAGAGGCTCGCGGCCTGGTCGCCGCCCTCGGCCAGGAGGTCGGCGAGCGCGCGCTCGACGCCGCGCAGCACGCGCGCGGCGTCCTCGCGGTCCGGTGCACTTCCGAGGCGCCGCAGGAGCGCCGCACGCGCCGGCACCGAGACCGCCTCGGACGGACGCGCCGCGAGGGCTCCGAAGAGCTCTTCGCGACCGCTCACGGCGGAATCGCCCGCGGCGGTGAGGGTCAGCGCGAGCGCGAGGTCGCGCTCGTCGCGCGCGGGCACTTCGGCGCCGGCGAGGACGGCGAGTGCGTGCAACGCGCGGCGCGCTTCGCCCTCAGGCAGTCCGGCGCGGCGGTCTTCCAGCCACGCTGCGACGCGCACACCGTCGCCGCGCCGGACCCAGTCGCGCAGGACCGCGCCGCAGTGCTCGCGCGCAGCGAGGAACGGCAAAGCGCCGTGGGATCCGAGATCGAGCCGACAGGCGTCGAGCAGGTGTCGGGCCGCCGCGTCGTCCTCGCCGCGTCCGAACAACCAATCGAACACCGCCGACCGCGCGGCGGCGCCGAGTCCGGCCGTCGTACGCTCGTCGCGCCAACTCACCGGCAGGTCGACCCGGCCGACCAGGAGCAGCCGGGCCAGCTCGCGCGCGTCCTCCCGGTCCGAGACGGTGCGCAGCACGCCCTCGGCATCACCGAGGACCACGGCGTCACGCCGCGCCGGATGGATCGCGCTCCACGTTCGCAGGGCTTGGCGCCGCGCGTCGACTCCGATAGCGCCCGCAGGCCGCGTGAGCCAGCCGGCCACCCAGCGCGCGACCGAGTCGCTCGTGCTCGACATCCCCTCGAGCGCGACGAGCCGCAACCGGAGCGCGCGCCCGGGACCGATCTCTCCTTCGACGAGGATCTCGTCCAAGCGCGAGCCGTCCGCCGCCAACGGTCCCAGCGCGGCGAGCGCCCGCGCGATGCGCCGTGCGCTGGAGAGCGACTCGGCGTCGCCGCCCTCCTGCGCCGCGTCGGCGCGCGCGAGCAGGGAACGCACGACCTCGGGACGCTCCAACGCCGGAACGACGCGGCCGCGTCCCGCCGCGACGAGGAGCCCGTGGAGCGCGCGCGGGTCTCCGTCGGCGAGCCAGCGCTCCTCCAACCAGAAGAGCGCCGCCGGCCAAGAACTCTCCGCGAGGGCGCGGGCGGCGCGCGTCGCCACGGCGCCTTCGCCGAGCGAGAGCCGACACCACTCGAGCAGGGCCTCGTGCGCGCTGCGAAAGCGCGAGACCTGCGCGGGTCGCAGGCACACGAACACGGGCAGACTCCGCCCGCGGGCGTCGGTCGCGAGCGCGCCTTCGAGCGTCGCGCCGAAACGGGACGCGATGCCGAGCAGGATCTCGTCCCAGGTCCCTTCGAGGACCGCTCCGTGCTCGGCGAGCGGAGCCGCGCCCAGCAGCGGATCGACGGCCACGGGCAGGGACAGGTTCGCGAGGCGAACGAGCCGATCGACGACCTCTTCCACCGGCGCGCCTGCGAGTGCGATGCGATAGATCTCCCCCGGCTGGCTCTCGCGCGTGGCGACGAGCGCCTCGCGCAGGCGCAGGTCGTCGGGCTGCGCGGCCGCGAGCGGCTCGCCGAGACCTTCGCTCCAGCGACCGAGCTGATCGCGCACCGCCTCGACGCCGACTTCGGCGAGTACGGCCTCGCGCTCGCCGGCGAAGAAGAGCGCCAACCCGAGGTGGCGACCGTCGGCGCCGAGCGCGCGCGTGAGCCGCGCGCGAACCTCGGCGTCGCCGCGCTGTGCGGCTTCGGCCAGGGCCGGGAAGTCGGCGGGGGCCGCGTGGACGGAGATCCAGCGCTCGGCGCGCACGCGGTCGGAAGCGTGCGGAGCCGTCAAGGCCTCGAGCGCCTGCGCGAGGTCGCGGCCGCGATCCAGGCCGACCGCGCCCAGGCTGCAAAGGAGCGCGAGGAGGGTGCCTGCGCAGAACGCCATCCGGCAAAGGGTAGCCCGCTCCGCTCCCCCTGCTGCTAACCTCTCGGCCCCTTCGCCCCGGAGGGCACCCTCGACGTGTTCCACCGTCTCCTGATCGCCAACCGCGGCGAGGTCGCCGTCCGCATCGCGCGCGCCTGTCGCGAGCTCGGCATCTCGCCGGTGAGCGTGGCGTCCACTGCCGACCTGGGAGCGCGCTGGCTCGAGGACATGGACGAGGTCGTGTGCATCGGCCGCGGACCGGCGGCCGAGAGCTACCTCTGCGCCGATCGCATCGTGCAAGCCGCGCGCTCGACGCGCTCGGGCGCGATCCACCCCGGCTGGGGCTTCCTGGCCGAGAACGCGCGCTTCGCGGCGCTCTGCGCGCAGCACCGCGTCGCCTTCGTGGGCCCGCCGGCGCACGTGATGGCGCGCATGGGGCTCAAGTCGCCCGCCCGCGCGGCGATGCGCGCCGCCGGGTTGCCCGTGGTCCCGGGCTCCGTCGGCGTCCTCGAGGACGGAGACGCGGCGGCGCGCTGCGCGGAGGAGCTGGGCTACCCCGTCCTGCTCAAGGCCGACGCCGGCGGTGGCGGCCGCGGCATGCGCCGGTGCGCGGACGAGGAGGCCCTGCGCGAGGCCTTCCCCGCCGCCCAAGCGGAAGCCAAGGCCGCCTTCGGCACGGGCAGCCTGTACCTCGAGAAGTACCTCACGGGCGGACGGCACGTCGAGGTCCAGGTGCTGGTCGACGGCTTCGGCCACGCGATCCACCTGTACGAGCGCGACTGCTCCGTGCAGCGCAAGCACCAGAAGCTGATCGAGGAAGCGCCGTGTCCCGTGCTCTCGCAGCCGGAGCGCGAGGAGCTCTGCACGCGAGCCGCGGCGGCGGCCGCGGACATCGGCTACGTCGGAGCGGGAACGATCGAGTTCCTGCGCAGCGCGGACGGCGAGCTCTTCTTCATGGAGATGAACACGCGCCTCCAGGTCGAGCACCCCGTCACCGAGCTCGTCACGGGCGTCGACATCGTCCAGGAGCAGATCAAGATCGCGGCGAACCACCCGCTCGAGATCGCGCAACGCGACGTGACGCTCGACGGCCACGCGATCGAGTGCCGCATCAACGCGGAGGATCCCGCCCGCGATTTCCGTCCGTCCCCCGGGCGCATCGAGATCTTCGAGATCGCGCGCGGCGAGGGTCCCGGTCACGTGCGCTTGGACTCGCACCTCGAGGCAGGCGACACCATCCCCCCCTACTACGACTCTCTCGTCGCGAAGCTGATCGCGCACGCGGAGACGCGCGAGCGCGCCGTCGACACGCTGATCAACGCGCTCACGGCGTCACGCATCGAAGGCATCGCCACGACGATTCCGCTGCACAAGGCCGTCCTCGAGGCGCGCGAGTTCCTCACGGGCGAGTACGACACGGCGACCATCCCCGGCTGGAACGCGGGGAGCGCCTCCTGACGCCATGGCCCACGTCCCGCTGTTCCCGATCGGAACGCCGAGCGATGCCTTCCTCGACGCCGCGACGCTGGAGAAGAACCGAGCCGTCCTGGCCGAGCGCGAGGGCGTGCTCGCGGAGCGCCGCGCCGAGGTGGCGGCGGGCTGGGGCGACAAGTACGCCGAGCGCGTCCACCAGAAGGGCAAGCTGACGGCGCGCGAGCGCCTCGAGCTGCTCGTCGACGCGGGCTCGCGCACCTTCGAGGTCGGCACGTTCGTCAACCACGGCCGGAAGTTCGGCAAGCTCGAGAGCCCCGCCGCCGGCGTGGTGACGGCCTTCGCCCGCATCCACGGACGCTGGTGCGTCGTGATCGCCAACGACAACACCGTCGCGTCGGGCTCGTGGTGGCCGCGCACGCCGGAGAAGATCGAGCGCGCCCAAGAGATGGCGCTGCGCCTGCGCCTGCCGGTCGTGTACCTCGTGGACTGCTCGGGACTCTACCTGCCGGAGCAGGCGCGCTCGTTCCCGGGCCGCACCGGCGCGGGACACATCTTCAAGAAGAACAGCGAGCTCTCCGCCGCCGGCGTGCCGCAGATCGCGGGCGTGTTCGGCGACTGCATCGCGGGCGGCGGCTACATGCCGATCATCTCCGACCGCGTCTACATGACCGAGCAGGCCTACATGGTCATCGCCGGCGCGGCGCTCATCAAAGGCGCCAAGCACATGCACCTCTCGAGCCTCGACATCGGCGGCCCGGAGATCCACGTGCACCAGTCGGCCTGCGCCGACGTGCGCGTCCCCGACGACCAGACGGCGCTCGCCAGGATCCGCGCGGAGATCGCGAAGCTGCCGAGCTCCGGCGCCGACTACTACCGCTACGGCGAAGGTCCGGGCGAGCCGCACTTCCCCGCAGCGGAGCTCGAGGCGATCCTGCCGGCCGACCACCGCATGAGCTACGAGGCGCACGAGGTCCTGGCGCGCCTCGTGGACAACAGTCTCTTCTGGGAGCTCCTGCCCGACCGCGGGCGCGAGATGATCGTGGGCGTCGGACGCGTGGCCGGTCTGTACCTCGGTTTCGTCGCGAACCGACAGGGCCTGGTGGACGACCCCGATCACCACGGCGCGGCGAAGCCCGCGGGCATCCTCTACCGCGAGGGCATCGCCAAGGTCGCCGCGTTCAGCCGCGCCTGCAACGCCGACGGCATCCCGATCGTCTGGCTGCAGGACATCTCGGGCTTCGACATCGGCATCGAAGCCGAGCGCTTGGGCCTGCTCGGCTACGGCTCGAGCCTGATCTACACGAACAGCACGAACGACGTCCCGATGTTCACCGTGCTCCTGCGCAAGGCCTCGGGCGCGGGTTACTACGCGATGGCGGGGATGCCCTACGAGCCCGTCGTGCAGCTCTCGACGACCCTCGCGCGACTCGCCGTCATGGAAGGCCGCACGCTCGCCATCGCAGCCTTCAACACGAAGCTCGACGACGACTTCGAGATCGCCACCGAGGATCCCGCCGAGCGCGCCGAGATCGAGGCCGGTATGCGAGCCACGGAGGAGCGCATCGAGAACGACATGGATCCCTACGCGGCGGCGGCGCGCATGGACACCGACGAGATCATCGCGCTCGGCGAGCTGCGCCCGTGGCTCGCCGCGCTGGCCGAGATGGCCTACCAGGGCATCGGCTACCGCCGCGTGAAGAACCCGCGCATCTGGTCGCTGCACGACGTCGACGCGCTGTCGGCGCCGCGAGGGTGAGCCCGTGAGCGCGCAGGAGACGGTCGAGCCCTTGATCGTGCGCGACGGCGAGCGGCTCGTCCTCGCGTCCCCCGCGGTGGGACTGTTCACCTGCGCGGCAGCCAAGGGACGCGTCGTGGCCGAGGGCGAGGAAGTCGGAGCGATCCGCGTGCTCGGCGTCACGCTGCGGCTCGTCGTCCCGCCGGGAGCGCGCGGTCGGGTGGCGAACGAACGTCCCGAACGCGTGCTCGCGCCGGTGCAGTACGGCGAAACGCTCTACGAGCTCGAAGCCGCAGGAGCAGACGCGCCGGAGGCCGCGCTCGCCGAAGCAGCGCCCCCCGCGGCCTCGGAGCTCGTCGTGCGCTCGCCCCACGCCGGCCGCTTCTGGCACCGCGCCGCCCCGGGCGAGGCGCCCTTCGTGGTCGAAGGCGGGATCCTCGAGGACGGCCAGCCGATCGGACTGGTCGAGGTCATGAAGACCTTCACGCGCGTGCCCTACCGCGCCGTCGGCGGGCTGCCGGCGCGCGCGCGCGTGCGGCGCATCTTCGTCGGCGACGGCGCGGAGACGGAGCCGGGGCAGGCGCTGCTCGAGGTCGAGCCCGCCGGCGACCCCGCCGACCTCGAGTAGCCGTGTCGGGCGAGCTTCCCTACCTCTTCCCGCAGGGAGCCGCGCTCCCGGGAACGCTGCGCCGCAGGCCGGAGGACTTCCGCGTGGAGGAGATCCCGCTCTACCCGGCCGCGGGCGAAGGCGATCACGTCTACTTCGAGATCGAGAAGCGCGGCGTCGCCACGCAGGACGTCGTGCGCGCGGTCGCGCGCGCGCTCGACGTGCCCCCGCGCTCGGTCGGCTACGCGGGCCGCAAGGACGCGCGCGGCGTGACGCGGCAGTGGCTGTCGGTCGAGCACGTGGAGCCCGCCGCGATCGAGGCGCTCGAGCTCGACCGCGTGCGCGTCCTCGCCGTGCGCCGCCACAAGAACAAGCTGCGCGTGGGACACCTGCTCGGGAATCGCTTCCGGATCGTGCTGCGCGACAGCGAGCCCGCGCGCATCGACGAGGTGCGCGCGTTGCTCGCGGACCTCGCGCGCGTCGGACTGCCGAACTCCTTCGGACCGCAGCGCTTCGGGAACCGCGGCGACACCGCGGAGATCGGCGCCGCGCTCGTCGCCAAGGACCACGAGGGGGCAGCGCGGCTCATCGCCGGCGCGCCGGGACCGTCCGATCACGGCCCCGTGTTGCGAGCGCGCGAGCTGTTCGAGCGAGGCGCGTTCGACCAGGCCGCGCGCGCGTGGCCGCGGGGCTACGCCATCTCCGCGCGTCTGTGCAGCGCGCTCGCGCGCTCGCCCGGACGGACGAAGCACGCCGTGCTCTCGCTCGGGCGCGCGAGCCTCGCGTTCTACGTCTGCGCCTGGCAGGCGCAGCTCTTCAACCGCGTCCTCGCCGAGCGCCTGCGCCTCGCGGACGACGCGCCCGAGCACGGGCTCGCGCTCGATCGAGTGGCGCAGGGCGAGATCGCCTGGAACCACGGCTCACGGCGTTCCTTCCGCGTCGAGGACCCGGCCGATCTCGCCGCGCGCGTGGCGGCGCTCGAGGTCTCTCCCACCGGACCGCTCTTCGGACCGCGGATGGAGCGGGCGTCGGGCGAGGCCGGGCGGCTCGAGGAGCGCATCCTGTGCGAGTCGGGCCTGGACGGGGCCGCGCCGGCGGGCTTCCACGGAGCCGTGGGCGACCGCCGCCCCCTGCGCGTTCCGGTGCGGGACGCCGCGGTCGAACTCGTGCCCGGCGACGCCGCGGCCCTCGCGCTCGAGTTCTCGCTGGAGGCTGGCGCGTTCGCCACCGCGCTCGTCCGCGAGCTCTGCAGGGAGCGTCTGGTCCTGGAGCGCGACGATCCCGAGCCGGACGAGCCCGCGACGTCCCCGCCATTCGACGGCAACGGCGACGGCAACGGCGACGGCGTGGGCGAGGGCGCCCGGGAAGCCTGAGGGATTCCGCGCGGCCGGCGAGGACCGGGCGTGCGGAAGGCCGACAATCTCCTCCGCGACCATGAGCTCTCCCCCGCGAAGCACGACGCGTTCGGCGCCCTTCCTCTTCAGCATCGACCTCGAGGACGTGCGCAGCGCGGTCCCGGGCGGCGCGCGCTTCCGCGAACGCGTGCCGGCGAACGTCGAGCGTTGGCTCGCCTTCCTGGCTGCGCACGACGCGCGCTGCACGTTCTTCACGGTCGGCGACGTGGCGCGCCGCTACCCCGCGCTCGTGCGCGAGATCGACGCGTGCGGGCACGAGCTCGCCTGCCACTCGAGCGATCACACGACGCTCGACCGCCACGACCGCGCGAGCTTCCGCGAAGACTGCCTGCGGAATCGCGACGACCTCGACGCCGCCGGAGCGCGCGACGTCGTCGGCTACCGCGCGCCGACGCTCTCCCTGACGGAGGACCGAGCCTGGGCCTTCGAGGTGCTCTCCGAGCAGGGCTTCCGCTACTCGAGCTCCGTCCTGCCGGCCAGGAACCCGCTCTTCGGCTGGTCGGGCTTCGGCGGCGAGTGCCGCGCGATCGAGGGCGTCTGGGAGATCCCGGTCACGCTCTCGACCCTTCCGTTCCTGCGCGTCCCCTTCGCGGCCGGCGTGTACTTCCGCGCGCTGCCCTTCGCGCTCGTGCGGCGCCAGTTCGAGCGCGCGCTCGCCGCGTCGACTCCGGTCGTGGGCTACTTCCACCCCTACGACATCGACACCGAGCAGGAGCGCTTCATGCACGCCGGCATCGGCGAGAGCCGCTTCTACAACTGGCTCATGTACCGAAACCGCGGCCGCGTGCTCCCGCGGCTCGACGCGCTCCTCGCGGCCGGCGCGCGCATCGAGACGTACGCCGAGTTCGTCGCGGAGAGCCTCGAGCCGCCGCGCTCGGCCTGACCGTCACCGGTCGCGAAAGCCGAGCGCCACGAGCAGGCAGGGGCCGCCCGCGATGCAGGCGAGGCCGAGCTCGCGCGCACGGCGCACGGCGCGCCCGCTCTCCGCTCCGATTTGCATCCACAGGCGCGGGATGCCGACTTGGGCCGCCTCCTCCACGAGCGCCTCGGTGATGGCCGGCGGCGTGACGATCGAGAGCCCGCCGATCGGACCCACCTGCTCCACGAGCGACGCGAGGTCGGGGAAGGAGCGCGCTCCCTCGATCCGCTCGGCGCGCGGATTCACGGCATAGGCCTCGCGGCCGTGCTGGAGATAGCAGCGCAGGACCTTGTTGCCGTACTTCGAGCGGTTGGTCGAGGCTCCCGCGACGGCCCACGGTCCGTGGGCCAGGAAGTCCGCGATCTCGTCGTGTTCCATCTAGGAGAATCCGAATTGGAGGATGTCCGTCGCGAGCCGTAGGCTCCATCCTGCCCCGGAGCATCGCCTCCCACCACACAGACCTCGTCCCATGCTGCGCACGCTCCTCGTCCCGACGCTCGCCCTCGCGCTCGCGCCCGGTTCACCGCCCGCGGGCGCCCCAGTCCAGCGCGGCGGCGGAGGCCCGCGGCAGACGGCCGCGCTCGTCCAGTGCACGCCGAACACCGTCACGGTCTTCGGGTCTCCCGCCCGGCCGTCCCAGAACCCGATCGCGGACGCGCTCGATCTCGCGGGACCGGGCACGGTGATCAACTTGGACCCGGGCGACTATCCGGGCTTCACCCTGGGCTTCGGCAAGAACCAACCGTGGAGCGCGGACACCTCCGGTGGGCATCCCGGATCGCCCGTGAGGGTCGTGGGGTCCGGCCGCGTCCGCATCCGCCCGAAGGACGGCGGCGGCGACACGCTCTCGATCGACCAGAAGCAGCCGAACGGGCACTTCGTGTTCAAGAACCTCGAGTTCGAGCCGGGCTACCGCGCGGCGATCATGTTCTTCCAGCAGCGCGGCGGCCGGACGCACGACGGCTTCCACTTCGAGGACTGCGACATCATCGGCTCCTTCGACCACGCTACCGGCGCGGGCAAGAAGTCGAAGTGGGCCGTCTGGGGCCAGAACATGAACGACTTCGTGTTCCGCGGCTTCAGTCGCCCGGCGCGCATCGAGAACATCCAGCAGGAGCACGGCTTCTACATCCAGAATCCGCAGGGACCGATCCTGATCGAGAACGTCCGCGCGCGGCGGCTCGGCCGCACGTTCTGCCAGTTCACGGCGCGCGAGAAGGACGGCCTGCCGGGCATCGGCGCGGTCACGGTGAAGAACTGCGACGTGGAGGACATCGGGCTCTCGCCCTGGGACGGTCACAAGGGCGGATCGGCCTTCACGGTGGCGGGGCGCATGACCGGTCCGGTCCTCTTCGAGAGGAACCGCTACCGCGCCGGCTTCGCGGCGGAGTTGAAGCGCCTCACGAAGAACGGCATGCCGTACGGAACGGGGGCGCTGGTCGTGTGGGATGCCGGCGAGCGCGTTCCGAACGCGGCCGTGACGCTGCGCGACAACGACTTCGAGTTCGCCGAAGGTTGCGGCGACCGGCCCGTGGTCGCGATCGGCGGCTGCGACCGCGTGTCGATCGTCGGAGCGAACCGCTTCGTCTCCGGCGGCCCCCAACCCGCGCTCTCCCTCGATCCGACCGCGGGACGCGATCCCGGCGGAAAGCCCCAGAGCGCCCCGAACAAGGCCGTGTACCTCGACCCGAGCTCGAAGATCACGGGCCCGATCCACGTGCGCGGCCTGCCGATCGACGACGCCGCGCTGAGCGCGCTCCAGACTCCACCCGCGCGTGACTCCGGCCGCGGCGGAACACGCCGCTGACGCGGCACCGATTGCCCATCTCGCCGGCGGGGCTGCCGCGGGCGCGCGGAGACCTACGGAGATCCGACCAGGGCGAGCATGTTGGACTCGGCTGCGTCGATCTCGGCGTACAACGCGAGACAAGCGCTGTTGAGCTCGACGTCCTGGATACACCAGCCGCCGTCGTCGTGGAGGTGGACGATCTCCCGGTTCCGCTCGACGAACTCGATCACCTTGGCATAGGCCTCGGCGGCCGCAAGATGGGCGCGCGCTGCGGCCGCGATCTGCGACCTCGGTCGGAGGACTTGCTCGTTGGCGAAGCGCATCCACTCTTGGGGCAACCCCTTCGCCGCCGCGCGGCGCGACAACTCGCTCGGCAACGATCCCATCGCATCGAGCATGCTCAGCGCCGCCCGGTGGTAATCAGCGGCGACGGAGGCATTCCACTCGAAGTCGTTCGCGCGCACCATCGTCGGGACGTGGAGAAAGCGCTCGAGGTTCACCACTTCGCCGGCGCGGACGAGCTCGTCCCGGGGCTCGGCCCAGATCTTGGACAAGAGGAGCATGAGCTGTGCGGCATCGACCGCTTCCGGGTTCTTCGAATCGAGCACCCGCGCAAAGGCATCCTCGACGAGCTGATGATGATGCTCTCTCTGCTCTGGGGTCAGGTTGGGACCCGGACCGGCCACGAGCAGGGACTCGAGCTCGGAGAGCTCGGCCCGCACACGCGCGTGGTCGCCGGCGCCGTTCAGCCGCTCCACGACGACGAGCACGATTGCGACGAGGGAGAGGCCCGCCAGGGCGCCCACGATCCAGGCGCGGTCCCGCAGCGCGAAGATCCCCGCCAGGACGAGCAGCGCGACGGCCGCCAACGCCTGTCCGAGCTGCTCGGCGGGCGGGATCGCCTCACCTTGCCTCCCGCCGCCGACGGAGGCGCCGAAATAGAGCATCAGGCAGATGACGGCCCGGTGTCGCTTGAGGACCGCGACGAGGCTCGAGTCGGATCGAGAGCGCTCTTGTGCAACGGAAGTCATGGGGAAGGGATCGGGGCGCCGAGGACGGAGAGGAGCCGCGCGCCCCGCATCGGCCCGCGGCCCCTAGCCCCTTGAGCCACGGACCGGTTCTCGGTGCGAGCCGCTCGGGCCAGTCCGGACCGCTCGAGGTTCTCTGAGCCAGGAATTCCAGAATCGCTCGCCAGAGGAGCAGGCCGTGGCCTCCGCTATCTCTCTCGGGCGACGCCCAGCATCTCCCCCCGGAACGACGACCGATGACGTGCGTTCCCCCGCGTGCTGCGTGGCGGAGCGCTAGACTCCGCGGCGTGAAGCGGTCGGAGAAGGCGGAGCGGATCGCGCGCGTGCTCGACGAGCTCGTCGGCGAGCCGGAGATTCCCCTCGATCACCGCGATCCGTACACGTTGCTCGTCGCGGTGCTGCTCTCCGCGCAATGCACGGACGAACGCGTGAATCGCGTGACGCCGCTCCTGTTCGCGCGCGCCTCCACGCCCGAGGCGATGGCGAAGCTCACGGTCGATACGATCCGCTCGATCATCCGGCCGTGCGGGCTCTCGCCGGCGAAGTCGAAGGCGATCCGCGAGCTCTCGCAGATCCTCGTGGCGAAGCACGGTGGGCGCGTGCCGAACACGCTCGCGGAGCTCGAGGCGTTGCCGGGCGTGGGACACAAGACGGCGAGCGTCGTCCTGTGCCAGGCCTTCGGGAAGCCGGCGTTCCCGGTCGACACGCACATCCATCGGCTGGCGGCGCGCTGGGGACTCTCGAGCGGCAAGAACGTCGTGCAGACCGAGCGCGACCTGAAGCAACTCTTCCCCGAGGAGAGCTGGGACAAGGTCCACCTGCAGATCATCCTCTTCGGGCGACGCTTCTGCCCGGCGCGCGCGCACGACCTCGCCGCGTGTCCGATCTGCTCCTTCGCCGCGTCGAAGGCCCGCATCGCGCAGGAATCGCGCCCTCGACGCCGCACGCAGGCGAGCTGAGCGACGCCGCGCGCTTCCTTCGAGCGTGGTGACCGCTCGGCGCCGCCCGCGCGAAACGAAGGAGGCGGCCCGGGCGCCTGCCCGAGCCGCCTCCGCGGTAGATCGAGTGCGTCTCGACCTATTCGTAGAAGGGGACTTCGATGCCCTTCGTCGAGGACCAAGCGGTCGGGCTGCCGCCCGGCTCGAGGACGAAGCCCTGCAAGTAGATCGAGAAGACCCCGGTGATGTCGTCGGGGATGTCGTACTTGCGCGCCCTGAAGCCCGCCCCGTTCGTCAGACCGACCTGCTGCAGGAAGATCTGCGACGTGTCGATGTTGAGCATGCCGACCAGCGGATCGGCCGTGGGCGCGACCGGCGCCAGGCTGAAGCTCACGAGGTGGATGCGCGGGGCGCCCTTCGTGTCCATCACCACGTACCAGCGCTTGCCGGCCGTCAGCAGCGCGCGCGAGTGCACCTCGTACTCGAGGCCCAGCGTTCCGACGAACGGCGTCCCGTACACGATCTCGGGCGTGCGGGCGCCGGGGGAAGCCGTGTAGTTCGAGGTCGTCGAGAGACCCGAGTTGCCGTACTGGTCCACGGACCGGAAGCGGTACGACACGTTGCCGGTCACGTTCGATCCGATCGTGGCGCGGAACACCTGGCCGCCCGACGACTGCGCAAGGAACGAGTCGACCTGAACGCCCTCCAACGAGAGGAGCAGGCGGGTGGGGTTGTACCAGGTGACGTAGTAGGCCGCGTTGTCGTAGACGTGCGTGCGTACCACGCGGTCGGGATCGCCTTGGATCCCCGCCGTGGCGTTGCCGAGCGCCTCGACCGGTCCGACCCTGGGGGCGGTCGTGTCCGGCGTCCCGGTCATGTTCTCCCAGAACAGGACCGGGTCGATGCCGTCCTGCACCGCGAAGACGTCGTAGTCGCCGTCCAGATCGACGTCGCACCAGTCGGCGTCGGGCGCCATGTTGGAGATGCCGTGGGCGTCGAGGCCGGAGCCGCTGCCGTCGCCGGCCAGGAGCGTGTAGGCGCCGAGTCCGTCGGTGTTCGCGTAGAGCCTGTCGCTGCTCGAGAAAGCCGCGATGTACAGGTCGAGGTCACCGTCGTTGTCGTAGTCGCCGAAGTCGGCCTCGTTCTCGTCGCCGGCGGACCCCACGAGGATCGTCTGGGCCCCGAAGCGACCGCCCACGTTCGGGGCGACCACGTCGGCGAAGTTCGGGAGGGTTGCCTGCCAGTTCACGCCGCACAGGTCGAGGTCGTCGTCGCCGTCGAAGTCCCCGAGCTCCTGCTCGTAGTGGCCCTGACCCGCCGACCAGGCGCCCGTCAGGCCGAAGGCGTATTCCGTCATGTCGCGGAAGCCGAGGTCGGACGGATCGCCGCCGTTTTCCTCCAGGCGGTTGTAGAAGAAGCGCGGCGGGTGGGTCCGATCGCCGTGCAGGAGGTCGAGGTCGAAGTCGGCGTCGACGTCGCCCAGGTCGAGGTCGAGCGCGACCATGGCGATGTCGCAGTTCGCGCCGGTCGTGTCCGTCGTGTTGGCCTGCTGCACGCCCTCGCACCACAGCCCGGGGTTCCCGTCCGCGATGTTCTGACCCGGGAGCTGGAACTCGCTCGGATTGAACTCCGCGAAGTGCCCGTCGCCGTCGTTCAGGAACATGCGCGTCGGCACGAGGCCGCCGAAGCTGCCTCCATAGCTCGAGTGCACGAGGTCCAGGTCGCCGTCGTTGTCGAGGTCGCCGAAGTCGCTGTCGCAGGACCAGTCGACGAAGCCTCCGCCGACCAACTGGCTCGCGGCGATCGACGAACCCGGGCCGGCGAGGCCGATCCAGCGCGCTGCCGTCTCGTCGGCGTAGAAGCCGATCGAGCCCGACTGCTTCCCTCCCAGGTTCGTGTACCACTGGTTCGTCTGGTTGGTGACGGCCGACGAGTTCGAGACGTGGAGGTCGAGGTCGGCGTCCCCGTCGAAGTCGACGAATTCGATGTCGCGTCCGCTGCGGGCGATGGCCGGGAAGCGCGCGCTCGTCTCGTCCGCGAAGACGCCCAGCGTTCCGGCTTGCAGACCGCCGGCGTTGATCCAGATGCGGTCCTGGAGGTTCCCGAAATCCCCGCCGTGGGCGAACACGGCGTCGAAGTCGCCGTCCAGGTCGACGTCGCCGAAGTCGACGTTCTCGCCGTAGCGAGCAGATCCCGGCGTCTGGTTCGGGACGTCGGTCGCGTTGCGCACGAAGACCTGGGCGTGCGGGACTCCCGCCATGCCGGCGAGAGCGAGCCACGCCGATGCGTGGAGAGCGAGGTTCTTCCGGTCCATCGTTGCCTCGTCCGTGTGGGGTGGGTGGGGGGAAGCAGCGCACCCGAGGGTCGCGGGGGCGCCGGCGTTCGGAGGGTAGCTCATTATGTCGCCCCCCCCGGCTCATGGGTGCCCCCGAGAGGACTCTTCTTCGAACGCGACGCTCCCGCACGGGGCTGCGCGTCGAGCCCGCCCTTGTCCGGGCTCCCCCACGGGCCGATGATCGCCGCCCCGCGCGGGATGATCTCCCCATCGCGCGCGGTCCTCCACGCCGCCGATGCGCACCTTCGCCACCTTCGCCACCCCCTCGTCCTACGGCCGAGCCGCCAAGGGCGGCGTCCTGGTGGGACGCATGGTGGCGAACACCGACTTCGTGCGCGCCCTGGCGCGCCACGCCGACTTCGAGGCGTTTTACTTCTTCGTCGGCGAGTCGGGCATGAAGCCCTGGATCGAGGAGCACTTCGGGGCCGAGCTCGAACGCCGGCTCGTCGTGCGGAACGCGCTCGAGCTCCCCGGCGCGCTCGAACGCGGCGAGCTGTCGCTGATCCACTACGGGTCGCACCTCGACCGGTTCCTGGACCTCGTGTGGCAGAGCGAGCGCCACGCGACGCGCACCGTTCCCGTCACGGGCCAGATCCACTCCCTGAGCTACCCGCGCTCGACCAACGACTACCTGCGCGCGCTGCTCGTCCCGCCGCGCGCGTGCGACGCGATCCTGTGCTCCAGCGAAGCGGGGCGCCGCGTCGTGCTCGACGTCCACGCGCACCTGGCGGAGGAGCTGCGCGAGCGCGGATCGGACTTGCCGCCGCTCGAGTGCGAGCTGCCGGTCGTGCCGCTCGGCGTCGACGTCGAGGCGCTGTCGAAGGGCGACGGTGCGGGATTGCGGGCCGAGCTCGGGATCGAGCCCGCGGCCTTCTGCGCGCTCGTTCTCGCGCGCTTCAGCGAGCACGACAAGATGGACCTCTTCCCGTTGCTCGCGGCCTTCCGCGACGCGGCGGCGCGGATCGGCCGTCCGAGCGTGCTGCTGCTCGCCGGCTCGCGCCAGGGAACGAAGACGCCCGAGATGCTCGAGCTGTGGGCGCGCGCGCTCGGTATCCACGGCTCGCTGCGCCTGCTCGTCGACTTCCCCGAAGGGCGCAAGCGCGACGTGCTGGCCGCCGCGGACGCCTTCGTCTCCCCCACCGACAACCCCCAGGAGACCTTCGGCCTCAGCGTCGTGGAGGCCATGGCCGCGGGACTGCCGGTGATCGTCTCCGACTTCGACGGCTACCGCGAGACCGTCACGCCGGACGCGGGGATCCTCGTCCCGACCTCCTGGCAGCCGCCGCCCGCGGAATTGCGCGATCTCGGTCCCTTGCTCTACGAGCGCCCGCTGCACCTCCTGCTCGGCCAGGGACTCGTCGTCGATCCGGACGCGCTCGTGGGCGCGCTCGTGTCGCTCGCGAACGACGACGAGCTCCGCCGGCGTCTGGCGCGCGGCGCCGCGGCGCGCGCGCGCACACACTACGACTGGAGCGCGGTGATCCCGCGCTACCTCGAGGTCTGGCGGCGGCTCGCGGCGAAGACCTGCGCGCCGCGCCGCTCGACGCGCCATCCGCTCGCCCTCGACCACGCGCGGAGCTTCGGCCACTATCCGACGGGCGAGCTCGCAGCATCCCGGCGGCTCGTGCTCTCCGATCACGGCCGCGCGATGCGCGCGCTCGGCCAACGCCAGCCGATCCTGCCGGAGCTCGCGAACCTGTTCGACGACGCCATGCTCGACCGCGCGCTCGAGCTCGCGCAGGAGCCCGTCGTCTCCTCCGAGCTCGTGCGCGCGCTGTGCGCCGCGTTCCCCGCGCGGCGCCCATGGCACTGCGAGCGCCTCGTGGCCTGGCTCGAGAAGCACGGCCTCGTGCGGGCGGCCGATCCAGGGCCTGCTCCCTTGGACGCAGGGCGACCGACGAACGCATAGGGACCGGTTCCCGCATGGCGCCCGAAGAAGCACGTCTCGACCTCGCCTGGCAAGCGCTCGAGGAGGGTCGCGCACGGGACGCGCTCGCGCTCGTCGACGCGCTCTCCAAGGCGCGCGGCGCACGGACCGAAGACGTCGAAGAGGGTTGGGTCGTCGCCGTGCACGCGTGGCTCGCGCTGGGCGAGCGCGTGCGCGCGCGGGGAGTGCTCGAGCGCCTCTCCGACCGCTGGGGCGAGCGCGACGACGACGTCCTGTGGGCGCGCGCGCAGCTCTTGCTCGCCGAAGGTTCCCCGCGCGAGGCGCTCGCCTGCTTCGAGGCCGTCGACGGCGACGACGACCTGCGCGCCGACCTGCACGAGGAGATCGCGCTCGCTTGCGACCTCGCGGGCGACCACGCGCGCGCCGCGCGCGAGCTGCGCCTCGCCCACCGCGCCGATCCGCTGCGGCACGCGCCGCCGCTCGCGCTCACGCCCGCGGAGTTCGACCGCGTGCTCGACCGCGCCGTGCGCGACCTGCCCGAGGAATTCGCCGAGGTGCTCGAGACGGTTCCGGTCGTCGTCGAGTCGATGCCCTCCCTCGCGCTCGTGAAGAGCGGACAGCCGCCGGACCTGCTCGGCCTGTGGGACCCCGGTCACGAGGAAGCGCCGTCGCGCATCCTGATCTTCCAGCGCAACCTCGAGCGCGCCTTTCCCGACAAGGGCGCCCTCGTGCGCGAGATCCGCACGACGCTCTACCACGAGCTCGGCCACGTCCTCGGCTTCGACGAGGACGGCTTGGAGGAGCTCGGGCTCGACTGACGGCTTCCGCGGCGCGGACCGCCGCACGCGCCCGCGCAGGACGGCGCGGCCGCGCCCGGTCAGAGCTCCAGCTCGGCCGTGACGATCGCCTGCAGGTCGGTGGACATGGCGATCAGGATCTCGCGCAACGCCGCGTACTGCTCGGGCGGGTAGCGGTCCTCTTCGATGCGCAAGGTCCGCTCGACCACGAGCGCTCCGTCCTCCACGCGGTAGCGGCTCTCGAATCGGCCGGCCGCGGTCTGCGTGAGACGCCCCTCGGGGAGCGCGACGAAGGCGTAGCCCGGCGGCAGCTCCACCCGCTGCCGCGACGCGACGGAAAGCGCGGCGATCAGCGTCGGGTAGCGGCGCTCGCTCGCGGAGAGGAACTGCACGAGCAGCGCGGGGTTGACGAGGTCGAGCCCCGTGGGCGTGGTGAAGTGGATCCGCGGACCCGTGCCGAGGGGAACGTCGCTCGTCCAATCCCCTTCGCACCGCAAGGGCACGTCGAGGTCGCTGGGATCGGTCGTGCGCAGCCCGCCGGTCCCGCCGAGGGGCGTCGCGAGGAGCAGATCGTCCGCCGCCTGCTCGGTGGTCGCGGCCAGCGCGAGCGTGCGCCGGAACCGGCCCGCGGGACGCCCGGTGAACTCGAGCACCGCGCGGCCGCCGACCCGGCCGTCCGCGCCGATCGCGACCTCTTGCTCGATGCGATAGCGGTTCGCGTCCGCCGTGCCCTCCGGCGTGCGCGCGGTGCGTCCCTCTGGCGAGGCGATGACCACGAACTTCCCCGACAGCGCCACCTCGAGCTCGCCCAGGTCGCGGTAGGGGTCGGTCGGATTCGAGTATCGATCGAACTGCGGCAGGTACGCCATGCAGTGGTCGAACTGGAGCGGCGAAGCGAGCGGCAGCTCCTCGAAGCCGCGGTCGAAGTTCACGAGCACCGCTTCGGCCTGGATCCCGCGCGCGGCGAGCAGCGAGGCCAAGAGAACGTACTGGTCCTTGCAGTCCCCGTAGCCGTTCGCGAGCACCTCGCTCGATCGGTTCGGGACCCAACCGGACATCTGGCGCAGGTAGACCGCGACGTACTGGATGTTGCCGCACACCCAGCGGTGGATCGCGCGCGCCGCGTCGAGTCCCTCGCGCTCGCCGGCGATCTGCGCGGCCAGGGCCTCGATCTCCGGCGTCACCTCGACCTTGTCCGCGACCGCCTCGTGGAAGCGCGCGCCGATCTCCTCCCAGCCCGCGATCGTCGTGGCGACGAACGTCGGGCACAGGTCGCGCGGCGCGACCATCGCCTTCTCGGGGACCTGTCCCACGTAATCGCGCAGCGTCGCCTCGACCACCCGCTCGCCGCCGTCCTCGGACTTGACGATCTCGAAGGGCCCGCGCGAGGCGAACCGCAGCGGCACGTCGTCCGCGTAGGCGATGCGAATGCGCGCCAGGCCGACCGGCAGCGTGAACGACGGCCGCCAGGTGTAGTCGAAGCCGAGCACCGAGCGTCCCTGCTCCCGGAACTCCCACTTCACGCGCGTCTGCGACCCGACGCGAAGCTGCGGGAACAGCACGGTGCGCGTCACGCTGCTGACGAAGCCGGGCGCGCCCTGCGCCGCGGCGCTCGGGCGCGTGAAGACCTGCTCGGCGCTCACCTGGTGCCGCGTGCCGTCCGGCAGGACGACCTCGGCCGACACGAGCTCGAGCTCCTGCGAGCGCGGATCGAACGTGAGCGAGGCCTGCTGCGCGTCGGCGAGACCCGCGGAGCTCGTCACCGTGCGCACGATCTCGACCGTGCCTGCGTAGGTGAGCTCGGAGTCGAGCCGGAACTCGACGAGGTGCTGGTCCACGCGGATACCGCCCGCGCGCAGCTCCTCCTGATCCGTCAGCCCCTCCGAGGCGACGATCATCGACACCACGACCACGAACAGGACATAAGGGAGCACGAGGACCTTCGCGACCAGGCGACAGCCCGCGAAAGCGACGAGGGAGAAGAGGAGCACGTGTCGGGCGCGGAGGGTCATGGAGATGTCCTGGCGGAGAGCACGAACGGTGATCCGTCCGGGGAATGCGGGCGAAGAGGATAGCGTCCTTCTGCGGTACGGAGATGCAGTGAGAGGGCCACCCTCTCACTGCATCTCCGTACTACTCGTCCTCCTCCTCGTCGACGTAGCCGAGCGCGCGGAGCTCGGCGATCTCCTCGTCGGTGAGGCGTTGCTCGGGCGCGGGGCCGAGGGCGGTGCGCAGGTGATCGCACTCGGCGCGGCGGCGGTCGAGGAGCGCGACGAGCTCAGCGACGCGCTCGGGGTGCTGCGCGGCGACGTCGCGTTGCTCGAAGGGGTCGGTCGTCCAGTCGAAGAGCGCGAGGCTTTCCTCGTCGCGCACGGTCGTGCGCAGGAGGCGGAAGCTCCCCACGGCGACGGACTCGACGCGGCGGTGGAGCTTGTTGTCGGCCTGCGTGAAGACGGGCGGGAGCGCGGCGGCCGCGGCGGCGTCGGCGGGTTCGCGCAGGAGGGCCGCGAAGGACTCCGCCTGCGCGTGCGGCGGCACGGGCAGGCCGAGCAGGTCGAGCAGCGTCGCGTGCACGCCCGTCAGGCTCACCGGCTGCTCGACGACGCCGCGCCCGATGCTCGGACCGCGCACGATCAGGGGCACGCGCACGAGCTCGGCGTGGAGGCTCTTGTGGCCGAGCTCCTGGTGCTCGAGGAATTCTTCGCCGTGGTCGGAGAGCACGACGACGAGCGTGCGCGCGGGGTCGCGCGCGGCGCTCCAGAGCTCCCACATGCGCGCGAGCTCGCGGTCGGCGTGCGCCACGCCCTCGTCGTAGAGCGCGGAGAGCCAGCGGACGTCGTCGGCGTCGAGGTCTTCGGGTTTGGAGAGGAAGTGCGCCTTCTGCTCCCACGCCTTCTCGACCGGCAAGTCGACGAGGTTCTCGTAGCGTTTGCGGAAGCGCCCCGCGTAGTCCTGCGCGGCGAAGCGACCATGCAGGTCGCGCGGCGGCAGGTAGGGCGCGTGCACCTCGTAGGTGTGGAAGAAGACGAAGAGCGGCTCGTCGCTCGCGCGGCGCACGAACTCGCCCAGGGCGTCGACCTTGTCCTCGAGCGACTCCCACTCCGAACGCAGGTGCTCGAAGCCGCGGCCGAAGCCGAGCGACGGCGGCAACCCGCCGCGGTCGGTGAACGCCGCGGTGCGCCAACCGGCCGCGTGCAGGAGCTGCGGCAGCGTGCGCACGGCGGGGCGCAGCGCGGCGGTCGGCTTGTTCGAGGGTCGCGCCTCGTGCACGCCGTGCGTCATCGGGTCGAGCCCGGTGAAGAGGCTCATGTGCGAGGGCGTCGTGTTGGTCGACGGCGCGTGCGCCGAGGCGAAGCGCACGCCCTCCGCCGCCAGCGAGTCGAGGAAGGGCGAGGTCGCGTTCGTGTTGCCGTAGCACGAGAGGCGGTCGGCGCGCAGCGTGTCGAGGCTGACGAGCAGGACGTCGGGGCGTGCACCGGCGCCGTCCGGCGCGGGCTCCCGTGCGCAGGACGCGAGCAGGGCGAGCGCGGCCAGGCTGGGCAAGGTTCTCATTGCTCCTCCCCCGCGTAGCCGAGGCCCGAGATCTCGCGCTCCTCGTCCGCGCTCGGGTGCGCCTCCTGACCCGGCGGATGGAGCTCGCGGATGCGCTCGGCTTCGGCGCGCCGGCGGTCGAGCAGGGCCGCGAGCCGCTCGACGTCCGCCGGGCGCTCCGCGGCCAGGTCCTCCTGCTCACCGCCGTCGACGCGCCAATCGAAGAGCTCGAGCGACGACTCGCCGTCGATCGTCGTGCGCACGAGCCGCAGGCCCGCGTGCGACACGGACTCGAAGAGCTCCGACTCGCGATTGCCCACCTGCGAATAGATGGGTGCGCCGCTCGGCTCGCCGACGCCGAGCGCGAGATCGAGGAAGGAGTCCGCCTGCGCGTCGACCGGCGGGAGCGACAGGTACTCGAGCAGCGTCGGGAGGACGCCCGTGAGGCTCACGGGTTCGCGCACGACGCGTCCGGCGGGAAGGCGCGGGCCGGCGAGGATCAACGGCACGCGGATGAGCTCGCCGTAAAGGCTCTGCTGGTGTCCCAGGCTCTCGTGCTCGAAGAACTCCTCGCCGTGATCCGACAGCAGCACGAGCAGCGAATCGGCGCCGCGCTCGCGCAGGAAGGCCCTGCACAGCCGGCCGATCCGATCGTCGGTCCAGGCGATCTCCTCGTCGTACAGGTCGCTCGCGTAGCGCACGTCGGTCTCCGTCATCCCGTCGAAGGGGCGCAGGAAGCGACCCTTCTCGCGCCAGAACTCGCTCATGGGCGTCCCGGCGAGCTCCGCGTAGCGCCGCGCGAACTCGCCGTCGTAGGCGCGGTCCGCGAAGCGTCCGTGCCAGGGCTCCGGCGGCAGGTACGGCGCGTGGGTCTCGTAGGTGTGGAAGAAGACGAACAGCGGCCGGTCGCGCGCGGCGCTCTTCAGGTAGCGTGTCACGACGCTCACCTTCTTCTCGAGCTCCTCCCACTCCGCGCGCACGTGATCGAAGCCGCGCGCGAACCCGGCGGAGGGCGGCAGCCCGCCGCGGTCGGTGAACGACGCCGTGCGATAGCCGGCTCGGCGCAGGAGCTCGGGGAGCGTGGCGACGCTCGCGCTCAGGGCCGGGCGCACGTCGGCTTTCAGGCGCACGGGCCGCACGTCGTGGGCGAGCGGATCGAGCCCCGTGAACAGGCTCATGTGCGAGGGCTTCGTGTTCGAGGAGGGCGCGTGGACCTCCGCGAAGCGCACTCCGGAAGCCGCGATCGCGTCGATCGCGGGCGTCGTCGCGCGCGGGTAGCCGTAGCAGGAGAGCCGGTCCGCACGCAGCGTGTCGAGGCTCACGAGCAGGATGTCTGGTCCGCGTTCCGCGGCTCTCCGCTCACCCGGCTCGCCGCAGGCCGAGGCGAACCACGCGAGCGCGGCGAGAGCCGTCGAGATCGATCGCACGCACCGCTTGGAGAACATGGGAGACGACGAGTCTATCCCGCGCGGGAACGGCAGATCGCGCGCGGCGCCCCGGGCCGTTGGATCTCATCGGGGATCTCATCGGGGATCTCACTGGGGATCTCACTGGGGACCTGATTGGGGACCTGATTGCCGTCCGACGAGGCTCGCGACCGCCGCGGCCAACTCGATCGGCTCCACCGGTTTCGAGAGGTGCATCTGGTACCCGGCGCGCAGAGCGAGCGTTCGATCCTCCGGCCGGGCGAAGGCGCTGAGAGCGGCCGCGGGGATCCGACCGCCGCGGTCCACGTCCAGCCGGCGCACGGCTCGAATCAGCGAGTAGCCGTCCTCGTCCGGCAAGCCGATGTCGCTGACGAGGATGTCCGGCTTCTCGCGCTCGAGGAGCTCGAGCCCTTCGCGCGCCGACGGCGCGACCACGACCGAGGCTCCGCAGTCCTCGAGGACGCGCTTGACCAGCGACCGCGCGTCCGGTTCGTCGTCCACGACCAGGACGCGGATCCCGACCAGGGAGGGGTGGTCCGACACGGGCACCTCGCCCGACGACCGCTCGAGCCTGTGGTCGAGGGCCGAGCTCCGAACGACCATCATCGGCAGCTCGATCGTGAACAGCGCTCCTCTTCCCTCGCCTTCGCTGCTCGCGTGGACGGAGCCGCCGTGCAGCTCCACGAGGCTCTTGACGATCGACAGGCCCAGTCCGAGACCGCCGTGGCGCCGCGTCGTGGACGCGTCCGCCTGCCGGAAGCGCTCGAAGACGAAGGGCAGGAAGTCGGGCGCGATGCCCTGTCCGTCGTCGGCCACGCTGAATTCGATGTGGCTGTTCACGCGGGTCAGGCGTACCTGCACGCGTCCGCCCTTCGGCGTGAACTTGATGGCGTTGGACAACAGGTTCCAGAAGCACTGCTGGAGCCGACTGGGATCGCCCCACACGGGGCCAGCCAGGGAATCGACCACGACCTGGACCCGGATGCCCTTGGAGTCGGCCGAGTGACGCACCGACGCGATCGCGGCCTCGACGGCTTCCTGCAGGTCGACTCGCTCGACCTCGAGCCGCACCTTGCCCGAGGTGATCCGGCTCATGTCGAGCAAGTCCTCGATGAGCTGGGCCTGCATCTTGGCGTTGCGCTCGATGACGTTCAGGGCCTCGAGCACCTCCGGATCGGTGTGCCCGCGCATGCGCAGCACTTGCGACCATCCGACGATCGCGTTCAGGGGCGTGCGCAACTCGTGCGAGAGCATGGCCAGGAACTCGTCCTTCATCATGCTCGCGCGTTCAGCGTCCGCGCGCGCGCTGCGCTCGGCATCGAGAAGGTGCTGTCGGTCCTCGGCGGCGCGCTTCACGCGCTCGTACAAGCGCGCGTTGTCGATCGCGACGGCGGCCTGGGCTGCGATCCCCATGACGATGCGCTCGATGCGTTCGGTGAACACGCTCGCTTCCGGATGACCGAAGAACAGTCCTCCGATGACTTCCCCGTTGCGGGAGACGACCGGCGCCGCCAGATAGCTGCGCACGGGTAGGTGTCCCGGCGGCATCCCGCCCCACTGGCCGTAGCGATCGTCGGCCGTGACGTCGTCGAGGCGGATGGGACCCTTCCCCTCGAACGTCGGCGCGAGCAGCGGCGTGGCGCGCGGCGGTCCGAACTTCTCGAAGGCTTCGCGCTCGGCGCCGGACAGAGCGAAGAGCAGGAACGACTCGCCGGTCTCGTTTCGCGTGTTGTAGAAGAAGGCCCCGAACGCGGCGCCGCTGAGCGTGGTGGCCGCGTCGGTGACGGTCTGCACCAGCGTCTGGAGATCGAGGTCGCCCGCGATGGCCTGCCCCGACTCGTTGAGGAGATTGAGGAGGCGCGACTCGTCCACGAGTGCCTCGCGCGCGCGCTTCACCTCGTCGACGTCCGTGTTCGTGCCGAACCAGCGGACGACGTTGCCGCTCCCGTCGCGGATCGGTCGGACACGCGTCAGGAACCAGCGGAACGAGCCTTCCGCGCCGCGCAGGGGAAACTCCATCTCGAACGGTGTCCCGGTCGCGAGGCTCTCGCGCCAACGCTCCACCACGCGCGGCAGGACCTCGGGGTCGTGCGCCGATTGCCAGCCCCAGCCCTCCATCTCCTCCGGGGTGGTGCCGGTGTACTCGTACCAGCCGCGGTTGTACCAGAAGATGTAACCGTCGGCGGCCGCGATCCATGCGAGCTGGGGGATCGAATCCGCCAACGCCCGCAGCTCCTCTTCGCTCCGGCGCAGGTCGGCTTCGGCGCGCTTGCGCGCCGTGACGTCGCGGCCGACCTTCGAGGCTCCCACGATCTGGCCCGCTGCGTCGCGTATCGGTGACACGGTCAAGGAGATGTCGCGTCGCCGTCCGTCCTTGGCGAGGCGCTGGGTCTCGTAGTGTTCGATGCGCTCGCCTCGCCGGAGTCGGTCGAGGATCTGGTGCTCTTCCTCGCGCAACTCGGGGGGAACCAGCAGCAGGATCGATTCGCCGATCATCTCGGCCGCGGAGTATCCGAACAGGCGCTCCGCGCCCCGGTTCCAGGTGCGGATGATGCCGTTCAAGTCCTTGGTGACGATCGCGTCGTCCGAGGACTCGACCACCGCGGCCATGCGGTGCCGCATGACCTCGACCCGCTTGCGGTCGCTGACGTCCTGCACGACGCCGATCATGCCCACCGGAGAACCGTCGGGCGCGTACACACCGCGTCCCTTCGCCGCGATCCACACCTCATCGTCCTGAGCGAGGCTCAAGCGGTACTCGATGTCGTAGTCCGACCGCTCGCGCACGGCGCACTCCACCGCCGCGTGGGCGCGCGCCCGGTCTTCGGGGTGCAAGAGCTCGCGCAGGGCCGCCCACGTGATCGATCGCTCGCCGGCCAACCCGAAGAGCCGAGCCGCGCGTTCCCCCAGGGTCACGACGTCGCTCGCGGCGTCCCACGACCAGTCACCGAGCTCGCCGGCGGACAGCGCGAGCTGCAAGCGTTCCGCGGTCTCGCGCAGCGCCTCGTTGGCCTCGAGGAGATCCTCTTCGGCGCGCTTTCTCGCGATCAGGATGCTCTTCATGTTCTGGAGCGCCGTGGAGTAGAGGAGCCTCTCTTCCTCTTCGGACTCCTTCATCTTCCGATCGCGTCCGAGGCCATTTCGGTTCCGACCACGCGCGAGACGATCTTCGCGAAGGCCGTCTCACGGCTGGTGGAAGTGTCGTCACTGAACGGAGCGAAGCCGCAGTCGTCCGTCGTGCCCAGACTCTCGAGCGGAATGTACTCGGCCGCCTCCAGCACGCGATCGCGCACCTCCTCGGGCGTCTCGATGCGCGGGTCGATCGGCGCCACCACGCCGACGAAGACGCGCTGGTCGGGTTTCAGGTGATCCCGGATCAGCTTCAGGATGCGGGCGCGGTCCTGCTCCCCGGCGAGCGCGACGTAGAAGTTGCCCACCTTCAGCTCGAACAGGCTCGGGAGCAGCTCCGCGTAGTCGACCTCCGCGCTGTGGGTCGAGTCCCGGTCGCCGCCGGGACAAGAGTGCACACCGAGCACACAGCGCTCCTCGCTCGAGAAGCGCGAGAGAGCCAGATTGTTCAACTCGATGAAACTTCGTAACAGCACTCCGCTCGGATCGAGCTTGAGAGCCAGTCGACCCTCCGTGAAATCGATCTGCACCTTGTAGGCGCCCTTGGCCAGGCAGGCGCGCACCTCGGACACGTGCTCGCGGAGCAGGTCCTCCACGAATTGGTCGCGGGAATAGTCCGGAAGGGGTTCGGCCGGGTACATGAGGCTCAGGGCCGAGGGAGAGATGACGGCTTGCTTGACGGGCCGGCGCGCGTAGCGCAGCGCGACCTCGAGGTGGCGGTCGGCGCCGTTGCGGTAATGGAACGGCCCCGCGGTGAGCCGCGGCATGCGACGAACGTGCCCTGCGCTGAACGGGATCCGGAAGCCGTCGGGCGAGGTGTTCGCGAGCCCGTGGACGCTGTACGTCCAGAAGTTGTGGTACTTCCACTGCTCGCCGTCGGTCACTACAAGAGAGTCGGTAGCTTCGAAGCGCTCGACGGTCTCGCGAACCGCGTCCTCGTAGAGTTGCTCGAGCTCCGGATCGCTCGCGTCCAGGGAAGCAGCCGCTCGGATCAGGTTCTCCGGCCGCGGAATGCTTCCGATCGGTTCGGTGGGGATGCGCATGGCGAGGGGGACGCGTGAGGAGGAAGGATACAACGGCCGGCAGCCGAGCCTTCCCCGGCGTGCTCACCGGCGCCCGAGCACCGCCTCGAGCACCGCCGGTGCTCCTCGCTCCAAGCCCGCAAACGGCGAACCTCAAGCCAAACGCGCGCCCAGGGCCGCCTCGACCGCCGCCACGAGGCGGCCGGACGCGACGAGCTCGCGCGCCGCTTCGATGTCGTCGGCCAGGTAGCGATCGCGGTCGAGCGGCGGGACGTGCTCGCGCAGGAGCGCGCAGGCGGCCTCGACGCCGACTCCGGCGCGCAACTCCTTGCGGAACTCGCGCGCCTGCGCGGCGACCAGGAGCTCGATCGCGAGCACGCGCTCGGTGTGGTCGCAGATCGTGCGCGCCTTGCGCGCCGCGCTGGTCGACATCGGCACGTGGTCCTCCTGGTTCGCGCTGGTCGGGATGGTGTCGACCGACGCGGGGTGCGCGAGGATCTTGTTCTCGCTCGCGAGCGACGCCGCCGCGACCTGCGCGAGCATGAAGCCCGAGTCGAGGCCCGGCCGCGCAGCGAGGAACGGCGGGAGTCCGGAGAGGTCGGGGTTGACGAGCTGCTCGATGCGCCGCTCCGAGACGTTGGCGAGCGTGCACAGCGCGAGCGCGAGGTAGTCCATCACCATCGCGACGGGCATGCCGTGGAACTGCCCGGCGCTCACGACCTCGCCCGTCTCGGGGAAGATGATCGGGTTGTCCGTGACGCCGTTGATCTCGGCCGCGAGCACCGCGTGGACGTGCTCCAGCGCCGCTTTGAACGCGCCGTGGATCTGGGGAACGCAGCGCAGGGAATAGGGATCCTGCACGCGGCCGCAGGAGGAGTGGCTCGCGATGACCTCGGAGCTCGTGAGGCACGCGCGCACGTTCGCGGCGGCGAGCGCGTGACCGGCGTGGCCCTTCAGCTCGGCGAAGCGCGCATCGAAGGGTCGCACGCTGCCCGAGAGCGCGTCGATCGAGAGCGCGGCGAGCAGATCGGCGGCGCGCGAGAGGTTCGCGGCGCGCGACGCGGCGCCGACCGCGATCGCCTTGCTGACCTCCGTCCCGTTGATCAGCGCGAGCCCCTCCTTCGCGGCGAGCTCGAGCGGCGCGACCTCGGCGATCCGCAGGGCCTCGACCGCGGGGTGGAGCTCACCCTCGATCCACGCCGACCCGTGCCCCATGTAAGCGGCCGCCATGTGGGCGAGCGGCGCCAGGTCTCCACTCGCACCCACGGAGCCCTGCTGCGGCACGCGCGGCACGAAGCCGGCCGCAAAGAGCCGCACGAGCCGGTCGACGAGCTCGACTCGCACGCCCGAATGCCCCCGCACGAGGCCGTTGAGCCGCAGCACCTGCGCGACGCGCACCTCGGCCTGCGGCAAGGGCTCCCCGCTGCCGACGCAGTGCGAGAGCACGAGGTTCTGCTGCAGCTGGACCAGGTCTGCGCGCGGGATGGCGACGCTCTTCAGCTTCCCGAAGCCCGTCGTCAGCCCGTAGACGACGTCGCCCGCTTCGACGTGCGCATCCACCACCGCGCGCGCGCGCCGGACCGCCTCGAGCGCGCTCGGCGCGATCGAGAGCCGCACCTCTTCCCCGCGCAGAACGGGCTCGAGGTCGGCCAGGGAGAGCGAGCGACCGTCGAGGACGAGCGAGTGGGACATGGAGGATCGGGCGGCAGAAAAACGGGGGCGGATTCTAGCGCCGCTCGCGGACGGACCCCGCGCGAGAATCCCACGCCGTGCTCCCCGCCCCACGCGCACCGCTAGCATGCGCCCGTGGAACGAGACCGAACCGTGCGAGGACACCCGGCGCCGCAGGCGGGAGGAGCGGGCTCCGTGCGCGCGCGGCTCGGCCTCGACCTCGGCGGCACCAAGATCCAGGGCGTCCTCGTGGACGAGGGCGGTCGGATCCTGGCGCAGGCGCGCTGCGAGACCCGCCGCACGGAGGGCGCCGAGGCGGTGTTCGAGCGCTGCGTCGAGCTGGCGCGCGAGCTCGTTCACCGGCTCGCGCGCGAGCTCGATCCCGCGGCGAGCATCGCCACCGCCGGCGTCGGCTTCGCGGGCCTCGTCGATCCCGCGCGCGGCGTGGTGATCGACTCGGTCATCCTGCCCGGCTTCGAAGACTTCCCGCTCGCGCGGCGTTTCGCGGAGCGCCTCGGCGTCCCGTGCGCGGTCGACAACGACGCGACCTGCGCCGGCCTCGGCGAGTACGCCGCGCTCGGCTCGCCCCCCGGGCTCAACCTCGTGGTGCTGACGATCGGGACCGGCATCGGCGCCGCGCTGTTCGTCGCGGGCGAGCTCTACCGCGGCGCGCTCGGCACGGCGGGCGAGCTCGGCCACACGACGATCGACTGGAACGGCGAGCCGTGCTGGTGCGCGAACAAGGGCTGTCTCAACACGCTCGCGTCGGGAACCGCCATCGCGCGCCGCGCTGCTGGCGTCGCGTTCGCCGACGGCAAGGCCCCGCTCCCCGACGATCCCGAGATCCCGAGCCTCGCCGACGTCGCGCGCCGTGCCGCCGCGGGCGACCGCACTGCGCAACGCGCGATCGACGACGGAGCGCGCGCGCTGGGCGTGGGCCTGGCCAGCGTGATCAACGCGCTGAACCCCGACCGCATCGCCCTGTGCGGCGGCGTGACGGAGCTCGGCCCCGCCTGGCTCGCCGCCGTGGTGGCCGAGGCCGAGCGCCGCGCGTTCCCCGCGCCGTTTCGCCACGTCACGATCGAGCTCACGCGCTCCGGCGCGCACACCGGCGCCATCGGAGCCGCGCGTCTCCACACGTTCCGGTGAGGCGTGACGCCAGTGAGCTCCTAGTCACGACAGGCCGAGCAGACGAAATGAAACCGATCGATCGCTTCGAGCAAGAGCTCCTCGAGAAGATTCGAAGCTTGCCGCCCGACAAGGTTGCCGAAGTCGCGGACTTCGTCGACTTCCTCGAGCAGCGTGAGGCGGACCGACGCCTTGCCCGTGCCGCGACCCAGGTCTCCGAGGCGTCCTTCTCCAAAGCTTGGGACAACCCCGACGATGCCGACTACGACCGACTCTGAGCTCGGGGACGTGGTGCTTGCTCCGTTTTCCTTTACTTGCCTCGGACTCTCGGAGCACGGGCCCGCGTGGCGCTTGTACACGCTGCTGCAAACTTTGCACGCGCTTCGGATCGTGGGCGCGTGAACGGTGCTCAGCCCATCGAGCCCTTCGCGCCCGTCACGCCCGCGGGGGTTCGCTCGGGTTTCTCGGTGCGCGGGCGCGGCGTGGGCGCGCCGTTCTTCTGGAACCGTTCGCGGTGGACGATCTCCTCGATCGCGAAGCGGCCGGGGTAGGGCTTGATCGGGTCCTTGGCGCGGCCGATGGCCACCAGCGCGACGACCTCGGCTTCGGCGGGGATGTCGAACTCGCGCCGCACGGCGTTGGGGTCGAAGCCCTCCATGGGAGCCGTCGCGAAGCCGTAGGCCTCGGCCGCGAGCATCAGGTAGGTGGTCGCGATCATCGTGTGGCGCGTGACCCACACCTCCATCGGTTGCTCGTCGAGGAACGCGAGCGCGCCGCGCTTCGACTTCTCGAGTTCGGCGGGCTTGGCGATCCCGCGCAGCACGCCTTCATCCAGGACCTCGTCGACGTGCTCGCGCCAGGCTTCCTTCATGCCGAGCGCGATGACGACGGCCGCGGCCTCGGCCACCTTGGCCTGGTTCATGGCCGCCTTGCGCAGGCGCTCGCGGTTCGCGGGATCGCGCACGACGACGAAGCGCCAGGGCTGGAGGTTGAAGCCCGAGGGCGCTTGCGCCGCGCAGGCGAGGATCGCGTCGAGATACTCGTCGGGGATCGCTTCGTCGGTGAAGTGCGTCGTCGCGCGGCGCTCGAGGATCGTTTCGAGGAACGACTTCAGGGGCCGCCCGTCGGGTCGCTCTCTGGGAAGGTCGGAAGGTTGGTCTTGCAACATGTCGTAATCCTGGTCGGCGCTCGAGGTCAGCGTCTCTTGAAGAACTGCACCGCTCGCTCGTGCTTCTCCGCCGCGGCGCGCGTCGCGAAGGTCCCCAGGTTCCGCCGCTTGCCCGTGCGCGGGTCGATCTTGACCGAGTCCAGGCGGTATTTGCCCGAGGGAGCTTGCGGATCATCGGCGGGAAGCTCCTGCCAGCGCGGTCGCACGATCCGTGCCAGCGGGTCGCGGGAACGATGTCGCCGGAGCGCGCGCGAGCGGCGTTGGCGCGGCTCTGGATTCTGGCCCTTCGCCGTCGCGCGAGGGGCCGGGGGGTTCGCGTCGCTCGGTGCCGAAGCCGATGCGGTTCGTGACGCGCGGGCGCGAGCACCGCGAGCACATCGAACCGTGCGCGGAACGGTGCGCGCTACTCGACGCCCGGATACTCGCGGCCCGCGCGCACCCAGGATTCGCGGTCGTGGCCCTCGATCGCTCCCCGCGGAAGGTCGCAGCGCAAGCGCGCCTCGCCCTCGATCTCGATCGCCTCCACGTCGAGCAGGGTCTCGGCGTACCAGGCGGCCTTCACGCGCCAGATGCCGGCCAGGAGCTCGTCGATCACGAGGTGTTGCGTCGGCCCGAGCGTGAAGGGCTCGGCCGGCATGCCGTTGATCACGAGTCTCACGTCGAGGCCCTGCGTGCGCTCGGGGAGCTCGAGCGTGAGCTCGCCTTGCCCGCGGCCCTCGCGCGCGAGCGCCACGACGATGCGCGCGTCCTGCGGCTTCACGAGCACGCCGCCCCACGCGGTGCCGTCGGGCGACCACGCTTCGACGAAGCGCGTCTCCGACACCTCGGCCCAAGCGGTGAAGGCGAACTTGCCCTCGGCGTCCGCGAGACACTCCTGCACCGCGAAGGGGAACGGCGGCAGGACTTCGCTCTCGAGGAACCAGTGCGCCGTCTGGAAGTAGCCGAGCGTCGCCTTCACGCGATCGGGCGCCTCCATGCGCACGCGGGCGCCGGGCACGGGTGCGCCGCCGTGCGTGACGACGCCGCGCACCAGCGGAGCCGGCTCGAGCGCGATGTCCACGCGCGCCGCTTCGCCCGCGCGCAGGCTGACCTGCGCCTGCGCGGGCTGCGCCAGGGCGCCGCGCTGGAACGTGCGCACGGCGATCGCTCCGGACGGCAGATCGTCGATGCGCAGGATCCCGCCGGGCGGAGCCTCGATCGGATTCACGCGATACCAGGGGAAGCGCCGCTGCTGCTTCGTGTCGGCGGGCAGCAGGATCACCTGCGCCGTGTCCGTCTCCCCCACCGAGCCCGACACGGCGATGTCGAGGCTCGCGCCGCGCTCGAGCCGATACACGAGGTCGCCGCGCGGAATCGTGTAGTTGGCGGTGATCCCTACCACCTCGCGCAGACCCGCGTAGCCCTCGGCCTCGATCTCGAGCAGCGCGCGGTCCGACGCGAGCCCGCCGAGGCTGAAGAAGCCGCCGTCGTCGGTGCGCGTCATTTGCCCGTCGACGAACACGCGCGCGCCGGCGATGCCGTTGCCGTCGGCGTCGAGCACCTCGCCCTGCACGGCGCCGGGTTGGCCGTAGCCGATGTTCAATAGGAACTCGGTGTTCTGCCGCAGCACGATCTCGCGCCGCGATCCGACGATGCCGGGCCCCTTCACCTCCACGATCGCGAGCCCGGGGTAGAGGTCGTTCGCTCCGAACTCTCCCGAGCTGCCGCACAGGAGCACGCGCCCCTGGTTCGCGCCCTCGACGAACTCGATGCGCGCTCGCACCGGTTCGCCGGCCGCGTCGGCAATCTGCCCCGCGAGCCGGGCGCGCCGCCCCACCCCGATCTGCGGGCCGTCGACGGAGCGCGGGAGGTAGCTCGGCTCGACGAGATCGAGGTCCACCTCCAGCGGCCACAGGACCGTCGTGCGCTTCGCGACCCCGTCGCCCTCGATCTCGCGCGGCGGGGTGACCACCTCGAAGTGCTCGCGGATCGGCTCCTGGACCACGACCTGCTCGAGCGCGACCGGCTCCCCTTCCACTCCCTCGTCCGTGGCGATGCCGACGAAGACGATCGCCGCTACGGCGAGCAGGAGGACGAGGACGAGGGGCAGGACCGCGGTTTTGCCGGATGACATGGTGGGCGCGAGCAAGATAGCTCGCGCACCGGAGCGGGTCACCCGGAGGGGCTGCGGGCGTCGGCTCGCCTCACCCGGAAAGCTCGGAGGCCCCGTTCGCGTCTTCCGCCGAGACGTCCTCGGCGAGGGTGAGCCAGGCGCCGTCGCGCCGCTCCCAATCCCAGCGCGACAGGGCGAAGTGCCATTCGTCGATGAGCCGGCCGCCCTTCGCGATGCTCTTCGGCCGCGTGTGCTCGTGGACGTAGCCGTTGCGCTCGAGCACCCGGCGCGACGCGTCGTTGCCGGCGAACACGCAGGCCGACAGGGCGTTCGCGCCGACGTGCCGGAACGCCAAACGGTCGGCGAGCCGGACCGCTTCGCTGGCGAAGCCGCGACCCCAATGCACGCGACCGATCCAGTAGCCGACGTCGCCCTCGCCCGAGTGCCCGCGGAAGCGCACGGAGATCGCGCCGACGAAGGCGCCTTCGCCGCGCTCGCAGACGGCGAGTTGGTAGTCGCTGCCCTCGCGCTCGCCCTCGTTCCCGCCTTCGTCCTCGTCCCCGTCCAGACGCCAGCTCCGGTAGCGCTCCTCGAGCTCCCCCACGCTCTGCGGTCCGTCCCAGATCAGCCAGCGCAGGATCTCGCGCCGCCCGACGAGCATGTCGAACGCCCGCGGCGCGTCGGCGGGCGAAATGGGCCTGAGGTAGACCCGCTCGCCTTCCAGCCGCGCGTGCTCGATCCGACGGCGCATGCACGACGAGGATAGGAAACGGCGCCCGCGCGACGCTCGGATCTCCCGCGCCGAACCCGCCCGCGGCCGGGAGAGCCCCGCTATCCTGTTCGGCCCGATGGGCACGCACGAGGGCGCGGAGCATGCACCGTCGCAGGGCGTCGTTCCGCGCCGCGTGTGGTCCGGCACCGCCTTGCAGGTCGCGGGACGCGTGTTCGGCTCGGCCTGCACGTTCGCGCTCCTGGCGCTACTCGCGCGGCGGCTCGAGACCGGCGAGTTCGGACGCTACACCTTCTACATCGGCGTGTTCGGCGTGCTCGACGCGCTGTCGGACTTCGGCACGGGTCAGACCGCGATCCGGCTGACGTCGCGCGATCCCTCCGCGCTCGCCGGCGTGCTGCGCCAGGCGCGACGCATGCGCACGTGGACCTCGGCCCTGGGCCTCGCCGCGCTCGCGCTCTTCACCAGCGCCTTCGGCGAGAGCGGACGCGCCTGGATCCTGCTCGCGGGGCTGTATCCGTTCACGCATGCGTTCGAGCTCACGGCGACGGTCTTCAAGAACCGCATGGCGTGGAAGGTGCCGGTCCTCGTGCGGGTGTTCGCGAGCGCGGGGCGGCTCGGGCTCGTGGCCGGGCTCGCGCTCGCGGGCGTCGCGCGCGCACCCGAGCTCATCTTCGCCACCGCCGTCGCGAGCGGACTCGCGAACGTCGCGCTGCACCTCGCGTCCCGGGAGCATGTGCCCCCCGCGGGAAGCGCTCCCCCGCCCGGCGAGAGCCTGTTCGCCGCCGCGCTCCCCTTGGGCCTCGGAAGCCTGTGCGCGCTGCTCTACTTCCACGTCGACAACCTGTTCGTGCGCGCGTGGTGCGGCGAGGAGGCGCTCGGCCACTACAACGCCGGCGTGCGCCTCCTGTCGTTCCTGATCGCCATCGCCCAGCTCGCCAGCGCGACGGCGTTGCCGTGGCTCGTGCGCCGCCACGCGGAGGGCGCGACCGCGGGCGCGATCGCGGCGCTCACGCAACCGCTCTTCGCCGCCGCGGCGCTCGGCGCGGGCCTGTGCGTCCCGTTCTCGACCCGCATCCTCGAGCTCGCCTTCGGCGCGCCCTTCGCCGCCGGCGGCCCGGCCTTCGCCTGGCTGCTCGGCGCCGTGGCGGTGATCCACGCCGGCTCGATGTTCGTCACGGCGCTCGTGGCCGTCGGACGACAGCGCACGATGCTCGCCATCGCGGTGAGCGGACTCGCGCTGAACCTCGTGGGCAACGCGCTGCTCGTCCCGCGCCTCGGCATCGAGGGCGCGGCGATCACCACCGTCGCGACCGAGCTCGCCGTCGCGCTCGCCGCGCTCGCCGCGCTCGCCCGTGCGGGCATCCGCCCGCTCGCAAAGCGCCCCCTCGCCTGGGTCGCCGCACCGCTCCTCTTCGCACTCGGCGCAGCCCTCGCGTCGCTCGTCGCCTGATTCGATGGCCCGCACGAGCGGGAGCGCGCGGACGAATCCGCGCCGGCGTGTCGATCGCGCCGGAGGATGGTTCTACCACTTGGTTCTCGAGTCCACGGCAGTCTACCGGCCGCTCGATCCGCGGCTTCCGTCGCGTGGCTCGCTCGACCGCGGTGGCGTCGCAGACCTGCCCCTGGCGTCGTCGACCTTCGAGCTCCGTGCTCGTGGCGCGTTCATCCAACGATGTCTTCGGACGCGTCGGGATCGAGGAGCTCCTTGCCGAGGCACATGCTGGTGTCCGGCGAGAGCCGGTATTCCCCGTACAGCGGGATGGTGCGGAAGCCGGTCCTTCGATAGAGCTCGAGCGCCGCGACCTGCCGGCTGCCCGTCTCGAGGACGAGTCGCCGAACGCCGAGCGCTCGCGCCTCCGCCTCGAGCGCAGCGACGAGTCGCCGCCCGAGACCTCGACCGCGCAAGGTCGGTGACACGTACATCCGCTTGAGCTCTCCCGTCTCGTCATCGAGGAGCCGCAGGGCGCCGCAGCCGACCGGCGTTCCTTCCATATAGACGACGAGGAAGGCGCCACGTCCCTTCGCGACCTCCTCGGGCTCCAACTGGAAGTGGTTCGCGCCCGGCTCGGAGTACGCGCCGCTGAGCTCGGCGTTCAACGCGGCTATGAGCCCACGGCCGACGTCATCGGTCAGCTCCGCGCGCTCGATGATGATCGCTTCCATCGGCACTCCGGCATCCGGCACCTAATGTCGAGCTGACACGAGCGCCGAACGCGTCCCCATGTTCGTCCGCGTACCCAACGATCGCAATCGGCTCCGTGGCGCGTTCCCCTTTCATGCGCAACCTGGTTCAGCGCCCGATTCGTCGGCAGCTCGAGGTCGGCGCTACGGGCCCATCGAGCGAGGTAACGCAACTAGAAGAGCGGGTCGCCGGGCAGCTCCGATGCTTGCTCGATCCAACTCGCCAGGAGCTTCTGGTCTAGCCGGTCGTCCTCGCGGATGTGGAAGTAGCGCGTGTTCGGATCCATGGACTCGACGGGAGGAAGAGGGCTCAGGGACGTGCCGCGGAGGAAGACCACCTTGATGTACTTCGTGAAGCAATGGTAGCTCAGGAACCAGCCCTGGCCCTCGATGCCATAGAAGGGAGAGTTCCACCTCACGGCCTTTCGCACGTCGGGCACGGTGCGCACGATGAGCGCGTCGACGCGGCGTCCGACGTCGCGTTTCCAGCCCGGCATCGCCGCTATGTACGCCTGCACGGGGGCGTCGCCGTCCGCCTTCGCGATCTGGGGGTTGCCGCCCGAAAGGAGGACGGGCTTCGACGCCTTCGTAGGCTTCGCAGGATTGCTGGCTGATGACATAGGGCTTGCCTTGCGCGGTTTGGCCGCCTTCGAAGGGAGGCGCTCGGCGGCGGCCCCCCTTGCGACCTTCCCCGACTTCTTGGACGTCTTGCCGGCCATTGTTCTCACTCCACGCTCGCGGTGACAGCGACCGACCTGGATCCGCCTGTCAGGGCAAGCATCTCGGCGTCTCTACATGGCGTGGAAAGGCCATTGTTGTCGTCAGACGTCTGCTTGAGAATGACTGCGCTGCACTTGACGCACGCAACGCGGAGCCCACTGTCGATATCGGCAGCTTGGCGCTGCCGCCATTGCTGAGCTGCTTCAGCCCTGCTCGTCCACGCCTGGCTAAGGGGAATCCTCGTGATCTCCGTCGAGGACGATTCGAGCGCGATGGCGGAGCGCCTGCTCACGGGAATGGAGGTCGCCGAGCGCGACTCCGAGCGCATGTGCCGTTACAAGGTCCTCTTCTTCCTGGATCGCGCGCGGCAGCCGGCACCTGCGAGCTCGATCGATGCGAGCAGATGCTCGCGCTCCAGCCCGAACTCGTCGCGCGCATGTTGGCCGTGCTGCGGGAGCGCGAGCGCCGCTGACCAAGAGGGGTCGCGCCGATCTCCGATCCATCGACCACCCCAGATCCACAGGTCAGCGATTTCTCCAATAGTCAGGTCGCCGCCTGCCATGTGCGACAGCAATGACCTGTACTTCGGCTGAGGCCACGCGATAGATGACGGTGAACGGAAACCGTCTCAGCACGAATCGATGTGTTCCGTGGGTGTGGCGAAGCCACCGATCGGGCGTACTGGCGATCTGCTCGAGAGCTCGATCCAGTTCCACGACGAAAGCGATGGCAGCCATTTCGCTTCTCTCGCGATACCACGCTTCCGCAGCTGCCGACTCCTCGACGGCGGCTGGGTGAAACCCGACCGGAAGCCGCGGCATCTACGGTCCAGCGAGCCGACGCCGAAACTGAGCCCAGGGGATCAGCTTGACGTTGCCTGCATCGATCTCCCGTATTCGGCTCGCGATCTCGGTATCCCAAGCAGCTTCGACATCCTCATCGATTTCAACGTCCAGGCTGTCGATCAGGGAACCTGCCAGGGAAGCCCGGGCTTCCGGCGGAAGTTCCAATGCCTCCCGAAGTAGATCGGCGGGGTTTCGCTTCATCCCCAGGATCCTACACCACTGCCGTTCACCGCGCCGTTCGGGAATGTTGGATCGGTCCACGAGTCGCCGCTGTGTGTTGTGGTCCTTCGAGAGAGCCGTCGCATCGGGGGAACCGATGCGGGCGACGAAGCAGCGCTCGCGAGGTAGTCTACTCGCCCGACAGGAGCGCGAAAGCCGCTCTCCTCGTTCGTCCTCCGCCGCACACTCATCCCATGGACCTCCGAGACGCTGCGCTCGCGAAGGCGAGCGCGTTCCGTTCCGTGCCCTACATGGGCGTGATCTTCGTCGTGGCCGAGGCCGTGAAGCTCGGGTTCTCGAACGGGCATCCGGATTGGTGCAACCTCGGGCAGGGACAGCCGGAGGTCGGGGAGATCGACGGGGCGCCGCCGCGCATCCGCACGGTGTCGATCGCGCCGGAGGATCACGCCTACGGGCCGCTCGAGGGAACGGCCGAGCTGCGGGCCGCGGTCGCCGCTCACTACAACCGCCTGTACCGGCGCGGCAAGTCCTCGCAGTACACCGCGCGCAACGTCGCGATCGCGCAGGGCGGACGTCTCGCGCTCACGCGCGCGATGGCGGCGCTCGGTCAGGTGCGCGTTGGGTATCAGCGCCCGGACTACACCGCGTACGAGGACATGTTCGCGTTGCACCTCTCGCGCGTGACGCCGGTGGGCGTGCTCGCGAAGAAGCGCGACGGTTTCGCGCTGACGCCCGAGGTGTTCGAGGCGACGATCGCCGAGCGCGAGCTCGACGCCTTCGTGCTCTCGAACCCGTGCAACCCGACCGGCGTCGCGCTCGAGGGCGAGGACCTCGCACGCATCGTCGCGACTGCCTGCGGACGAACGAGCGGGTCGAGCGCAAGTGACGTTCTGAACGGATCGAGCGGGGGCGAGGGAGCGCGCAGCACGGCGCTCTTGCTCGACGAGTTCTACTCGCACTTCGCCTACCTGCGGCCGGCGAGCGGCAAGGGCGATGCGACGCCGGCCGACGGCCCGATCAGCGGCGCGGCTTTCGTCGAGGACGTCGACCGCGATCCGATCGTCCTGTGCGACGGGTTGACGAAGAGCTACCGCTATCCCGGCTGGCGGCTCGGCTGGGTCGTGGGGCCGCCGGAGATCGTCGAGACGATGGCGCGCACGGCGAGCTCGATCGACGGCGGGCCGTCGCGCATCGTGCAGCGCGCCGCGCTCGAGGCGCTCGAACCCGCGCGCGCCGATCAGGAGACGGACGCTCTGCGGCGCGTGTTCTGCGCGAAGCGCAACGTGATGGTGCGACGCCTGAAGGAGATGGGGCTCGTCTTCGCGGCCGAGCCCAACTCGACCTTCTACTGCTGGGCGTCGATCGCGGGCTTGCGGCCGCCGTTCGACGACGCCGAAGTGTTCTTCCGCCGCGCGCTCGAGCGCAAGGTCATGACGGTGCCGGGTGAGTTCTTCGACATCGATCCGGGCAAGAAGCGCCGCGCGGCCTCGCCCTTCCGGCAGTGGATGCGCTTCTCGTTCGGTCCGCCGCAGGCCAACATGGAGCTCGGGCTGAACCGCCTCGCGGAGATGCTCGGCTGACGTGCGAGCGGCGCGCCGCAGCACCCGTGCTCATGCGAGATCCCGGTCTCCGATGGTTACACGGACCGGACGCAGCGGGCTCCTCGACGGCTCGCGCTCCCTGCGCGCGGCATTCGCTCGGGCTACGCTTGCGGGGGTGGAGTTCCAGTCTCGACAGCGTTCGCTGTTCCCGGAGCCGTTCGAGGTCGAGGCGGATGCGCCGGACGCGCTGCCCGAGCTCGACGTCGAACGTGGGCTCGACTGCGTGGACTCGGCGCGCCGCGAGGCGCCCGAGCTTCCGAACCTCGACGAGTTGGAAGGGGCGCTCGGGTGGCTGCGGCGGGTTTCCGACGACGCTCGGGTGAGCCTCGCCTCGGCGGAGGGAGTGGCGCGCGCCTTCCTGATGCTTCCCGGAGCAGGACTCGGGCGGGGCGACGGCCCGAGCTCGGTGGCGGAGCGCCTGCTCGCGTCGTCGCAGCCCGGGGAGCGCGCATCCGACTTCGAGCATCTGTGCCGTTTCAAGCTGCTCTTCGTCCTGGATCGCTCGCGGCCTCCGGGCACCTGCAATCTCGATCGGCGCGAGCAGATGCTCGAGCCCGAGCTCGTGGCGCGCACCTTGGGCGTCTCGAGCGAGCGAGAACGGCGTTGAGTGCGGTGATCCGGATCGAGGGAGTGGAGGCGAGCTTCGACGGCGGGCGCACGCGCGTCCTGCGCGGCTTCGACCTCGTCGTGCAGCGCGGCGAGGTGTTGGCGCTGGTCGGTGAATCGGGATCGGGGAAGACGACCGTGCTGCGTCTGATCCAGCGACTGATCGAGCCCGACCGCGGCGTCGTGCAGGTCGAGGGGCGCGACGTGCGCGAGCTCGATCCGATCCGGCTGCGGCGCTCGATCGGCTACGTGATCCAGGAAGTCGGCCTGTTCCCGCACATGACGGTGTTCGAGAACGTCGAGCTCGTCCCGCGTCTGTTGGGTCACTCGCGCGCGGCGCGGCGGACGCGCGCGGCCGAGGTGCTGCGCGGCGTCGGCCTCGATCCGGAGGAGGTCGGGGCGCGCTCGCCCGGCGAGCTCTCCGGCGGCCAGCGCCAGCGCGTCGGCATCGCGCGGGCGATCGCCGCCGAACCGGCGATCGTGCTGATGGACGAGCCCTTCGGCGCCCTAGATCCGATGACGCGCGAGGCGCTGCAGCGCGAGTTCCGTGCGCTGCACGAGCGGCACGGCTGGACCGTGGTGCTCGTCACCCACGACATGGCCGAGGCGTTGCTGCTCGCCGATCGAATCGCGGTCGTGCGCGACGGACGCGTGAGCGCGATCGGTCGGCCCGAGGCGCTGCTCGCCTCCACCGACCTGCACGTGCGCAGGTTGTTCGAGACGCCGACGCGCCAGGCGCACGCGATCGCCGCGCTCGAGCGCGCCGCCGCGGCACGGGACGGCGATCCGTGAGCGCGGCGTGGCGAGCCCAGCTCGCGCTGCTCCCCGAGCGCTTGGGCGAGCACCTGTTCCTGACCGCCGTCGCGTTGCTCGTGGGCGTCGCCGTCGGCGTGCCGCTCGGCATCGCTTGCCTCGAGCGACCCGTGCTGCGGCGCCTCGCCCTGGCGCTGACCGGCGTCGTGCAGACCGTTCCCTCGCTGGCGTTGCTCGCTCTGATGGTCGCGGCGACGGGGACGATCGGGCGCGGCCCGGCGCTGATCGCGCTCTCCGCCTACAGCATCCTGCCGATCCTGCGCAACACGGTCGCCGGCCTGCAGGGCACGTCGCCGGAGCTGATCGAGGCCGGCGTGGGCCTGGGGATGACCGATGCCCAGGTGCTGATGCAGGTGCGCCTGCCGCCCGCGATCCCGATGATCATGGCCGGCATACGCACGGCCGCCGTGTGGACCGTCGGCATCGCGACCCTCTCGACGCCGGTCGGCGCGACGAGTCTCGGCAACTTCATCTTCGCGGGTCTGCAGACGCGCAACACCGCCGCCGTCCTGGTCGGCTGCGCGGCGGCGGCGGCGCTCGCGCTCGCGATCGACGTCTGGATCGGCGCGATCGAGCGCGAGCTGCGCGGGCGCCGCGCACCGCGCGCCGCCGTGCTGGCGGGTGGATTCGTCGTGTGCGTCGTCGCGACCATCGCGGCGACGCGCCGCGGCGGAGAGGAGCACGGCTCGGTGCGGATCGGCGCCAAGACGTTCACCGAGCAGTACGTGCTGGCGCGGCTGATCGCGTCGCGCCTCGAGCGGGCCGGCGTCGCGTCGCGCGCGATCGAGAGCTTGGGATCGACGGTCGCGTTCGACGCGTTGGCTGCGGGCGAGATCGACGTCTACGTCGACTACAGCGGCACGATCTGGACCAACCACATGCGGCGCACGGACCACCCCGGGCGCGAGCAGGTGCTCGCGGGCGTGAGCGAGTGGCTCGAGCGCGAGCACGGGATCGTGTGCCTCGGCGGACTGGGCTTCGAGAATGCCTACGCCTTCGCCATGACGCGCGAGCGCGCGCGTGAACTCGGCGTGACGGACCTCGGCGCGCTCGCGCGCCGCTCGCCGGAGCTCTCGCTCGGGAGCGACTACGAGTTCATCGAGCGCCCCGAATGGGAGGCGGTGCGCGCGGCCTACGGCCTGGCGTTCCGCGAGCTCGCGAGCTTCGATCCCGCCCTGATGTACGGAGCCGTCGCGAACGGTCAGGTCGACGCGATCGCGGCCTTCTCCACCGACGGGCGCATCGACGCCTTCGAGCTGGTGCTGCTCGGCGATCCGCGCGGGGCTCTGCCGCCCTACGACGCGCTGCTCCTGCTCTCGCGCGCGGCCGCGGCGCGCCCGGAGGTCGCTCTGGCCCTGCGCCCGCTCGTCGGCGCGATCGATTCCGCGGCGATGCGTCGCTCCAATCGGCTGGTCGACCTCGAGGCTCTGTCCGTCGACGAAGCCGCTCGCGAGCTCGACTCGGTGATCGAGCGGCGCTGAAGCGAAGACGCGCGTCCTGGGTCGCGAGGAAGGGGCGGGCTCGCGCGCTATGCTTCCGCCCGCGGCATCGCACCAGATCCTTTATGACGACGCTTGGTGAGTCGGAACGGGCCAGCTTCCGCGCGTCGGCGCTCGCGCGGCGCGAGCGCGGGCGAACGGAGGCCTTCCTGCCGCGCGTCGGCGTCGTCTCCGAGGGCGAGATCGTGACGCTCGTCGCGGACCAGGTCTTGAGTCGACATCGAAGGAGCTGAAGGATGAAACGCTACGAGTACGACTTCGTTCGACTGGGTGAGGGCTGGTTCTCCGTGCAGCGCAAGTCGCGCGAGGCCTACCAGGAGGTCGTGCGGCGCAAAGCGAGCGGAGGCTGGCGGCTGGTCCAGATCTTCGCGCCGGGGATCGGGGTCTACGGCGCCCCCAAGTACTACGAGCTGATCTTCGAGCGCGAGGTGGCGTAGCTCACTCGCCGCCGTTCCAAAGCTCGCGCAGGTCGTCGGAGCACTCCCTGCGGATGCCGTTGTCCGACAGGACATCCTCCGTGGCGGCCTCGATCTCCTCGCGCACGAAGACGAGCGTCTCCTGGCCTCGGTCGTGGAACTCGAACTCCACGAAGCGACTCTCGCCGTCGCGCAAGAGCTCGACCAGGTGCGCTAGGTTCTGGACCGGCGCGCCGTCGACCGTGGCGAGCACCGCGAAGATCGGGTCGTCGTAGCCCTTCGTGATCACGTGCGTGAACATGCGCGAGGTCACGACGACGAGCTCCTCGCCGGGAAAGCTCGGCGCGTCGCGCCAGCGCGCGAGGAGCGGGCTCTTGCGCGCGGCCATCGCCGGTCCGAAGGCCGAGAACGAGCCGGCGATGAACTCTTGCGTGGCGGTGCTGAACACGAGCGGTCCGTAGATGAAGTAGCGCGGGTAGCCGCCCGCGAGCGAGGGCGCGACGAGCGCCGGGCCGCGCGGCGCGGGGACCCCGACCTCGAGCGTCTCCCCCGCGCGGAAGATCGTCATCGGCACGCGGCCGTCCTGCGCGAGCCGCGGCACGTAGTAGCGGAAGTCGAGCCGCAGTCCGTCGGGCACGACGACCATGCCGTCGTTCGAGAGCTCGTTCCCGCCCACGTGCGTCACGACGTCCCAGCGCTCGAGCGGGTTGTCGTCGATCCGCTCCGGCGCGTGCACGACCAGTCCCTTCACTCCGCTGCCGGCCCCCAGGCGCGCGCGCAAGGCCTGGTTCTCGAGCGTCACGAAGCTGCCGAGCACCGTCGGAATCCCGTCGTACGCCCCGTCCGCGGCGTCCGCGAGGAAGCGCTCGATCTCCTCGGAGGGGATCAAGTAGCCGATGTTGTCCGCCTCGCGGATCCCGCTGAACACGAGGCCGATCACGCGGCCGTTCGAGAACGCCGGACCGCCGCTGTTGCCCGGATTGAGCGCCGCGTCGACCTGGATGCGCACGCCTGCCGTGTCGCCGTAGTACGCGTCGTACTCGATGCGCGAGACGATGCCCTGGGTGATCGAGAGCTCCGTACCCCCCATCGGATAGCCGTACACCGCGACGGGATCCTTCGCGCGCGGGAGCGCGACCTCGATGGGCGGCGCCTCGCGCCCTTCGAAGAACGACTCGTCGTCGAGCGTGAGCACGGCGAGGTCGATGCCGGGCGCCAGGATCTCGACCTGCGCGGCGAGCTTGTCCGACGAATGGTAGGGCTGGACGTAGATCTGCGCCGCGTACATCACGACGTGCGCGTTCGTGAGGATGCGGTTCCCCGCGAGGACCACCCCGCTGCCCGAGAGCTCCTCCGTCGGACGCTTCGTCCAGGGCTGGAGGAAGTCGGGGCTCCGGCGCGTCGTGTGGATCTTGACGACCGCCGGCCCGAGATCCGGTGCCGCCGTCTGCGCCAGGGCGGGAGCGGACACGAGCGCGAGCGCGGCGACGAGCGCCACGCGCTCGCCCACCTTCCAGCAAGATGCCATCACGAAGCTCCTCATCGGCCGTTCTGCGACTCCCCCGCCCGTCCGCCGCGACGGCTCGTCACGCTGCAGGGGTCCGAGCGCTTGCGCCCGAGTGTACACGGGCGCGAATCGGGATCGCTCGCGCCGGCGGCTACACTCCCGTCACGGACGGGATGTCGAAGCGCATCGCGAAGGCCTCGAGGACCGCGTTCTGGATCGGAGCGCTCGGCGTGGCGACCCTGCTCGCGCTCTTCACGGCGAACGGCATCCGCTCGCGCTCGGCCCCCCCCGAATCGGGCACGGTCGTTGCGCCGCCCGCGCGTGGGTCCGGCGCCGCGGAGCACCCCGGCCGGCTGGTCGTCGTCGCCTGGAACATCGCGCGGGCCGGCGCCTACCGCGGAGGCCTCGACTTCGCCTCACCCGACGACGTTCGCGCGCGCCTGGAGCGCATGGCGGAGCTCATCCGCTCCGCGGAACCCGACCTCGTCTTCCTCTCCGAAGTCGTGCGCGAGTGCGGCCCGTGCCCGGTCGACCAGGTGGAGACGCTGGCGCGACTCACGGGCCTCTTCCATTTCGCGTTCGGCGAGGAGAAGAGCTTCGGGCTCCCCTTCTATCGCCTGCGCAGCGGGAACGCGCTCCTCTCGCGCCGGCCGCTGCGCCCCGTCGCGAACGAGCAGCTCGCCGGAGGGAGGCCCTTCTTTGAGCCCACGAACAACCGCCGCATCCTGTGGTGCGACGTCGAGCTCGAGGACGGGCCCCTGCGCGTCGGCTCGGTGCGCAACGACTCCTTCGACCTCGCGAACAACGCGCAGCAAGTGCGCCAGATCCTCGCGCGGCTCGACGGGAGACCGGCCTTGCTCGCCGGGGACTTCAACGCCGAGCCGCACGACCCCTCGCTCGCGCTCCTCGGCGAGAGCGGCCTCTTCGCGGGCAACTTCGACGGCCCGCCGACGTTCCCCGCGCGCGCTCCGCGCCGCCGCATCGACTACGTGCTCGCCCCGCGCGACTGGCGGGTCGTCTCCGAGCGCGTGATCGCAACCGACCTCTCCGATCACCTGCCCGTCGTCGCCGTGCTCGAGCGCTGACGGGTACGGTGCCGCGACGCCTCAGTTGAGCTGCGCCACGCCGTCCTGGTTCGCGCGCAGGAACTCGCCGGCGGCGTCGGGTGGCATGGGGCGCGCGACGAGGTAGCCCTGGACCTCGTCGCAGCCGAGGGTCTTCAGGAAGTCGAGTTGGCCGCGCGTCTCGACGCCCTCCGCGACGGCGCGCAGGTCGAGGTTGTTGGCCATGCCGATGATCGCGCGCGTGATGGCCTCGTCCTTCGCGTCGGTGAGCAGCGAGTCGACGAAACCCTTGTCGATCTTCAGGCGGCTGATGGGGAAGCGCTTGAGGTAGGCGAGCGAGGAGTGGCCCGTGCCGAAGTCGTCGATCGAGATGCGCACGCCGATCGAGTGCATGCGCTCGAGCGTGTCGACGGCAAGCTCGGCGTCGCTCATCACCGTGCTCTCCGTCAGCTCGAGGTCCAGGCCGGGCGGGTCGAGCCGCGACTGCGCGAGCGCACGCTCGATGCCCTCCTCGAGCCGGTTCGACTGGAACTGGCGCGCGGAGAGGTTCACGGCCACGGGGAAGGGAGCGAGCCCCAGGTCCTGCCACGCGCGGTTCTGCAGGCAAGCCGTGCGCAGCACCCAGTCGCCGAGCGGCACGATGAGGCCCGTCTCCTCCGCGAGCGGGATGAAGCGGCCGGGCGAGATCGGGCCGAGCTCGCGGTGCGTCCAGCGCACGAGCGCTTCCATGCCGCAGATCTGGCCCGTGACGAGGTCCACTTGGGGCTGGTAGTGGACCGCGAGCTCCTCGCGCTCGATCGCGGAGCGCAGGTCCTGCTCGAGCTCCAGGCGCTCGGAGGCGCGCGCGTTCATCTCGGGCAGGAAGAATTGGATCGCGTTCCCGCTCTGCGCTTTCGCGCGGTTCATGGCGATCTCGGCGTGCTTGACGAGCGTCTCGTCCGAGTCGCCGTCGGCCGGGAAGAGGCTGATGCCGATGCTCGTGTCGAGCACGATCTCGCGCCCGTCGAGGTCGTAGGGCCGCGCCAGCGCGGCCTGCAGCTTCACGGCCACGCGTACGGCGTCCTGCGAGCGCGCGATGCCGTCCAGGATGACGGTGAACTCGTCGCCGCTGCGGCGCGCGACGGTGTCGCTCTCGCGCAGGGCCGAGAGCAGGCGCTCGGCGACGGCGCGCAGCAGGCGATCGCCGTGCTCGGGCCCCAGGGAATCGTTGACCGGCTTGAAGCGGTCGAGGTCGATGAACAGCACGGCGAGCTGGCGCGGGTAGCGGCGCGCCTGCGCGATCAGTTGGCGCAACCGCGTGGCGAAGAGCCGCTGGTTCGGGAGACCGGTCAGCGCATCGTGGTGCGCGAGGTGCTCGCCCAGTCGCCGCGCCTCGACGAGCTCGGCCTGCATGTCGCCGCGGTCGACCGCGTAGTGGACGCAGCGCGCGACGAGGTCGACCTCGCTCTCGGACAGGACGCCGCGCGAGAGATAGTCCGCCGCGCCGGCGGACAGGATGCGCTCGCGCAGACCGAGCTCGGCCGGCGGACCGTACACGAGCACCGGCACCGGCCGCGTGCGACCGGTGAGTTCCGTCAGCCCGTCGAAGGCCTGCTCCGCGGCCGAGACGCCGAGCAGCACCGCGTCAAAGTCGCCGACGAGGAGCTGCAGGCGCGCTTCGGAGGCCTTGCGCGCCTGGATCACCTCGAGCCCGATGCGGCGCTCGCCGTTCTCGTCGATGCACTCGCCGTTCGAGCCGGCCCGGCCGCCGATCCCGCGGATCAGACGCCGCGCGTCCTCGTCCTTGTGCTCGACCAGGAGGATTCGTCGCGTGCCCATGCAGGACGGCCGTGCCGCCCGGACTGGCGTACCCGATCGCCCGCCCCCGTTCAACGACCGAGGCCCGCGGTCGCGTGCCCGTGCGGGTCGATCGCGGGGCGCAGGAGGCCGGTCTCGGGAGCTCGGGACACTTCTTCGGATGCTGCACACGCGCGGCGGTGTGGGAGGCGCCTCGAGCCTGCTACCGTGCTCACAGCGCGCGACCCCGCGCCCCCGCACACGTGGACGAGCAAGACTTCCTGCGCCGCGCCGACCTGTGCCTCGAACGCGTCGCCGCGTGGCTCGAGGACTTCGATCCCGACGAGGTCGACTTCGCGACCGCCGACGGCGTCGTCACACTCGAGTTCGGGGACGGGCAGCGCTTCGTCCTGAACCGCCAGGCCGCGGCGGACCAGATGTGGTTCGCGGCGGGCGCCCGCGCCTGGCACTACGACTTCGACGCGGCGAGCGAGGCGTGGGTCGACGACCGCGACGGCCACGATCTCTACCAGAACGTCGCCCTGCAGGTCTCCGAGAAGCTCGGGCGCACCGTCGAGCTCTGATCGGCGCGCGAGGGTCCGCGGTCTCGGCGATCTCTTGCCACGGCTGAGCAACAAGGTCTTGATCCTGACCTCCTGCCCATCACCTACGAAGGCTTCGGCGCGGGCTTGAAGCGGGTCGTTGCTGGAAGCGGCGACAGTCATTGTCCTAGACTCGAGGAGTGCAACGCCGTCGAACTACCCCTGTCGAACCGAATGTTCCAACCAAGTCGAGACCTACGCTCCTTCCGAACCCCAAGCGGGTGACCAACCCAGCGTCTCGCGAGCGCTGCCTTTACGACTTTTACGCGGGGTTCTCCCTCGACTTCGCTTCGGGCGTTCTCTCGGCAACGTGCAAGCCCGGAGAGTCGCTCGCAGTCGATCCCTGGAACGGTACCGGCACGACTACCTCGGCCGCTCGGAAGTTAGGTGTGCCTTACGCCGGTTTCGATATCAACCCCGTGATGGTGGTGGTAGCCAGAAGTCAAGAGTATCAGCCGCGCTCCGCCAAGGAAGCCATCGAGTTCGCGCGCAGCGTCTTCGAAGGGTCGGGAAGTCCCGTTGCCGATGTGCCTGATGACGACCCTCTTCTAGCGTGGTTTACGCCGACTGCAGTGGCAATGCTCCGTGAGCTTCTTGCGCGGATTGTGACGGCCTTGCCCTCGACCTCGGCGAGGCTGATTCCTGCGCAACTAGAGCCTCAACAGTGTTTCCTGTTGGTCGCGTTCTTCCGGGCAATCCGAGCGGCACTGTGCCGCTTTCGGACAACAAACCCTGGATGGCTGCGCGTACCAGCGTCCGTACGTTCTCGGATCCGCCCGGTACTTGCGGACGTGCGCGCATCGACCTTGCGAGAGGTTGAACGCCTAGCGTCGTTGATTGACGAAGAGCCCCCACTTCCAAAACACCGCACACTGGAGGTTTCTCCTTCGACGGCGATCCCGCTGAAGGCGGGCACCGTAGATGTGGTGGTGTCCTCACCCCCGTACTGCACCCGCCTCGACTACGCGATGGCAACTCGCGCGGAACTTGCATTGCTCGGATACTCGCCCAGCAACGGATTGAAGGACTTGCGACGGGAGATGATTGGCACGCCCACCGTAGCACCGAAGCCGCCGACACCCGATCCCGCCTGGGGACTGACGTGCAGGACGTTTCTCAACAAAGTACGAAGACACCCCTCGAAGGCTTCTGCGACGTATTACACGAAAACCCACGTGCAATACTTCGACCGACTGTTCCGGTCGCTCGGAGAGATTCATCGTGTCCTTCGCGCGGGTGGGCAGTGCATACTCGTGGTTCAGGATTCGTTCTACAAGGAGATTCACAACAACCTTGCCTTGATCGTCTCCGAGATGACAGAGTCGTTTGGGTGGTCATCTATCACTCGACAAGACTTTCCAGTCCAACGCCTGATAGCAAATATCAACGTGCGCGCGCGTTCTCACCGGACAGTGCGCGAAAGCACGGAATCGGTCCTTTGGTTCCGGGCAGAAAAGTAGAGGGCCGCGATGCAAGCAACTGTAACAACATTTACAGTGGCAGAGTACTGCGATCAGATGGAATCCGGCACAATCGTCGTGAACCGTGATTACCAAAGATCGGAAACGGTCTGGCCTCCCGCCGCCCGCTCGTTTCTGATCGACACCCTCCTCTCGGGTTATCCAATGCCGAAGATTAGCCTTCGCCAGATCACGGATCGGGAAAAGAAACGAACGATCAAAGAGATCGTGGATGGCCAACAGCGTAGTCGGGCGATCCATGACTTCTGGAGTGATAAACTCCGAATTACCGGGCGGAGCGACTTTGCAGGGAAGACGTACTCTCAACTCGAGCCCGAGCAACAGCAGCAGTTCCTTGAATACGCGCTGACCGTGGACCTCATCGTCGGAGCTAGTGAAGAGGCCATCCGCGACATGTTCCGGAGAATAAACTCATACACAGCTCCCGTGAATCGCCAGGAGGATCGTCACGCGAAGTATCAGGGCACCTTCAAATGGTTCATCGTGGACCTCACTCGAAACTACTCGCAGCATCTCAAGACACTGGGTGTATTCACGGAGCGCCTGCTAAGCAGGATGCGCGACGCCGAACTCTTCACCGCGATTCTGCGAGCCCTCTTCGCGGGCATCGAGACACACTCCCAAGCGCTGCTTGACAAAATGTATGCGGTCAACGATGAAGTCTTCCCTCAGGAGAGAGAGTATCAGGAGCGGATGGATGCTCTATTCGATGCGCTCTTTAGAATGAAGGACTTGCACAACGGTCCGTTGATGAAGTCTGCGAACCTGTATTCCCTCGCTCTGGCGATCATGCACTTCCTGGACCCCGTCGAGACTCTCACTCCCTTGAAGCAATCGGAGGGAGCGATTCTCGACGTGGATGCTTCCGTGAGGAGATTGGCTGAATTGGCAGAGGCTATCGAGTCAGCCTCCCCGTCCAAGAAGCACGTCGATTTCGTAAAGGCTGCTTCGGCAGGTACGAACACTCAGACTAACCGTACAAAGCGGTTCCGCGCGCTCTTCGACGCGCTCCGGCCTGCCTAACTCCCATGCGTCGGGCCACACGGCTTTACCAGTTGCGGCGAACGGCAGAGCAGAGAATTACCCGATTTCGTCGTCTCGTGGTCGTTCTTCGTCGATCGATAGATCAGAGTGAGAGAATCCGCCTTGCTTCGTTCATCGCCATCAATCTCCAAACGCTGTGGTCTAACTTCTGTCGCGCACACTACCTATCCTGCATGATCGAGAGCAGAACGACGTCGGGCTGGACGATTCGCGTCGGTACACCCGGCCTCTCTGAGTTCGACGCAATAGGTGCCGCGATCGTCGCCTGTGGGAGGACGCCAACTCCTGCTGTGACGGGTGGACGTTGGCACAGCAAGGATGAGCCCAAGTGGCATATCCCCGCGACGCTTCTGCTCATCTACTCGAAGCAGAAGGTGATCCTGCGCGTAGTCCCAGGTGGACCGCATGGAATGCCACCTGACCCACTCGCGTCAGCCAAGGCCGCAATCGGAAAGTATCAGGACGTTCTGAACGCGCTTCGCGCCTTCCGAAACTACTTTGCGCATCGGAGCGAGGGTACGCGCTGGGAAGCTGGGCAGTGGGCGGCACGGCATGGGGTATCCGCGCTGTTGCCTCCGGTCGACGCCCTCCTCACGCCACCCACCGGAAAGTCTCGGCCGCTGCTGGACTCTTGGCTGGACGATTTGGGGAACCTTGTCGAGGAACTTTGTCTCTAGTCAGGAGCCGGTCTGGCTGATTGAATCCGCTGGGCTCCTTGCCGGTCTCGCGCGGATCGTGCGCCATCGTCGTCATCAAGCCCACCTTGCCCCATGGTCTCGAGGTGCGTCTCGGGAACGGGGACGAAGCGTTCGGAGCGCCGAGTGCGGTGATCGCTTGGAGTACCGACTTCTTCGGAGTCGCAGCAGGCCGGCGTCCTGCTCGCGCTGGACGGTCTCCATCCGCCCTCGATGGGCGCGCGCGTCTCCTTCTCCGGCGGCAAGCCCAAGGTGACCGAGGGGCCCTTCGCGGAGGCGAAGGAAGTGCTCGGCGGCTACTGGATGATCCGAGTGAAGTCGAGGGAGAAAGCCATCGCTTGGGCAGCGCGTTGCCACGCTTCCGAGGACGAAGTGATCGAGGTGCGCCAGGTGCAGGAGTTCTCGGACTTTCCCGACGACGTCAAGCAGGTCGCGCCAAGTTCCCCGAGCTGCAGGAGAGCTCACGGCAACGGAATCGCTCCTGAACGAAGGCGGCGACGCGTTCGACGTTCAGCGGTCTTCCGCCAGCTTCTTCAGGCCGTCCTTCAGGACGTCGGGGACGAGCTCGCCGAGGACGTCGCCGACGGTGCGGATCCACTGCGGGCGCACCGACATCGAGAGCTCTCCGACGCGACCGCGCACGACGACCGGAACGCTCATCTCCGGCCGCAGGAGTCCGCTCATCCCGTGCAGGATCGGACTGACGTTCGGTCCGAGGACCGCGAGCGGGAGCTCGGTGTGCACGTCGATGGCCGAGCCGTCGAGCTCGTAGTCGCCCAGGACGGCGAAGCTCTGGCCGCCCGGCAGCGCGAGCCACAGCTCCTCGACGCTCGCACGGCCGCCAAGGATGCGCAGCACGACCGGCGCGGAGAGGGGTGAAGCGACCTCGCCGTCCGCGGCCAGGACGAGGAAGGACTGGAACTCGGGGGCGAGCGCGACGTGCGCGCCCGCGAAGTCGATGCGGCAGAGGCCGGCGAGACGCCGCGGGTCGCCGTCGATCGGGAGCACGCCGTCGTCGAGCGCGAGCGCGATGCGACCGCCCGGGTGCTCGAACCGCGCGCTCGCGAGCAGCGGAACGAGCGGAGAGACGACGCGCGCGAACGTGGACTCGTCGAGCTCGAAGTCGAGCTGCAGCTTCGCGTCCGAGAGCGCAGCGCCGCGCGTGTGGAAGGCTCCGAGCTGGCCGTGCGCGCGCGGCGAGGACGCGCGCAGGTGGAAGCGGCCGCCGTCCTGCGTCAGGCGGTCGCCGCCGAGGTCGAGCTCCAGCGCGGGGCCGAACACGGTGGAGAGCACGCCCCCCGCCGTGAGCTTCGCGTCGAGGAGCGCGGTCGGGGCCGTTCCCGCGTGCGCGCGTAGCTCGGCGCGCTCGAATCCGGCGCGACCGAACGGACCCGCGAGCCCGTACAGGGTCCCCTCCGCCTCGAGCGAGCCGCCGCCCTCGGCGAAGCGCGCGGTGAGAAGGACTTCCAGCGCGCGATCGTCGCCGCGCGCCGAGCAGGCGACGTCGACGAGCTCCAAGGCGAGCCCGTGCGCGGTGAGACGGCGGTCGCCGAGCGCGAGGTGCGAGGCGTGGATCTCGACGCTCCCACCTCGCAACTCGCCGCCCAGGTCGCCGCGCAGGTCGCCGCCCAGGTCGACGGGATTCGGCGGGACGGAAAGCGCGCTGCTCGCGGGATCGGGGTCGCCGGCGCGCGCGCGCCAACCGCGATAGGTGATCCGCACGGGCTCGCTCGCGCCGCTCCAGTCGAGCGTCACGCCGTCGGGGAGGATCGGCGCGAGGATCGCGGCGGGGATGCCGTGCGAGCGGGCCTCGAAGTCGAGCGCGCCCCAGAGCGCGCCCGGGACGAAGGGCGAGCTCGCGAGCGCGCCCTCGAGGTCCAGTCGCGCGCGCTCGGTCAAGAGCGAGAGCTCGAGCGGCCGCGCGGGTTCGAGGCCGAGCTCGAGGTGCAACTCTGCGCTCGGCCCCGCGTCGTTCGCGAGCGCTCCGTCGAGCCCGAGGAGTCGGTCGAGCTCGACGAGCGGCACGCGGCCGTTCACGGAGAACGCGAAGGGGACGCCCGGATCGCGGGCGAGGACGCGCAGGGGCTCGACGCCCTCCAGGACGACCACCAGCGACTCGGAGGGCTCGAGTTCGCCGAAGTGGGTCTCGCAGCGCAGCGTCCAAGCCGCGCTCGCGGCGCGCGTGCCGACGAGATGTGCGCCGCGCAGAGCGAGCGGCTCGCCCGGGCCGATGCCATGCAGCGCGAGGGGCGGCAGGTCGAGCGTGAAGCGCTCGCCCGCGAGCTCGAGAGCACCGCCGCGGCGCCACGCGAGCCCGATCCCCGCGACGTGGATCGGCGCGGGTGCGCCGATCCATTCGATCCGCACGAGCCCGTTCGAGCACAGGGCGACGACGGACGGCGGGAGACCGCGCACCTTCGCTTCGAGCTCGAGGTTCGCCGTGGCGGCGCCGAAGCCGGCGAGCCCCGCCGCCGTGAGCGTGCCCTCGAGCTCGAGCTCGACCTGGTCCGAGAGGAGCTTCGCGCGCAGGGGCGCACCGCCCGGAGCGAACGGATCGAGCTCGACGAGCAGGTCCATGCGCGCGCCGAAGAGCTCGCGCAGGCGCTCGGGCGAGTCGTGGAACGCCAGGACGAGCTCCGTGGGAACGCGGCTCGCGCGGAAGCGCCCCGTGAGGCCCGGATCGCCGCCGCCCGTCGGTTCGAAGGCCTCGCGCGCGAGTGCCGCTTCGAGCGCAAGCGTCCCCTCGCCGGTCGATCCCACGACGCTCAGGTCGAGCGGCTCGCCCGTGCCGAAGACCAGGGAGGCTTCGACGTCGGAGAAACGCAGCGGCGCGAGGTTCGCTGCGTCGGCCGACGTGACGAGCTCGAACTCGCGCAGGGACACCCGGATCGAGCCCTTGCGGCCGAACAGTTCGCGCGTCAATCCCTCCCAGTCCTCGTGGACGCCGAAGTCCGCGTCGTTCCCCGGACGGAGCTCGAACGCGCGCGAGAGATTCGTCCGACCCTGCCCGTCGACGACCAAGTGCACGTCGAGCTCGACCGCGATCTCCCCGAGCTCGCTCTCGTCGAAGAAGTCGAGGAGCGACGGCGCGCGGACCTCCGCCCGGACGACGAGCCGACCCTCGGGGTCGCGCAGCACGAGATCGTCGACCTTCTGCACCGCCGTCCAGGACAGGTCGAGCGAGCCGACGTCCAGGTCGCCCTGGAAGGCCTCTCGGAAGCCGTTCGAGAGCTCGCGCTCGATCAGGTCTTCCGCGACCTCGGGCAGGAGGTATATCCCGACCAGCGTCCCCCCGCCGAGGAAGGCCAGGCATCCGAGCGGCCCGGCGATGACGCACCCGAGGCAGGTGAAGAAGCGGCTCTTCTTGGGCGTCATCCCGTCGATTCCGATCGTGCAGCTTGCTCTGCGACCCGACGCGCTGCGCGCGGACTCGAGAGCGCGCACCCGTACGGTAGCTTCGAAGCTCCATTCGCCGCGCGGATCCTCTGCGGCTCGCGGCTCGCGAACGACTTGGAGGAGCTCGAGCTCAATTCCAGCTCACGTCGGGTGGCTGGCTCTCGAGCCCGAGGCCGCCGGGACCGATCGAGCGCACGACGCGGCGCCACGTCGCTTCCTGGTCGGCCCCGAAGACGGCGTCGAGCCGCGGCGGCGCGGGGACCCAGGAGCCGATCGCGAGCTCCATGTCGAGCTGGCCCGGTCCCCATCCGGAGTAGCCGACCACGACCCGCACGCGACTGTGCTCCTTCGGCGAGCCGGAGAGCAGCACGCGACCGAGGGCATCGAGATCGCCGCCGAGCCACAGCTCTTCGGACAGCGGGAAGCCGCCGGGGATGTCATCGGGCAACGCGTGCACGAACTGCAGCGTCTCGTGGCTCACGGGCCCCCCGAGATGGACCCGGAAGGCGCTCTGCTTGAGCAGCGGATGATCGGGCAGGAGGTCCTTCACGGTCATGCTCGTCGCGCGGTTGACGACCAGGCCGAAGGCGCCCGCGTCGGAGTGCTGGCACATGAGGAGCACCGCGTGGCGGAAGTTCGGGTCGCGCAGGTCGGGCCAGGCGGCCAGCAGGGTGCCGGGCTGAGCGAGGAGCTCCATGGGACGAGGGCGGGGACGAGGGCGGGCGACTTCGAAGCTAACCCCGGAACCCCGCACAGGCCAAGACCGGTTGGGGCGGGAAGCGCGGGAAGCGCGGGTCCGCGGCGGAGAGCCGGCAGCGGTAGAAGGTGCTCCCGCGGTCCGAGACGACGACGTGGACGTGGGCGCAGCGCGGACACAGCCCCCCCGGCGGCGGGCGCGGCGGGCGTTCGCCCTCGCCGCTCACGCGGCGCCTCCGCGCCGGAGCGACAGGACGAGCTCCACGTGGGGCGTGTGCGGGAAGAGATCGATCGGACGGACGCGCTCGACCGTGTAGCCGTCGCGCGCGAAGGGAACGAGGTCGCGCGCGGCCGATCGCGGGTTGCACGAGACGTAGACGAGCCGCGGCGGAGCGAGGGCCAGGAGTGCGGCCGCCGCCCTGGGATGCAGACCCGCGCGCGGCGGATCGACGACGACCAGGTCGGCGCGCGGAAAGGCTTCGCTGCCGAGCTCGGCGCGCTCGACCTCCGAGGCGGCGAACTCGACGTTGTCGATCGCGTTCGCACGCGCGTTCCGACGCGCGTCCGAAACGGCGGCTTCCTCGCGCTCGATGCCGCGCACGAGCCGCGCGTCGCGCGCGAGGGCGAGCGCGAACGTGCCGCCACCGCAGAAGAGGTCGAGCACCACCTCGTCGCGCGAGAGCGAGGCCTCCTCGCGCACGATCTCCACCAATCGCTCGGCTTGGAGCGTGTTCGTCTGGAAGAAGGAGCCGGGGGAGATCTCGAAGACGAGCTCGCCCAGCCGCTCGCGGATGAAGCCCTGGCCGTGCACGACGCACAGCTCCTCTCCCGGAGCGACGGCGGCGACCGCAGCGCCGCGCGCGTGCGCGCCGACGACGAGCGTGGTGATCTCGGCGTGGCGCTGGACGAGACGGCGCGCGTAGCCGAGGACGTCGTCCGAGAGCCGCGCGACGACGAGGAAGACCATCAGCTCGCCCGTGCGCACGCCGCGCCGCAGCACGAGGTGCCGCAGACAGCCCGAATGCGTGCGCGTGTCCCACGGCGCCAGTCCGAGCTCGAGGGCGAGCTCGCGCGCGCTCGCGAGCAGCGCGTTCTTCCCCTCGAACTGCAAGTCGCAGCGGCGCACGTCCAACACCTTGTCGAAACGACCGGGAACGTGCAGGCCGAGTGCGAAGTCGCGCGCGACGTCCTCCGGCTCGCCCGCTTCGATCCAGCGCCGGCAACCGAAGGTGAAGTCCATCTTGTTGCGGTAGCCGTAGGGCTCGGCGCAGGGGACGACGGGTTCGACGACGAAGCGCGCGCCCGCGGCGCACAGCGGCGCGAGCTCGCGCTCGGCGAGTCTCGCCAAGAGCTCGAGCTGGGCCGCATAGCGCACGTCCTGGAAGCTGCACCCGCCGCAGGTGCCGAAGTGGGCGCAGCGCGGCGAGACCGCGTCGGGCGAGGCCTCGCGCACGTCGGTCATCCGCGCCTCGATGCGCTCACCGCGCCGCTTGACGACCCGCGCGCCGACGAGCGCTCCGGGCACGCCGCGGTCGAGCGTCAGGTCGTACTCGCCCAGGACGGCCGTTCGTCGGCCGCGCGTATCGACCCCGTCGATGCGGCATTCGAGGACGTCGTCGCGCCGCGGCTTGCGGCCGGGGTCGCCCGCTATCGGCCGCGCGGAAGGCATCAGCGCATCTTCGCCGCGGAGTCCGCGCACGCCAAGCGCGAGGGACCGGCGCCTGCTGCGCGGGGCTCGATCGGAGGCCGTGCGCTCGAGTCTGCCGGGCGCAGCCGCCCGCCTCGGACTCGGCTCAGCTCGGGCCGGGAATCCCTCCGGCCGGACGCGGGGGAGGCTCGAAGGGAACGCGGTAGCGCGGGTCGCCGGCGACGCGATCGGCAGGCGTGGCGAGGCGTTCGTCCAGCCATTCGATGCACGCCGCGAAACCGTGGCTCTCGGGATCGTGACGCAGGTAGCTCGGGATCAAGGCGAGCACGCGGAAGCCGTGCTTGAGCTGGAAGGTCAGCGTGGGATCGTAGAGGTCGCCCTTCGCCACGCGCAGGAGATACTCCTCGGGTGCGAGGCTCTCCGCATGGCGGTGGAAGCCGCGCAGGCGAGCTCCGGCGCGAATGCGCAGGAGACCCAAGCGCTCCACCAGCTCGCGTCGAGCTCGGTACAGACGGCTGCCCACGCCCTGCCCTTGACACTCCGGATCCACCATGACCTCGGCCCCGTACAGCGTGCGCCCGTGGTCCGGGTCGTGGTTCGTGAACAGACCGTCGTCGGTGAAATCGCGCCAGCTCGCCTCGATCGCGTAGTCGTCCCACAGCACGACCAGGCTCGCGGCCATTCCCACCACGCGGCCGTCGTCCAGCGCCACGAGCTGGCCCTCCGGAAAGACGTCGAGGTGGCTCGCGAGCTGCCGTTCCGTCCACGACGGACTCTCGCGGTAGACGCGGCGGCACATGGCGATGATGCCCGCGAAGTCCTCCCGCCGGGTGTTCCGCACCTCGACCGTCACAGCTTCACCGTCTCGATTCGACTCGCGACCTCGGCCGAGGATTGGCTGTCGCGCAGCGGGAGCACGGTGCCTTCCGCCCGGCCGCGGCGCAGGAGCTCCGGACTCAGGTCGCCGATGACCATGCTCTCCTGGTTGGGAACGCCCTCCGCCAGGATCCCGTCGCGCGAGAAGGCGAAGTCGGACGGCGTCATGATGACCGCCTGCCCCCAGTTGAGCGAAACCGCCGGAACCATGGGCAGCGAGCCGACCGTGGAGGACTGCACCACGAAGAGCTGATTCTCGATCGCGCGCGCGTGGGCGCAATAGCGCACCCGCAGGTAGCCCTGACGATCGTCGGTGCAGCTCGGCACCAGCAGGATCTCGGCCCCTGCCCGGGCGGCGGCGCGGGCCAGCTCGGGGAACTCCACGTCGTAGCAGATCGTGATCGCGATGGACCCGAGCTCCGTCTCGAACACCCGCAGGCGCGTGCCGGGCGTGATCTTCCACTCCTCGGACTCGAAGCGCGTCATGTGCAGCTTGCGCTGCTGGCCCGTGCCGCCCGACGGCGAAGCGAACAGGCATTCGTTGAAGATCCTCTCGTCGTCCCCGTCGGTGACGGGCATGGTGCCGGCGGCGATGTAGAGGCCGTGCTCGCGGGCCAGTCGTACGACGAGCTCCTGGATACGCGGCGCCTGAGCGGCCAAATCGCGCACCTGCTCCGGCATGGGTCGGCGCACGGCGCCGAGGGTCAAGAGCTGCGCCGTGAACCACTCCGGGAACACCAGCAGCTTGCAGTGGTAATCGGCGGCCGTGGCGACGAGGGACTCGACCTGGTCCGCGAATTCCTCGAAGCTCCGCACGGGGCGAATGAAGTACTGCAGCGCTGCAACGCGGATCCGGTCCATTTCGAGAGCCTTCCGTGCGATGTGGGCGGATGCCGACGACGGGCCACGATACGGCTCTGCGACCCGGAGCGCACTCCTTGGAGCGTCCTCGCGATGGATCTGACCGCCACCACCGGTCGTCGTCGCGTCCTGTTCGCGCTGCTCTATCTGGCGGAGGGCGCGCCGATCGGCTTCCTGTGGTGGGCGCTTCCGACGCTGCTGCGCGAGGCCGGACACGATCTTACGCGCATCACGACGCTGACGGCGGTGATCGGACTGCCGTGGTCGTTGAAGCTGTTCGGCGGACCGCTGGTCGACCTCGCGCGCGGATCAGGCCGATCCCTCCAGCGGATGCTCGTCGGCGCGCAGATCTGCATGGCCGTCACGTTGCTGCCCTTGATGCGCTCCGGCGCATTCGAGGACCTGGACACGCTGACGACGTGGCTCCTCCTCCATTCGGTTGCGGCGGCGCTCCAGGACGTGATCGTCGACACGCTCTGCTTGTCGGTCACACCGGTTCCGGAGCGCGGGCGAGTGAACGGCTGGATGCAAGCGGGCATGTTGATCGGACGGGGCGCCTTCGGTGGCGGGGCGCTCCTCGTCGCATCGCGTTTCGGACCTTCCGCCGCACCGGCTGCGCTCTTCGGCCTGGAGTGCGCCACGCTCCTCGTCGTGCTCGCGTGCGTGCCCGCGCGCACAGGCGCTCTTCCTCTCTCGCGTGCGCGGCCGCTGAGCGAGTTGCGCGCATCCCTGGGATCGGTAGCGCGGCTGCGCGTCACGTGGGTGGCGCTCGCCTTCGCGCTCGTGGCGGGCGCCGGATTCGAGGCGACGGGCGGCGTGGCCGGCGCCTACCTCGTGGACCGCGGTCTCTCGAGCGAAGCCATCGCATGGCGCTTCGAGCTGCCCAAGGTCGCGCTCATGGTGCTGGGTGCGCTGCTCGGCGGCCGCCTGTGCGACCGCTTGGGTCCGCAGCGCGCCACGCGAATCTTCCAGGCGGCCTTCGTCGTCTGCATCCTCGCGCTCGCGGCGCTCGACTTCGTGGGAGCCGGAGGCGAAACGATCCGCTTGTCCCTCCTGCTCGCGCTGTACTTCGCGATCGGTCTCTTCACTGCTGCCTCGTTCACGCTCCTGATGGATCTCACTTCTCCGCGCTTGGCCGCCACCCAGTTCAGCGCTTACATGGGCGCGACCAACCTCTGCGAGGTCTGGTCGATGTTCGCCGTCGGTCGCCTGCAACCATCGCTCGGGTATGCGGGGGCGTTGGGCGGGATGGCCCTCGTCTCGCTCCTCGCCCTGCCACTCGTTCCCCGCGCACCGTCGCACGACAGTTCGGCGCCGCGGCGAACCAGCTGACCGCTAACCAGCTGACCGCTCTTGGAACGGGCGCGCGCAATCACCTGTACCCCGTGCGGGGAGCGGATGTAGGATCCCCGTGGGACGCAAGCTCGCCCGCGTCCTTCCCCCGGCACCCATCGTGTTCAGGATCCGCAAGATCGGCGGCACGTTCCTGCCGGGCGACCAGCGCGACGTCGCGCGCGTGCAGGAGATCCTGCGCGAGCGCTTCGCCGGCGTCTCGGAGGAGGAGATCGCGTCGCTGCCGGACCGGCTGCGCGATCCGCTGCGACACCAGTTCCGCGCGATCCTGCTCGTGCTCGACGACATGCGCGGCCACCTGAAGTCGTTCGCGCTCCTGCTCCACGCGCCCGACGTCGGGTTCTGCTTGCTCGACTTCCTCGCCTCCGCGCGCGGTTCGGGAGGCGGCGGCGCCGGCGGAGCCCTGTACCAACGCGTGCGCGAGACGGCGCGCGAGCTCGGCGCGCGGGCGCTCTTCTTCGAGTGCTTGCCGGACGATCCCGCGGCCTGCAGCAGCCCCGAGATCGCGCGCGACAACGCGGCGCGCCTGCGCTTCTACGAGAGCTTCGGCGCGCGGCCGATCGTCGGGACGGCCTACGAGACCCCGGTCAGGCCGGGCGGCTTGGACGTGCCTCATCTCGTCTACGACGGGCTCGGGCGGCGCGAGGTGCCCGATGCGCCGTTCCTGCGCTCGGTCGTGCGGGCCATCCTCGAGCGCAAGTACGCCGCGCTGTGCGGTCCCGAATACGTGGCGCACGTCGTGGAATCCATCCGAGAGCCCGTGATGCTCCGGCCCCCGCGCTACGGGAAGAGCGCCAAGCTCCCGCCGATCCCTCGCACGGGCGAGAACCTGATCGCCCTCGTGGTCAACCGCGAGCACGACATCCACCACGTCCGTGAGCGCGGCTACGTCGAGGCCCCCGCGCGCGTGCGCTCGATCCTGGAGGGCATCCTGCCGACGGGATTGTTCTGGGAGCAGCAGCCGCGCGCGTTCCCCCTGGCGCACATCGAAGCCGTCCACGACCGCGAGCTCGTGAGCTTCCTGCGCAATGCCTGCGCGGCGACACCGGAGGGAAAGTCCACGTATCCCTACGTCTTCCCCCTGCGCAATCGCGCCCGTCTACCCAAGGACTTGACCTACGCGGCGGGGTACTACTGCATCGACACCTTCACGCCGCTCAACCGCAACGCCTACCCCGCGGCGAAGCGCGGCGTCGACTGCACGCTGACGGCGGCGAACTTCCTGCTCGAATCCCAGCCGCTCGCCTACGCGCTCGTGCGCCCCCCCGGGCATCACGCCGAGCGCTCGCTCTTCGGCGGCTTCTGCTACTTCAGCAACGCTGCGATCGCTGCGAATTTCCTGAGCGAGCACGGCCGCGTCGCGATCCTCGACGTCGACTACCACCACGGCAACGGTCAGCAGGACGTCTTCTACCGCCGCAGCGACGTCCTGACCGTGTCGATCCACGGTCACCCCCACTTCGCCTATCCCTTCTTCTGCGGCTTCCCCGAGGAGGTCGGCGAAGGCCAGGGCGAGGGCTTCAACCTGAACCTCGCACTGCCCGAGAAGATCGATTCGGCCGCCTATCAGAAGGCCCTCGAGCGCGGGCTCGCACGCGTGCGCGAGCACGATCCGCGCTTCCTCGTGGTGTGCCTCGGCTTCGACACGGGCAAGAGCGACCCGACCGGCACCTGGTCGCTCGTCGCGAAGGACTTCGACGCGATCGGTCGAGGGATCGGGGGGCTGGGGCTCCCGACCCTGGTCGTCCAGGAGGGCGGCTATCGCACGCAAGCGCTGGGTTCGCTCGCGCGCGCCTTCTTCACGAGCCTCGCGGCCGCCCACGACGCCGCCGCTTCGTCGCCTTCCTGAAAGCGCGCGCCTTCATCACGGACGAGGACACGAGTCGGCCGTGTTTGGCATTCGGGCTCACGTCCGCTCCAACGGCGGCCGAGCGAGCCCGGGTTGCGCGCCGTCCGTCCTGCGCACGACGTCGCTCGCTCGTACGTCGTCGGCGCGCTGGGCGTGCGGCTCGTAGACGCCGTCGTTGTCGGGGAGCTCCACCCCCGCCCGCACCAGCGCCGTGTAGACGCCCAAGCACACCGTGTTCGCGAGGTTCAGGCTGCGCACGCCGGCGCGGATCGGCACGTACACGCGGCGCTCGACATGCGCGTCGAGGAGCGCGGGCGGGAGCCCGCTCGATTCCCGCCCGAAGACGAGCACGTCGTCGGCGGCGAACGCGGTCTCGAAGAGCGATCGTCCACCACGCGCCGTGAAGAGGCGCAGACGCTCGGCGAGCGGCCGCGCGCTCCCGCGCTCGAGCTCGAGGGCGAGCGCTGCGAGATCGCGGTGCACCGAGAGGTCCACGAGCGGCCAGTAGTCGAGCCCGGCGCGCTTGAGGTAGCGGTCGTCGAGCGAGAAGCCGAGCGGCTCCACGAGGTGCAGCGCGACGCCGGTGGCCGCGGCGAGCCGGGCGGCGCAACCCGTGTTGTGCGGGATCTCGGGTTCGACGAGGACGATCTCCATCGAGTGCTCAACCTACACCACCCACGGCTCGGCGGAGCCGGCCTCGACGAGGGCGGCGTGGCCTACTCCGCGCGAGAGAGAGACCGCCCCGCGGACGGGCGCCCTCGCGCTTCGCCGCACGCTCGCGTCGCGAGGCGATCCTCAGTCGAATCGTGGCGAAGGGGCCTCCGTGCTCCGTTTGTTAGGGTACCGGCATGCCTCCGCCGCGCCGCATCCTGCACCTCGACGTCGATGCCTTCCTGGCCTCGGTGGAGCAGGCCGTGCATCCCGAGCTCGCCGGCTTGCCGGTCGTGATCGGCGGAGCGCCGACCTCGCGCAACCTCGTGATGTCGTGCTCCTACGAGGCGCGGCGTTTCGGAGTGCGGCCGGGGATGCTGCTCGCCGTCGCGGCGAAGCGCTGTCCGCGCGCGGTCTTCCGCGACGGCGACTCGCAGGCTGCGAACCGCCTGCGCGAAGCCGCCACGCGCCTCCTGCTCGAGTACACGCCCAAGGTCGAGGTCGCCTCCATCGACGACTTCTTCCTCGACCTCACGGGCAGCGAGCCGAGCCTCGGTCGCGCGCTCGACGTCGCCGCGGCGATCCGCGCGCGCGTGTGGAGCGAGCTCGCGCTCCCGCTCACGATCGGCATCGCGAACACGCGCATGCTCGCGCGCGTGGCGGGCAAGCTCGCGAAGCCCGGCGCCGCGGCCGAGATCCTGCCGGGCCACGAAGCGACCTTCCTCACTCACCTGCCGGTGAGCGAGCTGCCCGGCGTCGGCCACGCGATCGGAGCCCACCTCGAGCGCTTCGCGATCCGCACCGTCGGCCAACTGCGGCTCGTCTCGCGCGAGATCCTCTTCGCGAGCTTCGGCCGCGACGGCCTCGTGCTCTTCGACCGCGCGCGCGGCATCGACGAGACGCCGATCGAGGCCACGCACGTGCTGGCGGAGGACGGGACGCTCACGGCGCGCCCGCCGCGCTCGATCCAGCGCCTGTCCACCTTCGAGCCCGAGGAAGGCCGGCGCGAGCTCGTGCTCGCCATGCTGGGCTACCTCGTCGAACGCGCGGCCTTCCAGCTCCGCCGCCACCGCTCGCGCGCGCGCGCCGTCGAAGCCCGCATCAGCTACGTCGACACGCGCCCGAGCGCGAGCTCACTCCCGAGCGCGCAGCGCGAACATCCATCGGACGCGCACGAGCCATCGGACGCACAACGCGAGCTTGCCTCGGATGCCGGAGAGCACGATGCTTCCTCGAGCGGCCTCTCCTTCGCTCGTCGAAAGCACTTCTCAGCCCCGACCGATTCCACCGACGAGATCCGCGGCCTGGCGCGCGAGCTCTTCGAAGGCCTCCCGCGCCGCCGCGCGCTCGTGAAGCGCGTCGGCATCGCGCTCCACGGCCTCGTCCCGAGCGACGGCTGCGGCTGGCAGGGACGGCTCTTCAGCGACCCCGACTCCGACCGCTCTCCTCTCGCCCGCACCTCCGACGCTCGCGCGCGCTCCGATCGAGCGAGCGAGCTCCCGGCGCACGACGAGCACGCACGGGTCGAGACCGGCGGCGCGCGCGGCAGCCGCGCCGACCGCCAACGCCGCTTGGACGAAGCCGTGGATCGCCTGCGCGAACGCCTCGGCTTCGGCCGCGTGCTGTCCGCCGCGAGCCTCGAGCTCGCCCGCACCCATCCGCTCACGCGCGACGGCCTCCGCCTGCGCACGCCGTCGCTCAATCAATGATCGCAAGGCAACGTGTTTCGTTGAGCTTGCAGAACGGTGCTCGCAGCCACGGGCGTCAGCTGGTTGGAGGATTGCCCGCGTCCTCGCGCCGGAGTCGCCCCGGTTGATCGATCTGCACCAGCCGTGCATTCTCGTTCCCATGCTGACGACTCTCGACATCGATGATTCTCTGCTCGAGCAAGCTGCTCACTGACCGGGATCGAGGAGAAGACTGCGCTGGTGCGCCGCGGGCTGGAGGCATTGATCGCTCTCGAGAGCGCTCGTCGTCTCGCCGCTCTGGGAGGGACGGAAAAGGAGCTCAAGCGGTCTCCGCGACGCAGGTGATCGAGAGGATCACGGAGGAAGAGCGATGTTGAAGTGGAGCCTGATCGTCCTGGGCGCGATCGTCGCGCTGGTCGTGCTCGTTCAGGTCGTGGGCATGACGCTCCCGCGCGAGCACGTGGCGAAGAGCCGGGCGCGCTTCGCGGAGTCTCCCGAGGTACTGTTCGACGCGGTGGCCGACCGCGCGAGCGCTCCCTCCTGGAGGCCCGAGCTCGAGAAGGTCGAGCGGCTGCCGGACGAGGACGGCAAGCCCGTGTGGCGCGAGGAATCGGACTTCGGCCCGATGACGGCGCGCGTCGACCTCGCCCTGCGCCCGTCGCGCTACCAGACGACGATCGTCGACGAAGAGCTCCCCTTCGGCGGCAGTTGGACGTGGGAGTTCGCGCCCGTGACCGGCGGCACCGAGCTCACGATCACGGAGGACGGCTTCGTGGAGCCCGCGATCTTCCGCGCGCTCTCGCGCTTCGTCTTCGGCTACCACGCGACGATGGACGCGTACCTCGTGAACCTCGGCGCGAAGTTCGGCGAGGACGTCGAGCCCGTGCACGTCGAGGGCTGACGCGCGTCAGCGCGCGCGCTCGCGCCACTCGCGCAGCATGTTGCAGAAGAGCTCGCCCTGGGAGATCGCGTCGTCGAGGGCGAAGTGCTTGGCGCGCTTCGCACCGAACCAATGCTTGGGCATGTTGCGCTTGACGGCGTCGGTGAAGTCGCACCCCATCAAGGCCATGGCGAGCGTCTTGACGTCCAGGCCGGAGAACGAGAACGGGTTGCGGCCGGCGAAGCGCTCCAGGTACCAGGCCACGTACATGAAGTCGAAGGTGGCCGGGTAGCCGACGAAGACCGGTCGACCCGGTAGGGCTTCGAGCCAAGCCGCGAAGGCCCCCATCGCTTCCTCCGGCGGACGCGGGTCGCGGCGGCAGGCCTCCCACGCCTCCGGCTTCTTCGCCCACCATTCCATCGTGCGCGGGTCGCCGCTCGCGCCTGCGAGCGTCTCCAGGTTCACCGTGAAGGTCGCGACGAGCGTCCCGTCCGCGCGGTAGGCCGCCGCGCCGACCGACAGCATCGAATTCGGCCCGGGAATCGGCCCGTCGGCCTCGACGTCGGTGCTGACGTAGATCTCGGGGAGCGGTTCGGTCATGGAGAGTGGGGAACTCCGGTGCGCGGAGCGAGGAGATGGCGGCCGGAGCGACGGCGGCACGGACACGATGACGGAGCCTCCCGCCGCTGCAAGGCGCGCCCTCTCGTCAGCGCGTCGCCGTCGCGGACGGCGGGTGGCTCTGCCACAGGATCTGCACGATCTTCCAGCGGCCTTCGGCCTTCGAGAGGTGCATGTAGTCCACGCCCCAGTCGGCGGTGAGCTTCGCGGCGGCGGTCACGTCGAGCACGTCGAAGACCTCGACGTCGTAGGCGAGGTCCGCGCCCGCACCCTGCTGGCCGTTCGCGTTCCACGACGCCGAGAGCTCGCGCAACTGCTCGAAGGTCATCTTCCCGGCCGCGCGGTACTCGCTCGCTTCGCCGGGGCGGTAGCGACCGAGCTTCTCGAGGGCGGGGTGTACGCTGCGATCGATGAGCTCCGGCTTCACCTGGTAGATCGCTTCGACGTAGTCGCGCACCGCGCGTTCGACGGCTTCGGCGTCGGCTCGGGCGTCGGAGTGGAGGGGAGCACGGAACGCCAAGCCGGCGACGGAGAACGCGAGCACGAGGACGACGAGCGACTTCGACATGGAGGACTCCCGGGGTTGGGGCTCGCGCACGACGAGCCGTGGGGAGCCAGGTTAGTACCCGAGCCGACGGTTCGCTCGCTCGACCCCGTGGATCGACCGTTCCTGGCCCGTCGACGACCCGCTGCACCCACACCCTCGACCCGACGCTCTCCGTTCGCGACGCGTGCCACGGTGCGCGATGGGCCGTAGAATCCGGAGAGCGCCGCGCCGACACCGATTCTCGACGAACCCGGCCCCCCGTTGATCGAGCGCGCCGCGCCGCCCCTCGCCCCAGACACCTCATGTGCGGAATCATCGCCGTCCTGCGCCGCCGCTGTCGTCGCAGAGCACCCAAGCCCGCGGAGATTCGGCAGGCCCTCGCCGCGGCGCGCGAGGCGGTTCCGCAGACGATCGGTGACGGTGAGCTCGCGGGGACCTTGCGCGCGGGAGCGGCGGAGGTCGCGCGGATCGACGAGTGGCTGCGCGGGACGGCGGGTCTCGAATGCTTGCTCGCGCACCCCGACCTCGCGGCGGAGCTCGAGCGCGAGCTCGGGGTGCTCGTGGCGCGCACCGAAGAGGTCGAGCGCGCGCTCGACCTGGGCACGCTCGATCCGCCGCCCGGCGCGGGCGGGCTCGAGGAGCTCAACGGGGCGCTCGTCGCGCTCAAGGACGCGCTGTGGGCGGTGCTGCGCGATCGGCTGCGCAACGCGCGCGAGGTCGCGGCGCTCGCGGGCGGCCGGATGGCTGGACGCGCGGCCGTCGAGGGCTTCGGCTCGATCCAGACCGCGCTGTCGGCGCTCGACCGGCTCGAGGTGCGCGGCCGCGACTCGGCCGGCCTGCACGTCTTCGTCGTCGGCCAGGGGCTCGACCTCGCTTCGCCCCCGATCGTCGCGGAGCTCGAGCGCCGCGCCGACCCGCTGTTCGGCTCGGGCGCAGCGCGGCGCGCCGGCCCGGTGCTCTCCTTCGTCTACAAGGCGGCGGCGGAGATCGGCGAGCTCGGCGACAACGTCGCGGCTCTGCGGCGCGCGATCGGCGCCGACGTGTTGCTCGCGCGCGCGCTCGCGCACGAGGACGCCGAGCTGATCGTGCTCGGGCACACGCGCTGGGCCAGCGTCGGGATCATCTCGGAGTCGAACGCGCACCCGCTCAACCAGGAGGAGCTCGGACGCGAAGGCGGACCGTACGTCGTCGGCGCGCTCAACGGCGACGTCGACAACTACCTCGAGCTGGCGCTGGCGGCCGAGCTCTCCATCGCGACGGAGATCACGACCGACGCGAAGATCATCCCCGCGCTCGTCTCGCGGCGGATGGCGGACGGCGAAGCGCTCGAGGACGCGTTCCGCAACACGGTCGCATCGTTCGTGGGCTCGGTGGCGGTCGGGGTCGCCTGCGCGGAGGAGCCGGATCGCCTGGCGCTCGCGCTGCGCGGGTCCGGTCAGGCGCTGTACGTCGGCCTGTGCGAGGACGCCTTCCTCGTGGCGAGCGAGCCGTACGGGCTGGTGGAGGAGACCGTCACCTACCTGCGCATGGACGGCGAGACGCCCGGGAACCCCGAGCAGAAGAGCGCGAGCCGCGGCCAGATCGTCGTGCTCGATCGCAAGCAGGCCGGCGAGCTCGCCGGAATCCGCCGCGTGGCCTACGACGGCACGCCCCTTCCGGTCGAGGCGAAGCACCTCACGCGCGCGGAGATCACCACGCGCGACATCGACCGCGGCGCCTTCCCGCACTTCCTGCTGAAGGAGATCACGGAGGCGCCGCGCTCGATGCAGAAGACCTTGCGCGGGAAGATCCGCGAGCGCTCCGGCCGACTCGAGAGCAAGCTCGACGCGAGCGTGCTCTCCGACCTCGTGCGCGCGCGGCTGCGCTCGGGCGCGATCCGGCGCGTGCTCGTGATCGGCCAGGGCACGGCCGCCGTCGCCGGCCAGGGTGTCGCCGCGTTCCTGGCCGAGCTCGTGGCGGAGTCGCCGCTCGCCGTGACCGCGCTGCCCGCGACCGAGCTCTCGGGCTTCGGCCTGCGCGACGACATGTCGGACGCGCTCGTGATCGCCATCAGCCAATCGGGTACGACCACCGACACGAACCGCACGGTGGACCTCGTGCGCGGGCGCGGCGCGACGGTGACGGCCATCGTGAACCGCCGCAACAGCGACCTGTGCCACAAGGCCGACGGCGTGCTCTACACGTCCGACGGGCGCGACGTGGAGATGAGCGTCGCCTCGACCAAGGCCTTCTACGCGCAGATCGCCGCCGGCTGCCTGCTGGCCTGCGACATCGCGCGCGAGCTCGGCGTGGGCGCGGAGAGCGTGAGCGAGCTCCTGCGCGGCCTGCGCGAGCTGCCGGACGCCATGCAGCGCGCGCTCGCCGCGCGGCCGGCCATCGCGGCCGCCGCGCGCGAGCACGCGACGCGCCGGCGCTACTGGGCCATCGTCGGCAACGGCCACAACCGCATCGCGGCCGCCGAGGTGCGCATCAAGCTCTCCGAGCTGTGCTACAAGGCGATCGCCTGCGACGCGACCGAGGACAAGAAGCACATCGACCTGTCCTCGGAGCCGCTGATCCTGATCTGCGCCGCCGGCCTCGGCGCGTCGAACGCCGACGACGTCGCCAAGGAAGTGGCCATCTACCGCGCGCACAAGGCCGCGCCGATCGTGGTGGCGACGGAGGGCGAGACGCGCTTCGCCGCGGCGCTCGCCGTCATCGAGGTTCCGCACGTGCACCCTTCGCTGGCCTTCGTCCTGTCGGCCGTCGCCGGGCACCTGTTCGGCTACGAGGCGGCGCTCGCGATCGACGCGCTGGCGCAACCCCTGCGCGAGGTGCGCGGCGCGATCGAGCGCGCGACCTCGTCGGACAAGCCGACGCCGAGGAGCGAGGTCCGTCAGCCGGCGGACGGTGACTCTTCGCGCGCTCCCGCGGACCTCCTGCGCCTCCTCTCCCCCAAGCTCACTCCGCACGCCGGGCAGTTCTTCACGACGCTCGCGGGCGGCGCCTACGACGGTCAGCTCGAGGCCAGCACCGCCGCGCGCCTGGCGTCGCTCCTGCGCTTCGCGCTCGGTACGACGCCGCTCGAGTCGTTCGCCGTCGAGCACGGCAAGACCGGGACGCCCTCGGTCGTGATCGAGGAGCTCGTGACCGCCTCGACGCGCGCGATCGACGAGCTCACGCGCCCCGTCGACGCGATCAAGCACCAGGCCAAGACCGTCACGGTCGGCATCTCGCGCTCCGACGACGCGCTGCTCACGGCGCCGCTCGTGCGCGCGCTCCTCGCCGCCGGCACGGACCGCGACCACGTCTCCTACCGCGACCTGCGCTCGCTCGCGGCGCTCGACGCGGCCGTTGCCGACGTGGTCGGCTGGACGCGCTACACCATCGAGGGCTCGCCCGAGGACGACGCGGCGAAGATCGCCGTGGCGGCGCGCGGCGGAGTGTCGAAGGACTTCCCCTCGCGCACCGACACGAACCACGAGCTGCGCGGCACGAAGCACCAGGTGGCCGTCGAGCGCCAGTGCCTGGTCGCCGTCGGCCGCAAGGACGGCCGCACGGTGCTGCTCGTTCCCCTGGTCGAGGGCAACCGCACCGTCGGCATCGCGCTCCTGCACGTGCGCCTCCACGAGCGCATCTCCGCCACCGCCGCCCGCGGCGCGCTGCGCGGCTACCGCGACCGCTACAGCGTCCTGCGCGACGTCGTGCTCGAGACCGAGGAGACCTTCCGCGAGGAGCGCCTGGGCGAGATCCCGGTGGTCGAACTGCTCACGACCCCGATCCACGTCCTCGCGGACCGCTGGCGCGCGACCTCGGACTCGCGCACGCGCGCGGTCTAGCAGCCCTCCATGGGAAGGCCGCTAGGCCGCGCGAGCCCTGCGCCGGCGCTTGCTGGAAGAGAGGAACGAGACGAGCGAGCGCTCCAGCGCCGAGAGTCCCCTCTTTCCGTTGCTTCCAAGTGCAGTCTCCCGGAGAGATCTCGGCAATCCATCTCGCTCGAAGGCCTCCAGGAGATCCGGATGGACATAGTACTTCCTGCACACGCTGCGGGTGTTGTTGAGCCGCGCTGCAACGTCGTCCAGCGCGCGTAACACGACCTTCTTCCGGGCGCGCGGGCTTCGAACTCCATCCGCCTTCGCCAGGGCGCACGCCGCCAGCACGGTTCCCGACCACGTGCGGAAGTCCTTGGCGCTGAACTCGTCGCCCGAGATCTTCCGCAGGTATACGTTCACGTCTCCGGAGCCGATCGTGTGCCTTCGCCCGCGCTGGTCCTCGTACTGGAACAGGTCTGCGCCAGGAATGGCCTGACAGCGGGCGACCACCCGCGCCAGCGCGCGATCTTGGAGCCGGCAGCGATGCAGCTTGCCGAGCTTGCCGCGGAACTCGAAGCGCATGCGATCCCCGACGACCTTCACGTGCCGATCGAGGAGAGTGGTCAGCCCGAAGGAGTGATTGCTCTTCGCGTACTCTTCGTTTCCCACTCGAATGCTCGTGTCCGCGAGCAGTTGCACGACTGCCGCGATCACCTTCGAGCGCGGGAGACCGGTACGAGCGAGGTCTCGACCCACCTGAGCGCGGATCCGGGGCAGGCAACGGCTGAACGCCACCATGCGATCGAACTTCTTCTCGTCGCGGACTTCGCGCCAGCCCGGGTGATAGCGATACTGCTTGCGGCCCCGCGCGTCGCGTCCAGTGGCCTGCACGTGTCCGAGCGGATCAGGACAGATCCACACGTCGATATAGGCCGGCGGGATCGCGAGCTTACGAATGCGGGCCAGCACCTTGTCATTGCGGATCGCGCGGCCCGACGGATCCCGGTAGCGGAAGCCCGACCCCGAGCGAATGCGGCGGATGCCCGGACGGTCATCGCTCACGTAGCGCAGCTTCCCCACGCGGCGGCGTAGTGCGTGATCGGTCCGGACGCGAGGGGCAATGCCGAGCGTTTCTCGTCGCGGGCGAAGTCCCTAAGTGGCTCTCGGTACTCGCCGTCGAGACGGAGGGAGCCGTGGGCTATCCGCGCGCGGGCGCGATCAGCGCACCCAGGCGGCCGCCGAGCGAGGCGCCGCCGTGCGTCACGTCGCGGCGGTAGGAGAAGAGCTCCTCGCCGTGCTCGTAGGTGCAGCGGTCGGTGTCGTCGATGCGCGTCGCGCCTCCGCGGGCGAGCGCGAGACGCGCGGCGGCGCGCAGGTCGACGTGCGGGCGCCCGGAGGGCCCGCGACCGGCGTGCACGACCTCGGCGAAGCCCGCGTCCGCGAAAGCGCGCGCGACCTCGGGGCCGACCTCGAAGCGCGCGAGGGAGAGACAGGGCCCGATCGCCGCGACGAGTCCCCGCGTAGGAGCGAGCGCCTCGAGCGCGCGCGGGATCACGCCGGCCACGAGACCGCGCCAACCGGCGTGGATCGCGGCGACGCGACGGCCGTCGGCGGTCGTGACGAGCACCGGCACGCAGTCGGCGGTGCGCACGAGCAGCAAGCGATCGGCGCGCTCCGTCACGAGCGCGTCCGCTTGCTCGGGCGGATCGGGCTCGTCCGCCTCCACGCGCCGCACGCCGCAGCCGTGCACCTGGTGAACGCGTGCGAGGCGTGCATTCTCGGCGCCGGCCGCGCGCGCGAGCCAGAGCTCCTGCTCACGATCGAGCGCCCCTGCGTCGAGGGCGCCGCCCCCCACGCCCAGGCGCGTCGTGAATAGGTGCGGGACACCGAGCTCGTCGAGAGCGGGCGAGCGATACGACACGCAACCGTCCGCGTGCTCGCTGCGCCGGAGCAGGGACTCCGCTACGGACACTCGGTTCATGGGGAGTTCACGAAGCCCGTCGCGAAGGCGATCCCGAGACCCACCAGCGCCAGCCCGAGCACTCCGTAGACCACGCGCGCTCCCTGGTATCCGAGGAGCTTCACCATGCGCCGCGCCTTGCGGTCGTTCATGAAGACGCTCCACTCGAGGACCGCGCCCAGGATCGCGAACACCCCAGCCGCGACGAAGAAGTACCCCACGCTCGTTCTCCTCGTTCCGAAGGCGACACGATCCCCGCCGAGCCTCATGTCTCGACGCGCTCACGTTAGCGTCCCGGCCGGCGCCGGCGAAGCACGCGATCGGACGGAGTGCCTACAGCTCGAGCTCGGTGCGCCGATCCGGATCGAGGCGGATCGGGAAGCGCGCGACTTCGGTGGCGCCGTTCTGGAGCACGAGCGTCGCAGCGCGCTCGTCGACCAGGAGGACGCTCGAGCGGCCGTCGACGAGGCCGACGAAGGTGCCAAAGCTCCCACTGCCGCCCATCATCTCGAGCAGGGAAAGCGACTGCCCGGCTGCGTCGAGGACCGCAAGCCTCCCGGCGAGCGTCGGATCCGCGAGGCTCACCCGGAGCTCGCACATTCGCGGCACCGCGAGCTCGAGGTCGATGAGCTCCCTCCGATCCCACTGGCTGAGCGAAACGCGGTACGTCGAAAAGATCTTGTCGCCCACGAGCTCGAGGTCGGCGCCTGCGGCCGCGAGGGACTCGAAGGCGAAGCGACCTTCGTCTTCGGTGTTCACCGTGTGCCGGTGAGGCGAGGAGATGCTGAACGCGACGTTCCGCGCCGAGATCGCGACGTCGCGCAGCGGCTCGCCGGACAGGGACAGGAGGCGCCCGGCGACGCGCGTGCAGCTCGCATCGCGCTCGAGCACGAGCACGACGTTCCGGTCTCCTGCGCGGAGCGTCGAGGGAGGACCGAGGGTCACGGTGACCGGATCGAAGGCGCGCACCCGATACTCTCGTTCCAAGAGACCCTCGATCCGGAAGTTGCCGTCACGGTCGCTCGTCGGCCGGTTCAAACCGCCCGCGAGCTCGTCCTCCACGCCCCACGCGACCGTAAGTCCTCTCAGTCCGTCGCCGATCACCTTGCGGCCGAAGTGGGTCCTGTCGGGCATCCACAGGACGACGCCCTCGAATGACTCGCCGTTCTCGTCCACGACCCTTCCTTCGATCGAGAGCGGCTCGCCGAGCACGAGTACGATCGGTTCGCGAGCGTGCTCGGGAGCGAGCTCGAGCCGCGCGGGTAGGAAGCCCCGATGCAGGGCGACGAGATGGCTCTGGGGGTCGGAGACCTCGACGCTGCCGTCCTCCAACACGTTGTATACAGCCGTCGTTTTCCAGGTCGGATTCCACGTCAACGCGAAGTGTCCGTCCGCCGCGCTCGTCGCGATCTCGTCGCCCGCGGACACTTTCGCGCCTGCGACCGGACGACCCTGCGGGTCGAGCACCACTCCCGTGAGCTCGAGCTCGCCCGTCGGCAACGCGAGCCGAATCACCATGGCTGCGTCGTCGTAGGCGGGCAGCTCCATTTGCGCTGGGAGGAGACCCGGCGCGTCGACGCGTAGATCCGCGAAGTTCCCTCCCACGGCGATGAGCTCGAAGGTTCCGTCGGCGGCCGTGCTGGTTGCGAAGGGCGAGCGCCCGACGTGCGCGAGACCGAGCTCGCGGAACAAGTCCTGCCGCAGGTTCACGGTGAGGCTCGCAGCGGCCACCGGCGCATCGGACGCGTCGAGCACTACGCCCGCGTAGCGCCGGCGAGGCGAGACGAGCAGGCTCACGACCTCGCCGTCCGCCGATTGGGCGAGCAGCGTGTAGCCAGGGTCCTCGATCGCGAACCGGCCCGCTCGCTTGAGCGGCCCGGGCGCGGCGGCTGCGGGCGGAGCAGCGATCGCGAAGCTTCCATCCGTGGAGGTCGCGGCTCGCGCGGGGCCCTGCTCCGCGCGAGCCGCGTCTCCTCCCCCGGGCACGAACGTCACGACAACCCCCTCCACCCCGGCGCCGCTCGTGTCGATCACGCGACCACGGACGATGTACGCAGGGGCGTCGACCACAGTCGACGGCGGCTCGTCCGCGTTCGAGACCTCCGTCGTCCGCCGCGACGGTTCGACCTGTGGGCTCTCGATACTCGCAGGCAGGACGGGGACATCATTACCTCCCGCTGCGGACGGCACCGCGACCTCGCTCGTCTTCTGCGGCTCGTTCCGCGCGAGCCACACCCCCACTCCCGCGGCGACGACGAGCGCCGCCGCGACCTTGAACGCCGTGCCCATGGCGAGACCTCCTGCGACCAGCGCGCCGACTTCGAACTTGGGGGCTGCGAGGGAAGCCAGGCCCAGGGCCCACGCGCGGCGCTCGCCGCCGTGCCGCGCGTCGAGGCTCTGGCGCAGCGCGGCGAGCCCGCGCTCGAGCCGCGCGTGCGCGGTCGAGAGCGAGATCCCCTGCCGCGCCGCGATCGCCTTCAGCGACTCGTCGCGGTAGAAGCGGCGGAACACGACCTCGCGACAGGGCTCCTCGAGCGCGAGCAGCGCGTCGGTGACGGCGCGCCGCAGCGCGAGCTCGAGGACGACCTCGTCGGTCGCCGCGAGCGCCTCGTCGCGCGCCGTCCGGAGCTCGCGCGCCTCGCGGCGCAGATCCCGGCGCGAGCTCGCGGCGCGCACGTTGCGCAGCACGCCGCCGAGCCACGACCGCAGGCTCCGCACCGATTCCGGAGAGTCCGGCGAGTGGGGCGCCGTCAGGGCTGCGACCCACGCTTGCTGCGCGGCGTCGTCCGCATCACTCGCGTCGGCCACGAGCCGCCGAGCGAGCCGGCGCAGCCAGGCGTCCTCGGCGAGCAAGCGGTCCACGTCGATGCGCGTCATGGGCTTCCAACGTACCGTTGCCGCGCGCGCTCGGGATTCCGGGCGAAACTCCGCTTCCCCCGTACGTCGAATCGAGGGGCGCGCTCCGCGAGCCTCGACCAGCGCCGCGAGTTCCCGCGTCGAACGATCTCGGGCCGCTGAGCCCGGATCTAGGCTCGCGAGGCGCGCCGGCGCTCGCGGACGAGTGCGTCGACGCGGGCGCGCGAGAGGACGAGCTCTTCCTTGCGCGCGCGCGGGAGGCGCTTGAGCGCGTGCTCGACCGAGAGCGCGAGGCCGAGCGCGCCGATCCGGCGCTTCAGCACGAGCTCGAGTGGTCCGCGGCCACGCAGGTACTTCGCGCCGCGACCCTCGGCGTGCTCGGCGAGCCGCCGCGCGACGTCCCGCGCGATGCCGGTGTAGAGCGTGCCGTCACCGCAGCGCACCATGTATACGTGGTACACGTGGTATACATGCCACGGCTCGAGCCCGGACGCGCGCCGTGCGGTGGTCGGCGCGCTCGGATCGGTCCGGTTCATCGGCTCACTCGTCGGGAGGAGGCTTCGTGCGAGCTTCGTCCGCCGCGCCCAGGAAGTAGGCGCGCCGCTTGACCGTCACGACCGCGAGGAGCGCGATGACGAGGAACGTCGCCGCGAGCTGGAGCAACATGACCGGCGTCGACGTCAGGACGTCGACTTGCTCCTCCGGGAGGGGCGGAAGGCCGCGGGCGCCGCTCGAGGCGTAGACCTCGCGCACGAGCTCCGGATGCGCCATGCCGAGCGACAAGCTCGCGATGCTGGCGCCGAGCGACAGACCGAGGTTCGCGAGCACGATGCGGTACCCGATCGGACGCGGTCGGAAGAGCACCCACAGCGCGCCGACGTCCAGCGCCGCGATCGAGCTCGAGAGCAGCAGGAAGACGAGGCCCAGGCCCTGCTCGGCGAAGAGCTTGTAGTCGGTCGAGCCGTCCATGCGCGTCAGGGTGTCGAAGCCATCCGCCGCGGACCACGCGAACACGACGATCAGGATCCAGATGCCGATGGGTCGGTTCGTGCTCGAGAGCATGCTTCCAGGAATCCCGCGAACCATCCTAAAGGCACACGACCTCTCGCGGCGATCCCGTCCGCGGGGAAAGTGCTCCCCAGCACGTGAAAGAGGGGACTACGAGCCTCCTTACCGCTTCCGCTTCCAGGCGAGCTGGACGGCGGGGGTCGTGTCGCGCAGGAAGACGAGCGCGTCGTACTCGCGGGGCAGGCTCGCGGGGTGGAACTGCTGCTCGGACTCGAGGGCGCCGATCGAGCGGAAGGGGAGCGGCTCGCACAGCCACTGCGACGCGGGGTCGCCGGGCTCGGCCGTGCGCAGGTCGACCACGAGCCGCGGCTCGTCGAGCTCGTCGAGGAGGGATTCGAAGGCGTCGCTCGGAGGCTCGGCCAGGGCGTGCTCGCCCTGACCCGAGCCGTCGCGATTCACGGCCCAGTAGCGACCGCGCGCGGTCGCGAAGCCGAGCACGACGTGGTCCGCGCCGAAGCGCTCGTCGAGGAAACCACCCAGCGCGCCGGGGCGACGGTTCACGTGGCCGTTGTGCGCCCACAGCACGACGCACGCTTCCGGGTCCTGCTCGAGGATCCACGCGACGTTGTCGGCCATGGAGCGGTCGCGCGTGTACACGGGATCGTTCGCGCGCGAGCGGAGACACTGCACGACGACGCGCGCGTTCTGGATGCTCCACTCGACCTCGCGCGGCGCAAGGTCTTCCACGTAGCGCTCGCGCGACGCTTCGAGGTGGCTCAGGACGTCGAGCGCTCGCCGGACGGCGACGTCGGCCGTCATCTCGCTCGCGGAGCGCCGGTACGCCATGCCCAGGCTCTGCGAGCCCGAGGAGGAGCACGTCGCGTCCAGGGCAATGCGGTAGCTCGACACGAACGCCGAGAAGCCCTCGATCGTCCGACCTTCGAAGCCGAAGTCGAAGAGCTCCGGGTCTTCGTAGGGCTCGCCGTCGAGCTCGACCGCGAGCGTGTCGAACCACGCCAGACCGCGGCCCGGCATGATCATCCCGAAGTAGATGCCGACGGCTTCCTCGGGCACGAAGACCTCGAGCGCGTAACGCTCCCAGTCGCGCGTGCCGCGCGGTCCGCGGTCCTCCATGTTGTCGAAGGCCAGCATGGTCCGGTCGGGACCGTCCACCCGGCACCACAGCCCGGCGAAGCCCTGGGCGAGCTCCGTCTTGATGTCGCCGCTGAAGCGCAGGCGCTTGCCGCGCGCGAGCTCGACGGGGAAGACGCCGGTCGACACGCCGAACTCGTTCCCGCCGCCGTAGGCGCTCGCGAGGCCGGCGTAGAGCTCCCGCGCTTCCTCCGCGAACTCCGGGTCGGCCCGCGCGACGAAGTCGAGCACGAGCTCCATCGCGACGTCGGGCGTCTGCATGTCGAAGCCCGTGAAGGCGAGCCGGTCGGACGTCGGAGCGTTCCACGCGCGCATCCACCGGACCATGTCGAGCACCTCCTGCGTGTGCCAGGTCCAGAAGTACATGCCCTCGATCAGCTCGTGCGGATCGCCCTCGCCGCTCCGCACGTAGTCCCCCACGCGATAGGACTCCGGCATGCTGGCCTCGATGGCGAAGATCGTGAAGCCGAGCTCGCTCGCGAGGTACTCCACGAGCCGGTGCTTCATCTGGAAGATCTCGCGGCTGCCGTGGGTCGACTCGCCTAGCGACACGATGCGCGCGTCCCCCACGATCTCCGCCAGCGGCGCGAGATCGGAGAACCCGTTCCCCGCCTCGACCGTGTCGAGCGGGAACGCGTGGTCGGCGAGCCAAGCGACGCGTTGCTCGCGCTCCGGATCGCCGCCCCCCGCGACGAGGGACGAGAGTGCGAGCCAGCCGAGGGATGCAATCGTCATGTCGTGCACTCCGTCATCCGGTGGGTCTCCGTATTCTGGCGCTCGACCCGGCCGCGCGGGAGCCCTCCTCGCCGTCGCGCGCCTCGGCCCGCTCGTCGGACCGGTCAGCCGATGAGCGTCGCGCCCTCGGCGAGCCCCAGCGGTGCGAGCACGTCGATGCGCGCGAGCGTGTCCCGATCGAGCTCGATCTCCGCCGCGTCCGCGTTCTCGACGATGCGATCGAGCTTGCGCGTGCCGGGGATCGGCACCACGTAGGGACCGCGGTGCAGGAGCCAGGCGAGGGCGAGCTGGGCCGGCGTCACGTCGAGCTCGTCCGCCAGGTCGAAGAGGGACGCGAAGCGGTCGAGGTTCGTCGAGAGGTTCTCCTTCGAGTAGCGCGGGTTGCTCGTGCGGAAGTCGCCGCCCTCGACCTTCTCCACCGAACCGGTCAGGAAGCCGCTGCCGAGCGGCGACCAGGGCACGAGCGCGATGCCGAGCTCCTCGAGCACCGGGTTGAGCGTCGTCTCCGCCTCGCGCCGCCACAGCGAGTACTCGTACTGCACCGCGGCGATCGGGTGCACGGCGTGCGCGCGCCGGACCTGGTCGGCGTTCACGTTGGAGAGCCCCAGGTGGCGCACCTTGCCCGCGCGCACGGCGTCGGCCATGGCGCCGACCGTCTCCTCGATCGGCACGCCCGGATCGGGATAGTGCGCGTACCACAGGTCGATCGTCTCCACGCCGAGGCGCGCGAGGCTCGCGTCGAGCGCCTTGTGCGCATAGGCGGGCGTGCCGTTGATGCGCAGCGAGAAGCCCCAGCCCGTCGGTACCTCCGTCCCCGTGTCGCCTTCCTCGAAGACGATGCCGAACTTCGTGCAGACGAACGCCTGGTCGCGCCGCTCGGCGATGGCGCGCCCGACGAGCGTCTCGTTGTGCCCGCTCCCGTAGGCGTCGGCCGAGTCGATCAGGTTCGTGCCGACGTCCAGCGCGCACTGGATCGTCTCGACCGCGAGGGTGTCGTCCGAGGAGCCGTAGTAGCCCTCGAGGACCATCGCGCCGTAGCCGATGCTCCCGACCTCGGGACCGTCCCGACCGAGCAGCCTAGTCTTCATGGTTCGTCGTCCGTCGAGTCGATTGCCCCGCACACGATACGCGACGAGCCGGGACGAGTCCTACTTCCCCCATTCGGCGGAGCTCTCGGTCGGCGTCTCGTGAATGCATGCTCGGCGCCGCCGCGCGCGTCCGTAGCATGGACCCGTGCACGGCCTCGACCTCATCACGACCCTGACCGGCGGCCTCTTGTGCGCGCTCGTCCTCGGGTACGGGAGCCAGCGCCTGGGGCTGTCGCCGCTCGTCGGCTACCTCCTCGCGGGAGTGGTGGTCGGACCCCACACGCCCGGCTTCGAAGCGAACAAGGACCTCGCGGACCAGCTCGCCGAGGTCGGCGTGATCCTCTTGATGTTCGGCGTCGGTCTGCACTTCCACCTGCGGGAGCTCCTGGCGGTTCGGCACGTGGCGATCCCCGGCGCCCTGGGTCAGATCCTCGTCGCGACCACGCTGGGCTGCCTCCTGTTCGTGGGCTTCGGCTTGGGTTGGTCGGCCGGGATCGTGTTCGGTCTCGCGATCTCCGTGGCGAGCACGGTGGTGCTCTTGCGCGTGCTCGCGGACAACAACGACCTGCACACGCCGACGGGCCACATCGCCGTGGGCTGGCTCATCGTCGAGGACCTCTTCACAGTGCTGGTCCTGGTCCTCCTGCCGGCCGTCTCCGAGAACCCGGCGTCGGGCGAGCGGACCTTCCTCCCGGCCCTCGGCATCGCTCTGCTGAAGATCGCGTTCCTGATCGCGTTCGTCTTCCAGGTCGGCGGGCGTTTCCTGCCGTGGATCCTCGGCCGCGTGGCGGCCACGCGCTCGCGCGAGCTGTTCACCCTGACGGTGCTCGTGATGGCGCTCGGCATCGCCGTGGGAGCGGCGAAGGTCTTCGGCGTCTCGATGGCCCTGGGCGCCTTCCTGGCCGGCATGATCGTGGCGCGTTCGGACTTCAGCTCGCGCGCGGCGTCGGAGGCGCTCCCCATGCGCGACGCGTTCGCCGTCCTGTTCTTCGTGTCGGTCGGGATGCTGTTCGACCCGCGCCACCTCCTGGAAGCGCCCGGACTGGTCGCGGCGACGCTCGCCGTCGTCCTCGTGTGCAAGCCGCTCGCCGCGCTCGGGATCGTCCTGTTCCTCGGGTACCCGTTGCGCGTCGGTCTCTCGGTCGCCGTCGCATTGAGCCAGATCGGCGAGTTCTCCTTCATCCTGATCGCCCAGGGAGAGGACCTCGGCCTCCTGCCGGAGAGCGCGACCAACGCGGTCGTCGCCGCCGCGCTCGTGTCGATCGGCCTGAACCCGATCCTCTACCGGATGGTCGACGTCGTGGACGCCAAGGCGCGGCGCTCGTCGCGCCGCTGGCGCTGGCTCAGCATCCGCGCCGGCACCCGCGCGGCCGCCGAGGACGACGCGCGCGCCGCGCCCGCGGCGGCGAAGAACCGCGCGATCGTCATCGGTCACGGTCCCGTGGGTCAGACGCTCGTGCGCTTGCTGCGCGAGAACGAGATCGAGCCCACGGTGATCGAGCTGAACCTCGAGACGGTCCTGCGGCTGCGCAGGCAAGGCGTGCGCGCGGTCTACGGCGACGCCGCCCACGAAGCCACGCTGAGGGAGGCCGGCGTCGAGCACGCAGTCGCCCTGATCATCAGCTCGTCCGTCGTGAGCGGCGGAGAGCGCGTGATCCAGGTCGCGCGCGACGCGAATCGCGACATCCGCTTGATCGCGCGCGCCACGTACCTGCGCGAGCTCCCCGCCCTGCGCCGCGCCGGCGCCGACGTCGTCTTCACCGGCGAGGGCGAGGTGGCGCTCTCGATGACCGAGATCCTCCTGCGCCAGCTCGGAGCGACCTCGGAGCAGATCGACCGCGAGAGCGAGCGCATTCGCACCGAGCTCTTCGGCGGCCCTTTCGCCGTCGAGCCCATGCGCCTGCGCACGCCGCACGCGCCCGTCGCGGCGGGCGAAGACGAGCACGCGCCCCACGACGCTCCCCGCGCCTAGCGCCGCGCACGAGACCTCGTCGGTCGAGAGAGTCCGATCCGAGGAATTCGGAAACCGAATTCCTCCCTGCTCGTCCGTTGCATGCCTGCTCGTGAACGGGAGAGCGCAGAAGACGGACTGTTCCAGGCGAGACGTCTCCGAAGCCTTGTTTTGCGAGGAATGCGACCTGCGCCGCTCGAGCACCGAAGACGGCACCTCCCGGGAGCGCATGCGTGAAAGCCGCGGAGCTGGCGATCCTCCTCGCCGAGGGCGAGGGCTCGATGCTCGAGTACAAGGAGAGCCTGTCGGCATCCTTTGCACGCGAGCTCGTGGCCCTGGCGAACACAGTCGGTGGCAGGATCCTGCTCGGCGTGCGCGACGACCGCACCGTCGCGGGCATCGCGGACTCGAACGGGCTCCGGGCTCGCATCCAGGACTTCGCTCGCAACTGCGATCCCCCGGTGAAGGTCCTGGTGCAGCGCGTCGGCCAGGTGACGATCGTCCACGTCCGCGAGAGCGATGCCAAACCCGTCCAGTGCAGCGACGGCTTCTTCTGGAGACAGGGCTCGACGACCCAGAAGCTCTCGCGCGAGGAGATCCGCGACTTCTTCCGCAGCGAAGGTCACATCCGATTCGACCTCTCCCCCTGCCCGAGCTTCCGCTACCCCCAGGACTTCGACCGAGCGAAGTACCTGGCGTGGCTGCGTCACAGCGGCATCAGCGGCCGGCCACGTACCGAGGATGTGCTCGTGAACATCGAGGCTGCGGAGCGCTCCGGCGGACGCCTGCTGTTTCGCAACGCGGGCGTTCTGTTCTTCGCCAAGAACGTGCGGCACTTCTTCGACCAGGCGTACATCACCTGCCTGCTCGCGAAGGGCACCGACAAGGTGCACGTCCTCGACCGCAAGGACTTCGACGGCGGTATCGTGACCGACATCGAGGACGCCATGCGCTTCGTCGAGCGCAACACGCGCACCGCCTGGCGCATCGAAGCATTGCGCCGCGAGAACATCCCCGAATACCCGATGAAGGCCCTGCGCGAGGCGATCACCAACGCGGTGATGCACCGCGACTGGTTCATGCAAGGCGCCAACGTCTTCGTGGAGCTCTACACCGACCGCATCGAGGTCTCGAGCCCCGGCGGCCTACCGAAGGGCATGGTGCTCTCGGACCTCGGCCGCAAGAGCATCCGACGCAACACACTCATCGCCGACCTGCTCCATCGCATCGAATTCATCGAGAAGGCCGGCACCGGCATCAAGCGCATCCGCGACGAGGCTCGGGCGCAAGGCTGCCCTGAGCCGGCGTTCGAGGCCTCGGGCTTCTTCACCGCCACCTTCTTGCCAAACCCCGAGGTCTGCGCCCGTGCAGGGGCCCAGTCAGGGGCCCAGTCAGGGGCCCAGTGGGCCAAAGTGCTGGAGGCGTTGTCGGGGAAAACCCATTCGGCTCGAGAACTTGCCACGACGCTCGGGCTCCGGAGCAAGACCGGGGCGCTGAAGCGAGTCCTCAACGAGTTACTGAGCAGCCGACTCATCGAGCAGACCCTTCCTGACCATCCCGGAAGCCGCCTACAACGCTACCGGATGACCGCCAAGGGGCGCGGCATGCTGAAACGACAGAACAGGGAGTCCTAGAGGGTCAAGATCGAGAACGTGAAGAAGGCGCATGGACTGGAGCCTCCTGGAATTCGAACCGACACTCTTCTCGTCGGGTCACTCTGCGATGGCCCGGAGGGTGACGTTCCGGAAGCGGATCGCGGTTCCGTCCGAGTGGAGCGCGATGGCGCCTGGGAGGACCTCGCACCATTCGGCGGTGTTCTGGAGGACGTCTTCGATCCAGACGGCGAGGCTGCCGCGGTCGAGGACGATGCGGGCGCGATTCCATTCGCCGAGCGGCTTCTCCGAGGAGAGCGCGAGGCGGCGCGTGCGCGAGCCCTTGCGCCGTGCGCGCTCGGGCCCGACGTCGAACTCGCCGTGCGTCGCGACGTCGCCCGCGCGGCCGTGCCCGAGCACGACTTCGATGCTCTTCGGCGGAAGCCGGCCGTCGCGTTGCGCTCGTAGCAGCACGCCTGCGTCGCCGGGATCGTCCGGATCACACGCGGGATCGAGGCGCCACTCGAGCTCGAGCACGAAGCTCGTGAAATCGCGTTCCGTCGCGAGGTAGACCGACTCGTCGATCGGGGGGGCGAGCGTCCCGTCGACGACGGTCCACGCGGCGCCCGCGTCCCCCGCACCGGGGTCCTCGCCGTGCCCGCTTGGCTCAGCATGCTTCGTCCATCCGGGATCGTGAACCCTGCTCGATCCGGCGTCGTCGAGCCCGTTCGATTCGGGCTCGGCGAGCGACTCGCGCTCGTCGAGTTCGACCCAGCCCGCGAGGCTCGCGCCGTCGAACAGCTCGATCGGCTCGCCGAGCACGGGCTCGCGCTCGGGATCCTCGAGCAGGAACGCGACGAGGTCGGCGAGCGATTGCGGTGCGAGACCGAGCGCGAGGCCCTCCGGCATCGTCGAGAGCTTCTGCGCGTAGCGGTCGACGATCGTGTCGGACGGCACGACGTGGCGCACGCCCTGCGTGTCCTTGAGCACGAGGTTCTCGCCGTCCGCCAGCACGAAGCCCGACAGGATCCGCCCGCGGTCGTCCTCGATGACCCAGGTCTGGAAGCCCGGCGCGATCGCCGCGCTCGGATCGAGGATCGCGTCGAAGAGCGCCTCCTTCCCGTACTTCTCGCGGATGCGCGTGAGCTCCGGGCCGACGTCGCCGCCGCGCGGGACGCCCGCCGGGGAAGCTCCCCGCGGCGTCCCTTCCCCATGGGGATCCATCGCTCCGCTTCCCTCCGCGGCGAGCTCGATCCCTTCGGCGCCATCCGCCTCGTCCGGTGCGCTTCCCGCGCTCCACGTCGCCGTGCGAGCCTCGCGCGCGAAGCGCGACTCGCGCGTGAGCGTGTGGCAGCGCGAGCAGCTAGCCGTGTCGCCGAAGAACACGCGCTCGCCGCGCCGCGCATCGCCGGCGAGCTGCGCGAGCTCCGCCGCGCTCGGGAGCGGTGCGCGCTCCGCGCGCGCGAAGTGCGCCGCGGCGAGCGCCCGCACCGCCGGGTCGGGATTCGCGAAGATCGACTCCGCCACGACGGGCACGAGCTCTGCCGGCAGCTCGCCCTTCTCCGCGAGGTGCACGAGCAGCATCCCACCCTCGGGATCGGCCGCGAGCTCGCGTGCAACGGCCTCGCGGGCCGCAAGCTCGCGTGCCACGGCCTCGCGCGCCGCGGCGTCCGCAGCGCTGCCGCTCGCGGCCGTCGAGTCGTCTTCCTGCGCGCCGCCGCTCGGCGCGGCGGGCTCTTCGGCTCCGGCGCCGGCGAAGAGCGCCGCGCGCAGCCGCGCGAGGCGTCCCTCGTCCCGTCGCCGCTCGACGTACACCCAGAACTCCACCGACGGCTCGGCGCCCTCGTCCGCGAAGCCCGCGTCGTCGAGCGCGGCGCGCGCGGTGAAGCGCGTGTAGCCCCGCGGCACGTCGAAGGCGATCTCCGAGCGCGCGTGCGCGCCGATGCCGTCCTGGATCCGCGCGCCGGCGAGCGCGAGCGGCCCGCCTTCCGCGTTGCGACCCGCGCTCACGCGCCCCCACTCGACGCTCACCTCCGTCCACTTCGCGCGCGACAGCACGAGCTCGCCCGTCGCGCCCGCGAGTCGCGGCTCGAGCCAGTTCGCGAAGTCGCCGTCGATCCCGTCGCCCGCGTCGGTCGCCACCAGCCACAGGCGCTCGGCATCCGCTCCGAGCTCGACGTCGACCGCCACCGCCCCGGCGCGCACGACGCCGCTCGTCCACAGGAGCTCCGCGCGCGCGAGCCCTTCCGGCGCGAGCTCGTCCTTCAGCCGGAACGCGCGCCAATCGTTCGAGTCGCGGTGCTCGATCCAGAAGCGCGCGAGCTCGCGCACGTCCGCGGGGCCCGCGAGCGCGAGGTTCAACACGGCCTCCGCCGCCGCTCGCGTCGGCACGAAGGCCAGCGCGTCGACGGCGCGCCGCCGCGCTCCGGCCGTGAGCTTCGGATCGCCTGCGCGCCGCGCGAGCTCGGGCACGGCGGCCGGCGGGTGCAAGCGCCACGCGAGCCGCTCGAGACGAGCGTCCCACGGCTCCCCGCCGAGGCGCGCAACGAGCTCGGGCCACAGGAGCTCTTCCTTGCCCTCTGCGCCGATCCCGAAGGCCTCGAGCGAGTAACGCCCGTCGTCGAGCCGTTCCGCGAGCTCGAGCAGCGCGTCGCGCGCGGCTTCGAACGGGACGTCGCGCAACGCGAGCGCGACCTCGCGCCGCACTTCGGGGAAGGGCGAGCGCGCGAGCACCGCCGCGTGGGCCGATACGTCGTGTCCGGCGCGCCGCAGGGCCCGGTGCGCCGTGACCGCGATCTCGGGCGACGGGCTCTCGAGCTCGCGCTCCACGATCGCGCGGCCCGGCGTTCCCAAGTGCGCGAGGACCCACAGCGCGCGCGCCCACTTCCAGCGCTCCGGCGCGCGCTCGAGCTCGAGCAGCGCGGGAATCGCCGCTTCGCCGCGTCCGATCAGCGCGCGCCGAGCGCGGTGGCGAGCGCTCCCGGTCGGCGAGAGGAGATCCGAGACGTCGTCGTCCGCGCTCGTGGGCCGGCTCCCGCCGCTCGCGGGTCTCCACACGCGCAGGATGCGCCCGTACGACGCGCGGTCCGCGGCCAGGTGTCCGCCGACCGCGGGGTCGAACCAGTCCGCGACGAAGATCGAGCCGTCCGGCCCGACGGCGACGTCACTCGGCCGGAACCAGCGCGCGCGCTCGTCGCCGGGTGCATTGCGCGGCGCGAGCAGCACGCCCGGCTCGAGCCGGATCCCCGCTCCCGCGCTCACCGGGCGCAGCGCTAGCACGGCGCCCGCGCCCGCGTCGGCGGCGACCACGAACGGCGTTCCGAGCGACGCGTGCTCGACCACGCACAGGCCCGCCGGCGCACCCGCGCCCGTGATCGTCCCGGCCGGCACGACGCCTGGATCCTCCTGGTGCCAGTGCGCCGACCCGCGCTCCTGCCCCGGCCGCCGGTCGTACCACCAGCCACGCGATCCGTCCGCGGAGAAGTAGCCGTGGTTCCCGCCCTGCATGCACGCGAGGTAGCGACAGCTCGCGTTGCCGTCGTCGTCGTTGTCACCCGCGAACAGGTTCCCGAACGAGTCGACTGCGACCCCGCACGGGTTGCGGAAGTTGTGCGCGAGGACCTCGAGCCCGCTCCCGTCCTCCTCGACGCGCAGCACGAGCCCGCCCGTCCACACGCGTCCGTCGTCGGAGACGAGCCCTGGCCGGTTGTCCGCCGGCTCCGCTCCACCCAGCGCGTACAGGCTGCCCGAGCGCAGCGCGAACCCGTCGCGGTCGGTCACGAGATGCGGCCCCGCGTTGCCGACGCCGAGCACGAGCCCGCCGTCGGGCGCGAAGACGGCCGAGTGCAACCCGTGGTCGTGATCGCGCCCGCCGAAGCCCGTGAGCAGCACCTCGCGCCGATCCGCGACGTCGTCCCCGTCGTCGTCGGTGTAGACGAAGAGGTCCGGCGCGCACGAGACGAACGCGCGGTTTCCGAGCACGCACAAACCCTGCGGCGCGACGAGCTCCGCATCCTGCGCGAACACCGTCACCGTCTCGGCGACGCCGTCCCCGTCCGCGTCCTCCAGGACGACGATTCGATCCCCCTCCGCACGCCCGCGCCCGGGGTTCCTGCCCTCGGAACGCCGGTAGTTGACGGCCTCCGCCACCCACACCCGCCCGCGCGCGTCCACGTCGATCGCCGTCGGATCGAACAGGAGCGGCGACTCCGCCCACAACGCGACCTCGAAGCCCTCGGGCACGGCGAACCGGTCCCCGAGGCCGCGCCCGTCCCCGGCGACCGCGGCGAGCGAAACGAGAAGGATCGACGCGATGGACGTGGCGAGTGACATGAGGAGCCGGCCGCGCGCGACATGCTACGGCACACGCCGCCCGACCGCGCGCGCGAGCGCCGTGGGCGATCCTGTGATTGCGAGCGCGGGTCCGTCGATCAGCGCGATCTTGCTATCGATGCGAGAGGCGTCCACCCGTTCGCGCCGCAGATCGCATCCACCACCTCACCGATGTCGTGCTCCTTCCCGACAGTCAGGAAGCGCAGAAGTGGAAGCATGAGCTTGGCAGTCAGCGGCGGAGCGGATCAAGCCGCCGTGACGTCGATCACGCTAGCCTCCGAGTGCGGAGGGGGGACTTCCTTGCCATCCTGCCGGAGTCCCTCGATGTGGAACTCCACGGCCTCTTTGGCGAGCTTCAGCACTTCGGCTCTCGTCTTCCCGACTGCGAAGCACCCCGGAAGGTCGGGAACGTGAGCACCCCAACTCTGCGGGCCCTTTTCGATCACCACCAAGTACTTCACTCTCGATCACTCCTTGGAAGGGCCGGACGGCCCGTTCGAGCTCCTGCGGGTCGAACACGGCGTCATCCGCCCCGACCGCCGCGGCGGCGGCCGGTGCTCGGGGGCGCGTTCTGGACGTCGCGCTCGTAGGCGGGGAGGAGCAGCATCTCGGGGTCGAGCTCGGCCAGGGCGGCGTCGAGCTTGGCGACGAGCTCGTCGCGCTGCAGGTCGTCGAGGCGCGCGCGCAGCATCTTGGCGGTGTCGACCGGGGAAAGGTTGAGGCCGTCCAGGGTCGCGGCGGCGGACGGAGCGCGCTCGAACGAGTCGACGATCTCGGCGGTCGCGCGCTCCCATTCGCCGTGCTCGAAGGCGATGCGCGCGCGGCCGGCGAGCGCGAGGGCGACGTAGTGGTCGACGGTCGCGCGCGCGCCGGGATTCGCCAGTGCGGCGCGTTCGTACAGCGCGATGCCGCGGTCGTAGGCGGCGAGCGCTTCGTCGTCGGCGCCGGCGCGGCGGTGGAACTCCGCCGCCACGAGCGCGGCGTAGCCCGCGTACCAGGCGAGGTTCTGCGGAGCGTCGGGGGCGGCGAGGCGCTCGGCGTAGGCGGCCTCGAGTCCGCCGACGCCCTGCTGCGCGAGGATGCGGCGCCGCAGGCGCTCGTGCAGCGCCCAGGAGTCGGGGAAGCGCGCGAGGCCGTCGTCGAGCACGCGCTCGGCACGCGCGAAGCCGCCGAGCCAGATCAGGAAGTCGTAGTGCGCCGCCCCCTGGAGGTCGGTGCCGAAGGGATGGCGCGCGAGGACGCTGTGCGCGGCGTGGACGTCGGCGAGCCACTGGGACGGCCACTTCTCCTTCTCGCGCACGGCGCGGAAGATCGCCTTGCGGCGCGCTTCGGCGAAGAGCGCGAGGACGGCCGCGGTCGTGGGGCTCTCGGCATCCGGCGGCAGGGCTTCCGCCTTCGACGCGTCGTCCGACGGCGCGGACGGAGCGCGTTGCAGAGCGCCCGGGTTCGCGGGCAAGAGACTCGCCACGGCTTCCTCGGCGCAGGTGAGCGCACGCGTCGCGTCGCCCAGATGGTGCGCGGCGAGGGCGAGGACGGAGCTCACGCGCCAACCGGCGCCGCCCAGCTCGCGGGCTTCGCGGGCGGAGCGGCGCGCGTCCTCGAACAGGAGACTCGCGTAGTCGCGCCCCGTGGCGGGATCGAGGGCGAGCGCGAGGAACGCCTCGGCGAGCTCGAGACGGGCGCTCGCGTCGCCCTCGCGCGTCTCGGAGACCTGCGCGCGTTGCGACAGGCGCGACGCGAGCTCGTAGCTCTCGACCGCGGGCGGCGGCGCGACGTCGGCGAGCGCCTTCGACCAGCCCTCGACGTCGACCGCGCTCGAGGAGCCCGAGAGCCCGCGCTGCACGGCCGCGAGCGTGCGCGCACGCGGCGAAGTCTCGCCGATGCGGTCGAGCGCCGCGATCAACGCGTCGCGTTCCTCGGGCTCCATGGGGACGCGCAGGGCGGCGAGGATCAGGTCGATGGCGGAGGGATCGCTCGACTCGGCGAGCGCCTGGCGCGCGAGGCGCGCCAGCTCGGCGTCGAAGCCGAACACCGCGAGCCGCAGGAGATCGGTCGGAGCGGCATCGGCATGCGCGACGGCCGATTGGAGCAGGGCGCGTCGCACCGCGCGGTCGCCCGCTAGGTAGGCCTCCTCCACCGCCTCGCGGTCGGCGACGTCGCGGCTCGTGACGCGCTCGGCGAACGGGCGGTCGCCGCGGAGCTCGCGCGGCGGCGGGCGGTTCGCGACGCCCTCGCGCAGCGCCGTGAAGATCGTGTCGGTGTCCCAGGCGTAGTAGACGTCGTACATCTCCGCGCTCTCACGCTCGAGCTCGACGGCGATGTGGCGCGGCGCGATGCGCTTGTCGTCGAAGAACTGCTCGAAGAGACCGGGCTCGATGGCGATGTGCTCGCCGCAGGTGACGCTGCCGAAGCGCGGGCAGAGGATGCGCCGGCCCTCCTCGTCGTAGTCGCGCGGCGTGTGCCGGTAGACGGAGGCGATGACGGTCACGTAGGGCTCGTAGAGCGCGGCGATGTCGGGCTGGCGGTAGCGCACGCCCGCGTAGTGCTCGCTCGCGATCTCGCCGTCCATGTTGACGCAGATCAGGATCGGCTTGCCGGTCTCCTTCGCGACGGCGAGCGCATCCTCGTAGCTGCGCTGCCAGGTCACGAGGCACGGCTTCTTCCAGTCCTCGGCCGTGGGAGCGAACCACATGGCCTCGCGATCGACGCCGGCACCCGGAGCGTCCTGGGCGGCGGCGGAGACGGAGACGACGACCGGGAGGACGAGGGTGAATGCGAGAAGGTCGAAGGATCGGATCATGAGTGGTGGTGGAGCGCGCGCGTCCCAGGCCTCGCCCCCGCCGTGGCTGCGAACGTGTCCGTGGCGATCGAGGATGTGCGTGAGACCGGTCTCCCTAGTCGAACGGAGCAGCCCGCCTTGTCAGCGAGCCCGGCGGGTTGCAGTCCGCGGGGGATCCCGGTCCCCTGTACCGGCCGAACGGTCGTCATGGTAGCAGTTCGAACTTCCGCGCGGGGCGCGTCGAGATGCGTCACGCTGCCGTGACTGCTCGCTCGAACGCGCGCTGCGGATCCCCCCGCGAATCGGGGTGTATGCTCCGCTCGCTCGCGGAAAGCGCGCTTGCCGTGAACGACGTCCACGTTTCCCTCGAGATTCCCGCGTGACGCTCGCGGTGCTGGTCCTCCTCGCGAGCGGCGCGCAAGGGGCGCCGGAGCGCGCGTTCGTCGAAGTGACGGCGGAGCGCGCCGCCTACTACGTGCACGAGCCGATCGAGCTCGCGCTCGTGTTCGGCGTCGAGGTGGAGTTCGCCGCAACGAGCATGATCCAGCCGTTCCAGCGGAAGCTCGACGTGCCGGTGCAGCTCACGGCCCCCTGGATCGAGGGCCTTCCCGGCGTGCTCGCGCGCGCCAGCGGCGGTTACGCCAGCGGCGACGACGCCAGCGGCGACGAACCGGACGCGCGCGAGGGGAGCGCGCACCTGACCGCGTCCTTCGTCCTCAACGACGACGTGGCGCTGGCGGAGCGCGTGGAGCAGCGCGTGCTCGACGGGCGAACGTTCACGGTGCTCACCATCGAGCGCACCTACTTGCCGAACGAGCCGGGCGAGCTCGTCGTGCCGGCGGCGATCCTGCGCTTCGTGTACGCCACGCGCTTCGAAGAGGACTTCGTGAACGGTCGCACGCCCGTCGACCGCCGCGACGAGCTGGTGGGGAGCGAGCCGCTCGCGCTGACGATCCGCGCGCTACCCGAGGAAGGCCGTCCGAGCGAGTTCACCGGGGCCGTGGGCCGGCTCTCGGTCCACGCGGAGGTGGCGGAGCGCGAGTTGGCGGCCGGCGAGAGCTTCGAGCTCGTGCTCGTCGTCGAGGGCCAGGGCAACCTCGAGCTGTTCGCGGCGCCGGAGCTCGACCGGCTCCCGGGCTTCCCCGCGCACTTCCACGTCCTCGGGAAGCTGGAGGAGCCGGGACGCGTGCGGCGCGTGATCACCTACCACCTCGCGCCGCGCAGCGCGGCCGTCGAGGAGGTGCCGCCGATCCGCTTCGCCTACTTCGACACCACGCCACCGGCGAGCTACCGCGTCGTGGAGACCGAGGCCATCCCGGTCGCGGTGCGGCCCCCGCGTTCGAGCTCTCCGGCGATTCGGCCGCCGGAGCCCGCGGTCGACGCGCGCTCGGACGGCGCGCCGGAAGCGATCCCGGTCGTCGTCGCACTCGCCGTCTCCGCGCTGGCCGTCGCGGCGATCCGGCTCGCGCGACGCCGTCGCGCGCGCCGTTCCTGAGGCGCCGCGTCCCCGCTATCCTCTCGCGCCCGCTGCGATGCTCCACGCGCTCTTCCTCTGCGCCCCGTGCGCGCTCGCGAGCGAGGCGCCCCGCGTCCTTCGCCCGTCGCAAGGGGAGACCGCGGAGCGCGCGCCCGGCGTCCTCCTGCGCGTGTTCGAACTCGAGGGCGAGCTCACGCGCTTGCCGGAGGTCGCGGCGGAGCGCGCGCCCGACGTCGAGCTCGTCGTGCCGCGCGTCGAGCTCTTCGGTCCGGAGGCGTTCGGTGGGGTCGAGGACAACTTCCTCACGATCGTCCTCGGTTTCGTCGAGACGAACGCCGGCGTGTACGGACTACGCCTCTCGAGCGACGACGGCTCGCGCATGATCCTCGACGGCTCGGTCGTGCTCGACAACGACGGCCTGCACGCGCACGCGAGCGTGGAGGCGTCGGTCGAGCTCGCGGCCGGGCTGCACGCCTTCGAGATCCGCCACTTCGACGCCTCGGGCGCGCAGTCGCTGGTGCTGGAGTGGCGGCCGCCCGGCTCGTATGCGTTCGAGGTCGTTCCGGCGGCGGCGCTCTCCCGGCCGGCGGGCGCCGCAGCGTCCCCGCCCGCGGCGGGCGGCGCGCCGCCCGAGCACGAGAGCACGCTCCTGCACCCGAGCTACGCGCTCTCGCGCCTCGCCGTCCCTGGGCTCCCGACGCAGGTCCGAGGACTGGCGTGGTCGGGTGATGGACGGCTCCTCGTGCTCGCGCAGGAGGAGCGAACGACCGAAGCGCCCACGACCGGCTCGATCTGGGCGCTCGACGGTTTCCTCGGGGGGGATCCGGCCGCGATCCGCCTCGTCCCCGTTGCGCGCGATCTTCCGCGCGCTCGCGCGCTCGCGGAGTCCGACGGGCGAATCTTCGCGCTCGCGGACTCGGAGCTCCTCGAGCTCGTCGACTCCGACGGCGACGGCGTCGCCGAGGAGCGGCGCGTGCTCGCCGACCTCGCCGACGCGCTCGGGAGCGACGCGAGCCCGACGCAGCTCCTCGCCGCCGATGGACGCCTGTTCGCGGCGCTCGAACCGCCGAGCCCGGCGCTCCTCGGCATGGTCGTCGCCGTCGATCCGACCGACGGCGGGCGCGAGGTCGCGGCGCTGGGCCTGCGTCGCGGCAGCGCGCTCGGGGTCGGCGACGGCGGACTCGTCTTCCTCGCCGAGCCGCCGCCGGCGAATGGACGGCTCACGCGCCTCCTGCGGCTCGCCGACGCCACGCCACCCGTGGGGCCGGGAGCCGCGAGCCCCGACCTCGTCCTGGCCCCGCATGTGGCCGCGTTCCCGCTCGTCGTCGGCGGCGGTCGCGCGAGCGCGCCGTGCGTGATCCCGCCGGGCAATGGGCCCTACAGCGGACAGATGCTGCTCACGGGCACGGACCGGGACGGAACGGCGCGCGCGTTCCTCGAGACGACCGACGGCGTGCTGCAGGGCTCGGTGCACCCTTTCACGCGCACGCGCGCGGATTCGCTGTGCTTCGGCTCTCATGGCGTCCTGTACCTCGCGAGCTCGGACGAGGGCGGGCTCGCGCGCGTGCGCCACAACGGCGAGACGACGTTCGAGATGCTCGCCGTGCGCGCGTTTCGGAACGGCTTCGAGGTGGAGTTCACGGAGCCTATAGCGAGCGGTTCCGGCTTCGATCCGTTCCTGTGGGAACTCGAGACGCTGCGCGGGGCGCCGGACGCGCAGGAGCTCACGGCGCGGAGCTCGACGCCGTCGGAGGACCGCACGAAGGTCTTCGTCGAGATCCCGCACCTCCGCGCGGGCTCGGTCGTGCGCATCGCCGTCGCGCACCGGCTCGAAGCGGAGTCCGGGCGCCGACTGTGGAGCGACGAGGCCTGGTACACGCTGAACCACCTCCCGCGCAGCCTGGGCGAGGCGCTCGCGGACCCCGGACCGAAGAACGCGCTCTCGGAAGAGGAGCGCGAAGCCGGTTGGACGCTGCTCTTCGACGGCGAGAGCCTCGGGTCGTGGCGCGGCTTCCGGCGCGAGAACGCACCCGAGGGCTGGGCCGTCGTCGACGGCGCGCTCACGCGCGTCGCGTCCGCCGGCGAGCTCGTCACGCGCGAGACCTTCGAGGACTTCGAGCTCTCGTTCGAGTGGAAGCTCTCGCGCGGGGGGAACAGCGGCGTGTTCTTCCGCGTGAGCGAGGAAGTCGCCGCGGCCTGGGAGACGGGCCCGGAGCTGCAACTGCGCGACGACGCGACGCATCCCGACGGCGCGCACTCCGTCACCTCGACCGGCGGCAACTACGGGCTGCACGCCCCGACCGAGGCGGCCGCCCTGCCCGTCGGGCGCTGGAACCACGCGCTCCTGCGCGTGTGGGACGACCGCGTCGAGCACTGGCTCAACGGCGTCAAGGTCGTCGACTACCGCCTCGGCAGCGAGGACTGGCAACGTCGCCTCGCGGCGAGCAAGTTCGCGGACTTGCCCGGCTATGCCCGGGCGGCCTCGGGCCACATCGCGCTCCAGGACAACGGCGACTTCGTCGCCTTCCGAAACGTCAAGATCCGCCGGCTGTGAGGGGTCGACGACCGAGCTCGCGTAGCTTCCGCAGGGCCGGCGTGAACCATGCTCGAATGGGTGGTGGGCTTCAGATGCGCGTGAGAGGATCGTTCGGGTCGAGGTCCCATGGAGGCAGCGCCGGGGTCTCGCGCTCCCACGCCTCCACGGTCGCGGGATCCAGCGCTCGCGCCTTTTCCACCAGCGCTCGAGCGGAGTCCTCGTCGCCGTAGATCTCGCGCAGCAACTCGGCATGGTCGAGGTGGACGCGCGCCTGCTCGCGAGGAAGCTCCGCGAGCGTCAAGCGCAGGTCGAAAGCTCGCTCGCATCCGTCGCGGTCACCTGTGGAGACGAGAGCGGCGAGGAGATGTCGGAACGCGCGCTCGAGACCCGCGCGGCTCGCTTCGGACGCCTCGCGGTACGCCGGGAGCCCGAGCAGGAGAGGCTCCACCGCACGCTCCAAGTCTCCCGCGTGGAAGAGCGCCAGGCCGAGCGGAACCTTGGAGACCAAGGCTCGCGGCGAATCCACACCGTATGCGTTTTCGAGGCTCGAGTTGGCCTCCTCGAGTTGATCGACCGCACCAGCGACGTCGCCGGACATGAGGAGCGCGTAGCCCAAGTGGGTCTGAGTCCAGCCCCTTGCCGCAGGAGTCGCATCGAGCGCGACACGCATCGCCTCCCATGCTTGCTGGGCAACCACGACGGCTTCCTCGAAGCGACCCAACTCCCGCAGGGCCTGGGATCGGAGTGTTTTTGCCTCGGCTTCGATCGCGAGGCCCGTGCGTGCCGGCTCGATGATGCCGTTTGCCTCGCGAGTCAGAGACTCGGCTTCCTCGTACTCCTGCCGTTTCATGACCGTCTTCGCCAACGCGAGCATTTCGACCGCAGCACTGCCGGGAAGTCGACCCGGGATGTTCGCGCGGAACTCGTCCAGGAGTCGGCGTCGGGCGAGCTCGGCTTCCTCCATCCGCCCCTTCTGCTCGAGGATCAGGATCCGTTGGGAATCCAGGAGCGATGTGACCATGAAGGGCGATCCCCAATGGCGCTCGACGAGCTGATAGGTCTGTTCGAGTACTCGATCGGCCTCCGCGACCGCCTCCGCAGACTTGACCGTCAGCAACTGCATGACGACCTGGATGCGCAACAAGACGACGGCGTTCAGTGCATCCGGACTGGCGCTCTCCGACATCGACGACTCCATTTCGCGAAGTCGGGCAACGGCAGCGTCGACGTCACCCGGGAGTTTTTTCCGGGCCAGGATCAACAGCGAGAGCGCCTTGGCTGCGTACGGATCGCCAGCCGCGTCGAGGAGCTCGTGAGCTCGTTCCAGTTGTCCTCGCGCACGTTCTACATCGACCATGGCCATGTACATGCTGCCGATCGCGACGCGCACGTAGCCTTCGGTGACCGGGTCCCCTGCGAAACGTGACTCGACCTTGGCTTCCGCGAGGTCCACGGCTTCGCGCATGGTCGTCTGCGGGCGAGTGATGGCGCTCTCGATGAGGTCCTGGACGATGAAATCGAGGATGTTCGCGGAGCGTGCGCTCTCTTCCTCCGCCCGTTCGCGCGCCGCATCCGCGGCGCTGCGGGCGAGCTCGGCCGCCTCCACCTGGAACGCCAGTTCCACGCCGGTGCGCTCCGCCTCCTCGCGCGCCTCGCGCTCGGACAGCGCCAGCTCGTCCGCCTCGCGCCGCGCCTTCCGTTCGGCTTCCTGCGCGGCGAGCGCCTCGTCGCGTTTCTGGGCGAAGCGTTCGGCCTGGACGGCGAAGTACGCCGCGGACGAGATCACCGTCGCGACGAGCAGCAGCGAGAGTGCGAACACGATGCGGTTGCGGCGCGCGATCTTCGCGAGCGCGTACCACGAACCGCCGCGGTGGGCCGCGACCGGCTCGTGCGCGAGGAAGCGCTCGACGTCGACAGCCAGAGCGTCCACGGACTGGAACCGCTCGTCCGGATCTGCGGCGATGGCCGTGGCGACGATCGAGTCGATCTCGCGCCCGAGCCCCGGGCGCAGCGTGCTCGGACGGACGAAACGCTCGTGCTCCAGCGCGGCGGCGAAAGCGAGCACTCCCTCCTCGGGCCGATACGGACGCGCGCCGGTCAGCATCTCGTACAGCACGACGCCGAGCGAATAGACGTCTCCGCGTGCGTCGGCACGCTCGTGCTTGCCCTCGATCTGCTCCGGCGCCGCGTAGGCGGGCGTGCCGACGAAACCCTGCGTGCTCGTGGCGTCCACGCCCTCGGTCGTGAGCTTCGCGAGCCCGAAGTCGAGCACGCGCGGGCGGCCGTTGCGGTCGACGAGGAGGTTGCTGGGCTTCAGATCGCGGTGCAGCACGCCGCGCTGGTGCGCGTGCCGCACCGCGTCGCACACCTGCAAGAACGCGCGCAGGATCTCGTCGCGCGTCCGCCCCTCGCGACGCGCCCACGCGGTGATCGGCTCGCCCTCGATCCACTCCATCGCGTAGACCGGGAGCCCGTCGACCTCCTCGAGGCCGTACACCGTCACGATGCCCGGGTGGTCGAGCGACGCGGCCGCCTCGGCCTCGCGCTGGAACCGCGCGCGCGCGTCGCCGCTCGAGAACGAGCCCGCGAGCATGCGCTTCAGCGCGACCTGGCGGCCGGTGCCGGGCTGGCGCGCGCGATAGATGATCCCCTGACCGCCGCGGCTCACCTCTTCGACTTCTTCGTACGCCCCGATCGAGTCCAGGAGGTCCGGGGACACGAAGCCGCGCACGTGCTCGAGCCAGTCGAGCTCCGAGAGCTCGAAGCCGAACAAGCTCGACGGCTCCCGCGACTCAGGCGGGATTCGACTTCGATCGCTCGGGGAATTCCTCATCGCGGATCTGCTGCTCGATCATGGCCTGCAAGCGCAGGCGCATCCGGTGCTTGACCTGATAGACGGCGTCGAGCTTCATCGCATGACGCTCCGCGACCTCGGCCGGCGTGCGACCCGCGAGCAGCTCCTCGAAGACGTCGGCGCTCTGGTCGCTCGTCTCCTTGCGAGCCGCCGCCAACGCTCGCCGGTAGTGATGCCGCACCCACTCTTCTTCCCACAGGATCTCGAACCCTCCATCCTCCCTCGGACCGAGCTCAGCCAGTGCGTCCTCTTCCAGTAGGCGTACTGCCTTGCGGTCCTGACTCGCAAGGTAGTGCCGGATGGCGTTGTCCACCGTCCTGCGGAGGTAGTCGCGGAAGCGCCCCAGCTCGGGGCGGTAGTGGAAGGCACGCAGGTAGCGCGCGAGCGCCATCATCACGAGCTGGCGAACGTCGTCGGCCTCGGCCGGCTGGAGCTGGCGTGCGCGGCAGTAGCGCTGGATCAACGAACGGTAGCGGGCGTCGAACTCGCGCCACGCGTCCTCGTCCTTGGGATCCCGGACCCGCGAGAGGAGGCCCGGATGCGTGGACTCGGTTGGCACGGGATCCATGCTAATCGCTCCCCTCGTTCGCGGTCGCTGTCAGGATCGGCGGGGACCCTGTCTAGGAGCTTCTAGTGTCCCGAACCTGGATTCTCGTGCACAGAACGCGCTGGGCGAACGCCACGGGCCCGTCGTGCTCGACGACCTCTTCGACGAGCCCGTGGGCGTGTACTTCCAGGGTCTGTTATTCCAGCCGGACGAGGGCTTCGTGCTCTCCTCCGGGCGCGGCGTCCTGCACCTGGACGGCAGCGTGCCCTGAGCTCCGCCGCCCACGGAGAGCGCTCCGTAGTCCCGGCGCGCTCTCGACTTGTATGGAGGTAAGGATTCGCCGCGGACCGCTGAAGATGCCACGCGCGCCTTGCACGCACCGCAACGTTGCGCGACCATCGATGGCCTCGGACGAGGGTCGTGAGCACGAGGAACGCATCGACGAAGAGGCAGCGATGGATCGACGCAAGGAACGGGAGAGCGGAGCGGGGACGGAAGGTTTCCACACCAAGGCGGCGCGTTGTCCGCGGACACCGCCGTTGGACCTCGAGCCGCTGAGCGTGCCCCTGCAGCTCGGGACCATCTTCCGCGCGCGCACGTCCGAGGAGCTCGGGGCGACGTTCCGCAAGAAGGCGCCCGGCGTCTACTCGCGCTTCGGTCATCCGGTGCTGTCGGCCGCGGCGGACAAGCTCGCCGAGCTCGAAGGCGCCGAGGCCGGGCTCGTGTCCTCCTCGGGGATGGCCGCGATCACGACCGCGCTGTTCGCCGTGCTCGAGGGGGGCGATCACGTGGTTTGTCAGAGCTTCGTGTTCGCGCAGACGGGAACGTTCCTGCGCGAATTCCTCGACCGGTTCGGGGTCGAGACGACCTTCGTCGAGTCGACCGAGCCCGAGGTCTTCGCGCAGGCGCTCACCGAGCGCACGCGCGTCGTGTACCTCGAGACGCCGTCGAATCCCCTGCTCGAGGTGGTCGACATCGCCGCCGTCGCCGCGGCGGTGCGCCGCGCACGCCCCGACGCGTTCGTGTTCGTCGACAACACCTTCGCCACGCCCTACCTGCAGAATCCGCTCGCGCTCGGCGCCTCGCTCGTGCTGCACTCGGCGAGCAAGTACCTCGCGGGCCACGCCGACGTCCTGTGCGGCGCAGTCGCGGGCTCGAGCGAGCTCGTGCGGCGCATCAAGGACGCGCAGATCCTTTTGGGCGGGATCCTCGATCCGCACGGCGCGTGGCTCCTGATGCGCGGGATCCGGACGCTCGGGTTGCGCGTGCAGCGCGCGTCGGACAACGCGCTGGCGCTGGCGCGCTTCCTCTCGGGCAAGCCCGGCATCACGGCGGTCCACTATCCCTGGCTCGAAGGCTCGCGCCAACGAGCCGTCGCGACGGCGCAGATGCGCGCGGGCGGCGCGATGATCTCGTTCGAGGTCGCGGGCGGTCTCGAGGGCGCGCGGCGCTTCGTCGACGCGCTCGAGTCGATCGCGATCGCCACCAGCCTGGGCGGCGTGGAGTCGGTCATCGAGGTCCCCTACGAGCTCGACTGGCACGAGAGCGAGGGCGTGACCGACGGCGCCGTGCCGCCGGGCCTGGTGCGCTTCTCGGTCGGCATCGAGGACGTCCTGGACCTAGAGCGCGACCTCGAGCTCGGCCTGCGCGCCGTCGAACGCGCGGCGGTCGGCTCGCCTTCGATCTCCCGCTAGGGCGTGCTCGCCGCCACGGCCTCGCCGACGAAGGCGGCGGCGAGCAGCGGAGCGCCGCTTTCGCGCTGCTCCTCTTCTGCGCCGAGACGTGCACGTTTCGTTCGGCGACGTTCCTCGCAGGGGAGGAGCTCGCGCCGCGGCCGTGCAACTCGATCGGACGCGAGCTTCGCCCTGGCCGACATCGCGATGATCCCGGTCGCGAAGCTCGCGACCCTCCGGCTCACCCTGCTCGCGGACGGTGCCGCAGTGGTCGCATTACCGCAGGCTGACCGACGCCGGCGAGGAAACGCTCGTTTCGTTGCACCGCACCGCGAACGAGCGCGTGCCAGGGGCGGCGCCCCCGGGGGGAATCCCTTGCGGAAAGGCAACGCGGCGCGAGTCGACGCTCGCGCGCAAGCGCGGTCTAATCTCGCCCATGCTGCGCCTTCCCGCCCTCGCCTTCGCCCTCGTCTCGTGCGTCCTGCCGTCGACCTCGCAGGATCGCGCGGCCACCGCTCCTCCGTTCTCCGTCGAGGAGATCATGGCCCATCCCGACTGGATCGGGCGCCCACCCCAGGATGCGTACTGGGCCGACGACTCGCGCTCGGTGTACTACGAGCAGAAGCGGCTCGGCGCGAAAGAGCTCGACCTCGTGCAGCTCGACCTCGCGACGGGCGTCGCGCGCGTCGTGCCGGACGCCGAGCGCGGGAGCGCCGATGCGCCGGGCGGCGACTTCGATCGGAGTCGCGCGCGCAAGGTGTATGCGCGGGAGGGCGATCTGTTCGTCGAGGAGCTCGCGAGCGGGCGCGTCCTGCAGCTCACGCGCACGCTGGAAGACGAGTCGAACCCGGCCTTCCTGCTGGACGGCGAGCGCATTCGTTACGAGCGCAACGGAAAGCTCTTCGCGCGCGAGCTCTCGAGCGGGCTCGAGGAAGAGCTCGCCCGGATCCTCTTCGAGGACGATCCGCTGGAGAAGGACCGAGACGAGGATTACCTCGCGGAGCAGCAGGAGCGCCTGCTGTCGACCGTGCGCGAGGAGCGCGCGCGCCGCGAGCACGCCGAGCGCCGCGAGCGCGAGCGTCAGGCGGCCGACCCCACGCGCGCCCCGCTGCCCTGGTACCTGGGCGCGAAGAAGACTTCGGCGGGACTCGATCTCTCGCCGGACGGCCGCTGGCTCTGCGTGCGCGTCACGGCGGAGTCGGAGACGAAGGAGAAGCGCGACGCGCTGCCGAAGTACGTCACCGAGACCTCCTTCGTCGAGACCGAGGACGTCCGCGCGCACGTGGGCAAGGCCGTGCACGCGCCCGTCGAGCTGGTCCTGCTCGACCTCGCGACGCGCGAGCGCAAGACGCTCGACCTCTCCGTCCTGCCGGGCGTCGCGGACCAACCGCTCCAGTGGCTCGTGGACGCGAAGCGCGCGCGGGACGCGGCCAGGAAGGCGAGGAACGAGCAAGAGGACGCGGACCGTGCCGCGGCCGAGAAGGCCGTCCATCGGGAAGCGGACGATCGGAAGGGATCGGAAGGGCGGGAGATCGAGAGTCCCGCGCGCGACGCCGCAGTGCACGACACGGCGCAGCTCGACGGCGCCGAATCGGATGGCGAGTCCGACGCTCCTTCGGAGCCGCGCGGTCTCTCCATCGGCGACGTGCACTGGGCGCCGGACGCCTCCACCGTCGTCTTCAGCGCCTTCTCCTTCGACAACAAGGACCGCTGGATCGCGCGCGTCGATCTCGACACCAAGGAGGTCCTGCCGATCCACCACCTGCGCGACGAGGCCTGGATCGGGTGGGACTTCAACGAGCTCGGCTGGCTCGCCGACTCGAGCGGCGTGTGGTTCACGAGCGAGGAGTCCGGCTTCTCGCGCCTGAACGTGTGGAGCGCGTTCAGCGGCGCCGTGCGCACCGTCGAGGCTCCGGCCTTTCGGAACCCACGCTACGAGGTCGACTCCGTCGCCTCGAGCGCGAGCGGGGACGCGTTGTGGTTCCGCGCCAACGCCGACGACCCGAGCGTGCACGAGCTGTACCGTTTCGCGCTCCCCGACGGACCCGTGGAGCGTGTGACGAGTCTCGGCGGTGAAACGGAAGGCGTGCTCTCGCCCGACGGCACGCAGCTCCTGCTCACGCACTCGCGCGCGAGCGCGCCGCCCGAGCTCTACCTACAAGACGCCCGCCCGGGCGCGGAGGCGCGGCGCGTCACGAGCACGACGAGCGAGGCCTTCCGCTCGCGCGCGTGGGTCGAGCCGCTGCTCGTCGACGTCCCCTCGCGCCACGGCGGGACGATCCGCGCGCGGCTCTACCTACCGCCGGAACCAGCGGCCGGCCCGCGCCCGGCCGTCGCCTTCGTGCACGGCGCGGGCTACCTGCAGAACGCGCACGCGGGCTGGTCCTACTACTTCCGCGAGTTCATGTTCCACTCGCTGCTCGCAAGCCGCGGCTTCGTCGTGATCGACGCCGACTACCGCGCCTCGGCCGGCTACGGCCGCGACTGGCGCACGGCGATCTACCGCCGCATGGGGACGCCCGAACTCGAGGACTACGAGGACTGCGTGGACTGGCTCGTCGAGCACCACGCGGTCGATCGCGAGCGCGTCGGCGTCTACGGCGTCTCCTACGGCGGCTTCCTCGCACTCATGGCGCTCTTCACGAAGCCCGACCTGTTCGCGTGCGGCGCTGCGCTGCGCCCCGTCACCGATTGGGCGCACTACAACGACCCGTACACGTCGAACATCCTCAACACGCCCGAGCTCGACCCCGAGGCCTACGAGCGAAGCTCCCCCATCGAGTTCGCGGCGGGCCTCACGAAACCGCTCCTCATCTGCCACGGCCTGGTCGACGACAACGTGCTCGCCAAGGACTCGATCCGCCTCGCGCAACGCCTGATCGAGCTCGAGAAGCAGGACTGGGAGCTCGCGCTCTATCCCGTCGAAGCCCACGCCTTCACCGAGCCCTCGAGCTGGCTCGACGAGTACCGCCGCATCCTGGCGCTCTTCGAGCGCTGGTTGGAGCTTGCTCCCCCGGCGGAGTGAGCCCGCGTGAGCAAGCGACCGATCTCGCTCGCGATCGTCGGCTGGGTGTTCGTCGCCACCGGCTGCGTCTCGCTCCTGCACGGCGGCCTGCAGCTCGCCGGCAACCTCTCGAACGGGACCTCGACGCAGGGCGTAGGGTGGGTCCTCGGCAGCGGAGCGCTGGCCGCCCTCGGTGGAGCGTTCCTGCTGCGCGGCGCCAACTGGGCCCGCTGGCTGTGCGCCGCGTGGATGGGAGCGCACGTCGTCCTGAGCCTCTTCCACTCGACGGCCGAGCTCATCGTGCACGCCGTCTTCTTCGCCGCCATCGTCGCCGCGCTGTGGCGGCCCGGTGTGTCGGCGTATCTAGCGCCTAGTTCGCGCGGCGAAACACAACCTCGGCCGTAGTCAGGACCAGAACCGCTGCAACGACCGGACGTGTAGAGCTTCCGAAGTGTGGCCACCTACTGAAGCCTCATGTGAGTTCGGCGTGTTCCAGCGGGGAGCGAATTGAAGCTGGCATTGATGGAGTGAAATGGGGCATTTCGTCCCACGTGCGGCCCTCGAGCACGCGTCCCGTGCGCTTCTTGTTCGCACCGCCCCACTGCTTGAAGAAGAATGGGACCTTTGCGTAGCGGCACTGATTACACAAGTCGAGAGCCCATGCGGCATCCATGGGTCGCGCCCTAGGACCGGATTCGCCGCCAACGATCACCCAGTCCATTCCGTCGAGACCGAGGTCCGGCAAGGGGCCGATCAAAGGCTCGAGCGAGAGGAATTTGATCACCGCTCCAGTCCCCCGCAGGTCGTCGATACGCGAACGATAAGGATCACTCTCGACGCTCACTCCCATCCAGATGTTGGGCGCCCAATCGAGCGCGGAATCAACTTCGGCAAGTCTTTCTGATCGCTTTGTCAACACTTGGAAGCAGTGCCAATGAGCACGACGCATCACGTCGAAGACGCGCTGGATGTAATCCAGTGGAACGTCCCGATGGAACAGATCGCTCATCGAGTTAACGAAGATTGTTCGCGGTTTCCTCCAACGCAACGGAAGGTCGAGCATGTGCGGCTGCAGCGTCAGCTCGAAGCCGTTGTGGTAGTTCGCCTGCTCCATCGCCCGCAGTCGTTCGGCCATCCGCTCTGCGTAGCAATGCTTGCAGCCTGGACTGACCTTCGTGCACCCGGTCACGGGGTTCCAGGTCGCCTCGGTCCACTCGATACTGGAGCCTTGGGCCATCAGTCCACCCCCTTCAGCAAGCTGTTCGCTATGCGCAACGCGATCGGCGCGCCCTTCACGTTGCTGGCTGCGAAGCAGAGTAGGTAGAGCGGGCAGTTCCTCGAGTTGCGGAGGACCTTGGGCTCGGGAGCAACGCCAGCGAAAACACTCGACAAGCGTTCGTTGAAGTAGCGCCCAATCGTCTCAGTCGATGCCTTGACGATGCTTTCCTCTTCACCGAACAACGTGTTGCTGCTGATTCTTGTGTAGAACTCGTCGTACCAGTCCTCTTTCCCGAGCAGCAAGTTCAAGCGCTTGCGCCAGGACGACGGAATTTCGCCCGACCTCTTGAGCAGCCGATTGACACCGATTCCGAGTGGAAACAGGACCCACAGGTCGATCGCTCTTGTCTTCGCAATCGCTTCGATCGTCGTCCACTCGACCTCCATGCCGTAGGGATCGAGGAACATGACTGCGCGAAGATAGTCCCAATTGCCGCTGCACAGTTCTCGCAACTCGACGTTCGCGTCCCCGGTACAAACTTGAATCCTTCGGGCAAGCTCCGGGAACTCCTCTCGCAGAGCTTCCAGCTGTGCGCAGCGAACTGGGCTGCGGTCGATGAACACATAGTTGTCGAAGTGAGGCTCGATCCTCAGCGCGCGACTGGCCGAGCCTGCGAGCAAGGTCTGGGGTTCGGTATCAGCGAGGTCCGGAAACGGTAGAGTCGGCTCGCCGCTCTTGGATTCGCTCTCACTTCGAGCCTCGCGGTAGCCCGTACCTGCGAACGCGTCGACGTAGGCCTTCTGGAAGGGACGTGCCTTCGAGGGCTTCTCTCTTAGCGCCTTCGTGTACGCAGCCAAGTACTTCGCGAGCACGTCGAGCTTCGCGTTGGTCCAGTCGCCCCCGAAGGCATGCCCTCTGGACGTCACCTTCCAGGATCCTCGCTTGGCCACGGCTTCGCTCTCCTCCGTCTGTATAGCGGCCCAACTGGAGCCCGTCCAACGCCGGATCGGAGATGCGCGCCTACATCAGCGAATGCATCGCGCGCGTGGCATTCCTCGAGCAGCGCTCGTCTCGCTCAATAGCTGGTCAGCACATGGGGTTCGCTATGCGGGCTCTACTCTAGTGCTACGCCCAACTGCATTGTTCAGGCCCCCTCGAGACGTCGGTCGTGCCTGTGCGGGTTGTACTCTGCCCCGGCATCGCGCGCGAAGCTCGCGCGGATCTCGACCTTCGGGGGCGGCGCCTTCCACAGCGGCAAGCGCCGCCCGAGGCCGTGGCGCTCGACCTTCGCGCGGAAGTACGCCTCGTGGTCCCACTCGACCTCGGCCATCACGAGCAGGCAGTCGACCCACTCGGCGTGACCGGCGGCGAGCGCGTGACGCGCGGCGGCTTCGTACTCGCGGACGTTGCGGCTCTCGAGGCGGCCCGCGCCGTACATCGCCACGAGCTCGCGAGTGGCCGTGATTCGCGCGAACCAACCGGTGACGCGGCACAGCGCGCCGAGCACGCGGCCGGTCCAGAGCGCGCGCAACTCGCGGCCGTGCTCCGGCTCCTCGCCGAGCGCTGCGATCATCTCCCCCACGAGACGGCGGTGGTGCAGCTCTTCCTCCTCGATCTCGCGGATGCGCCGGCGCTCGTCGGGGTCCGCGGTCGACTTCCAGTGACCGCGATAGGCGCCGGCGGCGGCGAGCTCGCCCGAGTACGCGAGGTGCAGGAGCGCCGCGAGCTGGGCGCGGGCGACGAGCGCGACGTCATCGCTCCCGGCATCGGGCGTGGGACGGTCGCGGTCGGTCGAGCGAACGTCGCCCGCCGCACGCGGATCGCTCTTCGCACTGGCGTCGCCCATCGAGCGATCGTCGTCGCTCACTGCACGGGGATCCGCCGCCGCCACACGCGCGAGACCGCGCTCACGCGAGCTCACCACGGCAAGGGCCGCCCGTCGGCGTGCCAGAAGGTTCCGCTCTGCGCGGGGCCGAGCGCATCGAGGCGCTCGAGCAGGCCCGCGACGGATTGCTCGACGGTGACGCCGCGCCGGCCGGTCATCTCGGTCGCGACCATGCCGGGGTGCAGGAGGAAGACCGACACGCCGCGCGGGGCGAGGTCGCGTGCGAGGCTCACGCCGGCGGCGTTCACGGCGGCCTTCGACATGCGGTAGCCGTAGTAGCCGCCGGAGCCGTTGTCGCCCATCGAGCCCATGAGGCTCGTGACGATTGCGACCACCGCGCCGCGGCGCAGGTTCGAAAGCAGCGCGCGCGTCACGCGCAGCGGGCCGAGCGCATTGACCTCGAATTGCGCGCGCACGCGGTCGAGGTCGAGGTCGTCGAGCCCCTCGACCGTCAGGATGCCGGCATTGTTGACGACGAGGTCGAGCTCGACGCCGCGCAGCTCGTGCGCGAGCTTCTCGACCGACGCATCGTCGGCGACGTCGACGTTCGCGAGGACGCGCGCGCCCGCGCGCTCGAGCGCCGTGGACGGCTCGCGACAGGCAGCGAAGACTTCGTCGCCGCGCGCGGCGAGCTGCCGGCAGAGCTCGAGGCCGATCCCGCGGTTCGCGCCGGTGACGAGGGCTTTGGCCATGGCGGGAAAGGGTAACGAGCGGCGATTCCTGAGTCAGGTGAGTCACTCACCGCCCCGTACTCACCGCCATCGGTCGCGCGACATCTCGAAGCGCACTTCGCCGTTCGGCTCGCTTCCCGCGCGCTCCCAGCCGGCGGCGACGTAGAAGCGCTCCGCGCGCGTGTTCGGATCCGTGGAGAGCCACAGGCGAGTCGCTCCGCTGTCGAAGGCCCAGTCGAGCATGGCGTCGTGCAGGCGACGGCCGATGCCGTGCCCCTCGTACGCGGGGTCGACGAAGAGCGCCCAGACGTTCTCGCGCCCGAGATCGACCACGGCGAAGCCGACGATCCGCCCGGCGAGCTCGACTACCCAGCCGTGTCCGTCCCAGGCGAGCAGCTCTCGATAGTGCTCGAGCCGAACCGCGCTCGGATCCCGAAGGACGTTCTCGCGCACGCCCATGCGGACGCGGTGCATGTCCGGGATGTCGGCTTCGACGGCGACGCGCACTTCCGAGGAAAGGTCCCGGGACGAGCGCTCCTGCGGTCGGCTCTCCGTCATGGCCTGTGCAGCGTACCCGCCTCGCGGCTTTCGCTCAGCTCGGGAACATGCGCGAGCGGAACAGGAAGAACACGGCGCCGAGCAAGCACACGCCGGCCCACAGGTAGTCGAGCGTGAGCTTCTCCTTCATGTAGAGGATCGAGAAGGGCACGAAGACGGACAGCGTGATCACCTCCTGCAGGAGCTTGAGTTGGCCGACGCTCATCATCTGGTGGCCGATGCGGTTCGCGGGCACTTGCAGCATGTATTCAAAGAAGGCGATCCCCCACGCGACCAGTACCACTGCGAACCACTTCCAGTGGAGCATATTCTTCAGGTGCGCGTACCACGCGACCGTCATGAACAGGTTCGACGCGGTAAGTAACACGATCGCCTT
>CAYPTB010000031.1:0-4521 GCA_964413535.1 uncultured Planctomycetaceae bacterium | reverse complement strand
GGCGGCGGGAGCTGCGCCGGGAGGCCGAGCGATTGGAGCCACAGCTCTCGCGCCCATCCGGTCGTGTGATAGAGGTGCTCGTCTTCCTCGTCCTCGACCTCTTCGTAGGCCTCGGTGAGACGGCTCTGTCGTTCGCCTCGTAGCTCCAGGGCCACCTTGCCCAGCAGGCTCCAGTTCATGTGATCCTTGGTCTCGGCCAGCACGACGCACTCGGCGGCGACGAGCTCGGCGGACTCTGGAGCACCGGACCCGAGAGCCATCTGCATCGCCTTGACCAGCGACTTGCCGATGTGCCGCACGACCTGGCGGCCGGGCGTGTCCTGGTCCGGATCGAGACCGAACGCCTCGCACACGCCGCGCACGATCTCGACGTGGTCCTCGGTCTGCTCGAGGTATTCCTGCCATTCCTGGCGCAGCTCGTCGTTCTGCACGCACTCGAGCGCCGTGAGATAGATCTCGACGCCGCCGAGCTCCGTCTCGAGGGCCTGGTAGAGGAGGTCGTTCACGTGCTCGTCGCCCGCGGGGGTGTTCTTGCTCTTGGGCTTGTTCGGCATGGGGGTGTCTCCGTCGTCTGGAGGACGACTCGGCCAGTGGTGGGGGATTCCAGGGATCGTCGGTGGACCGCGCTCAAGCCGGAGTGCGATCGATGGCCCGGTCGAAGTGGCGATGCTCGCGGATGGCGGCGATCAGGCCCTCGCCGAACGCAGCCAGGTCGTCGTTCCACGACGTCACGACGCCGTGGGACGACGTGATCTTCTGGCGCTGCGCGGTCTTCGCGAGCTGGATCTCGGGCAGCTCGGCGGCAGCCAAGAGCTCCACGCCTTCGTTCGCCGCGCCGATCGGCTTGCCGTGCCGGAAGGCCTCGCGCACGAAGTGGAGCGCAAGCCCAAGGCCCTCGAGGCTCGAAACGCTCTTGGCGCCGCCTGCGACCCAGACCGCATCGTAGAGGACGGAGCGCGCCGTCGACCACGTCTTGTCGACGTCGATCGGGCGGCCTTCGGCCGAACGGATCTGTCCCATCGCGTGCGAGACGATCTCGACCTTTCCGCCGGCGCCGCAGATCGCCGTGCACACCTGATCGATGTCGTCGCCGCGCACGCCGGCGGCTGCGAGCAACGCGACCTTGCGCGTGCGGATCGACGTCTTGTCCGAGTTCGCGAGGCTCAATACCGGCGAGGGCGAGAGCTTCTTCTTCTTCCCGCTCTGTGGGCTCTTGACGCTGGGCGGTGGCGGGGGAGGGGAGCCGGCCATCGAGACGCCGATCCCGGAAGCCACCGCTCGAGCGAAGTCGTGCTCGATCTGCGCGAACAAGCCGACGACACGTTCGCGGATCCCGAGGCGCTCGACCTTCGAGAGCTCGAAGCAGCACGCCTCGATCAGGTGCTCGCGTTCCGGCGGCGACTGGCTGTCCAGGAACATGCGCGCTTGTGAGAAGTGGTCGGCGAAGGACTCGCTGCGCTCGCGCGTCTTGGACCCCACCAATTTCTGGGGGAAGTGGGCGAAGCCGCGCTCGGGAGCGGCGAGGCGGGGCTCGTTCCCCTGGATGCTGTTCGGGTGGTACATCGCTCGCGCGGTCGGGATCGTCTTGCGACCGAAACCGTCCTGTTGGTGGTTGTGGACGGGCGCGATGGGGCGGTTGATCGGCAGCTCCGCGAAGTTGGGTCCGCCCAGGCGCGTGAGCTGCGTGTCGAGGTAGGAGAAGAGCCGCGCCTGCATCAACGGATCGTTCGTGAAGTCGATCCCCGGGACGATGTTCGACACGCAGAAGGCGACTTGCTCCGTCTCGGCGAAGAAGTTGTCGGGATTGCGGTTCAGCGTGAGCTTGCCGACACGCTTCACGGGCACCACTTCCTCCGGCAACAGCTTCGTGGGATCGAGCAGGTCGAAGCCGAAGGCCTGCTCGTCCTCCTCGGCCACCACCTGCAGACCGAGCTCGTACTCGGGGTAGTTGCCCGCTTCGATCGCCTCCCACAGGTCGCGCCGATGGAAGTCGGGATCCACGCCCGAGATCTTCTGGGCTTCGTCCCACACGATCGAGTGCGCGCCGAGCACCGGCTTCCAGTGGAACTTGCACAGGACCGAGCGGCCGCCGCGGTCCACCAACCGGAAGGTGTGGACCCCGAAGCCCTCCATCATCCGATAGCTGCGCGGGAGCGCTCGATCCGACATGACCCACATGACCATGTGCATGGTCTCGGGCACGAGCGACACGAAGTCCCAGAACGTGTCGTGCGCCGAGGCGGCCTGCGGCATCTCGTTGTGCGGCTCCGGCTTCACGGCGTGCACGAGGTCGGGGAACTTCGCTCCGTCCTGGATGAAGAACACCGGCATGTTGTTGCCGACCAGGTCGAAGTTGCCTGCGCGCGTGTAGAACTTCGTCGCGAAGCCGCGCACGTCGCGCGCGAGATCGGAGGATCCGCGTGAGCCCACTACGGTGGAGAAGCGCACGAACACGGGCGTTCGAGCGCTCGGGTCGCACAGGAAGTCGGCGCATGTCAGCTCCTCCAGGGATTTATAGACCTGGAAGAAGCCGTGCGCTCCAGAGCCGCGCGCATGAACGACACGCTCCGGAATGCGCTCGTGGTCGAAGCGCGTGATCTTCTCGCGCAGGTGGAAGTCCTCGAGCAGCGCCGGTCCGCGCGGTCCCGCCTTGAGCGAGTCGTCGGTGTGGGGGATCGGCACTCCCTGGTCGGTCGTGAGGAAGGTGCTTGCCGACCTGTCTCGCATCGGTTCCAGGTCGGCGACTTTCTCGTTCGCGGGAATGGGACCACCGCGAGCCGGCACCTCCGCGTGATCCTCGGATCGCGCTCTCGAGTCCTTGGATCGAACGCTGGGCTCGTTTGTACGTCCGCGGCCCGAGGCTTTCTTCTTCATGGGGATCAGCGCGAGGGTGGGAGTGCCGTGATGCTCGACAGCGAGCGTGGATCGGACCTCGCGCATCTGCATCGAGCTTCGCTGCGCAGGTCGTCGACACGCAGTCATCAAAGCTCGCGCCAGAGTGCGAACTCGTGAGTCGGCGATCGATCCTCGGAGACGGCCAGCGGCACGTGCTTTGCCCTCGCCGCGACCCCCTCACCCTTCCGTGCATCACCTATTCGCTCAGGAGAGCTCGATGAATCCCGTTCCCGTACCCGTCCCCCGTTCGGCTCCCTGGATCTCGTGGGGCGCCGTGATCGCCGGCTCGGTCGTCACCGTTGCGCTGCAGATCGGTCTCACGCAGTTGGCGGTCGGCTCCGGCTTGTCGTTCTTCCAACCCGCGGATCCGTCGTCGAACGGAGGAGCCGTGGCAGCGGGGACCGTGATCGCGTGGGTCGTGGCGGGCCTGATCTCGGTCTTCGCCGGCGCTTGGGTGGCTGGGCGCATGCGTCCCTTCTCCTCGCGCACGGAGTCCGGAGTGCACGGCGCACTCGTGTGGTCCACCTGGGCTCTCGCGGGTCTCTTGTTCGCGGCCCTGTCGGTGGGAATGCTCGCGGGCGGCGCGGTGTCGCTGCTCGGTCAGAGCGTTTCGGCGGCCGGGAACGTCGCCGCAGGTGCGGCCGGCGCGGTCGGCGAAGCCGGTGGAGCCATCGCCGGTGTCGCGGCCCCCTCGTGGGACCAGATCAAGGAACAAGTCGAAGGCGCGTTCTCACGCAGTGATTCGAGCGAGGCCTCGGCGGGCGCATCCCGCGGTTCGGAGACCGCTGCACCGTCCGATGACCGATTCGCGGAGCGCTCGCGGCTGATGCAGCTCCTCGGCAACACGTTCTCCGTCGATGGCGCAAAGCCCTCGAAGGCCGATCAGCAGGAGCTGAACACGCTGGTCGCCTCCCAGCTCGGCATCCCTCCCGAGGCTGCCAAAAAGACCACCGAGCAATGGCAGAGCGCCTGGAGCGACGCCGTGGCGCGATACGATGCAGCCAAGGAGGAGGCCAAGCAAACCGCCCTGGAGGCCGCCACGGTGGCGAAGAATCGCACGGCGCAAGCGGCCCTCATCGCCTTCGGTGTGATGCTCGTCGGACTGATCGCTGCCGTCCTCGGCTCCCTGGTCGGCAACCATCGCGTGCGGGCGCTCGTTCACACCGAAGAATTCGTGCCCGACAGGGCGCGTCACGCCTTCCCCTGATCCGGGCACTTCACGCAAAAAACAGCGGTCGCTTTCTTCAAACTCCTGAACGCCGTTTCATCGAAGTCTGGCCGCTGCCCAGAGGCTCACGTGCCGCGCACGCGAGCCTCCCTTTCGTGATACTCGTCCATGCGCCCAGTCGGCCATGGGACCCGAGAGCCGGACGTGGCGAGACGACAGTCCCTCCGTGTCGGAGGGTGTCCTCCCTACGCTCAGTGGCGCGTTTCGGTTCGACCGCCGCTCGCGACGGTCAGGTCGCCCTCGCCGAGCTTGCGCCGGAAGAGGTCGAGCGCCAGGCCCATACCGATGCGCGCGAGCTCGGGGTCGTAGCGGTGGCCCTCGTCGCGCAGGAAGGCGTGCTGACCGTTGAACTCGTGCCAGGTGAAGTCGACGCCGGCGTCGGTCAGCGTGTCGTACAC
>CAYPTB010000030.1:0-2591 GCA_964413535.1 uncultured Planctomycetaceae bacterium | reverse complement strand
GTGCGCGGATACGCGGTCGCGGTCCGGATCGCCGTCGCGGCGCCGATGAGCTTCACCGCGTCCTCGTCGCCGAGGCCGGGGGGCGCCGTCGCGGCGCGCTCGAGCGCGAGCACGATGGCCGCGCGGTCCCGCTCGTGGGCGGCCTCGGCGATCCCACGGCGGATGTGGTCCACTCCTCGCCCAGCGTCGGTGATGAGCTCGCGCGCACCGAGCGCGATCAGCGCGGCCGCGTAGGGGTCGCCCGACATCGTGATGAAGAAGGACTCGCGGGCCGGGCCGCGGTCGGCACCATCACCCCACGCAACGACGTCGGCACGCAGAGCGTCCGCCTCGGCGGTCGCACCCTCGCCTTCGAGGACCGCGGCGAGGCCAACGCGGGCCAGCGCGGCGAACCACGGAGCGCCGGCGGCGTCGGCGGTCTCCAGCGCGTCCGCGTACAAGTGGCGTGCGGTCGCCGTATCGCCGGCCCGGAGCGCGACACCGCCGAGGAGCGACTCCACGAACGACACGTAGTGTGGCAGTCCCAGATCGCGAGCGAGCTCAAGCGCGGCATCGAGGTCGGCTCGCCCATCCAACGGGCGCCCGTCGCGCGATGCGACGACGCCGAGCTGGATCCGCGCCCAGCACATGAACGGGTGGTAGCCGATCCGGGTGGCGCGCGCGAGGACGCGACGCGCGGCATCGGCGGCGGACCGTAGGTCGCCGCATCGCACGGCCTCCGATGAGGCGATCAGGTCAAGCCCGCATACGCGCCAGTCCTCGCCCGCCTCCTCCATCACGACGCGCGCGTCGGCGACGAACCGTTCCGCGCGCTCGACATCACCCGTGTCGAAGAGGACGAGCGCCATCGCCTGCTTCGCGGACGCGACCGCCAACTCCGACCCGGTCCCTTCCGCGAGCGCGATCGCCGCGTCGCCGGCCTCCAGGGCGCGGTCCGCGTCGCGGTCCTGGCCGGCCAGATAGCAGAGCGACGTCAAGGCCCGTGCACGAGCGTCGGTGGGAGCGTCGTCGCCGACGTCGAGGGCCTCTTCGAGCCACCGCCGCCCCTCGTGGTGCCGGTCGGTGATGGCCCACAGGTGCCAGAGCGCTGCGGCGATCCCGAGTGACGAGGTCGCGTCGCCGTCCGCGATCGCCGTCTCGAAGGCACGCCGGAGGTTCGGGCGCTCCACGAGGAGCCTCCGCTGCCACGCGCGGTGGTCGGCGCCCAGGATCCCTCGCTCCGCCTGATCGGCGAACGTCGTGAAGAAGCGTCGGTGCGCGCGGATCGCGTCCTCGAGGCCGCGTCGCTCGGCGAGCCGCGCGCGACCGTAGGTCTGGAGCGTCTCGAGCATCCCGTACCGCGCGTCGTCGGCAAGCGTGTCGGCGATGACGAGCGAACGGTCGATCAACGCCTGGAGGGCATCCAGCGTCCCGACGCGGTCGAGGCCGGCGGTTTCGCCGATCCACTCGACCGCACCGAGCGAACATCCGCCCGAGAACACCGAGAGGCGCTCGAGGAGGTACCGCTCGTCGTCGCCGAGCTGCTCGTAGCTCCAGTCCAGCGTGGCGCGGAGGGACGCGTGACGGTCGTGCGATGCGCCGCCGGGCTGTACGAGCAAACGGAACCGCTCGTCTAAGCCCTCTAGGATGCGACCGACCGGCAGGGTGCCGACCCTCGCCGCGGCGAGCTCGATCGCCAGCGGAAGCCCGTCGAGGTGCCGGCATAGGCGGACGACGTCGCGCGCCGTTGCCTCGGTGAGCTCGAACTCCGGCAGCACCTGTCGTGCGCGATCCTCGAACAGCCGGACCGCGTCAGACGAGACGATCTCGCGCGGATCGTCGGGTCCTTCCTCGGGCACCGCGAGCGGAGGTACGACCCGGCGCGTCTCCCCGCGGAGGCCGAGCACTTGCCGGCTGGTAGCCAGCAGGTGGAGCTGCGGACACGCCGCGATCGCCGCCTCCACGAACCGCCTCGCGCCGTCCAGGACGTGCTCGCAGTTGTCGAGGATCAACAGGACGTGCCCGTCGTCGAGCGACGCGATCGCCCGTTCGGTCTCGTCGGCGGCCCGTCGACCGCCACGGGCGTTCGTCTCGAGCGCGACCGACACAGCCGACGGGACCTCGTCGGGATCTGACAACGGTGTGAGGTCGACGAGCCAGCACCCGTTGCGGAACTCGCCGGCACTTGCGAGGCCGACCTCGATCGCGAGGCGTGTCTTCCCGGTCCCGCCGGATCCGACCAGCGTGATGAGTCGGTGCTCGCGGACCGCTCGCCGGACGTCGGGGAGGAGATCGTGCCGTCCGACGAACCGGGTGAGCGGCACGGCGAGGTTTCCGACGACGGGCACGCGCGTCGCGGCGGCGACGGTGCCGCCGGGCTCGAGCGACGGCACCTGCGAGATGATCGCCGCCTCCAGCCGTTGCAGCTCCGGGCCGGGATCGAGGCCCTTCTCCTCGGCGAGGAGCTTGCGGACGAGCTGGTACGTGAGGAGCGCGTCGCTCTGTCGCCCGGATCGGTACTGCGCGAGCATCAGCTGGCCCCAGAGCCGCTCGCGGAACGGATGCTCTCCCGTGAGCTGCTCGATCTCTCCGATGACCTCGAGGTGAAGGCC
>CAYPTB010000029.1:0-238920 GCA_964413535.1 uncultured Planctomycetaceae bacterium | reverse complement strand
CCTCCAACGTCGTCAGGTCGATCGAGCGGATGGCGCGGTCGAGCGCTCGTCGTTCGTCGATCGGCGAGCGCGCGCAGTCGGCCGCGATCCCCGGGTCTCGGGATGCGAGCTCGAGCGCGCGTGCTTCGAGCGCGGCCGAGTCGATCTCGGGCGTCGGCGGCGGGCGATCGTTCGTCATCCTCTCGCGCGTTGCTCGCGTCTCAACGATCCACCGCGAGCAGGATGCGGCCGTCGAGCTCCATGTCCGTCACGAGCGGCTCGCGGCCGGGAATCGCCGTCGTCTGCGTGCCCTCGAGGTCCTGCAGGATCTCGGCGACGACGACCATGCCGGTGCGTCGTTCGATCGTCAGGCGGCCGCGTTGCGTGCCCTCGAGGTCGAGCTGCATCTGCGTCAGGCCCGACCGGACGGAGGGGGCGGCGGCGAGCGACTTCACCTTCGAGCGGATGCTCACCACGGCCCGCTCGTCGTCGAAGTCACGGAGCTCGTAGGTGTTCGTCTGCTCGTGCGGGAAGCCGCGCGTCACTTGCATGCGGCGCGTCCACTGGTCGCCCACGCCGACCTCTCGATCGGGGTAGATCGACAGCACGGTCTGCAGCATCTCGCGCAGGGCGTCCTCGCCGAAGTGTCGGCGCAAGTCGTCGCGCACGGCCGCGGGATCGACGCCCGCCGGCAGCACGAGCTTCGCGATGACGCGGTCGACGAGGTGCGTCACGTCGGTGAGCGAGCGGATCTCGCCCGTGGGACCGATCTCGAGCCGCACGCGCTCGCCCACGACCGCGTCCAGGCCGAGTGCGAAGGGCGGCACGCTCGGGCCGGGCGCGGCCGAGTCGTACTCGACGAGCCCCGTCTCCGGACCGTCGATGGCGAAGCGCGCAGTCTCGTAGACGAACGCGACGACGGCCGTCCCGTCAGGCTTCACCGATTCGACCTCCTCGCGCCACGTGATGGCGATCCTCTGCGAGGTCTCGAGCTCGTGCTCGCCGTAGTCCTGCGCAACGTCCTGCTCCATGACCATCGCGACTCCGAACGACTGCCCCGGCTCGAGCCGCAGCCCGAGCGCGATCTTCTCGGACGCGCACGAGCCGAGCAGGAGGAACGAAGCGAACGCGAGGGATTGGCTGCGCATGTCGGGTGTCGGCGAGAGGGAACGGACTCGTCCGCGGAAGGCTCGCGGGGCGGCGAATGGTAGCGCCGTGTTCGGCGTCGCCACGCCGGAAAGCGCGCGGCGCCTCGCGATCTCCCGCGCCCTACGAGGCGTCCTGGCGCGGACGCCAGGGGGTGAGCGGCTTCTGGAAGTCGGAGGCGGGAGCGAAGCGGCTCGTCGCGCCCTCGCTCCACACGACCTGGTGCACGCCGGTGACTTCGCCGACGTCGTCGGGCATGCGCTCGATGGCGGCGGCCGAGTAGTAGAAGCCGCCGAGTCCGATGGAGTGCACGAGCACGCGCCGCGGTGCCGAGCGCTCGGGCTCGCGCACGATGCGCAGCGGGCCGCAGGCCGGATCGGGATCCTCGCAGTTGATCGTCGGCGGCACCGTCTCGCGCCGGATGGAGAGGCAAGCCGCCGCGACCTGCATGGCCGACGAGCCGGCGCCGTGCTGTCCGAGCATCGACTTGATCGAGTGCACGCGCAGGTCGGGCAGCGCGGCCCCGAAGGTCTGCGCGAGGGCCATGCCTTCGATGCGGTCGTAGATCTTGGACGAGGAGCCGTTGGCGTTGACGAGGTCGACCCCTTCGGGCGACCACTGCGCCTCGCGCATGGCGCCGCTCAGGGCCCGTACGCACGGCCGCAGGTCGAGCTCGGGCCGGTCGTGGCTGTATTTACGGTTCTGGCCGGCCGAGCACTGCTGGTAGGCGGCGACGCGGGCGTACACGCGTGCCCCGCGGGCGAGCGCGTGCGGCAGCGATTCGAGCAGGATCGCGCACGCGCCCTCGCCGATCACGTTGCCGTCGCGGCCGCGGTCGAACGGGCGCGAGGCGGCTCCTGGCCGGTCGTTGTAGCGCGTGGTGAGCGAGCCCGAGGCGTTCATCGCGGCCAAGATCTCGGGGAAGACCTCGCAGTCGGTCCCGACGACGAGCATCGCGTCGACGGAGTTCGTCTGGATCATGCGCAGTGATGCTCCGAGCGCATCGAGTCCCGAGTTGCAGCCCGACGTCGCCGTGTGCACGGGACCGCGGATGTTGAAGAACGACGACAGGATGCACGCGGCCGAGTGGTTGAAACCGTAGAAGGCCGTGCTCGGCGCAAGGTTGCCCTCGCGCTCGAGCCGGTCGCGGAAGCCGTACAGCGTCTCGAGGTTGCCGAGCGACGTTCCCACGTGGATGCCGAGTCGGTCCGGATCGCAGGCATCGAGGTCGATCTCCGCGTCGTGCAGCGCGAGGATCGCGGCGGCGAGGCCGAGCTGCACGGGGCGCGGCATCGAGCGCGCGTACGCGCGGCCGCCCTCGACGTAGTCCTCCATCCGGAAGTCGACGACTTCGGCCGCGATCTTCGACGGCGATGCGGAGGCGTCGCACAACGTGATCGGGCGGAAGCCCGCGCGGCCGGCGAGCAAAGCCTCGAAGAAGGCGTCGCGGCCGCAGCCGACCGCGCTGATGGGTCCGATGCCGGTGACGACGGCCCCTGTGTTCATCGTTCTTCCTCCCTGCTCGCGCGGATGCGCTCCAGTCGGTTGCGCGCCGTGCGCGTCGCGTCGTCGTCCTCGCCGCCGATCGCGCTGCGACCGAGGACGAGCTCGCTCGCGAGCGTCTCGGCCTCGTCGAAGGCTCCGCGCGCTTCCTGCACGCGCACGAGGACGTCGAGCGAGTTGAGCGTCTCGGCGTGGTTGGGCCCGTAGAGTTCGCGCTGGAGCTCGTACGCCTCGCGGCCCAAGGACAAGGCCTCGTCGAGGCGATCCTGCTCGAGCGCGAATCCGGCCAGGTACGCCAGCGAAACGAGCCGATCGGGGTGTCGCGGCCCGAGCGATCCGGTCTGCACGAGGAGCACGTCCGCGAGCACGCGCTCGGCTTCGTCGCGCTCCCCGAGGTCCCACAGGATCGACGCGAGCTGACTCCGCGCGGCCAGCGGGAACGGGTGCGCGGGCGGGAAGACGCGCTCGAGTCCGGCGCACGCCTCGCGCGCCGTTCCGGCCGCCTCCTCGTTCCTGCCCTGCATCCACAGCACGCCCGCCAGGTTCTGCGCGGCCATCCAGGTGCGCGGATGCTCCGGCCCGAGCACGCGGGCGGCCGTGGAGGCGGAGCTGCGGTAGAGCTCCTCGGCGCCGCGCAGGTCGCCCTGGTACTGGCGCAGCGCGCCGAGCGAGGTCTGCAGAACGGGCGTGTCCTGGTGTTCCTCGCCGTAGGCCTCGAGCTGCGCCGCGAGCGCGCGCTCGAGCCACGGCCGCGCCTCCGCCAGGCGCCCCTGCTGCCGCAGGAGCTCGCCCACATGCTGCATGGCGCCGATCGAGTGCGAGTGGAGCTCGCCGAAGACGTCGACGCGCACCTCGGCGAGCTCCAGACCGAGCTCGATCGCCTCGTCGGTCGAGCCGCGCCGCGCGAGCAGGGTGACCAAGGACGACATGGCCTGCAGCGTGCGCCCATCCTCCGCTCCGTGGACCGCGCGGTAGAACTCGAGTGCGCGCCGCACGAGCGCCTCTGCCTCGTCGGTGCGGTCGAGGAAGAGCAGCAACTGGGCGTAGCCCTCCTCGATCGGGATCGTCTCGCGTTCCGTGGCGCCGGCCGACCGCAGGCCGTCGAGCGCGCGCGTGAAGAGTTCCTCGGCCTCCGTGTAGCGCCCGCGGTCGACGAGCAGCAGGGCCAGCTGGGAGCGCGCGACCTGCGTCGACGCTGCCTCGGCGTCGTTCCGCTCGCGCGCGGCGAGCGCGTCGCGCCGCAACGTCTCCGCCTCCTCCAGCCGACCCTGGCCCTGCCGCGCGAAGGCCAGCGCCTCGGCGGCGGCGAGCGCGTCCGGCGACTCGGCTCCGGCGCTCTCCACGAACGACCGGTGCGCGCGCACGAGCTCGTACGCCGCCTCGTCGAACAGTCCCAGCCCGGAGTAGGTGGAGCCCGAGACGCGGCGCAGCGCGGCCTGCACCTCGGGGAACGTCGCGAAGCGCCGCTCGATGGCCGCGCCGAAGCCGTCCAGGACGTCCGCCACGCGCGCCTCGCGACCCGTGCGCGCCGGATGGGCCGAGAGCAGCATCTCCTCCAGGAAGCCGCGCACCGCGTCCGACTTCTGCGCCTCGAGCTGCGTGCGCGCGAGCTGGTCCTGTGCCTCGACTTCGGCCGCTTCCGCCCGTTCTCTCTCGCGCTCCGCGCTGGCTCTCTCGCGCTCCGCGCTGGCTCGCTCGCGCGCCTCGGCGGAGCGCGCGTCCAACGCGACGTCGCGTTCGGCGCGCAGGAGGACCGCGGCGCGCTCGCGCTCGGCGGCGCTCTTCAGGGCGAGTCCGGCGACGCCTGCGAGCGCCGCGAACAGCGCCGCGACGGACGCCACGAGGAGCTTGTTGCGGCGCGCGAAGAGGCCGAAGCGATAGATGGAGCTCGGCGCGCGCGCGGCGACCGGCTCGTGCGCGAGGAAGTGCTCGACGTCGGCGGCGAGCGCCTCGACCGACGGATAGCGGCGGGCGGGCTCCTTCGCGAGGGCCGTGAGGCAGATCGCCTCCAGGTCGCCCGACAGCTCGGGCCGCAGGGCTCGGGGACGGCGCGGCGCCTCGTCGTGCACGACGCGCGCTGCGGCGGTGAGCGACAGGTTCTCGAGCGCGAGCGGCGGTTCGTCGCACAAGAGCTCGTACAGCACCACGCCGAGCGCGTAGACGTCGACCCGCACGTCGGGGGGTCCGCCGTCCGGCTCGAGCTGCTCGGGCGCCATGTAGCGCAGCGTGCCGACGACTTCTCCCACGGCGGTGAGCAAGGTCCCAGGCGCGGTCTTGGGTCCCGTCGCGCGCGCGACGCCGAAGTCGATCACGCGCACGCGCCCGTTCCGATCGACGAGCAGGTTGTGCGGCTTGAGGTCGCGGTGGATCACGCCCAGACCGTGGCCGTACTGCACCGCGCGGCACACCTGCAGGAAGAGCTCGAGCCGCCCCTCCACCGCGGGCGCTTCCGCGGCGGCAAAGGCCAAGAGGTCGCGCGCGCCCTCGACGTACTCGAGCGCGAACCAAGGCACCTCGCGCCGCTGCGGACCGGCCTGCACGACGTGCACGCCGGACTCGTAGACCGCCGCGATGCCGGGATGGTGCAGCTCGGCCAGGATCTCCGACTCGTACTCGAAGCGCCGGCGCATGGCAGGCGTCGAGAGCGACAGATCGAGCATCTTGAGCGCGACGCGCCGCCGCGGGCTCTCCTGCTCGGCCTCGTACACCGTGCCCATCCCGCCCGACGCGATCTCGCGCAGGATGCGAAAGCGACCGACGAACCACTCGGGCTCCGAGCTCTTCGATCCCGCGCTCGCAACCGCGGGAACCGGTGTCGGCGTTGCTCCGAGCGACGCAGCCGTCGGGGCGCGTTCCTGCGCTCCTTCGCCGGGCGCAATCCCTGCGTCGGAGGTTCCGCCCGACTCCTGATCGGCGTCGGCGCCGAGCAGCGTCTCGAGCATGGCGAGCAACGCCGGCTCCGACCCGCACACGAGCCGCACGAATCCGACCCGCTCCTCGGGCGGCAGGTCGAGCGCGGCCTCGAACAGCTCGCGCATGCGCAGCACCTCGGCGGGCGCGACGACCGTGTCCAGCGCGTTCCCCGCCCGCGACCAGGCGCGAACGAGCCGCGCTCCGCGCTCGAAGGCGCGCACGGAGAGCGAGAGCTCGGCCGCCGCTGTCGCACCGGAATCCCCGAGACGCTCGCCGATCGCCGCGAGCTCCGGATCCAGCGCGGCCAACCGCGCCGCGAGCGGGTCCTCCGGCGTCCGTCCCGCGGGCAGCGAAGATTCGAGGTCGTCCATGTCGCGTTCCGCCGCTCCCCGGCGACGAGGTCGAGGAGAGGGATCGAAGCAGGCTCCGATCGCAGCGATCATACCGGCCCGCCGCCCGGTGCTTCGCCGGCAGTCGCTCGAGCGCGCACCGCGCCGGCACTGCGATCCGCGGTTCGACGCTCGCTGCCGAACCGTCAGGCGTTGTCCGGAGGCGGCGCGACGAGACCCTGCAGCGGATCCATCCCGGCTGCGAAGGGCTCGCACCGCCCGGGGAGCAGGCGCGGCAGATCCTCCATCCAGCCCAGGCTCTGCGCGGCCTGGAGCACGATCGCCCGATCGGTGACGCTCGCCGACGAGGCGAAGCCGAGCAGCGTCTCCTTGAAGAGCGGATCGAACTCGAGGCAGCGCCGCGCTTCGCCGTGCTCGAGGAGCACGGGCAGCGCGTACAGCGCGTGGTCGGGACGGACGCTGGTTCTGCCGCCCAGGAGTTCGACGAACAACGCGCAGGCGCGCACCGTCGCCATGTTCGTGACGGAGAAGACGATCGCGTGGTCGAGGCGCGGATCGTGCGGCTCGTTCGCGATCTCTTCGAGGAACGGAAGCGCGCTCTCGCCCCACTCGAGCAATGCGGCGCGGGAGGGACCACTCGGCTCCTCGCCGAAGTAGCCCTCGACGGCCTCGAGGACGTTGCTCTTGTCGGGCGGAGATCGGCGGCTCATGACAAACGTCCTGCGAGCTTCCGCCATGGTGTCACCTCCGTCGCAGAACGGCATTCGGGGAAAACCCTGAGCGCGGGTGGAATTTCACCCGACGCGGGAGCAGCCGCGGGAGCTTTCCACGCGTCGCGTTGCATCCGCGGCGCACACCGTCGCGTTCGCGTTCGAAAGAGAACGCCTCGCTGCGGCGGCGCATCGGAATCGGCATACTGGCGCCCGACACGCCCGGACGGAGACGGAACCATGCTCCACGAGAACGCATCGTGCTCGCGCGCCGCGCCCTCCCGCCGCGGCGCGATCGGCAAGGGCTGCTTGGTCGGCATCGTGCTCCTCGGAGCCCTCGTGCTCGCGGTGCTCCTGGGCGTCGGGAAGTACAACGCCCTCGTGAACGGCCGGGAGGACACGAAGGCCAAGTGGAGCGAGATCGACAACCAGTACCAGCGCCGCTACGACCTCGTCCCGCAGCTCGTCGAGACCGTGCGGGGCGCGGCGAACTTCGAGCAGGCGACGCTGACGCAGGTGATCGAGGCGCGCGCCTCGGTCGGGCGCGTCCAGCTCCCCTCGACGCTGCCGACCGACCCGGCCCAGGTGCAGGCCTACGTGCAGGCGCAGAACCAGCTCGGCGGCGCGCTCTCGCGGCTCTTCGCGGTCGCGGAGCAGTACCCGACCCTGCGCGCCTCGCAGAACTTCCTCTCGCTGCAGGACCAGCTCGAGGGCACCGAGAACCGCATCGCCGTCGCGCGCCGCGACTACATCGACGCGGCCACCGCCTACAACAAGCAGACGCGCGTCTTCCCCGGCAACCTGATCGCGGGCATGTTCGGCTTCGAGCCCGCGGCGCTGATCGAGGCGACGCCCGAGCAGCGCGAGCGCCCGACCGTCGACTTCGGCGATTTCCGCGGCCCGCCGGACGGGGAGTGACGTGAACGGCGCCTTCGCCCTCGCGGCGGCCCTCGCGCTCGCGAGCGCCGCGCCGCCCTCGCGCGAGCTCGAGGTCCCGGCCAACGACGGCTGGGTCACCGACCTGGCCGGCCTCGTCTCGCCCGCCAAGGAGGCCGAGCTCGAGCGCCTGATGGAGTCCTACCGCGCAGGCACGACGCACCAGATCGCCGTGCTCACGATCCAGAGCCTCGCGGGCGAGACGATCGACCGCTTCGCCCTCGAGGTCGGTCGCGCGTGGGGCATGGGAACGGCGGAGAAGCACAACGCCGCGCTGCTCCTCGTCGCCGCAGAGGAGCGCGAGCTGCGCATCGAGGTCGCGCGCGGCCTCGAGGGCAGCCTGACCGACTCGATCAGCGGCCGCATCATCCGCGACGTCATCGCGCCCGAGTTCCGCGGGGGCCGCTACGAAGAGGGCATCGAAGCCGGCGTGCGCGCCATGCACGCCGTGATCGGCGGTGACACGAGCGCGCTCCCGGAGCGCTCCGGCTCGACCGACATCGGCATCCTCGGCGCGCTCGTTCCGATGATGGTGCTGCTGCTCGCCGTGTGGATCCTCTCGCGGCGCGGCCCGCGCGGACCGCGCGGCCGGAGCGGCCTGCCGTGGTTGCTCCCGCCGACGATCGGGCGCATGGGCGGCTTGCCCGGCGGCCTCGGACGCTTCGGCGGCGGCGGGGGCGGCGGCTTCGGAGGCTTCGGCGGGGGCGGCGGTTTCTCCGGCGGGGGGGCCTCGGGCCGATGGTGAGCGCAACGAAGAGAACGAGCGCAGCGCCGAGCACGAGCGCAGCGGTGAATGCGAGCACGGCGACGAGCGGGTCGAGTGCGCGCAGGGTGACGACGGCCTGCGGCGAAGGCGCCGCGCTCCTGGCGGTCGCCGCGCTCGCGCGCACGCTCCAGGGCGACTGGAAGCCTGGCGCCCACCCCTGGCTCTACCGCATGGGCGACGTCGGGCCGTGGGTCCTCGCGGTGATCATCGTCTTCTTCGTCGGGCGAGCTCTGATGCGACAGCGCCGCTACCGCGCGCGCGCCGTGCTCGGCCCCGAGGAGCAGCGGAAGGTGCACGCCGCGCTCGTCCGCGCCGAGACGCGCACCGTGGGCGAGGTCGTCCCGGTCGTGCTCGAGCGCTCCGACCCGTACCCGGGCGCGTGCTGGCTCGCCGCGCTCGTCTCGCTGCTCGTCGGCAGCGCGTTGCTCGAGCCCTGGCTCCCCTGGGATGCGCCCTACTGGCTGATCCTCGCGCAGCTCGCGCTCGGCGCCGCCGGCTACGCCGCCGCGTGCGCGCTGCCCGACCTGCGCCGCCTCTTCGTCGGCGAGGCACGCGCCGACGCGATGGTGGAGGAGCAGGCCTTCCAGGAGTTCTACCGCGCGGGCCTCCACCGCACGGCCGGCGCGACCGGCGTGCTGCTCTTCGTCAGCCTGTTCGAGCGCCGCGTCGTCGTCCTCGGCGACGAGGGCATCGACGCGAGCGTCGGCGCCGAGCACTGGGCGAAGACGCGCGAGGCCATCCTCGCCGGCATCGCGCGCGGCTCGCTCGCCGAAGGCCTCGTCGCCGGCATCGACGCCTGCGGCGCCGTCCTCGCCGAACACTTCCCCGTCGGCCCGAACGACCCGAACGAAATCCCCGACCGCCTGATCGTCCGCCGCGAGTGAGCCCGAAGTACCGCGCGAGCGACGCGACCGTACGAGTCAGGGATGTGCATCGCTGGGAAGTCGCGCCACGATCGCGTCGTATGCGTCACGCGCGATCTGCAGGGCGGTGTGCGTCTCCTCCAACGACGGCTCCAGCGACTCGGCCGGGTAGCGCCTGCTGGCAGTGAAACACGACGTCGTCGAGCAACGGCGGATCTCGAAGCGGCGGACATCCGGGGCTCGAGCTGCCTCGAAGGGACTCGGGCTCGCTGCTAGAACCGACAGGTCGCGGCCTGTCCCGCCACGACCACTGCGCGCGACTCGCGCTGCGGCCGGAAAGGCGGCGGCCAGTCCCAGTCACCGTCGGCGTCGAATCCGTCTGCGTGGGTGGCTTCCATCATCCGGACGACGTAGCCGCCGGGCTCGATCAAGTCGAGCTCGAGGACTTCGAGCCCGTCGCTCGCGCGCGTCCTTGCGAACCCTCGGCTCATCCAGTGCACTTGCTCCGCGTCCCCGTCGCGCGACAGGCCGATGCCCAGGTTGTGATGCTCGACTAACGCGAGCTGGCGAGACCGAGCGTTCGATGGAACGGTTTCCGGCGCCTTCGGCCAAGCGAGCTCGAGCTGCCCTGTGTCGAGCTCGACCGTGATCTCCCGCGGAGACCCGAACTCCAGCACGATCGGTTCGACGTCGGGGACGAACTGGATGCCCGCCGGCGCCGTGAGCACGAGCCGCGTCTTCGTCCCGATGCGAGCGGTGCCCCGCGCGACGCCTCGCGAGTCCGTCTCGTCGAACCACTCGTCGTCCTGGTAGTAGGACTCGAACCTGACGGCGATGTCCGGACGAGGGACACCGTGCGAGGAGATGGTCACGGTGACGCGGACCAAGAGCCGCTCGGGATCCACCGCGATCACGACCGTTTGGCGTTCTCCGTCGACCAGTCGGACCAAGCGCTCGGGCGATGTGCGCTCTTCGAGCACGCCCTCCTTGTTGACCGCGATCCCGCAATCGCCCGGCGGCAGGTTCTCGAGTCGGAAACCGCCGCCGCCGTCGGTGTACGTCAACGGCTCGTCGCGCGAGATGGCCGGCACGTGGATCGCGAACCCGCCGAGCGGAACCCCGGGCGGCAACTCGATGCGACCGTCGATCGCGGCGCCGCGCGGGAGCTCGAGATCGCCGAGATCGAGCGTGCCTTCGCGCGGAACGTCCACCGGGGCGAGCACGAGCGGCATCGAAGAGGAGCCGTAGATCTCGAGGCGATAGTCGCCATCGCGGGAGAGCCCGATGCGGAAGGTGCCGTCGGCTTCGCCGCGGTGCGACGAGCGCGTGTCGACATCGCCTTCCCACGGCCGGTTGCGGTCGAAGGAATCGAAGTCGAACGAAGCCGAAGCCCTGCGCTCCACGAGGACGCTCGGGTGCGGCACGGGCAACCCGTTCGACACGAGGCGCCCCAAGAGTTCCGGCCCGCGGCGCAGGCGGATCGTCTTCGCGCCGGCTTTCGCCGCGACTTCGTCCTCGCGGTAGCCGGGCGCGGCGATGCGGATGCGATCGACGTCCGGTCGAGCCTCGATCTGCACGCGGCCGTCCGGATGGGTCGTGTAGTGGGGGAGCCACGGGGTCTGCACGAAGTCCTTCCGGACGACGTGCGTGTCGAAGAGTTCGACCGGCTCCTTCGTCTCGCGGTCGACGACGCGCAGCGCGACTTCCGCAGCGGTGGGGAGGACGACTTCGATGCCTTCCGTGCCGGGGGCGTACTTCGGCGCCGTGAACGGATCGTGACCCGAGAGAGTGACCTCGACCCGGTGATCTCTGTCGTAGGGAAGGTGGAGGACGAATCGTCCGTCCGAACCCGACTCGGAGGTGCCGATCGCTTCGCCCCACCCTCGCGGACCCTCTCTGGCGTCGAGGTCGTCGAGCATGAGAATAGAGAGGCAACAGCGGATTTGGGCTCCTGCGAGGGGCTGCCCGTGCTCGTCGACGACTCTGCCCCGGAGTGTCGGCGCGCGCGCGAGCACGATGTCGGGACGAGCGACGTCTCTTCCGGCGACGACCGTGACCGGTGCTTGGAACTGGCTCAGGTAGCCGTTGGCATCGACGCCCAGGCCGCAATCGCCCGGGGGCCAGTGCTCGATTCGATAGCGCCCGGCGCTGTCCGTCTCGCATTCGACGGCGATCGGCGACGAGAGGAAGACCTTCGCGCCGGCGATCGCGAAACCGCTTTCGCTCACGACGCGGCCCGAGACGCTCCCCGCTGAGGGCAGCGTGAACGTGCCGAGGTCGTTCGTGCCCGGTGCGATCGCGCGACGCGCGCGTCCGCCCCTTCCTCCGTAGTGAAGCTCTTCCGTCGTGTGGAACGCGTCGAGCTCGACGCGCAACTCGACGACTTCGGCAGTCGGAACGGGAGCCTCGACTCGGAACTCGCCGGTCGCCGTCGTCGAGGTAGCGAGACCGCGATACTCCTCGTCGACGATCCACGGCACTCCGATAGCTTCCGGAACCTCCGACCACGAGCCGTAGGTTCGGAAGGTGACCGAGACGCCCGCGAGCGCGTTGCCTTCGCCGTCGACGACTCGTCCGACGAGCGTGCAATGCCTGTCCTCGGCGCCGTCGACTGCGGCGGGCTCGCGACGAGTGGTCTCCGCGTGCGGGACCGCGGGCTCGTCCTCGAGTGAAACCTCGGCCTCGCTCGGCTCGACAATCTGCTCGGTCGGAGTTGGCTGCGGTATCGGGAGCGCCGGGCCGTCGCTAGCGGAATGCGACGGAACTTGAATGGGCGCAGGTTCGAACTCGAACGCCCACCAACCCAAGCCCGCGACGAGCAGCGCGCAGGCGATCAACGCGAAGCCGATCCTCGCTCTCACCACCGCGGATTCTAGCCGCGCACGAAGGGGACGGGTTCGCAGCGCTGCGGGCATCGGGAACTCGAGTTGCGTCGTAGCCCGAGAGATTCGCCGCTAGAACCGACAGATCGCGACCTGCCCCGCTTCGACTACGGCGCTCGAGATGCGCTGCGGGCGGAAGGACGGCGGCCAACTCCAGCCACTCTCTCCAACGTCGCCATCCGCGAGCCTCGCTTCCATCACGCGCACGACGTAGCTGCCGGGCTCGAGCGGGCCGAGCTCGACGACGTGGAAGACGATCCCACCGCTCTCGCGCGTCTCCGGCAGGCCCATCCATCGAACTTGCTCGGACTGTCCAGCGCGGGAGATGCCGATGCCCACCAGGATCTCGTCGAGCTGGCCGAGCATCGCAAACTCCTCGTCGGGAGTGTCCGCGGCCGTTGGTTCGAAGTCCGGAGCGGCCGGCCAGGAGAGTTCGAGCCGGCCGACTTCGAGCTCGACCACGAGCTCGAGGGGCGAGCCGAACTGCAGCGTGATCGGCGCGAGGTTCGGACGGAGCTCGAAGCGCTGGGAGCCGGAGAGCACGAGTCGTGACTCCATGCCGACGCACACGAGACCCGACGCCACTCCCCGCTCGTCCGTTTCTCCCAGCGATCCCGCCCATTCCTCGTCCGCCGCGATCGATTGGAGCGAAACGCGGAGTCCCTGCAAAGGCACCCCCGCCGACAGGACCGTCACCGTGAGGCGGCACAAGAGTCGCGTCGGGTCGACGGCGAGCACGATCGAACGGCGCTCGCCGTCGGCGAGGTCCACCTCGACGGAGTCGCGTGGATCGTTCGACAGCACGCCTTCCTTCGTCACTCTCAGGATGCGCTTGCCGGGCGGCAGGTTCTCGAGGGCGAACTCCCCGCGCTCGTCCGTGAGAGCCATGGCTTCGTGACGCGAGATCTCCGGCACGTGGATCTCGAATCCATCGAGCGGAACTCCCGCGGGAAGGTCCACTCGGCCGAGGATCGCCGCGCCGCGCGGGAGCTCGAGATCGCCGAGGTCGAGCATGCCCTCTTCGGGAACCTCCACGGGCACGAGCAGCAACGGCACCGCGGACGCTCCATGGATTTCGATGCGATAGGTCCCGTAGTCGGAGAGCCCGATGTGGAAGCTGCCGTCGGCCTCGCCTCGATGTTGCGCGCGGGTCGCGTCGTTTCCGCTCCACCCGTGGTCGTCGTCGATGGAACCCTCTTGCACGGCGATGTTCGGATGCGGCACCGGACGTCCGTTCGCGAGCACGCGCCCGCGCAACTCGGGTCCGCGGAGGAGCTCGACGGTCGTTTCACCGGCCGCCGCGCCGACGAACCCCTCGTGGTATCCGGGAGCTGCGACCCGGATCTGATCCACGTTCGGCCGCGCTTCGACTCGCACGCGACCGCCGGCGTGCTCCTGGTAGTAGGGAGTCCAGCTCGTCCACCCTCTGGCATCGTCGCGCACGACGAACGTGTCGAGGATCTCGAGGGGCTCCTTCGTCTCGCGGTCGACGACGAGCAGCACGACTTCGGCAGCGATCGGAAGGACGATCTCGATGCCTTCGGTACCGGGCGCGTACACCGTGCCGCCCGACGTGAAGGGATCGTGACCGTCGAGGGTCACCTCGAGCGAGTGATGGTCGACGTCGTGGTGCAGGTGGATGACGAAGCGGCCATCCGGTCCCGATTCGGCGCCGGCGCCGCTCCCGCTCCCGAGGCTCCTGAGGTCGGGCCAACACCAAAGCCGTGCGCCCGCGAGAGGTCGTCCGTGCTCGTCCACGACTCGGCCCTGGAGCGTCGGAGCGCGCGCGAGCACGAAGTCCGGTCCGCGCACGTCCATCCCGGCCACGATCACGACCGGCGACTCGAAACGGCTGACGTAGCCTTCGAGCTGGACGGCGATGCCGTGCTCGCCGGGCGGCGCGTGCTCGATCCGATAGAGACCTGAGTCTTCCGACACGCAGTCGACGCCGATCGTCGTGGCGAGGCTCGATCCGAGCTTGACCTTCGCTCCGGCGAGAGGGGTTCCGTCCTCGGCGTGGACGCGGCCCCACACGCTTCCCGCGCGGAGCAGCGCGAACGTACCCAGGTCGTTCACGCCCGGTCCGAGCGCGCGCTTCGAGCGCGAGTGCGTCCCTCCGTAGTAATGCGTCTCCGCCGTGTGGTGCGCGTCGAGCTCGAGACGCAGCGACACGATCTCCGCCGTGGGAACCGGCGCGTCGACTCGGAACGCGCCCGTGGCATCGGTCGAGCCGTCCAGGCCCTGATAGCGGCCGTCGCGGATCCAGGAAGTGTCGTCCGCCTCGGCGTCGTCGCACCATCGACCGTACGCCCGGAAGGCGAGCGACAGGCCGGCCAGCGGACGCCCGTCACCGTCGACGACGCGCCCGACGAGCGCACAGCGCGAGGGGTCGGCCTCGTCAACCGGTGCGAGCTCGCGTTGCGCGTTCTCGGCGGGACGTTCCGAGTGGGCGACTCCGAGCGACTCGACCTCACGCAGCTCGGCGATGGGCTCGAGCGATGTTCGCTGCGGTTCCGCGAGCGAGCTCTCGCGGGGTGCTAGCTCCGTCGGAACGGGAATGGGCGCCGATTCCACGTCGAACGCCCACCAACCCAAACCCGCGACGAGGAGCGCGCAGGCAGCCAGCGCGATGACGATCCTCTTCTCCACTCTCGGCGATTCTACTGCGACGATGCCGATGTCGACGCCAAGCCCGGTACGGTCGTCGCCATCTCGCGGAAGCGGCACAGCGCGTTCGCGAGCTGCATCTGGCGCGGGCTCTTGCACTCGGGCTCGAACAGGCGCGGGCTCGCAACGACGATGGCGGCGCACTTCGCGCGCGAGGTGGCGACGTTGAGCCGGTTCAGGCTGTAGAGGAACTCCATCCCGCGCGGTGCGTCCTCGGGACGCGACGTGGCCATCGAGTAGATGACCACCGGTGCCTCGCGGCCCTGGAAGCGATCGACCGAACCGACCTCCACGTCCAAGCGCTCGGCCAACCGGACCACGTGCGCGTTGTACGGCGCCACGACGAGGATGTCGGCCGCCGTCATCTGGGCGGCGACGCCGGCGGAGTCGATCCATCGCGATCCCGGTGCGAGCAATCGGTCGACCAGCTCCGCTACGGCGTCGACCTCTTCGTCGGAAGCGTTCCGATTCCCGTCGTGGGGAACTTCGCAGACCCAGAGGCCCGCGCCGTCCAACGGTCCACCCGAAAGCCGTTGCTGCTCGAGGTTCCTCTCGCGCGTGGGGCGCAGCTTGCCTTCATAGAAGACCTCCGAGGTGAAGGCGCAGATCGCCGAGCCGAAGCGCCACGTCTCCGGCAGGAACACGCCGCGCTCACCGTGCCGATCGACCTCGCGGCCCTCCCGGATCCGTTGGAGCTTGGCGAAGGCAAGGTTCCGAGCGTGGGTCGGTTCGATTCATCACCGGAATCCCGACTCGAGCCGACCCATTGTCGGTCAGTCGTACACGAATCCCTCAGGAGTGGTAGCTTCGTCATGAAACACGGGGCTCGATGAAGGGCTCGCGAGCAAGGAGGCTTCGATGCGCACGCGTTCAATCCGATCTCCGCTCCTCCTAGGCTTCGGGTTGCTCGGCGTGCTCGCGCCCTCGGTGCGCGCGCAGGCGTGCGGTACCGAAGTCGTGCTGAAGCACCTCGAGGCGGGCACGGCTGCGCCGGTGCTCCGCACGCCGCGCGGGGCGCCCGTGATCGGCGGCAACTTCGGTTTCCGCGTGGAGCACGGCGCGCCGACGGTTCTCGGCGTCCTCGTCTACAGCGCCTTCGAGAATCCGATCTTCGATCCGAACGTCGCGGCGACGCTGTGGATCCAGCCGCCGTGGTCGGCGAAGTTCTTCTTCACCAACGCGAACGGGAGCTCGCCGCTGCTCTTCAACACATCCGTCGTGACGGACGACTTGTGCGGCGTACAGGCGACCTTCCAGTGCTTCCTGTTCGACGCGTCGGCTCCAGGCGGTCTCGCCGTGTCGAATGCCGCGCGCCTCGGCGTGGGCGTCGTGACCGAGCCGCTGTTCCACGAGTTCGAGACCAAGCTCATCCCCGATCCGTTCGAGTTGGCGATCGGCCACCTCGACCAGGACGGCGTCTTGGACGTGCTCACGCTCGACTGGTCCGGCGGGCTGCGCCTGCACGTCTACCTCGCCGACGGCATGGGCGGACTCGACGGCCACTCGGTGTGGCCCGTCACCGGCGTGACGGAGTACGCTCCGTTCGACCTGGCGCTCGCTCACTTGGACGGCGACAACCGGATCGACGCGGTCGTCGTCGACCCGGAGACGGACTCGGTGCACGTCCTGCCGGGGAGGTTCCCCCTCGGGTTCCTGGCTCCGACGACGTACACGGTCGTCAAAGCGCCCAGCGCGGTCGACGTGGGGCTGATCGACGGAGACCTCTTCCCGGACCTCGTGCTCGCGAAGAGCGAATCGCGCTTCGTGACCGTGATGCTCGGAGACGGCGCCGGCGGCTTCGGCCCGCCGACCGACTTCGACGCGGGCGCCACTCCGGGCAAGGGATCGGGGATCTTCGACGTGGAGCTCGCCGACATGGACCACGACGGCGCTCTCGACGCGGTGGCAGTGTCGTCGTTCGGGGATCTCGTCTCGGTGCTGCTCGGCAACGGCGACGGGACCTTCGGGCCTCCGACGAGCTATCCGGCGCTGGAGGACCCGCGCCAGCTCCGGCTCGGGGACATCGACGGCGACACGCACGTCGACGTGGCGATCCGGTTCCTGGGGTCCAAGGACCTCGCGGTGCGCTTCGGGAACGGGGACGGCACGCTGGGTCCCGAGGAGCGCCTGGTCGATCCCTTCGCCCCGTCCTCCGACAAGGCAGACTTCGCGCTGGGGGACATGGACGGCCAACCGGGAGCGGAGATCCTGGTGACGAACGACAGCGTCGAGAACGTCGGCATCCTCCGCTGGAGCCCGGGCGGCGTCTGGGAGCGGCGCGAATTCCCCGTCGCCAACGAGGCGCGGTTGATCGCCGTTGGCGACCTGGACGCCGACGGCGACCAGGACGTCGTCACCGTCCCGAAGTTTTCGGTAGGCGGCGACTGGGATCCCATCATGACCGTGTCGCGCGGTCGCGGCGACGGGAGCCTCGAAGGGCCGGAGGACTTCTGGATCGGGGACGGGGCCTTGGCGGGCGACTTCGATGGCGATGGGAACGCGGACCTCGTGGGCCTGACGGGCGCGCCGAGCCAGGTGATGTTCCGAGCCGGGAACGGCGACGGGACCTTCGGACCGGTGATCGTGTCGGTCCAACCTCCTTTCCAACCTCCTCTACCGACTTTCCTGCTGGGATTCTTTGGCGCCGGGGATCTCGACGGGGACGGCGCGCTCGATCTGGTCGCGGGTTCGTACTGGTCGGATGGCTTCTATCGGTCGCTGGGCAACGGCGACGGCACGTTCGCGGCTGCCGTCTTCGTGCCCATGGGGCTGTCGTTCTTGTCAGGAGCCTTCGTCGTCGACTTGAACACGGACGGAGTCCTCGACGTGATCGCGCGAACGGGCGGGATCGATGGCGGCATCGCCATCGTCCTGGGGGACGGCTCGGGCGGCTTCGGGTCGCCGACGGTGCTGCCCCTCGTTCACAGGACCCTGACCGTCGGCAAGATCGATGCGGACGCGGATCTCGATCTGGTCATCGGGGAGGACACCGAAGTCCTCTGGTGGCCGGGGAACGGCGACGGGACCTTCGGTGCCCCAACGGTCGTCGCGCAGATGAGCGATGGGATCGAAGACGTCGTCATTGCCGACGTCGATCGCGACGGGGCGACGGACTTGGTCGTGGACGTCAACAACGCCAGCGTCTCGGGCTCCACGCTGCTCGGGAACGGTGACGGCACCTTCCAGGCTCCGATCCCCATGCACTCGGTTTGGCCGAACCCGACCCCTGCGGGCGTGCTCGTGGACCTCGACGAGGACGGCGCCTTGGACGTCCTGTACTTGGGCACGGAGATGCGGCGCGGCAACGGCGATGGGACGTTCGGCCCCGCCGTGGTCATCAGTCCGATCTCGGGCTCGCCGCGCGTCGTCGACTTCGACCGCGACGGCGTTCCGGACCTCGGCCTGGCCCGCGGCGGCCGCGTCACCATCCTGCTGAACCAGATCGGAGAGTGACTGCCGGCGGGCTCCAGCGGAGGGAGCGGCGGACGCGCCGCCGCTCCCCCTCCACGACCGCGGCCGGCCGAAGGCTCACTTCCGGCGCGTGTAGCGGATGCGCATCGCGACCTCGCGCGCGCCGCCGTCTCGGAGCTGGACGATCTCGAAGGTGCGGCGGTCGCGGCCCTCGAAGGTCGTGACGTGCTCGAAGCGGCCGGGGTGGCCGTCCATGCCCAGGCCCTCGGCCGTGGCGACGAAGCGCTTGCCCGCGGCGTCGAGCTCGCCCTCGGCGAGGCTGAGCGGCGAGCCCATCGAGTCGGCCCACAGTGCGACGAGCTTTCCCTTCGCGGGGTCGAAGCCGGTCATGCCGTGACCGCTGAAGGGCGCGCCCATGAACTCGCCCTCGAAGTCGGTGAGGAGCCAGAAGCCGCCGAGGCCCATGCGGCACGTCTCGACGCCCTTCGACACCTGACCCATGCACTCGACCTCGGCGTTCCAGGTGCCGACCCACGCGGCGAGCTGCGCGTGCTCCGGGCCGGGGCCTGGAGGCGCGCCCGGTGCGCCTTGGGCGCCCTGCGGCTCCTGCGCGGAGCTCTTGGCGAGGGCGATCGACACGAACAAAACGGCGAGAGCCACGACGACCAATCCGACGCTCGACATGGAGCGCTCCCTTCAGCGAGAGCGCGGGGACGCGCCGCGCCGGTCGCCGCGCACGTCGCGCGGCGTGGAACACCGGTCGCGTGGGAGGGGACTCAGGATGCCTTGGCCGCGACGCCGTAACGCTGCGTCGCGAAGCCGACGATCGCTCCGAGCGCGGCGCCGGGCAGCATGATCTCGACGTAGTAGTGGTTGCCCTTCCCGTCGCCCATGGCGGCGACGGCGAAGCTCAGGACGAGCCCGACGAGGAGCCCGAGGGCGACACCCTTGCCGATCGAGCGCGTCCGGCGCGCGTACCAGCCGGCGGCGAGGCCCGTGAGGAGCCCCTTGAAGGTCGAGCCGATGACGATCCCGACCAGATCCTGCGACGTGATGAACGGGTAGAAGCCCGCGCTCGCGCCGTCGATCGCGCCCAGCACTGCACCCAACAGCAACCCCAACACGATCTTGGACATCCTCGAATCCACTTTCTGGCCGCGTCCTCGCGCAGCCGTCGTTCGATTACCCGGGGCGACGGCAATCCTTTAACGACGGCCGAAGAAAAACACGAGCGCGCGCAGGATCAGGTAGCCGAGGACGAGCCAGACCACGAAGCGGTGGCGCGCGAGCAGGCGTTCCAGGCGCTCGAGGACGTTCTCGCGGTGGGCGGTGACGGGCTCCTGGTCGAGGAAGGCGGCCACGTCGGCGGCGAGCTCGCGCGCGGATGGGTAGCGCTCGCGCGGATCGGCGGCGCGGCACTTCCCGGCGATCGCGCGCAGCGGCCGGGAGGCTCCGCCCGTGGGCTCGTCGCCCTCGTCCGGATCGCGCGCGTTCCACACGAAGGCCAGGATCCCGCCGAGCGCGTAGACGTCGGCGCGCGCGTCGACCTCGGCGTTCCGGCCGCGCGCTTGCTCGGGAGCCATGTACGCGGGCGTGCCGAGCACCGCGCCGTAGCCGGTGTCGACGCCGTCGTTCGTCCTCTCGCTCGCGCGCGCGACCCGCGCGGCTCCGCTCGACGCGGCTTCGTGCGACGAGCCTGCGCCAGACTTGGCTCCGCTGGTTCCGACCGACGGGGGTCCGCCCGGCGCGGCGCCAACGGACTTCGCCAGGCCCCAATCGACGACGTAGAGTTCGCCGAAGCGTCCGACCATCACGTTGTCGGGCTTCAGGTCGCGGTGGACGATGCCGAGCTCGTGCGCATGCGCCACGGCTTCGCACAAGCGCAGGAACACGCGCAGGGCTTCGGCGTGCGACGCGTTGCGCTCGCGCCACGCGCGCAGCGTCGCGCCGACCACGTGCTTCATCACGTAGTAGGGCCGACCGTCCTCGAGGACGCCGATCTCGTGGATCGGCACGACGCTCGCGTGGTCGAGCTTCGCGATCGTGCGCGCCTCGCGCTCGAGCCGCTGGGGGAGGTCGCCCGCGTCGCGCATCGGATTGAGCACTTTGATGGCGACCGTGCGGGCGAGCGCGGCGTCGCGCGCGAGGAACACGGTGCCCATGCCGCCGCGCCCGAGGAGCTCCACGATCTCGTAGCGACCGCCGGGGATCTCGGGCGTCTCCACGAGCCGCGCGAGGCGCGCGACGTCGCCGTCGGAGAGCGCGCTCACGTTCCGACGTCCCCCGCGCCGAACAGCGCGCGCACTTCGGCCTGGAACTCGTCCTCGTCGCGGGTCCAGGCGCGCAACCGCTCGAGCACGAGCCTTTGGAAGTCGCGCCGTGCCGCGGCGAGCGCGTTCGTGATCGCGTGGGTCGGGAGCCCGAGCTCACCGGCGAGCGCGGCGTAGGTCGGACGCTCGCCCGGCGCGGTCGGCTCGATCGCGTAGCGGCGGAAGATCGCGAAGCGCGTGTCGAGGTCGCGCGCCGCGTACTCGCGCTCGAGGTCCGCGAGCGCGGTCTCGAGCACGCTGCGCTTCCACTCGGCTTCGAACCAGGCGTCGGTCGTGTGCGGATCGGGCGGCTCGCGGCCGGCGAGGTCGCGCTCGGCGGCGGCGAAGTCGAGGCTTTCGTGCTCGAAGTCCCCGCCGCGGCGCTGGGCGTGACGCGCGCGCTCGTCGTTGGCGACGAAGCGGTCGAGACAGGAGCGCAGGTAGGTCCGGAAGCGCGCGCGGTCGGCGTCGAAGTCGGCCAGATAGCCCTTCTCCCAGACGGCGGCGAAGAAGCCTTGCGTGTGGTCCTTGGCCGCCTCGTCGCCCTGGCGCCAGCGCAGCCGCAGGTAGGCGTAGACGGGCTTCCAGTAGATCGCGACGAGCTCGCCGACGGCTTCGCGGCGCTCGGCGGGGTCCCCCGCGCCGATGCGCTGGACGAGCGACTGCCGCGTACGCGGGAACTCTCCGCGCCCGCCGCCGGTGTCCGTTTCGCCTCGCACGCGAGAGCGAATCTGCGCGTTCCGAGCAGGCTGTCAAGTGCGGGGCGGGCGAAGGGATGGCGCTAGCCACTAGCGCTATACCGGTGAAGAGGCTCGCCACGCGGTCGAGCCGCGCGGCGCGGCCACTTCAGCGCGCGAGCGAGGCGGCTCGGGGAGGGCTCGGCGGACCCAGGTGCTCGGGGCCGACGGAGACGCCCCGCCCGGGGCGGATGAGCACGTGGGGACCGTGTCCGCGCAGGATCATGGCCGCGCGCACGGAGTAGGGCATCAGGACGACCGGTTGCCGCAGGCTCGCCGCGCGCGCGCCGTGCGGCGGGGCCGCGTCGTAGGGGAAGGGACCGATCGCCACGCTCGTGCCTTCCTCTTGCGCGCGCGCGACCACGCGGAAGGCGCCGAACTCGACGGCGGTGGCTTCGCCGCTCTGCGCGAGCTCGCGCTGCGCGGCGTCGGCCGCGTCGACGACGAGCTCTGCCGTGCGAGCGATGACGTCCCACTGCGGATAGCGGCGCCACAGCGGCGAGCGGGGCACGAGCGCGAGCGCGAGGGCCGCGAGCAGGCCGGCGAGTGCGATGGGCTGCAGGCTCGACGCGCGCGGCGTGGACGAACGTTCCGCGAGCGACCCCACGCAGGCGGCGAGGAGCACCGCGGCGGGCGCGAGCAGGACCGCGGCGTGTCGATCCGCGAGGCGCGGCGAGAGGACGGCGCCGAGCACCGCGCACACGAGCCACAGCCGACAGCCTCCCCGCACGCGGCGCCACTCGCAGGTCGGCGGACGCGGCGGGTTCCATGCGAGTCGACCGAGCAGGAGCATCGCGCTTCCGAGTGCGAGGACGAGGGCGGTCGGAAGGAGCCCGTCCTTGTCGATGACGACCCTCGCGAGCAGTACGGCGTTCGCGAGCGGCTCGGCTTCGCTCTCCCCGGGCGGCGCGTAGGTGCCGAGCGACCCGAGGACCTTCCAGCGCGCGGCGAGATGCAGTCCGAGACCGAGCACGAGGATCGCCGCGGCCAGGCGTCGCGCGCGCTCGCGCTTCCACGGCTCGAGGACCACGACGCCGAGCACGGGGGCCACGAGGCCCGTCTCCTTCACGCCGGTCGCGAGGAGCGCGACCAGCACGCCGGCCGTGAGCTGCGGCGCTCGCGCCCCGGGACGGGCGAGCAACAGGATCGTCGCGGCCAGCATGAGATCGACGACGACGTCGGCGCTGCGCGCCAGCGACGGGATCATGTCGGCCTGGACGGGGTGCAACAGGACGATCGCGCCGGCCGTGAACCACGTGAGCGCCGGCGACGCGCCGCTTCGTCTCGCGAGGGCGCCGGCGAGCGCGCCCAACGCGAGGTAGGCGCCGAGGCGCAGCGCGTGGTAGGGCGCGGCGTGCTCGCCGAAGGCCGCCCATTGCACCGAGAACGCACCGACGAACAGCGGGCGCCAGAAGCTTCCACCGATGGGAACGTCTTCGAGGTAGCGCTCGCCGAGGAGCGCGCTCGGGTCGCCGAGCGCGCGCGCGGCTTGGTCGAGGAGCGGCCAGGCGTCGACTCCCGTGAACCCCAGGCGCAGCACGAATCCCCAGGCGACGAGGGCGGCGCCGCAGAGCGCGGCGGCCGCAACGAGAGCGCGGCTTCGGGCTCTCTGTGTGCCGCGCGTCGCGAGCTCCATGGTCGAGGGCCGCGGCCTACTCGTGGTCGAAGTAGCCGAGCGCCTCGAGCGCCTTCTCGGTTTCGGGATCGCCCGTGCCCGTCGTGTCGCCCAGCGCGGCGCTGGCTCCGGACGCGAGCGCGGCATCCAGCTCGCTCTGCAATTCGGCCAGGAGCGCGGGCTCCGCGGCGGAACGGTCGTCGCGCTCGGCGGGATCCGCGACCATGTCGAAGAGCCAATGGGTGCCCGCCTGGCGGTCCGCGATCAGCTTCCAGCGCCCGCGCCTCAGCGAGGCGAGCCCGATGCCGCGCCAACTGGTCTCGGACACGATCGACCGCTCGGGGAACGGCTCGCCGCGCAGGAGTCCCGCGAAGCTCTGCCCGCGGAAGGACTCGGGCACGGGCAGGCCGAGGAGGTCGAGCAAGGTCGGCGCGATGTCCATGTGCCCGACCACCGCGTCCATCGCGCGCCGCGCGCCGGCGCCGGGGACGTGCAGGATCAGGGGCACGCGCGTCGTCTCCTCGAAGAGCTGGTAGCCGTGCTTCAAGGTTCCGTGCTCGAGGAACTCCTCTCCGTGATCGGACGTCACGAGCACCACGGTGCGCGCGTCGAGCTCGTGCTCGTCCAAGAGAGCCAGGATCTCGGCGACCGCGTCGTCGGTCTGGCGCAGCTCGGCGTCGTAGAGCGCGCGCAGGTAATCGACGTCGCCGGGCGTGAGCTCCGCCTGGAGCTCGGTGCCCGTGACGAGCTGTCCGACGCGCCCGGCGCGCACCCACTCGTCCGCGGTCTCGAGCTCTCCCACGAACTCGTTGCGCCGCTCGTCGTTCGGCTCGTAGGGGCCGTGCGGGTCGAGCAGGTGCACGTACAGGAAGAAGGGTGCATCCCGCTTCGCAGCTCGTCCGAGGAAGTCGCGCGCGCGCTCCAGGAGCCAGCCTTCGTTGCCGTCGAAGTGCGACAGGGTCTGGAACTGGCCGAAGCCCTGGTCGAACCCGGTGAAGGAACCGATGTGCGGGTTCTCGGAGTAGCCGGCCGTGAAGTAGCCGGCCTGCGCGAGGAGCTCGGCCAGGGTGACCTGCGAGTCGGCGAGCCGATTGCGCGTCGTCTCCTCGGTGGCTCCGTGCTGGCAGGGGAGGAGCGACGTGAAGAGCGACGCGATCGACGGCTTGGTCCAGGACGACTGCGCGATCAGGGGCACGACGAGCGAGCGCGCTCCGAGCGCGTCGAGGGTCGGGGTCGTGGGCCGCGTGTAGCCGTACGCGCCCAGGTGGTCGGCGCGCAGCGTGTCGACGACGATGCACAGCACGTTGAGCCGGACGGCGGAATCGCGGGCGGGAGCCTCCGCAGTCCCGTCGGCCAGGACCGGCACCGGCGCCGGCGCGGTCGCATCGGGAGGCGCCCGCAACGCGTCGGCGCTCGGCGCGTCGAGCAGGCTCTGCGCCGGATCCGCAGCCGTCTCGTTCCCGCAACCCGCGAGGAACAGCAGGGAGAGCGACGCAGCCAGGAGGAGGAGGACGAGACGCATGCGGCGTGCGCGGAACGGGCGCGAACGGAGACGGCCTGGCCCAGTGTAGCGCCGACCCGACGCTTCGTTCGCCCGGACGGTCGCTTCGGACGCGCGAGCGCGAGCCCCTCGCGCTTGACTGGCGCAACCCTGCGGCATCGAATGCTCCTCGCGCAAGGAAGCCGGAACGCGAGAGCCGGGTCGCGGCCCGCGCCCTCCGTGGAGGTTCCAAGGTCGGGGAGCCGCTCGGTGGCAGGGCGGGATCCACGGCGCTCGGCTTCGCCGCAAAAGCGCATGCTCCGAAAGTTCCGCCTCGACGTGTTCGCGTTGATCTGGCTCCCGTACGCGTACCTGGTGGGGCGCTTCTGGTTCGTCGCCGACGACGCGTTCATCTCCTTTCGCTTCGCCCGGAACCTCGTCCTCGGGAACGGGCTGCGCTACAACCCGGGCGAAGACCCCCCGGTCGAGGGATACAGCAACTTCCTGTGGGTCCTCGTCACCGCGCTCGTGCAGTGGCTCGGGCTGGACGTCACGTTCTGGATTCCGCTGCTCTCGAGCGCGTGCGGCAGCGTGCTGTTGTTCCTCGTCTTCGACCTGCTGCAGCGGCGCATGGGCGTGGGACTCGTGAACGCCGTTCTCGCCACGCTCGCGCTCGGCTTCTTCCCGCCGTTCGCCGTGTGGTCGAGCAGCGGACTCGAAACGATGCCGTTCGCCCTCTTGACGTTCCTGACCTTCGAGCGCCTCGTGCTGCGCGAGCGGGGCGTCGACGCGCTCGGCGGCGCGATCTGCGCGCTGCTGCTCGGCGCGATCCGCGCGGAAGGCTTCGCCTGGGTCGCCGTCATCGTCCTCCTGGCCCTCGTCTCGCGCCGGATGTCCGGTCAGCGGAGCTCGCGACCGTTCGCCCTCCATCTGCTCTGGGTCGCGACCGGCTTCGTCGCCTATCTCGTGTGGCGCTACTCCTATCACGGAGATCTCGTGTCCAACACGGCCCACGCCAAGCTGGGTCTGCCCGCGAGCTACCTGATCCGCGGCTTCGATTACGTCGCGGTGCAGTTCCTCACGTTCCTCACGCCCTTCGTGTTGTTCGTCGCGCCGTTCTTCGCCCTCTGTCGCGCGCGCGTGGCCGTGGGTCTGCCCGTCCTGCTGATGGCTTGGGCCTACCCGCTCTACTCCATCGCCGTGAAGGGCGACTTCATGGCGATGGGCCGCTTCCTGATCCCCGGCTTCGCGTTCCAATCCGTCCTGCTCGGATGGATGCTGCACGACGTCGCCGCCCGATCGGACCTCCACCGCCGGCTGGCCGCGGTTCTCGGAGCACTCGTCGTCGTGATCGGTGCGTTGCCGGGCTTCGACCTGCACCTCGTTCCAAGGAGCGCGCGAGCGGCGTTCCACTTCCGGATGAACAGCGGGGACGGACCCGACGGCTACTCGAGCGAGTTCGAGCAGTGGAGCTTCCAGCGCAGGAACTCCGAGCTCTGGGCGGCGCGGGGCAAGGCCCTGAAGGCCTACGCCGCCGCTCACGCTCTCACGGACGCGCCTTCGGTGGTGATCGGGGCGATCGGAGCCACGGGCTACTACGCGGACATGACGGTGTACGACCTCAACGGGCTCGTCACGCCCGAAGTCGCGCGGCGTCCCTTCGCGCCGGAACGCGGCGTCAAGTCCCCGGGTCACGACAAGTCGGTGAGCTGGACCTTCTTCCTCCCGCTCGCGCCCACGTTCCTCAAGGCGGACGTGATCGCCACGGACGATCGCGCGGCGCTGGCGGCGGGACTCGAGCGCTTCGCGCAGCCGCTGCTCGCGACCTCCGAGCTCGAGTCGCGCTACGTGCCGGACTTCGCGCGGCTCGTCGAGTCGGATCGCGACGGCACGCCGCAGTACCTGATCGTGTGGAGGCGCCTCCTGCCGGAGGCCGACCGGGAGGAGGCCGTGGGGCGCTTCCGCGCGTCCCTCGACGCGCTCGAATCGGGAGGAATCGTCCCCGAACTCTCGTGGGTCGCTCGGGACGTCCAGGGCCTCGAAAGGTCCGGAGAATGACGCGCCTGCGCACGCTCCGCCCACTCGCTCTCGTCCTCGCCTTCGGCGGCCTCGCGGCCCTGGGGCAGGGGTGCGACGAAGCGCGCAAGCCCAACGTCGTCCTGTTCCTGTGCGACGACCTGGGCTTCGAGTGCCTCGGGAGCTACGGCGGCACTTCGTACCGGACGCCCAACCTCGATGCCTTGGCCGAGACGGGCATCCGTTTCGCCAACGCCTACGCGACGCCGCTGTGCACGCCGTCGCGCGTTCAGTTGATGACGGGTCGCTACGGCTTCCGCACGGGCTGGGTCGACAACCTCGTCGAACTCGGCGGCCGGCGGAGCGGAAGCTTCGATCCAGAGGCCGAGACGACCTTCGCGCACGTCCTGCGGTCGGCCGGTTACGCGACGGCCGTGGCCGGCAAGTGGCAGCTCTGCGACTTCGAGCGCGATCCCAAGCACGTGGTCGAGAGCGGCTTCGACGAGTACTGCTGCTGGACCGGCAGCACCGACGGCGAGCGAACGCCGCGTCACTGGTCGCCCGCGATCTTGCAGAACGGCGAGACGCGCACCGACACCGAGGGCAAGTACGGCGAAGACGTGTTCAGCGACTTCCTCGTCGAGTTCATGACGCGCCACGCGGACGACGCCTTCTTCGTCTACTACCCGATGGTGCTCGTGCACGCGCCGTTCGGGTCCCCCCCGGGGGAGAGCGCTTCCGCGGAGAGCGACGTCGACTCCCGCGACGGGATCGACGACCCGACCCGCTTCCCGGAGATGGTGGCGTACATGGACGGGATCGTGGGCAAGGTCGTGGGCGCGATCGACCGATTGGGCCTGCGCGAGAACACCCTCATCCTGTTCACGAGCGACAACGGGAGCGGTCTCCGCGTCACCTCCCTGCTCGGCGACGCGCCCGTGCGCGGCGGGAAGGGAAGTCTCACGGAGTTCGGGATCCACGTGCCGTTCATCGCGAACTGGAAGGGCACGGCTCCCGCGGGCGTGGTGCTCGAGGACTTGATCGACTCGAGCGACGTCCTGCCGACCTTGGCCGAGCTCGCCGGCGCGCCGCTGCCGAGCGGCGTGACCCTCGACGGTGTGAGCTTCGCGCCGCAGTTGCTCGGCGAGGAAGGGAAGCCGCGCGAGTGGATCTTCGCGCAGCTCGGCGAGCGCAAGCTCGTGTACGACGGCCGCTTCATGTTGCGCGGCGACGACAGCCTGGTCGACCTGCGCAGAGGCCCGTTCGGCAAGCTCGCCGCGAGCGACGACCCCGCTGCGCTCGCGGCCCGCGCGCGCCTGGAGTCCGTGCGGTCGCGGTTGCAGTGACGGCCTTCCGTCGCCGTCCTTCTCGGGATCCCCGATTGGCCCGCGCTCGTTCCCTGACATACTGCGCCTGCCCATGGTTGCTCCCCACGCTCGCGCGCGCATCCACGGCATGCTGCTCGTTGCGCTCGCCGCCGCCTGCACCGATCCGACGACGAGCGCGTCGCGGCCGATCCGCTTGATCGAGCTGGAAGGGGAGCTCGCGACGGGCGCGAGCGCCACGACCGACGTCTTCACGGAGGACTTCGCCGAGGGCCTCTCGGCCTGGCGCCCAGTCGGCGACCCGGTGACGCTCGCCGTCGATCCCCCCGCAGCGGATCCCACCGCTGCGGATCCTTCCGCTGCGGGCCTAACGGCCAGCGCGCGCCTGCAACGCGAAGCGGGACGCTCGTTCCTCGCCCTCGAGGGTGGCGCGCTGTGCCGAGTCGTTCCGGTCGAGCCGGGGACGACCTACGAGTTCAGCGGGGAGATCCGCGCGGGCGGCGTGGAGCCAAGCACCAAGCCCGCCTCCGGGGCGATGTTCTGGATCGCCGAGGTCGACCGAGTCGGGTCGCCCGAGGAGGTCTTCCGCGAAGGCTACTGGGTGAACGCGGGCCACCGGTTGCCGGCTGGGGACGCGCAGGGTTGGCAGCGCCGGCGCGTCGTCCTGCGCACCGCGGACGAAGCTCGCGCCCTGGTCGTCGTGGCGATCTCCGCATTGGACGGCCGGCGCGCTGGGGGCGAAGTCGATTTCGCCGACCTCGCCTTGCGCCGCGTCGACGACAGCGTGCACTGGGAGCATCTCGCCGCGCGCGAGATCGCCCATGCGGCGCGCGGCGAGACGGAGCTCGCCGGTTGGCAGGCGCGCCGGCGCGTCTCGAACGTGCTCGCGGCCGACGCGCGGCCGTCGATCCTGTGCCTGCCGGGCGAGACGCTCACCCTGCGGCTCGACGTCCCGCGCGGCGCGCCGCGGCTCGAGGTCGGACTCGGTCCGTGGTCGGAGGAGACCGCCGGTGGCGCATCGGCCGCGCTCGAGTTCCGCGCGCGGATCGACGGGCGCGACGTGCTGCGCGAGTCCTTCGAGCCGACCGGCGAGCCGAACCGTACGAGCTGGCGCGACGTCGAGGTGGACCTCGGTCCGTGGGCCGGTCGCTCGGTCGCGCTCGAGCTCGGCGTCGCGGGAGCGCGCCCGGGAGTCTTCGGCGCGCCGCTCGTGCGGGACGCTTCCGCGCGCGCGGACGCGCCCAACGTGCTCCTCGTCTCGATCGACACGCTGCGCGCGGATCACGTCGGCGCGTACGGATGCGAGCGCGGTCTAACCCCGGCGATCGACGCGCTCGCGGCGGGCGGGATCCTGTTCGAGGACGTCGTCGCCCAGGCTCCCTACACGTTGCCCGCGCACGCCTCGCTCTTCACCGGCCAGTTCCCGACGGTGCACGCCGTCGAGCGCGGCGGCAGCATCCTCTCGTCGCTGCGCTCGCCCATCCTGGCGGAGGTCCTCGCCGAACGCGGACTGCGCACGCAGGCCTTCACCGGGGGCGGCTTCCTCGTGCCCGCCTACGGCTTCCACAAGGGCTTCGACGGATTCTCGACCGTGGACCCGTTCCGGCACCGCGCTTCGCGCTACTTCGATTCGCGGCGCAAACTCCTGGGGGAGGAGCACGCGGGAGCGGAGCGCGAGCCGGGCCTCGCGCCCGTACGCGAGTGGCTCGCCGCGCACGCCGGCGCGCCCTTCTTCCTCTTCCTGCACACCTACGAGGTGCACGACTACGATCCGCCGCCGGACGTGCTCGATTGCGCGCAACACGGCTGCCGCTCGAGCGGAGTCGACGTGCGCGACTGGGCCATCACCAACGCGGGCGGCTGGAAGCCCCGACCCATCACGGACTCCGACCGCGCGCACGTCGGCCACCTGTACGACGCGGCGCTACGCCACGTCGACGGCGTCGTGGGGACGCTCCTCGGCGACCTGGAACGGCTCGGGATCGCCGATCGCACGGTCGTGGCGCTCACCTCCGACCACGGCGAGGAGATGTTCGAGCGCGGCTTCCTGCAGCACGGCAAGACGGTGTACGAGGAGCAGACCAGGATCCCCATGATCCTGCGCGTGCCCGGCGTCGCGCCGCGCCGCAGCGCCGTGCCCTGCATGCAGGTCGACCTCGCGCCGATGCTCCTGGGCGCGCTCGAGCTGCCGCTCGACCCGCGCATGCAGGGCGTCGACCTCTTGCGCCGCGATCCGGGCCGCCGGCCGCTGTGGACCGAGGTCGACGACGCATTCGTGCACAAGCTCGCCCTCGCGACGCCCGACGGCTGGAAGCTCGTCCACGCTCCGCCCGACGCGGACGTGCGCTACCCGAGCGCGGACGAATGGGAGTTGTTCCACCTCCCGGCGGACCCGCTCGAACGCCGCGACCTCGCGCGTGAGGACGACCCGCAATTCGCGCGGTTGCGGGCGGAGCTCGAGGCCTATCGCGCGCACCTCGAGACGTTGCGCGACACGCTCGGCGCGGTCGCGACCGGCGGAGAGCTCGACGACGAGACGCTGCGCCAGCTCGCCGAGCTGGGCTACGTCGACGCGGGCGGCTGAGCGCTCCGGAGACTCAGCGGCGCACCACCCTCACCGTAGGGCCTACACGGGATCTCTCGTTTGCGTCGGTCGGGAGTGATCGCGTAGCTTCCGATCCCCGACGTCCCCTCGCTCTCCGCGCCGGACGCTCCGCGACCGCTCCACCTCCGCATGCCTTCGTCGGTTCTACCGCGCCCGGGTTGGGCCGTCTGCTGCGCTCTCATCGGTGCTTGCGGTGGAGATTCGCCCGCGCCACTCGCTCGGGGTGGCGTGCCGGATGCGGAGATCCGCGACGCGATCGTGCTCGTGCTCGACGCGCTGCCGGCGAAAGCGCTGTCGTGCTATGGCGCCGCCGAGCCGACCACGCCCGAGATCGATCGCTTCGCCGCCGGGTCGCTGTTGTGCGAAGCGGCCTACGCACCGGCATCGTACACGCTGTCGTCGATCGCGGGGCTGTTCACGTCGCTGCGGCCCGCCGCGCTGGGCGTGCTGGGTGTCACGAGCAACGTCTTGCCGCAGTCGGAATGGACGCTGGCCGAGGCGTTCCGCGACGCGGGCAGCGCGACGGCCGCCTTCAGTTGCAACGGCCACGTGTGCACGGAGGCCGCCTTCGACCAGGGCTTCGATGCGTTCCACTTCTACCCGCACGATTCGAACACCCATCACGCCGTGCCTGACGAGCTCTTCGCGGACTTCTGGAACTGGTGGGACGGCCACTCGGGCGAGCGGCGCTTCGCCTACGTCCACCTCCTGCCTCCGCACCAGCCGTACGATCCGCCGCCCCCGTACGACGAGTTCTTCGGCGCGGACGCGGTTCCGCGCGAGGAAGTGTCGAGCGACGCGCTGCGCGAGCTCGCGAAGTCCGAACGGCTCCTGGCGGGGAACCCGCGCGTGCAGCGCATCCGCCTGCGCTACCTCGCCGGCCTGCGCTACGTCGACTCCGTCGTGGGCGAGTGGCTCCGGACGCTCGAGGAACGAGGCGATTTCGAGCACACCGCCGTCGTCCTGCTCTCCGATCACGGCGAGGCTTTCGGCGAGCACGGCAGGATCCTGCACACGACGACCGTCTACTCCGAGATGACGCGCGTGCCGCTCGTCATGCGACTTCCGGGATACGCGCCGCGCACCGTGACCGAGGCGCTCACCACGCTCGACGTGGGGCCCACGCTGTGCGAGCTCCTCGGCGTGCCGTGGGCCGAGCTTCCCGGGGGAGGCCGCTCGCTCGTGCCGCTCCTGGGCGGCCGATCCGGCGCGCGCGGCTCGCCAGTCGTCTCACGCTCGGGCAGCCGCAAGCCCATGTGGGCCCTGCGCACGGACGAGTGGTCGCTCGTGCTCACGAGCGAGGCCAAGGAGACCCTGCTCTTCGACCGCCGCGCGGACCCCGGCGAGCAGCGGAACGTGGCGAGCGAGGAGCCCGCGGTCGTCGCGAAGCTTGGGAGCGAGCTCGAGCGGATCCTCGCCAGCGACGAGGCCGAGACCCGCGAGCCCGTCGGCTCCACCTCCGCGCAGGAGGAGGAGCTCAGCAAGATCGGCTACGGCGGCGAGGATTAGGGAGCTCGGCAGGGCGCGCTGGCGCCGCAGGGGGGCGTCGAGGCCGGGGCGGGGCGCGCCCGCATCCGGTGGTCCCGCGCTGCGCGCCGCACCCTAGACTCGCGCTCGCGCGTGGGCGCTCGATGCCGCCGATCCAGAGTTCGTCGCCGTTCGGGGGAGGGAATCGCTCCGCGGCGCGCAAGACCTCGAAGCAGCTCGTCGCACGGCTTCCCGAGCTGCTCTGGGTCGCAGTCGTCGTGCAAGTCGCGTTGCTCGCGCACACGGCGTGGGACGGAGCGGTGTGGGAGCTCGAGTGCCGGCGCGTGCTGCACGCGGTGGAGCGCGTGCCGGTTCCTCCCTACCGCTTCCTCGCGGCCCATCGCGACCTGAATAGGATCGCCGCGGCGATTCCGCTCGACGCACCCGTGCTGCTGCTCGACTCGAGCGCGGTGCCGCTGCAGTACTCGTTCTACTTGCGGCCGCGACCGCTCGTCACGCTGCTCGACGCGAGCCGCGAGGACGTCGAGTTCGTGCGCGAGCTCCGTCCCGATCTCGCCGTTCACTTCGAGGCGCGCATCGACCGGTTCGAGGCGCGCGACCGGCTGCTCACGGACGAGCGGCTCGACGCCGAGCTCGGCCGCAGCCGCTTCCTGGTCTTCTATCCGCAGGAGATTCCCGTCGCGGTCGCGGGCCATCGTCTGGAGCCCGTCGTGCGCGAAGGCTGGGCGAGCGTCTTCCGCATCGTGCCGGAGGCCCCGAGCTCGGTCTCGCCGGACGGAGGGGGCGGAGAGTGAGCGCCTTCGCGCTCGTGCTCGCCGTGTACGCGACGCAGGTCGTCGCGGGACTGTGCGTGGTCGGACTCGTGCGCCCTGTCGAGCTGCGGCCGGGCGAGCGCTTCGCGCGCGCGTTGCTGTTCGGCCCTGCGGCGCTCGCCGTCCAGATGTTCGCCTACCATCACCTCGGGCTGCCGTTCCGGCTCGAGCTCGTGCTTCCGCCCTGGTGGTTCGGTCTGTTGCTGCTGCGCAGGAGGGCCTTCGGAGCTTCGACGGGGAGCCGCGGACCCCCAGGGCGGCGCCTGGTCGCGGCGTTCGCCGCTGTGCTCTTCGGGGCGAGCCTGGTGCAGGGACTGCTCGTTCCCCTCTACTGGGGCGACGGCCTCGAGAACTTCGCCGTCGTCGCGCGCGTGTTCGAGACGGAGGGCTCGCTCGCTCCCGCGGAGCTCTTGAACGAGATCGACGCGCGGCACGTCGAGTACCCGCCGCTGCTCGCGTCGAACGAGGCGTTGCTCTTCCTCGCCGCCGGTGACGCGCGCTCGCTCGCGATCGAGCCCTTCTTCGCGCTGGCCGGCCTCGCTCTGTGGCTGCTCGTGATCGAGCTCGCGTATCGCCGGTTGCCGCCGCGCTGGGCGGCGCCGGTCGCGACCCTGTTCGTTGCATGGCCGGTCGGCTACCTGCACGCGACCTGGGGCTTCGCGGACCTGCGTCTCACCGGCGCCTTGCTGCTCGTGATCGTCGAGGCGGAGCGCATGCTCGAGCGCGGGAACTTTGGATCCGCGATCTCCGCCGCGCTCGCGCTCGGCGCATGCGCCTGGACGAAGAACGAAGGCATCGCTCTCGCCGTGCTCGCGCTGCCCGTGCTCGCGTACCTGATGCGGCGCGCCGGCGCGGGACGCGCGGCGATCGCCTTCGCCGTATTGCTGGTGGGCGTGCTGACCGCCGCGTGGCCGCTGTTCCGAATCGCGCACGGGATCGAGGACGCGTATTGGAGCGGCGCGGCGAGCTCGAGCGCCTTCGGGAGGCTCGCGCGCGTCGGCGCGGTGCTGGCGCGCTTCCGCGGCCTGCCGTTCGCCCGCGACACCGCGGGTCACCTCGAGTGGGGGTGCCTGTGGCCCGTGGGCGCGTTGCTCGTCGCCGTGGGGCTCGCGCTCTCGCGTCGTCGGCGCCGGATCGCGTTCGCGCTCGCGCTGCTCGGCGCCCAGGTCCTGGTCTATACCGTGGCGCTGGCGCTCACCCCGCAGCCGTTCGAGTGGCACCTCGACACGGCGGCGGCGCGGCTGTGGATGCACACGCAGCCGCTCTTCCTGCTCACCGTCTGCGCGGCGTGCCGCTCGATCGCCGGCGAGCCGGAGGTCGGGGTGGTCGGGACTCCCGCGCCCGCGCCGCGGCTCTATGCTGGGGGAGGGCGGCCGCTCCCCCTCGAATGACCCACTCGCCGCGGGAAGGACTGCCCCTCGTGAGGTTGTCGAGATCCTTCGATGCCGCGCTCCTCGAGCGGGATCTCGAAGCCGTGCTCGCGAGCCACCCGCCGCTGCCGCAGAACAGTCCGCTCGAAGTGCTGCGCGACCAACTCGGGATCCCTTGGGGGGACGACTCCGTGTACGACGCGCTGCGCGAGACCTGGACCGCACTGAGCTTGCGCGCACAGGGCGGCGACTGGCGCCTCGTTCGCGGGGAGGAGCGGTCGACCGTTCCGTACCTGCCCGACCCGCCGAAGTGACCCGTGGCGTTCCTCTACCACATCGAGCTCACGAACGTCTGCGACCTCGTCTGCAACTACTGTCCGCTGACGTTCTCGGAACGCCCCAAGGGCCTGATGAGCGAGCAGACCTTCCGCAAGGTCGTGCTGCACATGCAGAAGCTCTCGCCGTTGAACTTCATGATCCTGCACCACTTCGGCGAGCCCTTGTTGCACCCCGAGCTTCCGCGCTTCGTGGAGCTCGCCGCCGAGGCGCGGCTGAATCCGGGGTTCTCGACCAACGGCGAGACACTGACCCGCGTGCGGCTGCGCGAGCTCATCGAGCGCGGTCTGCGCTGGCTGTGCATCGCGTTCCACACCACCGCCGGAGAGGCGGCGTACCGCGAGTGTCGCGAGCTCGCGATGCGACACGGGATCGTGTACTGGGGCCGGCGGCTGGAGCCGACGGAAGTGCCTTCCGACCCGCGCGCGATCCTCGAATACGGCATCGAGCACCAGCTCCTGCACACGTTCGCCGGCACAGTCGGTCCCGAGCGGCCGCGGCCGGTGGGCTGGCGGCCGAAGTGCGACTACCTCGACCGCAACTTCGTGTGCATCCTCTTCGACGGCCGCGTCGTGCCGTGCGCGATGGACGAATTCGGCACGAACGTACTCGGCACCGTAGAGGATCTCGACTCCATCGTGCACGAGCCGTCCTACGAGTTGTGTCGCTCGTGCCAGGGGTTCACCTTCTACGAGGGCTTCCGAAGCCTGATGGGGCGGATCCTGCGCGACGAGCCGCGGCGCTTCGACGCAGCGGGTTGGGTCGAACCTCTCGCGCTCGACGCGGATCCCGGGATCGGGCGGCGCAAGGGCGCGACCGGAGGCTTCGAGCCGGGGGCGCCGGAGGCATGAGCCGCCGTTTCGCCCGGTGGTCCGTCGTCGTCACCGGGGCTTCGAGCGGAATCGGCCGCGCACTGGCGCTCGGGCTCGGCGCGGAGGGTGCGCGGCTCGTTCTGGGCGGTCGCTCGCAGGCGCGGCTGGACGAAGTCGCGGCAAAGCTGCGCGCGGCGGGGAGCGAGGCGCACGCGCTCGCGGGGGACGTGCGCGAGGAGGCTGTCGTCCGCTCGCTCGTCGCGCGGGCGCTCGATGCCTTCGGCGGTCTCGACGTGATGGTCAACAACGCCGGGGTGGCGCATCCGGGCTCGGTGCTCGAAGGCGACAGCGAGGACTGGCGCGAGCTCTTCGAGACGAACGCGCTCGCCCTCTTCGTGGGATGTCGGGAGGCGGCGCGCGCGATGGCGGGCGGGGGCGGAATCCTCGTCAACGTTTCCTCGCTCGCGGGTCGCGACCCGACTCCCGGCGACGCCGTCTACAGCGCGTCCAAGCACGCCGTGCACGCTTTCTCGGCCGCGTTGCGCGTCGAGCTCGCGGAGAGTGGAGTGCGCGTGGTGGTCGTCGAGCCGGGTCAGACGATGACGAGCATCGGCCGGAGCCTGCCCGTCGCGCGCGTGCGCGAGCTGGCCGCAAGCCTCGGAATGGATCCGGACGAGGTCCCCGACTTCGAGGGTTCGGTCGTGCCGCCCGAGTTCGCCGAACGCGTGCAGCGCTCGTATCCCCACCTCTTCCTGAGCCCGGAGCAAGTCGCCCGCGCGGTGATCGAGGCCTTGGCGGCCGACCCGGTGCCCGAGACGGTCAGGGTGGTCCCGCGATGACCGAGTACGCCGTCGAGGCCGAGCGCCTGGGCAAGCGCTACGACCTCTACGCGACTCCCGCTCGGCGCGTGCTCGAGTGGCTGACGCTCGGCCGTTTCTCCGGACACTCGGAGCTCTGGGCGCTGTGCGACCTCGACCTGCGCGTTCCGCGCGGCGCCGTGCTCGGATTGTGCGGCGCGAACGGTTCGGGCAAGTCGACGCTCTTGAAGGTGCTCTCGCGCACGACGACCCCGACCGCTGGGCGCTTCCGTACCGTCGGTCGCGTGCTCTCGCTGCTCGAGCTCGGGATCGGTGTCGAGCTCGCGCTCACCGGACGCGAGAACGTCGTGCGCCAGGCGCTGATGCACGGTTACTCGCGGCGCGAGATCGTTCCCAGGTTGGACGCGATCGTCGAATTCTCCGAGCTCGGAGGGCACGTCGACGAGCCCGTGCGCACGTACTCGTCGGGCATGGCGATGCGTCTCGCCTTCAGCGCCGCCGCGCTGATGGACCCGGACGTGCTGATCCTGGACGAAGTGCTCGCAGTGGGTGACGTCTCCTTCCAGAAGAAATGCATCGAGCGTATTCGAGCGATCAAGCAGGCCGGCACGACGATCCTGTTCTGTAGCCACAGCATCTACGACCTGCGCCAGCTCTGCGACGAGGCTTTGTGGCTGCGCGATGGGAGGTGCGCGGGGCTGGGGGACGTCGTCGACGTGACCGCGGCGTACTTCTACAGCCAGACGGGGTCCGGACTCGCCGCGCCGGAGCGTCCCGTCGCACCAGCGAAGGGAACCCCGCGCATCCAAGGCCTCGAGCTCGTCGACGGGAACGGCGCGGTCGTTTCCGCTGGAGCGTGGACGGGCGACGATCTCGCCGTGCGGGTCTCCATCGAGTCCCCGAACGGCTTCGAGGACGGGTTGCACCTCGCGATCGGGTTCCGGCGCGAGGACGGCGTGCTGTGCGCCGGCGTGTCGACGCTGGCCGACGGCAGACCGACCGTGAACGCCTCCGGCGTCGTGATCCTGCGCTTGCCGAAGCTCGCCCTCTTGTCGGGGACCTACCTGATCGACGCGTGGCTCCTCGATCGGACCGGCGTGTGCCGCTACCACGAGTTCGTGTGGGAGCAGAAGCTCGTCGTACGGGATCGCAGCGGGACCCTGGGCGTCTACCTGCCCGAGCGCTCGTGGGAATGAGGCGCTGCCGGACGTTCCGCGCGGCGCGGGTTCCCGAGGTTCGGGCGGTGAAGTAGGCTCTCTTGTCGTCGTTCGCTGGCCGCGTACCGCGCGAATCCAGAGCCCTCCTTTCCCACTCGGAGCTCGCTCGCTGAACCCCACGCCATTCGATCGGGAACACCGCGCGAACCACGGCCCGGGGCACGGGGAGCTGACCAACGACGTCGCACCCCGCGCTCCTCATCCGCTGCACATCCTCCACGCACTGACCGGCACGTTGCACTACCACTGCGGGCTCTTCGACACAGCCGAAGTCGAGCGGTGTGACGGCGTCGCGCTGGGAGGGGCGATGGAGCGTCTGGCGCAGCGCTGCGCCGAGCGGATCACCGACCGCGAGCGCGTGCTCGACGTCGGCTGCGGCATGGGCGGCACGGCCGCTCTGCTCGCCGCGCGCGGCCACGTCGTGATGGGCATCGATCCTTCGTCGCCGGCCGTCGCATTCGGCCGAGCCCAGCTCGGGAACCGGGATCGACTCGCGATGCGCGCCGGGAATCTCACGGCTGCGACGCCGGCGTCGGACGAGCGCTTCGATGCCATCGTCCTGCTCGAGGTGCGCCAGTACTTCCCCGACCTCGCCGCGCTCCTCGCGCTAGCGTGCTCGCGCCTCCGACCGGGCGGCCGCATCGTGTGCTTCGATCCGGTCCTGTGCGTCGACGCGGCGTGGAGCGACGTCCCGTTCCACAAGCGCGGCGCGCTGCGCGAAGCCGCGCTGCGCGCCGGTCTGACCGTGGTGGAGGAGACGGCTCTGGACGGAGCCGTCGCGGCGTGGCACGCGGCTTTCGGAGCCGCGCTCGCGGCGAAGCGCGCCGAGCTCGTCGCCCGACTCCGTGGCGACGGCGCTTCGCCCCCGACGCCCGCCGGGATCGAGTACGAGCTCGACGAGTTCTGCGCCAACGTCGCGAGCCTCGACCGCGGCCACGCGCGCGGAGATCTCGGCTACGAGGAGATCGTCATCGAGGTGTCACGCCGTTGACCGAGCTCGCCGTACGCCCGTACCGCGCCGGCGACGAGCACGAGTTCCTGGCTCTCCATCGACGCTCGTTCGGCCCTCCGCTCTGGGACCTGGCGTGGTTCCGCTGGCGCTTCGACGGCCCTCCGGGCGGCTCCGCTCCGTTGCTCGGCGCCTTCGACGCCGACGGCCGTTGCCGCATGATGTACGGGAGCGTGCGTCTCGGCATGCGCTTCGACGGCGAACGGAGCTTCGGCCTGTGCATGTGCGACGCGGCTATCGACCCCGCGCTGCGCGGCCGCATGGCGGGACATCGCACGATGATCCGCATGGCGCAGACCTTGATCCACGACCACCTGCAGGAGGGCGGCGTGGTCGCGTACGGGATCCCGGAGCCGGCGCTGCGCCGCGTCACGCTGCGCCACTACGCCCAGGCCCTGTTCGACCTGACGTTCCTCGTCCGCGACTCCTCGGGGGAGCTCCACGCTCCAGAGGAAGTGCGAGTCGAACCCTGCACGCTCGGCGCCGAGGTCGACGGGCTGTGGGAGGTCTGCGCCCGTGACTTTCGAGTGGCCGTCGTCCGTGACGCAACTTATCTCGGCTGGCGCTACCGCGACCATCCGCGCGTCGATTACACGCTGCTCGGCGCGCGCGCTCCGGACGGCGCGCTGCGCGGCGTGTGCGTGCTGCGCGAGGGCGGCTGGCACCCCGACGTGGCGGCGCTCGCCGAATGGCTCGTGCCGCGCGGCGACCTCGACGCGGAGCGCGCGCTCCTCTCCGCTGCCCTGCGCTATGCGCGCGAACGCGAGCGGCCGTACCTCGTCACCTGGTTCTCTCCCGCCTGCGAGGCGCTGCGCCGCTTCCAGACCGAGTACGGCTTCTTCATGCACCCGACGACCTACCAATGCGTCGCGCGCTGGAACCGCCCCCACGTCGACCGCGATTGGCTGCACGCGCGCTGGTACCAGACGATGGGAGACATCGAATTCTTCTGACCTCCTGCGGCGCGGAGCTCCAGCCCGAGACATTCGACGGGTGTCGGCGAGCCTCGGCCGTCGCGCGGAAGCGACGTTCCGCCGGGGGGGTTCAGCGACCACGAGGTGCGTCTCGTGCCGCGCTCTTCGCGCTGACGTCGTGGGGTGGTTGGAACGAGAACGGCCCGCGAGCTTTGCGCTCACGGGCCGTCTTGGCGCCGGGCCCATGTTCCCCGGTCCGGGCGCGATGGGTCAAGGGACCAGGGCGTGGAACACGTCGTCCTGTAGCTCGCTGCCGATCGAGGTGTTGCGGCGGATGATCACCGCCAGGGTCTGGGCTTCGACGAGCGACACGAAGCTCGGGTCGAGGTGGAGCTGGTACCAGAAGCGGTCGCCGTCGCGCACGCGCGTGAACTGGTCGATCAGCACCCTTTGGATCAGCGGGCCGACGAGCGCGCCGGTCACGTGGTCCTCGGCCAGGCCTCCGACCCACGAGTCGATGTCGTCCACCGAGCCGTAGGTGTTCTCCAGGGCCAGTGCCAGGGCGGGATCGGACGTGATCTCGTCGAAGTCGGTGACGAGCGGGAGGCGGTAGCCGCGGCGCATCGCGTTGTAGTCGGCGAGCCCGTGGTCGCGACCGCGCTGCAGGTTCAGCGAAGCGAGGTCGAATCCGCCGGCTCCCGGGGGCCCGAACAGGAAGTTGCGCACGTCGTCGACGATCAGAGGGTCGACCTCTTGGGCAGGCTGCATGGCGAGCCCGCGCAGGAGCGGCTCGATCCCGTGGGTGACGATCGCGCCGGGGTTGAAGAAGGCGCTCTGGAGCGGAAGGTCACCGGCCGCGATGGGGTTCCCGAGGGCGTCCCGGCGCAAGAGCGTCGGGCTCAAGAGCGTGTGTCCCACGCGGAAGGCCGCCGACGAGAACTCGTTCGCGACGCCGGGATTCGTGGCCGGCCGGTAACCCGTGTAGGGCGGGAGAGCGTTCGGGCCGATGAGCACGGGCAGCCACTCGTTGTAGGTGATGGCCTGGACTTCGGCCCAGACGATCGTGCGGGCGAGCTGATAGCGCGTCTCGTCGTCCGAGAGCGGCAGCAGGATCCCGAACAGGTCGGCCCAGGTGTTGTGCTCGCGCACGAAGAGCGTGTGCAGCGCCGTCAGCCCGTTCTGCTCGTTGGAGCGCACGTCGCCGGCGAGGAACATCGATGGGTCGAACTCCGTGGGAGCGTTCGGAAAGGCGTTCAGGTTGAAGGGCATGAGGTCACCCGCGCTCACCTCGAGTCGTCCGGTTCCGTCGAGCGCGCGCAACTCGAGCGCCCGCGGGACGTCCGATCCGTAGACCATCGACGCATCGATGTACGCCGTGATCTCGTTCATCTGCTGACGCATACCCACGGCGTCGATGCGGTACTTCGAGCGGGACAGGGCCATCGTCTCCGTGCCCGTGCTGAACGGATCGAAGAACGGATCGCCCAGCGGGATCTGGATGTCGAAGGGCTCGGCTGGGCTGGCTCCCCCGGTCAGGTCGAGGTCGTGGTCGACGAACTGACCCCACTGCCACACGAAGTCGGAGGCTCCCTCCGCATTCGGGAACGAGCCGGATTGGGCGCAGAGGGCGTTGCTGACCGCTCGCGGGCTGGGCCGCGTGGCGCCTCCAGGTGAGGTCAAGCCGTCGGCGTAGCCCGCCGCGGAGCGCCGCAGGAGTGGAACGTTCGCAGCTCCCCACCTGGGGTGCGTGAGGTTGTTGGACGTCCCGTCGATCGAGCGGAAGGTCGAACCCAGGACGGGTGTCGAAACTGCCGATGAAGCCGAATCGAGGCCTTGAGCCGAAGCGGTCGCGCCGCAACACGTGGCTGCGAACAGGACGAGGCAACGAGATCCCGTGGTCATGCTTGCTCCTGAAGGTGCGGGGACTCGAGAGGATTACCGGCCCCCCTCCGCGGCTCCCGCGCGCGCGCCGGCGGTCCCAAGCTACCCAGTTACCCCGAATGCGACAGCCGCGAATAGTGCGTAGCTGCGGGGGTGCGCGATTCGCATCCGGTGTCGAGACCGACTCATGTCGCCATCGGTGGCCGGAGCGCGCCCCTCAGTCCGAATCGTCTGCGGACTTGGCCCGCAGTCGAAGGCGCGCCTGAGCTTCCTCGGTCATGGCTGCCGGAAGCGGGGCCTCGCTCAGCGACGCATCGAGGTCGATTTCGTGCGCCTCGCAGTCGATCGAGTCCTCGAGGGCGCCGACCAACTCGTCGAAGTGCGGCGAGTCCCGGCGCACGTAGGCGAAGAGCCACAACTTCCAGTAGCTCTCCCAGTAGGCGGAGTCCTCGAGCAAGCCGACGAGGTGCCAGCGATCGCGCAACTCGCGCATGCGAAGGTGCGTGATCTCCGGGCTCCCGCCGAAGGTACGTCGGTCCACTTCGCTCTTGTCGCGGCCGAGGAGAGACCGGCGCACGTAGCGCGTCTGCATGAGCGGCTCGTCCTCCACGCGCTCCACGTTCGGAGAGGCTTGGGGCTCGAAGCCCAAGTAGACGTCTGCGTTCTGCGACCAGATGTAGGCCTCGCGCTCCTGCGGCGTCGGATCGTCCCGCCCCGAGAGGAAGTTGTCCGCGAGGCCGGTGCGGTCGACGTGCCGGAAGCCGCTCGCCCAGGGGAGCGCGCCCGCGGAGTCGTTGATCAGCGCGGCCCGGGTCCCGAGCCTGGTCGCGCCGAGCTCGCGGCCGAAGCGCTCCATGTGGGCCACGAGCCGCGAGGGCGGCTTGACGGTCGCGGGCCACGTCAGGCCAAAGCCGTAGCTCGCGGCGGCGGCGTAGACGAGCCCGCCCAAGGCCGCGATGACGCCGAGGGCGGCGACGGTCGGGCGCGCGCCGTGCAGCGGGACGAGCAGTGCCGCGACGCCGACGAGCACGAAGGCGTGCACGGGCACGAAGTAGCGGTAGGCGGCGTGCGGGACGTCGGCAAACCAGCCGTAGTAGACGAGGAAGGCGAGCGGCGGCAGGGCGGTGACCAGCGCGCGCGTGCACGTCGCCGGGTCGCGCAGCGCATCGAGGATGCGCCTCCAGCCGGCCGCCAGGGCGACGGCGCACAAGGGCATGAACGGTACGATCACGCGGCCGAGGTACTCGAGCGCGGTGGGCGCGCCGAGGCTCGACACGTCGCGCCCCTTGAGGTGGAAGGAGTTCGGGAGCAGGTAGCCGAAGTAGGAGAGCTTGAACGCGGCGAACGCGAGCCCGCACACGGAGAAGATCGCGCCCGCCAGCAGGACCGCCTCGCGTCCCTGCGCCGAGCGCGACCGACCGAAGACCGAGCGCGCGGCGAGGACGGCGAGCAGGGCGGCGGCGAAGAGCGCTCCCGTCGGCCGGCCGAGCACGGCGGCGAAGCAGGCGAGTCCGAGGACGGCCGCGCGCCCGCGCCCGGGTCGCTCGACGAGCCGCAGGGCGGCGTGCCACGCGAACAGGACGACGAAGGAGAAGAAGGCCGTCTCGAGCCCGCTCACCGAGCCGCGGATGACCGCCTTGACGTCGAGCAGATAGCTCCCGAGGACGGCGGCGCCCGCCACGGTGTGGCGCGCGAGCCCGCGCCGGAGCGTCGCGAAGGCGAGCCCCACGACCGCCAGCGCCGAGGCTGCCGAGAGCGCGAGGTTGCTCGCGAACGGGCTCGCTCCCAGGCGGACCAGCGCAGCCATCGCGAACGGGTAGAGGAAGCTCGTGCAGCTCTCCGTCGGCTCGCCGCCCGGGTTCCAGACGATGCCGTGCCCCGCGGCGAGGTTCTCGGCCAGGCGGAAGACGATGTAGCCGTCGTCGAGCAGTTTGTGCTGGAGCTGCCAGACACCGAGCGCGTAGTACGCGGCGCACGCGAGGAGGACGAGACCTGCCCCCGCGGTGCAGAGCGCCGTCCGTCGAGCATCCGACGCGTGCTTCGGCGGGGGCGCCACCCGGGAAGGTTAGTCTCCGGACGCGCGCGGGCAAAAGGGGACGGACCCGGTCGGTGCCGTCAGTCGCTCGAGCCCGAAAGCACCCACGCCGCCCAATCGCGCAGGGGATGCCCCGCCTCGTGCAGCATCCGCTTCGCCGCCCACAGCGCCCGGTGCTCGGGCGCCCCGTCCTCCCACGTGCGGCGGTAGAAGTCTCGGGTCCCTGACATGCGGTCGATCCTACCGCGGCGCGCGCCGGCGGGTCAGGCCAGCCGCTCGCGCTCCACGCGCTCGATGTACGCGGCGCAGGCGAGGTCGCCGCTGACGTTCACGACCGTGCGGCCCATGTCGAGCAGGCGGTCGACGCCCAGGATGATCCCGATGCCGTCCGGCGGCACGCCGACCTGATCCATGACGATCATCATGAGCGGCAGCGATCCGCCCGGAACGCCCGCCGCGCCGACGGAAGAGAGCACGCACAGGAGCACGACCAAGGCCTGGTCGGCGAGCGAGAGGTCGACCTGGAAGACCTGGGCCACGAACAGCACCGCCGCGCCCTCGAACAGCGCCGTGCCGCACATGTTCATGGTGGCGCCGAGCGGGAGGACGAAACCCGCCACCGGCCCACGGATGCCGAGCTCGGTCTGGGCGACGCGCAGCGACGTCGGGAGCGTGGCGCTCGACGACGACGTGGCGAAAGCCGTCACCATGACGGGCGCGATGCGCTGCAGGAACACGCGCGGGTTCATCCGAGCGAAGATGACGACGAGCACGGGGTAGAGGAGGAAGAGCTGGATCAGGTAGCAGACGAGGACGATGGCGACGTAGAAGGCGAGCTTCCCCAGGAGCTCGACGCCGAACTGGGCGATCGTCGCGAAGATCAGGCAGAAGACCGCGATCGGCGCGAGCTTCATCGCGAAGCCGACGATGCGTTCCATCGTGCCGACGATGGCGTCGAAGAAGTCGAGCAGCGGCGTCCGCCGGCGCTCCTCGAGCAGCGAGAGGGCGGCGCCGAACACGAGGGCGAAGACGACCAGCGGGAGCATCTGCATCTCGACTGCCGCCTTCAGGACGTTGCGCGGCAGGAAGGCGTCCAGGATCTCGGTGACGACGCCGCGCAGCGAGTCGGTGCTGCGCGCGGCCGCCGCGCTCTCGACCTTCGCCACGGCTTCTCCCGATCCGATGACGAGCCCCGCGCGCGCGCTCTCGTCGAAGCCCGTGCCGGGCCGGAACACGTCCATGGCGAAGATGCCGAGCACGGCCGAGAGGGACATCGTCACGAGGAAGAAGGCGAGCGTGCGCGCGCCGAGCCGGCCGAGCTTCTCGACGTCGCCCAGACGCGCCACGCCCGCGGCCAGCGACGCGAAGACGAGCGGCACGACGACGAGGAACAGGAGCCGCAGGAACACCTGACCGACGGGGTAGGCAACGGCGTCGACCGCGCGCGAGACGAGGAGCTCGACGCCTTCGTCCTCGCGCGCCAGAGCGTTCGCGGCAGCGCCGGCCAGGGCTCCGAGCGCGAGACCGGCGAGGATCGATCGATGGCCGTGCGGCGAGTGCGACATGGGTCGAGCAGGGGCTACTCGCCGTCGGTCTTCTTCCGCGGGTCGTGGAACACGAGCGAGGACACGATGGAAGCGGCGAGCACGAGGACGACCGCACCGAGGGCGTAACCGATCGGGATCTCGACGTGCTCCTTCAGGATCATCTTGATCGCCGTGAGCGCGAGGACGCCCGCGAGCCCGTAGCGCAGGTGGTGGAAGAGGTCGATCATCCCCGCGACGACGAAGTACAGCGCGCGCAGCCCGAGAACGGCCATGACGTTCGAGGTGTAGAGCACGAGCGGATCGGAGGAGAGTGCGAGCGCGGCCGGCACGGAATCCACGGCGAAGACGACGTCGGTCGTCTCGACGACGATCAGGGCGAGGAACAGCGGGGTGAAGTACAGCTTCCCGTCCTTCCTGATCGCGAACTTCGTCCCGTGCAGGCCGAGCTCGATCGGTAGGAAGCGGCGACACATGCGCAGGAAGGGATTGCCCTCCGGGTGGACCTCCTGCCCGCCCTCCCGGGCGATGCGGATCGCGGTGAAGATCAGGAATCCGCCGAGCACGTAGCTCGTCCAGGTGAAGCGCTCGATCAGCTCGAGGCCGAGCCAGATGAAGAGCCCGCGCAGCACGAGCGCTCCCAGGATCCCCCACACGAGCACCCGGTGCTGGCTGGCGGTGGGGATGCCGAAGTAGCGGAAGATCACCACGAAGACGAAGAGGTTGTCCACGCTCAGCGTCTTCTCGGTGACGTAGCACGCGAAGTACTCGGCCGACCGCTTCCCGCCCTCGTCGAGCACGAGCGCGAGCACGCCGCCGAAGGCCACGGCCACGGCCACCCAGGCCACGCTCCACAGCACGTCCGCGCGCATCCGGGCGGGGCTCGCCTCCCGGTGGAACCCGAGATCGAGGGCGAGCATCACGACCACGAGGATCGCAAAAACCCCCCACATCCAGGACGTCATCCGAAAGTTCCCTCCGTGCGTCGCCAATCCGTCCCCGCGCCGCTATCGTTCTCGGGGCTCGTGAGCCGACGAAGCGATCCATGACGCTGGAAGCCGAGAGCCAGACCGCCGTCCCGCGCCGACCGAACGTCGTGAAGCGGCTCTACCTGTGGGTCCTGTCGTGGGCCGAGACGCCCTACGGGACGCCGGCCTTGGCGGTGCTTTCCTTCGCGGAGAGCTCGTTCTTCCCGATCCCGCCGGACGTGCTGCAGATCGCGCTCTCCGTCAGCCGCCCCAAGCGCTCGTTCTTCTACGCGGCCGTCTCGACCGCCGCGTCCGCACTCGGGGGCATCCTCGGCTGGTGGATCGGCCTCACCCTGTGGTCGCGCATCAGTTGGCTCTTCTTCGACTACGTTCCGGGCTTCACGCACGAGGCGTTCGCCAAGGTCGAAGCGGGGTACAACGATCACGCCTTCCTCGCCATCTTCGGCGCCGCGTTCACGCCCATCCCGTACAAGGTGTTCACCATCGCGTCGGGGGTCTTCGAAGTGGCCCTCCCGACGTTGATCGTGGCCTCGATCCTCGGACGCGGCGCGCGCTTCTTCCTGGTCGCGACGGCCATCTTCTTCCTCGGCCCGACGGTGAAGACGTGGCTCGACCGCTACTTCGAGCTCGTCACCATCGGCCTCGGAGTACTGCTCGTCGCGGGCTTCGCAGCGGTGAAGTACTTGATCTAGTGTCGTGCGGGGCGCCTTGCCGGCCCTCACGCACTCCCGAGCGAGAGCGACTTCGTCCACGATCACTTCGAATCGCATGGCGGCAGTCGAGGTCGTTCGAGCCGGTCGCTCGCGCGCCAGGATAGCAAGCGCTCGGCAACCGATGTCCGTGGGCTCCGCTCGGGCGGCTCGCCCAACCGCCCTCGTCGACGCTCTTTCCTCCGGCGGCCGGTGGTGTTCGGGCCCGTGTCTTTGCCTTCCGCGAGCGGACGCGGTTCAATCGCGCCCACGTCCGTCCATCCCGTCACCCTTTCCAGGATCACCTCCATGTCCCAGAGCCTCACTTCGATCGCGCTCCTCGTCGTCGCCGCGTTGTCGTCGGGTTGTCTCGGAGGAGGCGGGAACTCGATCAACGCCTATGGCGGCGTGCGCTCGCTCGACTCGAGCGACTTCGACGACGTCGACGAGCTGACGGTCTACGGGTTGGACGCGGTGGTGGACACGAGCCTGCCCTGGCTCGGGGTCGAAGGCGGTTGGTTCCACGCCGAGGACGATGCGAGCTCTTCCGGCACGCTGACGGACGTGGATCTCGCGATCGACGACTACTTCCTCGGCGTGCGCGTGACGCCGTGGAAGTTCCTGATCGAGCCCTACGGCGCGGTCGGGTTGAACTATGCCGACGGCGACCTGGACGCCACGAGCGGCGGAATGAGCGCGGGCGACTCGGACTCGGCGCTCGGCTACTACGCGCGCTTGGGAGCGGGGATCCGGCTGGGACCCGTGCGCCTCGGCCTCGACGCGCGGGCCGGCCTGGGCTCCGACCTCGACCTCGGCGCCGTCGACTCGGACGTCGACAGCGTGCAGCTCACGGCTTTCGCCGGTATCGCGTTCTGATCTCGGCTCGCGCGTAGCTCCAGGCGCGAGATTGCACGGCGCACGCCGAAGGGTGGCCGCCGTCGCGCGAGCCAACGAGTGAGAGCATCTCTTCGAGGGCGCGACTTCCACGCGTCGTCCGCACCGTTCGTCGGCTCCGAGGCACGTGATCGGTGTTCTGAAGTCCGCGTCCGCTTCGGGTTCGGTCGCTCGAGCCTCGGCGTCGATATCCTTCCGTCCCCATGAACTGGGAAGCCTGGTTCACGCTCGCCGTCCTCGCGCTGATGGTCCTCGCGCTCGCGCGGAACCAGGCGACGGACATGGTCGTGGTCGCCGCGGTGGCGGTGTTCATGACGGCCGGGCTGTTCTCCGACGCCTTCCCGACCCCGGCGAGACTCGTGGCGGGACTCGGCAACGAGGCGCTCGTCACCGTGGCCGTCCTGTACGTCGTCGTCGCCGGCCTGTCGCGAACGGGGGCGATGGACCTCCTGACGCGGCCGCTGCTCGGCCGGCCGAAGTCCGTCGCGGGGGCGCAACTGCGGCTCATGCTCCCCGCCGCCGGCCTGTCGGCTTTCCTGAACAACACGCCGATCGTGGCGATGTTCATGCCGGTGGTCTCGGACCTGTGCAAGCGCACCGGCATCGCGCCGTCGAAGATGTTCATCCCTCTGTCGTTCGCGACCATCTTCGGCGGGACGTGCACGCTGATCGGCACGAGCACGAACATGGTCGTGTACGGGCTGCTCGTCGCCGAGACAGGGGATCGCTCGGCGCTCGGCATGTTCGACATGGCCTGGGTGGGCGTGCCATGCGCGATCGTGGGCATCGGCTTCATCATGGCGACGAGCCGCTGGCTCCTGCCCGACCGCAAGCCCTCGCTCAGCACGTCGAGCGATCCGCGCGAGTACACGATCGAGATGGAGGTGGATGCGACGAGCCCGCTCGTCGGAAAGAGCATCGAGGCGGCCGGGCTGCGCGGCTTGCCCGGCGTGTACTTGGCCGAGATCGAGCGCGGGGGCCGCGCGATGCCGGCCGTCGCGTCGAGCGAGGTGCTCGCCGCGGGCGATCGGCTCCTGTTCGTGGGAGTCGTCGACTCGGTGCTCGAGCTGCAGAAGCTGCGCGGGCTGCGCCCCGCGACCACGCAGGTGTTCAAGCTCGACGCGCCGAGGTCCGAGCGCTGCCTGATCGAAGCCGTCGTGTCGAACAGTTGCCCGCTGGTCGGGATGACGGTTCGCGACGGCCGCTTCCGCTCGGTCTACAACGCGGCCGTCATCGCCGTCGCGCGCTCGGGCGAACGCATTCGCAAGAAGATCGGCGACATCGTGCTCCAGCCGGGCGACCAGCTCCTGCTCGAGGCCCATCCGAACTTCTACGACGGACAGAGGAACTCGAAGGACTTCTTCCTCCTCTCGCGCATCGAGGACTCGACGCCCCCCGGTCACGAGAAGGCCTTCGTCGCGATCGCCATCCTGCTCGCCATGGTCGTGGTCGCCGGGTTCGAGTGGCTGTCCATGGTGCACGCGGGGCTCTTGGCCGCGGCGCTGATGCTCGTCACCGGCTGCTGCAACACGAACGCGGCGCGGCGCGGCATCGACTGGGAGGTCCTGATCACGATCGCGGCCGCGCTGGGGTTGGGCGAGACCATGCGCACGACGGGTCTCGCGGACCGCATCGCGACGGGAGCCGTGGCCGCGATCGGAAACGATCATCCGTGGCTCGTGCTGGCCACCATCTACGTCACGACGATGTGCTTGACGGAGCTGCTCTCCAACAACGCGACGGCGGCCCTCATGTACCCGATCGCGATGGCGACCGCGCGCTCGCTCGGGCTCGACTACCAGCCGTTCCTGATCGCGATCATGGTCGCCGCTTCCTGCGGCTTCGCGACGCCTTTCGGCTACCAGACGAACCTGATGGTGTTCGGTCCCGGGGGCTACCGCTTCGCCGACTTCCTGAGGATCGGCGTGATCCTCGACCTGATCACGATGGGGGTCGTGCTGACGGTCGTGCCGCTCGTGTGGCCGCTGTAGCGCGGTACGAAAAGGAGTCGGCCGTCAGTGCAAGGCCACTTCGACCGACAGGTGCTGCCCGTACCAGGCGGCCGCGAGGCGAGCCACTTCCGAGAGGGTGCCCGCTTCGTCGAACAGGTACGAAGCGCCGGGAACGATCGCGAGCTCCTTGTGCTTCGCGGCGATCTGCTCCAGCGCATGTTGGTTGAGCTCGATCCCCGGCTCGTCGTTGCTCCCGACGATCAGCAGCGTGGCTGTCTGCACGATCGACAGGACGCCCTCCGCGAGGTCGGGGCGTCCGCCGCGCGACACGACGGCACCGATGCGATCGGAGCGCCGCGTGGACGCCATGAGGAGCGCCGCCGCGGCCGTGCCGGCGCCGAAGCAACCGACGTGCAGCTCGGAGGTCTCGCCGTGCGACCCGAGCCAGTCCGTCACCGCGATCAGCCTGCGCGCCAAGAGATCCACGTCGAAGCGCAGGTGGCGCGTGAAGGCGTCGACGTGCTCTTCCTCGGGACTCAGCAAGTCCACCCGCAGGGTGGCGAAGCCTTCGTCCCGCAGGACCTGCGCGAGGGGGCGATTGCGGGGGCTGCGCCGATTGCTCCCGCTGCCGTGGACGATCACGACCACGCCGCGCGCCGCATCGGGGACCCCGAGCTCGCCCTCCAAAGTCACCGACCGAGCGGCGATGCGCACCCGCCGTTCGTTCGCCACGACGCCCTTCTCTCCGTGCCCTGCGTGTGACCCGCCGATCCGTGTCTCTTCCATGACGAGCCTCGCTGCAGGAAGTCGCGACGTGCGCCGCCGCGAACGCCGTTCTTGTACTTTCCGCCCGAGCGCGACAAACCATGTGCCGGTTGCCGCCTCCGTCCCGCGCAACCGGAAGCTCGCTCCCGGAGCGCGGCGAAACTCGTTCGGTCGCGTGAAGGTCGCCCGCGCTCGGCGCGTGCCCGTGAAGTTTGTAGAGCGTGCTTGTAGCGCCGGTCGCGAGCGATCGACGCCTCGGCGCGGAATCTCACCCGTCGGGTTCAGGCCCGTGTGAACGTCGAGGTACCCGCGCGTCCCTCCGAGAAGCCGAGCGCTTCCGCTCTTGGTCCTGGGGTCGCAGCGGTTCGGTGGGCTCTCCGCGCACTCAGCGGCGCGTCTTCGCGCGTCGCTCGCGCGCCGTCGCGAGCTCGGGCGCGCCGCGCTGCAGGACGCGCTTCCACAGCCGCTCGACGAGCGCGCCGGTCGTGTCGTGGGGCCGCACGGCGGGCGCGTCGGCCGACACGAGCCCGTGCAGCAGGAAGAGATCCGACTCGCGCTCGACGATCGCCGGGGGCGCGCCCGCTTTCTCGAACCAGCCGAGCGCCTCCTCGCGCGCGGCCCACAACACGGGGTGCGTACCGGCCGCGAGCGCTTCGCGCACGCACGCTCCACGGTCCGTGAGGAGGACGCGCGCGCGCGCGAGCCAGGCCGGGTAGTCCTCGACCGCGCCGTCTCCGTCCTGCGCCGCGTCGGATCCGCCCGCTGCGCAAACGGCGCGCAAGCCGTGGCGCTCGGCGAAACGTTCCACGGCGCCACGTTGCTCGGCCGAGCGGAGCTGCACGAGCACGTCCACGTCCTTGTGCGCCTCTCGCGCGGCGCGCCGGATCTCGCGCCGCACGATGCCCGAGGCGTCGAGCACGAGGTCGGCCTCGCCCATCCACTCGCGCGCGCGCTCGCACAGCACCGCGACCGTGCCCACCGCCAGACCCTCGCGCCAGCCGCCCGCGAGGCCGGGCTCCGCGTCCAGGTCGAGCACGACGAGATCGCACCCCGCGAGCTCTCCCGTCCACGGCTCGGCCACGATGCCGCGCGGCGGCTGCGCGGCCTTGCGACCGAACGCGCCCCAGATCACGGAGAGGCCGCGCGCCGCGAGCTCCGCGTGGGCGGTCTCGCCGTCGACGACGAGCGTCACCGCGACGCCCTTGCGCTCGACGAGCTGCAGCGCGAGCTCGCGGTTCTGCTCGACGCGCCGCGGATCGGGGTCGACGACGAACAGCGCGCGCCGCTCGACCTCGTCCGCGCCGCGCTGGTGCACGTGCGCGTTGATCAGGCCGAGCTCCGGCTCCGCCGCGAGCAGCGCCAGCGCTCCGGGCAGCTCGAACGGCTCGCCGCGCCGTATGAGCCGATCGTGGAGCGCCGTCATGAACTCGAGGTCGGCCCAGGTGTCGACCGAGAGCCGCAGCGGATGTGCGTACAGCGCGTCGGGCAGCGCCGTCGCGAGCACGCGGAAGAGCTCCTCGCGCCGCCCCATCACCGGGAACTGGTGCCGCGCGAGCTCGGGCGTGTCCGACAGGTCGTCGGCTCGCTGCCACGCGCGCCGCCGCGCGACTTGGCAGCCCTCGAGCATGGCCCGCCGCCCCTCGGGGCCATCGAGGACGCCGACCAGGTCCATGCCGGGCGCCGCGCGCAGCGCGCGCACGAGGAAGTCGATCCCCGGCGCGTAGACGAGCGGACAGTCGGCGCTCACGAGCACGCACACGTCGGCGTTCGCGTGCTCCGCCGCGCGGCGCAGACGCGTCGTGACGTGGTCGACGTCCCCCTCGTACCAGAAGCACTCGATGCCGCGCTTTTCCGCGAAGCGCACGAGCGGCAGGTTCTCGGGCTCCGCCGCCGTCGCGAGCACGACCCCGTCCAGCTCGCGGCACTCCGCCAGCCGCCCCACGACCCAGTCGAGCAGCGTGCGGTCCCCGATGCGCCGCAGGTGCTTGGCCGCCAAGCGCTTCGAGCCGAGCCGCGCCACGACGAAGGCCACCGCTCGTTCCCGCGTCATCGCAAAACTGTCCCGCACGGCGCCGCTCGAAGCAAGGAAGTCGGAACGGGCCGGGGAACGGATCACCCCGGATGTGGGAGCTCCCGGCCCCGAGCGCGCAACCACGCTCTTCATCGCGAGCCTTCCGACCTCTAGGGTGAGCGAGTCCCGGAGTCGAAAGGAACGCGTCGATGGGATCGAAGAAAGTGCAGGGACCTCGCGGTCCGCTCCTCGTGCTGGCGGGCGGCCGCTCGCAGCTTCCACTCGTTCGCCGCGCCGCCGAGCTCGAGCTCGCGCCGTGGGTCTTCGACCTCGACCCCCAGGCGCCGGCCGCCGCGCTCGCTCCGCGCTTCGACGCGGTCAGCTCGCGCGATCCCGAGGCGGTGCTCGTGCGCGTGCGCGAGCGTCCCGACGTGAAGCCCGGCGGCATCGTCTCCGGCTCCGCGGCCCCCGAGGCGCTGTTCAGCGCCGCGATCGTCGCGCGCGCGCTCGGCCTGCGCGGGCCCGATCCCGACGCGGTCAAGCGCGTGCTCGACAAGGGCGCGCAGCTCACCGCCTTCGTCGCCGCGAAGATCCCGCACCCGAAGTCCGTCGTCTCCTTCGGCGCGGACGAGGCGATCCTGGCCGTGAAGCGCTCGACGCGCGCCGTGCTGAAGCCCGCCACCGGCTCGGACGGCGCGTGGATCACGGCGCCGAACGATCCCGAGCTCGCCCTGCGCGCGCGCTTCGCCGCCGCCGCGGGCGACGGCCGCATCCTCGTGCAGGAGCTCGTGGCCGGCGACGAGTACTCGATCCATGCGCTCGCGACGCCGCGCGGCGTGCACGTTCTGGCCGTGACGCGCAAGGAGATCGGCCACAACCCGCCGCTCGTGCGCGGCTTCACCCTCGAGCCCTTCGCCGGCCTGACGCCCGAGGAGCGCCGCCGCCGCTCGATCTTCGGCGAGCTCGCGGGCCTGCTCGTGAAGGCCTTCGACCTCGAGCACACGTCGTTCTGCGCCGACGTCGTGTGGACGAAAGACGGTCCCTTCGTGAGCGAGGTCGGCCTCGCGCTCGACACGAAGATCGATCGCCTGCTCGACTTCGCGGGCGTCGACGTCTACGGCGCCCTGTGCGCGCTCGCGTTGGGCGAGGAGCTCCCCGAGCTCGCCGAGCCCGAGCGCGCCGTCGCGTCGCGCTTCCTCTACGCCCAGGGTCGCCAGCGCCCCGCCGACGACGCGATGCGCCGCGCCGAGCGCGCCGCCACCTCCGCGCGCGCGCGCCTCGAGTGGCAGATCCTCCCGAGCACCGCGCCGCGTACACAAAGCTCCCTCTCCGACACCCTCGGCTGGCTCCTCGCCGACGGCGGCACCGCCGTCCTCGCCGACGAACGCGCCCGCACGGCCGAATCCGACGTCGTCACCGCCTTCCGCGTCGGCGCGAAGGCGTAGGGAAGGACTGCCCGGGGTCGAGGGCCCAGCCGAAGGTTTCCGGCAGCGGACGGCTCGACGCTGCGCGCGCTGCGCTCGGGCTATGCCGCGGGCAGCGCGTAGACGACGCTCTCGAAGAGGTTCTGCGAGTGGTGGCCGAGGAACAGGCGCGCGCCGGGCATCAGCTCGCCGATCAACAGGGGCAGCTCCCACAGGTCGTCGGGCCGGTGGTAGCAGCAGATGGCGAGCTTCGGTGCGAGGCGCGCGAGCGTGTCGCGCGCGCCGAGCAGCGCCTCGCGCTCGGCGCCCTCGATGTCCATCTTGATCCAGTCGAGCCGCGCGAGGTCCTGCCCTGCGACCCACTCGTCGATCGTGACCGCGTCGATCTCCTCGTCGCCGTCCTCGTGGACGCGGCACTGCATGGCGTTCTCCTCCTCGGTGCGCACGAGGAGCCGTTCGCGCCGGTGCCACAGACCGTGCTTCCAGGGCGTGACGTGCGAGGAGAGCCCGCGGGTCTCGACCGTCGCGCAGAGCGCGGCGAAAGTCGCCGCGACGGGCTCGAAGGCGTGGACGTGTCCCGTGTCTCCGATGGCGTCGAGGTAGGCGACGCTCGTGCGGCCGTCGAAGGCGCCGCCGTCGAGCACGACCTCGCCCGTGAGCACGGGCACGCGCGCGTGGCGGTACTGCACGCTCGGCTCGGGCAGCGCCGCGGCGTCGAGCGTGCGCCGGTAGGCCAGCAAGCGGTCGAAGGTCGTGCGCGCCGACTCGTCCGCGAGCCGCGGGCGCGCGGCCGCGACGGCGTCGGCCCGCTCGCGCACGACGCGCGCGTCGAAGTGGCCGATCCAGCGCTCCACGTGCAGGGCCGAGAGGTCGATCACAGCGCCGGTGAAGCCCAGCGCGCGGAGCTCGGCGCTCATCTCGCGGCCGTACATGCTGCCGATCACCACGGTCTCGAGCTCGAGCCGCGCCCACTCGCGCGGCGGGAGCACCTCGATGCCGCCGAGCTCACCGCTGCGCGCGTTGTCGAGGAAGGCCGTCGCCCGCGCACCGTGGCGCACGAGCCAGTCGTGAACGCCGCGACCGCAGGCCGACGCGCCGAAGATCGCGAAGCGGCCCGGATCGGCCAGGAAGCGCTCGAGCGGCGCGCACTGGATGTTGAGCGTCTGCACGTCAGGCGTCCTCGTAGCAGGAGACGATGCGTTCGGCCGGTACGCCGAAGGAGCGCGCGGCCTCGGCCATGGAGACGCGCGAGCCGAAGCTCGAGAGCACGAGCACGCTCTTCGCCCAGTCGACCTCGCGCAGGAGGGCGGGCGTGTGGATGGCGATGCCGCGCCACGCGCGGCCCTGCTTCAGCGGATCGGAGTCGAACAGCGCGAAGCGGCGCTCCCGATCGCGGAACAGCGGCGTGAGGCGCTCGAGGTACTCGACGTGGTTCCCGGCGCCGAAGATCGCGACGTCCGCGCCGCGCGGCAGGCGCGCCAGGCGCTCGCGCACGGCGGCGACGACGGTGGCGTGTTCCGCGAGGTAGCGCTGCGCGGCCGCGCGCGACTCGTCGTTCGATTCCGGCCCGACGGCGACGTGCGCCTCCGGCGCGGGGCGCGCGAGCACGCGCCAGCCCGACTCGTCTCCCGACGCTTCGGTCGCTTCCCAGCCGGTGGCGGCCAGGGCGCGCGCGAGCGACGCCTTCGAGAAGTGGGTGAGGTGCTGAACGGTGAGGAAGCCGACGATGTCGCGGCCGCGCGCGAGGTCGAGCACGGGCACCTCGACGGCGAGGCGACTGCGCAAGGGGATCGTGCGGCGCAGCGCGCGCAGCGCGGCCAGGGGGTCGCGCAGGTGCTCGAGCACGTGGAACAGGCAGACGAGGTCGGGCTCGACGCCGCCGAGCGCGCTCGAAAGCTCCTCGATCGTGCCCTGGCGCAGCTCGACGCCGGGATGGAGCCCGGCGCAGGCGCGCACGACGTGCGCGTCGCGCTCCACGCCGAACCTGCGCAGCGCCGGATCGAGGCGAGCGAGCACGCGGCCGTCGTGACAGCCGAGGTCGACGACGGTGGAGCCGGCGGTGGGCCGCGCGACCTCCATCACCCAGCGCGCGCGGTCGGCGATCTCGAGCTCGCCCGTCACGTGGCTCGCGCCCGCTTCCTCGAACAGGACGGCGAAGCCGCGCTCGGTGTAGGCGGGATTCATGAACAGCGCGCCGCACTCCTGGCAACGCGCCTGCCGCAGGTCGACGCGGCGGCCCGAGCCGCCGTCGAGGTCGGAGTAGAACTGGAAGCCCTCGAGCTCGAACACGCTCTCGTCGCGCGGGGATCCGCACAGCGGGCAAGGTCGCAGCTCGGTCAGGTTGGCGAGCGCGGCGGCGGGCCGCGCGGCGAGGCGACACCAGACGATGGGGGAGGTGGAGACGGTGCGCATGGACGATCCCGGGACGGGTGGAGTCCGCTATCGACCGTCCCAGCCGTTTCCGTGAGCGCGCGGGAGCGCGGCGCACCCACCGCCTCGGGCGCGGGAGCCGTGCTCGACCACCCGCTGCAACCGTCCCCCGCCGGCGCCCTACACTCGAGCCTGTGGATCCCGAGAGCGAGTTCGTTCGCGCGTTCGTCCTCCCCGCGAAGCGCGCGCGCCTGGTGGAGTTGCTCCAGAATCCCAAGCGCCGAGCCAAGGTGCTCGCGAGCCTCGACCACTTCTGCGATCTCGACCCGCGCTTCCAGGTCGAGATCCCGTCGTCCGAGCAGAGCGCGGAACGGGGAGCTCCATCCGTCTGCCACCTGATCTCGAGCGACCGCGGGCTCGATGGACGCGACTTCCCGCTGCTCGAAGCGCTCGTGCACGTCATGGGAAGCGGGATGGGGACGCTCGTATCGTGCGTGCCAGGACGCCTGGGTTACTTCGAGGGCGAGGCGCCGCGCGACCGCTTCCTCCTCGCGCGCGATCGCGCGCCCCGGCCAAGGCATCGGCAGCGCGAGTAGCCAGGTCGAAGGCACGAACGCGCCGCTCCCATGCTGCGACGGAGCGCAGCCGTCCTCGACGCTCGCTCCGTGTCCTCGTACTCGTTCGAGCGGCAACGTCGGGACGAAGATCGAGCTGGAGCCCGTGTCGAGACCTACGAGACCGGCTCGGGAGACGTGTCGGGCCTTGGAATGGGCCGAGTCAGGAACCCGGAGGAGAGCCTTGCGGGATCAGCACGTTCCGCATCGCTCCTCGAATCAGTGCTCTTTCAAGTTGGGCGGGCGACGACTCGTGAGCGGGCGGTCGCTTTGGCCGGAGGCTCATCCGCGTCGTGCAGCACGAGGGAGAGGAGGGCGGTCCGAGGGGTACGCGGAGCCTTGCTCCCAATCGATTCGCCGATCGATTCGGAATGCAAGAGAACAGAGAGGCTCGCAAAGCCGCACGACACGGGCGCAGTTCCCCTCGTCGAATCAGTGCGATTTCAAGTTGCTGCGCAGAAGCGCGTGATCGGGAAACCGCGCTCGCCCAGCGCCGTCTCCTTCCTCGATTCAGTACGCATTCGAGTCGCGCGAGGAGGACGGGGAAGTGGCGGGAACGAAGAGATCGGCTCGCATGGGCCGGCGAACGTCAGGGCAGGAAGTCTTCGGCTTCAGGAGTTGGGGGGGAGCGCGGGTGGGAGCGGGGAGGAAGCCGAAGGGAGAGCGCGCTCTCGTGTCGCGCCGACGACGCGAAGCCCTTGCGGCTCGATTTCCGGTGCACGTGACGCTGCGGGTGCGTGAGGGATTGCCAAGCCTGCGCGCACCGCACGCCAGACGGGCGGTGGAACTCGCCTTCGGCGCGGGCTGCGAGCGCACGGGATTCCGACTCGTGCACTACCGCATCCAGCGGACACACCTGCACCTGATCGTCGAAGCCGCGGATCGCGGCGCGCTCGCGCGTGGACTCCAAGGCCTCGCGGTGCGCATCGCGAGGGCCTCGAACAGGGTCTGGAACCGCAAGGGCAAGGTGTTTTCCGACCGCTATCACGCGCGGATCCTGCGTTCGCCGACCGAGGTGAGGAACGCGCTCGTCTACGTGCTCAGGAATCACGTGAAGCACGGGATCGTGCTCGAAGGGCTCGATCCGTGCGCGTCGGGGAGGTGGTTCGACGGCTGGAGAGACGTTCGGGCAGAGAGCGAGGTCGGTGCTCACCTCGCGCGCGCGCGGACGTGGCTTCTGAGGGTCGGTTGGCGCAGGTGGGGACTCGTGGAGTCCGGCGAACGCCCGCGCGCAACGACGCCGAGGACGAGAAGGCCACGACGGAAGTTGGACCCTCGCCGGCGTTGATGGGGCAACTCCCAGCGATGCGCTGATCGAGGTGACCGGATGCGGCGGCCGTCGACTCGACGGGTCGCGGGGTCGCGCACCATCTCGCTATCCGTGCTCTCGTTCGAGGAGGTCCGGTGGTTCGATCGGATGCCCCAGGTCGTGGGACTTCGAACGGGCTCGAGTCGGGGCGCCCGGCCTCACAGCAGCAGCTCTTGGGGGCGCACGCCATCGGGGCCGTGGCAGAAGAGGGTGATCGAGCCGTCCTGCGAGACCGTGATGCCGAGCGCGTCGGGGAGCGTCGCGACGGTGCAGGCGGTCGACAGGTGGCGCGTGCCCTTCGACTCGATCCACTGCTTCACGGCGGCGGCGTTGCGCATGTGGAGCTTGGCGCCGAAGTGGCGCGGCTCGTGGCGGCGGTCGAAGACGACGGCGCCGTCGATGCGACAAAGGTCGGCGCAGGCCTGGACGTCGCTCTCCCACAGGAGCAACGCCTTGTCGACGAACTGGCGGCCGTAACCGTCGCCCCACTCCTGGATGCGCTCGACGGTGCGTCCGATGCCGGCGAGCACGGTGCGGCCCTCGCTCGCGAGAGCGCGGTGCGCGCGGCCGGCGATCACGTTGAGCATGCCGCGGTTCCACGGGACCGGGTCGTTGGCTTCGTGCACCTGGCGCGTCACGGAGTAGGACTTCACGATCACCCCTTCGCAGTCCGCGTCGGGACCGCCGAGGAAGATCAGCGTTCCGCCGCGCTCGGAGCGGCGCACGACCCGGCACAGGCCGAGCAGGTTCTCGAGCAGCACGGGCCGCGCCTGGCGCGCGATCTCGTCCGAGAGCGCCGCGCGGTGGCGCTCCCAGAGCTCGAGGTCGGTGTTGACGAAGCTGTGGCCGAGTCGGATCCAGGTTCCGCGCACTTCGGTCAAGTAGCTCGTGATGGCGTCGACCGACGCGGGCGGGAGCGCCCCGGCCAGATCGTCGGGCGCGCTCGGCGAGTAGTAGCGGGTGCGGTCGAAACCGACCTCGTCGGCGCCGATCGCGAGCGACACGTGGCCGGGTCCCTTCACCTCGACGAACGCGAGCGGCAGGTGGTAGCGCGCGTCGGCGAGCATGCGCGGATGGCCGGCGATGCCGACGACGACCGGCGCCAGGTTCGGGCCCTGCTCGACGTGCAGGCACGCGCGCTCGGAGCTGCAGGCCAGCGCGAGCTTGCGCAGCTCCTGGATCTCGAGCGGGCGCGGCTCCTCGAAGCGGTACTCGGCTGCGACCGTCTGGCGCGTGTCGGTGACGGCGACGAGCGACGTGATCGGGGTGCGCTCCTCGGCCTCGAGGCTCAGGAAATACGCGGCGTCCAGGACTTGGCGCAGCTTCGGGAGGCGCTGCAGCGCGAGCGCGTGGCTGCCCGGGAGCCGCCGGACGAGCTCGTCCGGGTCGAAGTGCACGGGACCGTTCGCGGGCGTGCTCATCTCCGGGGTGGCATCCTCCCGCGCCGCCCATTCCCGTCGACGCCGGACGGTCGGCCGTACGGCGACGCCTTGCTCGCTCGGTGCGCGCGGAGCGTGCGCGAGTTCGCTATCCTCCGCTCGTCCTGGGGCACACTCGCGAACGGAGACACGTCATGCCCAAGCAATCGAAGTCGCAGACCCCCTTCGTCGACACCCTCAACGAGATCCTCGAGATGGAGCTCGCGGGCGTCGTGCGCTACACGCACTACTCGCTCATGGTCTTCGGGTACACGCGCATCCCGATCGTGTCGTGGCTGCGGGACCAGGCTGCGGAGGGCCTCGTGCACGCGCAGAAGGCCGGCGAGCTCGTCACGCACCTCGGCGAGCATCCCTCGCTCGCGATCGGGCCGCTGCTCGAGACGCACGAGCACGACATCGGCGCGATCCTGCGCGAATCGATGGAGCACGAGAAGCAGACGCTGGCGGTCTACCGGCGCCTCTTGGAAGAGGTCGGTGGGCGCTCGATCCTGCTCGAGGAGTACGCGCGTGCGATGATCGAACACGAGGAGCTGCACCTGGGCGAGGTGGACAAGATGCTGCGCAAGCCGGGCGACATCCACACGTTCCAGGGCGCGAATCGCTGATTCTTTCGGCGGGGGGTCGAGGCGGCGTGGGCTTGGCCGCGCCGAGGCGGTCGAGAACGCGGCGCTGCGAGGACCGACGGACAGATAGATAGAAGGGGCAAGTCGACGGCCGGAGGTGCGCTGGGGGCACCGACGGCGGGAGCGACGCGGGAAGCTAGGGCGTTTGCGGCGCGTGCCGCAGACTCACCCGGACGACCCGGGTCGGGCCCGCCGCGCGCTCCTCCGAGGCCGCGCGAATCGATGGACGATCCAGGGACGACCCGGCGGACGTCCGCCGTGTCGGTCTCGGCGCAGGCGGCGCGCTTCGCCGTCTTCGCGTCGCTCTTCGCCGGGGCGACGATCCTCGACCACGCGCAGCTCGGGACGGAGTTCGGCGCGAACGCCGGGACGCTCGCGATCGGGGCCGGGATCGCGGTGCTCCTGCGCCCGGCGGCGCTCGCTCCGTTCACCGTGCTCCTGGTCGCACAGGCCGCGTACTTCGCGGCGGCGTTCCCGAAGGTGAGCAACCTCGGCCTGACGCACCTCTTCCTGTGCACGACGACGCTGTGCGGGCTGGGGCTGCTCCTGGCTCGACGCGGAGCGGAGCGCACGGACGGTGGGCACCTGCTCGCGACCGTCGAGCCCGCGCTACGCCTCGAGTTGCTCGTGCTCTACTTCTGGTCCTTCTGGCACAAGCTCAACGCGGACTTCTTCGATCCGGAGATCTCCTGCGCCGTCGACCTGTACGAGAAGGTGCGCTTCGGGCTCTCCTTCCTGCCGCTACCGGAGGGGAAGAGCATCGCGACCCTGCTGATGGTCGCGACGCTCGCGATCGAGGGCGGGCTGGTCGTGCTGCTCGCGCTGCGTCGGACGCGCAGCGCCGGCGTGGCCCTCGGCACCCTCTTCCACCTCGTGCTCGGGTTCGGCTACTTCTACGCCTTCTCCGCGGGGTCGATCGCGGTCCTGTTCCTGTTCGCGCCGGAGGCGCTCGCGGAGCGCGTCGCGGCGCTGCACACGCTCAGGAGCGCGCGCCTCCACACGCTCGCCATCGTCCTCCTGATCGCGGCCGTAGCCCTCCTGCGCGCGGCCTACAGTTGGCACCCCGAGCGCGCGCTCCTCGAGAACCTCGCGGGCATCGATCGGTTGGGCAACCAGTTCTGCCAGCGGCTGTGGTGGCTCTACGTGCCGGTCGCCGCGTGCATCGCTGCTTCGGTCTTCGCGCGGAGCACGGTCGGCGCCAGAGAGCTCCTCGTCCCGTCGCGCCGCGTCCTGCTCGTCTTCCCGATCCTGTTCTTCCTGAACGGCGTCTCGCCCTACGTGGGCTTCAAGACCGAGTCTTCGTTCGCCATGTACTCGAACCTGCGCACGGAGGGCGGCCGGTCGAACCATTTCCTGGTGAGGACGCCCCTCGACCTGTTCGACTACCAGCGCGACCTCGTCCAGATTCGAAGCTCCAGCCATCCCGACCTCGCGCGCTGGAGCGGACGCACGGTGCCCTTCGTCCTCCTCCGCCTGCGCGTCCACGACGTGCGCGGCGCGACCGGCCACGACTTCGCGCTCGCCTACCTGCGCGAGGGTCGCGTCCACGAGGTTCCGTCGGCGGCAGCCGCGCCCGAGTTCGCCCGGCCGCCGAATTGGTTCGAGCGCAAGTTCCTCGTCTTCCGCGACATCCAGAGCACCGGCTGCGGGCACTGAGAGCTCGGCCCGCTCGAGATCGGCTTGGTCGAGTGGGAATGAGCGCGCGCTACGCGGGACGAGCGGAGCTCGCGTCGCGCTCGCGCGGCAACGCGGGCGGCGTCTCGTCCGCGCGGACGTCCACGGCGCTGCGCGTCCGGATCCGCACGCGCGACACGGCCTCGACGGCGCGCGCCTCCGCCTCCGCCTGCGTGTTGCCGGTCGTGAAGACGAAGCCGGCGCGACGCGGGTGGCACGTCGGCGGCTCGACCACGTCGCCGGGCGCGACGTAGAGCACGCGCTTCCGGACCCACGACTCGCGGGCGAGCTCGTCGAAGCCATCGATCGCCTCGACGACGCCGGGCTCGGGGAAGAAGAAGCGGATGCCGAGGTAGCCGCGCTGCACCGGGACGAGCTCGCGCACGTCGAGCTCCTCTCCCAGCGCCAGGCGGATCGTCTGGCGCACGAGGTCCACGCCGCGGGTGTAGGGGATCTGGTCGGTGCACAGGTAGCCGCCGGAGAGGCGCGCGGCGAGCTCGATCACGACCGGTCCATCGGGCGTGAGGACGAGGTCGCCCTTCACCGGACCGTCCGTGACGCCGAGCGAGCGCGCGGCGCGGGCCACGAGGTCGCAGACGGCCTCGATCTGCGGCGCGTCGAGCGTCGCGGGCGTCGCGCCGCCGTCTTCGATCACGTAGGGCGCGAGCTCCTCGAGGCGGCGGTAGTTGCGCTCCGACCACGACACCGTGTGGCACTCGCCGCGCCAGACCATCGACTCGGTCGAGAGCTGCAGGCCGTCGAGGTACTGCTCGGCGATCACGACGCCGCGCTTGGACGCGGCGAGCGAGGTCGCGAAGGCCGCGTCGGCGTCGACGCGCTCGGTGATGCGCAGGACGCCGCGCGCGCCGCAACTGTCGACGGGCTTCGTCACGACCGGGAAGCCCCACTCGGCGATGCACGCGCGCACGTCCGCGCCCGACGCGACGCGCCGGAAGGCCGGCACCGCGACGCCGTCCGCGGCGAAGCGCTCCTTCATGGCGAGCTTGTCCTCGGCGATCCGCGCGGACTCGAGCGGGATGTGCGGGAGCCCCAGGGCCTCCGCCACGGCCGCGACGGTGAGCGGCACGTCGTGCGCGACCGTCATCACGCCGTGGATCGGCCGCGTGCACGCGAACTGGAGCGCCGCGCGCACGCTCGCGTCGACGTCGTGGGTGTCGGCGACGAGGACGTGGTCGGCGTGGGCGAGGGCGGGCGCGTGCGGGTTGCGGTCGCTGCCGACCGTCTCGAGGCCCATCTCGCGGGCGAGCTGATAGGCGCGCACTTGCTCGATGCCGGCGCCGATGACGAGCAGACGGCGTTTCACGGTCCTTCCGGAGCGCGAGCCGCGCGGTGACGGATGTGAGGAAGGCGCGGAGAGCATCGGGATCGGTCCTCGCGAGGGAATCGCTCTCGAGTCTAGGGATGGGCGTCGAGCGGAACGAGGCGCTCTGGGGGGAGCGAGAGCGTTGCCGCGCGGCGACTTCATCGGCAGGGAGCCCGCGAAGCTCGCGCGGAACTCCGCGATCCTCGGGCGGAGCCTCTTCGTCCGGCGTTCGAGCCGAAGAGCCGGTCGTGGCGCGCGCTCAGGTTCGCGGCGCGGCGCCGTCGCGCGGCACGGGCGCCCCGGGGCGCCGGAAGAGGCGGCGCAGCTTGCGGCCGAGGTTCTTCGTGTAGATGTTGAGGAAGCTGTCGAGCTTCGACTCCTCGCGCCGCAGCACGACGTTGCGCAGCGTCCGGAACACCCGGCCGGGATGGGTGAGGAACGCGAGCGGGTAGAAGTTCAGGAGCACGAGGTAGCGGTAGAGCGAGAGCCGCCAGCTCGGGATGTGGTCCGAGAAGTTGCGGTCATCCGTCATGTACCGGTCGTGCACCAGGATCGGCGCCAGGAGCTTCTGGTCCGACAGGTCGGTCTTGCCCTTGGCGGCGAGGTAATCGAAGAGCTCGGTCGCGGGGATCGGGAAGAAGAAGCCGCAGGCGATGTCGTCGACGCCGCGCAACGCGAGCTCGCGCACGAACTTCAGGTTCTCGCGCACCATGCGGTCGGTGTCGAGCGGGAAGCCCAGCACGATGAAGCACGAGAGGTTGATGCGCTCCTTCACCGCCGCGTCGACGGCCTTGAAGAGCGACTCCTTCTTCATCTTCTTCTTGATCAGCTTGCGCGTCTCGTCGCTGCCGGATTCCGGCGCGTAGTTCAGCGAGCGGCAGCCCGCCTGGTAGAGCAGCGGCGTCATCTCCGCGTCGATCACCTCGCAGCGCGTCCCGGAGGGGAGCTGCCAGCGGACGTCCAGCCCGCGCCGGATCATCGAAGCGCAGAAGTCCATGATCCAGTCCTTGCGGATGATCGCCGTCAGGTCCTGGAAGGGGAAGTTGTTCGCGCCGTACTCGCGCACGTAGCGCTCGATCTCGTCCGCGACCTTCTCCGGGTCGCGCGCGTACCAGCGCTGCGTCCACATGCGCGGGCTCGAGCAGTAGGTGCACTCGTAGGGGCAGCCGCGCGTGGCGAGGATCGGCACCATGTAGCCGTAGTCGATCCCCGTCTTCAGCCCGTGGCGGTTGTAGGTGTCGAGGTCGAACAGGTGCCAGGCCGGCTCCGGGATCGTGTCGACGTCGCGGATGCGCGCGCGCGAGGGGTTCGCGACGATCCGCTCGCCGTCGCGCCAGACGATGCTCGCGATGCCCGACAGGGTTGCGGCGTCGAGGGTGCCGCGCTCGATCGCCCGGAAGATCTCGACCGCGGACTCCTCGCCCTCGCCGCGCACGACGTAGTCGATCGGCGCCGCCTGCATGGAGAACTCGGGCAGGCCGTTGAAGTGCTCGCCGCCGCACACGAGCGTCACGTCCGGCCGGCGCTCCTTCAACCGGTGGATGAGCTCCCGCACGACCGGCCACGAGAAGCTCCACATGTTCGTGAGGCCCACGGCGCGCGTGTCGGCGTCGATGTGCTCGACGATCGCCTCGGGCGAGAGCCCCAGGCGCAGGACGCGTCCCTCGCGCACGAGCTCTTCGGGCCCGAGCGCCACCGCGTCGACGACGCTCACCGCGTGCCCCGCCTGCTCCAGCGCCGCGGCGATGTAGGCGAGCCCGAGCGGCGGCGAAGGCCGCAAGGCCGTCAGGGCCTTCGGGTTCACGTACGTCGGGGGGTGAACGAGCTGGATCTTCATTCGAGGTCTCGGCGCGGGCCGAGGCCCCTCGCTTCCACGGACCCGAGGCGCAGCCGTTCGGACGGGCCGAGTACCAAGTCTACAGGCCTGCGCGGAGGAGCGGGGCGGCGCAGGCTTTCGATCCCAGACCGCCGGCGCGCTCGGGAGCCCCATCCGGAGACCTTCGGGAAGCGCTTTCCTGCCGCGCGGATCGCGCGGCGCGAGCGTTGACGTCGCCACGCAGAAGGGATACCTCCGTCCGGCCATGGGGAGCGACCTTGGGCGTTCGCACGAAGCCGCCCTTCCCGCAGCGAGGTCGGAGTTCCGCCGGCCCGCGCGATCGGCGCGCGGAGCCCCGGGTTGAGCTCCCCGCTCGCTTCGCGCGCCCGAGGCGGCCGCGCCGTTCCCTTCCGCGAGGCGCTCGGCGTGTGGACGCGAGTGGCGCTCCAGAGCTTCGGCGGGCCCGCCGGACAGATCGCGGTGATGCACCGGATCCTCGTCGACGAGAAGCGCTGGATCGGCGAGGAGCGCTTCCTGTACGCGCTGAACTACTGCGTGTTGCTCCCGGGGCCCGAGGCCCAGCAGCTCGCGACCTACATCGGCTGGCTCCTGCACGGCACGCGCGGCGGTCTCGTGGCGGGCACGCTGTTCGTGCTGCCGGGCTTCCTCGCGATCCTGGGCCTGAGCGTCGTGTACGCCGTGTGGGGCGAGGTCGACTTCGTCACGGGGCTCTTCTTCGGCCTGCAGACGGCGGTGCTCGCGATCGTCGTGCAAGCCGTCGTGCGTGTCGGCAAGCGCGTGCTGAAGAACCGGACGTTCTTCGCCATCGCCGCATCGGCCTTCGTCGCGATCTTCGTCTTCTCGGTCCCCTTCCCCTTCATTGTGCTTGCCGCGGGAGCGCTCGGCTTCGCGGGCGGTCGGCTCGCTCCGCGCATCTTCGCCGCCGCGGGCGGCCACGGCACGGGCGCTCACGCCTCTGCGGATGGAGAGCCCGTGCTCGAGGTCGAGCTGCGCGAGGTCGAGCCTTCCGCGCGGCGCTCGCTCGTCGTGCTCGCGACGTGGGGGAGCCTGTGGTTCGTGCCGCTCGCGATCCTCGCCGCGCTGTTCGGGCGCGATGACGTGCTCGTGCAGGAGGGCTTGTTCTTCAGCAAGGCCGCCGTCGTCACGTTCGGCGGCGCCTACGCCGTGCTCGCCTACGTCGCGCAGCAGGCCGTCCTGGTGTACGGCTGGCTCGAGCCGCGCGAGATGCTGGTCGGGCTCGGGATGGCGGAGACGACGCCCGGTCCGCTGATCCAGGTCGTGCAATTCGTGGGATTCATGGGCGCGTGGCGCGCTCCGGGCGGGCTCGATCCGCTCGTCGCGGGCATCGCGGGCTCGCTCGTCACGACCTGGGTCACGTTCGCGCCGTGCTTCCTGTGGATCTTCCTCGGCGCGCCCTACGTCGAGCGCCTGCGCGGGAACGAGAACCTCACGGCGGCTCTGTCGGCGATCACGGCCGCGGTGGTCGGCGTGATCCTGAACCTGGCGGTGTGGTTCGCGCTGCACGCCCTCTTCGGCGAAGTCGACGTGCTCCAGCGCTTCGGGATGCGCTGCCACGTGCCGGTGTGGAGCACGCTCGATCCCGCCGCCCTCGCGCTCTCCGCTCTCGCCTTCCTCACTACCTTCCGTTTCCGTCTCGGCATGCCGGCGACGCTCGGGATCTGCGCGGCTCTGGGAGCGGCCTACTGGACCGCGACGTGACCGGCCGGCAACCAAGCGGCCCCGAGCCTTCGCCCGGGGCCGCGCTCGCTCGAGCTCATGCTCGACGGAAGCCGTGCTAGGCCGAGAGGGTTGGCCGCCGGTCCGGGATTTGAACCGGCTGGCCGCGATGAGGGAGAAGGCATCCGCGGCGCCGGGGATGGGAGGAGCGTGACCATGCACGAAGCATTGGGTGGGAACGAGATCCTCGCGCTCTTCCTGGGCATCCTCGTCATCGGGTCGCCGGTGCTCCTGCCGGCCATCTTCCTCGCGATGCAGGGCGAGCTGGATCCGTGGCGGCTCGCGCTCGTGGCGGCGACCGTCATGTGGCTGTCGGATTCCGCCTGGTACTGCGCGGGACGTTTGGTGTCGTTGGAGCGGCTTCGCCGTTTCGCTCTCCTGGCCCGCGGCATCGAGCGCCTCGAGGCGGCGTGTGAGAGCTCGTCGGCCGCGCGGCTCCTGTTCCTGTCGCGCTTCCTCTACGGCTCGAAGATCGCCGCCAACGTGTGGTGTGGGATCGTGCGGCTGCGCTATCGCGACGTCGTCCTGGTGAACCTGGCGAGCGCCGTCCTGTGGCTCGCGCTCCTCTTCCTGGCGGCGTTCGCGATCGGGACGACGCTCGATCGCTTCCTTACGGAGGGCGAGAGCATGTCGAAGATCCTGGCGAGCCTGGCGCTCTTCGCCCTCGCCATGACCTGGTTCATGGGTCGAGTCGGAGCGCGGAGGATCGAGCCGCGCAGGAACCGGAAGGCGGACGGCGCTTGGCCCGCGAGCGTTTCCGTCGTGATCCCCGCGTGCAACGAAGAGGCTTATCTGGAAGCGGCGCTGCGCTCCGTGCGCCGCCAGCGCTTCCCCGCCGAAGTGATCGTCGTCGAGAACGGCTCCTCCGACGGAACGGCCGCGATCGCGCTGAGGTTGGCCGATCGGGTCGTTCGCTCGCCGAAGCCTCTGGGCTACAGCCGGGCCCGCAACCTGGGAGCCGCCCGAGCGGAGGGCGAGCTCTTGGTGTTCCTCGACGCCGACAGCCGCATGGCGGCCGATGCGCTGGACGAAATCCGAGCGCGCGCGGCGCCCGGTTGCTTCGGCACCGTCCTGGGCCGCCCCGATCGCGCCGAATGGCGCTACCGGATCTTCTTCGCGCTCAAGAACTCGTGGCAGCGAATCGGCCTGTATCGCGGAGTCCTGGGAGGCCTGCTCTTCAGCGACGCGCAACTCTTCCGCCGGGTCGGCGGCTTCGACGAAGCACGCGAGATCGACGAGCTGCGGGCCTTCGTTCGCGCAGCCGGGAACGCAGGCGGCCGCTACTCGATCGTGGAAGGCACCTCTTCGGTCACCTCCATGCGGCGCTTCCAATCGGTCGGCTTGGCTCGTTCCCTGTGGTTCTGGCTCCGCCTGCGCCTGCGACTCGCGCGCGGCACCGACTACGTGAACGCGCGTCATCGTCCCGACGAGGCTCCGAGCACGAGTCCCGCCTCGGTCTGGCGCGGGCGGACGAGCGGAGCCGCCGGACGGGCCTTCGTCGTGCGCGCCGAAGCCGCAGGATCGAAGGCCTCCACCTCGCCCTCCGCGATCGCCGAGTTCGGGCATCGGGACCCGTAGAGCGCCTTCGTCACGGCTCGGGCGGACGTCGAAGGACAGCCGACGTTTGTACACGCTACATGCGGAGACCGAGGGGCGGCTCGGCGACGCCGCCCGCGCCCCGTCATCGTCGGCGCGCCGACTCGAGCGCTCGGTGCGTGGGAGCCGGACCTCGGCGCTCCCGGCGCATCCGGCGTCGATCCCGCGGAGGTCCTTCAATTGCTTCGATCCGCGGCCATGGGATCCAACGCTTGGTAGTCTCCTGCTCGCCGAAGCGCACCCGCGCGGGCACGTGAATGAGTTGGTTCCGTCTCGAGAGCAGGTCGCAGGAGACCGCGCCGTTGCGCGCGGAAGCCCTGAGCCTCGAGAGCCTCGAAGCACGCGCCAAGACGCTCGCCGCGGTGTTCACGCTGGCCCGCAGCTCGCGCGTCGGTCGCTACCACGTGCTCGTGAGGCTGGCCGAGAACCTGGCCTTCCTGCGACGCGCCTACCGCGTCCTGGCCGAGGACGCGCGCCGCGGTGACGTCGTCGATCCGGCGGTCGAGTGGATCCTCGACAACTTCCACTTGATCGAGACCCAGGCTCGCGCGGTGCGGCACGATCTTCCGCTGCGCTACTACCGCAAGCTCCCCAAGCTCGCTGCGCGCGAGTTCTCCGGACAGGCGCGCATTCACGCGCTGGCGCTCGAGCTGATCCGGCACGGGGACGGGAGGCTCGACGCGGAGCGGCTCACGCGTTTCGTGCTCGCCTTCGAGACCGTCGCGCCGCTGACGCTGGGCGAGCTCTGGGCTTGGCCGATCATGCTCGAGCTCGCGTTGCTCGAAAACCTCAGGCGCTTGGCGGAGGGCATCCTGCGAGCGCGCGAGGCGCGGGGTGCGGCGCGCGAGGCGCTGGAACGGGTGGAGGAAGGGAGGACGCCGGAGACGCCGAACCTACCGCTGCACGGTGCGTACGTGGCGCTGCTGCGCCAGCGCATGCTCGAGCACGATCCGCGCGGCCTGCCGCTGCTCGCCGAAGTCGAGGAAGCCCTCGCCGCGAGCGGGACCACCTACGAGGACGTCGTCCGCTCCGAGTATCAGCGCCAGGCCATGGACCAGGTCTCGGCGGGCAACACCATCACGAGCCTGCGACTGTGCGCGACCCTCGATTGGAGTCGCGTCGTCGAGGAGGCGAGCTCGGTCGAGCAGATCCTGCGGCGCGATCCTGCCGGAGCGTACGCGCGCATGGACTTCCAGAGCCGCGACCTCTACCGCCACGCCGTGGAGGAACTCGCCGACTCCACGGGCGAGGCGCAAGTGCGCGTCAGTCTGCGAGCCGTCGAGAGCGCCCGCGAAGCGGCGGCGCGCGACCCAGCCGACCGGGCGGCACACGTCGGCTATCACCTGATCGGGCAGGGCCGGCCCGGGCTCGAGATCGACGTCGCCTGCCGTCCCCGGCTCTCCGAACGGCTGCGGCGTTACGTGTTGCGCAGGGCGACCGCCGCCTACCTCTCGAGCATCGCTCTCTCGACCGCGCTCGTGGTGAGCGCGGCCGCGGCGCACGCGCACGCGACCGGCGGCCTCGCGCTGGCGATCGCCGCCGCCCTGCTCGCGCTCGTTCCCGCCAGCGAGTTGGCCGTCCTCGTCGTTCAGCGCGTCGTGGCCGCGCTCGCTCCACCGCGCCGCCTGCCACGCCTCGATCTGAGAGGTGGAGTTCCCGAGGGCTCACGAACGATGGTGGTCGTTCCCACGCTGATCGACAGCGTGGCGGGCGTCGAGCGTTTGCTCGAGCACCTCGAGGTCCAGGCGTTGGGCAACCTCGATCCGAACGTCCACTTCGCGATCCTCTCCGACTTCCGGGATGCGACCGAGCGCTCGAACCCGGGAGAGGATGCCGTCTTGGCCGCGGCGCGCGAGGGCGTCGAAGCCCTCAACCGCCGGCACTCGGCCGACCGCTTCTTCCTCTTCCACCGCGTCCGCCGCTGGAACCCACGCGAGGGGGTCTTCATGGGCTGGGAGCGCAAGCGCGGGAAGATCGAGGAGTTCAATCGCCTGCTGAGAGGCGCGACGGACACGAGCTTCACGGTGTCGGTCGGAGAGCTCGCGATCCTGCCTTCGGTGCGCTACGTGCTCACCTTGGACGCGGACTCGCGGCTGCCGCGCAACGCTGCGCGCGCGCTGATCGGGGTCCTCTCGCATCCACTCAATCGACCGTTCTTCGATCCCCTCGTCGGGCGCGTGACGGCGGGCTACGGAATCCTGCAGCCGCGCGTCAGCGTCACCTATTCGAGCGCGGCGGGTTCGCTCTTCGCGCGCGTCTACGCCGGGCACACGGGCGTCGATCCTTACACGACCGCCGTCTCGGACAGCTACCAGGACCTCTTCGGAGAAGGCGTCTACACGGGAAAGGGGCTCTACGACGTCGACGCGTTCAGCGCGGCGGTCGAGGGTCGAGTGCCGGAGAACGCGTTGCTCTCTCACGATCTGTTCGAGGGCATCCACGCGCGGACCGCGCTCGTCAGCGACGTCGAGGTCGTGGACGATTATCCGGCCAACATCCTCGCGCACGCGCGACGCCAGCACCGTTGGGTGCGCGGTGACTGGCAGATCCTGGCCTGGCTCCTGCCGGTCGTGCCGACGCGCGATGGCTTCGCGAAGAACACGCTTCCCCTGATCAGCAAGTGGAAGATCTTCGACAACCTTCGACGCAGTCTGGTGGCCCCCGCCCTCGTCCTGTTCTTCGTCGCGGCTTGGACGTTCTTGCCGGGCCACCCGTTGGTCTGGACCCTCGGCGGGCTCACGGTCGTCGCCTTCCCGCTCGCCACGGCGCTGCTCGGCCTGCTGAAGCGCTCGCCCGCGCGCGAGCCGGCGACCATGTACGTGCGCGGCGCGCTGGAGGACTGGAGCACGGCGTGCGCCCAGGCGTTCCTGACGCTCGTGTTCTTGCCCTATCACGCGTGGGAGATGCTCGACGCGATCGGCACGACGTTGGTGAGGCTCGTCCTCACCCACCGGCGCTTGCTCGACTGGGAGACGGCCGCGGCGCAGGGAGTACGGGCGGCGGGTCTGTTGCAGGGCGGTCTCGTCGCCTTCCATAGCACGATGGCGGCGAGCCCGCTCACGGCCGTCGTGGCCGGAGCGATCGTCGCCCTGGCGCGCCCGAGCGCGTTGGCCGTGGCCCTGCCCTTCTTGGTCCTGTGGGCGGCGGCGCCCCTGATCGCCTTCGTCTCGAGCCGGCCCGTGGTCCACAGGGAGCGCCGGCTCTCCGCGCGCGACCGCGAGTACCTGCTCGACGTTGCGCGCAGAACCTGGGGTTACTTCGAAGCGTTCACCGTCGCCGAAGAGCATTGGCTCGTCCCGGACAACGTCCAGGAAGGGCCGCGCGTCGTGGCGCACCGCACGTCGCCGACGAACGTGGGAATGAGCCTCGTCGCCGCGCTGGCTGCGCGCGACCTCGGGTTCATCGAGACCGGTGCGCTGCTCGAACGGCTCGAGCGGACCTTGACGACGATCGAAGGCCTCGAGCGCCATCACGGTCACCTCCTGAACTGGTACGACACTCGGAGTCTCGCGCCGCTCGAGCCGCGCTACGTCTCCACGGTCGACAGTGGCAACCTGGCCTGCTCGTTGATCGCCGTCGCCGAGGGTTGCCGTTCGCTCGCGCCGGAGCATCCGGACCTGGCGTCGCGGCTCGCAGACGTTGCCCGCCGCGCGTCGGCCTTCGCCGACGGGATGAACTTCACCTTCCTGTTCGATCCGGAGCGGGAGCTCTTCTCGATCGGCTGTCGACTGGCCGACGGCGGCGGTCCGGCGCGCCTCGACGCCGCCTACTACGACCTGCTCGCCTCGGAAGCGCGTCTGGCGAGCTTCTTCGCCATCGCGAAGGGCGACGTCCCGCAGAGCCATTGGTTCCACCTCGGGCGCCTGGTCGTGAGCGTCGAAGGCGTGCCCACGCTCGTGTCCTGGAGCGCGAGCATGTTCGAGTACGTCATGCCGCTGCTCTTGATGCGGACCTATCCGGGGACGCTACTCGATCGGTCGTGCCGCATGGTGGTGCGGCGTCAGATGGACTACGCGAAGGACCGCGACGTGCCCTGGGGAGTCTCCGAATCGGCGTACAACCAGGTCGATCGGCTGGGCAACTATCAATACAAGGCCTTCGGCGTCCCGGGCCTCGGCCTCAAACGCGGCCTCGCGGACGAGCTCGTCGTGGCCCCCTACGCGACGGCCCTGGCCGCCTTGGTCGATCCGCTCGAAGCCGTGCTGAACCTGCGGCGTCTCGAGGCGCTGGGAGCCGCAGGAGCGTTCGGCTTCTACGACGCCGTGGACTACACCGTCCGCAAGCCCGTCGACAACGTGGTCGCGTCACCCACGACCCGCGGCGCCGAGATCGTCGAGGCGTACTTCGCGCACCACCAGGGGATGAGCCTGGTCGCCATCGCCAACGTGCTCTTCGGCGATCGCATGGTCGAACGCTTCCACACCGATCGGCGCATCCAAGCGACCGAGCTCCTGCTGCAGGAGCGAATTCCGCGGCAGGCGCCCGTCATCCAGCCGCGGCCCGCCGAGGAGACGCACGTGGCGCCGGGCGTCCTGCCGCGCGCGCCGCGGCGCATCCGGTCGGCCTACACGCAGCGACCGCACGCGCAGGTCCTCTCGAACGGCAACTACGTCGTGATCGTGACCAACGCGGGCGGAGGCTCGAGCTCGTGTCGGGACCGCGCGGTCACGCGTTGGCGCGAAGATCGGACGCGCGATCCGGGCGGCCAGTTCATCTATCTGCGCGACGTCCACAGCGGAGCGGTCTGGTCGGCGACGCACCTGCCGGTCGGCGTGGATGCGGAGGACTACCAGGTCGAGTTCGTCAGCGAGAAGGCGACCTTCTCGCGGCGCGACCACGACATCGTCACGCGCCTGGAGATCGCGGTCTCGCCGGAGGACGCCGCCGAGGTCCGGAGGATCTCGCTCACCAATCGCAGCGATCGCCCGCGCGAGATCGAGCTCTCGAGCTACGTCGAACTCGCGCTCGCGCCCAGCGCGGAGGACTTCGCCCATCCCGCGTTCGGCAAGCTGTTCATCGAGACGGAATGGGTGCCCGAGAGCGCCGCGCTCATCGCCCGGCGCCGCCCGCGCGACGGCTCGGATCCGACGCTCGTGGCCTTCCACGTCCTCTCGATCGACGGACGCGCGCAGGCGCCCGTCGAGTACGAGACCGATCGGATGCGCTTCCTGGGGCGAGGCCGCGGTCCCGAGGCTCCGCAGGCGCTCGACGGCCGCGCGCTCTCCGGCACGACGGGGGCGGTGCTCGATCCGATCCTGAGCCTGCGCACGCGGCTCCGTTTGCCGCCCGGCGCCTTCGCGCGCATCGCCTTCACGACCGGCGTCTCGAACGACGAGAACGCGGCGCGCGCGCTGGCGCTCAAGTACCACGAGCCGGGCGTGGCGTCGCGTAGCCTCGCGCTCGCCTACGCGCACGCCCAGGTCTCGCTGCGCCACCTCGGCATCTCGCTCCACGAAGCCCAGCTCTTCGAGCGGCTCGGCTCGCGCGTCTTCGTCCCCGGCGCGGCCCTCCGAACCGACGCCCAGATCCTCGCGAGGAACACGCTCGGCCAACCGGGTCTGTGGCGCCACGGGATCTCGGGCGACCTCCCGATCGTCCTCGTCCGAGTCGAGCACCCGCGCGGCGTCGCGCTCGTCGAGCAAGTGCTCCGGGCCCAGGAGCACTGGCGTCTCCTGGGGCTGAAGTCGGATCTCGTGATCTCGAACGAGCACGCGACGAGCTACCGGGACGAGCTGTTCGAGCAGTTGGCGGCGCTCGTCGACGCCGGTCCGTGGGCAGGCTGGAAGGGCAGGTCCGGCGGCGTGTTCCTGGTCCGCGCCGACGGAATGCCGGAGCCGGAGCAGATCCTGCTGCGTTCCGTCGCTCGCGCGGAGCTCACCGGCGACGGAACCAGCTTGTCCCACCAGCTCGACGCCGATCCCCCCCCCGTGGAGCGCTGCCTCGCGACGGCCCTCGCCGACGAAGCCGGCGCGAGCGACGTCCTGGAGCTCCCGGAGCTCGTGATGGACAACGGGCGGGGCGGTTTCACTCCCGACGGACGCGAGTACGTGGTGGTTCTCGAAGGCGCTCGCGAGACGCCCCTGCCGTGGAGCAACGTCATCGCGAATCAAAGCTTCGGCACGATCGTGACGGAGCGCGGCTCGGCCCACACGTGGTGGGGGAACAGCCGCGAGAACCGCCTCACGCCGTTCGCGAACGACCCCGTGAGCGATCCGACGGCCGAAGCCATCTTCCTGCGCGACGAGGAGCGAGGGGTCGTGTGGGGGGCGACTCCGGGGCCGCTCCCGAGGACGCGGCGCTCGCCGCGTTGGATCGTGCGTCACGGCGCCGGCGTGAGTCGCTTCCAGCGCTCCGCGGAAGGCATCGAGCAGGAGCTCGCCGTGTTCGTGGCGCGCAACGAGCCCGTCAAGCTGTCCCTCTTGACCTTGACGAATCGTTCGAACCGGCCGCGTCGGATCGCCTTGCTCGCTTACGCCGAGTGGGCGCTCGGGGCTCCCAAGCCGGGTCTCGCGGCGTACGTCGTCACCGAGCGCGACCCGGAGACCGGCGCCGTCCTCGCACGCAATCCCTACAACGACGCGTACAGCTCCCGCGTGGCCTTCTCCGCCACGAGCGAGCCCGTGCTCTCCGCGACCGGAGATCGCGGCGAGTTCCTCGGACGCCACGGTTCGCTCCCGCGCGCCGCGGCATTCGCGCGGGCGAGACTCTCGGAGCGCTTCGGAGCCGGACTCGATGCCTGCGCCGCATTGCACGCGGAGGTGATCCTCGCTCCCGACGAGACGCGCGACATCGTCTTCCTGCTCGGCCAAGGTCGGGATGCCGGCGAAGCGCGCGAGCTCGTCCGGCGCTTCGGCGATCCAGAGCGGGCACGGGCGGAGCTCGCGCAGGTCGAGGCCTTCTGGGACGACGTGCTCGGCGCGATCCAAGTCTCCACGCCGGACGATTCCTTCGATCTGCTCGTCGGTCGCTGGCTCCTGTACCAGGACCTGTCGTGTCGCGTGTGGGCGCGCTCCGGCTACTACCAAGCGAGCGGAGCCTTTGGCTTCCGCGACCAACTGCAGGACGTGCTGGCGCTCACGTTCACGCGGCCCGACCTCACGCGCGACCACATCCTGCGCGCCGCGTCGCGCCAGTTCGTCGAAGGCGACGTCCAGCATTGGTGGGACCCGACGACCGGTCGGGGTATTCGCACGCGCTGCTCGGACGACCTCCTGTGGCTGCCTTACGCCATCGCTCACTACGTCGACGCGACCGGCGATCGCGCCGTGCTCGACCAACCGATCGCCTATCTCGAGGGACCGCCGCTCGCTCCCGGTGAACAGGAGGCCTACGGCGAGCCGGCCGTCTCGTCCGAGGTCGGCTCGGTCTACGAGCATGCGCTGCGCGCCATCGACCGAGCCATGACCGTCGGGCCGCACGGGCTGCCGCTCATGGGGAGCTGCGATTGGAACGACGGCTACAGCCGGGTCGGTCACGGAGGTCGCGGCGAGAGCGTCTTCGTGGGATGGTTCCTGCACGCGATCCTGGGTTCGTTCGCGGCGCTGTGCGAGGAGCGCGCCGATCCCGTGCGCGCGAGCCGCTATCGCAGCGAGCGCGAGCGCCTCCAGACCGTGCTCGAGCAGAGCTGGGACGGCGAGTGGTACCGGCGCGCCTACTTCGACGACGGCTCTCCGCTCGGCTCTGCGCAGAACGACGAAGGCCGGATCGATTCCGTGGCGCAGACCTGGGCCGTGCTCTCGGGCGCGGCGCCCCTCAAGCGGGCCGAGCGGGCGATGGACGCCGTGCGCTCCCACCTGGTCCGGCGCGCGTCGCGGGTGATCCTGCTCCTCACTCCGCCCTTCGACGAGACCGCGCTCGAGCCGGGTTACATCAAGGGCTACCTGCCCGGGGTGCGCGAGAACGGCGGGCAGTACACGCACGCGGCGCAGTGGGTGGTGCTCGCGCTCGCGAAGCTCGGGAGCGGAGACGAGGCGGTGGAGCTCTTCCACCTCTTGAACCCCGTCAACCACACGCGCACGCCTTCCGCCGTGCAGCGGTACAAGACGGAGCCCTATGTGCTCGCCGGAGACGTGTACGACCACCCCGCGCACCGCGGTCGCGGCGGGTGGACGTGGTACACGGGATCGGCGGGTTGGATGTACCGCGTGGCGCTCGAGGGCATCCTCGGTCTGCATCGGCACGGCGCGACGTTCACGGTGGATCCTTGCATCCCCTCGTCCTGGCCGGGCTTCACGATCGAGTGGCGCTTCGGGGCCACGCGCTACACGATCGGCGTGGAGAATCCCGAGCACCGCTGTCGCGGCGTGGCGAGCGCCGAGCTCGACGGGACGCCGGTGCTGGCTTCCGCGATCCCGTTGACGGACGATGGGGGCGCGCACCGCGTCAAGGTCGTTCTTGGAGCGAGTGCGGCGGCCCTTCCGACCGTCGTGCGCAAGGGGACTCCCGCGTGGAGCGACGAGAGGTGAGCACCGAGTGAGCGAAGAAGGGGCGTCCGATCGGAACCCTGTCCGCAGTAGCTCCGCGGTCGACGACGCGACGCGGATGGAGGATCCCGTCTGCGGCATGCAGGTGGATCCCGCGCGCGCGGCGGGCGGGACGCTCGTCCACGCCGGTCGCTCGTACGCCTTCTGCTGCAGCGGCTGCCGCGAGCGTTTCCTGGCGGACCCCGGTGTGTACGCGCGGTACGCGCGCGACGACGGCGGCGACCGCGAGGGCGAGCGTGAACGGCCCGTGCGCGCACCCGCGGCGCGCGCCGCGCAATACGTCTGCCCGATGCATCCGGAGATCGTCGCGAGCGAGCCCGGCGACTGTCCGATCTGCGGGATGGCGCTCGAGCCGAGCGCGGTCTCCCTCGACGACGGGGAAGAGACGCCCGAACGCCGGGATCTCTCGCGCCGCTTCTGGGTGAGCCTCGCGCTGACGCTGCCCGTGTTCGCGATCGGCATGGCGGAGATGCTTCCCGGCGATCCGCTGGGGGGGCTGCTCGCGCGCGGGACACGAACCTGGCTGCAATTCGCGCTCGCGGCGCCCGTGGTGCTGTGGGGCGGACTGCCCTTCTTCCGGAAGGGCTGGGCGTCGGTCGTCGCTCGCCGGCCGAACATGTTCACGCTCGTGGCGCTCGGGGTCGGCACGGCCTTCCTGTACAGCGCCGCGGCGACGGTCGTTCCGGGGATCTTCCCCGCGTCCCTGCGGGACGCGCACGGCGGGACGCCCGTCTACTTCGAATCCGCGGCGGTCATCACCACGCTGGTGCTGCTCGGGCAGGTGCTCGAGCTCGGCGCGCGCGCCCGCACGTCGCGCGCGTTGCGTTCGCTGCTCGAGCTCGCGCCGCGGACGGCGCGCCGCGTGGGCGCGGACGGTGACGTGGAGGACGTTCCGCTCGACGAAGTCGCGGTCGGGGATCGCCTGCGCGTGCGTCCGGGCGAGAAGGTCCCGGTCGACGGCGTGCTGCGCGAGGGCGAGAGCTCGATCGACGAGTCGTTGGTCACGGGCGAGCCCATGCCCGTGGCGAAATCGCCCGGGGACCGGGTCACGGGCGGGACGCTGAACGGCTCGGGCAGCTTCGTGATGGAGGCGGAGCGCGTGGGCGCCGAGACGCTCGTCGCGCGCATCGTCGAGCTCGTCTCGCAGGCGCAGCGCAGCCGCGCGCCCATCCAACGCGTCGCGGACGCCGTCGCGGCGTGGTTCGTGCCGGCCGTGATCGCCGTGGCCGTCGCCACCTTCGGCCTGTGGCTCGCCTTCGGCCCGGAGCCCGCGTTCGCGTACGCGCTCGTGAACGCCGTCGCCGTGTTGATCATCGCGTGCCCGTGCGCGCTCGGGCTCGCGACGCCGATGTCGATCCTGGTCGGGACCGGGCGCGGCGCGGCCGCGGGCGTGCTGATCCGCGATGCGGAGGCGCTCGAGAGCTTGGAGCAGGTCGACACGCTCGTCGTCGACAAGACGGGGACGCTCACGCAGGGTCGCCCGCGTCTGACGTCGGTCGTGGCGCTGGGCGCCGTCGGCGAGGACGAGCTCCTCGCGCTCGCCGCGAGCCTCGAGGGCGGGAGCGAGCATCCGCTCGCGGCGGCGATCGTAGCCGGCGCGAAGGAGCGCGGTCTCGCCCGGATCGCGGTGGAGGGCTTCCGCTCGTTCGCTGGAAAAGGTGTGCGCGGGCAGGTCGGCGGCCGCGACGTCGCGCTCGGCAACGCCGCCCTGATGGAGGAGCTCGGCGTCGCGGTGGTCGCGGAGGAGCGCGCCGAGGCGCTGCGCCAGGCTGGAGCGACGGTCGTGTTCGTCGCGCAGGACGGCGGCCTGGCGGGGCTCCTCGCCGTTTCGGATCCGATCAAGGAGACGACCGCGGAGGCGCTCGAGCTCCTGCGCGCCGACGGCGTGCACGTGGTGATGGTCACGGGCGACCAGGCGACGACCGCGCGCGCCGTGGGGCGCGAGCTCGGCATCGACGACGTGCAGAGCGGCGTGCTACCGGAGGGCAAGGGAGCGATCGTCGAGCGGTTGCGCCAGGCGGGCCGCCGCGTCGCGATGGCCGGCGACGGTGTCAACGACGCTCCCGCGCTCGCGCTGGCGGACGTCGGGATCGCGATGGGAACGGGCAGCGACGTGGCGCTCGAGAGCTCCGGCATCACCCTGGTGAAGGGCGACCTGCGCGGCATCGCGCGCGCGCGGCGGCTGTCGCGCGCGACGATGCGCAACGTGCGCCAGAACCTCTTCTTCGCCTTCGTCTACAACGCGCTCGGCGTGCCGATCGCGGCCGGCGCGCTCTACCCGGCGTTCGGTCTGCTCCTCGATCCGATGCTCGCGAGCGCCGCCATGAGCCTCTCTTCCGTATCCGTGATCGCGAACGCGCTGCGTTTGCGAAGAGCGCGGCTGTGAACGGGCTTCCCGGGTGATCCGACGAAGACCCCCTCGTCTTTCCACGCCGTCGCGGCGACCATTCGCACCACGCCTCGGCCCGCTTTTTGGGCTCTCTGGTGGCCGCCGCGCTCGCGGCGTGCGGGGATCCCGGTTCCCGGAGTCCGTGCGAGCCGTTTTTCCGCGGCGGAAGGGGTCACGAAGGCCTTTCTCGGGCTAGGCTCGCAGCAGCTTCCCCGCATTCGGATCCCCACGCAGGATGCCCACGGAGCGACGACCCGCGAACCCTGGCGAGCCGTCTCCTACCCCGTCGTCTCGCGCCATGCCGTCGTTTCCCCGCCATCCAGAGCGTTCCTTCGCCGCCCGTTCCGCGGCGGCGAAGCGAGCGGTAGCGGCCTGCTTCCTCGCCGCCCTCGGGGCGTGCGGAGGGGGCGAGGCCGTCGTCCTCGGATCGGAGCGCGGGTTCGTCCGCGACCTCCTTGACGCGAAGCCTTTCGCGCTCCTCGAGGAGAAGGGCGTGCTCGCCCCGGATCCGAAAGGCCAGTGGGGGGAGTACTCGCTCGGCGGGTGGCACGACGAGACGGGCGAGCAGGACGGCGTGGCGGGCGTCTTCACGCGCGCACCGCGAGCCCGGCTGCGATTGCCCGTGCGGCGGCTGGAGGACCGCGTCGTCGAGCTCACGCTGTGGAGCCCTGCCGAAGCCCTGGGCGAGGGAGCGGACGAGACGATCCAGATCCTGCTCAACGACGTGTCGCTCGCCGTGCTCGAGCCGTCGGTCGCCGTCGCCACCCACGCGCTCGCGTGTCCCATGCCGATGTGGGTCGAAGGCGACAACGTGCTCGAGCTCGTCGTGAGCGGGGACCGCCGGGGGACCGACTGGAGAGGGGTCGCCCTCGCGAAAGTGCGCTATGGGACGGAGCGCGTGCCCAACTTCGATTCCGGCGTTGCCGGCGCCGTCGCGCTGAAGCTGCCGGACGGAACCGGCGCTCGCTGGGCGATCGAGCGCGCGGGAGCGGCGAGCGTCGAAGTTCGCGCCCGCACCGAGGGCGCGGGACGCCTCGAAGTGCTCTTCGCGTCGCTCGATCCGTGCACGGGCTCGATCGAGGAGCTCCCCGACGCGCAGCGCTCGAGCGTCTACGCCTCGGACGAAGCGATCGAGGACAGCGTCCCCGTCCCGGACGTCGGCGGCAAGATCGCGCTCGCATCCGTCCAATGGAACGGCGAGGACGGCGCGACCGTCGTCGTCGAGGCCTTGCGCGTCGTGGAGCAACGCGCGCCACCTCCGCCGATCGTGTTCATCAGCATCGACACGCTGTCCGCGCGTCACATGTCGATCTACGGCTACGGGCGCGAGACGACGCCCGAGCTCGCGCGCCTGGCGGCTGACTCCGTGACCTTCGAGCATTGCGTCACGAACGCGCCCTGGACGCTGCCGAGCTACCTGAGCGTCATGTCCGGGCTCTTCACGTTCAGCAACCTGCGCGAGCGCGAGCGCGACCGGACGCGCCGCAAGCGTGAGGCCTACGACATCTTCGGCCTGGCCGACGGTCGTTGGAGCCTGGCCGAGATGCTGCACGCGAGCGGCTACCGAACGGCTGCTTTCGTCGACAACCTGTGGCTCACCGAGAGCTCCGGTCTGCAACAGGGCTTCGAGCTCTACGACACCAGTGCGGGCAGGATTCCCAAGGAGAACGTGAGTGGAGGCGTCCAGCACGTCGTCGCGCGCGCGCTCGACTGGCTGGACGCGAGGGAGGTTGCCGATCCCTACTTCCTGTTCCTGCACGCGTTCGACGTGCACGGGCCCTACCTCCCGCCGGAGCCCTTCGCCGGGACCTTCCACGACGACGCGCTCTACGACCCAAAGCTGCGCGCGCCGTCCGGCTCCGTCGTGTACGCGTACGGCGCCATCCCCAACTACATCCTGCCGTGCGGCGCGACGATGCTCGGCAAGACGTGCGAGCACGGCACCCACGCGCTCGACGACGTCGAAGCGCTCTACGACGAGGGCATCCTCGCCATGGACGCGGCCGTGGGCGGCTTCCTCGACGAGCTGCGCGCGCGCGGGCTCTACGACGACGCGCTGATCGTGTTCAGCGCCGATCACGGCGAGACGGCGCACGAGTCGAACTACTACTTCGGACACGGGGTCCTGGAGGACTCGGTGCTGCACGTGCCGCTCGTCGTCAAGCTGCCCGGCGGACGGGGAGCCGGCCGCCGCGTATCCTCGTTGGTGCAGCTCGTCGACCTCTACCCGACCCTGCGCGAGCTGGTCGGGCTCAGCGGCGAGCGCGACTTCCTCCACGGGCGCTCCCTCGTCCCGCTCCTCGAGGGCCGCGAGCTCGAGCCGGCGCCCGCCATCAGCTCGAGCGGGATCATGCGGCAATACTGCGTGCAGTACGACGGGTGGAAGTTCGTCGAGAGCTATCCCGAGTTCGACAGCAACCTCGCCACCAAGCTCACGAACCCGCTCGTTCCGCGCGCCTGGCTCGAGGAGCACGCGCCCGAGGTGCTCGCGGGCTCCCTGGTGCCGGAGGTGTACGAGCGCCTGCTCACGCGTTTCGGTCCCGAGCAGAAGGCAGAGCTCACGAGCTTCATCGCGGGCCCGCACCTCGAGCTCTATCGCCTCGAGGACGATCCCGAGTGCCGCACCAACCTGATCGCGAGCGAGCCGGAGCAGGCGCGCGTCATGCAGGAGTTCGCTGCGCAGGCGGCGCAGCGCTCGATCGAGGCCCAACGGAACGTCTCCTGGACCGGACCCCAAACGTCCTTCAGCGAGGAGAACATCGCGGAGCTGAAGAGCTTGGGCTACCTCGGCGACGACCTCGGCGACGACTGACGAACGCGGTGACGAAACGCCTCGCCCCTCGATCTCGTTCACGCGCGCTGCCGACGCTCGCCCGAGTTCGTCAGCCTGCGTTCGCCGTGCGATCGCCACGAGGCGCTCCGACTCGCGGCGCAGGAGCACAGGCGTCGCTGGCAGCGTTCGCGTCCGGTCTGCTCGCCGTCGCGCTCGTCGCCTGCGGAGAGCGCGAACCCGCGGGCGGTGAAGCGGCTCCCTTCACCCGTGACCTCCTGCGCGCGAAGCCCTTCGCGCTCATCGAGGAGCAGGGCGTGCTCGTGCCGGATCCCGAACGCCAGTGGGGCGAGTACTCGCTCGGTGGTTGGGATACCGACACCCACGAGCAGGACGGCGTGGCGCACGTCTTCACGCGCACGTCCCGAGCAGGCCTGAGGCTCCCGGTGTTGCAGAGGTCGGACCGCGTGCTCGAGCTCACCTCGTGGAGCCCGCCCGAAGCGTTCGCCGAGGGACGCGAAGAAGAGATCGAGGTCCTGCTCAACGGCGTCTCCCTGGCCGTGCTCGCGCCGTCCAGCGCGCCGCTCCAGCGAACGCTCCCCTGCCCCGAGCCCTTGTGGACCCTGGGCGACAACGTGCTCGAGCTCGTCGTGCACGGGACGCGCCGCTCGCCCGACTGGCGCGGCATCGCGCTCGCGGAGGTGCGCTACGGCGAGCCTCGCGTCCCGCGCATCGAGACCGGCGCGTCGGGATCCCCCGTGCTGCGCCTCGCGGACTCGACCGGCGCCCGCTGGGCGATCGAGCGCGCCGGCGCGGCGCGCGTCGAGTGGAGCGGCGAAGCGACGGGCGCGGGCCACGTCGAAGTCGTCTTCACGGCGCTCGATCCGCGCACCGGCCGGGTCGAGGAGCTCACCGGAGCGGCCGCGCGGCGCTTCCCGACGTCCGGCGGGAGCTTCACCGGCGAGCTTGCCGTCCCCGACCTCGGGGACGCTATCGCGCTCCTCTCGGTCGCGTGGAGCGCCCCGGCCGGCGTGGCGGCCGTGATCGACCGCCTGCGCGTCGTCGAGCAACGCGCACCGCCGCCGCCGATCATTTTCCTCAGCATCGACACGCTCGCGGCGCGCCACATGTCGCTCTACGGCTACGCGCGCGCGACGACGCCCGCGATCGAGCGCTTCGCCGCGGACGCCGTCACCTTCGACCACTGCGTGACGAACGCGCCCTGGACGCTCCCGAGCTACCTGTCGGTCATGTCCGGCCTGTTCACCTTCAGCAACCTGCGCGCGCGCGGACCCGACAGGACGCAGGGCAGCCGCGAGGCCTACGACCTGTTCGGTCTCGCAGACGGCCGCTGGAGTCTGGCCGAGATGCTGCACGCGAGCGGCTACCGCACGGCCGCCTTCGTCGACAGCCCCTGGCTGACCGAGAGCTCCGGCCTCGAGCAGGGCTTCGACCTCTACGACGCGAGCGCGGGCAGCATCCCGAAGGAGATCGCGACCGGCGGCGTCGCGCACGTCGTGGCACGCGCGCTCGAGTGGCTGGACGCGCAGCGCGGAGGCGAGCCGTACTTCGCGTTCCTGCACGCGTTCGACGTGCACGGCCCCTACCTGCCGCCGGAGCCGTTCGCCGGGCGCTTCCACGGCGACGCGCTCTACGACCCCGACCTCGTGGCGCCCGCGGGCTCCGTCGCGAAGGTCTTCGGCGCCATCCCGAACTACATCGCGCCCTGCGGCGCCTGGGCGCTCGGCAAGACTTGCGAGCACGGCACGCACGCGCTCGACGACGTCGAGGCGCTCTACGACGAGGGCGTGCTCGCCATGGACGCGGCGGTGGGCGCGTTCCTCGACGAGCTGCGCGCGCGCGACCTGTACGACGACGCGCTGATCGTGCTCGCCGCCGACCACGGCGAGACGGCGCACGAATCCGACTTCTACTTCGGGCACGGAGTCATGGAGGAGTCGGTGCTGCGCGTGCCGCTCGTCGTCAAGCTGCCCGGCTCACGCCACGCCGGCCGGCGCGTCGCCTCGATCGTGCAGCTCGTCGACCTGTACCCGACCCTGCGCGAGCTCGTGGGCCTCACGAGCGAGCACGCGCACCTGCACGGCCGCTCGCTCGCGCCGCTCCTCGAGGGCCGCGAGCTCGAGCCCGCACCCGCGATCACGTCGAGCGGCGTCATGCGCCAGTTCTCGGTGCGCTACGACGGCTGGAAGCTCGTCGTGCGCCACCCCGACGCCGACAGCCTGCTCGCGACCAAGCTCACGAACCCGCTCGTCCCCCGCGCGTGGCTCGCGGAGCACGCACCCGAGGTGCTCGAAGGTCCCCTCTCGATCGACGTCGTCAAGCGCTTGAACGCGCGCTTCGGCCCGAAGGAACGCGAGGCGCTCTCCGCCCTCCTGCGCGGCCCGCACGTCGAGCTCTACGACCTCGCGCGCGACCCCGACTGCCGCACGAACCTGGCCGAGCGCGAGCCCGAGCGCGTCCACGCCATGCAGCAGATGGCAACGGCGGCCGCGGAGCGCACCCTCGCAGCGCAGCGCAGCGTCTCCGACCTCGGCGCCGACCCCGTGCTCTCCGACGAGGCCGTCCGCGAGCTCCAGGCCCTCGGCTACTGACGCGCGCCGCGCTTCGGCTCTCCCCGAATAGACGTCCGCGGGCGGAAAGCGAGCCGCTCGCGGTCACCAGTGGTAGCCGTTCGGCCCGCCCGAGGGGTCCGCCGGATCGTCGAACCACGAGTCCAGGAGCTCGAACCACGTCTCGACGCGGCCGTCGTCGGCCGTGCCGCCGTCGAGGAATCCCCAGCGGCCGTATGGTGCGCCCGAGCCCTGCGCGGCGAGCGGCGTGTACCACGTGAAGCGCTTCCAGCGGACGCCGTTGCCATCGCGCTCGTCGCCCACGGGCAGCACGATCGCGACGCCGTTCACGCCCGGCTCGAAGCCCGGGTAGCCATCCATGCCGAACGACGCGATCACGAAGCGATCGACCGCCATGCACGCGTCGAGCGCGGCCTTGCGCGCGTCCTCCGCGAGCTCCTCGCAGCGCGCCGCCCGCGCGCACAGATCGTGGAGGTCGACGAGGAAGCCGCCGCGCATGTAGTTCAGCGCGTGGCCGTCCGGCCCGGGCTCGCGCAGCGCGAGGAACGCGCGCTTGGAGTCCGAGCGCGCGAGCGCGGCGGCGAGCGCGTCGACGGCCGTCTTCACCTCCTCCGCCCGCCGCAGGTCGAAGCACGCGGCGGCCTCGTAGCGCGCGTCCTCCGCGTGCTCGGGGTGCGCCGCCACGAAGGCGCGCCGCCCGCGCTCGCCCTCCTCGACGACGAGCTTCCCGAACTCCTCCGGCGTGAGCGTGCGCGGATCGAAGGTCGGCCCACCGACCGCCGACGCGTGGGCCTCGGTCGCGTGGCCGGCCGAGCGGATGCGCGCGAACGCGCGGTCCCAGTCGAGCGGCGGCCCCGCGTTCGGAATCGCGACGAGCACGTCGGCCGAGAAGCGCGCCGCCGTCGACGGCCGCCACTCGTACGCCACCTCGATCCCGCCCATGTTGCAGAGCTCGAGCGCGAGGAAGTCGACCGACTGCTCCGCCGGCACGACGTCCGCGAGCTTCGGGATCTCCATCTCCGTGCCGCTCGTCTCGTCGGGGCACATCGTGCGCCCGTCCGCGTGGCTGTAGACGAGCAGCCCGGTGCGCTGCGCCGGAAAGCGCGCCTTCCCGAACGCCACGAAGCGCCGCAGCACGTCCGGATCCGCCGAGTCGAGCTCCAGGTCCCCGTCGTCCATGCCCGGGAAGAACTCGTTCGCCGCGAGCCGCTCGGCCGAGTCCCGCCGCAGCCGGTAGATCCGCGCGCCGGCGAAGTCCTCGCCGAGCAGCGTCGCATCGTCCGAGTACCTCGCGTGCCGATCGATGAACAGCACGAGCTCCATCCCCGGATCGTCGTCGAGCGCTTTGCGCACGCCGTCGAGGAACTCGAGGATCGGCCCGTCCGCATTGTTGTCCGCCGCGCCGTAGACGAGCAGCGTCCACGGACGCTCGGGGCTGGACTGGGCCGAGGTCGGCAGGGCGAGGAACGGGCACAGAACGATTGTGCAGGCTTCCAGCGCTCGCATGGTCGTGGGTCTCCGAGCTCGAGTTCGGGTTCGGGCAGTAGGCGTCGTGCGAGTCTACCGACGGCCGCCATGCTCGACCCTCCGGCTCCTTGCCGGAATCATCGCGCACGTCGTAAGGGATGATGTCACTCGGTCCGGCGCTGCAAGGGGCGCCTTGGCGAGCTGTGACAAGCCGTGACATCGAGCTGTGACAGGCTGAGTCGGGACGCCGGGACGGCAACGACCGATCCGACGCGCTACGATCCAAGGCGCGATGTCGAACCTGAAGCTCTACCGCATCTTCGCCGGCGGCGCCGCGGCGCTCGCGTCGATCTTCCCCCTGTTCGTCGTGGGGTCGCACGTCGCGCGCGGCTTCGAGGGGCTCGATCTCCTCCAGACGTGCATGGCGCTGCCGTTCGCGGCCGCCGCCCTCGTGCTCGGCGCCTTCGCCCTGAACGGCGGCGACCCGGAGACCCGCCGGCGCACGGCCGGTGCCATCCTCGGTGCGATCGGAGTCGGAGTGGTGGCGTTCGCCGCGGGCTTCCTCGGGCCGATCGTGCTCACCCCGGAGGCGAACCAGGGCCCGCTGCTCGGCATCTTCTTCACCGGCCCGGCCGGTTTCGCGCTCGGAGCCGCGCTCGGGTGGATCGTGCAACTCGTGCGCTCGCGAGGCCGCACCGCGACTCGCTGAAACGCGCAGGAGCGAGCGGGTCCCACCGGGTCTCGATCGCCACCGGTCCCTCCGCGACGTCCGGCAGGGCGATTCAGCGGTCGAGAGCCTCGAATCGCTCGAGGAGCGGCTCGTCCAGGAGCTCGCCGTAATCGGCGAGCCAGCGCCGGACGAGCTCGCGGTCGAGCGCGGGGTGGCGCAGCACGACGCTCCGTGCGTCGTCGAGATCGCGTGCGCGGCCTGCGATGACCTTGTGGATGACGAGGTCCTCCGGTGACGCGAAGCGCACGGGATGTCCGGCCATCTCGACCGACACCGTCCGCTGCATCGCCTCGATCTCGTACGGCGAGTCCGCGAGGACGACATCGACCCGGATCTCCGTTCGCGGATCGCTGCACGGGACGACCATCGTGTCGGGAGCAAAGGTCTTCGGATCCACGAGCGGCTCGAGCCCGATCCGTCGAACGACCTGCACGACCTCGTCGAGGCGATCGAGGGAGGCGCCCAGCGTGACGTCGATGTCGCGGGTCAGCCGCGGCTCGCCATGGATCAGGACGGCTTGGCCGCCGATGACCATGTAGTCGATCCGCGCGTCATCCAGCGCCCGGGCGATCCTCGCGAGCAGGTCTACGAACATGCAGGGCCTTCGCCAATCGGATGTCGACGTCGATCCCGGCCAGGGGATCGTCGCCGGGAAGGACGCCCAGCCGTCTGGCCTCGACGTACAGCGCCTCGTAGATGCGGAAGGCCTGCCGGATGCCATCCGGTCCGGAGGGGCGGGAGCGAATCTGCTCGCGCTCGAAGGCTTCGAGCTTGGGCGTCCGGCGGAGCATGCGCGCATCATGCGTCGAGTCGGGACAGCCTGCAAAGGCAAAGCGCCGTCCGCTGCGAAGGGATCCGCGGGATGGAGCCCGAGCGCCGCGCACCGAGCTCGGCCTCCGTCGACTTCCGGCCGGAACCGAAATCGAAGTAATCGTGTGGCGCGACCGTCGCGCTACAGCCCCTGCAGGGGCGTCTCGGCGTCGCCGAACCGATCGAGCTCCACTCCCATCCGATCCATGATGGAGAGGTACAAGCTGCACGTCTTCCGGTTCTTCTCGTCGGCTTGCGTGTAGTCGAGCGTCCGCCCGGTGCGGAGTGTTCCTCCCAGCCCGCCGGCGAGGACGAGCGGCAGCTTCGAGTTGTCGTGCGTCGTCCCGTTCCACATGCTCGACAGGAACACTAGACACGAGCTGTCCAGCACCGTGCCGTCACCCTCGGGCATGCCCGCGAGCCGCTCGAGCAGATGGGCGAACTGCTCCACGTGAAAGCGGACGATGCTCTCATAGGCGTCGGAGTCGCTGTCGTGCGACACGGCGTGGTGGCCGTCGCTCACGTCGAGGAACGGGTAGTAGAGCGACGACATGTCCCGGGCGAGCAGCAGCGTCGCCACACGCGTCCTGTCGGTCTGGAAGGCCACCGCGATGATGTCGCACATCGCGCGCGCGTGCTCGCGCAGGTCCTCGGGCATGCCGCTCGGCGGCCGCTGCATCGGCGGGACCGCGCGGTCGGCCGGCCGCCCTTCCGCCTGGCCCTTCAGGCGATCGACGCGTTTCTCGAGCTCGCGCACGCTCGTCAGGTACTCGTCGAGCTTGGCGCGGTCTTCGGCGCCGATGGCGCGCTCGAGGCTCTTGGCGTCCTCCATCACTCGGTCGAGGATACTCACGTCGCGGAAGCCGCACCCGTTCGCGAAGAGGCTGTCGAACGCGCGCGACGGGTACACCTCGTTCGGAACGGGAGAACACGGAGTGTGCCACGACAGGTACGAGCTGTACGCCATCGAGAACTGTGTCTCGTGGTATCCGGTGATCTGTCGCTCGCAGGCGAGCACGATGCTCGGCAGCAGGGTGTCGCGACCGATGGAGTCGGCGATGACCTGATCCACGGTGACGCCTGCGCCGATGATCGTTCCCTTGCGCACCCGCGCTCCCGAGAGCAACCCTCCCGTCTGCGCGGGGTGGATGCCGTTGCCGACGGACCTCGGGTTGAACAGGCCGTGGACCACGTTGATCTCGCGCTTCCACGGCTCGAGTGGCGAGAGCGTCTTGCCGAGCCGCATGTCCGCGCCCGAGCCGTGGGCGGTCCAGTGCTCGCCGTTCACCCCGTTCCCCATGAACAGGACCGCGAAGCGCTTGGGGAAGCCGTCGCGGGACGACGAGAGCGCCGCCGGCGCGAGCGATTCGAGCCACGGGAGAGCCATCGCGACCCCGAGGCCGCGCAGGACGGCTCGGCGCGAGATGTCGGTCGCGGGACGGGGACTCATTTCACCCCTCCTCCTGCTCGCTCGGGTCGGCGCAGCGCCGGTAGAGGAACTGTCGGCTCGTGACGATCGCCTCCACCAGGGGAGCGAAGCGGTAGAAGCTCTCCGCCAGCTCCGCCCTCATTCTCTCGACGAGGAGCTCGTCGGAAGGCAGTAGCGAGCGGCCCAGACCAAACGCCAGCAGCTTGCGGCAGAGGGTGTCGGCGAACTCCCCCTCGCGATGCTCGCGGACGTAGGAGCGCAAGTCCTCGGGTCCATCGCCGAACTCGCCGTTCGGGAACGAGACGCGAGTGTCCACCGGTCGTTGCGCCAGGTCCGCGGAGCGACGCTCTCCGATCGGCCCGTAGCCCTCGAAGACCAACCCGAGCGAGTCGAAACGCGCGTGGCAGGAGGCGCAGCTCGGGTCCGCGGCGTGCCTCTCGAGCAACGCGCTCATCCGGAGCTCCGACGTCGCCTCGTCCTCGGGAAGTCGCGGCACGGAGTCGGGCGGCGGCGATATCGCCTCTCCGAGCAGCCGGCTCGCCACCCAGTAGCCCCTCTTCACCGGGCTCGTCCGAAGCCCGTGCGCGTTCTGCGTGAGGAGCACGGCCATCGTCAGCAGCCCGCCGCGGCCGTGCGGCCGCGCGTCGTCGATGCGGATCCACTCGTCGCCGGCGATCGACGCCGGAATGGCGTAGTGTTCGGCCAGGGTCGAGTTCACGAACGTGTGGGTGCCGTACAGGAGATCGAGCACCGACCCGTCGTCCCGGATCACGTTCTCGATGAACTTCACGGGCTCAAGGAACATCGCGCTGCGGAGCTTCTTGTCGAAGCTCGGAAAACGCTCGCGGTCCACGGCATTGTGTTCCTCGAAACGTCGGAAGCCGAGCCAGTTCCCGGCGAAGTCGACGACGAGCCCCCGCACGCGCGGATCCTTCAGCATCCGGCGAGCCTGGGCGACGACGACCGCGGGATCCCGCAGGTCGCCGCCGGCCGCGTGAGCGAGGAGCTCCTCGTCGGGCATGCTGGACCACAGGAAGTAGCTCAGCCGGCTCGCGAGGGCGTGTCCCGAGAGCGGCTGGACGAGCTCCACGCGTGCCGGCGCGGCCGACGAGTCGTCGGAGGCTTCTCGCCAGCCGTCGTCCGTCCCCACCTCGATCCGCTCGAGCCTGTAGAGGAACTTCGGCGACATGAGCACGCCGACGATCGAGTCGCGCATCGCTTCTTCGTGCGTCAGTCCGCTCCCGTACCTGAGGGTCTCGTAGTGGGCCGCTAGGGCGTCGCGTTCCGAGCGCGCGAGCGGCCTGCGATAGGCGCGCTCCGCGAACTCGAGCAGCGCTCTCCGATGGAGGGGTTCCGCGCACGCCCGCATGTGCTCCACCGCTCGGAGCGTCTCGTCGACGCGGCGGAAGTGCTCGCGAATCGCCGCGAGAGCGGCGGGATCGTCGCTCACCCGTGCCCGCGCGAGGTAGGCGTCGCGTAGCTCGAAGACGACGGAAGAGGCACCGACGTCCAGATCCGGCGAAGGCCGCTCCCAACCCGACCCGCGGCCCCTGCCCTCGACTTCGCCGCTCTTGTCGAAGAGGAACTGAACCCAAGTCCGCAGCGAGTGATCGGCGATGAAATCGAACTCTTCCCAGAGCGCGTCGAGCTCGCGCCGGCCGTCGTCGTCCAGGATCAGCTCCACGAGCGGAGCGTCGTCGCGGAAGAACCCCGTCACGTTGTGGTAGCCCGCGCTCAGGAGGCGTCCTCTGTCGCGCGAGTAGTCGGGGAAGAAGAGGCCGCGCTCGCGGACGTAGAAGGCGTCGGGGAAGACGGAGCAGAAGCGCGCGAAGGATGTCTCGTAGACGCCCCACTCGTCCTTCGGAACCTCGAGGTCCGGATCGCTCGCTCGCCGCCGCGCCGACTGGACCGCGGCCCGCGACGTCCCTTCGTGCCCGTGGGCTTCCTCGCTCGGCTCTGAACCCCGGGGCGGAGGCTCGCCCGCTATTCGCAGTGCCCCGCGGTCGAAGTCCATCCGGTGCGAGGCGAACGCGCGCAGCTTCCAGCTCATGAGGGGCTGCGAGGTGATGCCCAGCCCGTCGACGACGGGCGCCTCGAACTGCTCCACCGTGTGGTGGCGGATGCGGACGACGAAGTCCCGCATCTCGACGCATCCGGCGCGCACCGCGTCCTGTGACGCATCCGGCCCGGGAAGCGCGCGCCACAGGGCCCTCAGCTTCGCGATGGGCCCCACGCGATCGGACGCGTCGGTCGCTCCCTCGAGGATCCGCCAGACAGAGTTCAGGTACTCGACGCTCACGCACGCATCGGTCGCGACCTCGGTCAGCGTGGCGGAAGGCTTGCGCAGGGCGGCTCGGTGCCGGAATCGCCAGGCCGCCTCGAAGTAGTCGACGTAGTCGGTGGGCTGTCGGTCGTAGAAGTCCACGATGCGCTTGATCGCGTACTTCTCGCGATCGGTGTCGACGAGCATCGGATGGGGAGCGAATCTGAAACCGTCGGGTGTGAGCACGAGCTGATCCCCGACCCGGCGCGCCGCCTCCAAGTACTTCGCGAGCAGCGTGGGCGACATGCTCAACGACTCGCCCGAGTTGTCGAAGCCGGCGGAGTTGGCCGGATCGACGGGGAACTCGCGAGTGAGCCGCATGTCCACTCCGGTGAGGTCCCTCACTGTGTTGTCGTACTCGGAGTTGCTCAGACGCCGCAGCGGCACCGGACCCGGATCGCCGGCGTTCCGCCGAGCCTCGTCCGCGCGAACGGTGTCCAACCAGGCGACGACCCGCCGGCGCAGGTCATCGGGCGGCTGGCGCGCTTCGTCGGGGGGCATCTCCCCGGCTTCGAGCCGGTCGCGCATGCGGACCAGCCGGGGATCGTCGCGGATCAACGCGTCCGGCGCGGCGAAGGCCCGCAGGTCGAGGTCCGCGGCCGGCTCGTTGCCGCCGTGACACTCGATGCAATAGCTCTCGATGAACGGCTCGATGGTTCGGATGAGTGTGCGTTCCAGCTCCGCGCGCGCGGAGGCCTCGACATCCCGCGCCGTCAGGAGCGGCACGGTTCCGAGCACGAGCAAGACACCGACGACCGGACCGAGACCTCGCCGCTCTTCATCGGACGTCGACACCCGGCCACGCTAGCACGGTTTCTTCGGAGCCGCCGGGTCGAACGACCGGAACGGCGGCTCACGGCGCGTCGACGAGCGAGCGGTTGCAATCACCGAACGAACCACGCACGCCTTCCCGAGAGAGGAGCGACACGAAGCAGCTCGTGATCACGGCGTCGATCTCCCTTCTCGCAGGGCAGTCGATCTATACGCGCCGTTGCTGCCGCCGTATCGCCGAGCCGTCGCCGCGACTTCGTCGACGCGTTCTGCGAAGGGAGACGCTCCGTGAACCGTGGGACGTGTTGGCGGGGGCTCAGGCGTGGGCGAGCACGCGGCGCGCGGCATCCGCGATTCCGGCGGCGTCGATGCGGTAGTGCGACGCGAGCTCGGCGGGCTCGCCGGAGGTGCCGAAGTCGCGGTCCAGGCCGACGAACTCGATGGGGCGGGGCAGCGTGCGCGCGAGCGTCTCGGCGACGGCGCTGCCGAGGCCGCCGCGGATGCTCGCGTCCTCGGCCGTGACGAAGGCGCGCGTCGCGCGCGCGCAATCGGTCAAGAGCTCGACGTCGACCGGCGCGAGCGTCGCGAGGTTCACGACGCGCGCGGAGATGCCGACGGCGGCGAGCAGCTCCGCTGCGTCGAGCGCGCGCGCGACTTCGACGCCGCAGGCGACGAGCGTGACGTCGGAACCCTGGCGCAAGAGCGCCCCGCGGCCGATCGCGAAGGTGTGCTCGTCGCCGAAGAGACGCCGCGCGGGGCTGCGGCCGGTGCGGAGGTAGACGGGACCGGGATGCTCGATCGCAGCTTTCGTGGCGAGGCGCATCTCGACCGGATCGGCGGGGGACACGACCGTCATGCCCGGGAGCGCGCGGAAGGCCGCCAGGTCCTCGAAGCACTGCGCCGAGCCGCCGTCGGGGCCGACGTCGAGGCCCGGGTGGCTCGCGGCGATGACGACCTTGCGGCGCGAGTAGGCGATCGAGAGCCGCGCCTGCTCGAGGGCGCGCAGGCAGAACACGGCGAACGTCGTGACGACCGGCACGAGCCCGAGGCTCGCCATGCCGCCCGCCAGCGCCATCATGTTCTGCTCGGCGATGCCGCACTGGTAGAAGCGCTCCGGGTACGCCGAGCGGAAGTGGTGCGCGCCCGTCCCGCCGGCGATGTCCGCGTCGAGCACGACCACGTCGTCGCGCTCGGCCGCGATCTCGACCAGCGCTCGCCCGAACGCCTCGCGCAGGGAGTCGCCCGTCTTGCCGACGAGCTCGGGCACGGCCGCGCTCGTCGCGCTCATGCCGGCACCCGCCCCTCGAGCCAGGCCTGCACCTCGTCGGCGTCCGCGCCGAGCTCGAGGAGCGCGCGCTCGAGGTCCGCGCGCGAGAGCTTCACGCTCCCGTGCCACAACGGTGACCCTTCCATGTACGACACGCCTTTGCCCTTCACCGTGTGCGCGACGATCGCCGTCGGCCGGCCGTCCGGCGGCTCCTCGCGCGCGTGCACGACCGCGTCCCCGATCGCGTCGAAGTCGTGGCCCTCGATCTCGAGCGTGTTCCAGCCGAAGGCGCCGAGCTTCGTGACGAGCGGCTCGAGCCCGCAGATGTTCGCGTTCCAGTCGTCGCTCTGCAGCTTGTTGTAGTCGACGATCGCGCACAGGCTGCCCAACCGCTGGTGCGCGGCGAACATCAACCCTTCCCACACCTCGCCCTCCTGCAGCTCGCCGTCGCCGAGGATCACGGTCACGCGGCCCGCGAGCTTCCGATGGCGCAGCGCGAGGCTCTTCCCGATCGCGACCGAGAAACCCTGGCCGAGGGAGCCCGTGCTCGCGCCGGTCCACGGGAGGTCCACGACGTGCGTGTGTCCCTGCAACGCGCTCCCGAGCTTGCGGAAGCGCAAGAGCTCGGCGCGTTCGACGAGCCCGTACTCCGCGGCGACGGCGTACAAGGCCGGACACGCGTGGCCCTTCGACAGCACGAACTGCTCGCCGCCGTCGTGCGAGTTCGGCGGCGCGTCGCGGTACAGGTTCTCCCACAGCCACACGAGCAGGTCGGTGCAGGAGAGCGCGCCACCGGGATGCCCCGACCCGGCGTGGTGGATGGCGGCGAGCAGGCCGCGCCGTGCGCGGCACGCCCGGTGCGCAAGGGCGGCGAGGTCGGCGGTCGTCGCGCTCGTCATCGCGGCTCACTCTAGGGAGCGCCATGAGGCGCTTCCAGGACGCAGGCGTGCGCGGAGGCCCCTCCGAGCTGCGCCGGACCGGTGCCGTCCGCGGCGCGCTTCCGCATACTCGTCGTCTGGAGCGCCGAAGGAGCCCTCGTTCCACGACCCGCCCTCTCCGCCATGCAGGACCCTGCTCCGACGGATGCGCCGACCTCCAGGATGCCCGCCGTGTTCGCGGCCCACGGGGCGCCCATCCTCCTGGACGACGCGCGCTGGATGGCCGAGCTCGGTGCGTGGTCGCGTGCGATGCACCGGCCTCGGAGCATCTTGATGGTTTCGGCCCACTGGGAGCAGCGGCCGACGGCGCTCGGCGCGACGCGAACGGTGCCGCTCGTCCACGACTTCCACGGATTCCCCGCGCACTACTACGAGACCCGCTATCCCGCTCCGGGCGCGCCGGAGCTCGCGGCGCGCGTGCGTGAGCTCCTGCGCGAGCGAGGCCTCCCCTTCGCCGACGAGCCCGCGCGCGGGCTCGACCACGGAGCCTACGTGCCGCTCGTCGCGATGTACCCCGCCGCCGACGTTCCCGTCCTGCAGGTGTCCTTGCCGGCGCTCGACCCCGAGGCGCTCTTCACCCTCGGGCGCGCGCTCGCGCCGCTGCGGGACGAAGGCGTGCTGATCTTCGGCAGCGGTTTCCTCACGCACAACATGCGCTACGCGTTCCAGCCGGGGACCCCGACGTGGGCCGAGGAATTCGACGCCTGGGCGGCGGAGGTGCTCGCGAACCTCGACGTCGACGCGCTGAAGGACTTCCAGCGGCGCGCGCCCGCGGCGCGGACCGCCCTGCCGACGTGGGAGCACTACGCGCCCGTGCTCGTGGCCGCCGGAGCCGTCGCCGACGAGCGACCCAGGGTCACGTTCCCGATCACGGGGTTCTGGATGGACGGCGCCTTCACGAAGCGCTCGGCCCAGCTCGGCTGAGAGCCGCCCCGCCCGGCGATCGCCCCCTATCCGTCCCCGGCGCCCGGCCGTGTTCCGCGCGCGGCCTCGAGGAGGCGCAGCATGTCGAGCAGGTTGCGCGCGGCCGCGTCGAAATCGACCGGCAGCGGGCCCGCGCCGCGCACGGCGCGCACGAACGCGCCCAGCCAGACGGCGAACGGGTCCTCGACCGGGAGGAGCTCGCTTCCCACCTCCAGGAACACGCGGTAGCGGCCGTCCTCGACGCGCTGCACGCGCGTCACCTCGAGGTCGTCGATCGCGAAGGCCATGCTCTTCTCGCCGCCGGGCAGCTTCGCGAGCTCGAACGACGTCGCGAGCTCGCCCGCGCGGAAGCTCGCCGTGAAGCGGCGTTGCTCGCAGGTCGCCCGGATGTCCGTGAGCGGCGCGCGGGGCTCGAGCTCGCGCAACAGCGAGAGCGCGTGCGGCAGGAGGTCGACCGGTATCTCTTCGTGCTGGTCGTCGCCCGCGGTGTGCAGGCGGAAGCGAAAGTGCTCGGGTCGCTCCGGCACGCGTCCGGCCGCGCACAGCGCCGTCACGAAGCTCGCGTTGGACGTGTTGACGGCGAGGCGCGCGTCCGCGCCGGCCGCGGAGAGCTCCGCGAGCAGCGGTCGCGCGCGTTCGGTCGTGAGCCCCTCCATGTAGAAGAGCGGCTTCTCGCAGAACACGAAGAGACCGCGCGTCAGGGCGCGCAGCGCGGCCTCGAAGTGCAGCTCGTGCGGCAGCGCGACCGTCACCGCGTCGAGATCGAGCGAGAGCACCTCGTCGAGCGTGTGGAACGCCCGCGCGCCGATCCCGAGCTCGCGCTCGAGCCGCGCCGCCGCCCCCGCCGCCGACGCAGCGCTCGAGCCCAGCACGGCGACGACGTCCGCGCCCGCGCGCACGAGCTCGCGCGCGTGGAAGCGCCCGACGCCGGACGCTCCCAGCACGGCGACGCGCGGCGCGGCCGCGGCGCTCATCGCGTACCGCCCGGCGCGAGAGCTTCGACCGAGCGCGCCGTCTCGTTCCAGGGCTGCGCGTGGGGGATCAACGAACCCAAGATGCAAAGCAGAGCGGGCTTCCTCCACTGTGTGGCGCCGCTTCCGCTCGTCCGGGTATCCTCCGGCCGTGGCACTGCGGGACCCGAGCTCGACGATCGTCCTCGTCACCGGCGCGAGCCGCGGCCTCGGCGCCGGGATCGCGCGCGTGCTCGGCGCGGCCGGCTATCGCCTGGCCGTCGGCTACCGCGAGCAATCGGAATCGGCGTTCCAGGTGGCCTCGAAAGCTGGCGTCGCCCTGCCGGTGCGCATCGACGTCTCCGACCCACGCTCGGTCGCGACGGCCTTCGCGCTCGTGCAGGCCGAGCTCGGCGAGGTCGACGTGCTCGTGAACAACGCCGGCATCGCGCAGGAGAAGCCGTTCCCCGAGCTCGACGAAGCCGACTGGGAGCGCATGCTCTCCGTGAACCTGCTCGGCGCCGTGCGCACGATCCAGGCCGCGCTGCCCTCGATGCGCGCGCGCGGCTTCGGCCGCATCGTCAACGTGACCTCGATCGGCGGCCAGTGGGGCGGCATGAACCAGGTCCACTACGCCGCCGCCAAGGCCGCGCTCATCAACCTCACGCGCTCGATCGCGAAGCTCTATTCGAAGGACGGCATCACCTGCAACGCGATCGCACCGGGCCTGGTGGCGACCGAGATGAGCGCCGCCGAGCTCGAGACGCCCGCCGGCCGCGCGAAGGTCGCCGCGATCCCCGCCGGCCGCCTCGGCACGCCCGAGGAAGTCGGCGCAGCCGTGCGCTACCTCGTCTCCCCCGAAGCCGGCTACGTCACGGGCCAGACGCTGAACCTGAACGGCGGGATGCTGTTCACGTGACCTCCGGGGGCGGCCGTTTGGGTCGCAGAGGGGACTCGCATGCTCCTGACGATCACGACCACGCATCGTCCGGCGACCGATCTCGGCTACCTGCTGGTCAAGAATCCGGCACGCTGCCAAACGTTCGCGTTGGCGTTCGGGCAGGCGCACGTCTTCTATCCTGAAGCCGGCGAGGAGCGCTGCACGGCGGCGCTCCTGCTCGATCTCGATCCCGTGGGGCTCGTTCGCGGCCCGCGCCGTTGGAGCGCCGACGGCGGGACGCTCGGGCAGTACGTCAACGATCGGCCCTACGTAGCCTCGTCGTTCCTGAGCGTCGCCATGGGGCAGGTCTTCGGCTCGGCCATCAAGGGCTCGAGCAAGGATCGCCCCGAGCTCGCGCTGGCCGCACTACCTTTCGAGGTCGAGATCTCCGTCCTCCCGTGTCGCGGAGGGGAGCCCTTCCTGCGTCGTCTGTTCGAGCCGCTGGGCTACGCGGTCGACGCTCGCCGCGTGCCGCTCGATCCGACCTTCCCGGAGTGGGGCGAGAGCCCGTACTTCAAGGTGCGCCTCACGGCGACGTGCAGGCTCCAGGATCTGCTCACGCATCTTTACGTCCTGCTGCCGGTGCTGGACAACGACAAGCACTACTGGGTCGGGCAGGACGAGCTCGACAAGCTGCTCGCGAGGGGCGAGGGCTGGCTGTCGACGCACCCCGAACGCGAGCAGATCGTCGAACGCTACCTCAAGCATCAGCGCCGTCTCGTGCGCGAGGCGCTCTACCAGCTCATCGCGGACGAGGATCCTGATCCCGATGCGAGCGAAGAGGAGCGCGGCCACGAGGAAGAGGTCCTCGAGCGGAAGATCAGTCTGAACGAGCAGCGGATCGGAGCCGTGATCGCCTCGCTCAAGGACGCAGGCGCACGGCGCGTCATCGATCTCGGCTGCGGCGAAGGGCGTCTGCTGAGAGGAATGCTCGCGGACAAGGACTTCGACCGAGTCGTGGGCATGGACGTGTCCTTCCGCACGCTCGAGATCGCGCGCGATCGCCTGAACCTGGAGCGGCTCCCGCCCAAGCAGCGGGAGCGCATCGAGCTCTTCCAGGGTGCCCTGACCTATCGAGACCGGCGTCTCGCCGGGTACGACGCGGCCTGCGCCATCGAGGTGATCGAGCACATGGACCCGTCTCGGCTGCCGGCGTTCGAGCGGGTCGTCTTCGAGTTCGCGCGCCCGGGCACGGTGATCGTCACCACGCCCAACGTCGAGCACAACGTGCGCTTCGAGTCCCTGCCAGCGGGTCGCTTCCGCCATCGCGATCATCGCTTCGAGTGGACGCGAGGTGAATTCCAAGCGTGGGCGCGAGGGGTCAGCGAGCGCCGCGGCTATTCGGTGCGCTTCCTCCCGGTGGGCAGCGACGACCCGAAGGTCGGCGCGGCGACGCAGATGGGGGTGTTCACTCGATGAAGGTGACCATCCCGGAGCTCTCGCTCGTCGTCCTCGTCGGTCCGTCGGGCAGCGGCAAGTCCACGTTCGCGCACCGGCACTTCGCGCGCACGGAGGTGCTCTCCTCGGACTACTGTCGCGGCCTCGTCGCGGACGACGAGAACGACCAGTCCGCCACGCACGCGGCTTTCGACGTGCTCCAGTTCGTCGCCAAGAAGCGCTTGGCGGTGCGCAGGCTCACGGTCGTAGACGCCACGAGCGTGAAGCCGGAGGACCGCAAGCAGCTCGTGGCCCTCGCCCGCGAGTTCCACGTCCTTCCCGTGGCCATCGTCTTCGACCTGCCTCCGCAGCTATGCCACGAGCGCAACGAGGCCCGTTCCGACCGGAGCTTCGGCGCCCACGTCGTCCGGCAGCAGAGTCAGATGCTGCGCCGCTCCCTCCGTGGTCTGAAGCGAGAGGGTTTTCGCCACATCACGGTTCTCAGGAGCTCGGAAGAAGTCGAATCCGTCACGCTGGAGCGACAGCCGTTGTGGAACGACCGTCGAGGCGAGCACGGGCCCTTCGACATCATCGGCGACGTGCACGGTTGCTTCGACGAGCTCGTCGAGCTGCTCGGTGTGCTCGGCTACGAGGTGGATGCGTCTCCCACGAATCCATGCGCCCGACACGGGGCCGGCCGCAAAGCGCTCTTCCTCGGCGACCTGGTCGATCGCGGGCCGAGCTCGCCGGCCGTGCTGCGGCTCGTGATGTCGATGGTGCGAGAGGGAGCCGCGCTCTGCGTTCCCGGCAACCACGACTTGAAGCTCATGCGGAAGCTGCAAGGTCGGGACGTGAGGATCACCCACGGCCTCGCCGAGACCTTGGAGCAACTGGAGAGCGAGCCGTCGGAGTTCAAGGACGAGATCGTTCCGTTCCTCGACGGGCTCGTCAGCCACTACGTGCTGGACGACGGCAGGCTCGTCGTGGCGCACGCGGGCCTCAGGGAGGATCTCCAGGGGCGCGCATCCGCGCGCGTTCGCGAGTTCGCGCTCTACGGCGAGACGACCGGCGAGACGGACGAGTTCGGTCTGCCCGTTCGCTACAACTGGGCCGGCGACTACCGCGGCAAGCCCATGGTCGTCTACGGCCACACTCCAGTGCCGGAGGCGGTGTGGACGAACCGCACCATCTGCATCGACACGGGATGCGTCTTCGGCGGGAAGCTCACGTCGCTGCGTTACCCCGAGAAGGAGCTCGTCCACGTCTCGGCGCGCAAGACGTACTACGAACCCGCGCGGCCCCTGCATCCCGAAGGCGCCGACCAGCCTCCCGTCGCCGAGAGGCAGTACAACGACCTCCTCGACATCGAGGACGTTCTCGGGAAGCGAATCGTCCAGACGCGCGTCCACCACAACGTGACGATCCGCGAGGAGAACGCGATCGCTGCCCTCGAGGTGATGAGCCGCTTTGCGGCCGATCCGCACTGGCTCATCTACTTGCCGCCGACGATGGCGCCGTCCGAGACGTCCAAGGACGGTGAGTACCTCGAGCATCCGCGCGAGACGTTCGCCTACTTCCGCCACCAGGGTGTGCCCAAGGTGGTCTGCCAGCAGAAGCACATGGGCTCGCGCGCGGTGATTGTCCTCTGCAAGGACGAGGGGACCGCGCGGCGACGCTTCGGCGTCGTGGGCGGCGGGACCGGCGTCGTGTACACCCGTACGGGACGGCCCTTCTTCCCCGACGAAGGTCAGCACACGGAAGTCGTCGATCGTCTGCGCGGCGCCATGGATCGCACCGGGCTCTGGCAGCGGCTCGAGACCGATTGGGTGTGCTTGGACGCGGAGGTCATGCCCTGGTCGGCGAAGGCTCAGGAGCTCCTGCGCACCCAGTACGCTCCGACCGGAGCCTCGGCGTGTGCGGCTCTCGACGATGCGGTCGCCGCGTTGGTCCGGGCCTCGGAGAGGAAGGACGGGAGCGAGAGCATCGCCGCCCGGTTCCAGGCGCGGCAGGGGTGCGTCGCTCGCTACGTCGACGCCTACCGCCGCTACTGCTGGAAGGTGGATCGAGTCTCGGACCTGAAGATCGCGCCGTTCCACCTGCTCGCGAGCGAGCGCCGAGCCCACGTCGACAAGGACCACGTCTGGCACATGGAGGTCCTCGCCGACCTCTGCCGCGGCGACGAAGACCTGCTCTTCCCCACGCCGTTCCGCATCGTCGACGTCACCGATCCCGACAGCGAGGAGCAGGGGACGAAGTGGTGGGAGGAGCTCACCGAGGCCGGCGGCGAGGGGATGGTCGTGAAGCCCTTGAACTGGATCGTGAAGGGTCGGCGCGGACTCGTGCAGCCGGCGCTCAAGTGCCGCGGCCGCGAGTACCTGCGCATCATCTACGGTCCCGAGTACACGCTGCCCGAGCAGATGGAGCGACTGCGCGAACGCGGCTTGTCCATGAAACGCTCGCTCGCGCTGCGCGAGTTCGCTCTCGGCGTCGAGGCGCTCCATCGCTTCACCGAGAGCGAGCCGCTCTACCGCGTGCACGAGTGCGTGTTCGGCGTCCTGGCGTTGGAGAGCGAGCCGGTCGATCCGAGGCTGTGAACTCGAACGGCGGAAGACTGTTCTCGTGACGAAGCCGACGAGTTCTTGGGCCGTCGGAGTCCTGGTCGCCTTCGCGGCCATCGGGGCGTTGGGCGTTGGCGCGACCGCCAGCGTTCGTTCCGCTCACGAGATCTGCTCGCCCTGTGGGACGTTCCAGGTCACCACGCATGTGCTCCGCGTTTTCGAGACGAACGAGCTCGAGGAGACGGAGGACTCGCGCTGGCTGCTGGCGCACGACGCAGGCGATCACGTCCACACGTGGGTGTTCTCCCACACTACGTGGTGGGGCTGGATCTCCAACGGAATCGGCTGTGCCCTCCCGGAAGAGGAATCGCACGTTTACGCACTCTGGGACGCGCACGACCGACTCGGAGACGACCCGGAACTCGCTTCCCTCGCGACCGAGTTCGTGTCGCTCGACCCGTCCGACACGCAGCGACGGGGAGAACTCGCCGAGCTCGCGTCGCGCCTGGACTCGAGCTCGTAGCTGCGCGAGCACGTGGCGGACGTTGCGGGACGATCGCATCTCGCAACCGACGTGGAGATCTCCGATCTACTCAGGAATCGTGACGAGCTCGGTGTCGTCGACGAGGCGTCGCGACGAAACGGGAGGCCACACGAAGGAGGACTCCGTCTTCCACGTCCACCAGAACGCAGCGCCGTCGGGCGCGTCGAACGTGAACTCGAACGAGCGCTCCAGCGCGAGCTCGTCGTGCAGGGACTTCGTGCGAACGAAGGCGTCGCGCCAACTCCAGCCCATGGACACGCTCTCGATCTCTGGTGCGACGCCGAGGAACTCCACGGTCACTCGACGAGGTCGCCCGGGGATCCAGTCGTAGCTCGGCAGCGGCTCGCGATGCGTCAGCTCGAACAGGGTCGGTACGGCTCCATCCCGTCCTTCTCGCCGGCCGTGCACGACGATGATCTCCGGTACGGGCCGTGGGTACGCGACCGAAACCCACTTGCCACCCTCCGCATGTCGGAAGGAGAAGTCGGCGGGCGCTTCCGCTCCTTCCGCTCGTTGGAGGAACACCTCGAGACCTCCGTCGTCGAGCGGCCGCACCCACGCGACCTCGAAGGATCCCGGCAGCGAGCCGTCGCACGCCTGGAACGTGCTCCAGCGGAGAGCGTCCGGCCCGCGGAAAGGATGCGTCGCCAGCGTGAGGTCGGGGTCGTCGCTCTGGAGCGTGAGCGTGCCGAGGTCGACTGCGTGTCGACCTGCGAGATCGACCGCCAGCTCCAGCTCCGCGAAGCCGCTGACTGCGAATCGGAGCGTCACCGAAGAGGGAGGCTCGCTGCGCGGAGGTCTTCCGGGGAATCCCTGGCGCGGCGCGATCACCGCGAACGCTCCGCCGGGATCGATGGGGAGCGGGCCCGAGCCGTTCAGCCAGCGGTACTCGCCGTCGTCGGTCGCGGTGTCGGGCTTGCTCCACGTCCACCTCGCACGGGCGGTCTCGGGCAGGCTCTTGCCGTCCCCGTCGAAGACGCCGAACAGCCGGATGCCTGGCAGGAGCTCGATCTCGACCGCAGCGCCCCTGTGCGTGAACTCGACCGATCCTGCAGCGCCCGTCGCGTCGTGGAGAGCAGCGATGCGGTACTTCCGGCCCAGCATCAGCGCCGCGGTGGTCGCTTCGTTCCCGGTCACGGAGAACTCCTGGACCTTCACCTTCGCGTGCAGCGCGACCGTTCCCCACTCGAAGGACCAGCGCGGGAGATCCTGCTCCTTGGATGCGGCCCACACCGTGAGCGCGGTCGTTCCGGAGGGCGAAGCGTCGCTCTCGCGACGCATCCGGACGTGCACGGGTGCTTGCAGCTCCTTCGAGACGAGGTCGGGGAGGACCGCGCGTGCGCGCAGTCCTGCATCGAGACGAGCATCGACCAGGATGCGCTCGTGATCGCCCAGCTGGAATCCAACTTCGAGGTGAGCATTCGGAAACCTGCCCAAGAAGCACGGGACGTCGACCGCGATGGCGAACGCGTTGGCTCCCGTGAAACCGAAGGAGCTGCACTCCTCCAGCAGCTCTCGTATCGCGGGCCCGAAGTCCGCAGGTAGATCGAGCTTCGTCACCGCTTCGGCGAGCCCGGGCATCTCGATCTCGAGCAGAGCGTCGGGCGGGAGCTCGACGCGATCGCTCGTCACGAGCGTCGCGAGATGCCCAGGCGCCCGGACGAAGATCTCGGCCGGATCGTGAGGTAGCTCGACCACGCAGCCCTCGCCGGAGGCGGCGCCGAGCAACGTCGCGGACCACCACGTTCCATCGCCGATTCGGTAGTCGACCGAGGCGAGGGGCAGGTTCGCTCGGGACAGCACGAGGACGCGACGCGTTGCGGGGACTGCGACTTCCCCGGCTGGAGCGTCTGCAGCTTCGGCGAGGGTTTGACGTGGCTCGAGGGGCACGTGCTCGAGCGCGAGACCCGAGGCTCCTCGTTCGCGCGCGGTGGAGACTTCGGAGAGCGGCGCGGCCGACGTGTCGCGGTCGAGCCGGCCCGTCACGAAGACCGCCACGACGACGAGCAGCGCGACGACTCCGACGACGACCGCGAGGACGAATCGAGAAGACGCGTGGCCTCGACTCGTGCTAACAGGCCGTGTTGCAGGTCGCATTCCTTGGAGCGGGCTCTCGTCGGCGCGGCGGGCTCTCCCCCGGCCATTGTGCCGGACAGCGCGCGTTTCGCTCGGACCGAGTCAGCGATCGAGCGTTTGCACGTGGAACGTCTACGACGCCCAGAAGGACTCCCACTCGTAACGGGCACTCCGGCTTCGCCGACAGCGACAACAACGGTCCGTGGGCCACCGCGTTCGTGCTCGCCTCCTATTACGAGGCGTGGGCGGCAGAGGAGGAGAGCCAGCGCGCGGGGCGGTAGAGGGACGCCGGCCGCGCCCGCGACGGGGATCGCCGGCGGGCCCCATCAAGCAATGAAAAGTTCCTGCCGAAGAGGCGACTCGGGATGAAGCTCCAAGGGTCCCTGCTCTTCCACCTGAACCTCTCCTACTCGTCCATCGAGGTGGGGGAGCGGGGGCGGATCGTCGAGCGTTGCTACTGGCCGATCCTCGAGCTCCTGCACGCGCGGCCGTGGCTCGCGCTGTGCGTCGAGGCCAGCGGGCACACGCTCGAGCGCATCGACGAGCTCGATCCAACCTGGACGCGCGCCTTGCGGGCGCTCGTCACGGCGGGGCGCGTCGAGTTCGTCGGTTCGGGCGACACGCAGCTCATCGGGCCGCTCGTGCCGGCCGAGGTCAACCGCTGGAACCAGCGCCTCGGCGTGGAGCTCTACCGCCGGCACCTCGCGATCGCGCCCGAGACCGCGCTCGTGAACGAGCTGGCCTTCTCGCAGGGCGTCGTGGACGCCTACCTCGACGCGGGCTACCGCACGCTCTTGATGGAGTGGAACAACCCGCGCAGCACCCACCCCGAGTGGTCGAACGAGCTGCGCTACGGTCCGGTCGTGACCGCGTCGCCCGCTGGACGCCGCATCGGGCTCATGTGGATCGACGCGATCGCCTTCCAGAAGTTCCAGCGCGCGGCCGTCGGCGACCTGGAGATCGAGCGCTACTGCGAGTGGGTGCGCGGGATCGCGGAGGGCGATTCGCCGACGCCGCGCCACCTCTTCCTGTACGCGAGCGACGCGGAGGTCTTCGACTTCCGGCCGGGACGCTACACGTCGGAGCCGGCGCTCGACGAGGGCGGCGAGTGGGCGCGCGTGGGCGCGATCCTCGACGCGCTGCACGCCGAGGGACTCGCCTTCACGACGCCTGCGAGCGTACGCTCCGACCCGGCGTTCGCGGCCGGCGACGAGCTGCGGCTCACGAGCCTCGCCGATCCGATCCCCGTGAAGAAGCAGCCCAAGTACAACGTCACGCGCTGGGCGCTCTCGGGGCGCGACGACGTGGGACGCAATCGCGCGTGTTTCGCGCGTGCGCGGGAGCTCGCTCGATCCGGCGGCGCCGCCGACGAGTGGCGCGCGGTGTGCCGCGCCTGGTCGAGCGACGACCGCACGCACCTCACGGAAGCGCGCTGGAAGGCCCTCGAGGGCTTCGCCGGCGACCCGGTCGACGGCGCCTCGCCCGACGCGCCGACGCGGGCGCCCGATGCCCAGCCCGCGTTGCTGCGGCGCGCGGAGGTCCGCGAATGCGAACGGCGCATCGCGATCGCCACGGACGGCATCGAGCTCGTGCTCGACCTGCGCCGCGGACTCGCGATCGAGGGCCTCGCGGCGCTGCCGACCGAGCCGCTCGCGGCGCTGCCGATCGAGCCGCCCGCGGCGCTGCCGAGCGAGCCGCTCATCGCGCTGCCGAGCGAGCCGCTCGAGTTGCTGACGAGCGAGACGCTCGGCGCGCAGCCGATCGAAGGGCTCGCTCCGCTGGCGCCGCTCGCGAGCGTTCGATCCGCCGAACCCGGGGCTCCGCGCGGCGCGTTCGGTAGGGCGTCCGCTGAACGCGCGCGGACCGACGAGCGCGGCGCTCGAGGCGCGCATCCGGCGACCGTCGCGACCGCGCTCGCTCTCGCGGAGCGAGCGCCCGAGGCCGCGACCCACGCCGTCCGGCTGCTCGGCACGCTGCCCCACGGTTACTTCGACGACATCCAGTGGGCGGCGGACTTCTACAGCGGGCACACCGTCGTCGAGGTGCCCGCGTCGATGCGCGTGACCGATCTCGAGCGGGTCTTCCCGCGCGTCGACCGCCAACCGCGCTGGATCGACGTCGAGGCGAGCGTCGCCACGCGACTCGGGTCGCTCGCGAAACGCGTGCGCGTGAAGGCCGACCGCGTCGAGCTCCTCTACCGCCTGTCGCGGTGGAAGGAGCGACCCGTCGGCAGCCTGCGCACGGCCTTCGTCACGCTCGATCCCGCCGCCTTCGGCGGCGCCGACGTCGAGATCGTTTGCGCGAGCGGCGGCGAGCCGGAGCGCTTCGCCGTCAGGGGTCCCTGCGATCACGCCGGCGCCGTCTCGTCGCTCGTCTCGGCGCGCGCGGCGTTCGGTGCGACGGATGGAAGACTCCTCGTCGAGGGTCCGCGCGCGAGTCTCGAGCTCGCCTGGGACCCGGGCCGCGCCCCCGCGCTGCCGCTCGTCTCCCACCGCGAGGTGGACGGCCGCCGCATGCTGCGCATCGCCTTCTCGCTCTCGGAGATCGACGACACGCACCGCCCGGGCGCGCCGCTGTACGACTTCGAGCTGGCGCTGATCCCACGCCCGGCGCGCGGCGGAAAGGGTGTCGGCACGCGATGAGCGAAGTCGATTTCGTGGCCGAGGTCTCGAGCAACCACGCGCGCGACCTCGATCGCGCGCTGCGCTTCGTCGACGCGGCGGCCGATCTCGGCTGCGCGGCCGTGAAGTTCCAGCAGTTTCGGATCCGCGAGCTCTTCGCACCCGAAGCCCTGCGCGCGAACCCGGCGCTGCTCGAGCGCGTGGCCTGGGAGCTGCCCGAGTCGTTCAACCACGACCTCGCGCTGCGTGCGCGCGCGCGCCGGATCGCCTTCGCGAGCACGCCCTTCTACCTCGACGCGGTGCGCGTGCTCGAGCCGTGGGTCGACTTCTTCAAGGTCGCCTCGTACCAGATCCTGTGGACGGACCTCCTGCGCGAGGTCGCGCGCACGGGGAAGCGCGTCGTGCTCTCGACCGGGATGGCGGACGGCGACGAGATCGCGCGCGCCGTCGAAGTCTTGCGCGAGGCGGGCTGTGGCGAGCTGTGGCTCCTGCACTGCGTCTCGACCTATCCCACCGATCCGAGCGAGTCGAACCTGGCGGCGATCGCGACGCTGCGCGAGCGCTTCGGCGTGCCCGTCGGTTGGTCCGACCACACCACGTCGGTCGACGTCGTCCGACGCGCCGTCGCGCGCTTCGGCGCGCGCGCGATCGAGCTCCACCTCGACCTCGACGGCGACGGCGCGGAGTTCGCGGGCGGACACTGCTGGCTCCCGCAGGGCGTGCGCGCCGCCATGAGCGCGATCGCCTCCGCGAAACTGCGGCCGACCCGCACGGCCTCCGACGACGAGCTCGCGTCCAGTCCGTTCGACGGGGACGGCTCGCTCGCACCGCGCGCCTGCGAGGCGCACGAGCGCCGCTGGCGCACCGATCCGTCCGACGGACTGCGACCGCTGCACGTCGAACGGCTGGCCCTCGCGAAGTCGACGAGCGTGGGATGAGCTCACCGGAGGTCGTATCGATGTCTTCTCCCTGGGATGCGAATCAGAGCGTGCTCCTGCGCCGGTTCCCCGACGTGCTCGCGGCGCTCCAGGCCGCGCCGCCGCTCGCGGACGTGCGCACGGTGGACGACACGCCCGTGCCGACGCTCACGGTCGCGGGCATCCAGCTCACGAGCGCCTACGACCGCGTCGCCGAGGCGAACGAGCAAGCGGCGCTCGTTCCCGTGGATGCGCCTCGGATCGCGGTGTACGGGCTCGGGCTCGGCGACCTGCCGCGTCGGTTGCTCGCGCGCCCCGCGCTGCGCGAGCTCGAGGTCGTGCTCCTCAATCATTCGCTCGCGCGCGAGATCCTCGCGCGCTTCGACCAGGCCGACTGGCTGGGCGACCCGCGCGTGCGCATCGTGCTCGGCGAGGAGCGCTCCGAGGTCCACACGCCCTTCGCCGCGCTGCCGGGGGAGCTGACGCTAGCCACCGAGGGCAGCGCGCGGCTGCGCGACTTGGTGGTGATGGAGCTCGCGAGCTCCTTCGGAGAGGAACGGCTCGCCGCGCGCGAAGCCTCGTTCCGGGCGTCGGCCGCAGCGAACCGCGAGCACGTCGCGACCGACCGCGACGTCACGGAGCTCTTCGGATCGCGGCTGCACCAGACGGTCTTCCTCGCCGGCGCGGGGCCCACGCTCGCGGACGACTACGAGCTCCTGCGCGGGCGCAAGTCGCCGCTCGTGGCGGTGGACGGCGCTCTGCGCGCGCTGCTCCAGGCCGGCATCGTTCCCGACGTCGTCGTGACCGTCGACGACCACCCGATCGGCATCCCGCGCTTGTTCGACGCCGACCTGTCGGCGCTCGCGGGCTCGGCGCTCGTCTACTTTCCCGTCGTGGCAGAGAGCGTGATCGCGAAGTGGCCGGGGCGCCGCTACGTCGCATACGGCTTCCACGCGCGCTGGTCCGGCCTCGCGGCCGAGCTGCCGCGCGGCCGACTGTGGGCCTCGGGCTCGGTGACGCACGTCGCGGTGGATCTGGCCGTCAAGATGGGCGCGGCCGAGATCGTGCTGTTCGGCTGCGATTTCGGCTTCGCGCGCGGCCGGACGCACGTCGCGGGGAATCCCTACGACGTTCCGGCGGAGAGCGCCGGAGTGCCGGGCGTCTGGGTGACCGACGTCGGGGGCGGGAGGCTCGCGACGCTGCCGAACCTCACGACCTACCTGCGCGAGCTCGAGCGCTACGTCCGTGCGCACCCGGAGGTGTCCTTCTTCAACGCGAGCCGCGCGGGTGCGGTGATCGAGGGCGTGCCTGCGCTCGCCCGCTCCCGCGGAGGCTCGGCGACGGGAGCACCGCGTGGTCAGTAATCCCAACACGCTGCACGCGACGCTCATGCGCACGGTCGCGTCCTTCCGCGTCGGCATGTCCGCGCGCGGCAACGACGCGCTCGCGAGCTTCGTCACGCTCTTGCAGGCGGAGCTCGACAGCCAGGGAACCGACAGCGGCGCACACCCGTTCCTGGAGCACTTGAAGGAGATCGTCGCGGCCCAGGAGCGCGGCGACTACCTGCGCGTCGCGGACCTGCTCGAGTACGAAGTCCTGCCCTTGATCTAGCCAGCGCGGAGTCGCGCGGCTCGCCTACTACTTCTTCCTGCCGGCCGCGGAGCTCGTGAAGGACTGCGTCCAGGTCTTCCAGGGTTCCTCGAGCTGCTCGATCTTTCCGCCCAGGCTGTCGTCGAAGGCACTGCTCGAGTGGGCCTTCGGTGTTCCGTACACGTCGCGCAGGTAGCTCCAGATCCCGGCGCGGCTGCGGCCGACCTCCTTCTTCTTCGCGAGGATCGGATGGTCGGCTTCGATGCAGAAGGCCACGAAGCTGGCGCAGCGCGCGCGGCACAGGGGGATGTTCTCGCTCGAGCCGACGAAGTCCTCGTGCGAGAGCCCGATCAGGTTGGTGACCTCGTGCTTCGTCAGGAGCAACGAATGCGGACGATCCAACGGCTGGAGCGTCAGACGAGCGTCGGTCGGGTCGAGCTGGAAGTCCTTCTGGAAGGGCTTTTGGATCTCCGCGTAGCCCGGCTTTCCGCCGCAATGGCGAGCCACCCAGGCCCCCATCCCGATCTCGACCCACAGCGCGTGCTGCCGCATGGTCGCGGTCGGCTGACGGCCCTTCGTCTTCCCGAGCAAGAGCGTGCTGTAGATCAGGCTCTCGGTTCCGAGCTCGAACAAGCGCAGCGGCAGGTAGCCGTCGGGCGTCATGTACGTGCGAGCGACGTTGAACGAGCCGTCCCGGGCCGTGGTCTCGCCCGAGGGGTCGTAGTAGGGCTCCCTGCGCGAGTCGAGCTTCAGGAAGCTCGACTCGTCGGCGCTGCGATGTACGAGGAACGTGATCTTCTCCTCGCGCGGATCGTCGACGTCCTCGCTCGCGCCGAGGATCGGACCCAGGTTCTCCATCCACCACAGGTAGAGAGCTTCGAGGTCGAAGAGCACGTCGAGCGCCTTGCGCAACTGGCAGTTCGTCTCGATCGTGAAGTGCTCGCTCTCGAGCACGAGACGGTCGTTCCAATCGGCGCTGCGTTCCTCGAACTGCTCGGCCGAGACCGACTTGCCGTCGAGCTCCCACTTCCACTTGCTGCCGGAGCGTCGGTGCCCGAGGAATTCGTGGGCTCCCGCGTGATCGGGATCCTTGGTGAGCACGTGGTAGGCCTGGAGCCGCGCCATGTGCCGGAGCCCGGCTCCTTGGGCGTCGCCGACCAAGTTCCACTCGGTGCCGAGCGGGAGCTCCGGCCGGCGGATCGCCATGAACGACGCCAGCCGATCGCGCAGCTTGTCGACCTGCGCGACGTCCGCGTGCCGGATCTCCTCGCGCCGACCGCCGTCGCGGAGCAGGACGAGGTGCTCGGGGTCGAAGCTCTCGATGACGACCCCGCGCTGCTCCTTGCCGTTCTTCCGCACGACTCGATCGCGCTCCCAGTCGAACTCGCCGTCGAAGGCCGTGCCGAGGAGCGCGAGCGAGAGGAGCAGAGCCGAGAGTGAGCCGGTCATGGAAGATTACAGAGTTCGGTCGAGTCAGGACCCACGCTTCGAGCTTAGCTGGCGAATGCGCTAGGCGCGAACCTCCTGCGCGGCTCCCGTGATTGCGATCGGGCCTGCGCCGAATCCCGGAAGAGCTGCTACCGGGACGCGTTGCGTTCGTCGACGAGGCGGACGACGGCCGAATGGATCGGGTCGCGGCCGTCGGGTTCGCATTCTCACGAACGACCCGATGCAAGCTCGAGGGAGGGGCGGCTCGAACGAGCCGCCACGATCATGTCGTACGCAAACACAACTCGCTGGAGCCTCCTCGTCGGGGCGGCTCTTCTGACGTCCCTGTTCGTCTACGCCTGCGGGATCACGGGTCGGCTGGAGACGGATGTCACCGTGCCCGTACCCGGTGTAGGAACGGTTCACGTCAGTACCGAGATGACAGTCGATGGTCAGAAGACGATCACGGCGGAGGGGGCGCCGCTCGCAAACAAGTGCGTGGAAACGACCTTCAGGGGTGCAGACGGGGCCGTGACCGGATCCTCCGTGACCCAGGCTGGAGGTAACGGATCAGCCACGGGGCAGGTTCCACCTGGATCCGTCTCCTACGAAGCGGTCGTCGTGGATTGTCCGGAGGAAGAGGAGGGCGGAGGCGATCGAGGAGGAGAGATGGCGAACTCTTGTCTCCAGATCGGTGGATTCGACAAGAAGGCAGCCTTGGGGGGGCGTCTGCTCGACTTCGCTCAGGTCGAGCCTGTCCTCGTCTTCGGTGGTCCACTCGTGGCCGATCCGACCCCGGGTGAATGGAGCCTGTGCTACAGCCTCCTCGTTCGCGCGGCGTCACTCGAAGAGGCGAAAAGCATCGCTCGCCCCGTCATCACGGCGGGGATCGCATCCAAAGTTCCGGAGGCTGTCACGGTCCTGAAGTTCTCTTCGATGACCGCCGACGCGTCGGGAGCCCGACTGCTCGATGCCCTGCCCGGAGACTTCGTGCAGTGGAGTCTCGACTTCAACCACGGCGCGTTCTACGCGGATCTGTTCACGAACACGATTCGCCACCGGCGCAACGGATGGGACATCGTGGAGACGGTCATCCCGTCGAGCGCCATCGATTCGGGAGTCCTTCCGGGTGTCGAATACACCAACACGGGTGAAGTCGACTATCAGGTCGACTACCTCTCGGAACCCCTGAGCTCCGCGTTCACGTATTCGTACTCCAACTGATGACTTGGCCCGTCGGGGAGATTCTCTATGCTCCTCGACGGCCACAACCCTACCGACTTCGATGAGACATGCCCTTCTGCCGATCGCCATCCTGATGGCGACCTCGTGTGCTCTTCCGTTGCTGGATGGACGTTACCGGCCGCAGGTGACGGTCGTCTCGGAGCTGGGAACGGTCCGAGCGTACGATCGGGAGACGGCCAGCGGCGTGGCGAAGTGTCTGTCGCTCGCCCCCCATATCAAGGACATGCTCGGTTCTCGGCGTGACGACCCGATCGAAGTATGGGTGTTGCAGTCGGCCCGTGTTCCCGGAGGTTACCTGGGGTGCACGAGACCGAATCGGATCGAGATGGGGCGAGACTCCCTCGCGGCGCCTCACAGCACGATGGCGCACGAGTTGACCCACTGGTATGCAGAAGAGTCGCCCTTTGCGGGTCTGCCGCGTGTGGTCGAGGAGGGACTCGCTCATTGGGTCAAGCTCGAGTTCACGGGTGGGCCCGGCCTGCGAGACATGTGGAACGAGCGCGTGCAGCACACCGCGATCCCCTCCGACGACGTGCAGGTCGACGACGGGACGTGGTTGGATCTCGATCACGAGCGCCTCGCGGAGCTCACGCTCTTCGGCTACCGGATCGTCGAGCAGATCGGGCTGTCACGCATGCGCGAGATGGCGGCGGCGAACGCTGGTCCTCTCGACTACTTGGCCGAGTACGAACTGCTGGTTGCGAGCGCGAAGGCGGCCGCGGAGAAGAGCGCGACGCGGGTCTCGTTCACGGCGGAGGACGGTTCCGTCCTCGACACCTCCGCAGTCGAAGTCGGCCCGGACGGGGCGATCTCCGGGCGGGTTCCTCCCGGCGCGTCGAGCATCACGATCCAAGCCGCGGACGGTCGGGACTGACGAGCGAGGAGACGAGGGGCTCGCGGCGCGGTCAGGAGTGGGACGGCAGCGGCGCTCCGGCGAGGAATTGCTCGAGCAACCCGACGTCGGATGCGCTGCCGATGAAGAGCTCGGAGCGGTGGTGGAGGTGCTCGGGGCGCGTTTCGAGGGTGCGGCCGTGGCGCGTGATCGAGCGGCCGCCGGCGTTCTCGACGACGAAGGCGAGCGGGGCGCACTCGTACAGGTGGCGCAGCTTGCCGCCGGAGCTCTTGGCGTCGGCGGGGTAGAGGTAGATCCCGCCTTCGAGCAGGGCGCGGTGCAGGTCGGCGACGAGCGCGCCGGCATAGCGCAGCGAGTACGGGCGCTTGGTGGCCGGGTCGTGCTCGTTCAGGTGCTTGACGAAGTGGTCGATCTCGGGGCGCCACTCGGCGCGGCGTGCGGTGTTGGCGCTGTAGCTCCGGCCTTGCTTCGGGCAGCGGATGTCGGGATGCGTGAGGACGAACTCGCCGATCTCGCGGTCGAGCGTGAAGCCGTGCACGCCCTTGCCGGCGGTGTAGACGAGGATCGTCGCCGGACCGTAGAGCACGTAGCCGGCGGCGAGCGGCGGACGGGTGGCGACGAGGTCGAGGACGGAGGCGGCGTCGAGCGCGCGCGGCGTCGGGTAGATGCCGAAGATCGTGCCGACCGAGCCGTCGTTGTCGGTGTTGGACGAACCGTCGAGCGGATCGACGGCGACGAAGAAGGGCGCCTCGGGCGCGTCGTCGAAGAGGTGGAGGCCTTCGAGCTCCTCGGACACGACGGCGGAGACGAGACCGGTCCCGGCGAGCGCCGCAAGCGTGAGGTCGTTGCCCACGACGTCGAGCTTCTTCTGCACGTCGCCGGTCGCGTTGCTCGCGCCGCCGGAATAGCCCGTCAGTCCCGACAGGGCCGAGCGCGAGACCTCGCGCGCGAGCTCTTTGCCGAGGAACGCGAGCTGACGGAGCAGGGCGCCGAGCTCGCCGCGCACTTCGGCGCGTCCCTGGAAGGCGAGGTGGCGGTCGAAGGTGACGAGCGGACGCAGGGTGTCGACCATGGCTAGCCTCCCGTTGCGCGCTCGACGTGGCCGCCGAACTTGTGTCGCATGGCCGACAGGACCTTCTCCGCATAGGTGTGCTCCTGGCGCGAGCGGAAGCGCGTGTAGAGCGCGGAGGTGAGCACGTCGGCCGGAACGGCTTCCTCGACCGCGGCCATCACGTTCCAGCGGCCTTCGCCGGAGTCCTGGACGAAGCCCGTGTACTCATCGAGCGACGGGCTCTCGAGCATCGCCATGGCGGTGAGGTCGAGCAGCCACGAGCCCACGACGCTGCCCCGACGCCACAGCTCGGACAGCTCGGCGTGGTCGAAGGAGTAGCGGTGACCCTCGGGCAGATCGGCGTTGGCCGCGCCCTTCAGGATGTCGAAGCCCTCGGCGTAGGCCTGCATCAGTCCGTACTCGATGCCGTTGTGGACCATCTTCGCGAAGTGTCCGGCTCCGACTGGGCCGCAGTGCAGGAAGCCCTCTTCCGCCGTCGAGCCGTTCTCGACCTTCTCGCGGCCCGGCGTGCGCGGCTTGTCGCCGCGGCCCGGCGCGAGCGTGCGCAGGAGCGGCGTCAAGACCTCGAAGGCCTGCGAGGGTCCGCCGGCCATGAGGCAGTAGCCGCGCTCGAACCCCCACACCCCGCCGCTCGTCCCGACGTCGACGTAGTGGATGCCCTTCGAGGCCAACGTCCGACTGCGACGCACGTCGTCCTTGTAGAAGCTGTTGCCGCCGTCCACGATCACGTCGCCCGAGGCGAGCAGGCTCCCGAGCTCGGCGACCACCTTCTCGGTCGGCTCGCCCGCCGGGACCATCACCCACACGACGCGCGGCGATTGGAGCTTCGTCACGGCTTCCGCAAGGGTGTAGCCCGCCAGCGCGCCTTCCGCCGCGAGCGTGTCGACGCTCGAACGGTTGATGTCGCAGGCGACCACCGCGTGCCCGCCGTGCATCAGGCGGCGCGCCATGTTGGCGCCCATCCGACCCAGACCGACCATGGCCATCTTCATGACTCGTGCTTCCTCCTTCGGGTTGCCTCCGGCCGCTGCACGCGCGCGACGTGCGGGACGGGTGTACGGCGCTCCGCCGACCTTGCGCGTTTCGCGGCCGACGGAGCGCGCCTCAGCGCGCGACGGCCACCAGCTCCTGCGCCCGGGCCACGACGTTCTCGACCGTGAACCCGAACTTCCTCTGGAGCTCCGAGAGCGGAGCGCTGGCGCCGAAGCTCGTCATGCCGATCATCGCGCCCGAGAGACCCACGTAGCGCTCCCAGCCGAACGTGGACGCTTGCTCGATCGAGATGCGCGCCGTGACGTCCGGCGGGAGCACGGAGTTGCGATACCCGACGTCCTGACGCTCGAAGAGCTCCCACGACGGCATGCTCACGACGCGCACGCGCAGCCCCGCCTTCTCGAGCGCCGTCTGGGACGCGACGGCGAGACCTACCTCGGTGCCGGTCGCGATCAGGATCACCTCCGGCGCTCCGCCGGGCGTGTCGCGCAGCACGTAGGCGCCCTTGCGCACGTTCACGGCGGACGCGTAGAGCTTGCGGTCGAGCGTCGGCATGGCTTGGCGCGAGAGGATGAGCGCCACCGGCTCGTGTCGCAGCTCCATGACGACCTTCCAAACCTCGGCGATCTCGTTCGCGTCGCCGGGCCGGAACACGAGCATGCCGGGCATAGCGCGCAGCGACGCCACGTGCTCGACCGGCTGGTGCGTGGGGCCGTCCTCGCCGACTCCGATCGAGTCGTGCGTGAAGATGTGGATGACCGGCAGCTCCATGATCGAGGAGAGCCGGATGGAACCGCGCGCGTAGTCGCTGAAGATCAGGAAACCGGAGCCGAAGACGCGCAGCTTGGCGAGCGCCATACCGTTCAGCGCGGCGGTCATCGCGTGCTCGCGGATGCCGAAGTGCAGGTTGCGACCGCCGTAGCTCGTGGCGGTGAAGTCGCCGGCGCCGTCGAAGGTGAGGCGCGTCTTGGTGGAGGGAGCGAGGTCGGCCGAGCCGCCGATCATCCACGGCACCTTGGCCGCGATCGCGTTCTGGACCTTGGCCGACGCGTCGCGCCCGGCCAGCCCCTTCGGATCGGGCGGGAACACGGGAACGCCTTCGTCCCAGCCCTTGGGCAGGCGGCGCTTCTGGATCGCGAAGACCTCGGCGGCGAGCTCGGGGAACGCCTTCTCGTACTCGTAGTAGAGCGACATCCACTTCGTGCGCAGCTCGGCGCCGCGCGCGCCCACGCCCGCGGCGAAGCGCTCGCGCACGGCGTCGGGCACGAGGAACGCCGCGTCCTCGGGCCAACCGTAGTTCTTCTTCGTGAGCGCGATCTCGTCCGCGCCGAGCGGCTCACCGTGCGCGGCGTGGGTGTCCTGCTTGTTGGGCGAGCCCCAGGCGATGTGGCTGTCGACGATGACGAGCGTGGGGCGGTCGTTCGTCTTCACGAACGTCGCGAAGGCGCGCTCGAGCATCTCCAGGTCGTTCGCGTCGCCGACGCGCACGACGTTCCAGCCGTAGCCGATGAAGCGCGTGGCGACGTCCTCGCTGAACGCCCACTCGGTGTGGCCCTCGATCGTGATCTTGTTGTTGTCGTAGATCCAGCACAGGTTCGAGAGCTTCAAGTGCGCGGCGAGCGACGCCGCTTCGGCCGTGACGCCCTCCATCATGCAACCGTCGCCGCCCAGCGCGTAGGTGTCGTAGTCGAAGAGCGTGAAGCCCGGCTTGTTGTAGCGCTCGGCGAGAAAACGCGCCGCCATCGCCATGCCTACGCTGGTCGCGAAACCCTGACCGAGCGGGCCGGTGGTCGTCTCGATGCCGCTCGTCCAGCGGTACTCGGGATGCCCCGGGCAGCGGCTGTCGAGCTGGCGAAAACGCTTCAGGTCGTCGAGCGGGACGGAGAGCTCTCCCTGCACCTCGTACTTCGGGTTGACGGCCTTGACGCCGGCGAGGTGCAACATGGAATACAGCAGCGTCGACGCGTGACCCATCGAGAGCACGAAGCGATCGCGGTTCATCCAGATCGGATCCGCGGGATCGAAACGCAGGAAGCGCTGCCACAGCGCGTACGCGACCGGCGCCATCGCCATCGGCGTTCCCGGATGCCCCGAGTTCGCCTGCTGCACGGCGTCCATCGCGAGCGTGCGGATCGTGTTGACGGCGAGCTGGTCCAGCGTCTTGTCGTCGTTCTTGGTCGAGATCACGGCGTGCTCCTCCTCGGAGGTGGTGATTCGTGGAACGGGCGCGAGCTGCGTGCGGCTGCGAGACGCCACGAGAGGCCGATCAGCGTAGGGTGATCGGCCCGAATGCACCATCGGGCCCGTGATCGAATCCCCGCGTTCCGCGGCGCCGTGCGCCCGAACGCCCTACGCCCACAGGACCAGGTCGCGCAGCGACTGGTCCCAGGCGGCGGCTTCCTTCGGGCGCACGCGCAATCCGTAGGCGTAGTTGCCCGAGCGCACCATGCGGTGGCTGCCGCGGAAGGAGTGGATGCCGTTCGCATCGCGTGTGTCGGGCGCGAGCGAAACGATCACCGGGTTCTGGAGGTTCGTGTCGCCGCGCGTGTGGCCGAGCACGAGCTCGACCGTGACTTCGGAGGGCGCGAGCCCGGCGAGGTTGGCCTCCACGCGCGCTTCGATCACGTCGCCGACGTGGAAGTCGTCGAGATCGGTGACGACCGCCTTCACGATGTGGATCTCGTTGAAGTGCTTGCGGATGCGCGCGGCGCGCTCGGCCAGGACGTGCACCCGCCCGAAGCGATTCGCCGTGAGGTCGAACCAGTTCACGCCGAGCGGGACGTAGGCCTTGTCGCGGTACTCGGCGACCATGCGGTCGGAGTCGAAGCGCGGCGGGATCGAGGTGAGGCTCTTGCCCACGCGCTCGAGCCAGGCGCGGGGCACTCCGCGCGCGTCGCGCTCGAAGAACAGCGGCACGACCTCCTCCTCGAGCAGCCGGTAGAGGTTCTCGGCGTCGAGCTCGTTCTGCAGCTCCTGGTCGGGGAACGTGCTCTGGTTCCCGATCGACCAGCCGTTCGGTGACTCGTAGTCGTAGCCTTCCTTCCACCAACCGTCGAGGATCGAGAGGTTGAGTCCGCCGTTGGCCGCGACCTTCATCCCCGACGTCCCGCTCGCCTCCAAGCGTCGGATCGGCGTGTTGAGCCACACGTCGACGCCCTGGACGAGGAAGCGCGCGATCTCGACGTCGTAGTTCTCGAGGAAGAACACCTTCCCGATGAACTCTTCCTTACGTGCGATCTCGGCCACGCGCTTGACGAGCTCCTGACCGAGCCCGTCCGCGGGGTGCGCCTTGCCGGAGAAGAACATCCGCACCGGACGCTTCTCGTTCGAGAGGATCGCGGCCAGGCGATCGGCCTCGCGGAAGGCGAGCGTGGCGCGCTTGTAGGGAACGAAGCGCCGCGCGAAGCCGATGAGAAGCGCATCCTCGGTCAAGCCCTCGAGCATGCGCCCCAGGACCGACGGACTGTCCTGACGGCGGAAGAAGCTCTTCCGCAGCACGCGCTCGACTTCCTCGACGAGCCTCAGCTTCGCGCGTTGGCGCACCGCCCACAGCTCGGTGGGATCGATCGCCGCCGCGCGTTTCCGGAAGTCCTCGCCGGTCACGCTGCGGCCCTTCGCTCCGATGAGTGCTTTCACCTCGGGGTTCACCCAGGTGGAGAGGTGCACGCCGTTCGTCACCGACCCGACCGGGATCTCCGGCACGAGCAGGCGGCTCCAGAAGGACTGCAGGAGCTCGCGCGAGACTTCGCCGTGGAGCTGGCTCACGCCGTTCACCGAGTCGGCGAAGTGCAGCGCGAGGTAGGTCATGTTGAAGTCGTCGCCGCGGCCTTCCGCGCGGCCGAACGCGACGAATGCGCCCCAGTCGATCCCGGCCCAGCCCGGCACGTCCGAGAAGTAGCGCCGCATCAGGTCTTCGCTGAACCGGTCGTGACCGGCGGGGACCGGCGTGTGCGTCGTGAACGCCGTCGTCGCGCGCACGAACTGCCGCGCTTGGTCGAAGGTCAGGCCGTCGCGCCGCACGAGCTGGGCGACGCGCTCGAGGGCGGCGAAGGCGCCGTGTCCCTCGTTGACGTGATAGACGGCCGGATCGATCCCCAGACGCGCGAGCATGCGCACGCCGCCGCGCCCGAGCGTGATGAGCTGGCGCAGGCGCGTCTCCGGGTCCGCGGCGTACAGCCGCTCGGTGATGGCGCGGTCCTCGGGCCGGTTCTGCGGACAGTCCGCGTCGAGCAGGTAGAGGTCGACGCGGCCGATGCGAGCGCGCCACGCCCGCAGCACGAGGCTCGACGACGGCAGCGAGATCGTGATCTCGGCCGGCTCGCGATTCTCGTCCAGCACGAGCTCGAGCGCGAGGTGACGCGGATCGTTCTCGTGGTCGACCGCGATCTGCTCGCCGCGCAGGTCGAGCTGTTGGCGCATGTAGCCCTTCTTGTAGAAGAGCCCCACGCCGACCAACGGCAGGTTCAGGTCGCTCGCCGACTTGAGGTGGTCGCCGGCGAGGATGCCGAGCCCGCCGCTGTAGATCGGAAGCGACTCGTGCACGCCGAACTCCGCGCACAGGTACGCGATGGGGTGGGCGGCGTCGATCACCTGACCGCGCTCGAGCGGTAGCTCGCGCGCCTTCTCGGCCATGTACGCGTCGAAGCGCGCGAGCACGTCGGCGAGGCGGGCCGCGTAGCCCTTGTCGGCGGCGCGGCGCGCCACGTCGTCCTCGAAGACGCTGCGCAGGAAGTGGAGCGGACTGTGCCCGCACGCCTCCCAGCTCCGCGGCGAGAGGTCCTCGAACAGCGCGCGCGCCTCGGGGATCCAGCTCCACCAGTAGTTGTTCGCGAGCTTCGAGAGGCCCGACAGCGAGACGGGCAGCGTGGCCGAGACGCCGAAGTCGAAGAGCCGCGGCCGCTGCGCATCGGCCTTGGGCAGCACGGGCACGGGGATGCGCGGCCGGAAGCGCTCCACCTTCGCCTCCTGGAAGCGCGTGTGCGCGCGTTCGACGGCGAGCGCGAAGGCGCGCTCGTAGTTCGCGACGAGGTCCGACCACGACGTGCGCAACGCGGTCGTCCGGCAGGCCTCGACGGAGGCTCCGCCGCGCTGCGCGGCGAAGCTCCCGATGTAGTGGGCGAGGTCGTCGCGCACCTCGGCGTCGGAGCGACCCTCGCGCGGCAGCACGCGCACGCCGCCCTTTTCGTCGATGCCCTGCTCGCGCATCCAGGCGCCGAAGCCCGCGAAGTCGGTCGTCACGGTCGGCACGCCCACCGCCACCGACTCCTGCGGCGTGTAGCCCCAGGGCTCGTAGAAGGAGGGGAAGCACGTGAGGTCGAAGCCGCGCAGCACGGCCTCGTACGGCATTTGGAAGAGGCCGTCGCCGGGACCGATGTAGATCGGCACCTGGACGACGCGCACGCGCCGATCGGCCGCGTTGTCGAGCCCGAGCTCGCGGCAGCGGCGCACGACGGGGTCCTTGTCGTGCTCGGGGAGGTTGTGCGTGCACACGCCGAGCGGACCGTCGGCCGGGGCGGTCCCGTCGAGGCGCGCCTGCACCTCCGGACGGATCCCCGCGTGCCCCGCGGGGACGAGCACGAACAGCACGATCCCGCGCCCCGGCTCCTCGTCCAGCGCTGCCAGCGCGTCGAGCAGCACGTCGATGCCCTTGTTGTGGAACTCGTAGCGGCCCGAGATCGCGAGCAGGCACGCGTCGGCCGCGGCGCGCCCGGTGAAGGCCTCGGCGAGCCGCACCAGCGCGGCGCGCGCCGACTCGCGCGGATGGGGCGCGACGAGTCCGTCGACGACGCCGAGGTCGATGCCGTTGGGCAGCACCGGGTCGGCCGTGCGCTTGTGGTAGAGCTCCACCTCCGCGGCCGTGATCGCGCTCACTGTCGTGAAGACGTCGGCCTTGCGCGCGCAGATGCCCTCGATCGAGTGCTTCGCGACGACGCCGCGCTCCTCCGCGACCTTCGCCGACGAGCGATCGCCGAGGCCCTGGAGCGGCGGCACGCCCGTCGACGCGATCGAGCGCCCGAGCATCGTCGCATGCGTCGTGAACACCGACGCGATCTCGGGCGCGTGCGTGCGCAGGTACAGCATGCCCGAACCCGTCATCCATTCGTGGAACTGCGCCACGGCCGGCAGGTGGCGCGGCGCCACGAAGTCCTGCCACCACTTCTCGATCACGCGGCCCGCCGCGTGCCCGAAGACGACCGGCTCGACGTAGTCCCAGCCGCCCGTCAGCGAGTCGACCTCGTGCTGCTCCCACAGCTCCTTCAAGAGGTCGTCCTTCTTCCCGTACAGGCCCGAGAACTCGACCTGCACCGTGAGCGGCCGCCCCTGGATGCGCCAGCGACCGACGCGCACCGGGATGCCCATCTCCCGGCACGACTCGCTGAACTCCTCGTAGCCCGGCTCGGGGTCGAAGGGCGAGTCGTCCGTCTCCGACAGGAGCCACGGGCCGACGACGACGTAGTGCACGCCGTAGCGCTGCACCAGGGTCTCCGCCTTGCTCGACACGACCGTGTAGATCCCGCCGACCTTGTTGCAGACCTCCCAGCTCACCTCGAAGACGTGGTGAGGCGTATCCGCTCGACTCGTCATAGGCCGGAACGCGTGCGACCGGATCCCGGCCGCCCGCTCTTCTCCTGGGTCTCTTCCGCGGTTCCTCGTGTGCCCGCGCCCGGCTTCGCGGCGGGAGCGACCTCGCGTCCCGGCTCGAGCAGCGCGCGCACTCGCGATCGAAGGTCGGCCAGGACGTTCATGAAGGCGATGAACGCATCGTGCGGCGTGGTGTACGGACTGAAGTACTTGTGCACGTCTCCGTCCGAGAACCACTTCGTGCACATGTAGTAGACGTGATCCGAGGTCGTGAGCCGGCGCCAGTCCTCGAGCAGGTCCCCGTGACCCGCCTTGGCCGCCCGCAGCACGTCCGGCGCGAGGTCGTAGAGCGCGCGGTTCGCGGCGCGCTGCATGTGGTTGCCGAGCCAGGCCGACAGGTCGCGTTCCGTGTCGGCCCACGACACCGGGTGGGGGATGTCGAGCACCTCGGCCGCCTCGGCCGCCCGCGCGACCTCCGCGGGCGTCTTGAACTCGAGCCGCTCGTAAGGCGCCAGCGCCGTGGGCAGGTACTTCATGAACTCGAAGATCCCCGTCTCGCGCCACTGGTGCTCGCCGAAGGTCTCGTAATCCATGAACAGCCCCGTGAGCACCGCGTCCTGCGGCGCCTCGTCGAGCGACTTCGCGAACGCGTCCGCCGTCAGCGGCCACTTGTCCCAGCTCCGGTTGCTGAAGCGAAACGCGATGTCGTCCGCGCGCTGGTACGTGCGCAGCAAGAGCTTGATCGAGTCGCAGCCCGCGGGCCGGTAGACCTGGTGCGGGCTCCGGAACCCGAGCAGGTGGTCCGCACCCTCGCCCAGGATGGCCTTGAAGCCGAGCCCCTCGACGCTCTTCGCGATCGCGTTGTCGACCACGAGCTCGGTGCAGCGGAACGTGGTCGCGTCCTGACCGAACAGCTCGCGGATGCGCGCGCGCTGCCGCTCGACCTGCCGCTCGAACTCCGCCTGGTCCTCGAGGAACGAGAGCGAGTGGTGCGACGTCTCGCACACGATCTCGACACACCCGGTGCGCGCCAGCGCCTGGAAGCTCGCGAGCGCCTCGGGACACCAGCTCTCCATCTGCTCGAGCGCCGTGCCCGTGATCGCCATCGCGAAGCGGAAGCGCCCTTCGTGCCGGTCGACGAGCTCCGCCAAGAGCGCGTTCATCGGCAGGTAGCACTTCTCCGCCACGCGCCGCATGATGCGCTCGTTCTCCGTGTCGTCGAAGTAGCCCTCGTTGCGACCGATGTCGAAGAACGTGTAGCGCTTCAGCCGGAACGGCTGGTGGATCTGGAAGTAGAAGACGATCGCCGTCACGCGAGCACCTCCCGATACACACCGACGAGCGAGCGCCCCCGCTCCTCCCAGCTCATGCGCAGGACCTCCTGCCGCCCCTCCGCCAGGAGCTCCTCGCGCAGCGCCGGGTAGGACAACAGCGCGATGATCTTGTTCGCCAGGTCCTCGACGTCCCAGAAGTCGACCTTGAGCGCGTTCGTGAGCACCTCGGCCACACCGCTCTGGCGCGACACGATCACCGGCACGTCGAGCGCCATCGCCTCGAGCGGCGAGATCCCGAACGGCTCCGACACGGAGGGCATGACGTAGATATCGGCCAGCGCGAACATCCGCTCGACCTCCGCTCCCTGCAGGAAGCCCGTGAAGTGCGTGTTCGCCCCGATTCCGAGCTGGGCGGCGCGCTCCACCATGCGCGGCCACATGTCGCCCGTCCCCGACAGGACGAAGCGCGCGTCCGGCAAGACACGCAGCACGCGCGCCGCCGCCTCCAGGAAGTAGTCCGGACCCTTCTGGTAGGTGATCCGCCCCAGGAACAGCACGACCGGATCGTCGATCGCCTTCTCGACGTGCAGGTGCGCGCGCTGCTCGCGCCGCGTCACGGCGTTGTGCACGACGCGCAGCTTCGCCGGGTCCGCGCCGTAGTGCCGCCGGAGCACGCCCGCCGTGTACTCGCTCACGCACACGACGCGATCCGCGTGCGCGAGCCCCTCCTGCTCGATGGCGCGGATGCGCGGGTTCGCGTTCGACCCGCTGCGGTCGTACTCGCAGGCGTGCACGTGCACGACGAGCGGCTTCCCCGCTGCCTGCGCCGCCGCGATCCCGGCCGGATAGGTCATCCAGTCGTGCGCGTGCACGACGTCGAAGTCCTGGCGCGTCGCGACCTCGCGCACGACGCGCGCGTAGCGCAGGACCTCCGCGGCCAGGTCGGGGCCGTAGCCGCCCTGGAAAGCGAGGTGCTCGCGCGGCTCGGTGCAGTCGCCGACGGAATCGGTCGCGCTCTGCGCGGAGTCCGCCGCGCGCTCGGGTGGCGCGAGCCGCGGTTCGCCCTGCGCGCGCAGGATCCGCGCCTCCCCCGGGTGGAACGCAGCCGCCGCGCCCGACTCGGTCCGCGCCCGCTGCGCCGCCGCCGTCCGCTGCAGCTCCGCCTGCGACCGAGGAGAAGCCGAGGAAACGCTCCGCGTCCTCGCGGCCTCGTGCCCGAGCCGCGCGAGTTCCTCCAGCTCGCGCCGGTAGTCGGCCTCGGTCATGTACGGCCGCAGTGGGCTGTCGATCGACAAGAGCCGCACCGCGCGGGCGAACCCGCGCTCGCCGTCGCCGCTCGCCTGACTGCGCGGGAGCCGCTCGCCGCCCGCCGCGACGTCGACCCGACGCGCGTCGCGGCGCCCCGTGAACGCGTGCCGCAAGCGCACCGGAACGTCCGCGTGCTCGGCGCGCTCACCCTGCGCGCGGCGCTCGGCCCGCCTCCGCTCGCGCTCGTGCAAGGCCTCCGCCGTCGGCACGGCTACGTCCGCCGCGCCCACGAGCTCGACCCCGCGCGCCGACTCGTCCCCCGTGAGCCGCGGCACCACGAACGTCACCTCGACCCCGTTCTGCGCGAGCCCCTGCGACAACCCGTAGCAGGCGGTCCCGAGTCCGCCCGATATATGAGGAGGGAACTCCCAGCCGAGCATGAGGACCTTCACGGCTGGTGGACCTGCTTCATCGGGGGAGGGGAGTCGTGGACCGTCCGACCGCGATCGCCGACGCGTCCAGGGAATGCCCCGCTCGTCCTGCGCGATGCATCGCCGACGGCCGGAGCGGGGGGTCGCAACATCCTAGATGCCCCGTCCGGCGAAGCCATGGGCCAAGGGACGAATCATCCTCCGCAGTCCGCCGCTCCGAGCGGAACCTGCGATCGGGGTATCGACCTACTGCGGGGACCGGAAGGACGGGGACGAGCCCCTGGCACCCATCAGCGACCCTTCATGCCGTCCCGCGCGCGCGGTGATGCTCGCGATGTCTCGGTGCGACAGCGAGGCCAGTAGGTGGGTTGCGACGCGAAGGAGACCCTAGAAAGCAATCTCTCCACCGGCGCTCTCCGGAATGGAGTCGAGCACGAGTCGAGGTTCCCCTTCGAGAGCACTTGAGCTCCGTACTTGATCATCTCGGCCGGCTGGCTCAGGGCGCATGCGTACTCCTCGACCAGGGGATCGACCGTGAGTCGACTGCGCGCGTGAGTCCCACGCGATTGCGAGTCGTGCGCTGCAGTGTCGAGCCGTTCGCACGTTGCCGCGTCCGGGAGACTCGATTCGTTGGACGTCCGAAACCGGTGACTCAGCCGCTCGTCTGGCGTGGCATGGGACAGCCAGGGTGGCTCGACCGAGCTGCCATTCGCCGGCAAGGTCTCGAGGAAGTCCCAGTATTTGGTGCACGATCGTCAGTTGCGCCGCTTCCGCGAAGCCGTTCGACTCGGAGCCTACGATCTCACGCTCCATGGGCTCGACGAGATGGAGCACGACCGTCTGTCAGTTCTGGATCTGGAGTCATGCGTCCTCACGGGCTCGATCGGCGCGCGGCAACGGGATCGACTTACTGGCGAGTGGAAGTACGTCATCCAGGGGCGGGCGGCGCACGGCCGAGAGATCGCGGTGGTGGTCAAATGGCTTCCGGGGGATAAGATGGCCATGCTGACCGCCTACAGGATCTGACACATGGCTCGACACGATTTGCTCTGCGACTTCTGCGGGAAGAAGGGCTCCCGTGTGCGGCGAGTGACGCGAAGCTACGGCCGCGGGGCTGGGGAGTTCCTGATCCGCAACATCCCCACCATCAGTTGCCCGCGTTGTGGAGAAACCTACGTCACGGCCGTGACCTTGCACGAACTGGAACGCATCAAGACCCACCACCGCAGCCTCACGGTCAAGCGGCGAATCGCCGTGGCCGACTTTCCAAGGAACCCAAGTCGAAGGGCGAGCTGACACGGCGATCGCGGCTTCGCCGCCCCGCTGATCCCCGTCGCTCCGGTGCTCGCGTGCGACGTATTCCGCTCGCTACTTGCGCGCGGCTTCGAGGAGCGCGTAGGCGCGCAGGAGCTCGGCGCTGCTCCAGGCTTGGGCGATCGTGCCGCGCGGCGCGTGGGGCGGGTCGCCGTCGAAGACAGAATCGTTCTTGCTGCACTTGCCTCGGCCGAGAGTGATATCATGATGTACACGGGGATGTGGCGGGCCGACGTCCTCACCGTGCTGGCGGGTCAATAGTGCAGAGGCGGAGAGCGCAAGCGAGTGAGCAATAAGATGATCGCCGCTTGCGTTCTTGGACTCGTTGCGGGTGTGCTCGCGGTCGAGCGGAACGTGGGCTCCACTTCGCACGTGTCTGAGACCGCGTCCGTTTGGATCCTACACTCGACGGAATGCCGGCAGTCCTGGTACGAGCTACCTCAGGTTCCTTCCATTCGAACGAAGCGAGGCGACGTGGTTGCTGTCACTCTCGTCGACACGAGTTCGCCCCTCGGTCGGGTCCAATCCGGCCTCCTCGGAGTGAAAACGGATCACACCGTCTTGGTGGCGGAGTCGGGGGCGGTTCTCTATGTCGCAGATCTGCTCTCACCGGACGAAATCGCGAGCCTCATCGATCATCTGGACGAGACTCGGCACTATCTTCCTGACCTGCGAGAAGCTCTACGGGCACATCCGAACTACTTGGAGGTCCGTTGGAACCTCTACTACGGCGCCGTCGCCGCCGGCCGCGACGGCGAAGCGTCGATGCAGCTCGAGGAGTTGAGGAAGCTCGATCCGCACTTCGATTCACCCTTTGCGGAGTGCTACAAGATCTCCCAGCACTTCGAGGTCATCCTCGCGTCGGACACTGCTGCCTTCGAACGGAGCCTCGAGCGCTTGACGGCGCTCGCCGGCTCTACGAAGACGATTGACGGCCTGCGGACGCTTTCTGGGCCGCTCGCGACCATGAGCAGCAGAGTGGGAGATCTGCCACATGCTGGAGAGTGGCTCCGCGTTCGGTGGAACACCCGCTTTCCTTGGGAGGGGCGGTCTGTCGCCCGTCGTCTCTTGCAGAACGTCGTGGGCGACGACGAGGAGTCCTTCGCTGCAGACCTGATCGACGAGTTGCGCGAGTGTGCTGGGCTCGGCGACGAAGCAAGTTCGGACCACTAGCCGTTGGCGTCGACGATGCAACTCCGATCGAGGCTCGGGCACGACGCAGGTAGAGGCCTCCAAGCGTTGATCGAATGCGCGACCCCCGGGGTCGAGTCACCAGGGCCGTTGGGAGGGACGACGCAAGTTCCGTATTCCACTGTGACACAGTGAAAGTCAGCTACTTGCGCGCCGCGTCGAGGAGGGCGTAGGCGCGCAGGAGCTCGGCGCTGCTCCAGGCTTGGGCGATCGTGCCGCCCGGCGCGTGGGGCGGGTCGCCGTCGAAGACCTCGGAGCAGAAGAGCAAGCCTGCTTCGGCGAGGTGCGGCGCGAAGGCGTCGAGGTGCGCGCGCAGCATGTCGAGGTCGCGCTTGCGCGTGCCGACGCCGCGCAGCCAGGCTTCGCAGAAGAAGCCCATGAGCCAGGGCCAGACGGTGCCCTGGTGGTAGGCGCCGTCGCGCTCGTCCGGCGCGCCGCCGTAGCGACCTATGTAGGCCTTGTCCTTGGGCGACAGCGTGCGCAGGCCGCGCGGCGTGAGGAGCTCGACTTCGACGCGCTGCACGACATCGGTGCGCTGGCCGCGCGTGAGCGGGCAGTCCTCGAGCGCTGCCGCCACGATCATGTTCGGCCGCACGCTCTCGTCGCGCGCGCCCTCGTTCCACACGTCGGCCAGCGTGCGCTTCTCCGGGATCCAGAAGCGCTCGAGGAAGGTGCGGCCGGCGAGCTTCTTCGCCGCGCGCCACGTTTTCGCCGCCGCCGCGTCGCCGCGGCGCGTCCACAGGTCCTCGACGTGGGCGAGGAGCGAGCACCACAGGGCGCTCGTCTCGACCGGGAAGCCGAAGCGCGGCGTCACGGGGCCGGTCGAGGTGACGGCATCCATCCAGGTCGGGTTGAGGTCCGGCGAGCCGAGGCGCGGCAGGCCGCCCTCGTCGCAGGCGATGTCGAGCCCGGTCCCGGCGCGGTAGCTCTCCGCGATCTCGACCAAGGCCGGCAGGAAGCGCTCGACGAGCTCCTCCTCGCTCGCGCCGGCCTCGTCGTAGCGCCGCACGGCGAGCGCGTACCACAGGGACGCATCGGCCGACGCGTAGGAGGAGCCCTCCGGATCGCGCCCGAACACGTTCGGCAGCATGCCGCCGCGCAGGAACGGCAGCGCGGCCGTCAGGATCTCGCCCGCGAGCTCGAGCTCGCCGCGCGCGAGCGTGAGGCCGGGCAGCGAGATGTAGGTGTCGCGGCCCCACTCGCCGAACCAGGGGAAGCCGGCCAGGATTCCGGGGCGGCCGTCGAGCGCGCGGTAGAGGAACTCGTCGGCGGTGAGGTCGAGCACGCGTTTGGGCTCGTCGAGGCGCGCCGCGGACGCGCGCACGACGCGCCGCCGGCTCTCCTCGCGCCAGAGTTCCGCGGGGTCGTCGATCGGCTCGCCGAGCGACGCGGCGACGACCGCTTCGCCCTCGCCGCCGAGCGCGAGGCGCAGCGTGCCGGGCGACCACTGGTCCTCGTGACCGGGGTAGCCGCGCGCGAGCTCTTCCTCGTACTCGATGCCGCGGTACCAGACCGGCTCGCGCTCGAACGTCGCGGGCGCGCCGCTCCACGTGAAGCACAGGGCCGGCAGCGCGCCGTAGGGACGCACGCGGAAGCCGCGCAACAGGTCCGTGACGGTCGGATCGAGCGCCGTGTTCTCGACCGCCAGCGCGTCGGCGTCGCGGAACGCGCACAGGGGTCGCAGGTGGAGCTCGACGTCCGGCTCGGCGCCGCTCACGCCGAAGCGCACGAGGACGGCGTGGCGTCCGCGCGGCACGAGGATCTCGCGCCGGATGGAGGCGCTCCCGATCCTGTAGAGCGCGCTCGGGAACGGCACGAGCTCGAAGCTCTCGAGCGAGCGGTGTCCCTGCGGCGACCACAGACCGCGGTAACGCGCGATCGAGAGCGGGAAGCGCGTCTCGCCGCGCACCGCGTGCTCCTCGTAACGCGCGAGGAACAGGTGGCGCTTCGCGGCGCCCGGTCCGGTGATGGCGGGCGCCGTCAGGAGACCGTGGTAGCGCCGCGTGGGGCACATGAGCACGGTCGACGTCGCGTAGCCGCCGAGCCCGTCCGCGAGGAGCCACTCGCGGCGCAGCGCGTGCTGGAGCCGCATGCAGTCCTCGCGCGCCATCGTGAACAGGGGCGGACCCGACGGCGCGGTGGGCGAAGGCCGCTCCGCCGTGGGGCGCGAAGTCGCGGGGGTAGGCATCGCCGGATCCTAAGCGTGGCCACACGACGGCGCGAAAGCTCGAGCCGGGAATCTCGGACGCGAACGGATCCGGCGCGCGTTTCGTCGTCGCACGGGAACCTCGGACCGTAGGATCGTGCGCTCCGTCCGGGTATCACCCTCGCCGGGGTTCGGCTTGAAGTCCAAGCATTCGACGGAGGCGCCGCGACGCGCCGCAGCGGCGCCCGGTCCGGCGACCGCATCGACCGAGGTCTCGGACGTCGCGCGGCCGGGGCGCGCGGCGTGGCGCGCGCGGCCGGCGGGCGTGCGCTTGGGTTTGGCCATCGGACTCCTCCTGAGCCTCGCGCTCTTGCTCGCGCACGCCGCGGAGTACGCGTTCCTCACCGACGACGCCTACATCTCGTTCCGCTACGCGCGCAATCTGGCGAACGGGCACGGGCTCGTGTTCAACCCGGGATACGAGCGGGTCGAGGGCTACACGAACTTCCTGTTCGTGCTCGTCCTCGCGGCGTTCCAGCGCCTGGGCGTCGTGCCCGAGGTGATGGCGCACGTGCTGACGTTCGCGGCCACGGTCGCGTTGTGGGGTTCGGTGGCCTGGTTCGCGCTCCGCCGCCTGCCGCCGCCGGGCTGCGAGTGGCTCGCGCTGGCGCCGCTCTTCTTGCTCGCGGCCACGCGCAGCATCGCCGTGTGGTCGACGAGCGGTCTCGAGACGCGCTGGTTCGAAGCGCTCCTGGTCGGCGGAGCGCTGCGGCTCGCGGTCGAGGTCGAGGCGACGCTCGCCGGTCGCCGGAGTCGCCCGGCCGCGGCGTGGCTGTTCGCGCTCGCAGCGTTGACGCGCCCTGACGGATTGCTGCTCGCGGCGTGCGCGTTCGGGATGGCGGCGGTTCATCTGCTCGCCAAGGGCCGACTGGTCGTGCGCCGCTTCGCCCTGCGACTCGCGCCGTTCGTCGTGCTGGTCGGCGGCCACTTCGCGTGGCGACACGCCTACTACGGCTATTGGCTGCCGAACACGTACTACGCCAAGGTCGGCGGCGAGTCGTGGTGGAGCGCCGGCCTGTCCTACGGCGTCGCCTTCGCGCTCGAGTACGCGCTGTACGCGTGGATCCCGTTCGTCGCCCTCGGAGCGCTGCGGCGCTTCCGCCTCGGCCAGGGGTTCGTGCCGCTCCTGTTCGGCGCGCTGCTCCTGCCGCACGCTGGCTTCGTCGCGGCGGTCGGCGGCGATCACTTCGAGTACCGTCCGCTCGATCTCTACTTCCCGTTCCTCTATCTCCTGTTGGCCGACGGACTGGTCGAGCTGCTCCACCGCCGTCCGCGTTGGACCGCGGCGGCCGTCGCGGCGACCTCGCTGGTGGCGGCCGGCGTCTGGGAGCTGCCGGCGCAGAGCCGCCGCCAGTTCCCGCGCGACAACCTCTACGGTCACGGCTTCCCCGGCCTCCACATGGGCCTGTTCGAGGTGCGCCAATGGCTCGATCCGGCGCGCAGTTGGCTCTACCGTTGGCCGGGCGTGTCGTGGATCGCGCGCGCACACCGCGACAGGCTCGTCGCGCTGTCGCCGCACTTCGTCGGGCTCCGTCAGGAGGAGCACGCGAAGTTCCTCGCCAGCGTGCTCGAGGACGGCCGCGTGCTGCGCGACGCCGTCGATCGGGGTCTCCTCCCTGAGGACACGTACCTCGCCATGCTGTGCGTCGGGGCGATTCCCTACTACTCGGACCTGCGCACGCTCGACATCCTCGGCCTCACCGACGCGCACGTCGCACACTCGCCCTCGGTGGGCGGGGATCGCGTCATGGCGCACGTGAAGGGGGCTTCCCTCGATTACGCCCGTTCGCGCGGCGTCGACCTGTGGGCCGTGGGCAGTCATCCCGTCCTGCACGCGACCTCGCGCGAGATGCGCAACGTGATGCTCTCCCTGCTCACGCGCTTGGGGCGCACCCAGCCCCTGGTTGCCGCGTCGCTCGGCGACGGGTGGTACCTGGTCGGCCAACTGGTACAGGGAGAGGAAGGGGCCGTGCAGCGCTTCCCGCGGCTTCGCTTCCGCTCGTTGCGCACTCCCGACTTCGCCGGGGACTACCGCAGGGAAGCCATCGCCGGCCTTCGCGCGCGCGTGGCGCGCGACCCCGCTGACTTCCGATCCGGGCTGGACCTGGCCTACATGCTCGTGGCCGACTCCCAGTCGGCCGCGGCCGATGCGCTCTACCGGGATCTCGCCCGCGCGATTCCCGAGGATCTCGGTCTGTGGGAGGACTGGCTGGCTTGCCAGAGGAAGCTCGGCGACGAGGCCGGCGTGATCCGCTCGCTCGAACGAGCGCTCGCCATCGCCGAGGCGCAGGGCGACCTGGAGCGGGTCCAGCGTTTTCGCCAGCGGTTGGCGCGGCGGATCCCCGTTCCCACGCCACCGACCGATTGACCCGGTTGCCGCGGGTCCGACACCTCCCGGCGCGGACCGCACGGGTGACGGCGCGCGCTCCTGCCCGTCGATTGCGCTACCCTGCTCGCAACCATGACCAACGGAGCTCTCGTCGCCGGCAAGCAGAACCAGGTCCTGCGCGCGTTCGGCTCGGCCGGTGCGACGCGGCCCGAGCTCGCGAAGACCCCCGAGGAGGCCGGCTGCCGCGATTCGCTGGCCCTCCAGAGCCTCGTGCGACGCAAGGTCCTCGTCCCCGTGGGCGGCGGTCGCTACTGGCTCGACTCGCGCGCGGCCGAAGCATTCAGGAAACAGCGCAGGGCGATCATGTTCGGCGTGCTGCTGCTCGTGATCGCCGGCGTGCTGATCCTCGTGTCGGTGAAGTAGACGGCGGGCCTCTGGGTTTGCGGGTATTGCGCCTACTCGCCGAGCGTGTCAGCTTCCCCGTACCCATGCCTCTCGCTCGGGTCAGCGTCCGGCGAGGTCGCGAGCTCTCTTCGCCGGCGGGATTCGACTCATCGTCCGGCGCGCGCGGCTCGGCCGCGAGGACCGACCATGACCCGAATGCGAATGCGACCCTCGTTCCTCTTCTCGATCCCGTTCTGGTTGCAAGGCTGCGTGACCGCGGCCGGAACGTTCGAGCCGCTCGGCCCGGATCATCCGGCGAGCCCTCGGGCGTCCGAGCTCCCGATCACGGACCCCTCGGCCTTCCTGCGCACGCTGGAGGGCGGCGGCGCCGCCGATTCGTCTGGGGGCTCGATGCACTTGGGCGCCTTCTCTTGCCCCATGCATCCGGAGATCTCGTCCGACGATCCCGGGCGCTGCCCGACGTGCGGGATGCAGCTCGTCGCTCGCGAGGGCGCGGAGCTTCCGCGTGGGGAGCATTCCCATGGCGACTGACAGCTCGCGGTTGGCGTGGCTCTCCCTGGCTCTCGGCGCGTGCGCCTCGCTGAGCGAAGAGCAAGGCTTCTCGGATGCAGCGGCCATCGTTCGCGAGCGCAGCGGACTCGAGATCGGTTGGGAACGCGGTGGCGAGGAGGACCTGGCCGTCGAAGCGCGAGTTCGCGCGCTCCTCGAACGCGACCTCGACGCCGAGAGCTCCGTGGCGATCGCGCTCCTCCGCAATCGCCGCCTGCAAGCGCTCTACGAGGACCTGCGCATCGCTCGAGCCGACCTGGTCCAGGCCGGGCTCCTCGGGAATCCCGTCTTCCACGCAGCGGTGCGCTTTCCAGAAGGCGGAGGCCGGAGCGCCCTCGATCTCGGGATCGAGCAGGAGTTCCTGTCGATCCTCTTCCTGCCGCTGAAGAAGCGTCTCGCCGCGGCCGCGTTCGAAGCCACGAAGCTGCGCGTCGCCGAGCGCGTGCTGCGCCTCGCGGGCGAAGTGCGCGCCGCCTTCTACGTGCTCCAGGGAGCCGAGCAGCAGGCGGAGTTGCGCCGCACGGTGCTGCTTGCGACCGAAGCCTCCTCGGATCTCGCTCGCCGCCTGCACGACGCCGGCAACGTGCGCGACCTCGACCTCGACAACGAGCTCGTCCTGCACGAGGAAGCCAAGCTCGCCCTCGCCCGCGTCGAGCTCGAGCGGGCGGATGCGCGCGAGCGGCTCAACGCGCTGATGGGCCTGTGGGGCGCGGAAGCGACGTGGACGATCGCGCCGCGACTGCCCGATCCAACGTCGGGGGACGAGTCTCAGGACGGCATCGAGTCGCGCGCGGTGTCGGCGAGCCTGACCCTCGCGCAGCGGCGCATCGAGATCGAGCGCGAGGCGGAGCGCCTCGGCTTCGAACGCGCGACGCGCCTCGCTTCCGATCCGATGCTGGGAATCGCGGCCGAACGAGAGGCCGAGTCGGGTCTATGGACGACCGGGCCGGCCTTCGCGATCGGTCTGCCGCTCTTCGACCAAGGACAAGCGGCCGTTGCGCGGGCCGTGGCCGTCCTGGACCGGATGCAAGAGAGCTATGCGGCCGAGGCGATCGAGCTGCGCTCCGCCGTTCGACGAGCCGCGAGTCGCGTGCTCGCAGCCAGGGGACGAGCCGACTTCGTGCGGCGCGTCGTCCTCCCGTTGCGCTCGCGCATCGTGGAAGGATCCCAGCTCCAGTACAACGCCATGCAGGAAGGGGCGTTCCAGCTCCTCATGGCGAAGCGCGAGGAGATCGGGGCCGGCGCGACCTACGTCCAGGAGCTCCGCGACTACTGGGTGGCGCGCGTCGAGCTCGAGCGAATCCTCGCCGGCGCTGCTCCCGAGCCGCACCCGTTCGAGGCCGAGGAGTCTCGCTCCCCGGTGTCACCGTCCATTCCCATGGAGCATGCACCATGAATCCCGTCTCGCGCAGATCTCTGCTCGCTTCCGGAGCCGGCTTCGTCGCCGGCAGCGCGATCCTCGGCCCGCGGTCGGCGCACGCCGCGTCCCGACACGCGCAAGCCGGCGAAGCTTCCGGGCGAGCCGCCGAGGACCATCGATCCGTCGTCACTCCCAACGGGGCGAGTTTGCCCTGGAAGCTCGTCGACGGCGTCAAGGTCTATCACTTGATCGCCGGGCCCGTGCTGCACCAGTTCGCACCCGGTCTCGAGGCCGAGTGCTGGGGCTACAACGGACGCGTGCACGGACCGACCCTCGAAGCGGTCGAGGGCGACCGAGTGCGCATCTACGTCACGAACGAGCTCGGCGCGCCGACCACCGTGCACTGGCACGGCCTTCGACTCCCGAGCGGCATGGACGGCGTCGGCGGTCTCAGCCAGCGCGTGATCCGGCCCGGGGAGACCTTTCGGTACGAGTTCACTCTGATCCAGCACGGCACCTTCATGTACCACTCGCACCACGACGAGATGACGCAGATGGCGCTCGGCATGTTGGGCCTCTTCGTCGTCCACCCGCGCGAGCCCACGCGACCGCCGCCCGATCGCGACTACGCCTTCATGCTCAGCGAATGGAAGATCGTCCCCGGCACGCGGCGGCCCGATCCCAACGAGATGACCGATTTCAACGTGCTCACCCTGAATGCGCGCGTGTTCCCGGGCACCGCTCCGATCGTCGCGAAGCTCGGGGATCGCGTGCGCCTGCGCTTCGGAAACCTGAGCGCCATGGACCACCATCCGATCCATCTGCACGGCTACAACTTCCAGGTCGTCGAAACCGACGGCGGCGAGATCCCCGAAGCCGGCCGTTGGCCGGAGACCAGCGTGCTCGTGCCCGTGGGCAGCACGCGCACGGTCGAGTTCGTCGCGGACGCTCCCGGCGACTGGGCCATGCACTGCCACATGACGCATCACCTCATGAACCAGATGGGGCACGAGATCCCGAACACGATCGGCCTCCGTCCGGGCGATCTCGACGCCAAAGTGCGCCGCTTGCTCCCCGATTACATGACGATGGGCCAGGTCGGCCACGTCGGAATGGGCGACATGGCCGAGAAGATGCCGGTTCCCAAGAACAGCATCCCCATGGCCGGCGGTGCGGGCCCGTTCGATCCGATCACGATGGGCGGCATGTTCACGATCCTCAAGGTGCGCGAGGAACTGGAGGGCGAAGGGGACCCTGGCTGGTACGACAACCCGCCCGGCACGGTCGCGAGCCTCGCCCCGGCTCGAGACCTGGCGCGCGACGGAATCGAGGTCGATGGGAGCCACGCTCTGATCGAGCCCATGCACCACCGCCACGGCGGCTAGCAACCACCCGCGCGCGCTCGACACCCCAACACCCAGGCGTTCGAATGGAGCGATGCTCACGTGCGATCCGCTGACGGCGCGCGAGATCGAGGTCCGGCTCGTCGACGCCCGACGGCGCACGCTCGAGCTCGTCGCCGACCTCGACGATCACGAGCTCGAGACGCCCAGGCACCCGATCGTCAATCCGTTCCGGTGGGAGCTCGGCCACGTGGCGTGGTTCCAGGAGCGCTGGACGCTGAGGCATCTCGGCGGGCGCCGGCCGATCCGCTCGGACGCCGACGCGCTCTTCGATTCGGGCGCCGTCGCCCACGGGGTCCGCTGGGACCTGCCGCTCTACTCGCGCGCGGAGGTGCTGCGATTCCTCGGGGACGTGCTCGAGTGCGTGCTCGAGCGCCTGGAGACGGTCGAGCTCGACGACGAGGAGCGCTACTTCCACGAGCTCGTCCTGTTCCACGAGGACATGCACGGCGAGTCGTTCCTGCAGTCGCGCCAGACGCTCGGGCTGCGGGAGCCGAAGGTCCCCGGAGGGCCGCGCACGTCCGAAGCGGGAGACTGCGCGGGCGACGCCGAGATCGCGGGCGGCAGGATGCTGCTCGGCGCCGATCCGGCGCAGGGCTTCGTGTTCGACAACGAGAAGTGGGCGCACCCGATCGACGTCGCTCCGTTCCGGATCGCGCGCGCCTGCGTCACGCAAGGCGCGTTCGCGGCGTTCGTCGAGGCGCGCGGATACGAGCGCCGCGAGCTGTGGAGCGAAGCGGGTTGGCGCTGGCGCCTGGAGGCCGGGGCCGAGCATCCGCTCTTCTGGCGGCGCGACGCGGGCGGCGCGTGGGGGCGCGTCCACTTCGACCGCACCGTGCCCCTCGAGCCGCACAAGCCCGTCGTCCACGTGAACGCCCACGAGGCCGCGGCCTACTGCCGTTTCGTCGGCCGGCGTCTGCCGAGCGAGGCCGAGTGGGAGCTCGCCGCGGGGGGAGGCGCCGGCCAAAAGGCGCTCTTTCCCTGGGGTGCGGGCGCCTTCGAGCCGACGCTCGCCAACCTCGATGGACTGCACGCCGAGACGCTCGACGTGGGCGCGTTCCCCTCCGGCGACAGCGCGCACGGCTGCCGCCAGATGCTCGGCAACGTGTGGGAGTGGACGGCGTCGGCCTTGCTGCCCTACCCGGGCTTCGAGCGCGACCCCTACGCGGAGTACAGCGAGCCCTGGTTCGGCACGCACCGCGTGCTGCGCGGCGGATCCTGCGCGACGCGCGCGCGCCTCGTGCGCAATACCTGGCGCAACTTCTTCACGCCCGACCGCCGCGACGTGTTCGCGGGCTTCCGCACCGCGGTTTCGTGAGGGAAGCGGGCTGCCCGGCGCAGGCAGGAGACCTCGTCCCCGGACGAATGCGAGTCGGAGGGCTACTCGAGGGCGGCGAGTAGCTCGCTCACTCTTGCTCGTGCGAGGACTCGTCGCCGCGCAGCGCGGCGCCGCCCGAGGCCTGCTGCGACGTGGCCGCCACCGGGGCGGCCGCCTGTCCCTTCCAGCGGTGCTCGGGCCGGTCGAGGACGCCCTGGATCACGGCGCGCACGCGCGCGCCCGCCGCGTTGCCGGCGTGCTCGGCGTGCTCGGCGATCTCGAGGGCCTGCGGAACGAGCTCCACGTAGAAACGCTCCGCCACCTCGTACATGCCGTGCCAGTGCGTGTAGTCGGGAGCCATCATCGCCGCGCCGTGCCGCGCGCGGCGGCCCTCGTGGTGCCAGAGGTAGAACCAGGTCCACTCGATCTCCTCGTCGAAGTCCGCTTTGGTGATCAGGCCCTCGCTCCGCAGCGCGTCGACGATCAGCTTGCCGGGCTTCGCGAACTTCTCGTTGAAGAGCACCACGAGGTCGTCGTACTGGGCGTAGAAGTTGTGGACGTAGTCGGACGTGTGACAGGACGAGCAGACTTCCTGCATGCGGCCGCGCTTGGCCTGCCAGGTGTCGGCGATGAGCGCCTGGCGCTTCGCGGGGTCGACCTCGGTCACGACCTTGTGGTTGGCGTCGGTGTCGAGGAGCATGCTGATCGGCGGACGGTTGGTCCACGAGATGCGCTCGCCGGGGTCGTGCGTGATCCGGCCGCCGTTGCGCACGTTGCCCGACATGTGGCAGGTCGCGCAGGTGGGAGCTGCGGAGTAGTCCACGCCGAGCACCCAGTCGTCGGCGTCGAGATGCATCTCGTCCTTCATGTCGCGGTACGCGACGCCGTGCTTCGACTCCTCGTAGATCTCCTTCTGCGGGTGATCTGGGCCGAGGTGGCACTTGCCGCAGTTCTCCGGCTGTCGCGCGCGGCGCGGCGAGAAGTCGTGGCGGCTGTGGCAGGCCGAGCACGACCCCAGCGAGCCGTCGAGGTTGATGCGGCCGATGCCCGTGTTGGGCCAGGTCGCCGAGTGGAGCTCGGGCTTTCCGTCCGGGTCCCGCAGGATGCGGCCGAGGGCCTCGCGGTTGGAAGGCTTCCCGTCCGGGCCGGGCCGGAGCTCCGCGACCGTGATCATGCCTCCGTCGGTCGAGACGAGCCCGACCCGGCTTCCGTGGCACTGCTGGCAGCCCGATTGAGAGCTAGCCATCCCGTTGACCGGACCCCGCGCCATGCCGGGCGTCGGCGAGTGCGGATCGAAGGGCGTGCGACTGCCTTCGACCGTCTCCGCCAGGAAGTTGTCGAGCGAAGCCAGGATGTTGCCCGCGGCGGCGTGGTGGCTCCGTTGGAACTCGTCGTAGATCTCGGCGTGGCAGCGCGAGCAATCGAGGGGCGTCACCACGGCCGCGATCTTCTGGCCGAAGTGCGTGAACACGTCCGCGTCGCCGTCCTCAGCGCGGTGGCATTCGACGCAGCCGACGCCCTTCTCCGCGTGTGCGCTGCCCAGCCAGTGATCGATGATCCCCGGAGTCGTTTCTCCGTGACACTGCACGCAGGCCTTGCTCGTGTCGGGGACGGCGACGTGCTTCTTCGAGATGCCCGACTCCTCGCGCCGCCGCGCGACCTCGGTCCACTGCACGAAGACGAGCGAGACGATGAAGGCCGCGGAGAGGAGTGCGACCACGACGCGTTTGGCTTCCAGGGACATCTCTGCTCCTTCGGCGAGCTCAGTGAGCTACTGCTGCTTCCCAGATCGTGAGGCCGATGATCGCGAGCGCTCCCGCGATCCCGATCCACACGCTCGCCTCGCTCGGGCGCTTGCGGCGGAGCCAGGCGTCGATGAACGGCCACGCGAACATCACGAAGACGATGAAGCCCGTCGACAGCACGGCGAACGTGCCGCTGAAGAGCTTGAGCCAGCGGAACGCGACGTAGAAGAACCACTCGGGCTTGATGATCTCCGGCGTCGTGAGCGGATCGGCCTTGGGGCCCATCGTCACCGGTAGGACGGTGGCGAGCACGCTGAGCAGGATCATCAGCACGAGGCCGATCGCGAGCTCGGTCAGCAGGTGATCAGGGAAGAAGCTGAAGTGCTCGGGCTTGGACCGGTCCTCGTCCGCGAAGTGGAACTCGGTCACGCCCTGGAGGCGGATCAGCGTGATGTGCAGGGCGAGCAGGGCGACCATCGCGGCCGGGAGCACCGCGGCGTGCACGATGAAGAAGCGCGACAGCGTGCGCTCGTTGTAGACCTCGCCCGCCAGCAGCATCTGCTTCGCGAAGTTGCCGACGAGCGGGACGCTGTCGGCGATGTTCGCGCCGACCGTGGCGCCCCAGTAGCTGAGCTGCTCGTAGACCAGGCTGTAACCGGTGAAGCCGACCAAGAGCGTGCAGACGAGCAGGCACATGCCGACCAGCCAGTTCGGCTCGCGCGGCTTGCGATACGCGCCGGTGAAGTAGACGCGCATCTGGTGCAACACGACCGCCGCGACCATCAGGGTCGCAGCCCACTTGTGCAGGCCGCGCACGTACCAGCCGAAGGCCGCCTCCTCGGTGATGTAGCGCACCGACTCGTACGCGGTCTCCGGCGCGGGCGCGTAATAGATCGCGAGCAGGATGCCCGTGACGATCTGCACCGCGAACAGGTAGGCCGGCGTGCCGCCCAAGCACCACCACCAGCGCTTGAGGTGGTTCGGCACCGGCTCGTTCGTGAGCTCGCGCAGCTCGGAGCCCGTGATGGGCACGCGCTCCCGGATCCACGCTGCCGGCGAAAGCATCAGAGGGTCGCGTCGTGGGGCCGGTCGAGGCGCGAGTCGCGGGCGTCCGCGACGTTCGCACGCGCGTGGGGCACTTCGATGAACAGCAAACCGTCTCGGATCTCGAGCGGGTAGCGCGACAGCGACTGCCCGGCATCACCGGGAGGGCCGCCCGTTCCCTTGCCCGATCGATCGAACGTTCCGTTGTGGCATGGGCAGAAGAAGCGGTTGTTCTGCCCCTCCCAGTGCACCTGACAGCCGAGGTGCGGGCAGGTGCTCGACAGCGCCACGAAGTCCTCGGGCCCGCCGCTCTCGCCCTGCCGAGCGATGGCCACGCGCTCGCCCTTCGGAGTGCGGTAGGGGATGCTCGCGCCGAGCGCCAGGTCGCTCGCGCGCGCGACGAACATCCAGCCCACGGCGCGCGGCTTGGCGGGATAGAGGTAGCGCGCCGCGAAGGCCGCCGCCGTTCCGTAGCCGGCGGCGAGACCCGACAGCATGGTGAGCGAGGAGATGCGCGCGAGGAAACCGCGGCGGCTCTGGGCTCCGTCGGGCGTTGCAGGAGGTGGATCGTCGACGCGCGGCTCGCTCATGGGGTGCGAGGATAACCATCCTCACGCACGGGAGGAGCCTCGCGTCGATGGCGTGGTACCGTTCGGACCCAATTCAGAGTCCAGTTGCTTCCCGAGTCTCGTCAGCGCCCATCACGGCACGACGTGCACGCCACTCGCCAGCACGCGCACGTTGCCCTGCGCGTCCTTCTCGACCGTGCCGCGCACGACGACCGTGTCGAGGTGATCGAGGCCGTGGAAGCCGCGGGCCTGTGCGCGCAGCGGGCGGCCGTCGGCGACGAGCTCGACGGAGAGCGAGTTCGCCGCCATGACGTCGGGGGGGTCGCAGCAGTAGTCCCACGGCGTCTCGCACTCGTCCATCTTCCCGGCGCCGCAGGGCAGCACGGACGGGTCGACGATCGTGAAGGCGGCGTAGCCGTCCACGAACACCTTCTCGGCGCCGCCGACGCGTCCGGTGACGACGACCTCGTCGCCCGAACGCGCGTCGGAGACGATCTCTCCGACCGGTTTCGCGCCGGCGGGCGCCGCGGCGAGGTGGAAGCTCTCCGGGACGTCGGACGCGGGCAGGGGAGCCTCCGCCGTTCGCCCGCAGGCGGCGGCGAGGAGGACGAGCGCGTGAACAAGTGCGTGCGTTTTCATGGGTGGCTCTTCCTTCTAGTCCATTTCGGTCTCGAGCGCCTCACGGTTCCGTGAGCGCGACGGCGACGGGTAGGCGCGCGGCGGCGGCCGCGGCGGGGATCGTTCCGAGGATCCCGAGCAGCAGCGCGGCCGCAAAGCCCGCGAGCACCGCTTCGGGGCCGATGGAGAGCGTGAAGGCTCCCATGGCGATGCGCACGGCGGCGCCCGACAGGGCGAAGCGCGCGAGCGCGAGTCCGAGGAGACCGCCCGCCGCCGCGAGCACGACCGACTCCTGGAGCAGGGACCAGGCCAGCGCGCGCGGCGGGTAGCCGATCGCGCGCAGCGTCGCGAGCTCGCGTACGCGGTCCTGCACGGCGGCGTTCAGCGTGTTCGCGCCGCCGAACAGGGCAGCGCCGCCCATCATCAGCGCGAGCGCCCAAGCCAGCGCTCGAATGGGGCCGAAGTAGGCGGCGAGCTCCGCGTAGTAGAGCGTCGAGGGGATCGCGTCGATCTCGAGGTCCAGCCGGCGGCGCGCGAAGAGCTCGAGCTCGCCGAAGTCCTCCGGCGAGGCGAGGCGCACGAACACGGCGGAGGAGTCCTCGCGCCGTCCGAGGCTGCGCAGGTCGACGAGCGGCGCGAAGATCTCCGACTCGATCGTGGTCCCGGGCGCGGCGAACGTGCCGACGACGGTGAAGGTGCCGCCCTCGAAGCGCAGCTTCCGTCCGATCGCGAAGTGCATCGGATCGAGCCCGAGCTGCTGCGGCACGACGCGTCCGACGATGACCTCGCTCGGGCCCGGCAGGCGACCGCTCTCGAGCGTGATCGCGTCGTGCACCAGGAACGCGCGCTCGGTCACGCCGCGCACGAAGACTTGGTAGGACGGGTCGTCGCCGCCCGTCCTTGGCGCTTCGCCGAGGCGCAGGTTCGTGCCCGTGTGGATCTCCGCCGACACGGCCGGAACGCCGCCGGGCCGCGCGACGCCCTCGATCTCCGCCGCCACGACCTCGGCCAGGGACGGGGGCACGGTCGAGCGCAGGACGTCGCTCTGGCTGACGCGCGAGAGGAGGATCGCGACGTCGTCGCGGCCCGCGCTCGCGAAGCTCGCCCCGAGCCCGTGCACGAACGCGGCCGTGGCGACGAACAGCCCGGCGACGAGCGCGCTCGAGGCTCCGGTCAGCAGCGTGCGCAACGGACGGCGCGCGAGGTTCAAGACGGCGTAGTCGAAGGGGAGCGTGCGGCGTCGCATGGTCAAGCGCTCCGCAGCGAGAGGACGATCTCGCGCCGTCCGGCGATCCAGGCCGGGAGCAGCGCGGCCGCGAGGGAGGCTCCGAGCGCGGCGGACGCGCCCTTCAGGACGACGGAACCCGACATGAGCAGCGCGACCTGGACGCCCTCCGATCCGATCGTGAGGTGCGCGCTGGAGAGGATCGCGAGCGCGGCCGCGAAGCCGATCAAGGCGCCCGCGCCGCCGATCAGGAGGGCTTCGCCGAGCACGAGCGCCGCGATGCGTTCCGACCGATAGCCGAGCGTGCGGAACACGCCGAACTCCCTCACGCGCTCCTGCACCGACATGATCGTCGTGTTGGCGACCAGCGCCAGCACGATCACGACGCACGCGAACGCGAGCAGTCGGCCGAAGCGCAGGATCTCACGCAGGTCGCGCGTGGCCGCTTCCAGGAAGGCGAGCTTGGGCCGCGTGTCGGTCGGCTCCTCCGCCGTCCGCAGCCGGTCGTCGATCGCGCGCGCGATGGCCTGCGCGCGCGCGGGATCGTCGATCGCGACCTCGAACTGCGTGACCGTGCCGAGCTTGTCGATCGGACCGGCGCGCTGGAGGAACTCGAGGTGCGTCAGCACGAGTCCCTCCTCGACCCGCTCGGAGGAGCGGAACACGCCCGCCACGTTCACGTCGATGCCGCCGAAGCGGAAGCGGTCGCCGGGCGCGAGGCCGCGACGCGCCGCGAACTCAGCCCCGACCAGGGCCGCGTCGTGCTCGCGCTCGAAGCGTCCGACGTCGCCCGCGACGACGTCGAGCTGGCGCTGACGCAGGAGCTCGCCCGCCGGCGCGCCCTGGAAGGCGACGATGTCCAGGCTGGCGCGGCAGTTGGACAGGAAGACCTTGACCGGCAGCACGCTCACGACGCCCGGCACCGAGGCGATTTCGCGCGCGTAGCGCTCGGGCAGGAACGAGGTCTGCGGGCAGTAGCGGTTCTGCCGGTACACGATCAGGGTGCGCGCGGCCTGCGAGCCCGAGAGCGCCGCGTCCAGCCCGGCCGAGAGGCTCTCGACCAGCACGAAGAGCAGCATGGCCGAGCCCGTGCCCAGCACGGTGAAGAGCGTGCGCACGGGCCGGCGGCGCAGGTTGCGCGCGGTGAGCAGCGGGAGGTTCACGGCGCGGCCTCCTCGGTCAGGAAGCGGCCCTTGTCGAGCACCATGCGGCGCGTGCCGTGCGCGGCCGCGCGCGCGTCGTGCGTGACCATCACGATCGTCTTCGCGCGCTCGCGGTGCAGGCGGTCGACGAGCGCGAGCACGTCCTCCGCGCTCTCGTGGTCGAGGTTGCCGGTCGGCTCGTCGCACACGAGCAGCGGCGGATCCGCGACGATCGCGCGCGCGATGGCCACGCGCTGCTCCTGTCCGCCGGAGAGCTGGCGCGGCAGGTGGTGCGCGCGGTCGGAGAGCCCGACGGCCTCCAGCGCGAGCGACGCGCGCCGGTGGCGCTCGGCGCGCGACAGCGGGAACAGCCCGAGCGGCAGCTCGACGTTCTCGTGGGCCGTCAACACGGGCACGAGGTTGGCGCTCTGGAACACGTAGCCGACCGTCTCGGCGCGCCAGTCGGAGAGCTTTCCCGCCGACAGTCGGCCGAGCTCCGCCCCGGCGACGCGGATCGTCCCTTCCTGCGGCCGGTCGATCCCGGCGATCAGGTTGAGCAACGTCGTCTTGCCGCTCCCCGACGGGCCGAGCAGTACGAAGAACTCGCCCGCCTCGATCGAGAGCGTGACGTTCGCGAGCGGCACCACCTGGATGTCGCCCTTCGCGTAGGTCTTCGTGACGCCCTCGAGCTCGATGAACGCCATCCCTAGTGCTCCCTTCCCGCAGGGTGCGCGCGGACGCGCATCCCCGGTTCCAGCCGCTCGAGCTGCGAAGCGATGACCTTGTCGGTGAGGTTCAATCCCGCGAGGATCCGCACGGAGTCGCCCTCGACGTCGCCCACGCGCACGTCGCGCCGCACGGCCGTCTTCCCCTGCGCGTCGAGCACCCACACCGCGCCGCCGTCGACGACGAGCTTCGCCGGGATGCGCACGGGCGCCGCGTGGGTCGAGGCTTCCCCGGAACCGGTCTCGCCCGCGCCGAGGAAGCGCGCTTGGACCAGCATCTCCGGCCGCAGGAGGGAGTCCGCGTCGGTGATGCTCACGTGCACCTGCAGCGTGACCCGGTTGATGTCGGCCAGCTGCACGAGGCGGATCACCTCGCCGGCGTACGGACGGCCGGGTCGCGTGTCGGACTCGACGCGCACGGCCTGACCGACGGCGAGCTTCCCGATCTCGCCCTGCGGCACCTCGACGCGCGCTCGCAGACGGCGCGGGTCGTACATCGTGACCAGTCCCGAACTCGCGGCCGAGAGCTCCGCGCCCGGCACGGCGAGCCGCTCGAGAACGACGCCGTCGGCGGGTGCTCGCACGGTGGTGCGCTCGAGCGCGAGGCGCGCCGCGTCGACCGCGACCTGCGCCCCGTCCAGCTTCGCGCGCGCTTCCGACGCGGACGCTTCGGCCGCGCCCACGCGCAGCTTCTCCTCGATGCGCAGCTCGAGGTCGCCCCGCGCGCGCTCGAGCACGGCTTCCGCAGCGCGCGCTCCCGCGCTCGCGAGCTCTGCGTCCGCCCTCGCGCTCTCGACCTCCGCGCGCGTCTGCGCCAGCGCGGCTTCGGCGAGCTCGACGGCGCGCGGCCCGGCCGAGCCCGCGTCGGTCAGGTAGCGCTGCACCACGAGCTCGGACTCGTCGGCGGAGAGACGCGCCTCGGCCGCGAGCGCGGCCTGCGCGCGGTGCAGCGCCTCGGCGCGTTTGCCCTCCAGCTCGGCCTGCGCCGTGGCCGCGCGCTCGTTCACCTCGAGTGCGGCGTCGAAGGAGGCCTGCGCGGCCTCGCGCTCGGCCTCACGGCGCGCGAGCTCGGCGCGCGCTCCCGCCAACGTCGCCTCGGCCTCGCGCAGCTCGAGCGCGGCGTCCTCGTCGACGAGCTGCGCCACGGCCAGGCCCGCCTGGACTTCGTCCGACTCCTGCACGAACAGCTCGCGCACGACCCCGCTCACGAGCGCGCTCACGCGGATCGGGAACGGATCGGGCTCGATCCAACCGGCCGCCTGCACGACGACCTGCCCGGCCGCCGGAGCTGCGCCGCCCACGACGGGAACGGGCCGCACGACCTCGACCTCGAGCGCGCCGCCGAGCCAATCGGTGAGGCTCGACGCGAAGAGCGCCGTGAAGCCGACGAGCAACGCGACGGGGACCAGCAGGAACCAGAAGCGCCGCCGAGGCGGCTGCGCGCCCGCGCGCGACCGTTCTTCCGGACGCGCTGCCGGACGCGACAGCGAGTCGAGGTCGACGTTCGGATTCGCCTTGCTCATCGGCGCACCCCCCTGCTCCGAGGCTCTGCGTCCGGGAGCCGTTCGGTGGCGGGCGTGGCAGGCCGGGCTGCCGCCGGCCCTCCGTCCCCCGCGCCCGTGCTCGCTCCATCGGTGGGTTGTGGTCCCGCGGGCCCGATCGCTTCCTCGAGATCGAGCCATGCGAGCACGGCCTCGTGGCGCACCTCCCACAGGCTCCCGAGCGCCATCGCGCGGTCGCGCAGGGCCATTCCGACCTCTTCGGCGCGCAGCGGATCGACGTCGAAGCGCGCGCGCGCCGCGCGCCACTCGCGCTCCGACTCGACCGCGCGCGGCACGACGTGCTCGGCGAGCGCCGCGATCGCCTCGTCGAACCGAGCGCGCTGCTCCTCGATGCGCGCCAGCTCGGCCCGCAGGGTTTCCTCGAGCGCTTCGCGCGCGCCCTCGCGCACCTCGAGGGCCGCCCCCACGCGAGCCGACAACGCGCGCGCGTGCGGCAGGTCGAGCACGAGCATGCCCCCCAGGAGGGAGTCGTCGACCGTCAGCTCGAGCGCCGGCCCGAGGCGCAGGCCGGGTCGCGTGCGCGCGACCTCGTCGCGCAGGAGCGCCTCGGCGAGCGCGTACTCGAGCCGCGCCCTGCGAACGGGCGGGCTCCGCTCGAGGAGCTCGCGCGCGCTGGGGAGCGGCGGCAGTACGGCCCGCGCGAGCAGGAGGTCGAGCGTCGAGCGCGTCGGCGCGTCGAGCGCCGGCGCCGACGGCGGCAGGCCCGCTGCGTCCGCGAGCTCGCGCCGGTGCAGCGCGACGTGCACCCATTGCTCGTGCAAGTCGTGCTCGACCTCGAACACCTTCGCCCGCAGGCGCGCCAGCTCGCCGTCGGAGACCCGGCCGTGCGCGAAGAGGTGCTCGGCGCGCACGCGGCTGGCCTCGGCCGTCGCGAGCAAGCGCGTGAGCTCGTCCACCTGCGCGAGCGAGTGGCCGAGCTCCGTGCGCGCGCGGTCGACGGCGAAGCGCGCGGCCCAGGCCGCCGACTCCACGTCCGAGAACGCGGCGCGCGCCTCCGCCCGGGCGAGCTCGTGCGCGGCCTTCGAGCGCCCGGCGTCGAGCAATCCGAGCAGGTCGAAGGTGAGCGCGGCGAAGGTCTCGCGATCCGAACCCGTCCCCAGGTGCTCGACCTCGAGCACGGCCGCGTCCGGAGCGCCGGCGGAGCGCGCCCGGGCCGACGCCGCCCCGAATTGCCGCCGCGCGTCGACGAGCGCGCCGTTGAAAGCGAGTGCGCTCGCGTACCAGAAGTCGCCCTGGTCGTAATCGGGTTCGCCCTCGACGCGCGGGCGCTCGAACGGGAGCGCGCGCAGGTCGGCGAGCTCCAGCGCGAGCGCCACGTGCTCGGCCGTCGCGCCGCGCGCGACGACGTCCGCCGCGAGCGCGTCGGGCTCGATCGGCGCGGGAGCCGGCGCCGCGCACGCGGTCAGAGAAGCGAGGAGTGAAACGCGAATGCGAAACGTGAGGTGCGCGCGCGAGGCGCCGAGAGTGGGAGCCATGGCTCTCCGCGGGTGAGGGACCGGACGGACGACGGCGCGAGCGATGCTCGGCCGATGACCGCGCGAGCTGAGCTCGCGCACGACCGCGTTCGGGTCCGGCTCAGATCCGCAGGGGCAGGGGCTTCGCGCGCCCCGGTGGAGCGAGCGCGACGGAACGCGGCGCGCGGCGGCGGACCGCGGGTGCGCGCGGGGCGCAGGGCCGCCCGTCGTCCGCGAGATCGAGCACGTGCGCGAGCTTCACGTCCTCGTCCTGCGGCCGCGGCGTGGAAGCCGACGCTCCCGAAGGCGTGTCGATGTCGATGCAGCAGGACTCGCAGGCGTGACCGGCCTGGCGCGCCACGCTCGGCGAGGCGTCTTCCTCCGCACAGCAACTCGCCTCCGCCGGCGCGGCACAGCAATTCTCCGCGCCGAGGACGCCGTCGGTGCAAACCCGCAATCGCCATCCTCCTCCCAGCGCGAGGCCGGGCAGGACCAACAGGAGGAGCGCAAGGAGAGGGAGCCGCATCGAGGTCGATCTTATCGACCCGCGAGCCGCGCCGGGCAACCAGGGCCTTCGAAAACCTCCCCCGACCGCGGCGGCGACGTCACCCGTGCTTGATGCGCCCTGCGGGGGCTCCGATACTGCGGTCCATGCCCGACACCCGCGCGCGCGCTCCCCTGCGCTCGAGCCGCGCGTCGTCCGGAGGCCGCGCACCCGGCCCGGGAGTCTTCAGCGGACTGAGCGGATCGCTCGCCTTCCTGCGCGACCCGCTGGCGTATTTCCTCGAGCTGCAAGCGAGCTATGGGGAGATCGTGCGGCGGCGCGTCGGCCCGCTCGTCTTCTACACGCTGTTCGACCCGCGCCTCGTGCGCGAAGCGTTGGTCGACCACCACGACGCCTACACGAAGGAGGGCGTAATCGACGAACTCGTTCCGCTCCTCGGCCGCGGCCTGCTCGTGAGCGAGGGCGCGCTCTGGAAGGCGCGGCGCGAGGGGATCGCACCCCTGATCGGCCGCCGCTCGTTGCCCGAGCTCGCAGTCGCCATCGAACGCGAAGCCGACCTGCGCGTCGAGCGCTGGGACGCGGCGCGCCGCGCCGGATTCCCGCTCGACGTCTCCGCGGACGCGATGCACTTCGCCATCGCGGTGATCGGTCGCGTGCTCTTCGGCCTCGACCTGTCCGCTCGGGCCGAGGCGATCTCCGAAGCCGTCGAAACGGTCGCTCGCCTCGCGCTGCGCCGCTCGAGCTCCCTCGTCAAGCTTCCGCTGCGCGCGCCGACCTCGGTCAACCGCTCCTATCGCGCGGCGATCGCGCGGCTCGACGCGATCGTGTACGCGGCGCTCCGCGACCCGTCCGGCGAGGAACCCTCCCTGCTCCCGCGCTTGCGCGAGCTCAGGGACCCCAACGGCGCGCCCCTCGCGGAGCGCGACCTGCGCGACGAGGCGATGAGCCTCCTGATGGCCGGCCACGAGACCACGGCGAACACGCTGGCCTGGGCCTTCGATCATCTCGCCCGCGACCCAAGCCTGCAGCGCCGCGTGGGCGCCGAGGCGCGCGAGCGTATCGACGCCGGTGGCGCGCTCGGCCTCGCGCCGATGCCGCTCCTCGACGCCGTCGTCTCCGAATGCCTGCGTCTCGCGCCGCCGGCGTGGATGATCATGCGGCGCGTCCTCACGGCCCACGAGGTCGGCGGCTACGCCATCTCGCCGCGCTCCTTCGTGAGCGTGCCCATCCACGCGATCCAGCGAAACCCCGTCTACTGGCCCGAGCCCGAGTGCTTCCGCCCCGAGCGCTTCCTCGAAGGGGGCGATGCCGACTCGACGGCGTTCCTGCCCTTCGGCCTCGGACCGCGCCGCTGTCCGGGCGAGGCCTTCGCGCGGGTGGAGACCCGCGTCTTCCTGGCGAAGATCCTCGCGCGCTTCGAGCTCGAGCCCCTCTCGCCCCGGCCGGCCCCTCGACCGCTGGCGACGCTGCGGCCCGCCGAGCACGTGCACGTACGACTCCGTTGAGCTCGCAGGGCAGCGATCGAACGCGCCGCGAGCCGGGGATCGAGGTCGGCGAAGACCGAGCCGAGTCCTAGAGGGCCGAGCGCGCGTTCGAGAAGCGTCGGCGCGCGGATCGGGATCGAGACCGCGATGGACGCCGCCCCGATCGCAAGCCAGAATCCGCCCATGGCACGCAAGGCAAAGACACGCACCGAGACCGACGGCGGCAAGCGCAGCCGACGTTCTCCCGAGCAACTGATCGCCGACCTCGAGAAGAAGATCGAGGAAGTCAAGCAGCGCGCGGCGGCGAAGGAAGCCATGAAGAGCGGGGAGGGCAAGGCGCTTCTCGGGGCGGTGAAGGCCCTCGATCGCGTGCTCGCCAACAGCGCCGGGGACACCCGGCGCGCCGTGGAATCGGCTCGCGCGATCCTCGCCGAGCGCCTGGCCGAGCTGGGGCTCGGCGCGGCTTCCGGAGGCGAGCGCGTGCGGCGCTCGGCCGAGGACCTGGACGCGCTGGCCGCGTCCGTCCACGCCGAGGTGCAGTCGAACCCCGGCCTGCGCGTCGAAGAAATCAGCGCGGCCATCGGCGTGCCGTCGAAGGAATTGAAGCGCCCGGTGCAGATGCTGCTCGCCGACGGCAAGCTGCGCACGGAAGGCCAGAAGCGCGGAACGCAGTACTTCGCCGCCGGCTCGGGCGCGGGACGGAGCGAGGGCAAGCGCTCCAGCAAGAAACGCCGCACCCGGCGGTGACCTCGTCGTCGCGCCGGGCGTCCCGGCCGCAGCGGCGTCAGCGGAGGTCGAAGACGATCCAGTTCGTGCTCCGCGCCAGCACGGGGTATCTCGCCGTCAGGCGGCCCCATACGTCCGGCAGGAGCGAGGCGAGTTCCTCGGGCGAGCCGAAGTGCGCGAGGAACGTGGCGCCGAGTGCGCGCTTCTCCTCGACGAACTCCTCCGTGAGCTGACGCGGGCTCGGCTCGAAACTAGCCCTGCGCTCGCTCACGGTCTGCAGGAACTTCTTGCTGCGCTTCGCCGTGTCGGCCTCGAGCTCGGCGAGCGAGCGGAGCCAGCGCGCGTCCCCGGGACTCAGGAAGTTCCTGCGCCAGCCGCGCGTGTTGCTCGCGTGGAAGTAGAGGCCGTCCCACAGCTCCATGTCGCGCGACGAGATGATCCCGAGCGAGCGCGACGGCACGACGCTCCGCAGGGCCCGCCCGAAGCGCTGGTCGGCCGGATTGAAGTAGGGGACAAAGCCCCAGTGCGCGTGCAGGACGAGCGCGAGCGCCCCCGCCGCGACGATCGCCTTCGCAGGACCGCCGGCGCCGGCCGGGAGGAGTCCGGCGGCGCGGCGGACGAGCGGCCCGAGGACGAGCGCGCCGCCCAGGGCGACGAGCGGCGCGTAGCCGTGGGTGTAGTACCAGTGCGTGCTGACGTGGAACGGCAGCGCCACGAAGAACAGGGCGAGCGACGCGAGCCAGCAGGCGAAGAGCGCGCGCCACGGCCCACGCGCGAGGCCGCGGGCGATCCCGAGCGCGCCGAGCGCGAGGGCGAGCAGCCCGAAGGCCGCCGCGAGCGAGCGCCCGAGGTTCCCGTAGGTCTCGGAGGAGACGAGGAGCGGCCAGCGCCCGCGCTGGGCGAGGTATCCCTCCACGACGTCCGAGACGCGGTACCCGTCGTCGAGGAACGAAGTGCGGTTCACGGCGGCCGCGTGGACGCTCCACGCGACGAGCGGCGCGGCCGCGACCGCCGCGGCCACGACGTAGCGCAGCCGGAAGAGCGTGCGCCAGCTTCCGCCGCGGACGCGCGCGAGGCCGGCGGGGACGAGCAGCAGCACTCCCGTCGTGGACTTCACGAGGAGCATCGCGGCGAAGCACGCCGTGGCGGCGGCGAGCCAGCGCAGCCGTCCGCGGTCGAGGTGCCGGTCGAAGAGGTAGAGGCCGGCGAGGAAGGCCGTCGTCGCGCCCTGCTCCGGCATCACCTGCACCGAGTGCTTCACGACGGTCGGGAAGCTGCTCGCGAGCAGCACGGCGACGACGGCCTCCTCCGCCCCGAAGCGCCTCTGCACGAGCTCGAAGAGGAGCAGCGCCATGAGCGCGAACGCGACGAGCGACGGCAGCCGGTACGCGGTCCCGGGCGGCAGACCGAAGGCGCGCTGGAAGCCGACGCCGGCGAGGTTCACGAGCGGGAGCTCGAGCAGCAGGTAGCCGGGCGCCTCGCCCGCGTAGTCGATGCGCGGATAGAGGATCGCGCGCGGCCCCAGCTCCGACAGGTCGCGGTCCAGGTTGGCCGCGATCATCGCCGACTGCGTCGGCCGCACCCCGCTGATCGGCGTCGGCATCGAGCCGAAGCGCTCGGCGAACGTCGCGACGACGAGCACGGCGACCAGCGCGCGCGCGACCGCGCGTGCGCGGGACGTGGGATCGGGACGCTCCGTCTCGGTGGCCATGGGCGGCGTTGACGCTCGGGCGAGCGCGACGGGGCGCGGCCCTCTGCGAGGACGGGTGCGCGCCCCTCCGATGGGCGCGGCCAGCGCATCTCGCGGGGCGCGTTTCGCACACGGCGCGGCTCGCGCGAACCTCGCGCGCAGTCGCTCGAGCGCCCGCGAACGGTACCGGCTCCCGCCAAAACCCGCCACTCGCGCACTCGCGCACGGGCGCGCCAGCCTTGTCGACCCGGCCGCGGCACGTATCCTGTTCCACCCCGCGCACAGCTCGAGATCCCCCGGCGGTCGTGCGTGCCATCGACGCGGAGCTCGAGCCGCCGCAGGCGCCCATGAAGCGGCTCCTCGTCACCGGATCCTGCGGCCTGATCGGCTCGGAGGTCTGCTCGTACTTCGCGCGCCACGGCTGGCTCGTCCACGGGATCGACAACAACCAGCGCGCGGTCTTCTTCGGCGCGCAGGGCGACACGCGCTTCAACCTCGCTCACTTGCGCGCGGAGATCCCCGACTACCGCCACCACGACATCGACATCCGCGATCGCGCGGCGATCCAGGCCTGCCTGCGCGACGTGCGGCCGGACGCGCTCGTGCACTGCGCCGCGCAGCCGTCGCACGATCTCGCGGCGTCCATCCCCTTCGACGACTTCGACACGAACGCGGTCGGCACGCTCAACGTGCTCGAAGCGGCGCGGCAGGCCTCGCCCGACGCGTCCTTCGTGCACATGTCGACGAACAAAGTCTACGGCGACCGCCCCAACCGCATCCGGATGAAGGAGCTCGCGACGCGCTGGGAGTACGACGACCCGGCCTTCGCCCACGGTATCCCCGAGGACTTCCCGATCGACCAGTCGATGCACTCGCTGATGGGCGCGTCGAAGATCGCCGCGGACTTCGTCGTGCAGGAGTACGGGCGCTACTTCGGCATGCCGACCGCCTGCCTGCGCGGCGGCTGCCTGACGGGCCCGCACCACGCCGGCGTCGAGCTGCACGGCTTCCTGAGCTATCTCGTCAAGACGAACCTCGAGCGGCGCGAGTACACGGTCTTCGGGTACAAGGGCAAGCAGGTGCGCGACAACATCCACGCGGAGGACGTGGCGAGCTTCATCCTCGCGTTCGTGGACGCTCCGCGCTCCGGCGAGGTCTACAACCTGGGTGGCGGCCGCGAGAACACCTGCTCGATCCTCGAGGCGTTCGCGACGGTCGAGCGCATCACAGGCCTCGAGCAGCGTCTGCGGATCCTGGACCAGGCGCGGCGCGGCGACCACATCTGCTACTACAGCGACCTGCGCAAGATCGCTGCACACTACCCCGCGTGGCGCCAGCGCCACACGATCGCCTCCACCCTCGAGGAGATCGTGTCGGGCTGGCGCGAACGCTCCGCACCGCGACCCCCCGGGACGAGATCGGCGCGTTGAAGGTCGTCCTCACCGGCGCCTGCGGCTTCGTCGGACGCGTGCTGGCCGAGCACCTCGTGGAGCACGGCGGCTTCCAGGTGACGGGCGTCGATTCGCTCGTGCGCGCGGGTAGCGAGACGAACCGCGCGGCGCTCGCGGCGCTGGGCGTCGACCTGCGCCACGGCGACCTGCGCGTGAAGAGCGACGTCGAGGCGCTGCCCGACGCCGACTGGCTCGTCGACGCCGCCGCGAACCCGTCCGTGCTCGCCGGCACCGCCGGACACGGCTCGAGCGAGCAGCTCGTCGAGCACAACCTCGGCGGCACGCTGCACATGCTCGAGTACTGCCGCCGCGCGGGCGCGGGCTTCCTGCTCCTCTCCACGAGCCGCGTGTACAGCCTCGCGCCCCTGGCCGACCTCGCCCTCTGCACCGAGGGCGACGCTTACGCGCCGGACTGGTCGAGCGCGCCCGCCGGTGTCTCCGAGCACGGCATCGCCGAGTCCTTTCCCGCCGACCCCCCGATGTCGCTCTACGGCGCCACCAAGCGCGCCTCCGAGCTCCTGGCGCTCGAGTACGGGAGCGCGTTCGACTTCCCCGTCTGGATCGACCGCTGCGGGGTCCTCGCGGGCGCGGGCCAGTTCGCGCGCGCCGACCAAGGCATCTTCGCCTACTGGATCCACCGCTGGCGCAGCGCCCTGCCCCTGCGCTACACGGGCTTCGACGGCCGCGGCCGCCAGGTGCGCGACTGCCTGCACCCGCGTGACCTCGCGCGCCTCGTCCTGCGCCAGCTCGGCGCGCGCTCCGCGGACGGCCGGCCGCCGATCGTGAACGTCGCCGGCGGCGCCGAGCGCGCCTCTTCGCTCGCGCGCTTGAGCGCCTGGTGCACGCAGCGCTTCGGCGCGCGCGAGGTCGGCGGCGACCTGACGCCGCGCCCCTACGACCTGCCGTGGGTCGTGCTCGACTCCCGCCTGGCCCAGCGCACCTGGGACTGGCAGCCCGAACTCGGCCTCGATGACGTCCTCGAGGAGATCGCGCACCACGCCGAGGCGCACCCCGAGTGGCTCGAGCGCACGGGAGGGATGTAGATGGGCGCGCAGCCCACGCACGGCATCGAGCCCGAGTCCGCTCGCGCTTCCCGCGAACTCGCGCTCCTCTCCGTGGTGATCCCGGCGCGCGACGAGGAGGGCTGCATCGCCTCGACCGTCGAGCACCTGCACGTCGAGCTGCGCCTCAAGGCGATCCCGCACGAGATCGTCGTCGTCGACGACGGCAGCAGCGACGGCACCTGGGAAGTCCTCGTGGCGCTCCGGGAGCGCATCCCCGAGCTCCGACCGGTGAAGAACGAAGGCCTCCACGGCTTCGGACGCGCGGTCGTGAAGGGGCTCGACAGCTTCTCGGGCGACGCCGTCTGCATCATGATGGCCGACGAGTCGGACGACTGCCGCGACGTGGTGCTGTACTGGGAGACCCTGCAGCGCGGCGCCGACTGCGTGTTCGGCAGCCGCTTCGCGAAGGGCGGAGGCGTCGTCGACTACCCCTGGTTCAAGCTGCGCGTGAACCGGCTCGCGAACTGGACGATCCGCCAGCTCTTCCGGATCCGGTGCAACGACGTCACGAACGCCTTCAAGGCCTACCGCCGCGAGGTGATCGACGGCTGCCGCCCGTTCCTCTCGCCGCACTTCAACCTGACGGTCGAGATCCCGCTCAAAGCGGTCGTGCGCGGCTACACGTGGGAGGTCGTCCCCGTCACCTGGCGCAACCGCAAGACCGGCCAGTCGAAGCTCAAGCTCAAGGAGATGGGCAGCCGCTACCTCTTCATCATCCTGTACTGCTGGCTCGAGAAGTACTTCAGCCTGGGCGACTACCGCCGCGCCGACCTGCCCCCGGTCGCCGCGTCTCACGCCCTCCCATCGCACGCCGAGTCTGCGGCAGATGCCAAGGGAACGTCCGTGCGCGGAGACGTTCGTTCGCCCGAAGAGCCGAGCCCATCGCGACATGGCCGATCGGTCTGAGCTCGTCGCCGACCTGCCCGCCGAGTACCGGCGTCGCTTCGGCGAGCGCTCCGAGTACCGCAAGCGCGTCTGGCGCACGCTGATCGACACGTACTTCACGCGCTTCGTGCGCCCGACCGACGTCGTGCTCGACCTCGGCAGCGGCTGGGGCGAGTTCATCAACCAGGTCGGCGCCGCGCAGCGCTACGCGATCGACCTCAATCCGGACGCGCGCGCCCATCTCGATCCTGGAGTCGAGCTCCTGGCGGTCGACGCCTCCGGGCCGTGGCCGCTAGCGGACCACTCGCTCGACTGCGTGTTCACGAGCAACTTCCTCGAGCACCTGCCGGACAAGACGGATCTCACGCGCGCTTTGAGCGAAGCCCATCGCTGCCTGAAGCCCGGCGGCCGCATCGTCTGCATGGGCCCCAACATCCGTGTGCTGCACGGCCGCTACTGGGACTTCTTCGACCACCACATCGCGCTCTCCGACCGCTCGCTCGCGGAAGCGCTCGAGCTGCGCGGCTTCACTGTGAGCACGTCGATCGAGCGCTTCCTGCCCTACACGATGTCGGAACGCCGCCAGCCTCCGCTCTGGGCGGTGCGCATCTATCTCGCGCTCCCCTTGCTGTGGCGCTTCTTCGGCGGCCAGTTCCTGGTCGTCGGCGAGCGCCGAAGCCTCTGACGGCGCCGATTCCGACAAGCTCCGTCGACCGCCTTCGATCGATGACTAGGTCCGTCGGTCGCCCGGGGGCTCGATCAAGGATCGAGTGCCTCGCCGCCGTCCGGCCAGCGCGATCTCCGAGGCAGCAACGAACGGACACCCACGGCGCGACGCTCACCGGGACCCTTCGCGGTCCGCCACGGGACATGGTCCTGTTGGTCTGTTCGCTCTCCGCCGGCGACCCGAGTGGGAGCGCGGCAGCGCGGGCGCTTTCTACCTCGGCTTCCCGCCGCCGCCCGGCTCTCCGACGCCGTGGAATCGGCCCTGCGCCGCCGCACTTCCGTCGCCGTGGAACCAGTCTTGCACCGTCGTGCTTCCGCGCTGCGGGGGTGCGGCCGCCGAAAGATCGAAACCATGCGTCAGGTGTTCCTCGTCTTGCTTCTCTGCCTCGGGTGCGGTGACGGAGGGAAGGAGGACGAGAAATCGATCGCCCTCGGTCCCAGCGCGGTCAGCGCGACGCTGTCGAACGCATCGATATCGCCGACTACGCACGTCTTGGCCGACGGCGCGACGACAGCGAAGATCGCAGTGGTCGTGCGCGACGCGAACGGAGCTCCGCTGCCCGGTCGAGAAGTCGCGATCGCGTCGACGGGCACGGGTAACACGATCGCCCAGCCCGCGCCTTCCGACGCGTTCGGTGTTACGACGGCGACCCTCGCTTCCACCGTTGCGGAACAGAAGGTCGTCACGGTGACGGTGGATCCCGGGACCTCGCCGGTGGTGCTGGCGAGTCGGCGCACGATTCGATTCGTCGGGGATCCGGGCACGATCAGCGCCACGCTCTCGAGTCTCTCCGTCTCGCCTTCGAACGGCATCGCGGCCGACGGCGTGACGGCAGCCGAGGTAACGGTCGTCGTGCGCGACGCGCACGCGAATCCCGTCGCGGGGCAGATGGTCGAGATTGCCGCGAGCGGCGGCGGAAACTCGATCGCCCAGCCGAGCGCTCCCACCGACGAGGCCGGCGCCGCGACGGCGCGCCTCGCGTCCACGTCGGCGGGGACCAAGACTTTGACGGCGACGGTGAATCCCGGAGCCGCGGCGGTGGTTCTCGCGAGTCACCCGACCATCGCCTTCGGCGACGATGTGATCGCCGACCCGCACCAGGGCGGCCAGTCGTCGTCCCTTCGGATCGTGGAGATCCGCTGGGGGAGGCTCGTGAGCGTCTTCGACGCGGTCGACATCGACGGCGATCCGCAGACGCCACCGGTGCAAGGCTCCGTGCCGCGGCACGTGGAGTTCCTGATCGCCGAGACCGTCGGCGGCGACGGCGTCGACTACGTCCTCGAGACCGATCCGTTCACCGAGCAGGTCGAGCTCACGATCCTCGCCGATGCGTCGAGCGGCGACGTCGTGCCGGGGAGCAACGAGACGGGAGCGGAGCGCTTCGCGCGCCTGCTCCAGGCCGCCACGACGGACCTCGGGCTCGTGCCGCCGATCGGTCTCGGCCCATCGTTCCTGCCGCCCTTTCCCGTCGTGCCCCGCAACGCCGCGTTGTCGATCCGCTTCTCGGATCTATTGGATCCGTCCACCATCGGCGAGCACACCGTGCGCGTGCTCACGGGCAACCCGCCGCTGGCGCCGTTCGGAGCGCGCGTCGTCGCGGACCCGAACTTCGGGGCGATCGTGGACGACGGCGTCGCGTCCGGCTTCCGGCCCACGCGCGTGTTGGTCGATTTCACGGTCTCGCAGTCGGAGTCGGCGGGCGTGTCCGTGCCCGTCAACTCGATCGGTTTGCCGGCCAGCGTGTCGAACGACGCCGTGAACGTCCTGGTGCGCATCCCGACGAATCCCGACGCCCGTGTGGGGCAGATGGAAGTGCTGCGCAATCTCGCCGGTTGTCCGCTCGATATCTCGGCGAACGGTCCGACACTTCCAACTTCGACGATCGATGTGATCCGCGCGTTCCGGTCCGCGCGGTCGGACGACGGCGCAACGAACCAGGACCCGAACAACGGCTTCCTGCTCGACGCGGAAGCTCCGTGGATCGTCGGCTCCCAACCCATTGCGTTCCTGTCGACGCCGGTCGACGATCCCGCGGCGGACGATCCCATGGTATTGCTCGTCACCTTCGCGTTCGACGTGCATGCCTGCGCCCAGACTCCGTTCAAGGGGAACATGCTGAAGATCGTGGGGTCGGCCTTCCCCGCCGTGTTCGCGGAGGTGATGCAGCAAGCGCCCGCGCCGCAGAACGGTGTCGTGTCGGACGTGCGCGTGCGGGTCCTGGCGGTCCCTCCCGAAGCCGACTTGGACGCCATCCGAGCCGACTTCGCGTCCGCGACGGCCGGCGAGTTCCAGTCGATCTTCAAGCCCGGTCACGGCTTCGAAACGGGGTGCTTCGTGCGGATCACGCCGGAGCCGAAGCAGCCGCCGACGTCCCGCATCGACGTGTCGCCCCAGTTCCAATTGCGCTTCAGCGAGCCCATGGATCCCGCGTCGATCACGCCGCACGACAACTTCCGGCTGGACCGTGTGTCGAGCGCCTTCCCGGGTCCACTGCCGGAGGACACGGTCGTGGGCGAGATCGCGTCCTCACCCGACCTGCGCGAGTTCGACTACAGGCCGTTGACGCCCCTCGACCACGTGTCGAGCGCCGGCGGGAGCCTCGGCGACGAGTACTTCCTGAACGTCGTCGGTGGCCCTGCGGGAGCGAAGGATCTCGCAGGGAACGCGTTGACCATGTCGTTCCCGAAGGACGTTCGAGTTCTGGTCGACAACGCGCTTCCGTCGATTCGAACGGGCGGCTTCGTCCACACGTTCGACGCGATCGACGAGGACAAGAGCGCGACGAACCCCTCCGAGCCCGAGCCGGAGTTCCGCGGCCAGTTCGAGCGCGACCTCGCGCGCGGCGTGATCCTGCCGCGGCCGGTCACGCGCGAGCAGCGCGCGATCGACCGCACGGCGCCGATGTACTCGATCATGACGGTGATGGGGGGCCCGACGCTCACCCCGCTCGCGCCGCTCGGGAGCCGGATGATGACGGTGTGGCGCTACGCGGACGCGGGCTTCCAGGTGCTGGACGAGTCGACGGCGAACATGGACGTCGAGGGATTGAGCTTCGCTCCCTTCGGCGGCCGCGTGAGCAGCGACTTCTTCGCGCAGTTCGAGATCGGCTTGGCACACAGCACGCAGCAGCCCGACGAGTATCCGATACCGATCATTCTGCAGGGTGGAGGCTACTCGCAGTACCCAGACTCCGGCCTCCTCGAGGAGTTCGCCGCGAATCGCCTGAACGACCCGGAGAACGAGCTCGCGATCGTCCATCCCCGCGAGCGCGGCTACCTCCTCACGCCGAGCCAGGTGTTCACCGCGTCCACGGGTACCAAGCTCATGCCGTACCCGCTGAACCGCGGAGTACCGCCCGACCAGTTCCGCTACTACACGTGGCGCGACACGGCGATCCTCGGCACCGGAGGGCACGACGGCTTCGGCGCCGACATCCGCGCGCTCGCGCTCGTCGGCGCGATCTGCGACGCCGCCCATCCGACGACCTACGAACCGGGTCAGGTGCGTTCGCTCGGCCTGCCGCTCTTGATGGAGTTCAAGTGCTTCCCCGACCAAGGCGCGCTGGGGCTCAACGCGCTCGACACGTCGTTCGCGATGGCGACCGAGCCACTGCCGATGTTCCGCGTCTTCTCGACAGGCAGCTTGGACCCCACGGGCGCGCCGATCGCGAAGGACCCCGACGCAGAGACCGAGGCCACGGGCGACTTCAGCACGCCGTGGAACCCGACTCCCGGTCGCGACAACGTCGTCATGCTCGGGCAACTCGACCTCGTCGTTCGCGTGAGCCGTGCACATTCGATCTGGAAGGCGACGCACCTCGGCGCCGGCGTTCCGAGTTCTCCCCGCTACCTCGACCCGATCCTCGAGCCGCGCGCCGACGACTTGCCGAGCGGCACGAGCGTCACCGTCGCGTTCCGCGGCGCGGCACAATTGAGCGGCGCGGACGTCGGGAACGCGAACGCGTACGACGCCTACGGGGACCCGGTCGTCACGCGTATCGTTGCGGATCCGAGCTGTTGGCCGTCGTTCGACCCGCCGCTAGTGATCAATTCGGACATCGACGTGAGGTTCTGGAACGGCGACGCGAGCTGGCACGCCGACCTGAAGGACCTCGACGGAGCCCACTTCATCCAAGCCCGCATCACGTTCGTCTCGAACGCGGCCACGCTCGAGCGACCCGAGCTTTCCACGCTCGCCGTTGCCTACCTGCACTAGCGCAGGGGCTGCCGGCGCCGCTCGGCCCAGTCGCGGAGCACGGCGCTGGAGCCTGCAATTTCGTCCACCGCCGACTTCGACAGCGCAACCTGAGGGCGAGATTTGGTTTCGGACCGCATCCGAAGCGACGGAGGCTTCTCATGCGACTTGCAGCCGCAGCGGGACGGACGCGCTTGCAATGCCTTCGTCGACGCGATGAGCGCAGCGTCAGCGCGCCGCGTGCGCGTTCATGTCGGCGTTGCGGGCGCTGTCCTGGTACTGGGGCGGGTAGTTCATGCCGGTCGTGTGGCACCAACCATTGACGTGGCCCATCGAGACCGCGCCGGGGAGCTGGCCGGCGAACATCTCGGTCGTGCCGTCCTCGGGGTTCGTGAGGAAGACGCCGGTGGCGAACAGGCAGTTGTCGAAGGCTTGGCCGGTGAAGAACGACGTCGTCCAGAAGTGGACGCGCGCGCGCTCCGCGCTCGGGATGTTCGCGAGCCACAGCGCCGCGCCGTCGTAGCTCATGTCCGTGTTCTCGCCGCAACCGATGCCCAGGCTCTGGGCCAGGGCGGCCAGCGAGCCGGCCAACGCCGTGCCCTGGTAGGGCGTTCCGACCGACTGGATCAGGCGGTCGCCCTGCGCGCCGTCGAGCCCGCTCTCGTAGAACGTGAAGAGGTGCAGTGCGGCCGCGCCGCCTTGGCTGTGCCCGACGACGCCGAACGTGTCGTACACGGCTTCGGCCTGGTCGCGCAGGAGCAACGCGAACGCGTCGTGGCTGCGGTTGGCGGAGAAGTCGGCGAACGGCGTCGCGCCGGTGAAGTCACCGAGCGGCCACACACCGCCCGAGCAGTAGCCGTGCACGAGCATCAGACCCGGCACCGACGGCGCGGGCGGAACGGTCTTCGTGCCGCGCGTCGGGAGGAAGCGCGGGGGATCGAACGGCGCGGACGGGGACGGGCCGAGGGGACCGAGAGCGCCTCGAGCTCCGGGTGTCGGGACGAGGGGAAGGGGCGCGAGCATTGCGCTCACGACCGGCAGGCGCTCCGCGCGCGCGAGCACGACGTGCGTGTCGATGTCTTGCAGGCGAACGTCGCGCAGCTCGAGCGCGCCGCTCATGCCCGCCAGCCACGCGGCGTCGAGCTCGAGCGCGATCTCACCCGCGCCGCTCGGCACGTCGGCGATGCGCCCGACCCACGCGATCGGCGTTTCGTTCGGCGTCCCATCGTCCGTACCCGCGGGGGTTCCATGGGCCGCGTGCAGGAAGCCGCCGATCTGCACGCGCGGAGCGCCTTCGAGCTCGACGGCGACGGTGAGCGCCACGCGCGCGCCCTGGAGCTCACCGCGTGCGCCGACGAGCGCCGCGCGCACGTCCGCGACCGGGAAGAGCGTCTCGGTCGTGCGCCGGAACGGATCGCCTTCCGGCGTGAAGCCCACGGCGTCGACCTGCGCGAGCCAGGCGCCGGCGGCGCCCGCGTGGAAGCGCACCTCGAAGCCGTCGCCGGAGGGCGTCATGGGGATCTCGAGCGGCGCGCCGTCGGGCGGGAAGAGTCGCACGAGGGCCGACACGAGCACGGCGCCGGGAACGGACGCGTCCGAGAGCTTGGTCGCGAGACCGAGCTCGCGTCCGGTCACGAGCTCGTGGTGGAGGAGTTGCGTCACGAGCTCGACGTCGCGCCGCCCGGAGATCGCGACGAAGCCGTCGGGCAGGTCGCCTGCGCTCGCGTCCTGCGCGGCTTCGATCGCGAGCGCGAAAGAGCGCGCGCCGGTGCGCTCGAAACGGAAGACGTCGACCGCGCGCGCGTCGCGCGCGAACGGCAGAGCGCCCTGCGCGCGCTCGACCCGCGCGCCCGCGCCGCCGAACGCGCTCGCGGCGAGCTCGGGCGAGCCCGGGTCGGCGAGCTCCGCGAGCCGGCGCGGTCCGACGTCGGTGGTGACGAGCACGCTCCACGCGCCCGCGCGCGGCTCGAAGACGACGAGCGCCGTCTGATCAGGGTCGTCGAACGGGAGCGCGAGCCTTGCGCCGAACCGACCGCTCTCGAGGGCCGCGAGCCGCACCGGCACGAGCGCCGTGTGCGAGCGCTGCGCGGTCGACGCGGGGTCGGGCAGGCGCAGCAGCGGGAAGTCCGCGGGCGGCGCGACCACGTGCTTGTTCCCCCCCGACCCGGCTGCCGGCAGGACGAGGACGAGGAGCGAGCCGAGGACGAGCAAGGTGCGCATGGGACGAGGACCTCCGCCGCCGATGGTACTGGCCGACCGGCGATCCGCTTCCCGAGCATCCGGTCTTGGGAGCGCGGCGATGCAAGCCCCTGTACTTCTCTGCCCAACCGATTCTCGGCGGGGGTCGCGTCCCCGTCGACGCCGTCCGACGGCCTCCGTGGCCGGGTCACTCGGCGGCCGGTCGGGTCCTCGCCGGCCTCGATCCAGAGGGCTTGTGGTGCACTCCGATAGTGATTAGAGTCACTATTCCATGACCAAGCCCCCTCCCGAATGGCGCGCGGTGGTGGCCGCCGCGGCGCGGCTCCAGGAGCTCGTGCCGGAGGCGGTGCTCGTGGGGGGGACGGCTGCCGCCCAGCGTGCCGGCCACCGGATCTCCCTCGACGACGACCACGTGGTGGCCGATCTCGCTTCGCGCTTCGACGACGTGCTGCAAGCGCTCGAGGACACGGAGGGTTGGGTGACGGCGCGCATCAAGCGGCCCGTTCTCATCCTGGGCCGACTCGAAGGGGTTGAGACGGGCGTGCGCAACCTCATCCGGCGGCGGCCGCTCGAGGTCGAGGAAGTGGAGGTCGAAGGGTTCTCGCTGCGCGTCCCCACGCTGGAGGAGATCTCGCGCATCAAGGCCTGGCTGTGCCTCGTCCGGAATGCGACGCGGGATTACATCGACTTCGCCGCGCTCTCCGTCCGATTGGGCGAGGCGCGCGCGAGCGAGGTCGTGCTCTCCCTCGACGAGTACTACGCCGATCAGATCGGGCCGGGAGGTCAGCGTGTCGCGACTCAGGTCGCGAAGCAACTCGCCGAACCGCGCCCCGACGACCTCTCCGACGTGGATCTGTCGTCCTATCGACGTCTCGAACGGCGTTGGCAGGACTGGAGCGCGGTGACCGAGACCTGTCGCCGCGTGGCCCTGCGCGTGCTCGACCGGGTTGCGCTCGAGTCGGACGGGGGGAGCCGATGAAGCACCGCCACCTGGACGTGGAATCCGGAACGCCGGCGGAAGACCTCCCCGCGGCAGCGCTGGTGGACCTGCTCGAGCGCGGCGACATCGGGGACTGGAAGCCGATCGCCGCCGCCGTCGTGAGGGATCCAGGCGGAGCGGTCGCCGATCGAGTGCTCCGAATCGTGAACGCCTACCCGATGTACGGCACGTCCGCGCTGTGGCGCGCGTGGATCGCGCGCCGCCGTGACATGGCCGAGGGATCGCACGCGGCCGACGCGGCGCCGGCGACGTTCCGCACGCTGCGCCGCCGGCGCGGCCTGACCCAGGTGGAGCTCGCCGCCCGCATGGAGATCTCGCAGTCCGATCTCTCCAAGCTCGAGCGCCGCCGCGATCTGCGCCTCTCCACGCTGCAGAGCTTCGCGGTCGCGCTCGGCGCTCGCTTGCGCACGCTGCTGCGCTATCCGGATGGCAGCGAGCACGAGGTTCGCCTGGAGGAACGCGATCGCCGGAAAAAAGAGGCCTGAGCCCGAGTGGCGTCGTTGGCGCTGCGCTCAGATGCCGAAGCCGCGGTGCAGCCAGCGCGGGTGGCTGTAGTCCCAGTTGCGCTCGGCCATGGCGCCGACGAGCAGGGGATAGAGGTCCTCGATCGCCACGCGTACGTCGCGGTCGAGCGCGAGGCGTTCGCAGTAGCGGTCGAGGGGCGCGCGCTCGTCGGGACGCAGGCCGTCGCCGCCGTTTCGCGCGAGCTGCCAGGCGTCGCCGGCCGTGCGGTTCAGCGTCTGCTTGCGCTCGTGCACGACGAGGTGGAGCAGGTCGTGGAAGGGCAGGTCAAGGTCGACGGCCGTGCCCCAGTCGTAGTAGCCGAGCACGCGGCCGTCGGGCTCGATCTGCACGTGCTTGCTGCGCAGGTCGGAGTGCGCGAGGACGAGCGGGAGCTCGCGGCCCTGGAGCGTCTCGCGCGCGCGCGCGTGCATGGCCGCGAGGGCGCGGCGCGTCGACTCGGGCTCGGCGAAGCGCGCGGCGAGCTCGTAGCGCGCCGTCACGAGCTCGCCGAAGCGCTCCTCGTCGAGCGTCGCGCGCGGCGCGACGACGAGCTCCGCGAGGTGATCCGCGGCCTGCGCGAAGAGCCGCGCCATGCTCGCGCGGCGGCCGCTGAACTGCGCGGCCGAGTGGCCCGGCAGGCGGCGCTCGCAGGTCACGAACATGCCGTCGAGGCGGCCCGAGAAGAGCGGCTCCGGCACGGGCACGCCGGGGAACTCGGCGCGCAAACGGCGCAGCATGACGTGCTCGCGCTCGACGAGCCGCGCCTGGGCGGCGTTGAGCGGCACGCGCACGATCCAGCGGCCTTCGGGATCGCGCTCGTCGGCGCCCGGACGCGAGGTCATGACGAGCGCGTTGTTGCCGCGCGTCGAGAGCAGCGACTGCGCGAACGGCTCGCGCTCGCCCGTCGCGTGCGCGAGCTCCGCGAGCAGGTTCTCGAGCCGTCGCCCGGGCTCGCGCGCGCCGCGCGAGAGCACGAGCGCGAAGGAGGGCGTCAACACGGAGAAGAGTCCCAGACGGTAGGCCGCGACCTTGACCGCGTTGCCGCGCTCCTTGGGGCCGACGTAGAGTCGCGGCCCTGGTTCGTCGAGCGCCGCGAGGTGCGTGAAGTCGTAAGAGTGGGGATAGAGCGCGTAGGCGCGCGTGGTTTCGCCCGGGCGCGCGGCGAGCGCGCGGCGCCAGCCGAGCAGCGTGCGGCGGCCGCGGGGAGCGAAGGCGCGGCGCAGGTAGGCGAGCGGCGAGAGCACGCGGAACTCGCCGCGCCGACCGGTCGAGAGCTTGTAGCCGAGGCGGTTGTCGCCGGTGATCACGAGCTCGCCCCGCGCGACGCGCCGGCACTCGTCGAGCGCGGGCGCGCCCGGCTCGTCGCCGAGCGACTCGCGCAACGATGCCGAGGTGCGCGCGTCCAACGAGTCCATCGGGCTCCCGTCGCGCGTCGTGCGTTCGCCGGCTTCCGCGGAGTGGAACGGAGCCTCGCGCACGACGACGTCGAACGCGCCGTCGGCGAAGGGCAGCCGGTCGCCGGGCGCGACGGCGATCGAGCGCGTCGCGGGCGCCGTGCCCAGGACGGCGAGCGCGCGGTCGCGCGCGGCCGCGAAGCGCAGGCGCTCACGGCACGCGTCGACGGCCGTCACGGCGAAGCCGGTGCGCGCGAGCGCCACGCTCGTGCCGGAGAGCGCGTTGCCCGCGAGGAGCGCCGATCCGCCCGCCGCGCCCAGCAAGAGGGCGAAGGCGCCGCGGCCCTCGCGCAGGACGAGCATGAGGTTCTCGGCGCGCTCCTCGGGAAGGCGCAGGAGGAGCTCCTCGAGCACGCGCTTGAACGGTCGCTCGGCCGCGAGCTCGGCGAGCGCGAGGTCGAGCTCGCCCGGCGCAAGGGGCGCGGGCGCGACGACCGAGACCAGCGCCAGCGCGACGTCGAGCACGCCATCGCGGATCTCGACCTGCACGCCGCATCGCTCGCAAGCGAGCGATGACCCGGCGCCCGCGAGCGATGACCCGGCGCTCGCGAGCGCGGACCCAGCAGCGCCCGCGACGAGACCCGCGCAGCACTGCGGACACTGGAGGGGCGGATGGTGCGCGGGCATCGTCAGAACACGTCGAGGTCGCGGCCCGAGACGAACGGACCGTCGTAGAGTGCGTCGAACTCGTCTCGGAGCTCGTCCTCGCTCGCGCCCCAGAACAGTTGGTGGGTCAGCACGAGGAGCTTCGGTCGCACACGCTCTGCGAGCGCGGCGAGCTCGCGCGTCGACGTGTGGAAGAGCGCGTGGTAGCGCTGCCACTCGGGCTCGAGCAGCGCGAAGCGCACCTCCGAGTACACCTCGTGCACCAGCACGTCCGCTCCGCGGAGCGCCTGCGCGACGAACGGATCGCTCGGATCGAGCGGCCCCGTGTCGCCGGAGACGACCACGACGCGGTCCTCCGTCTCGAAGCGGAAGCCGAACGCGTGCTCCCACGAACCGTGCGGCACGGCGAAGGCGACGACGCGCACGAGCTCGTCTGCGTAGACCAGGCCGGGCTCGATCTCGCGGGCGAGCGCGCGCCAGCCCGTGTCGTTGGCGGGCTCGAGCCCGTCGCGGCGCAGGCTCACGTCCGCCTGCCACGCCGCTTGCACGTGCTCGACCATCTCGGCGATCCCGGGTGGGCCGAAGACCTCGAGCGCGACGGAACGCTCGAGCGTCCAGGGCGTGAAGACGAGGTCGGGCAGCCCGAGCGTGTGATCGCTGTGCAGGTGCGTGACGAACACGTGGTGGATCCGGTCGACCTCGAGGGCCGGGATCCCGCGGTCGCGCGCGGCGGCGGCGGCGCGGCGCACGACGCCCGGCCCGCAGTCGACCAGGTAGGCGCGCTCGCCGACGACCACGGCCAGCGCGGGACCCGAGCGCTCGGGATCGGCGTTGGGGGTGCCCGTGCCGAGCAGGACGACACGCGTGCGGGGGGGCTCCGGCGCGGGCTCGGGCGGCGCGCCCGGCGCGGAAGCGCATCCGTCGAGAACGAGGAGGAAGACGGGGACGGCGAAGATCGCGGAGGAAGCGAGGCGCGCGGGCGTCATCCGCGGGATCATGGCACGACCCGCGGCGCTCGCGCTCGTCGAAGCGCGGGCGTCCCGCGGGCCGATCCCCTTGCCCCCCGAGAACTCGAGATCCGGCCCCATGCTCTCCCGACCCCTCGCCCTCTCCGTCGTTCCCCTGGTCCTGCTCGCCCTGCTCCTGCCCGAACCGCGCCCTCGAGACGCGCAGGAAGCGCCGAAGGCCCCCGATCCCGCCCGCGTCCAGGAAGCCGTGCAGGACTTGCAAGCCGCCTTTAAGACCGGTCAGGACGGTGTGATCATCGCCTCGATCCAACGCCACGCGAGCGTCGCGAGCCCCGAGGTCGTGGCCTCCATCGCGCGCGGCATCGACCACGCCAAGGTCGGCGTGCGCCGCACGGCCGTCGAGGCGCTGCGCGAGAGCGAGCTCGAGCCCGCGCGGCTCGCGCTCGAGAGCGCTTGGAAGAAGAGTTCGCGCGTGAAGAGCGACCTCGATCTGCGCGAACGCGTGCTCAAGGCGATCGCCCACCACGCGGATCCGAGATCGATCGAGCTCTTGGCGGACTTCCCCGCGCCGACGGTGGAGTTGCCCGAGCCCGAGCCGAGCGAGATCGTCCGCGCGCGCATCCGCGGCCTCGGGCGGATTCGCGACGCGCGCGCCCTGAGCGCGCTGATGGGCGCATTCACGGGGTTCGCGGAGGATCGCCAGCGCGATCTCCTGCCCGAGTTCCGCCTGAGCTTGCTCGTGCTCACCGGCGTCGATCACGGGCAGAGCCTGACGGCGTGGTTGCGTTGGTGGGAGGAGAACCGCTCCGAGCCCGTGGTGGCGAAGGAGGCGCCCGTCCTGCCCTACGCGGATCGCGAGGAGTGGTGCGGCTACTGGGGCCTGCCGCTCCTCTCCGATGACGACGAGGCGCCGAACCCGCGCCGCGGAGGCTGAGGCTAGAGCGCGCCCGCGCGCCCTCGAGCTCGGCTCGAGTCCTCCGCTCGGAGGAGCCCGAGACCGGCGGCGAGCGCCCCGAGCGGTAACCACACGAGCACTCCGAGCCGCGCCCAGGCGGCGGCGAGCTCCGCGGCGCCCTCCGCGCCCGGCACGTCCGTCCAACCGACGAGCAAGCCGAGGCCCACTCCGAACGCGAGCGCCACGGCGAAGCCGAGCTCGCGCAGCGGCTCCTCGATCGCGCCCGGAACGGGTTCGCTCGGCGGGCGCTGCGCGTCCAGGAGCGCGGAGATCCGACGCGCGAGGAGCACGGTCGACGCGAGAACGCCCAGCGCGACCGCCAGCGCGCCGAGACCGAAGGCGCGCGGGTCGACGAGCGCCGCGAGCCGGGAAGAAAAGCTCGCCTCGACCCAGTCGATGTCGTCGGCCGGTAGACCTGCGGCGAAGTGGCCGGCGAGCGGCCAGGTGACGAGGAACCAGGCCGCGAGCGCCGCCGCGCCGAGGGCCGTGCGCGACGCGCGCGGCGTGAAGACCACGAGCCCCGCGAGCCCGAGCCCGCCCAGTTGCAAGCCGTTCCACGTGGCGAGCGGCAGCGCCGCGAAGGACACGAGCGCGAGCGCGCGCGCGCGCCGGTCGGCGCGCCGCAACCAGCCGACCGCGTACGACGCACCGGCCACGAGGAAGGCGGCGGCGACGAGCTCGCCCGCGTGCTCCCCCGCGACGGCGACGAGCGGAGTCGCGGCGACGAGCATCGCGGCGCCCAGCCGCTGTGCCGGAGCGCGGCGCGCAAGGCGCAGACCGTGAGCGAGCAGCACGACCGCCGCCGCCCACGCCGCCGCGCCGAGCCACGCCGCGTTCCCGTCGCTTCCCTCCGGCGCGAGCGCGTCGACGAGCCGCACGAGCGGCGTGGAGAGGGGATCCGAGCTCCCGGCGAACGTCGCATCGAGCGAGCCGATCGCGAGCACCGTGCGCGGCGCCCGGAGCGCCACCCAGCCCGCGAGCGCGAGCAGCGCGGCGAGAGCGAGCGGCAGCGCGCGGCGCCAACCGGCGAGCAGCTCCTCGCGCGGCGCGTGGCGCGGCACCATGGCGCCGGGGAGGAGCGCGAGCCGCGCCGCGAGGACGACGATCCACGGCGCGAGCAGGCTCGCGCGCCGTCCCGCGATCGGATCGAGGAGCGCGCCCAGGCCGGAATCGAGGGCGACCCCCTGGATCCCGAGCAACGCCAGCCCGAGGAGCTGGCTCGCCGCCCAGGTCGCGGCGAGGTCGGGCGCGCCGTGACCGCCGGGCGAACCGGGTGGCAGGAGCGAGAGCGCGATGCGCCCCACGAGCAGCACCTGCAGGAGCGCCGTGACCCCGCCGAGACCCGCTGGTGCGCCTCTCGGCCCGAGGCCCAGGACCCTCGCGGTGGCCGCCGCGCCACAGGCGACGAGGATCGCGAGCAGGAAACCGAAGGGCCGCGCGCGTCCTTGCACGCCGCGATGATTCCGAAACTCGGCTCGGGATTCCACCGGGCCTCACGCGGCGAACGTGACGCGCGCAGCGCGGGCGGGAGCCGCTGGTCGGGGGCGCCGCGGCCAATCAGAATGCTCCGGTGCGCGTCGCGGCCTTCCAGTTCGACGTTCGCCGCGATCGCGCGGCGGAGAACCTGGCCGTGGTGGAAGGCGCGTTGCGCGAGGCGGCGGGGCTCGGTTGTGCTCTGGTCGTGCTGCCGGAGCTGTGGCCGACGTCCTTCGCGGATGCGAGCGATCCGACCACGCGCTCGCGGCTCTTGGAAGAGAGCGCGGCAGCGCTGGCGCGGGTGGCTCAGCTCTCGCGCGAGCTCGAGCTCGTGGTGTGCGGCTCGTCGTTCGCGCCCGCGGCCGATGCAACGGGCCTGGCAAGGGTCGCGAGCGAGGAAGAGAGCGGCGGGGCTCTGCCCTTCAATCGCCTGACGGTGCACGACGGCGGCCGGGTCGTGCTCGCCTACGACAAGGTGCACCTCTTCTCGCCGACGGCGGAGGACCTGGGCTTCAGCGCCGGCGCGCTCCCGCCGGAGACCAGCGACACGCGCGCGGGGCGTCTCTCGGGCGTCGTCTGCTACGACCTGCGCTTCGCGGAGACGCTGCGCGCGCCGTTCGACGCACGAGCGGAGCTGCTCGTCTGTCCCGCGCAGTGGCCGGATTCGCGCGCGACGCACTGGCGCGCGCTGGTGCACGGCCGCGCGGTCGAGGGTCAGTGCTTCGTCGTCGCCGCCAATCGCACGGGAGTCGAGCGCGTCGGCCGGCGCTCCGTGGAGCTCGCGTTCCCCGGGAACTCGCTCGTGGTCGATCCGCACGGGCGCACGCTGGCCGAGGGTCGCGGAGAAACAGGGCTCGTCGTCGCGGAGATCGATCCGGACGAAGCGCGGCGAACGTGCGTGCGGGTTCCCGTTGGCAAGGACCGCAGGGAAGAGCTCTACGGCGCTTGGGCGCGAACGCGTCAGCCGCGCTCGGAAAGCGATTCCGACGCGTTCTAAGGATCGCGCTCCGTGCCTGCCGATGAAGCGGCGTCGGGGTGGAGGGCGCGGCGTCGCGCGCGTTCGCGCGGGCACGGCGGCTCGGCTCGTCCCGCGTACGGCACACGCACCACCGAGAGAGGCTGGCCGCGCGTTTCGTGCGGCGCGCGATCCCTTGTCTTCCCTTCGACTTCCTTCGCCGACCGCGTTCGCCGGTCGACGGCTCGTGCGCGGCACGGGCGCCGCGGGCGCTGGGGCCCGCGCCCCGCGACCGCGGCGGGAGAGCCCGCGGTGAAGAGCGCCCACGACCTCTCCATCCGGCGCAGGCTCGCGCTGATCTCCGTGTGCTCGCTGCTCGCGGCGATCTGCGCGTGGGCCGCATCCACGCAGCTTCGGACCGGTGCGAGCGCCGCGGGCGCGATCGCAGGTGTGGTCCTGGTTCTGGCGGCCGGACTCACGCTCGGAGCGTCGCTACGGCTCCAGCGGACGATCTCGGAGCCCATGCGGTTGCTCGCGGGCACGATGCGAGCCGTTTCGCAGCGCGGAGACTTCGCCGTGCTCGTCGAGAAGGACGACGAGGACGAGATCGCCTTCCTCGCCTGTGCGTTCGACCTGCTGCTCCGGCACATGCAAGAGCGCGACGTGGCACTGGATCACTACCGCGCGAACCTGGAGAACGAAGTGCTCGGGCGCACCGCCGAGTTGCGCCGCCTGAACAAGAGCCTCGAGTCCTCGATGCGCAAGGCGCAAGACGCGACGGTCGCGAAGTCCGAGTTCCTGGCGAACATGAGCCACGAGATCCGGACGCCCATGAACGGCGTCTTGGGCATGGTGGACGTGCTGCTCCAAACCGATCTCCAGCCGGAGCAGGAGCGCTACACGCGCATGCTGAAGGGCTCCGCGGAGTCCCTGCTCGGGATCCTCAACGACATCCTCGATTTCTCCAAGATCGAGGCCGGCAAGTTGCGGCTCGAGCACATCGCGATCGACCTCTACCGCACCACCGAAGAGGTCGTGGATCTCATGGCGCACGTGGCGCGCAAGAAGGGGCTCGACTTCGACTACCGCGTCCAGCCCGGCGTTCCCGCGGCGGTGCTGGGCGACCCGACGCGCATCCGACAGGTTCTCGCGAACCTGCTCGGGAACGCGCTCAAGTTCACGGAGAAGGGACTCGTGTCGCTCTCGATCGAGGTCGAGAGCGAGACCGACGCGGCGGTCGTCGTGCGCTTCGCCGTCAACGACACGGGCATCGGCATCCCGGCCGAGCGCATGGACCGTCTGTTCCGCTCCTTCTCCCAGATCGACAGCTCGACGACGCGCGAGTTCGGCGGCACGGGTCTGGGCCTCGCGATCTGCAAGCAACTTGCCGAGCTGATGGGCGGCGTGATCGGAGCCATGTCGACGGTGGGCGAGGGCTCGACCTTCTGGTTCACGGCGGCGCTCGAGAAGGACGCGCGCGGAGCCGACCGGTACGTGCTTCCGGCCGAGGTCGAGGGGGAGCGCGTGCTGCTCGCCATGCGGGCGGAGCCGAACGCGCTGGAGCTCGCCATGCACCTGCGGCGCTTCGGTCTCGCTTGCGACGTCCAGCCGACCGGAGGCAAGGCGGCGCGCGCGCTGGCGCGCGGCGGGTTCAAGGTCGTCGTGGCCGAGACGGACCTGCGCAGCGGAGGCTTCGAGCGGATCGTCGCCGCCGCGCGCGAGCTCGCCCCCGCGCCGTACGTCGTCGCTCTGGCCCTCTCGCGCGAAGATGCCGTCGTGGGAGCGAACGCCGTCGTCGCCGCTCCGATCCACCTCACGCGGCTGTACGCCGTCCTCGAGGTCGCGCTCGGTCTGTGCCAGAGTGGCGAGAGTCAGGAGTCGATCGATCCGGCGCCCGAGCTCTCGCGCGAGAGCCGCGGCGCATTGCGCGTGCTGCTGGCCGAGGACAACAAGATCAACCAAGTCGTCGTGCAGAAGCTCCTGAAGCGCGCGGGCTTCTCGTGCGACGTCGTGGGCGACGGAGAGCTCGCGGTCGAGAGCGCGCAGAGCGGGATCTACGACGTGATCCTGATGGACTGCCAGATGCCGCGCGTCGACGGCTTCGAGGCGACGCGCCGCATCCGCGAGGCTTTCGCCGGGCGCGCGGGCCGACCCACGATCGTGGCGCTCACCGCCAATGCGATGAAGGGCGACCGCGAGCGTTGCCTGCGCGCCGGCATGGACGACTACCTCTCCAAGCCGGTCTCGGCGCGCGAGCTCACGGTCAAGCTCGACTCCGTGGTGCGCCGTCTCGAGCAGGAGGCCAAGCCGTCCGATACGGAGGATGCCACGGGGCGCCGCTCACGGGTGCGCCCGTGCCCGAAGGAATCCGAGCCTCCGTCCGGCGAGTTGCGTCCCGCCGTCGCGAGCGACCAGGGCGTGCTCTCGCGCGCGCTGTCGGGCTTCGAGCGCCGCACGCGCGCGTGCCTCGAGAAGCTGAAGTGCGGCGTCTCCGAGCGCGACGCGAACGCGGCCCAGCGCGCGATCGAGTTGCTCTCCGCCGCCGCGACCACGCTGGACCAGGAAGAGCTCCTCGCCGTCACGGCGGAGCTCGAGGACTCCGTCTCGGCCAGTGACTTCGAGGGGCTCGAGCGCGCCGTCGACCACCTGCCGGAGGTTCTCGACCGCTGCTTCCGCGAGTTCGGAGGCTCCGCGGAGCCGCGCGACCCGGACGATCCGGGCTCCGGACCGAGCTGACTCGCGCGAAAAGCCTCCCTCAGCTCGCGAGCAGCCGCTTCCAGAGCGAAGCGCGCGCGGGGCGCACCTGGTGATCGGGGCAATCACCGCGCAGGTTGATCTTCTCGTGATCGCCCGGGATCTGCTGCTCGTCCAGGAAGGCGTCCTTCTGTCGGCCCGGCATGTTCTTCTCGAGGTAACAGCCCTCGATCCGCGCCTGGTAGGGAGCCGAGCGGAAGTGGACGCAGGTCGAGCAGGAGACGCGCTTCTTCGGGAGCATCGCTGTCACGGGGAATTCGGGCGCGGAAGTTTGCCCGCGCCACGGGGAGGGAGGCAAGGACTCCTCGTCGCCTCGGCGGGCGCCTCGGCATCCTCGAACGCTTCGAGGCTCAGGCCGGCGCGCAAGAAATGGCCCAGCCGACGGTCGGCCCGAATGAAGTGTCCGCCGACCCTCCAAGGCGAAGGTCGGCGGACGGGCACTTCAAGAGGAAGTACGGGGAATGCGGGAGGGCTACAGGACCGGGAGCGCCTCGTCGTCGAGGCGGGGGGGGCGACTGGGCCCCATGCTCTCGGTGGGCACCACGACCGGGACGTGCAGGAGCGCGAGATGGGTCGCGCAGGTGCAGGCTCCGCTCGACGAGGCCGAGGTCGCCGCGGTCGACGCCACCGCGGCCGAGGCCCCGAGGACGAAGCTGCAAGCGTGACCCGGCGCGGCCGTCACGACGAACGCTCCGCCGGAGAGCGCGGGATCGATCGAGATCGCCCCCGTTCGCTCGAGACCCATCGGGCCGAGGGTCAGGAGCTCGATGTACGAGCCCTGCGCGACGCCGGCGGGCAGGGGATAGGTCGCGTCGCTGCCGGCCGGAAGGAGGGTCAGCGCCAGCCGGCCCTCGAGATCGCCGACGACGAGCACGCGATCGCATGCGGTCGGGTTGATCGCTCGGACGCCGCGTGCGCCGACCAGCACGATCGCGACGTCGTTTCGTGGAGCGGAGTCCGCTTGGGCTCCGGAGAGCGCGATGGCCGCGGAGAGAACGGCACAGATCATGGGGAACCTCCTCTGCGGGGGTAGACCGTGTGGGGATCGGCCACCTCCGACTGTCGGGCGCGCGCGCGCTCGAGCTTGAGCGGATTCCGCCGGCGCGCGCTTCAGTCCACGCCGACCAGCCGGAACGCCGCCCAGACGCTCGGCGCAGCCCCCCGGGCGGCCAACGCGCGCCGCGCGCGATGCGTCGCGCAGGCGGGCGAAGCGGAAGACCGCAATTCGGCGTGGAAGGCGAGCGCGAAGTCGCGCGCGGCGCCGTCCTCGACCGGCCACAGCGTGACGACGACGTTGCGCGTGCCCGACTCGAGGAAGGCGCGCGTCAGTCCCTGCAGCCCTTCCGCATCGACGAAGTCGCCGCCGCCCGATTCGCACGCGCCGAGGAACACGAGCGGCGAAGCGGGGGCGAGCCGCGCGACCTCGTGCGCGCAGAGCGTGCTCCCGTCCGGCAAGGCCAGGGCGAGCGGCGCCAGGCGCGTGTCCTCGCAACCGCACCCGTATTCGAGGTGCGTGGCGACGTGCAGGGGCGCGCCGCGCGCGAGGGCCAAGTCGAGCTCGCGCGCGGCGTCGTCGGCCTCGAGCCGCCGCGCGCCGCGCAGCGCGCCCTCGAGCGCGCGCACTTCCGCCGCGGCCGCGGGCAGCTCGCCCGTCTCCCCGTTGCCGGCCACGAGCGTCCAGCCCGTGAGCGCGGAGAAATCGATCACGCCCTGCGCCGGCAGGCCCTGGACTAGACCCGGCAACACGACGAGCGACACGTCCCGCGCGATCCCACCCTCGCGCTCGAACAAGAACTCGAGCGGCAAGCTCTCGAGCGGACCGTGCGCGAGCGCGAGGAGCCGCGGCGGCGAGCTCGCGCCCAGAGCGAGAGCGCCGAGGCGCTCCGCGAGCTCGCGCGGGACGATCGCGGCCGCGATCTCGGAGGCCAGCGCGTGCGCGTGCTCGTCGCGCCCCGCGAGCAGCGCTTCGCGCAGGCGCCGCGCGGCGGTGCGCAGCTCGGTCCGCCCGCGCGCGATCGGAGCCGCCCACGCGCGGGATGCGTTCGATTCGCCCTCGCGGACGGGGGCGACGTGCGCGACGACGCCGAAATCGGCTCCGATCGCCCAAGTGACGAGCCCGAGCGGGTAGGCGTCGGCCCACGCGCTGAGCTCGTCCGCCGTCAAGGTCGCCGCGCTCGCGGGACCCTGCGCCTCGCGCAGCGCGCGCGACTGGAAGCTCTCGATCGTGCGCGCCGCGTCCAGCTCTCGACCGACCTGCGCCTGCGCCTGCGCGAGCAGGGTGACCGTGTGCAACCCGACCCACTCGCCGAAGACGCTGCGTCCGCCGTCCCCGAGCTCGGCGCGCCAGCGTTCGGAGAGCTCGAGCGCGTGCTCGAGGTGGGACCGCGCCGGTTCGGTGCGCCCCAAGCGGAGCTCCGCTTCGCCGAGCATCGAATACCCCGTGGCTTCCTCGAGCGGCGCGTAGCCCAGCGCGAGCCCCCCGTCGCCGAGGGCGGCCACGACCTCTTCGGGCCGGCCCGCCGCGAGCGACAGGCTGGCCTGCGCGAGCACTTCGACGCGGCTGTTCGCGTCCGAGAGCCAGTCGAAGTGCTCGCGCGCGGTGGCGAGGTCGCCCGCGCGCAGCGCCGCGCTCCCGGCCAGTAGCCGCCAGTCGCAAGCGTCGCTCTCCGCGCCGGGGCGCTCCGCGTCGACCGGGTGGCGCGCGAGGAGCTCGAACGCGACGCGCGGCTGGTCGCGCTGGAGGATCCAGCGCGCGTAGTCGCGCACGAGCGGCCAGCTCTCGTCCGGCGAGCAGAGGCGCGCGAGCCGTCCGAGCAGGCGGAGCTGCTGGTGGTCGTCGCCGGCCTCGCGCGCGAGCACGAGCAGCACGGTCGACGCGCGCTCGCCGAAGCCCGGCTGTCCGAGGCGCTCGGCCTCGGCCAAGCATTCCTCGAGCGCGGCGCGCGCCGCGATGCGCTCACCGGCCAAGCGCTCGAGGCGCCCGACGACCCACAGGGGCTCCAGCCGCGCCCGCTGCATCCCCGCGGCCGCGAAGATCTCGAGGCTCCCGCGCGCCTCGTCCCGCGCCAGGGCGAGCTCGCTCGACCAGTCGTGCACGGCCGCGGACGAGCTGCGCTCGAGCTCCTCCGTGCGCAAGAGCGCCGCGAGCGCGAGCGCCCGCGCCCGCGGGATCCGGTCCTCGGCCGCCTCGCCGTGCAGGGCGAGCCGGGCGAGGTCCTCGAGCACGCGCGCGCGCACGGCGAGCCACGCTTCCCCTTGGAGACCGCGCGCACCGCGGATCTCGGCGTGGGCCGCGGCGAAGCTCAGGTCGTCTTCCCGTCCGCGCACGAGCCCCGCGTCCGACAACGAGGCGTAGTAGCGCGCGATCTCCACGGCGTCGCAGCGCGCGTGCTCGCGACACAGGAGATCCGCGACCTCGAGCAACTCCGACGTGGCCTTGCGATTGCCGGCGCGCAGCCGCTCGAGCTGCGCCAGGAAGCCCTCCAGGCGCGGGCCGAGCGCGTCGGCGTCCCCGACCTGCGCCGCGCCGAGCGACGCGAGCGCGCAGAGGACGAGGCCCGCCGAGCGCGCGGCGCGGACGCACCGTCCGAGAATCCGCTCAGCGTCCGGGGAGAGCGTCGAGGTAGCGGTCGCGCTCCGCGCTGGCCGGGAGCTCGCGCGCGAAGGCGCGCGCGTCGCCGAGGTAGCCGCGCTCGTGCAGGAGCGCGAGCCGTCGTTCGCTGCGCTCGGGCTCGTCCTCGCGTTCGAGCCGCTGCCACTCCGCGTAGAGGTCTTCATCGACGGCGACCTCGAAGTCGCGCTCGCCCAGGGGACGATCGAGACCGTGGACGACCGCCCAAGCTTCCCAGGTGTAGGCGCCCGGTTCCAGATGGACGTCCGGTGCGTCGAGGCGCGTCGAATCGCTCGTGAGTGCCACGACCAGATGGCCTGCATCGAACGCGCCGCCCGCGTGCCGACGCAGCGCGACGCGGTAGGCCGAGGCGTCTTCCTCGGGGAGGATCTCGAAGACGAGCGGCCGCAGGGTTCCGCTCCCCGCCGGCGCCGCCAACACGCGGTCGCGCGGGAAGACGAGCGGGCTCTGGCCGCGGCCGCGCAGGACCTGGGCGTCGGGGAAGCGGCGCGGGATGCCGGCGAACTCCCGCGAGCGCGAGGTCTCGCCGTCGAAGAAGCGCAAGACGAACAGGAGCAGAGCCGCGGCCGTGGCCAGGGCCGCCCAGATCGGCCACGTCCGCTCGCTCTCGCCGCGCAGCAGCAGGAACGGCTTGCGCCGTGCGAGCGCGCGTTCGTCCGGCGACGGGAGCGCGGTCTTCGCGCGGGGCGCGCGCCCGCGCCCGGACACCGCGCGTCGAACCGGGTCCTCGCCGGGCTCGAGATCCTCGTCCGAGTCGAGTTCCACACCGGGAGCTTCGCGCTCGATGGGGACCGGGATGGGGACGGCGAGCGTGGCGGTGAAGCTTTGGCACGCGGCGCAGCCCGCGACGTGGCGCGTGATCGACGCGTGGAGCTCGCGCGCGAGGGGCCGGGAACCGGGGCCGCGTCCGAAGTCGTACAGGTCCTCGGCCCGCGGACAGGGACTGGCCGGGGTCGGCGCGACCGGGGAGCCGCGCCCCCGAGTCGCGCGAGCCGCACGGTCCTTCGAGCGAGCTCCGCTCGTCGGCGGGTGCGCGACCGACGCGGGAGCGACGCTCGTTCCGGGACCCGCCGCATCCGGCGCACTCCGCCGCTGCGCCGCGCTCCGGCGCGCGTCGCCGCCGCGCTCGAGCCAGGCCTCGGCGGCCCGCAGCACCTGCCAGCGCGGTCCGCAGACCGGGCAGCGCGCGGTGTGGACGCCGAGCTCCGCGCGCGCTCCTCCGTCGAGCCCGTCGTAGCTCGCGAGGAGCTTCCCCTGCCGCGGGTCCGTGCAGACCGGCAGGAGGGGAGCCCCTCGATTCCCTCGGACCTTCATGTGCGCCTCCGAGTCCGCACGCGGATCCCGCCCGGGGGGCCCTTTCGCCGGAATCCGGCTCATTCGACGAGCTCCGGCGTGAGGCGACTCGCGAGCAGGCGGCGGCGCAGCCCTTCCGTGGCGCGCTTGATCCGGTACTTGACCGTCTCCAGGGTCTGCGCGCGTAGGGCGGCGATGTCGACCAACGTCATGTCCTCGAGGTGTCGCATGCGCAGGAGCTCGGCGTCCTCCGGGTCGATCTCCGCCAGGCAGCGCCGAACGAGCTCTCCCACCTCGAGATCTCCGGCGGCCGCCTCGGGACCGGGGCGGAGATCCAGAGCTTCTCGCGGCTCTTCCGCGGCGGCGAGCGGCAACCGCCGCCCCGTGCTCTCGCGGCGTTTCAGGTCGACGCAGCGGCACCACGCGACGCGGTAGAGCCAGGTGCCGAGGGAGCCCTTCTCGGGATCGAAGCGATCGCGGTCGAGGCGCTCGAAGGCGTAGGCGACGAGGTCCTGGAAGAGGTCCTCGCGCGCCGAGGCCTCCGCCTCGAACTGCCCGATGCAGTGCTGCAGGAGCGGCCGGAAGCGCTCGAGGAAGACTTCGACCGCGCGCGCGTCGCGCGCCCGGACGGCGCGCGCGAGCGCGAGCTCGTCGAGGGCCCCGGGCTCGGCCGTGGCCTGAGCCCCCGGCCTGCGCGCGCCCCCCGCGGCGTCGACCTCGTCCCGCGCGGGAGAGGTCGCAGGTTGCGGTCGGGTCCAGGCGACTTTGGACGGCTCGACCATGGGTGGGAGTGAAGCCCGAGGCCTCGGGATAGCTGTTTGCGAACTCGTTTGCAACGAGCGCGACCTGCCGGAACGAGCCTGCGGAGTGGCTCCGGCGCGAGCGGGCGTCGATCAGCGACCTAGAATGCAGGCAGGGCTCTCGGGACACGCCGACTGGGGGCTACTCGAATGTCGAAGCGTTCGCTCGCTCTGCTCGTCGCCGTCGTCCTCGTCGTGGGGGGAAGTCTGTGGCTCGGCAGGGATGAAGCGAGTCGGGGAGTCGATGCCGTACTCCCGCCGGTCGTCGACGCGAGCGCGCCGGAGCCGGCCCGGGTGAAGGCGATCGCGGCGATCGACCCTCCGCCTGCGCAGGCGACGGAAGCTCCCTCGACGTCCCGCGAGCGCGTCGCCGCTGAGCGCGTCGCCGTGGAGCGCGTCGGCCTGGAGCGCGTACCGGCGCCGGACGAACTCGACAGCGAGACCTTCGCGCTCGTGGGTGCGCGCTGGGTCGACGTGAAGGTCCTCCTTCCGAGCGGGATGCCGCCCGACGACGCGCCCGCCCTCCTCGCTCTCGGGTGGGACGACGACGAGGTCGCGGACTGGGAGTTGCGCATCGCTGCCTCCGAGGTCGATCTCGCGTTCCCGCCGCTGGAAGGGAACGGTTGGAGCTCCGCCGCGCGCCGCGCCGTGACTTCGGCGACGATCCGAGTGCCCTTCGCGCCGAGCGCGCGCTACGGGGCGTTGATCCTGCAGTCGCGCTACGCCCACGCGGAACCGCTGCGGATCGCGCTCGCTTCCGCTGGAGAGAGTTCGCACCGAATCGAGCGCGTCTCGCTCCGGGCGGAACTGGGCGCCTGGGTCACGGGACGCCTCGTGCTCCCCGACGGAGCGCAGGAGCGCGGCTTCACCCCGGAGAGCGCGTCGCTGTCGCTCGCGAAGCGACCCGGTCTCGGCGTACAGCGCCACGACTCGCGCGAGATCCGTGTCGCGCAGGACCTGTCCTTCGCGTTGCGCGCGATCTCTGCCCGCTCGAGCTACACGCTCGAGGCGACCTTCGAGGGACTGGTCGGCTACACGCGAAAGGACGTCCGCTGCGAGCCGGGCGAGCACGTCGAGCTCGAGGTCCCCCTGCGTCTCGGGGGAACCGTCTCGGGCCGAGTACTGGGCGAAGACGGCACGCACGTCGGGGGCGCATGGGTCTCGGTGGCCGAAACGACGCACTGGATGCCGGACGACGGCCACATCGGCATCGAGACGTCGCGGGATGGCACCTATCGCGTCGTCGCCGTGCCCGAGGGGGGAGCGCACCTGTCGGTCCGCGCAGAGGGTTGGCTCAGACGCGACGACGTGGAGGTCTCGGTGCGCGACGGCGAGGAGCTCATCGGCCTCGACATCGTGCTCGAACGCGGCGGCACGATCGCTGGGCGCGTGATCTGGCCAGACGGGCGCCCGGCAGTCGGCGCCACGGTCGAGACGAGCGTCGAGCGTATGGGCTTCTTCGGGGACCGAACCCTCCGCACGAAAGCGGACGTCGACGGCCGCTTCGCCTTCACGGGTCTCGCGGGCGGTCCGTTCCCGGTGATCGCGAGCGCCGCCCCGGAGACGGATGAGCGCGGCGGGCAGGCGGGCGCGGAGCAGGGCCGCATCATCGGCTTCTTCGATTCGATCGCGATCCGGGATCCCTCCCGACCCGAGGGCGCGTGGACCGCGTTGGCCGAGTCCGTGGCGATCGACTCCCTCGACCTCGTGCTCGAGCTCGAAGGACCGCTGACGGTCGAGGGTCGCGTCGTCGACGACCTGGGCGCGCCGGTGAGGAGCTTCCGCATCAGTGCGGGGCCTGCGCCCTCGGAGAACGGCGCAGTCTTTGGGAGTTTCGGCGACTCCGACGGCAGCTTCCAGCTCCGAGGCTTCCGGCGCGGCGAGTGGTGGTTCGCCGCGGAAGCCGATGATCACGCCTCCGGCGCCGAGCCACTCGTCGTGAGTCTTCCGGCCGCGGAGCTCGTGACGGTCGTGCTCGTTCGAGGCGCGCGCATCGCGGGAGTCGTGCTCGCACCAGACGGGACGCCCGTGCGCGGCGCATCGGTGGTGCTCGCGGGCAACCGGCAGAGCCCGAGGCCTGCGATGTACCCACCGATGAGCAAGGGGGAAGCTCGGACCGACGAGCTGGGCCGCTTTGCGCTCGAAGGTGTGGCTGCGGCGGGACGCTCGCTCGTGGCGAGGCACCCGGACTGGGCGCCGAGCGAAGCGCTGGTCGTCGATGCGCCTCCCGCCGGGAGCATCGAGGGTGTCGTGCTCGTGCTGCGCGTCGGCGCGACGATCACCGGCGAAGTCTTCGACGATCAAGGGCGTCCCGCGGTGGGTTGCCTCATCGGAGTCGGCCATCCCGGACAGGGCTCCGCGTTCGGCCGCGGGGGCGGCGTCGAGACCGACGAGGCCGGCCATTTCACGCTCGAGCGCGTCGCGCCCGGCACGGTCGTGATCAGCGCGGTACCCGATCTCGAAAGCATGCTCGAGAGCTTCGTCGGGGGCACCGAGGCCCAAGCTCGATCGATCACGAGCTTCGCTCAGGAGCGGACGGCCACCGTGGAGGCGCGCGATGGCGAAATGGTGCACGTCGTCCTCGGCGCGGCAGCGAAGTAGCCCGGGCGACGTCGCTGCTGCCCCCAATCTCCTTGGCGCTTGCTACCGAGCGTTTTGGGCCAACGTGTGGGTCTGTGTCAGGCATGTGGGCTCGGCTGCGCGGGGCGTTTGGGGCCGAGCCGAAGTCTCCGGCGAAACTCGGCTTGGGCCCCCGAGATCGATGTCAGAACCATCCTCTTCGTGAACTAGAGCTAGGCTGACAAGGGTGGGTCGATCGCTTTCCAGCCGAAGGCGGGGCCCGAAACCGGAGGTGGCCGATGTTCGCGCTCACTCGCCTCGTTCGTGAAGGGTCTTCGTCCTCGTCGCTCGTCGCCGGCGCGCTGCTCGCGTTCGCGCTCTCGACGCCTGCGCGCGCGCAGTGTGGCGACGAGGTGGTCCTGAAGTACCTCGACTCCGGGACCACGGCTCCGGCGCTGATCACGCCGAGGGGCGCACCGGTGATCGGCGGAGACTTCTCGTTCCGCGTGTTCGAGGCGCCGCCGCTCTCGATGGGCTTCTTGATCTACAGCGGGTTCGACAACCCGGTGTTCGATCCGCTGTTCGACGCGACGATCTGGACGACGACGCCGTTCTTCTCGAAGTCGTTCGGCACGAACGCGCTGGGCCGGTCGGGGCCATTGTTCTTCACCTCGGTCGTGACGGACGACTTGTGCGGCGCGCAGGCGACCTTCCAGGCGTTGGTCATGGGCGGGAGCTCGCCCTCCGGCTTCGCGGTCACGAACGCGATGCGCATCCGCGTCGGCTCGGTGACGCGCCCGCCGCTCGCCTACCCGACTCTCGAGACGGACGGCACGGAGACGCCCAGTGGTCTCGCTCTCGGGGACATGGACGAAGACGGAATCCGCGATCTCGTGAGCTTCAGCCGTCCCGATTCCATGGCGTGGGTCCGGCCCGGACTCGCGGCCGGCGGCTTCGATGTCGGACAGAAAACCCAGCTCGCGTCGTTCAGCACCACCTTCTACGACGTGGACCCCATCGAGCTAGGCGACTTCGACGGGGACGGACATCTCGATTTCGTTCGCAAGGAGGAGGGCGGCTTGGCCTTCGCGTATGGCGACGGAGCCGGCGGGTTCCTCGGCGAGTTCGTGGTCCTCCTCCCTCGTCCCGTGTCCCAAGCTCATGCGGCGGACCTGAACAACGACGGGAATCTCGACGTCGTGTCAGGTCGTGTGGGCGGCGGTGCTGCTGCGGACGGCAACCAGGTCTCGGTGCTGCTCGGCACGAGCTCCGGGTTCTTCGCTTTTCCGGTCCACTACCCCGCGGTCATCACGTCCAAAGCGGGGGTCGGAGCCGACGCGAGAGCGGCCGATCTGGACGAGGACGGCGACCTCGATCTCGTGGTGGCGATCGCTTTGAGCCAGCCTCCTTTGTTCAGCGACCCCTCCTACGAGACCTCCGTCCTGGAGGGGGCCGGCAACGGCACCTTCGGCCGTCCCGTCAGCTACTCGAACGCCACCGGGATCGGGACGAAGCTGGACGTGAACGTCGCGCTCGCCGATTTCGACGGCGACACGTTCATCGACGTGGCGATGACGTACGAAGACAACCGCCGGATCTATGTGCGTCTCGGGAACGGCGACCTGACGCTGGGTCCGGTGGCGGAGCACACCGTGGGGAACGAGCCCCATGAGATCGCCGTTGCCGACATCGACGGCGACGCGATCCTCGACCTGCTCACCCGCAACAGCGGGTCGAACGACGTCAGCGTGCTGCTGGGGCTGGGCGACGGCTCCTTCGCACCGGGCCGGGCTTTCGGAGTGTTCGACCTGTCGCGAGGGATGGCGGTCGACGACGTCGACTTCGACGGAAGCCAAGACTTCCTCGTCGCGACCCTCTCCTCGTTGGGCGATCGAATCTTCCACGTCGCCGGCAACGGCGACGGAACGTTCGCCGGCGCGCACCGCTACCTCTTCGGCGAACAGTTCGCGGTGATGGGCGACTTCGACGGGGACGGTGCGAACGACGTGATCACGGGTGCCGAATCTGCGTCGAACCTCTTCTCGACGGACCTCTTCCTCCACCGCTACAACGCGAACGGGACCTTCGGCCCTGCCGAGATCGTTTCCACCGTCGACATCAAGAAGGCGCAAGCTCTCGAGCTGACCGGCGACGCCTTCATCGACCTCATCGTGCTGAAGAGCACGGACGTGATCAGCGTCTTGCCCGGTCTCGGCGACGGGACGTTCGGGCCGGAGCTCGACGCCTTCACGCCGACGAATTCTTTCTTCACGCTCGCGGATTTCGACGGAGACCAGGTTCTGGACCTTGCGGCGAACCGGTCCGACTCCGGGATCGACGTGGCTCTCGGGAACGGCGATGGAACCTTCGCCGCCCCGGTGACCCACCCGATCACGCAGCAGGTCTCACACTTCGCGGTGGGAGACGTCGATGGAAACACGACCCAGGATCTCGTCTACAGGGTCACTGTCGGCGGCGAGAGGATCTTGATGCTTCCCGGCAACGGAAACGGAACGTTCGGACCGGAGCAGACTCTCGTCACGAGCCAGACGGACTCCCCTTATCTGGTCGACTTGGGCGAGGACGGCGATCTCGACATCGTGTTCGAGGATTTGGTGGGGTCTACACGGCAGATCTTCCACTACGCCAACGACGGCACCGGTACCTTCGCGCTGGCGCAAACCGTTGCTTCGGGGAACGTGTCCGAGTTCCTCTTCGCCGACATGGACGGTGACGGCTACACGGATGTCCTCGCACGGGTCGGCGATTCGATCGACCTCCTCCTCTGGGAAGAACCCGGCGTGCTGGGCCCACCGACCGGGGTCTTTCTCGGGAACGCCGAGGGCAGCATCGCGATTGGCGACCTGGATCGAGACGGCATGCCCGACATCGCGGTGGCGGACGACTCCGCGGCCGTCGGAAGACTGTCGATCCGCTTCAACCAGGTCGGCGAGTAGCGAGGACGTGACAGCGATCGTTTTCGCTACCTCCGTCATCATGAATCGCAGTGAACCACGCTTCTCCTTCGACCTTGCAGCTTGCGGAGGTGGCCCGAGCGCCTTCCAGACGAAAGCGATAGCTCAACGAAAGGCAGCCCATGTCCGCGCTGACCCGCCTCGTTCGTGAACGGTGTTCGTCCTGGTCGCTCGTCCCCGGCGCGCTCTTCGCGATAGCGGTTTCGACGCCTGCGCGCGCGCAGTGCGGGGACGAGGTCGTGCTGAAGTACCTCGACTCGGGAACCGAGGCCCCGGTGTTGATCACGCCGAGGGGCGCGCCGGTGATCGGCGGCGACTTCTCGTTCCGCGTGTTCGAGGCGCCGCCGCTCTCGACGGGCTTCTTGATCTACAGCGGGTTCGACGACCCCGTGTTCAATCCGTCGTTCGGGGCGACGATCTGGACGACGACCCCGTTCTTCTCGAAGTCGTTCGGCACGAACGCGCTGGGCCGGTCGGGGCCGCTGTTCTTCGCATCGGTGGTGACGGACGACCTGTGCGGCGCGCAGGCGACCTTCCAGGCGTTGGTCATGGGCGGGAGTTCGCCCTCCGGCTTCGCGGTCACGAACGCGATGCGCCTGCGCGTCGGCGTGGTGACCCAATCACCGCTCGCCTACGACGCGCTTGCAACCGACGGCACGGAGACGCCCGCCGGCCCGCTCTCACTCGGGGACATGGACGAGGACGGGATTCGTGATCTGGTGAGCGTGAGTTCCGCCGCTAGCGGCGACAACACGGCCTGGGTCCGACCCGGGCTCGCAAGCGGCGGCTTCGGCGCCGAACAGAAGACGACGCTCGCGTCGGGCGTCTCCTCTCACCTCGTGCCCTACGCCGAACTCGCTGACTTCAACGGGGACGGACACCTCGATCTCGTGCGCAAGACGGGGACGGGCTTGGCCTTCGCATTCGGCAATGGAGCGGGCGGGTTCCTCGGGGAGTTCACGGTTGGGCTCAGCTCGAACCTGTCCAGGGCGGACGCAGCGGACCTGAACAACGACGGGCATCTGGACGTCGCAGCCGCTCATCAGGGGGGCCCGGAGAGCTCCAACAAGGACGTCTCCGTGCTGCTCGGCACGAACTTGGGGTTCTTCTCATTCCCGGTCTCCTACGTCGCCGCCGTCACGCCTCATCTCGGCGTCGGAGCCGATGTCGGGTCGGCCGATCTGGACGAGGACGGTGACCTCGATCTCGTGGTCGCAATCGCACTGTGGGGGCCGGGCCCTGAGCATTCCTTCCAAAGCTCCGTCCTAGAGGGTGCAGGCAACGGGACCTTCGGCAGTCCGGTGAGCTACGCGGACACGACGGCGCCGAGTTCGACGAGCAACCGAGTCGTGAGCCTCGAGCTCGCCGACTTCGACGGCGACACATTCGTGGACGTCGCGACGACGTACGCCGTCAACAGCCGGCTCTATGCGCGCCTGGGGAACGGCGACCTCACCCTCGGTCCGGTCGCGGAGTACGTGGTGGGGGGGGCTGATCCCTACGAGATCGCCGTCGCCGACCTCGACGACGACGCGATCGTCGACTTGCTCACGCGCAACACGAGTACGGCCGACGTCAGCGTGCTCTTGGGCCTGGGTGACGGTACGTTCGCATCGGGCGGAACGTTCGGCGTGTTCCTCAATTCGCGAGGTCTCGCGGTCGACGACGTCGACCTCGACGGAAGGCAAGACCTCCTCGCAACGGCCGAGAACCAGATCCTCCAGGTCTCTGGCAACGGCGATGGGACGTTCGCCGGGGCGCCCCGCCACATCTTCGGTCGAAACCTGGTGGTGATCGCCGACTTCGATGGGAACGGCGCGAACGACGTGGTCACGGGAACGGAAGGCCCGACTGGCCTCGTCTTCCATCCCTATCCCTTCGGCCCTGCCACGACCGTTTCCTCCCTCGACGTCTTCGACGCTCGAGCCGCACACGTGAACGGCGACGCATTCATCGACCTCGTCGTGAATCAGTTCATCGGCGGGATAACCGTCTTGCCGGGCCTTGGCGACGGGACGTTCGGTCCGAAGCTCGATGCTTTCACGGGCTCTCCCTTCGCGCTCGCGGACTTCGACGGAGACCAGGTTCTGGACCTCGCCGCGAGAAAGACGCAGGCCGGCATCTCCAGCATCCAGGTGGCTCACGGCAACGGCGATGGAACCTTCGCCGCCCCAGTGACCCACACGATCGCGTCTTCGGCGGGTAACAACTTCGCGGTGGGAGACGTCGACGGAAACACGACTCAAGATCTCGTCTACGAGGTCAGTGTCGCTGGCCCGGACATGATCTCGATGCGTCCGGGCAACGGCGACGGAACGTTCGGCGCGGAAGAGACTCTCGTCACGAACGGTTCCAGCTCGTCGGCCGGCGGGCCGTACCTGGTCGACTTCGGCAATGACGGCGATCTCGACATCGTGGTCGTGGGCCTCACGCTCATGAGGATTTTCGTCAACGACGGCACGGGCAGCTTCGCCTTGAAACAAACCCTCACCGCACCGAGTTCCGACCTTGCTTTCGCCGACATGGATGGAGACGGCGACATGGATGTCGTCGGACGGAGCAGCAGCTTCGGCTACCTCCTTCTGTGGGAAGAACCGGGAGGGCTTGGCCCGGCGACTCAGTTCCCGCTCGCCGTACAGTCGCACGCGATGGCGGTCGGCGATCTCGATCGAGACGGCATGCCCGACCTCGCGGTGGCGGACTTCGTCGTCGGTGGCTTCGGAAGGCTTTCGATCCGCTACAACCAGGTCGGCGAGTAGCGACCATAAGACCTCGGGGTCCGACGACTCTCGATCGGCTCCGTGCCCAGCAGGCCCGCGGCGGAGACTCGTGCAGAGGGTCTCTCGACGCCACATCCTTCTCCTCGGTTCGGGAGGAAGGGCACGTGGAGTCCGAGCGCGGGGGTGTGTCGAGCACGTCGACCGCTATACTGCTTGCCCCGAATCGTCGTCGCGGCGCCCGGTGGTCCCCCGATGGGGAGAAGACGGGGGGAAGCTCGGGGCTTCTCGCGCGCGCTGCGATGACGCCGGGGAAGCCTTCTACGCCCAAGGAGATGCCGTGAAAGAGGTCGTCATCGTCAGTGCCTGCCGAACGCCGATCGGGAAGTTCCAGGGCGGGCTCGCGGGGTTCCGGGCGACGGAGCTCGGGGCGCTCGTCGTGAAGGAGGCGCTCGCGCGGGCCGGCTTGCGCGGCGACCAGGTCGACGAGGTCGTTATGGGCAACGTGCTGCAGGCCGGGCTCGGGCAGAACCCGGCGCGGCAGGCGGCGCTCGGGGGCGGGGTGCCGGACTCGGTCGGGGCCTTCACCGTCAACAAGGTGTGCGGCTCGGGGCTGAAGAGCGTGATGCTCGGCGTCCAGGCCATCCTTGCGGGCGACATCGAAGTGGCGGTGTGTGGCGGGATGGAGAGCATGTCGAACGCTCCCTACCTCCTGCCCGACGCGCGCGGCGGCATGCGGCTCGGCAATAGCCAGCTCGTCGACTCCATGGTCAAGGACGGGCTGTGGGACGTCTACAACGACTTCCACATGGGGATCACCGGCGAGCGCGCGGCGGCGAAGCACGGGATCTCGCGCTCCCAGCAGGACGAGTTCGCGGCGGAGAGCCACCGGCGCGCGGCCGAGGCGACCGCGGAGGGACGCTTCGACGCGGAGAAGCTCACCGTGCACGTGCCGCAGAGGAAGGGCGCGCCGCTCGCGTTCACGACCGACGAGACGATCCGGGAAGGCATGACGGCGGAGAGCATCGCGGGGCTGAAGCCCGCCTTCCAGAAGGACGGCACGGTGACGGCCGCCAACGCGTCCTCGATCAACGACGGCGCGGCGGCGCTGGTCGTGATGAGCGCGGAGAAGGCGAAGGCGCTCGGCTTGAAGCCGCTCGCGCGCGTGCTCGGCTACGCGACGGGCGGCGTGGCGCCCGAGTGGGTGATGATGGCGCCGGAGGTGTCGATCAATAAGCTCTCCGCGAAGCTCGGGAAAGCGCCGGGGAGCTTCGACCTGCACGAGATCAACGAGGCGTTCTCCGCCGCGGCCTGCGCGCTGCTCGGCGTCCTGGACCTCGATCCGGGGCGCGTCAACGTGAACGGCGGGGCGGTGGCGCTCGGGCATCCGATCGGAGCTTCCGGGGCGCGCATCCTCGTCACGCTCCTGCACGCGCTCGAGGGGCGCGGCGCGAAGACGGGCATGGCGTCGCTGTGCCTGGGCGGCGGCAACGCCGTGTCGCTGGCCGTGGAGCGCAGCGCGTGACGGATACGAGCTTCCGCGCCGTCGCCGTGGTCGGCGCGGGGACGATGGGCAACGGGATCGCCCAGACCTTCGCGTCGGCCGGGGCGCTGGTGCGGCTGGTCGACATCGACGAGGTGGCGCTCGGCCGCGGCATGGGCGCGATCGAGAAGAGCATCGACCGTTTCGTCCAGAAGTCCAAGCTCAGCGCGGCGGACGCTCGGGCGACGCTGGAGCGCATCTCGCCCTCGACCAACCTCGAGGACGTGGGGGATGCGGAGCTCGTCGTCGAGGCGATCGTCGAGAAGGCCGGCGCGAAGGCGAAGGTGTTCGCGCGGCTCGACGCGATCGCGCACAGGCGGACGATCCTCGCGACGAACACGTCGTCGATCTCGATCACGGAGATCGCCGCGAGCACCAAGCGCGCCGACCGCGTGATCGGGATGCACTTCATGAATCCCGTGCCGCTGATGGCGCTGGTGGAGGTCGTGCGCGGGCAGGAGACGTCGGAGGAGACGGCGCACAGGGTCGTGGAGTGCTCGCGCTCCATCGGCAAGACGCCGGTGCTCGTGAACGACTACCCCGGCTTCGTCAGCAACCGCGTGTTGATGCCCATGATCAACGAGGCCGTCTTCTGCCTCATGGAGGGCGTCGCGGAGAAGGAAGCGATCGACACGGTCATGAAGCTCGGGATGAACCATCCGATGGGGCCCCTGACGCTCGCGGACCTGATCGGGCTCGACGTGTGCCTGGACGTGATGGAGGTCCTGCACGCGGGGCTCGGGGACTCGAAGTACCGTCCGTGTCCGTTGCTGCGCCGCATGGTGGCCGCCGGGCGTTTGGGGCGGAAGGTCGGCAGAGGTTTCTACGACTACGACTGAGCGAGGACGACGATGGATTTCGAGCTCTCCGAGGATCTGACGATGGTGCGCGACATGGCGCGGGATTTCGCGGACAAGGAGCTCCGCCCGCGCGCGAAGAGGCACGACGCGCAGGGCACGCTCGATCCCGACTTGTTCCCGCTGATCGGTGAGCTCGGCCTGTGGGGTCTGACGGTGCCCGAGGAGTTCGGCGGTGCGGGGCTCGGTAACCTCGAGCTCTCGGTCGTGCTCGAGGAGTTGAACCGCGTGTGCGCGTCGACCGGAGTGACGGTCTCGGTGCACAACAGCCTGGTGGGCGGTCCGCTCAACAAGTTCGGGACGAACGTGCAGCGCAGGGAGTGGTTGCCGAAGCTCGCGACGGGCGAGATCCTCGGCGCCTATTGCCTCACGGAGGCGAACGCGGGGTCGGACGCAGGCGCGCTGCGCTGCCAAGCCATGGACGAGGGCGACCACTTCCGTGTCACCGGCGAGAAGATGTGGGTCACGAACGCCGCCTGGGCCGGGCTCTTCATCGTGTACGTGCGCACGAACAACGAGCGGGCCGGCGCGAAGGGGATCAGCGCTCTGCTCGTGCCCGCGGACACGCCGGGTCTGACGGTGGCCAGCCCCGAGAAGAAGTGCGGTATCCGCGGGTCGGCGACGAACGTCGTGCAGTTCGAGGACGTGCTGGTTCCGAAGGCGAACCTGCTCGGGAAGCTCGAAGAGGGGTTCACGATCGCGATGGACACGCTCGACGGCGGACGCATCGGCATCGCGGCCCAGGCCGTGGGCATCGGGCAGGCCTGCCTCGACGCCGCGGTCAAGTACTCGAAGGAGCGCGAGCAGTTCGGCAAGCCCATCGGCAGCTTCCAGGCCATCCAGTGGAAGCTCGCCGACATGTCCACGCAGCTCGAGGCCTCGCGCTTGCTCGTGCGGCAGGCGGCGTGGACGCGCGACCGCGGCGAGCCGTGCACGCTGCAGTCCGCGCAGGCGAAGCTCCTCGCCTCGCGCACGGCGAACTTCTGCGCCGACGAGTGCCTCCAGATCCACGGCGGCGCCGGCTACACCGACGACTTCCACGTCGAGCGGCTGTTCCGCGACGCGCGCATCACCGAGATCTACGAGGGCGCGACCGACATCCAGCGCCTGATCATCGCCCGCAAGCTCCTGGCGTAGCCTTGAAAGACCCGGAGACCATCGCCGCGAAGCTGCTCGAGGGCGATCGGTTGGCGTTGAGCCGCCTGATCTCGTGGGCGGAGGACGGCGACCCGCGCTTCAGGCAGAGCTTGGGCCGTATTTACGCGCGCGTCGGACGCGGCGCGCGGACCGGGATCACGGGACCGCCGGGGGCCGGCAAGAGCACGCTCGTCAACGAGCTCGCCCGCGCGTTGCGCGAGCGCGAGCGCACGGTGGGGATCCTCGCCGTCGATCCCTCGAGCCCCTTCAGCGGCGGTGCGCTGCTCGGCGACCGCATCCGCATGGAGGAGCGCACGCAGGACCCCGGCGTCTACATCCGCTCGATGGCGAGCCGCGAGAGCCGCGGCGGGATCGCGCGCGCGACGACGGACGCCTGCGACGTCATGGACGCCTTCGGCTTCGACGAGATCCTGATCGAGACCGTGGGCGTCGGGCAGGCCGAGTACGAGGTGGTGGGCGCCGCGGACACGGTGGTGGTCGTGCTCTGCCCCGGCGCTGGCGACGGCATCCAGGCCATGAAGGCCGGGCTGCTGGAGGTCGGGGACGTGCTGGTCGTGAACAAGTCCGACCAGCCCGGAGCGGAGCGCTTGGCGCTGGATCTCGAGGACGCCGTGCACGCCCGGGAGATCGGCCGGGAGGGCTGGGACGTACCGGTGCTCCTCGCGAGCGCCGCCGGGGGAACGGGCATCGCGGAGATCTTGGAGGCGGTCGGGCGCCACCGCTCGCACGTGGGGCTGCCGGGCCTCGCCCGAGCGCGCCGGAAGAAGCGGGTCGGGCAGGTCAAGCGCGTGGTGGCCGAGCGCCTCGAGGAGGAGCTCTGGAGCCGCCGCGGCTACGAGTCGCGCGCGGAAGAGGCCCTCGGGGGAGCCGCCACGCCGTACGATGTTGCGGAAGGGATCCTGGCATCCATCCTGGGGGGGGACTCCACGATGCGATCCGGGGATCCGAAGAGCGGGACAGTACGCCGATGAAGGACTCCTCCAGAGCGGCTCCGGCGACCGTCGTTCGGACCGACTCGAAGGCGCTGTGGGAGGAGGCGATGGCGCAGGCTCGCCTGCGCGACGCCGAGTTCACGACGCTCTCGGGGGCGCCGCTGCAGGCGGTCTACGGGCCGGCTGACGCGCGCGTCGACTTCGAGCGCGATCTCGGTTGGCCGGGACAGTTCCCGTTCACGCGCGGGCCGCATCCTTCGATGTATCGCGGGCGCCTGTGGACGATGCGTCAGTTCGCGGGCTTCGGAACGGCCGCGCAGACGAACGAGCGCTTCAAGTTCCTGCTCGACCACGGGCAGACCGGGCTCTCGGTCGCCTTCGACTTCCCCACGCTGATGGGCTACGACTCCGACCACGCCTACTGCATCGGCGAGGTCGGCCAGGTGGGCGTCGCGATCTCGAGCCTCGAGGACATGGAGACCTTGATGGACGGGATCCCGATGGATCGCGTCTCGACCTCCATGACGATCAACGGGCCCGCTCCGGTTCTGCTCGCGTTCTACATCGCGTGCGGCGAGCGGCAGGGCGTGGATCCCGCGAAGCTGCGCGGGACCGTCCAGAACGACATCCTCAAGGAGTTCCAGGCTCAGCACGCGTGGCTCGTGCCGCCGGAGCCCGCGCTGCGCATGATCACGGACGTGATGGCGCACTGCGCGACGCGTGTGCCGCAGTGGAACACGATCTCGATCTCGGGCTACCACATTCGCGAGGCCGGCTCGACCGCGGCGCAGGAGCTCGCCTTCACGCTCGCGAACGGCATGGAGTACGTGCGGCGCGGGATTGCCGCCGGCATGGACGTCGACGACTTCGCGCCGCGGCTGTCGTTTTTCTTCGACAGCCACCTCGACTTCTTCGAGGAGGTGTGCAAGTTCCGCGCGGCGCGCCGCATCTGGGCGCGCAAGCTGCGCGACGTCTTCGGAGCGCGCGATGCACGTTCGTGGATGATCCGCTTCCACACGCAGACCGCGGGCGTCTCGCTCACGGCTCAACAGCCCGAGAACAACATCGTGCGCACCGCCATCGAGGCGTTGGCCGCCGTCCTGGGCGGCACGCAGTCGCTGCACACCAACTCGATGGACGAGACGCTCTCGCTCCCGACCGAGAAGGCCGTCAAGATCGCCCTGCGCACGCAGCAGATCCTGGCCGAGGAGACGGAGATCGCGCACGTCGCCGATCCGCTCGCGGGCTCGTACTTCGTCGAGGCGCAGACGAACCGGCTCGAGGCGGATGCGGAAGCGTACTTCGCGGAGATCGACGCCCGAGGCGGCGTCGTGCCGTGCATCGAGTCCGGCTACATCCAGCGCGAGATCCACCGCTCGGCGGTCGCCTACCAGCGCGCGGTCGAGGCGGGCTCCAAGCGGGTCGTCGGGGTCAATTGCTACGTCGAGGACAAGGACCTGCGCGCGCCGATCGAGCTCCATCGCATCCATCCCTCGGTGGAGAAGGAGCAGTGCGGCCGACTCGCGCTCCTGCGCCAGCGGCGGGACGGTCGGAAGGCCCAGAGCGCGCTGGACGACGTGCGCGACGCCTGTCGCGGCGTGGACAACCTCCTGGAGCGCTTCGTCGCGGCGGCGCACGCGCACTGCACGCTGGGGGAGATCTGCGACGTCCTGCGCACGGAGTTCGGCGAGTACCAGGAGCCCAAGATCTTCTAGGAGAGCGGGCACAGAATGGTGGAGAGAAAGATCAAGGTCCTGGTGGCCAAGCCCGGTCTCGACGGCCACGACCGCGGCGCGAAGACGGTCGCCTCCGTACTGCGCGACAGCGGCATGGAGGTCGTCTACACCGGGCTGCACCAGACGCCCGAGATGATCGCCGAGGTCGCCCTGCAGGAGGACGTCGACGTCGTCGGGCTCTCGATCCTGTCGGGCGCCCACATGTCGCTCTTCCCGCGCGTGCGCGAGGAGCTCGAGAAGCGCGGGATGGGTCACGTCCTGCTCACGGGCGGCGGCATCATCCCGGCCGAGGACATGGAGGCGCTGCACGCTCGCGGGTTCGCGCGCCTCTTCGGCCCGGGCACGCCGACGAAGACGATCGCCGAGTGGATCCGCACGGAGGTCCAGAAGGCGTGGGCCGCCGAAGGGGTCGAGCGATGACCGCCAGTCCCGACGGCGAGATCCTCAACATCGAGGAGGCCGCCAAGCTCCTGGGCGTCAGCGTGAAGACCTTCAACAAGGTGCTGCACACCGAGAGCCTCCCCGCGCGCAAGATCGGGCGCGAGTGGAAGTTCTCGCGCTCGGCCCTGATCGCCTGGGTCGGGAGCGGACATTCCTCCGAGTTCTACCGCGAGACGCCCAGCGCGAACGGCGCGTCGGAGAGCGACTCTGGCGGCGACAGGAAGCGAACTCGCGGGTGGAGCCTCGAGCTCGATTGACGGCACGACCGAGACGAGACCCAGGACGACCATGACGCCCGCGACCCAGACGAAGTACGAGCTCCCCAAGATCGCCCACGGTTTCGACCTCACCGAGGATCAGCAGATGATCCGCGACATGGTCCGCCAGTTCGCGGACGAGGAGGTCGCCCCGCTCGCCGCGGAGGTCGACGAGAACCACCGCTTCCCCGAGGAGACGTGGAGGAAGATCGTCGAGCTCGGCATCCCCGGCATCCCCTTCCCCGAAGAAGTGGGGGGCACGAACCAGGGGACCTTGGCCTACATCCTGTGCGTCGAGGAGCTCTCGCGCGTGTGCGGCTCGACGGGGTTGACGGTCGCCGCGCACGTGAGCCTCGGCACCTATCCGATCTTCGCCTGGGGCGGCCCCGAGCTGTGCAAGGCCTACGTGCCCAAGCTCATCGCGGGCGAGTTCATGGGCGCCTACGGCCTGACCGAGCCCAACGCCGGCTCGGACTCGGGCGGGACGCGCACGAGCGCGGTGGCGGACGGCGCGCACTGGATCCTGAACGGCCGCAAGTGCTTCTGCACGAACGCCAACTACGCCGGGACGACGATCGTCACGGCCGTGACCGATCCGAGCCTCGGTCCGAAGGGCATCAGCGCCTTCGTCGTACCGCGCGGCGTCCCGGGCTTCTCGCTGGAGAAGGGCGAGCAGAAGCTCGGCACGCGCGGGTCCGACTGGGCGAGCCTGGTGTTCGAGGACTGCCGCATCCCGAAGAACCACCTGCTCGGTCCCGAGGGCGAAGGCTTCAAGACCTTCATGAAGACGCTCGAGGGCGGCCGCATCTCGATCGGCGCGATGGCGCTCGGGCTGGCGCAGGGCGCCTACGACTGCGCGCGCAAGTACGCCAAGGAGCGCGAGGCCTTCGGCAAGACGCTCGCCGACCAGCAGGCCGTGCAGTTCAAGCTGGCCGACATGGCCGTGCAGATCGAAGCTGCGCGCCACCTCGTCTACCACTCCGCTCGCCTCAAGGACGCGGGCGAGGCCTTCGGTCCGCGCGCGGCGATGGCGAAGCTCTACGCCTCCGAGGTGGCGATGCGCGTCACCTACGACGCCATCCAGATCTACGGCGGCTACGGCTACAGCCGCGAGTACCCGGTCGAGCGCATGTGGCGCGACGCCAAGCTCTGCACCATCGGCGAGGGCACGAGCGAGATCCAGCGCATGATCGTCGCGCGCGACCTCCTGCGGTCGTGAGCGCGGCGCGGACCTTCGTCCCGCGGCGCGTGCGGGCCGGCCCGTGGACGATCACGGCGCTCACGGACGGCGCCATGTGGCTCGACGGAGGCTCGATGTGGGGCGTCGTGCCGAAGACACTCTGGGCGCGGCTGACGCCGCCCGCCGACGACAACACGATCCGCCTCGCGCTGCGCCCGTTCCTGGCCGAGCGCGGCGGCGATCGCGTGGTGATCGAGGTCGGGATCGGCGACCGCTGGGAGGAGAAGTGGCGCTCGATCTACCGGTTCGAGCGCGCGACGACGCTCGTGGACGCGCTCGCGGCCTGCGGGCTCGCGCCAAAGGACGTGACGCACGTCGTCGCCTCGCACTGCCACTTCGATCACGTCGGCGCGCAGGTCGTCCTGCGCGACGGCGAGCTCGTTCCGCTCTTCCCTAACGCGCGCCACTTCGCTCCCGCGCTCGAGATCGCGATCGCGAAGGATCCCGGGCACGTGCGGCGCGCCTCGTACCGCGCCGACGACGTGGTCCCCGTCGAGCGCGCGGGTCTGCTCGAGGGTTTCGGCTCTCCGGAGCGCGACGCCGCGCACCAGGGCGCGTCCCGCGAGCTCCTGCCCGGCCTGCGCGTGCACGACGCCTCGGGACACTCCGACGGCGTGCACGTCGTCACGCTGAACGAGGACGGACCGGGCGAGACCGCGATCTTCTGGTCCGACGTCGTGCCGACCTCGCACCACGTGCAACCGGCGTACATCATGGCCTACGACCTCGACGTCGCGCGCTCGTTCGAGAGCCGCTCGCGCTGGCTCGAGCTCGCCGCCGACGGAGGCTGGATCGGCCTCTTCTACCACGACCCAGAGCACGCGTTCGGACGCGTGCGGCGCGACCCCGGCCGGGGCGGCACGCGCTACGCGTTCGAGCCGCTCGAAGGCGAGCGCGTTCCCGGGGCGGGCTGAGCGTGCGTATCGTCTCGCTCTGCCCGAGCCTCACCGAGCTCGTCTTCGACCTCGGCCGCGGCGACGACCTGGTCGGGATCACGAAGTTCTGCGTGCACCCGGCCGAGGGCGTGCGGGGAGTCGAGAAGGTCGGCGGGACGAAGGACCCCGACGTCGAGCGCATCGTCGCGCTCGCGCCGGACGTCGTGCTGCTCAACGAGGAGGAGAACCGCGTCGAGGACGCCGAGCGGCTCGCCGCCGCGGGTCTCACTTGCCACGCGAGCATGCCGCGCGACGCGCGCGAGACCGCGGCCATGTGCCGCTCCATCGGGCGCGCCCTCGGCCGCCCGGCGGAGGGCGAGCGCATCGCGCGCGACATCGAGACGCGCACCGAACGTGTCCGCCGCGAGGCCGAGGGCGCGCGCGAGGTCGCCTTCGCCTACCTGATCTGGCGCAAGCCGTGGATGAGCGTGAACCGCGACACCTTCGCGCACGCGCTGCTCGCCCAGGCCGGCGGCCGCAACGTGTTCGCGGCGTTGCCGGAGCGCTATCCCGAGGTCTCGACCGAGGCGCTGGCCGCCGCGCGCCCCGAGCTCGTGCTCCTGTGCAGCGAGCCGTTCCCGTTCCAGGAGAAGCACGCGGACGAGCTGGCGGCGCTGACCGGGCTCCCGCGCGCGAGCTTCGCGCTCGCCGACGGCGAGTTTCTTTCTTGGCACGGCTCGCGCACGCCCGACGGCGTCGACTACGCGGCCGAGCTCGTGCGCGCCGCGCGCTCGCGAGGCTGAGCCCGAAGGAATTGCCGAGGTCGACCGCGATCCCGGAAACGCTTCCCGTGCGCCCGCGCGGATCTGCAGAGGATGTCGCGGCGATCCGGACCTCCGCGCTCTACGCGGGCTAGCCTGCAAGCAGAACCCGGAGACGCCGTTCGACTCGCGGCGAGCCGTCGTCCGGGAGCTGTACCGCAGGGAGAAAATCGCGTGGAAGCATCGTTCGACGTTCGCAAGCAGGAAGTGAATTCCTTCGCCGCACGGCGGCTCGCCCGCCGTCGCCATCGGAACGCCCTCTTCTTGGGGGTGTTGCTCGCCGCCTCGCCGGCCTGTTTCCAGTCGTCGGGGAGTGGCGGTGACCGCGCCCTGTCGAGCGGAGGAGGAGGCGGCGTCGTGGGGGGGACCTCCACCGCAGCCATCGAGCACTGGAACGTCATCGCGGTCGACGCGAGCGGACGCGACCACACTCCCGGCTTCGGCGAGCAACTCGGCCCCTGCCGCGCAGCGCGCGCGATGGCCATCGTGCACGTCGCCATGTTCGAGGCCGTGAACGCGATCGCTGGCACGCACCAGAGCTACGTGGGACTTCCGCCCGCGCCGGCCGGCACGTCGATGCGCGCCGCCGTGGGTCAAGCCGCGAACGACACGCTGTCGGCGCTGTTCTCCCAGCAGTCGGGCCTGTGTGGGGCGGAGCTCGCCCTCGAGCTCGCGCTCGTTCCCGACGGCGCGGCCAAGGACCAAGGCATCGCGCTCGGCCAGGCCGCAGCGGCGGCGATCCTCGCCATGCGCGCATCCGACGGATCGGAGCTGCCCGAGCCGCTGATCACCTTCGACTTCGTCCCGGGCATCTTCCCCGGCGATTGGCGCCCGGATCCGATCAGCCAGCACCCGCTCGCCCTCGGCGGTCTGTGGAGCCAGGTGGCGCCGTTCGTCATGACCTCCGCGGACGAGTTCCGCGTCTCGCCCCCGCCCGCGCTGTCGAGCGCGCAGTACGCGGCGGCCTACGCCGAGGCGCTCGCGCTGGGCGGCGACGGCATCGTCACGCCCACCGTGCGCACCGCCGAAGAGACGCACATCGGCATCTTCTGGGCCTACGACGGCACGCCGAGCCTGTGCGCTCCGCCGCGCCTGTACAACCAGATCGCCCTGCAGATCGCGGAGCAGCAGGGCACGAGCGAGGTCGAGCTCGCGCGGCTGCTCGCGATCCTGAACGTCGCCATGGCGGACACGGGCATCGCCGTGTGGGACTCGAAGTACTTCCACGACTTCTGGCGACCGGTCACCGGCATCCGCGAGGCCGATCTCGGCAGCGGCCCCACCGGCCTCGGCGACGACAATCCCGCGACGCTCGCGGACTTCACGTACACGCCGCTCGGCGCGCCGTCGAGCAACGGGACCGGCCCGAACTTCACGCCGCCTTTCCCGGCCTATCCCTCGGGTCACGCGGGCTTCGGCGGAGCGCTGTTCCAGGTGTTGCGGCGCTTCTACGGCACCGACGACGTCGCGTTCACCTTCGTCTCCGACGAGTTCAACGGCGTGACGCTCGACAACCAGGGCAACGTGCGCCCGCTCTTGCCGCGCACGTTCGCGAACTTCTCCGAGGCGGAAGAGGAGAACGGCCAGAGCCGCATCTACCTCGGCATCCACTGGAGCTTCGACAAGACCGAGGGCATCACGCAGGGCAACGAGGTGGCCGACCTCGTGTTCGACACGCTCTATCCGCCTGTGCCCTGAGCCGTTCGGGGAGGGCTGCCCGTAGCGGGGATCGGCGCCGCGGCTATGCTCTTGCCGGCACCCCCCAGGCATCGGTGGCCACCGCGAGTGCAGAGCGGGACGATCGGTGAGAATCGACTTGGCCGATCGAGCTTCCCGCCGAGAAGGTGCCGAGTCCCCGAGGCGGCATCCATTCCCGTGGAGAAGAAAGCGTGAGTACAACGACGTTTGTCAGCGGCGCCGTCGCGAAAAGAGCGCACGGCGAGTCTTCGACCCGAGTCCAGCGCGCGGGTGTCGCCTGGCTCCTCGCCCTCGCGCTCGTGCCTGCGTGCCACGACAGCTCGAGCGGAGGAGGGGGGAGCACCGTCTCCACCGTCCAGAGCTGGAACTCGGCCGCGATCGACGCGAGCGGCAGGGATCACATGCCCGGTTTCGGCGAGCACTCCGGTCCGTGCCGGGCTGCGCGCGCGATGGCCATCGTGCACATCGCGATGTTCGAGGCCGTGAACGCGATCGAAGGGGACTTCCAGAGCTACGTCGGGCTTCCCGCCGCGCCTGCCGGCACGTCCCGAGCCGCAGCAGTCGCCCAAGCTGCGCACGACACGCTCGTCGCGCTGTACACGCTGCAGGCCGCCGACTTCGACGCAGAGCTCGCTGTCGATCTGGCGCTCGTCCCGGACGGCGCGCCGAAGACCCAGGGAATCGCCGTGGGTCAGGCCGCCGCGGCCGCCATCCTCGGCATGCGCGCGGCGGACGGATCCCAGGCTCCCGAGATGGAGATGACCTTCGACTACGTGCCCGGCAACGCTGCCGGCGTCTGGCGTCAGGATCCCATCAGCATGCACCCTCTGGCGCTCGGAGCCATGTGGCCCAGCGTCGATCCGTTCGTCCTGACGTCCGCGGACCAGTTCCAGTGCGTACCTCCGCCCGCCTTGACGAGCTTGGAGTACGCGGCCGCCTACAACGAGGCGAAGGTGCTCGGTGGCGATGGCGTCACGACGCCGACCGTTCGCACGGAGGAGCAGACGTTCATCGGCGTGTTCTGGGCCTACGACGGCACGCCGAGTCTCTGCGCCCCCCCGCGCTTGTACAACCAGATCGCCGTCCAGATCGCCCGGCAGCAAGACACGAGCGAGGCCGAGCTCGCGCGGCTTCTCGCTCTCTTGAACGTTGCGATGGCCGATGGCGGGCTTGCCGCGTGGGAGTCGAAGTACTTCTACGCCTTCTGGCGCCCCGTGGGAGGGGTTCGCGAGGCGGACCTCGGGACGGGTCCGCTCGGCACCGGGGACGACAACCCTGCGACGCTCGGCGACGTGACCTTCACGCCGCTCGGCGCGCCGTCGAGCAACACGATGGGTCCCAATTTCACGCCGCCCTTCCCGGCCTATCCTTCGGGACACGCGGTGTTCGGCGGCGTGCTCTTCCAGACGCTGCGGCGCTTCTACGGCACCGACGAGATCGCCTTCACGTTCGTCTCGGACGAGTTCAACGGCCTCACGCTCGACAACCAGGGCAACCCCCGTCCCCTGATTCCGCGCACGTTCTCCAACCTCAGTGAGCCCGAGGAGGAGAACGGCCAGAGCCGCATCTACCTCGGGATCCACTGGAGCTTCGACAAGACCGAGGGCATCAGGCAGGGCAACGAGGTGGCCGACCTCGTGTTCGACACGCTCTACCCGCCCGTGCCCTGATCCTGTGATCCGCGCTCGCGCTTCGCGCGCGAGCTCTGAACCCCCAAGCGCCCGTGGTCGCTCTTCGCGAGCCGACCGCGGGCGCTCGCTCATCCGCCGTCGAGTTCGAGGTCTAGGTCGTATCCCTGCGCGGACTCGACGACGATCTCGAGTTCGGCAGCGTGCCCGTCGCCGTCAGCGGCGTGCAGTGTGAATCGGCCGAAGGGTAGGGGGCCGACGACCCCGATCGCTCCTTTCGCAGCATCCGGCGCGGAGGCGCGCGCGAACGCGCGCGCGACCATGAATCCCCGCGCATCCCGTACGACGATTTCCGCGCCGGGTACGCTCGCGCCGCGGACGCTCACTCGGACCTTTGCACCGAGGCGGAGCTCGACGCGTGCGTGCGCCGCCGCACCGGCCTGGACATCGATCGGTCCGGTCCAAGCACATGCGAGCCGGTTGTCGAAAGCACGCACGAACCACGTGCCCGGCGCGAGCCCTTCGACGCGTGTCTGACCGAGGAGATCGGTGAACATCGGCCGAGACACATCGGCCGGCCGACCGTTCGCGTCGACGACCTCCACGATCTTGCGCTCGAGGGGTCCGGACGGGCCCTGGACGAGAACGTCGATCGCGCCCGATGGAACGAGTCGGAGCTCGATGTCGATGACGCGCTGGCGAGCCTTCAATTCGAGGCCGTCGAGCCTGGTCGCGGCGTCGATTGCGCCGGGGCGGCCGCGCGGAGCGGCCGCCGAGAGGGTGTATTGCCCAGCCGGGACGCCAGCGAAGCTGAAGGCGCCGTCGGTATCGGTTCTCGCCCAGCGCGTCGGAGCCCGCACGGGTTCGGATTCCAGCTCCTCGGAGGAGACGGGAGGCACCGCCGCAAGTTCGACGCGAGCGGCTTCGACGGGATCCCCGAGCGCGTCGAAGACGCGGCCGCCGATCACAGCCGTGCCGAGGTCGAAGTCCCTGCGGAGTTCTGCGACGTCCGCAACGACGACTCGCTCTTGGAAGAGCGTCCCGCCATCGGCCAACACCTCGATCGAGTACTCGCCGGCATCCACGAGGATCTCGTAGGCCCCCTCGGCTCCCGTGCGCACGAACGCAGCAGGTGATCGCCCTGCGCCGATGCGCCGCGCCTCGATCAGCAAGGGTCTTCCGATCTCCTGTGCGCCGTTCACGAAGCCCCACACGCGCACGCCGGGGCTCGCGACGCCGCCGAGCACGACTTCGATCGTTCGGCCCTCCTCGAGCACCACCTGCGTTCCGGCTTTCAGCCGGGCGACCAAGCGTTGGTGTTCCAGTGACGAGGCCGCTCTTTCTGCCTCTTCTTTGTGCGGCTCCCGGTGGAGGTCGAATGCGCCCGGAGGCAAGTCGTGGAACTCGAAGCGTCCGTTGGCATCCGTCGTCGAGACGTAGTCGCCAGTACCGCAGGCGCCCAACGGGCCGAAGATCAACACCTCGCGTCCTGCGTCCGGCGCACCCGCGTCGTCGAGCGCGAGTCCAAGGATGCGCGCCGCGGGGCGCAGGACGATCACGAGGTCCGCGATCTCCGCGCCGGCCGCGAGCTCCATTTCGACTCGGTCGCTCGGCGCGAAGCCAGCGAGCCCTGCTTCGATCGTGAATATGCCCAGCGGGAGATCGGAGAGCGCGAAGCGGCCGTCGGCGTCGGCGCGTACTTCGCGAGGCAGGTCGGGCCGCCGACGGCTGTAGTCCTCACCGTCGATGATGCACAGCTCCGCCTGCCCGGCCGGGTGTCCCGACGGATCCTGTACGCGACCCGCGATGCGTGCCGGACGTGGTACGACGAGGTCGATCACGGCGTTACCGGATGCGAGTTCGATCTGCACGACCTCTGAGGAGGTGCTGCCGCTCTCCGCGCTCACTCGCCAGAGTCCCGACGCGAGCTCCGGGACGGCGTAGCGTCCGTCGGCACCGTCGAAGGAACGGTCGATCGGCAGGCGACCGTCGGTGGAACGCTGTGGTGTGCGCACAGGCCGCACGCGCAACCGGAAGCTCGACCAGGGTGTGCCGAGCTCGTCGCGCACGACGCCCGAGAGGTGCACGTCTCCGAGTAAGCTCGTCGAAACCGACTGCGCCCCGTCGCCGGGAGCGGGATCTCCTCCGCGCCCGTCCTCGGCCGTCTCGTCCTCCGGGTCGATGTCCGACGGCGAGCTCTGCTCTGGATCTCCACCGGGCGAGGGATCGCTGTGCTCGCCGGCATCAGGGGTCGTTCCACCGCCGTCGCCGCTGCTCCAGATCGCGGCGAAGAGCGCGGCGGCGAAGGCGAGTAGCGCACACAGAAGGAGGGAGCGACGCGACACGAGCAGGGACCTCGCGCGTCATTCTGCCGCGCGCGGACGCGGCGGCGAACTCAGTGCTCTTCCTTGGCCAGGTTGCGATTCCAGGCCGGGACCTCGATCACGACGTCGCGCGAGCCGTCGGGGACGGTCTGGCACGCGAGCCGCGATTGCAGCGTCAGGCCGGGCGCGTTGTCGAGCATGTCCTCCTCGCCCTCGGAGGCGGCGTTGCAGCTCTCGAGGCCCTCCTTCACGATCACGTGGCAGGTCGAGCACGCGCTCACGCCGCCGCAGGCGTGGTCGATCTCGATCCCGTGTCCGAGCGCGATCTCGAGGATCGAGCCCGGTAGCCCCTCGCGCGTGTAGGGCAGCTCCTTCGGCTCCACGGCCACCTCCGCGTTCATCGGGAGGAAACGGATCGTGTAGCTCTTCCCGGGGAGCTCGACCCCGGCGTCCTCCAGGAACGGATTCTTGCCGCCCATGGGAGGCGCCTCAGAGCCCGGCGCCGAAACCACCCGAGGACGGTTTGGAACGGCCTCCAGGTTTCCGGCTGCGGTCCTCTCGCTCGGGTTCTTCCTGGCGTGCACGGTCGGGTGCCGCTCGGGGTGCACCGCTGGATGCGGCGCGGGGTGCGGCGCGCTTTCTCTCGGCTGCGGGTCGAGTGCCGCGCTCTTCGCGCTCCGGCGCCGAGCGCTCGGCCGGAGGTTCCTCCGGGCGCGGGGCGGAGCGTTCGGGACGACGCGCGTGCTCCGTGTCCGCCGCGTCCTGCCGCCCGCCGCGCCTGCGCCGCGGACGCCGCTCGCGCTCCACCGTCGGCGGCGTCTCGCGCGGAGTCTCCGCCCGGCTCGCCGCGCCGCCGCGCTCCTCGTCGCGCTGCGAAGGCTTTCGCTCGCCCTCGCGCGGCGCCGTGCGCGAGCCCGCCTCCGGCGTCGCTTCCCGCGCCCGTTCACGCGATGCCTCGCGCGGCGCCTCGGCCCGCGGGCGTGCGTCGCGACCGCGACCGGAGCGCTGCGAGCGCTCGCGGTCTTGGGCGGGCGGCTGCGCGTCGCGCTCGCGATCCCCATGAGCTCGATGAGCTCGCGCATCGGCTCGCGCATCGGCTCGCGCGCGCGGCGGAGCTTCGCCTCGCTCGCCAGCGCGAGGGCGAGCCTCGGATGGATCGGCACGATCGGGCTCCCGGCGCGCGTCCGCATCGCCGCGCGAGTCGCGCGCGCGAGCTGTGGAGGACTCGCGGCTTGCACCCTCGGTCGACGCGGTGCGCCTACTGCTGCGCGGCCGGCGTTCGCCGCCCGCGCCCCGTTCCGTGCGCGCGCTCGGCTCGCGGGCCTCGGAGCGCCGTTCGTCCGGCGCTTCGGCGAGCGGCTTGGGCGGAGCGGCGCCATTCTGCACGGGTGCGCCCATTTCGCCCACCTGCCACGCCGCCTCGAGCTCCTTCACGTCCCAGGTCATCTCGCGCCGCACGCTGTTCCAGCGCCGCGCCTCCGACGGAGCGACGAGCGTGATGGCCGAGCCGCGGCGGCCGGCGCGGCCGGTGCGTCCCGAGCGGTGAGTGTAGTCGGTGATCTCGCGCGGCACCGAGAAGTTGACGACGTGCGTGACGTGCGTGATGTCGAGCCCGCGCGACGCGACGTCGGTGGCGACCAGCACCTTGACCTCGCGCGCGCGGAACGCGGTCATGACGCGGAAGCGCGCGGCCTGGTCGTAGCCGCCGTGCAAGGCCTTCACGCTCCAGCGCGTGCGCTCGAGGGAACGCATGAGCCGCTCGACGTCGACGCGGCGGTCGCAGAAGACGAGCAGGATGTCGTCGTCTCCGGTGCTCGCGATCAGGCGCTTGAGCGCGCTGGCGCGGTCGTCCTCGTCGACCTTCAGGAAGGCGTGCTCGATGCCCTCGACCGTCACGACGCCCTTGGACGTGGCGATTTCCACGGGGTTCTTCGTGTGCTCGCGCGCGAGGCGCAGGAGCTCGGTCGGGAACGTCGCGGAGAAGAGCAGCGTCTGACGCTCTTCCGGACAAGCGTCGAGGATCTTCTTCACGTCGTCGAGGAAGCCGATCTCGAGCATCTCGTCGGCCTCGTCGAGCACGGCGAACTCGGTCCAGGGGAACGAGAGGAAGCGCTGTCCCATCAGGTCGAGCACGCGGCCGGGCGTGCCGACCACGACCTGGGCGCCGGCGCGCAGCTCGTCGACCTGCGGGTGCATCGGATCGCCGCCGACCACCAGCGCGCAGCGCACGCCGCGGGGGGCGCCGAGCTGCGACAGGACGTGGTGCACCTGCTGCGCGAGCTCGCGCGTGGGGCACAGCACGAGACCGAGTATGGTGGCGCGCTCGGACTCGATGCGCGACATCATCGGCGCGCCGAACGCGAGCGTCTTGCCGGTGCCCGTCTCGGCCTTCGCGATCACGTCGCGTCCGTCGAGCACGGGTTGGATGGCGAGGCGTTGGATCGGCGTGGGCTCGACGATCCCCATCTCGGCGATCACTTCCTGCACCTCCGGGGAGAGGTTCCACTCGCGAAAGCTCGCGATGTCCGGCGGATCGGCGACGGGGTGCAGCTCTTCGACGGGAGCGGAGCGGGGCTTGGTGGAGCGCGGCCGCCGTTGCGGGCCGGAGTTTCTGGGACGGGTCATCTAGGATCTCGCGACAGTGCGCGGAGGGAATGGGCGAACGAGGATAGGAGCAGTCAGGCTGGGAGATATAGGGGGGGGCCGAGGCGTTCGGCGGGACGCCGGTCGAAGGACTGCGGGGTCGCTCCGGGTCCTTCGGTTTCGGCCGAGACGGATCGGAATCGACGCTCGCGAGCCCTTCGGAGCCCAGTCCCGCTCGGGCCCGCGAGCGGATTCGCGGCTCTGCGGGCGACCGGCGCGCTTTCGCGAGCGTCCCCGGAGAGCGAGCAACCTACCACACCGGCTCCTTTCGAAGGCCCGCGGTCCTGCGGCAATCTGGCTCCGTCGGCTCCCCCGGTCCGGAACTCGAGAACATGCGCATCGCCACCTGGAACGTCAATTCCGTCCGCGCGCGGCTTCCCGTGCTGCTCCCCTGGCTGCAGACGAACGCGCCGGACGTGGTCTGCTTGCAGGAGACCAAGTGCCGGGACGAAGCGTTCCCGCGCGAGGAGATCGAAGACCTGGGCTACACCGTCGCGACCCACGGCCAGAAGACCTACAGCGGCGTCGCGATCCTCTCCAAGCTCGGGCTCGAGGACGTCGTGCGCGGCCTGCCCGACGACGGGCCCGACGCGGATCGGCGCGTCATCGGAGCGACGGTCGCGGGTTGCATGATCCTGTCGCTCTACGCCGTGAACGGGCGCGCGGTCGGAACCGAGAGCTACGCCTACAAGCTCGAGTGGTTCGCGCGCGTGCGCGACTTCCTGCGCGGTCACTATCCGCTGGGGAGCGACGCGGGACACGAGCGCGTGGTCGTGTGCGGCGACTTCAACGTCACGTTCGACGACCGCGACGTGTGGGATCCAAAGCTCTGGCGCGAGCGCATCCTGTGCTCGACGCCCGAGCGCCGCGCGCTCCGGGAGCTCTTGGACTGCGGCCTCTTCGACCCTCTGCGCAAGTTCACCGACAGCTCCGGGTTCTACACCTGGTGGGACTTCCGCACGCGCGGCTTCGAGCGCAACCGCGGATTGCGGATCGACCACTTCCTCCTGTCGCGCCCGGCGCTGGACGCCTGCGTCGGCTTGGAAGTCGACCTGGCTCCGCGCGGGGGTGAGAAGCCGAGCGACCACGCGCCCGTGATCGCGACGTTCTCCTGACCCGAGCCCCGCTGCGTCACTCGCTCGCGTCGTCGTCCTCGCGCTGGGATGCGTAGGCCGAGAGCACGCGGCGCGCGCGGTCGGAGGTGTCGAGCGTCTCGAAGATCTCCTGGCGCACCGGTCGGTCGATCTCGATCTGCGCCGTCAAGAGATCCGCCAAGCAGCCGAGCGGGAGCTTCTCGAGCACCTCCGGATCGGGCTGCAACTCCTCGGGCAGCTCCTTGCGACCTTCTAACACGGCGCGTTTGAGCTGCTCCTTCAACGGTGCGTTCGACTCCGGCGCGGACTCCGACTCCACCGCCGGCTCGACGCGCACCGTGCGGTAGAGCCGACCGCTCGGGACCTCCTCGAGGCGCACGCGGAAGAGGCCGAGCAGCCCGATGTTGAAGCGTCCGTTCGCGAGCTTCTCGTGCCGCATGATCTCGCCCAGCCCGGCGACCGGGTAGATCGGCGGCGAATCCGGCATCTCCTCGTCGTGTCCCTGGACGACCGTGCCGATCACGAGCCGACCCGGGCCGTCGAGCGAGTCCTCGATCATCTGCCGGTAGCGCGGCTCGAACACGTGCAGCGGCAAGAAGACGCTCGGGTAGAGCCACACGTTGGGCAGCGGGAACACCGGCACGACGGCGTGATCGAAGGCCGTGGGAGGCCAGGCATCAGGGGGCGTTTCCACGGGATCAGTCGCGGACGCTGACGCGGCGGCGTCGGGACTGGACGCGATCGAGGATCTCGGCCACTCGGAGGAGCTCGCGCGCGCGGCCTTTCAGCCCGCGCAGGCTGTAGCTGTTCACCAGGTTCCGCACGTGACGCAGGAACATGGAAGCGTCCTCCGCGTCCTCGAACCACGCGGGCTGCGGGACGAGGTTGCACTCGCGCAGGTATTCGAGGCAGTCCGAGCGGCTGCGCGGCTGGCCGCCCTGGAACGGGTCGACCAGCACCGAACGATCGCCGGAGTGGTAGAGCCGCAGGAGGACGTGGCCCGGCAGCGGGACGATGGCTGCGCGGATGCCCGCCCGGCGCGCGACGAACGCGTACAGCGCGCACAGCGAGAGCGGCATCCCCGAGCGGCGCTCGATCACGCGGTGCAGGTGCACGTGGTCGGTGTGGTGGTAGTCCTCTTGGCAGCCCGCATAGCCGAGCTCGCCGCCGAGGTAGCGGCAGAGCGTCATCACGCGTCGGAAACCGTCCGTCTCCCGCTCCGCGCGCGCGCGGACCTCCTTCGCCATCGCGTCGAGCGCGAGGCGATAGGGGCGCGCGTCGAGGGGATCGGCCGCCAGGTTGCCGAGCAGGAACAGCGCGCTCTCGAGATCGATGCGCGAGCGCATCCCGTGCCGGGCGAGGCGCCGCAGGACGCCCTTGCGACGCATGGAAGCGATCACGTCGCGCGCCCGCGCCCGCAGCCGAGCCCGCGGATCGCGCGCGGCCTTGCCCAGCGCCGCCCGCGCCCGCGCGCCACCCTTCTCGAGCTCGGAGCGCACGGCGCGCACGACGCTCTCCGAATCGTCGTCGAGCAACTCGACCTGGGCCGCCAGCGAGTCGCGAGTTCCCCCCGCCGCCGATCCGGCGCCGCGCGGGCCGCGCGCCGCGCGGCTCGTGCCCGCGCGCGGACCGGCGGTGGGGTCGGCGCTCTCCGTGCCGGTCTCGGGTGTGTCTTCGTCCAACGCGCGTGGTTCCCGGTGGGGAGGAGGAGTCCCATCCAGGCCCAGCCCGATTATGCACATCCGCCGCTCGCGGCAAAGTGGGACCCCGAGGGCGAGACCCGGCCCGATCGGGGCGCGCGCTTCCTTGCGCGTGCCGCGCAGGCCGCATACCTTGTTTGCCCTTTTCGGGCCGAGGGCGTCGTCCGCCCCGCGCTCGATCCGCCGGCCCTCCACCCTCCTCCGGACTCCAGGGCCGCGCGTTCCGGTCCACCGCTAGAACCCCGCTCCTCCTCCGGGACATGCCCACGACCTCGAGCCGACCGCAACGGCCGGTCGTAGTGACGCACGCGCTGCGCACGCCGATCGGCAAGTTCCTGGGGGCGTTCGCCGACCTGTCGGCGGCCGACCTCGGGACGTCGGTCGTGAGCGCGCTCTTCGCGCGCGCCGAGCTCGATCCGGCGCGCGTCGGCGAGCTCGTCTTCGGCAACGCTCGGCAGGCCGGCGGGGGACCGAACGTGGCGCGCCAGCTCGCGGTGCGCGCGGGAATGTCGGTCGAGGCGACGGCCTGGACGCTCAACATGGCCTGCGGATCGGGGCTCAAGGCCTTGGGTGCGGTCGTGGACTCGATCGCGCTCGGCCGCATCGAGATCGGCGTGGCCGGCGGAGTGGAGAGCATGAGCGGCCTACCCTTCTTCCTGCCGCGCATGCGCCAGGGCTATCGGCTCGGCCACGCCGAGGTCGTGGACGGCATGTACCAGGACGGCTTCGCCTGCCCGCTCGCGGACATGCTGATGGGCGAGACGGCCGAGAAGCTCGCGCGCGACCTCGGCATCCCGCGCGAGGAGCAGGACGAGTTCGCCCGCGCGAGCCAGACGAAGGCCCAGGCCGCCTGCGCGGCCGGGCGCTTCGACGAAGAGCTCGCGCCCGTGACGGTGCGCGGCAAGCGCGGCGACACGCTCGTCGCGCGCGACGAGCACCCGCGCGACGACGTGACGCTCGAGTCGCTCGCGAAGCTGCCGCCGGTCTTCGACGCGGCGTCGGGCACCGTCACCGCGGGGAACGCGTCGGGCATCACCGACGGCGCGGCGGCGCTGCTCGTGATGACCGCCGCGAAGGCCTCCGAGCTCGGGTACGAGCCGCTCGCGTTCGTGGGCGAGCGCGCCGAGGCCGGCGTCGACCCCGAGACGATGGGCCTCGGACCCGTGCCCGCCGTGCGCGCCCTGGAGGCCGCTTTCGGCCGCGGGCCGCACGACTTCGACCTGATCGAGCTCAACGAAGCGTTCGCCGCGCAGGTGCTCGCCTGCCACCGCGACCTCGATCTCCCCATGGACCGCCTGAACGTGAACGGCGGCGCCATCGCCCTGGGACACCCGATCGGCGCGACGGGCGCGCGCATCGTCGTGACGCTCTTGCACGAGCTCGCGCGCCGCGGCGGCCGTCACGGCCTCGCGACCCTGTGCATCTCGGGCGGCCTGGGACTCGCTCACGCGTTCCACCGCGAGGGGCTCGGATGACCCCCGCGTACGTTCATCGAAGGAAGAGGCGATCGTCATGACTCTGAAGAAGGTTGGCGTCGTGGGCTGCGGCCTGATGGGGCACGGAATCGTCCAGGTCGCGGCGCAGGCGGGCTTCGACGTCGTTGCGCTCGAGACCGAGCAGGGCTTCCTCGACAAGGGGCTCGCGCGCGTCGAGAAGAGCCTCGAGAAGCTCGCGGCGAAGGCGGTCGAGAAGGGGAAGGCGCCCGACGCCGCGCGCGCCGACGCGCAGGCCGCGTTCGGGCGGATCCGCGGATCGCTGGACCCGCGCGACCTCGCCGACCGAGACCTCGTGATCGAGGCGATCGTCGAGGACCTCGACGTGAAGAAGGCGCTCTATCGCGACCTCGGGCGGATCTGCAAGCCCGCCGCGATCCTGGCCTCGAACACGTCGTCGTTCCCGATCGCGGAGATGGGCGCGGTGTCGGGTCGACCGCAGAACATGGTGGGGCTGCACTTCTTCAACCCCGTGCAGCTCATGAAGCTCGTCGAGGTCGTGCGCACGCCGAAGACGAGCGACGAGGCATTCGCGACGGCCAAGGCCTTCGGCGAGGCGGTCGGCAAGGTGCCCGTGACCTGCAAGGACACGCCGGGCTTCGTGGTGAACCGGCTGCTCGTGCCCTACATGGTGCAGTCGCTCCTGATGCTCGAGCGCGGCGACGCGTCGAAGGAGGACATCGACGCGGCCATGCAGTTCGGGTGCGGCCATCCGATGGGACCGATCACCCTGACCGACTACGTGGGCCTCGACACGACGCTCTCCATCCTCGAGGGCTGGTGCGAGCGCTATCCCGACGAGCCCGCCTTCGCGATCCCCGCCGTGCTGCGCAAGAAGGTCAAGGAAGGGAAGCTCGGCCGGAAGAGCGGCGAGGGCTTCTTCAAGTGGGAAGGAGACAAGAAGTCGTGATCACGTCCATCGTTCTCGCCGGGTTGCTCTCGTCGCCGGCCGCCGTCGCGCCCGCCGATTACTCCGTCTCGTGGAGCGCGCCGAAGACGTACGTCACCGGCAAGCCGTACGAGGTCGAGGTCGAGCTGACGATCGCGGATGGCGGCGGGACCGTGCCCGCGACGATGCTGTCGGCGGCGGCGTTCCGTGTGAACGGCGAGCCGCTCCCGGGCGGGACCGGCGGCGCCGACCTGACGCTGCCCGCGGGCGCCAAGCTCACGCTCGAGTACGACCTCGCGCCGCACCTCGACGTCGAGGCGGACTTCTCGCTCTCGCTCGTGGGCTCGGAGCGCCAGCAACAGGTCGAGGTGATCCGCGCCGCGCCCGAGGGGCTCGTGTTCTGGGGCGAGGGCGCCGTGCCGGTCGAGGAGCTGACGAAGTACCGCGTGCTGCTGCGCACCAACCACGGCGACATGCTGCTCGAGACGTGGCCGGACGTCGCGCCCAACCACGTGCGCAACTTCCTCGACCTCGCGTACACCGGCTACTTCGACGGCACGCCGTTCCACCGCGTGCTCCCCGGGTTCATGATCCAGGGCGGCAACGCGATGCTCGCCGGCGGTGCTCCGCCTCCGCGGACGGTGAAGGCCGAGTTCAACGAGCGCAAGCACGTGCGCGGGGTGCTCTCGGCCGCGCGCACGGACGACCCGAACTCGGCGTCGTCGCAATTCTTCATCATGCACGGCAACGCGCCGGGCCTCGACGGCGAGTACAGCGCGTACGGCAAGCTCGTGCGCGGCGAGGAGGCGCTCGACGCGCTGGCGACCGCGCCGACCAAGGCCAACCCCGTCGGCGAACGCTCGGTGCCGATCGACCCGCTCGTGCTCGACGACGCCACCGTCGTGCTCGCCGAGGAGGAGTGACGCGATGGCTGCTGATCTTCAAGGCGTGGTCGCCGTGCTCGACACGACGGCCGGCGAGATGAAGCTCGAGTTCCTGCCGGGCAAGGCGCCCAAGCACGTCGCGAACTTCATCGAGCTCGCGGAGCAGGGCTTCTACGACGGAACGCCGTTCCACCGCACGATTCCCGGCTTCATGATCCAGGGCGGCTGCCCGCAGGGCACCGGCCGGGGCGGCCCGGGCTACACGATCGACGCGGAGTTCAACGACGTGCACCACGAGCGCGGCGTCCTGAGCATGGCGCGCTCGCAGGACCCCAACTCCGCCGGCAGCCAGTTCTTCATCTGCCACGGCGACGCGGGTTTCCTCGACCGCCAGTACACGGCGTTCGGTCGCCTGATCGAGGGCGACGACACGCTCGACGCGATCGCCACCGCTCCGACCAAGCCCGGCGGCGAGGGCTCGGCGCCCGTGAAGCCCGTCCAGATCAACAAGGTCACGATCGTCCGCCCCGGCGGCGAGTGAGGTGCGCGTGAGCTTCGAGAACATCCGCGTCGAGCGCGGCGACGGCGTCGCGACGATCACGATCGACCGCCCGAAGGTGCTCAACGCGCTCAACCACCAGACGCTGGTCGAGCTGCGCGCCGCGCTCGGCGAGATCGAGGGCGACGCCGGCGTGCGTGCGGTCGTGTTGACCGGCGCGGGCGACAAGGCGTTCGTCGCGGGCGCCGACATCAACGAGCTCGCGCGGATGAACCCGATCGGCGCGAAGGAGCTCGCGTTCTTCGGCCAGCAGACGCTGGCGCGCCTCGAGCGGCTCGGCAAGCCGACCGTCGCGATGATCAACGGCTTCGCCCTCGGCGGCGGGCTCGAGATCGCGCTCGCCTGCACGTTGCGCACGGCGGCGACGACCGCGCGCCTGGGGCTGCCCGAGGTGAGCCTCGGCATCATCCCCGGCTACGGCGGCACGCAGCGCCTGGCGCGCATCGCCGGCCCCGGCGTCGCGCGCGAGTGGGTGCTGACCGGCGATCAGTTCTCCGCCGAGGAGGCGCACCGCGTCGGCGTCGTCAACCGCATCTTCGCGCCCGAGGAGCTGCGCGAGGGCACGCTGAAGATGGTGCGGACGATGCTGTCGCGCGGGCCGATCGCGCTGCGCCTCGGCATGGAGGCGATCAACCGCGGCATCAACATCAACCAGCAGGACGGCGAGATCATGGAGTGCGACATGTTCGCGCTCGCTGCCACCACGTCCGACATGCGCGAGGGGATGGCCGCGTTCCTCGAGAAGCGCAAGCCCGCCTTCAAGGGCGAGTAGCGAGCAACCGAGATGACCACCGAGATGACCACCGAGATCGTGATCGTCGGCGGGGCGCGGACCCCGATGTGCGAATACAGCGGGACGCCCGGCTACGGCAAGCTCAAGGACATCAGCGCGATCGACCTCGCGGCGCACGCGTCGAAGGCAGCGCTCGAGCGCGCGGGCATCGACCCGGAGACGGTCGAGCACGTCGTCTTCGGCAACGCGCTCCAGACGTCCAACGACGCGATCTACGGCGCGCGCCACGTCGGTCTCAAGGCGGGGACGACGCACGCGACGCCCGCGCTCACCGTCAACCGCTTGTGCGGCTCGGGCATCCAGTCGCTGATCGACGGGTCGCACCTGATCCGGCTCGGCGAGGCGGGCACCGTGCTCGCCGGCGGGATGGAGAACATGAGCCAGGCCCCGTTCGTGCTGCACGGCGCGCGCGAGGGCTTCCGCTTGGGCACGACGCCGCAGCTCGAGGATCTGCTCTTTGCGAGCCTCAAAGATCCGTACTGCGGGCTCTACATGGCGCAGACCGCCGAGAAGGTCGCGCAGCGGCTCGGCATCGGCCGCGAGGCGCAGGACGAGCTCGCGCTGCGCAGCCACCAGCTCGGCGCCGCCGCAGTGCAGGAAGGCCGCTTCTCCGAGGAGATCGCGCCGGTCACGATCGCCGGCCGCCGCGGCGACGTCGTCGTCGACACGGACGACCACATCAAGCCGGACACGTCGCTCGAGGCGCTCGCGAAGCTGCGCCCGGCGTTCGGCAAGGACGGCACCGTGACCGCCGGCAACGCGAGCGGCATCGTCGACGGCGCGGCGGCGGTCGTGCTGACGACGCGCGAGCGCGCGAAGGCCGACGGGCTCGACGCATGGGCGACGATCCGCGCGTGGGCGACCGTCGGCGTCGACCCGAGCGAGATGGGCATCGGCCCGGTGCCGGCGATCAGGAAGTGTCTCGAGCGCGCGCAGGTGAAGCTCGCGGACGTCGACCTGTTCGAGATCAACGAGGCGTTCGCGGCGCAGTACTTGGGCTGCGAGAAGGAGCTCGGGCTCGACCGCGACAAGGTCAACGTGAACGGCGGCGCGATCTCGCTCGGCCACCCGCTCGGCGCGACCGGCACGCGTCTCGTCCTGACGCTGATGTACGAGCTCCGCCGCTCCGGCAAACGCCTCGGCGTCGCGTCCGCCTGCATCGGCGGCGGCCAGGGCATCGCGATGTTGATCGAGAATACGAGGACCTGATGGGTCGGCGCGCAAGCTCGGCGGACGAGACGGCCCGCCTGGGCGCCCCTGGCGGCGCCGCTGCCCGTCCGAGTGCGACGTGAGCGGAATCGTCCGGACACGTCCCGACGGGACGCGCGTGGTCGCGCTGGAGCCGCCGAAGAGGGTCCTCTTCCTGACGAAGGACCTCGATCTGTTGCGTGCCCAGTTGCGCGGCGAGGTCGACCTACGCATGGGCGAGCTCGATCCCGCGTCGCTGCTCGACGACATCAACACCGACGTGATGACGCCGGCGTGGGTGTGCTTCCGGCACCGGCCGGAGGACATCGCGCTCGACGCGTACGCGGGGCTCGTCGACGCGAAGGGCGAGCGCGTCTTCGGCCGGCGCGCGCTGATGGACGGCGGCTTCCAGGTGATCGTGTCCGGCCAGCGCAAGGGCACCGGCTCGAGCCGCGAGACGGCGGCGCAGGCCGAGAAGTGGTCGGGGATCGAGCTCGTCGTCGCCGCGTCGTTCGCGCCGATCCACGAGCGCAACAACGTCAACCTCGGCCAGATCCTGGGCGACTACGCCCAGCTCGAGCGCTTGCAGGCGGGCGAGGAGATCCCGCTCGAGGAATTCACCGGCAAGTACGACCCGGTGACGCGCGCGATCGTCGAGGCGGGCGGCCTGTTCGCGTTCGGCGCGGCGCTCGGGCGGGGCGCGATCCGCGTCGAGCCGCCCGACACCGGCCGGCGGCCGATGACGATGGCCGAGAAGCTCATCGCGAGCCACCTCGTCAACGCGCCGAACGACGGGACGTACGTCAAGCCCGGGGACCTGTGCCTCGTCAAGGTCGACGGCGGCTACAGCCACGAGTTCACGACCGCGCAGGTGCACGACTTCCTCGTGCGCGAGTTCGGCCCGGACTACCGCGTCATGCACCCCGACAAGCTCGCGGTCTTCGAGGACCACCTGCTGTACGCGACCGGCGTGCCGCGCATGGCGCCGTTCGCTGCCGAGATCGAGACGCTGCGGCGGATGCAGCGCGAGTTCCAGGCGCACACCGGCGTGCGCGACTATTCCGCGCAGGGCGGCGTCTCGCCAGGCATCTGCCATCAGGTCGCGCGCGAGGAGTTCATCGACCCCGGCGACTTCATCCAGGCGACCGACTCGCACACGTGCATGGGCGGCGGCAACAACGCCCTCGCGTGGGGCGTCGGCGCGACGGAGTACGCCGCGCTCATCTACTCCGGGTTCACGTTCTCGCGCGTCCCCGAGTCGATCCGCTTCGAGCTCACCGGCAAGCTGCACCCGAGCTGCACGGCGAAGGACGTGATGCTCCACATCCTGGAGACGTACGCCGTGCGCGAGGACACGTTGAACCGCGTGATGGAGTTCGGCGGTCCGGGGCTCGCGTCGCTCGACGTGGACGAGCGCGCCACGCTCTGCAACATGGCGACCGAGTGCACGGCGAAGACCGGGATCTGCGAGGGCGACGAGCAGACCGCGCAGTGGCTCGCGAAGCGCCGGCCCGGCAAGAGCGCGGCGCATTTCTCGTCGTCGTTCGTCGCACCCGACTCGGGCGCGGTCTACGACGGCGGCGTGCACGTCATCGACCTGTCGGCGATCGAGCCGATGGTTGCGAAGCCGGGCGATCCCACCTACGGCGCGCGCGTCGCGGAGCTCGGCGACGTCGCGATCGACATCGCGTACGCAGGCTCGTGCACCGCGGGCAAGGAGCGCGACCTCGACTACTACCACCGTGTGCTCAAGGACGCGTTCGACTCCGGCCGACGCGTCGCGGACGGCGTGCGGATGTACATCCAGTTCGGCAGCGAGAGCGTGCGCGATTACGCTCGCTCGCGCGGCTACCTCGAGCTCTTCGAGGCGGCCGGCGTGACGGTGATCGAGCCCGGCTGCGGTGCGTGCATCGGCTGCGGCCCCGGCGTCTCGGACGACCCGGAGCAGGTGACGGTCAGTGCAATCAATCGGAACTTCGCGGGCCGCAGCGGCCCCGGTAAGCTGTATCTCGCGTCGCCGCTCACGGTCGCCGCGAGCGCGGTGTGCGGACGGATCGTGGCGTACGAGCCCGGCATGTTCCGCGAGCCCGTCAGGGCGTAGCCGCGAGTGGAGACCCCCCCAATGAGCGAGTATTCCATCGCAGTCGTCGGCGGCGACGGCATCGGCCCCGAGGTGACGCGCGAGGCCTTCAAGGTCGTCGACGCGGCTGCCGAGGTGTTCGGCTTCCGGATCCGCCGCGACGACTATCCGTTCGGGACGCAGCACTGGCTCGACACGAGCGAGCTGATCCCCGACGACGCGTTCGCGGAGATCAAGCAACACCGCGCGATCTTCCTCGGGGCGATCGGCGACCCGCGCGCCCCGATCGGCGTCGTCGAGTACGGCATCATCGCGCGGATGCGCTTCGAGCTCGACCTCTACGTCAACCTGCGGCCGATCAAGCTGTTCGACGAGCGGCTCTGCCCGCTCAAGGGCAAGGGCCCCGACGACGTCGATCTCGTCATCGTGCGCGAGAACACCGAGGGCGCGTACACCGGCATGCACGGCTTCGCGCACAAGGGCCAGCCGCTCGAGGTCGCGACGCAGACGATGGTCTACACGCGCGAGGGCGTCGAGCGCGCCATCCGCTTCGCGTTCCAGCTCGCCGCCACGCGCAAGAAGCGCAAGGTCACGCTGATCGACAAGGCGAACGCGGTGCGCGCCCACGACATCTGGACGCGCGCGTTCGCCGACGTCGCGCGCGAGTTCCCGGACGTCGAGACCGACCACGCGTACGTCGACGCCGCGTGCATGTGGCTGATCAAGAACCCCGAGTGGTTCGACGTCGCGGTCACGCCCAACCTGTTCGGCGACATCATCTCGGACATCGGCGCGATGATCCAAGGCGGCATGGGCGTCGCCGCGAGCGCCAACATCCACCCGGGCCGCGTCAGCCTCTTCGAGCCGATCCACGGCTCGGCGCCCAAGCACGCGGGCAAGAACGCCGCGTCGCCGGTCGCCGCGATCCTCGCGGGCTCGATGATGCTCGACTACCTCGGCGAGAAGGCGGCGGCCAAGGCGATCGAGCAGGCGATCATCGACCTGCTGCGCTCCAGCCGCATCCAGGGCGTCAGCACCGGCACCCACCCGACCGACGAGGTCGGCGACATGGTCGTCGCGGAGCTCCGCTCGGTCGGCGCCCGCGTCTGACGGCGTTTCGCACGGCGCGGAGGGATCTACAACCGGCCTTTGCGAACGCGCCGCGGGGGCCGCACCCGCGGCCGCGCGCGCCCTTCAGGGCTCCCGCGGGGGCGGGCACGGGTTTTGTGGTGCGGGCACGACCACATCCCAGGCCCCTTCCTACGGAGTGAACCGCCGATGCACCTTTCATCCGCTCCCGCCCTGATCGTCTCTGGACTCCTGCTTGCCGGCTGCGCCGCGAGCGGCACCACGCGCCACCTCGACCTCGAGGCGGCGGCCGTGCCGGTCGCGTCGCCGCAGCCGAGCGCCGCAACTTCGACCGCCGCAACTCCGAGCGAGGCGACTCCGAGCGAGGCAACTCCGCTCGAGGCGGCCGCGGTCCCCGCGGGGCCCGCAGAGCCCGCCGCCGCCACCGCGACGCCAGCGCTCGCGTACGCCGCGCCGCAGGACGGCACGTACGGGCCCAAGCCGGAGACGTGGGAGCTGCAGCTCGGCGGCTCGGGCGCGACCGACAACGACTTCGACGTCGGCGGGGGCAACCTGTCCGGTAGCGTCGGCTACTTCTTCAACGAGCGCAGTGAGCTGGGCGTGCGCCAGACGGTCTCGTTCTCCGACTTCGGCGACTCGATCTGGAACGGCACGACGCGCTTCTTCTACGACTACCACTTCGGCGACGGCGAAGTGCGCCCGCTGATCGGCGCCAACCTCGGCTGGGTCTACGGCGACTCGATCGACGAGAGCCTCGCCGCCGCGCCCGAGGCCGGCGTCAAGTGGTACCTCAGGCCGGACACCTTCCTGTTCATCCTCGCGGAGTATCAGTTCTTCTTCGAAGACGCCGACGACGCCGACGACACGTTCTCGGACGGCTCCTTCATCTACACGCTCGGCCTCGGCCTGAACCTGTAGAGCCCGCTCCCCGTCGAAGCTCTCCGGATCGCCCCACGTGGGTTCAAGTCCCGCGGTCGCGAGGCTCGAAGAGGGCAACACGCGCGGCGGGGGCTCCGCGCGAGGGAGGCTTCGATGGGGGTTCTTTTCCACGTCGCGGTGCCGGCTCACGATCTCGGGGCGGCGCGCGCGTTCTATGGGGGCATTCTCGGCTGTCGCGAGGGGCGCAGCGACGAGGAGTGGGTCGACTTCGACCTGTTCGGGCACCAGCTGACGGTGCTCTTGTCGCCGTGCGAGTCGACGCGGGCGCGCCGCCGCTACGTCCACGGCGAGCACCTGCCCGTGCGCCACTTCGGGCTCGTGCTCGACTGGGCGGACTGGGAGGCGTGGGTGCGTCATCTGCGCGAGCGCGGGGTCGAGCTCACGGCCCAGCCGCACGTGCGCTTCGCTGGCGAGCTCGGCGAGCAGGCGACGGTGACGTTCGAGGACCCGAGCGGCAACGCGATCGAGCTCAAGGCGCTGCGGCGGCCCGACGAGCTCTTCGAACGGACGCCGGAGGCGCCGCTGCGCATCGTGCGGCTCGAGGAACGACGCCGCGGGCGCGCGAGCGGGCGCGGCCGCCGCGGCTGACGTCGCGGACCCGAGCATCGCGGACCCGAACGTGCGGGCCCGAACAGCGCGGGCCCGGCGCCGCGGACTTCGTGCAAGACGGGCCCCGCCGGCCGACATAGGTTGGCGGACCCGTGGAGCCCACGCCGCCGACGGATCGCCCGGCCGAGGGGAAGATCCTCTCGGCCGAGGAGTTCGCCACCCGCTTCCAGGACTCGGCGCGGGTGCTGTGGACCATTGCCGCGGGCGTGCTGGGCGACCGCTCCCAAGCGGAGGACGTGTTGCAGGAAGCCGCCGTGATCGCGCTCTCGAAGCTGGATCGATTCCGCCCGGACACGAGCTTCGTGGCCTGGATGGGGCGTGTCGTGCGCTTCGTCGCGCTCAACCACGACCGTCGCCGGCGCCGGCGCGCGACGAGCGCGGTCGACCTCGGGCACGTCGAAGGCGCGCGCGCCTCACCGCCCGCTCCCAGCGGCGTCGAGCTGTCCCGCGTGGGGGAGCTCGCCGACGACCAGCAGAGCTTCGACGACGCGGTCTGCGCCGCGCTCGCGAGCCTGCGTCCGGCCGCGCGCGCGTGCCTCTTGCTGCGCGTCGTCCAGGGCCTCGAATACCGCGAGATCGCCGCCGCGCTCGGCGTCCCGGAGGGGACCGCGATGAGCCACGTCCACCGCGCGCGCCGCCAGCTCCGCGAGATGCTCGCGACGCCCGCCGAACGCGGCGTCGCCGGCGGGGGAGGGAGCGCGTGAGCGGCTCGTTCGAGCGTTGGCTCGATGGCCGGCTCGAGGGCGGCGAGCGCGATGCGTTCCAGGCGCGCCTCGAGCGCGACCCGCGCCTCGCCGCCGACGCCGCGCTGCAGGCGGCGATCGACCGCGCGCTGCGGCGCGGGTTCGCGCCGCCGGTGGGCCTGGACGAGAGCGCGCGTGCGCTCGCTGCGCGCGCGCGGCTGCGCGCGACGTCGACGGCCGTCCGAGCGGCGGACCCGCCGGCCGTGCGCGCCGTCGGGCTCTTCGGCTGGAGCGGCCTGGTTGCGGCGGCGCTGCTCGTCGTCGCGCTCGGCCTGGTCGCGCAGCGCGTCGCCCCGCCCGCGGCCACGGGCGGGCCGCGCGTCGCCGCGCTCGTCCCCGCCGACGAGCTGCTGCGCGGCTGCGTCGCGCCGCCGCCCGCCGAGCCCGGCGGCCTCGTCTCTTGCTCGATCCCCGCGAGCACGGCGCTGGACGAGCGCGACGGCCGCCGGCTCCGCGTCGGGCTCGAGCAGGACGTGCCGCTGCGCGGACCGGTGCCCTGCGCGTTCGAGCCGACCGCGCGCTGCTGGGAGGCCTTTCCCGGCGGCGAGCCGGTCGTGCTGATCGTCGAGGGCGCCGTTCCTCTCGAGGTGCCGCAGGCGTGCGATGCGAGCGTGTTCACGCGCACGCTCGGCCCGTTCCGCTGCTTCGAGATCAGCGCGCTCGCGCGGCCGCTGCTGCTCGAGCGCCTCGATCAGGCGCCGATCGAGATCGAGCCCTCGAGGTAGAGCACCGCGTCGCCGACGAGCCGCACGCGCTCGCCGGCGTCGACGCAGCGCAGCTCGCCGCCGCGCGCCGAGAGCTGGCGGGCGACGAGCTCGCGCCGGCCGAGACGCTCGAACCAGTACGGCGCGCTCGTGCAGTGCGCCGAGCCGGTGACCGGGTCCTCGGGCACGCCGAGCGCGGGCGCGAAGAAGCGCGAGACGAAGTCGACCTCGTCGCCGGGCGCGGTCGCGATCACCGGCGTCTCGAGCGCGGCGAGCCGCGCGAAGTCGGGGCGCAGCGCGCGCACGTCCGCCTCGCTCGCGAGCACCGCCATCCAGTACGGGCCGCGGCGCACCTCGAGGAGGCGCGCGCCGAGCGCGCGCGCGACCTCGGCCTCGTCCGCCGTCGCGCGCGCCGGCGCCGCGGGGCGCGCGGGCAGGTCCATCGCGTAGCGCTCCCCGTCGCGCTCGACGGCGAGCACGCCGCTCCTCGTCGCGAAACGGACCGCGTCGCGGCCGCGCTCGAGCCGCTCGAGCACGACCCAGCCCGATGCGAGGGTCGCGTGGCCGCACAGGTCGACCTCCGCGCGCGGCGTGAACCAGCGCAGCTCCCAGTCCGCCGCCTCGCCCCCGCGCACGAGGAACGCCGTCTCCGAGAGATTGTTCTCCGCGGCGATGCTCTGCATGAGCGGCTCGTCGAGCCACGCGTCGAGCGGGCACACCGCAGCGGGGTTGCCCTCGAACGGGCGGCGCGCGAACGCGTCGACCTGGAACAGCTCGAGAGTGCGGCGCTCGTCCATCATCTCACACGCGGCTCGCCGTCCCGACCGGGGCGGCGTCGTCCGGCCAGGCGAAGCGAACCCACACCGGCGCGTGGTCGGAGAGCCCCGCGCGCCGCTCGATCCACGCCTCGCGTGCCAGCTCGGCGAGCGCCGGCGTCGCGAGCACGTAGTCGATGCGCCAGCCGCGGTCGAGCTCGCGCGCGCGGCCGCGGTTCGACCACCACGAGTAGAGTCCGGCGCCGTCGGGATGGAGCGTGCGCAAGACGTCGACCCAGCCCGCCGCGAGGAGCCGGTCGAACCAGGCGCGCTCCTCGGGCAGGAAGCCGGAGTTCTTCGCGTTCCCGCGCGGGTCGTGGATGTCGATCGCGCGGTGCGCCACGTTCAGGTCGCCGCAGAGCGCGACCGGCCGATTCTCGGCGACGAGACCGCGGGCGAAATCGGCGAAGTGGTCGAGCCACGTGAGCTTCGCCGCCTGGCGCACCGGTCCGCTCGAGCCGGACGGCACGTAGGTCGAGACGACGGAGAGCTCACCGAAGTCGGCGCGCAGGACCCGGCCCTCGGCGTCGCCCCACTCGAGTCCCGAACCCGAGACGTAGCGGTCGGCGGGTGCGCGCGAGTAGAGCGCGACGCCGGAGTAGCCGCGGCGGTCGGCGTTCGTCCAGCGCGCGTTGTAGCCGGCCGGGGCGCGCAGCTCGGGCCGCACCTGATCCGGCCATGCCCGCAGCTCCTGCAAGCACAGGACGTCGGGCCGGCGCCGCTTCAGCCAGCGCGCGAATCCGCGCGCCTCGGCCGCGCGCAAGCCGTTGCAGTTGAGGCTACAGAGGGTGAACTCCATCGCGATTTGCGCGCGGAGAAGGTACCGGCCCGCGGGCAGCGACTACAATTCTCCGCCGCCCGAACGTGGGCGGGGCGACGCGCGTCCGGACCCGGCGAGCGCGGTCGCGAAGGACGAACAAGACGAGCTGCCGGCGATGAGCGAACCGCGCGAGAAGCCGATCTCCTCGGAGATCGAGTCGGCCCTCGAGGGCGTGAACCTCCAAGAGATCGACCTGGCCCCGCGTGCTCAGGGCAAGGGCGAGCGGGCCGGGCCGGGCGATGCGAAGCGCGCTCTCCACTCCGGCCCGCCGAAGGCCGAGTCGAAGCTGCAGAAGGGCACCGTCGTCGGCGTCCACGGGGACGACGTGATCGTCGAGCTCGGACCGCGCGTGCAGGGCGTCGTGTCGTCGCTCGAGTTCGAGGAGGAGCCGAAGGTCGGCGACGTCTACGAGTTCTCGGTGCGCGGCAAGGACCCCGAGTCGGATCTGTGGATCCTCTCGCGCAAGGAGGCGATGACGCTCGCCAAGTGGCAGGAGATCCAGACGGGGGATCTCGTCAAGGCGAAGGTCACCGGCCAGAACACCGGCGGGCTCGAGCTCAAGGTCGGGCCGCTGCCCGCGTTCATGCCCGCGTCGCTGGTCGCGCTGCGCCACGTCGAGGACCTCTCGAAGCTGATCGGCGAAGCGCTGGTCTGCGAGGTGCTCGAGGTCGACGTCGCGAAGAAGCGGGTCCTGCTCTCGCGCAGGGCCGTGTTGCTGCGCGAGCGCGAGGAGTCGCGCCAGCACACGCTCGACACGCTGTCGTCCGGACAGGTCGTCCGCGGCAAGGTCGCGCGGCTGGAGACCTTCGGCGCGTTCGTCGAGATCGCGCCGGGCGTCGAGGGGCTGCTGCACGTGTCGAACATCTCGCGCAAGCGCGTCGACGATCCGTCGAGCGTGCTGAAGGTCGGCGACACGGTCGAGGTGCAGGTGCTCGAGATCAAGGAAGGCGGCAAGCGCATCGGGCTGGGGATGAAGCAGCTCGAGCCCAACCCGTGGGACGACCTCGCGGCGCGGCTCGCGCCGAACACGACCGTGCAGGGCAAGGTCGTGCGCATCACGGACTTCGGTGCGTTCGTCGAGGTCGAGCCGGGCGTCGAAGGGCTGCTGCACGTCTCGCAGCTCGGCCCGCAACACTTCCGGCGCGTGTCCGACGCGGTGAAGGTCGGCCAGGAGCTCGCCGTGCGCGTCGTCGGGGTCGAGCCCGAGCGCGAGCGGCTCTCGCTCAGCCGCCTGGACGAGCGCGGCGCGCTGATCGGCTCGGAGGACGCGGTCGACGCCGAGACGATCAGCGAGGTGCTCGGCCAGTCGCCCTCCGAAGGCCTCGGCACGAACCTCGGCAGCCTCTTCAAGAAGGCGCTGAAGAAAGACCAGTGACGGAGTCGCGCACGCGACGCCCGCTCACGTCGCGGCCGGGTTCGCGAGCTCCTCGAGCGCCGGCAGCGGCGCCAGCGTGGTCGCGCCGATGCGCCTCACGCTCGTGAGCCGGAACGCGCTGTCGAGCGCGACCGTCTCCGGGTCCTCGAACCCCGCTGCGCGCAGCTCGAGGACCTCGAGCGGCTCGAGCGCCCAGCGTCCCGCGCGCAGGCCGAGGTCGTCGAGCGCCGGCGCGAGCGGGTCGGGCGGCCGCACGACCGCGGCCGCGGCGAGGTGCTCCTCCGCTTCGCGCGTCGTCCTGAAGATCGAGCCGCGCAGGTCGCGCGCCCGGACCGCGGCGAACCGCAGCACCTGCTCGCCACCCGCCGTCACCGCGAGGCGCACCGAGCTCTCGTCCTCGTCGAGCTCGAATCGCGCGCAGTGGTAGCGCCCGCGCGTGATCACGCTCGCGCAGTGCGCGTTCCACCACGACGAGGTGTCGCGGCGCACGACATGGACGACGGGCCGCCCCGCCTGCTCGTCCTCGACCGGCACGCGCCACGCGAGATGGTCCGAGCGACCGTCGATGCGCCGCGGGATCCAGCGCCGTCGCGCACCCTCCAGCCGCGTGTAGCACAGCGCGACCGGCGTCGAGCCGCGCACCGTCGCGGGCCGCGCGCCCGCCGGCAACAGAGCGGCGGCCGCGCGCGGGTCGACGCGGTAGACGACCACGTAGCGGCTGCCGATCCGGCCTCGGAGCGCGGCGATGACACCCATCGAACGGCCAGTGTAAGCCCGGCCGGCGAACGTGCGAAGCGCTACGGGAGCTCGACCGTCGGGTCCTAGGCTCCGACGCCGCGGACGCGCTCGGGGCAGGGCGCGTCGCCGAGCGACCACGCCAGCGCGCGCTCGGGCGACTCGGCGAGCGCTTCGCGCAGCTCGTCGGAGGGCATCCGACCGCTCTCGGTGAAGCGTTCCAGGAACGCCTGCGCCGTCGCGATGCCGTTCGGGGGCAGGTAGCCCGGGCCGAGGCGCCGGGCGCCGGCGAGGGCGATGCGCCACAGCGCGACCGTGCGCTCGGCCAGGGCCGGGGCGCGCACGCCGTCGCGCGCGGCGTCGCGCCACAGCTCGGGCAGGCGCGGCCGCAGCGGCTCGAGCAGCTCGATCGCGTCGCGGCGCGCCTCGCCGTCGTAGACGAGGCTGCACAGCAGCACCGCCGGCACGCTGTGCCACGGCTCGGGGAGCGCGTCGCACGCGCGCAGCTCGAGAAAGCCCCGGCAGCGGACCTCGAAGAAGAGCGTGGTGCGGTGGTAGTCGAAATCGTCCGCCGTCGGCCAGCCGAGCTCGGGATGACCCTCGCGGAGCCAGCGCTCGAACGTGAACCCCGGCTCGCCCGGCGTCGCGCCGCCGTCTGCGTCGCGCAAGAGCATCACGTCGGCGGCGAGCGCGGCCGCGAGCAGCTCCTCGTAGGGCTCGTCGCCCGGCCCGTCGACGAAGCGCGGCGGGAAGCCGCTGCGCGTCGGATCGAGCTCCTGCCAGATGCGCGCGCGGCCGCACACGTCGTCGGCGGTCGGGCTCGCGGCGAACGTCGCGGTCACGAACGGGCTCGCGAGGTTGACGACGCGCCAGCGCTCCTCGGCGACGCCGCGCGCGCCCAGGTCGAGGTTGACCTGCATGCTCGCGGTCATGCGCATCATCATCGCGCCCGCGGGACCGCGCTTGGCGAAGTAGCTCGCCATCGCGCGGTAGCGCGGGGCGTCGAGCTGCTGCGGCACGTCGTCGACCGCGCTCCACGGATCGAGCCCGAACTTCGCGAGCACCACGCCGTTCGCGCGGAACGCGCTGCACAGCACCTGGCGCACCGCGTCGAGGTCGCGTACGGCGTCGGCGCACGTCGCGTGCACGGCGGTCGAGTGCTCGACCTGTCCGCCCGGCTCGAACGTGAGGCTGCCGCCGTGCGTGAGCTCGTACACCGGCGTCGTCGCGCCGGGGGCGCGCGGCGCGAGCCACGGCTCGTGGGGCGCGAGCTCGTCGAGCACGCCGAGGACCGTGCGGCGGTCGGAGCGCGAGGGAACGGAGAGCGGCAGCCGCGCGCCGGGCCGCGCGCCGTCGAGCAGGCGGTACGCGAACATCTCCGGCTCGAGCCCGACCGCGGTGCGGTCCGGCTCGCTGGCGTCGCGCGGGAATCCCGCACGGCGCAGTCGCTCGCGCACGCCCTCGAGCGTCAGCGCTTCGTGTCTGTTCTTGGTCGGCACGCCGGTTCCCTCGGCCGCTACTCTAGTCCATTCGCCCGGGCGCAGAGAGGGGACGCAAGCACCGTTCCGAACGTCGCCCGTCACGCCGCTCGGCCCGTCACGCCGCACGCATGTGGGATCCCGATCGATATGCCCGGTTCGCCGACGAGCGCGGCCGCCCGTTCGACGATCTCGCCGGCCTCGTCCGCGCGGCGCCGGGTGCGCGGGTGCTCGACCTCGGCTGCGGCACCGGGGAGCTGACCGCGCGCCTGCACGAGCGCCTGCGCGCGCGGGAGACGCTGGGCATCGACGCGTCGGAGCGGATGCTCGCCCGCAGCGCCGAGCTCGCGACGCCGGGCCTGCGCTTCGAGCGCGCGCGCATCGAGGACGTCGCGGCGCACGCTGGCGAGCACGCTGACGAGCACGGGGCCGAGCGCTGGGATCTCGTCTTCAGCAACGCGGCGCTGCACTGGTGCGCGGACCATCCCGCGCTCCTCGCCCGGCTCACCCGTCTGCTCGCGCCCGGCGGCGAGCTCGCGTTCCAAGTGCCCGCCAACCACGAGCACGCGTCGCACGTCGTCGCCGCCGAGCTCGCGGCCGAGGAGCCGTGGCGCGCGCTGCTCGGCGGCTGGACGAAACCCGTGAACGTGCTCGCGCCGCTCGAGTACGCGCACCTGCTCGACCGGCTCGGGCTCGCCGAGCAGCACGTGCGGCTCGCGATCTACGCGCACCGCCTCGCCGGCCCCGAGGACGTCGTCGAATGGGTGCGCGGAACGACCCTGACCCCGTACGCCGAGCGGTTGGGCGCGCATTTCGAGGGCTTCGTCGAAGCGTATCGCGCGCGCCTGCTCGCGCGCCTGGCGGACGACCGTCCGTTCTTCTTCCCGTTCCCGCGCGTGCTCGCGTGGGGCCGCCTTCCGCACGAGCGCGCCCGAGAGTAGGGCGGCCGACGCTCGGGGATCAGCTCGGCTGACGCTCCAGGCGCAGCCCGCGCGGGACGACGACGCGCGCGAGCAGCTCGAAGGCCCCCTGCACGGCGAGCGCGAGCGCGGCGGCCGGCACCGCGCCGAGCAGGATCAGGCCGGTGTCGTCGAGCCGGATGCCGGTGAGGATCGGCTGGCCGTAGCCGCCCGCTCCGATCAGCGCGCCGAGCGTCGCGGTGCCGACGTTGATGACGGCCGAGGTCTGGATGCCCGCGAGGATCGCGGGGGTCGCGAGCGGCAGCTCGACGCGGCGCAGGCGCGCCGCGGGCGGCAGGCCGAGCGCTCGGGCCGCGTCGACGAGGTGCGGCGCGATCCCCACGAGGCCTGCGTGGGTGTTGCGCACGATCGGCAGGAGGCTGTAGAGGAACAGCGCCGCGATCGCCGGCGGCGCGCCGATCCCGAGCAGGGGGATGAGGAAGACGAACATCGCGAGCGAGGGCACCGTCTGCAGCAGCCCCGTTGCCCCGAGCACCGCCTGCCCGAAGCTGCGCCTGCGGGCGGCGAGCACCCCGAGCGGGATCGCGACGGCGATCGCGGCGAAGAGCGAGACCGCGACGAGCCGCAGGTGCTCGAGGGTCGCGCGCGCGAGCAGAGCCGCGCGGTCCTCGGCGCGCGCCGCGACCGGCCGCGCGAGCAAGTCGGCGAGGAAGTCGGCGGCGACGCGCGACTCGGGCACGCGGTCGAGCTTCGCGCGCGCGTTCATCGCGATCATCGCGCTCGCGCTCACGCGGCCGCCGAGGCCTGCCAGCGCCTCGACGACGCGCGGCGCGCGCTCCTCGAGGTCCTGCCGCCACAGCAAGACCGCCTGGTACTCGGGGAAGTAGCCGAGGTCGTCGTCGAGCGCGACGAGCCCGTAGTACGCGATCTCGGCGTCGGTCGTGTACAGGTCGATCACGTGCAGCGCGCCGCTCTCGAGCGCGCGGTACGCGAGCTCGTGCTGGATGCCCTCGGCAGGGTGCGGCAGCGCGTAGCGCGCGCGCAGCCCCGGCCACCCGTCGGCGCGGCCCATGAACTCGTTGCTGAAGCCGAGCACGAGGTCGGGGTGCGAGCGCAGGTCGGAGATCGCGCGCAGCGATCGTTCGCGCGCGAGCTGGGCGCGCACGCCGAGCGCATACGTGTTCTCGAAGCCGAGCGCGGGGCCGAGCACGACGCCGTCCTCGAGCAGCGCGGCGGCGAGCTCGTCCGTGCCCCGTACCGTCCGATCCGCGAGCACCTCGCCGAGCAGCGTCCCCGTGTACTCGGGGTAGACGTCGACCGCGCCCTCGCGCAACGCGTTCCACAGGACGCGCGTGCCGCCGAGCTCGCGCCGGTGCGAGACCCGCGCGCCCGCGTCCCGCGCGACCAGCGTCGCGATCTCGCCGAGGACGACCGACTCGGTGAAGCCCTTCGAGCCGACGACGACCTCGGGCCGCACGGACGCGTCGCGTTGCGCGCCGAGCGCCGCGAGCGCTGCGAGCGCCCAGGCGGCCGCGGTCATCGGCCGACCTCGAACGAGCGCTGCGCATCGAGGAAGCGCTCGACGAAGTCGTCGGCGGGAGAGGCGACGAGCTCCTCGAGCGACCCGCGCTGCACGATGCGCCCCGCGCGCATGAGGAAGACCACGTCGGCGAACCAGGCGGCCTCCGCGAGGTCGTGCGTGACGAGGACGACCGTCTTGGCGAGGCTGCGGAAGATCGTGCGCAGGTCGCGCTGCAGGTCGGAGCGGATCATCGGGTCGAGCGCGCCGAGGGGCTCGTCGAGCAGGAGCACGTCCGGGTCGAGCAGGAGCGCGCGGATCAACGCGACGCGCTGGCGCTGGCCGCCCGAGAGCTCGCTGGGGTGGCGCGCGAGCGCATCCTCGGGCAGGTGCGTTAGGCGCGCGAGCTCGGCGAGCCGCGCCTCGGTCCGCGAGCGCTCCCAGCCGAGGTGGCGGGCCATCAGCGTCGCGTTGGCGGCCGCGGTGAGGTGGGGGAAGAGACCGCCCTCCTGGATCAGGTAGCCCATGCGCAGGCGCAGCGCAGGCAGCGTTGCGGCGTCGACGCGCTGCTCCCCGACGAGGATCTCGCCGGTGTCCGGCTGCACGAGCCCGTTGACCAGGCGCAGGAGCGTCGACTTGCCGCAGCCGCTCGGCCCGATCAGGACGCTCGTTGCGCCGGCGGGGAAGAGGGCGTCGGTCGGCTCGAGCGCCGGCCGATCCCCGGGGCGCGCGGAGTAGCGCTTGGAGACCCCGCGCAGCTCGACCGGCACGCTGGAAGAGCCCGTTCGGCGGCTCGGGACGGCCATCGCGCGCATCCTAGAGGGTCGGCGCGCGGTTCGCCTGGCTGCCCCGGGGCTCCGGGAGCTCGCACTTTCCCGGGTCCGGTGCGGCGGCGGCCGTTGCGCTTCCGCGGAATCGAGTGGAGAATCACGGCGAGACCGCCAACGACGGGTGAGGCAAGGAAGGCCCATTTCCGGCGAGCGGGGATACACTTGGAGCGAGGGACGGCCGAGGGCGCCGGCCCGATCGTCCGCGCGGCTCGCCGCGCGGACGGCGGGGAAGCGCCCGACGCACGCTCGGAAACGGGCGCGGACCTCGCCGCATCGCGCGGCACGCACGACCGGGGACACGAAGGACCGAGGCATCGCCTCGCGCTCGGGACCGTTCCCACCGTCGCGCTCGCCGTGGGGTACGGTTTCAGGGGTGCGATCCCGTTCGGCAGGACAGCGTCTTCCCCGCCTCTCGCCAGCCTCTGTACATGTTGTTTACGTTGCATCGAGGCTGTTCGCAGTGGCGCGGAATCTAGGAATGCCTATTTTGGAGAGCTGTTGCCCTTCGGGAACGACCCGCCCCGTGACCACCGCTCGCGACACGACGACCGACGCTCGCGACATGACCTCGCAACACCGCCCGAACCACGAGGAGGTTCCCCGTTGAAACCCCAAGCCGAAATGGCGCTGATCGCCGGCCTGTCCACCGCAGCGGCCGCAGTGCTCGGCATGCTCGCACTGCGGAACTCCGGCGCGCAGACCGTCTCTGACGCCGGCGACCAGAGGCAACCCGCAGACACGGCTACCGAACGAGCCGAGCTCGAACCCCAACAGACCGACCAACAGACGATGGAGCTCCCGATGCCGCCGGCGCCGACGATCGTCCCGGTCGTCGAGCACGTGCTCGCCGACGTCGGCCACTGGCGCGGCAAGCCGCAGCTCGCCGACCTGAACGGTGACGAGCGGCTCGACGTCGTCGCTTCGCTGCGCCGCTGGGATCGCAGCACGATCGGCGACGGCATCCACGTCTGGCTCTCGCCCGCCGAGCAAGGCGGGGAGTGGAAGAGCTCGTTCGACGGCATGCGCCGCGACATGGGCTATGGCGGCGCGTCGGTCGCCGACGTCGACGGCGACGGCGACCTCGACATCGCGTTCTCCGGACACGACCAGATGCCGCACGTTTTCATGAACGACGGCACGGCGAAGTGGAGCTCGATGTCCGACGGCATCGTCGCCGCGGGCCCGTGCTCGGACGTCGTGCTCGCGGACTTCGATCTCGACGGGACGATGGAGCTCGCGGCGCTCGGCTTCTTCGCCGACTCCGGTGGGCTCACCGTCTTCTCGCGCGACGAGCGCGGCGTCTGGCGCACGCTGGCCGAGCCCCTGCCCATCGAGGACTACGGCTCGCAGGTTCGCGCGCTCGATCTGGACGGCGACGGCCGCCCGGAGCTCCTCGCGGCCACGAACAAGGGTGCGCGGGTCTGGCGCTTCGTCGACGGCGAGTTCGTCGACTGGTCGCAGGGTCTCCCCGAGCCGCTCATCGGCGGTTCGGATCTTGCTGTCGACGCGGCCGATCTCGACGGCGACGGCACGTCCGAGCTGCTCGTTGCGGGCATGATCTACGAAGGCCACGACCCGCTGCGCCTCTTCCGCTGGAGCGGCGAGGCCTGGGAAGCGTTGAGCGCCGGGCTCCCCGCGGACGAGGCGTTCTTCGACGCGAGCTTCGCGCAGCTCGACGGCCGCGGGCCGCTCGAGATCGTCGGCGCCGGCAAGTTCGGCGTGAGCGTCTTCGCGATGACCGAGGCGGGCGTGTACGTGCGCCGCGGCCGCGTCGCGGACACCAAGGGCGTGATCAGCGTCGGCATCGGCGACGCCACCGGCGACGGCCGGGACGAGGTGGTGCACGTCGGCTTCGGCGGCGTGCGTCTCATCGAGCTTCCGAACGAATAGGCGCGGAGAGAGGACACCACGATGGACAACAAGATGAACACCCGAATGAGCATTCTGCGCAAGGGCATCCTCGCCGCCCTCTCCCTCGTCGTCGTCGCCGGCGGAATCCTGCTCGTCAAGGGCGACGCCGAAGCGGCGCTGCTCGTCACGGGCGACGCCCAGGCGGCACCCCACCGTCCGGCTCCCGACACCGGTGCCGACGACGACCTGCGCGCGCGCATCGCCCTGTACACGGATCTGCGCAAGGCGAACGACTGGGACACCCTGTACGACATGGTCGATCCCGCGCAGCGCGCGAAGGTCGACAAGGGGAGGTTCCTCAGCCTGTACGGCCAGGGCGTGCTGAAGACGAACTCGATCGAGCTCCTGGGGCTCGAGATCGACTACGAGACGCTCGACGCGGTCGCGCAGGTCGAGACCGAGGCCGAGCTCGTCATCGCGAAGCTCCCGGCGCACGTGCGCGCGAGCCTGCAGGTGCCTTCGCGGGAGGAGCTCGTGCGCACCACCGAGCACTTGCTGCTGTGGACGTGGGAAGAGGGCGACTGGTACTTCTGCCTCGACGACGCGATCGAGCGCGGCAAGGACGACCAGGGCCGGACGATCACGCCGGTCGTTCCGACCTCGAAGCCGCGCTGAAAGACCATGCGCGCGGGCGTTGCGCCCGCGCGCGGACCAACCGGATCGACGAACTGAAAAAGGGAGGTGAAGAGCCCCAACCAGCCACGGTCGAGGGTCCTAGGGCCGACGGAGTGCTTTCCGATTTCCTTGCCTCCGGGATCGCCTCGAAGACCCTAGAATGAGTGAACCACTGAGTCTCGAAAGAGCCAGACTTCTCCAAGGAGAGAACAAGACGTCATGAATGCGTTTTCCAAGTTCGGGACCGCCGCCCTCGTGGCCTCGGTCCTCGCGCCCGCGACCCTCGCGGACGGGCGCAACCCGGGTAGCGTCCTCGTCTACCCGATCCACCGTTCCGCCCTCGTGGGCACCCCGGGTGGGCCCTTCTTCACGGTCGTCTCCGTGACGAACAGCAACGTGTCGCCGGTCAGCGGCGCCACGAACGTGCAGTTCGACTACGTGAACACCGTGGCGAACCCGCTCGATTCGCAACTGCCCCTGGACTGCTTCCTCGTCGACCGCGTCGAGATGCTGACGCCCGCCGACACGCTGTCCGTGCTCACCAACTGCCACAACGCGGCCGGTGGGCAAGAGGGCTACCTCGTCGTGACCGCCCAGAACCCGTCGTTCTTCAAGACGGCCTGGTCGTTCAACCACCTGTTGGGCTCGGAGCTCGTCGTGACGTCGCTCGGCGGCGTGTACTCGATCAACGCGATCCCCTTCTCGGCGCTGGCCGCGCAGGGTCTCGCGACCGACGACGTTGCCAACGGCGGCGACGGTGACGGTCAGCTCGACTTCGACGGCAACGAGTACGAGGGCATTCCGGACACGCTGTACATCGACAGCTTCATCGCGCTCGCCGGCTCCTCGCTGACGCTCATCAACATGACGGGCGGCACGCAGTTCACGGCGCTCGTGAAGTTCGACATCTTCAACGACAACGAGTTCCCGCTGTCGGCGACGAAGACCTTCCGCTGCTGGTTCGAAGAGCCGCTGGAGGACGTGAGCCTGGTGTTCCAGGAGGGCTTCCTGTCGAACAACACGCCGAACGATCCGATCGAGCTCGATACGGACTGCGACAACGACGACAACCTGGAGACGGGTTGGGCGATCATCAACGGCATCGTGGCGAACTCGTCCGTCGAGTCGATCCCGAACCCGGCGCTCCTCGGTGCGATCACCGCGGGTCCGGCGAGCGGCATCGACGGCGGCCGTCTCCTCTGGGAGAGCGCTGCGAAGCAATTCAACGGCGACTTCCTGAAGTTCGGGTCGAACGACCCGGAGTTCTAGTCTCCGCTGACTAGTTCTGGCGGGTGGGACGCCCACGCGGCGTCCCACCCGACTGCTCCTTCTTCACGTACACGGTCCGGTCCTAGCTCGAGGAGGGTCCTGCAAGGCCGGATCGACTGACAACTCAAGGGTGGATCGCTATGCCTTCCATTGGATGGAAAGCGAAGGAGGGGATCCTTGCCCTTGGTCTTTTGGTGGGAGTGACAGCCTGCGGTGGTGGCGGAGGATCCGCTACGGGAGACGCCGGGGCAGGTGGAGGACCGTTCAAGGTCCTGTCCATTTCCGTCGGAGACGGCGAGGTTTTCGAGATCAACCGCGCGATCGAGATCGCCTTCAACAAGGCGGTCGACTTCGACACGGTCAACCTGAACACGATCGCGATCGATGCCATGGGCCTGCAGGCCCAAGCGATCGCGCCCGCTTCGGGTGAGTTCTTCATGAAGACGCCCAAGGTGGTCGTCTTCCAGCCGACGTGCCCGTTGGCGCCCGATTACTCGGACGCCGGCCTCCAGCCCGGTGGCGTGATGTACGCGCTCACGGTTCGGGGCGGGAAAGCGGGCGGACCCAAGCTCCGCGCGAAGTCCGGCCAGAAGCTGGACAAGAGCTCGTCGGTGTCGTTCCTCACGCCCGCGTCGCTCGACCCGAGCGTCGTGTTCGCTGATCCGGTCGACGGCCCGCCCGCCCCCGTGGTGCGGCTGGTCGGCTCGCAGGATCTGAACGCGACGTACCTGTCGATCGGCGCCGACGATGACGAGCGCGTGTACTTCGAGTTCGATCCCGCGAGCTTCACGTACTCCGAGCCGCAGGACGTCCCGCTCAACTTCATGAGCGACGTCACGACCGCGGTCGCCGTGATCCTCGAGCTCGATCAACCGATCGACGGCGCGGCGACGAACTTGAATCCGAGCCGGTTGCGGCTCGAGTGCGACGGCGGCGTGGGGGCCTGGGCTCCCGTCCCGACGAAGCTCGAGCTCCTGCAGAACTGCTCGTCCACGGGCGCGAGGATCCGCCTCGTCCCGCTGGGCGCGTTGCCGCAGGCGAGCAACATCCGCGTCGTCGTCGACGCGGGCTTCGAGGACCTGGTCGGTCAGACGAACATGCTCCCGCTGAACGACTTCGCGGTCTTCAGCACGCGTGTCCTGAACGACCCGGGCTTCGATCCGCCCGGCGTCATCGCCGACGAGTTCCGCGACGACTTCGACTTCGGCGGGGCGCTCTCGTTCGAAGACGAGGCGGCGGTGTTCGAAGAGCCGAGCGCCCAGTGGGGCGACGGTCGTCTGAAGGCGGTGAACGGCTTCGCCGGCACCGGCGGTCCCGGCGGCGAGTTCGACTGGCGCATCCCGGCCGGCACCTCGCTCGTGCTCGACGCGACGTCGGGGACGATCGTCGGCGGCCCGAACTTCGACGGCAGCCTGCAGCAGGCGGTCGTCGACGGGTTGGTCGACGTCCGTGACTTCGTCGTCGAGAGCGGCGCTTCGCTGCGCATCGAGGGCGCGATGGGTCTGCACCTGCGGGCCTCGGGCGATGTTCGGATCGAGGGCCGCATCGACGTGTGCGGCTTCGATGCGAGCCAGCCTCCGTCGCTCGACCCCGGCTCGCACCCGTCGATGGGTGCGCCCGGCGCGGGCGGCGGCGGCCGCGGCGGACTTGCGAGCCCGGAGCCGGCGCAGTCGTCGGCGGCGGGCGGTCACGGCGAAGGGAGCTTCGGCGTCCCGATGATGGGCGGTTGCGGCGGAGAGTCGGGCTACGGCTCCGGCGGCTTCGACAAGACCTTGGCCGGCGGCGGCGGCGGGGGCGTCTTCAGCCCCAAGCAGTCCGGCTTGAACCCCGGCCTCGAGGCCCTGCCCGGCGAGAAGGGCTCGTCGTTGGCGAAGGGAGCGCAGACCGGCCAGATGCAGCCGAAAGGCGGCGTGGTCGGCTCATCTCCCTTCCAAGACGGCGACCCGAGCAACGACTTCTTCGGCGCTCGGATCGACCCCATCACGGGGGAGCTCGTCCAGGGTGAGCTGTCCGGCCCCATGGCCGGTAGCGGCGGCGGTGCAGGAGGCGATTCCGTGCTCAGCGGGACGTTCCCGAACCCGAGCTTCCCCAATGGCGACCGCAAGGGAGCCAGCGGGGGCGGAGGTGCGGGATTCCTCTACATGCAAGCCCAAGGCGACATCGTCATCGGGCCCAGTGGGAGGATCATCGCCGACGGCGGTCGCGGCGCGTCCGGACAGTCGTTGTCCGGCGGCTCGCCCCTCGGGGGCGGCTCGGGCGGCGGCTCGGGCGGACACATCGTCATGGAAGCCGGCGGCAAGCTCGACTTCCGCCTTCTCGGCGTCGGCGCGATCACCGCGCTCGGCGGCAAGGGCGGCAAGGGCAACACCGCGTACGGACACTTCGGCTCGGGCGGCAGCGGCGGCCCGGGTCTGATCCAGATCCACGCGGCTGGCGTGGCCGAAGGCGGTCTGCTCCTGCCCCCGGGCGTCTCGCTCGCGACCCGCTTCTCGCCTGCGCCCAAGGTGCTCGTGCCGACGTTCGGCCGGCGCTCGCGGGCTCGGTCGAAGTGGATCCCGCTCGGGGCGGCCGCGTGCGATCCCGGCGGGCCGGCGGTGACCACGTTCTTCTTCGGCGGCATCGACCCGGCGACCGGGAAGGTGCTCGACGCGAACAAGGACGGCGAGGTCGACGACGTGCCCGCGCTCTTGGGTCCCGAGACGCTGAACGTCGGGCCCGACGTCCCCTACGTCGCGCTCGACGGTCGCACCCTGCTGGTCGACGCGCACACGCTCCTGGGCAAGCCCCAGGACTTGTACCTGCGCAACACCGCCCTCCTCCGCAGCTTCGCGATCGTGCTGGAGCAGGTCAGCAACCCGGCGTCGAGCGCTCGCTTCGACGTCGCGGCGGCGACCTACAACAGCGTGACCGCCGAGCTGGCTCTCACCGTGGCTTCGAACGGCCCCACGCTCACCTCGTTCGCGCCGGGCAGTGCGGTTCGGTACCGCCTGATCCCGCGCTTCTTCCAGGTGTTCACGGGCGCCGAAGCCGACACTCTCGACCCGCTGTCCTCGATCACGGTGCGCTTCCAGGGCACCGGCGCGAGCGCGGCCGGGCTGCCGTCCGACTCCCCCGTCACGGGCTGGACGTCGAACATCGCCGATCTCACGGCGAAGCCCGTCGCGTTCCTCCGCTTCGAGGTCTTGTTCGACCTGGGCGACGCAGTCACCGGGCTCGAGCCCGGCGACGACCTCCCGTCGCTCGACTTCCTACGTGTCCCCTTCCGGCGGTAGGTAGACGAAGGAGGAGCTCCCGCCCCCCAGGGCAGGGAATGGGCGTCCACGTGTCCCGGAAAAACCGGGGAGCGTGGGCGCCATTTCCTTTTCGGAGCACCGCGCCCACATCGTCGCGCCCCGAGCGGACGCCGTGATCGCGTCCTGCTCCACGCCGCCCGCGGAGCGCGCGATCCGGCCGCTCGATCGTGTAGCCTGGCGCGTTGCACCGTGTCGGACACCGCGACGATGGATCACCACGACGAGCTCCCGTACGTCACCGAGGGCCACCCGCCGATCCCGGCCGTCGCGAAGTGGCGCTACGAGGACTTCCGCGTCGAGGAGATCCCGCTGTACGAGCCGGACGGCGCGGGCGAGCACGTCGTCGTGCGCATCGAGAAGCGCGGCCGGACGAGCGTGCGCGCCGTGCACGAGATCGCCCGCGCGCTCGGCGTCAAGGCGCGCGACGTCGGCATCGCGGGGTTGAAGGACGCGCGCGCCGTGACGACGCAGTTCCTCAGCATCCAGGGCGTCGATCCCGACGACGTGCGGCGGCTCGACCTGAGCGGGATCCGCGTGCTCTCGGTCGAGCGGCACCACAACAAGCTCAAGAAGGGTCACCTCGCGGGGAACCGCTTCGTGATCCGCCTGCGCGACGTCGGACCCGAGCGGCTGGGGGACGTGCACGCCGTGCTCGACGCCCTCGCGCTCTCGGGCGTGCCGAACTACTTCGGGCCGCAGCGCTTCGGTCACCGCGGCGACGCGCACCTCGTCGGCGCCGCGCTGCTGGCGGAGGACTGGAAGAGCGCGGTCGAGCTCCTCGGCGGCCGCGCGTCGAGCCTCGACACCGGCCACGTGCTGCGCGCGCGCCAGCTCTTCGACGAGGGGGAGTACGCGCAGGCGGCGAAGGCGTGGCCGGCCGGCTTCCACGAGGCGTCGCGGGTCACGCGCGCGATGGAGCGGATGAACGCCGACCCGGCGAAGGCGGTGCGCGCGCTCGACCGCCGCTCGTGGATCTTCTTCGTGTCCGCGTGGCAGTCCGATTACTTCAACCGCGTGCTCGCCGAGCGGCTGCGCTCGGGGCTCGCGCGGATCGACGAGCTCGTGCCCGGCGACCTCGCGTGGAAGCACGACAGCGGCGCCGTGTTCCTGGTCGAGGACCCGGCGGCGGAGGCGGAGCGCCTCGCGCAGTTCGAGATCTCGCCGAGCGGTCCGCTCCCGGGGCGCGACCTCACGTGGTCCGCGGGGGCGCCGGGCGCGCTCGAGCGCGCGCTGATCGGCGACGTGCTCGCGGACGAGGGGCTGTGCCGGCGCGCGGCGCGCGCGGGCGGGCGGGGAGCGCGGCGGCCGCTGCGGTTCCGGGCGTCCGAGGTCGGCGCGGAGAGCGGCTCGGACGACCTGGGGACGTTCCTCGAGCTGCGCTTCTCGCTGCCGCGCGGCTGCTACGCGACGGCGCTCTTGCGCGAGATCTGCAAGCAGGAGCTGCGGACCGGCGTCTGGGCGTGACGGTCTGGGCGTGACTGTCTGGAGATGACGACGCCGGCGGTGCCGCGCTACGTCGTCTCGCGCCCGCGTGGAGCGAGCGGCTGCTCTCCCGCACCGATCCGCGGCCGATGGTACAACCCCCGAGCAGTCCACCGACCAAGGAGCGACGATGCCCCGCGTCCTGTCTCTCGTTCCCGCGCTCTGTCCCGTGCTCTGTCTCGCGCTCGCCCACGCCCACGCCCACACGCCCGTGCCCTCCGATCGCATCACAGGCCGCTCGTTCGCGACACGCTCCGAGGTCGTCGCGACCCATGGGATGGTCGCGACGAGCCAGCCGCTCGCGACGCAGGCCGCGCTCGCGGTCCTGCGCGAGGGCGGGAGCGCCGTCGACGCGGCGATCGCGGCGAACGCGGTGCTCGCGCTCGTCGAGCCGACGGGCTGCGGCCTGGGCGGCGACCTGTTCGCGATCGTGTGGGACGCGGAGAGCGGGCGGCTGCACGGGCTCAACGGGAGCGGCCGCTCGCCCGCCGCGCTCTCGCTCGACGAGCTGCGCGCGCGCGTGCGCGAGCTCGGCCGCGAGACGATTCCGCCGCGCGGGCCGCTGCCGGTCACGGTCCCCGGCTGCGTCGACGGCTGGTTCACGCTGCACGAGCGCTTCGGCAGGCTGCCGATCGCCGACGTGCTCGCGCCCGCGATCGCGTATGCCGAGGAGGGCTTCCCGGTCACCGAGCTGATCGCGCACTACTGGGCGAAGAGCGTGCCGCTGCTCTCCGAGCACCCGGGTTTCGCCGAGCAGATGACGATCGACGGCCGCGCGCCCCAGAAGGGCGAGCTCTTCCGCAACCCGAACCTCGCTCGCACGCTGCGCGCGCTCGTCGAGGGCGGCCGCGACGGGTTCTACGAGGGACCGATCGCGCGCGCGCTCGCCGCGAGCGTCCGCGACGCCGGCGGCTACCTCGCGTACGACGACCTCGCGGCGCACCGCTCGGAGTGGGTCGATCCGGTCTCGACGAGCTACCGCGGCTACGACGTGTGGGAGCTGCCGCCGAACGGTCAGGGCATCGCCGCGCTGCAGATGCTCAACGTGCTCGAGGCGTACGACGTCGCCGCCATGGGTTTCGGGAGCGCGGACTGGGTGCATCACTTCGTCGAGGCGAAGAAGCTCGCGTTCGAGGACCGCGCGCGCTTCTACGCGGATCCGGACTTCGCCCGCGTGCCGGTCGCCGAGCTGATCTCGAAGGAGTACGCGGCGGGGCGGCGCGCGCAGATCGACGCCGAGCGCGCGGCGAAGAGCGTCGAGCCGGGCAACCCGTCGCTCGAAGAGGGGGACACGGTGTACCTGTGCACCGCGGACGCCGCGGGCAACATGGTCTCGCTGATCCAGAGCAACTACCGCGGCATGGGCTCGGGCGTGACGCCCGACGGGCTCGGCTTCGTGCTGCAGGATCGCGGCGAGCTGTTCGACCTCGCCGGCGGGCGCGCGAACACCTACGCGCCGCGCAAGCGCCCGTTCCACACGATCATCCCGGCGTTCGTGACGAAGGACGGCAAGCCGTGGCTCGCGTTCGGCGTGATGGGCGGCGCGACGCAGCCGCAGGCGCACGTCCAGGTGCTCGCGAACCTGATCGACTTCGGCATGAACCTGCAGGAGGCGGGCGACGCGCCGCGCATCTTGCACACCGGCTCGTCGCAGCCCACGGGCTCGCGCATGACGGACGGCGGACGCGTGTTCCTCGAGACCGGCTACTCGTGGGAGACGACGCGCGAGCTGCTCGAGCGCGGCCACGAGGTCGGGTGGGACGTCGGGGGCTTCGGCGGCTACCAGGCGATCCTGCGCGATCTCGAGTCGGGCGTGTTCTACGGCGCGTCGGAGTCGCGCAAGGACGGGCAGGCCGCCGGCTGGTAGCGCGATGGTGCACGTCCAGGTCACTCCGCACCTGTTGCGCCGTTTCCCGGCGCTCGAGGACGTGCACGTCGTCGCGGGGACCGTCGCCGAGGTGATCGCGCGCCTCGAGGAGTTGCACCCGGGGCTCGCCGGTCATGTCGTCGACGCGAGCGGTGCGCTGCTCGACCACGTCCAGGTGTTCGTGGGCAGCGAGCAGGTGCGCGACCGCGCCGCGCTGAGCGATCCGGTGGAGGACGGCGACGACGTGTACCTCGTGCCGGCCCGGGAGGGGCGAGCGGGATAGACTGCCCCCCGGGAGGCCGGTCCGAACCGGCTTCGAACGGATTTCGTACGACGTGAGGCGCGGGTTGCGCCTCCGCCGCGCGGGGAGTGGAATGGGATCACCCGCCCCCGGCTCGACGCTCAGGAAAGGCCCTCACCATGCCCCGTCCCGCTCTCCTCTGCACGCTCGCCCTGCTCGGTCTGGCGGCGCCCCGCGCCGCGCAGTCGAACACGGTCCCCGGCCTCGACGTCGCGCTCGGCGGGCTCACCTTCTTCGAGTCGGAGGCGCACACGGGCTCGTTCCCGAACGGGAACAACGCGTTCGCGATGGCGACGACCTCGTGCAACGTCGGGACGGTGAACATCCCGTGGCTGCAGGCGATGAACTCGAACCACCCGTTCATCTCGTTCCTCGTCGTGCGCGAGGAGAACGGTCGGATGTGGCAGATCTCCGACCGCAGCTGGGTCAAGCACGCGTTCTTCGCGCTCTCGAGCAGCCAGTGCACGCCATGCCAGAACCCGAGCCCGGGGACCTTCCTGGGCGTCGGCTGCTCGGACACGTACAGCACGAGCAACAACGGCGACAACTTCTGGCTCGGGCCGCCGGACGAGATCGATCCGTGGCTCGGCCTGTGGGACCCGAACTGCAGCTACTTCGACCAGGGCGACCCGCCCGTGTCGCCGCCGAACGACTGCGACGGCAGCCGCAGCTTCTTCGGCGGCGGGCTCGGCCCGATCGGCCACCGCGTCAAGATCGGCGATCGCGATCTGCTGCACCAGCCGGGGAGCGCGAGCTTCTACTACGCTTCGCACTACGTCGCGCGCGGCGAGGCGGCAGCGCTGCGCGACGACAACTTCGGCTGGAAGCCCTTCACGCCGGCGTTCCAGGCGGGCCAGAACGAGTGGGACATGTCGGCGAACATCGGCGCTGGCCCGACGTGGGGCAGCGTCCTCGACGCATGGGCGGGAGCGACGGTCGCGTCGGCCTCGAACGGCAGCGAGGACGGGCGCCTGTACGTCGGCGTCAACGTGATCGGCCCCGTCGAGGGGCTCTACCGCTACGAGTACGCGATCCACAACCGCGACAACCACCGCGGGGTCGGCGCCTTCCGCATCCCGATCTGTCCCAGCGCGCAGGTCCAGGACGCGCTCACGCTGGATCCCGACGACAACGCCGGGAACGGCTGGACGATGGTGCGCAACGGCTCCGAGCTCGTGTTCTCGACCGGCGACAACCCCGTCGTGTGGAACACGATCCACAACTTCTCGTTCCTGTCCGACGCCGCGCCGATCGCGTCGACGCTGACGATGGACGCGTTCGCGCCGGGCCCGGGAGTGAGCTCGCTCCCGGTGGCGCTCGTCGCGCCGGGCGCGGTCTACAACGTCTACATCGGCGACGGCTGCAGTGACACCGAGCCGCCGCGCCTGTACTCGAACGACCGCGCGACGGTCGGCAACGCGACCTTCGAGCTCGGCTCGGCGGGCAACGATCCGGGCGCAGTCGCGCTCTTGCTCTACGGCCTCATCAACGGGACGACGGACGTCGGCAACGGCTGCTTCGCGCACGCGGGCGGCGCGATCGGCGCGCACATCCTCCTGTTCGACGCGGTCGTCGCGGATCCCTCCGGCGTCGCGACCTTCCCGGTCCCGGTGCCGAACATGCCGGCCTTCGAGGGCCTGCAGGTCAATTTCCAGTCGGCGAGCGTGCGTGCCGCCGGCGGCCCGCTCCTCGGCCTCGGCGACCTGACGAACGGCCTGCGCGTGCGCGTCGGCGACGCGCTCCTCGACTGTCCGT